>NZ_JBVHTL010000009.1:120188-186491 GCF_055565895.1 Streptomyces sp. NPDC028298
AGGGGGGGGGGGGGGGGGGGGGGGGGGGGGGGGGGTGGGGGGGGGGGGGGGGGGGGGGGGGGGGGGGGGGGGGTACCCCCCCCCCCCCCCCCCCCCCACCCCACCGGTGCCGGGGCCTACTTCTCGGTCACCCCGGCCGAGTCGAACGTGGCGACCTCGTGCATCGCCCGCGCCGCGCTCTGCACGATGGGCAGGGCGAGCAGGGCGCCGGTGCCCTCACCGAGGCGCAGGTCGAGGTCGATCAGCGGGCGCAGGCCCAGCTTGTTCAGGGCGGCCACGTGTCCCGGTTCGGCGCTGCGGTGGCCCGCGATGCAGGCGGCCAGGACCTCGGGGGCGATGGCGCGGGCCACCAGCGCGGCGGCTCCCGCGCTGACGCCGTCCAGGATCACCGGCGTCCGCAGGGACGCCCCGCCGAGGAGCAGACCGACCATGGCGGCGTGCTCCAGGCCGCCGATCGCGGCGAGGACGCCGATCGGGTCCGCCGGGTCCGGCTGGTGGAACTCGATGGCGCGCCGGACGACCTCGGTCTTGCGGGCCAGGGTCTCGTCGTTGATGCCCGTGCCGCGGCCCGTGACCTCGGCCGGGTCGGCGCCGGTGAACACCGAGATCAGGGCGGCCGACGCGGTCGTGTTGGCGATGCCCATCTCGCCGGTGAGCAGGGCCTTGTTGCCCGCGGCCACCAGGTCGCGGGCCGTCTCGATGCCCACCTCCAGCGCGGCGACGGCCTCTTCGCGGGTCATGGCCGGACCGGTGGTCATGTCGGCGGTGCCCGCCCGGACCTTGCGCGGCAGCAGACCCGGTGTGGCGGGGAGGTCGGAGGCGACGCCCACGTCGACGACGCAGACCTCGGCGCCCACCTGGTTGGCGAACGCGTTGCAGACCGCGCCGCCGCCGAGGAAGTTGGCCACCATCTGGCCGGTGACCTCCTGCGGCCAGGGGGTGACACCCTGCGCGTGGACACCGTGGTCACCGGCGAAGATCGCGACGGCGGCCGGCTCCGGGATCGGCGGCGGGCACATCCGGGACAGGCCCGACAACTGCGCGGAGATGATCTCCAGCATGCCGAGGGCGCCCGCGGGCTTGGTCATCCGCTTCTGGCGCTCCCACGCCTCGCCGAGCGCCTTGGCGTCGAGCGGGCGGATGTTGGAGACCGTCTCGGCGAGCAGGTCGTGCGGCTCCTCGCCGGGCAGCGCGCGACGGCCGTACGTCTCCTCGTGGACGACCCACGACAGGGGGCGGCGCTTGGACCAGCCGGCCTGCATCAGCTCGGGCTCCTCCGGGAACTCGTCGACGTACCCGACGCACAGGTAGGCGACGACCTCCAGGTGCTCGGGCAGGCCGAGCGCGCGGACCATCTCGCGCTCGTCGAAGAAGCTGACCCAGCCGACGCCGAGGCCCTCGGCGCGGGCGGCGAGCCAGAAGTTCTCCACGGCGAGCGCGGCGGAGTACGGGGCCATCTGCGGCTGGGTGTGCCGGCCGAGGGTGTGGCGTCCGCCACGGGTCGGGTCGGCGGTGACGACGACGTTCACCGGGGTGTCGAGGATGGCCTCGATCTTCATTTCCTTGAACTGCTTGGCGCGGCCCTTGGGAAGCGACTTGGCGTAGGCCTCGCGCTGGCGCTGGGCGAGTTCGTGCATGCTGCGCCGGGTCTCGGCGGAGCGGATGACGACGAAGTCCCAGGGCTGGGAGTGGCCGACGGACGGCGCGGTGTGCGCGGCCTCCAGGACGCGCAGCAGCACGTCGTGCGGGATGGGGTCGTCGCGGAAGCCGTTGCGGATGTCGCGGCGCTCGCGGATCACGCGCAGGACGGCCTCGCGTTCGGCGTCGTTGAAGCCTGCGGCCGCCGGGCCGGTCGACTCGCGTACGTCTTCCACCACGGCCGTGCTCTCTTCCTGGTCGGCGACCTGCGTGTGCAGGTCCTCCGCTTGCTGTGCGGCCATGGGCTCCGGCTCCGCGGTGAGCGGCTCCGCCACGGGCATGGCCTCGGGGTCGGCCTCCGCCTCCCGGGGGGCGGGCACCGACGCCTGGGCGATCGGCTCGGCCTCCGCCGCGGGAATCTCCTCGGCCGGGAGCGGTGCGACGGCCTGGAGGTCCTGCGCGGGAGGCTGTTCCTCGTCGGGCGCGGGCGCCAGAGTCATGCCGTGCGGCGGGGTCGGGTCGGCGTGGACGGTCATGGGCACCGGGCCGTCCACGGACACGAATCCGCCGAGACTCCGGTCGGCCTGGGGGACGAGGGGCGCGCCGGGGAATCCGGGGACGGCCGCCTCGTCCAGGGCGCTCTCGGGGTGCTGGTCGCCGTGCGCCGGGTGGTACGGACCGGCGATCGGCTGGTGCGGATCGGCGGTGGGCTGGTGCGGATCGGCGGTGGGCTGGTGCGGATCGGCGGCCAGGTGGGCGGCCTCGCCCTGCGCGGCCACGCCGACGGCCACGGCCTGCGGGTCGACGGTGCCGGACGCGGGCAGGGCGTCGGCCTCGTCGGCGAGGGGGCCGTCCTCGGACGGCACCGCGCCGTTCTCCACGGCGGTGAGCCGGTCGGTGAACTGCTGGGCCTGGATCGCGTCGAGGGCGAGCCCCTGACCGCCGAGCGAGGCCTCCGCCGAGCGCGCGGAGAGCGCCGACAGGGCGGAGTCCGGGGTCTCGTAGGCGTGGGCGACGGCCGGGACGCCGAGGGACGGCTCCGTGCCGGGCAGGGACGCGTCGTCCGCGAGGGGGACGGCGGGCTCCGGCGTCTCGACGGCGGGCTCGGTGAAGCCGGCCTCCTGGACGTCGGGGGCGGCCGGGTCCGCCGCATGGGTGTCCTGGTCGGCGAGCTGCGCCGGGACCTGCGCGGCGGGGTCCTCGGCCGGCGTGGGGTCCTCGGCGGGCGCGAGCGGCTGCGCGGGCACGGCGATGTGCCCGGTGTCCTCGGTGGGCTGCGCCGGTACGGCCTCGTGCCCGGGCGTCTCGTTCACGGCCGGGTCCCCGAGGTCGGCCGCGGCCGGTGCGACCGGGGCGTCCTGGAACTGCGGGGCGGCGGGGATCTGCCGGGCGGCCGAGTCGTCCGTCGCGGATTCGGCCTCGGGAGCCGGGAGGTCGGTCTGGTCCTGGAGGTCGAGCGCCGTGCCGTCGGCCGCCGGCACCTGCGGCTGGGCCGGGTCGTGGACGAAGGGCGCCGCCACGAGGCCGGGTACCTGCTCGGCCTCGGCGGCCTGCGGCGTCTCGGTAACCGGTACGGGTTCCCCGCTCACGGCGGACTCGGGCAGCGGCACCTCGTGGGCCACGGCGGTCACGGCCTCGCCGCCGACGGGCACCGTCCCCCACGGCGCCGCGGCCTGCGGCGCGGCGTCGACGGGCGCGGCCACGTCCAGGTACTCGGGACCGACGGTCGGCGGGCCGGCCTGACGCAGCGGGGTCACCGGGGTGGCCATGGTGGTCGGGCGGGCGCCCGCGGGTCCGCGGTCGGCCAGCGAGCGCACCGGGCTGGAGGATCCGTCCGGCGTGGGCGGGCCGAGGTGCAGCGGACGGCGCGGCGTCACGGGCTGCGGGGCCGGCTGGGGCACGGGCGCCGGGCTCGGCGCGCGCACGGCGCCGAGGTCGATCGCGCCGGTGTCGCGTCCGTCCGTCTCGTGCGGGCCGGGTTCGTCGGAGAAGGGCATCGGGGCCGGCGGCGGCACCTCGTTGCCCCAGGCACCCTGGGCTCCGGGCGCGCCCGGCAGGAGAAGGAGGTCGTCCTCCTCGACGGGGCTCTCGGGAGAGTCGAGGTAGGTGTACGCGCCCGGTGTGGTGACGCCCGGCTGCTCCACCATGCCTGCGCTCTCCGGCATTCCCTCGCCCGGGACCTGGCCGGTGTCGGTCATGCGTACCCCTCGCCCATCGGTTAGTGCTCCAAAGTCCAGCTCGCCCGGAACGGCGCACCGACCGCCCCACAGTGAAGAACGAGCGTGCGTGCCCAGCGGCACGTACGACCGGCCAACAAAGACGACAAAGCCATTAACAGGCATTGTCCCGGTCATCCCGCCCTCGCGACAGCGTGATCCGCGAGAGCCCGCTGTGGACTACGCCACGTTGCGCGTCCTCCGGGTTGCGCCGTACCACACACGCCTCAAAACGGGCGGGTTTTCCGGACATTGACCTACGAAAGGCCGACCCCCAGGAGCGGTACAACGATCGGCCAGCCTACCGCGCGCGGTACGACAACAGGATCACGGGGCGCGATCCGGCAGACGGCCGCTGAGCAGGAACGCGACGCTCCGCTCCTTCTCCGTCCAGGCCCGTGTATCGAGTTCGACGGACTGAATGAGCGCGCACTCGACGTCGTAGCCGTGCTCGCTCAGATCGCGGCCGATGAGTTCGGCCGCGTCACGGGTCGCGGCGTGCGCGACGATCCGCTGGGGACGGCGGTCGGCGACCGCGGAGACGACGGCCGCTCCCCCGCCGCCGACCCGCACGACATCGGGTTCGGGCAGGTCCTCGAGGACGTGCGGGGCACTGCCGTGCACGATCTGCATCTGCACGCCGTAGCGGCGGGCCGAGTGCTCGGTGCGGGCGCAGGAGCCGGGACTGCGGTCGACCGCGATGACGGCGGCACCGGTGCGGGCGGCCTCGGTGGCGAAGGCACCGCTGCCGCAGCCGATGTCCCAGACGAGGTCGCCGACGCGCGGTCCCAGCCGGGCGAGTTGGGCGGCGCGCAGCAGGTCCGCCTCGCCCTCGCCGAGGGCGCCGCCGTACGCCCGCGCGGGCAGCGCCCAGCCGCGCGGCCCGCCGGCGGGTTCCCGGCCGGCGATCCAGCCGCCCTCGGCCGCGGCGACGAAGCCGCCGATGACGATCACGACGTTCGGGTCGCGCCAGGTGTGGTCGGCCGCCTTGTCGGAGGTGAGGATCGTGACCTGTTCCCGGGAGGTGCCGAGTTCCTCGCAGATGACGAAGGTGCGGTGCACTCCTTCGAGCAGCAGCCCGAGTTCGGCGGGCCCGGCGCCGGGTGAGGTGAGGACGGCAACCTTGGTGTGGGCTCGGCATACATTCACCGCGCGTCGCAGCGTGCGGCTGTGTGCGACGACCACTTGGGCGTCGTCCCAGGGCATTCCGGCGCGGGCGAAGGCGGCGGCCACGGCGGAGACGGCGGGCACGACCTCGACCTCCAGGCCGAACTCGGGCGCGCGCAGGGTCCGTACGATGCCGAAGAATCCGGGGTCCCCGTCGGCGAGGACGACGGCGGTGCCCCGGTGGCTCGCGATGCGGCGGGCGGCGAGGCCGACGCTGCCGAGCCTCACGCGCTCGGCGCCCTCGGGCACTTCGGGGAGGTCGAGATGATGGGCCGCTCCGGCCACCAGTGTGGCGGCACCGAGAGCGGAGCGCGCCGCAACGGGCAGCGGCGAGCCGTCCCAGCCGATCACCGTGACCCGGTCGGCCATCGTCGTCAGTCTCCAGACAGGTCTTCGCAGGTCTCAGGTGCAGCCCGGGCGGGCTTGGTGAGGGTACCCCGGTGCGGCGCGCCGGGCGTGTGACGGTCGGCGTGGCGCGGGGAGCAGGCCCGCCGCGCCGAGGCGAGGAGCCGGTACGACGGCGCCCGGGTCCACGCGTCCCGGTCCGGCTCCGCGTCCGTATCCGCGGCCGTATCCGCGGCCGTATCCGCGGTCGCGTGACCGGTATCCGGTGAGCTGACCGCCGTACACCCATGTGACTCGACCCGACCGTATATGACCCCCCGTGACCGCTTACGACCGGCCATGGCCGCACACGCCCTGCCGGAGCCGCGCACTACCCGTCCTCACCGTGCACGCCCCGCCGTGACGGCTCCCGTTCGCCGGTGCGGGTCAGTTCCAGTCGTTGAAGGAGGCGAAGCCGCCCGAGTCCGTGAGGTGGCCGTCCATGCCGTCGAGGTCCTCGGGCAGCAGGCTCCACACGATGAAGTCGGTGCGCAGGTCCACCCAGTTCCCGTCCTCGGTCCGGGTGCGGGCTATGCAGGCGTTGCGCAGCACGCCCTCGCTGATGCACCCGATCTTCTGGGCCACCTGCTGCGAGGCGGTGTTGCCCGCTGCCGTGCGCAGTTCCACGCGCTCGAACTTCTGCTCGCGGAAGAGCCAGCGGGCGGTGGCGAGCGCGGCCTCGGACGCGTACCCCTCGCCGCGCGCCCAGGGGGCGATGATGTACGACAGCTCGGTGGACCTGACGCGCCAGTTGGTCTTCCCGAGCTGGATGACGCCGACGAGTCGCTGGGTGAGGAACTCGGTGACGGCGAGGTCGAGTCCGCGCCCCCGGGCGCGTTCCGTGGGGGCGTAGTCGGCGATCCAGTCGCGGGCGCCGTCCTCGGTGAACGGCTGGGGGATCGACGTCCAGGCCGCCACCATCTCGTCGTTCATCATCTCCGTCAGCGCGGGCACGTCGTCCTCGTCGAGCGCACGCAGGACCAACCGCTCCGTGCTGATGGAGATGTCGGGGAAGGTGCTCGTCATGCGACGCTCCGTAACCGTCGGGGACTTCGGACCTGATATACCGTCGGGTCCTCTGAACTGCCCAGCATGCAGCATGAAACCACTGAACGGCACAACGGGGTCCACTCCGGGTAATGGAGTGGACCCCGTGCGGTGACGAGTCGGGCCGCGGGCCGCAAATCGGCCCGGGCCCGGGCCCGTTCGAGACGAAGCCGGCCGGAAGGGCGGGGCTCAGAAGGACGGGAGGACGGAGCCCTTGTACTTGTCCTCGATGAACTTCTTGACCTCGGGCGAGGTGAGGAGCTTCGCGAGCTTCTTCACGCGCGGGTCGTTCTCGTTGCCCTGCTTCACGGCGAGGACGTTGTTGTACGCGTTGTTCTTGGTGGACTCCAGGGCCAGGGCGTCCTTGGCGGGCGAGAGTCCGGCGCCGATCGCGTAGTTGCCGTTGATGACGGCGGCGTCGACGTCCTTCAGGGAGCGGGGGGTCTGGGCCGCCTCGATCTCCTTGAACTGAAGGTCCTTCGGGTTCTTCTCGATGTCCTGCGGGGTCGCGGTGCCCTCGGAGCCGCTCTTGAGCGTGATGAGCCCGGTGGAGGCGAGGAAGCGCAGCGCCCGCGCCTCGTTGTCGGCGTCGTTCGGGACGGCGACGGTGCCGCCCTTCTTCAGCTCGTCGACCTTCTTGGCCTTCTCGGAGTAGAGACCGAGGGGCTCCAGGTGGACGGTGGCGACCGAGGCGAGGTGCGTGGAGTTCTTCTTGTTGAAGTCCTCCAGGTACGGCTGGGTCTGGAAGTAGTTGGCGTCGACGGACCCGTCCTCGGTGGCCGTGTTCGGCTGGACGTAGTCGGTGAACTCCTTGACCTCCAGCTTGAGGCCGGCCTTCTTCGCCAGGTGGTCCTTGATGTAGTCGAGGATCTCGGCGTGCGGGACGGGCGTGGCCGCGACGACGAGGGTGTCGGTCGCCTTGGCCTTGTCGTCGGACGAGCCGGAGCCGCAGGCGGTCAGGCCCAGGGTGAGGGCGCCGGTGGCGAGGACTGCTGCGGTGATCTTGGTGGTGTTACGCACGAAAAGTGCCTTTCTCCATGGGTGGTGCAACCCGCCGGGTGAGGCGGGGAGTCAGGAATCGGCGGTCTTGGCGCGGGTGGCGCCGGCCGGGCCGCCGGGCAGGAATCCGCCGAGGACGCGGAAGCGGAGCGGTTCGCCGCCCTTGCCGGCGCGGCGGTGCAGGACCCGGGCGCCCGAGTCGCCCGCGAACTGGACGACGGCGATGACGACGGCGAGGACCGCGACGATGAGCCACATCATCTGGGACTCGAATCGCTGGTAGCCGTAGCGGATGGCGAGGTCGCCGAGCCCGCCCGCGCCGACGGTGCCAGCCATCGCGGAGTAGCCGATGATGGCGACGATCGTGGTCGTGGTGGCCGAGATCAGCGACGGCAGGGACTCGGGTACGAGCACCTTGCGGACGACGGTCCAGGTGTTGCCGCCCATCGACTGCACGGCCTCGACGAGACCGCCGTCGACCTCGCGCACGGACGTCTCGACGAGCCGCGCGAAGAACGGGATGGCGCCGACGGCGAGGGGCACGATGGCCGCCTCCCGGCCGATGGTCGTGCCGACGATCCAGCGGGTGAAGGTCATCAGAGCGACCATCAGGATGATGAAGGGCATCGAGCGGACGACGTTCACGACCTGGCCGATGACCTTGTTCACCAGCGTGTTCTGCAGCAGGCCGCCGCGGTCGGTGAGGACCAGCAGGACGCCCAGTGGAAGGCCGCCGAGCACGGCGATCACCGTGGACCAGCCGACCATGTAGAGCGTGTCCCAACACGCCTGGGACAGCAGTGGCTGCATCTCGGACCAGGTCACTTGGCACCTTCCTTCACCAGGACGGGCTGCTGCCCCTGGATGTCGATCTGCAGGCCCTGCTCGCGGAGGAATCCGATCGGCACGACGTTCTCCTCGTAGCGGCCGGGCAGTTCGATGCGCATCCGGCCGACCTGCCGGCCCGCGACGGTGTCCATCGCGGCGCCGAGGATCGAGATGTCGATGTTGTAGGTGCGCGAGAGCTGGGAGATGACCGGCTGGGTGGCCGACTCGCCGTGGAAGGTGACGTCGATGACGGTGCGGTCCTCGCCGGAGGCGGTGCCGCTGACCGGGAAGAGCGCGGCGGCCAGCTCGGAGCCGGGCGTCGCGAGGAGTTCGCTGACGGTGCCGGACTCGACGATGCGGCCCCTGTCCATCAGGGCGGCCGAGTCGCAGACCGTCTTGACGACGTCCATCTCGTGGGTGATGAGCAGGACGGTCAGGCCCAGCCGGCGGTTCAGGTCGCGCAGCAGTTCCAGGATGGAGCGGGTGGTCTCCGGGTCGAGGGCGCTGGTGGCCTCGTCGGAGAGCAGCACCTTCGGGTCGCCGGCCAGCGCGCGGGCGATGCCGACGCGCTGCTTCTGGCCGCCGGAGAGCTGCGCGGGGTAGGCCTTGGCCTTGTCGGAGAGCCCGACGAGGTCGAGCAGCCCGAGCGCCTTGGAGGAACGTTCCTTCCCTGACACGCCAAGGATTTCGAGCGGCAGCTCGATGTTCTCCTGGACGGTCCGCGAGGACAGCAGGTTGAAGTGCTGGAAGACCATGCCGATCCGGCTGCGCGCCTGGCGGAGCTCCCGGCCGGCGCGCGGGCCGCGCCCGGCGAGGGCGGTGAGGTCCTGGCCGGCGACGGTGACCGTGCCGGAACTGGGGCGCTCCAGGAGGTTGACGCAGCGGATGAGCGAGGACTTGCCGGCACCGGACTGGCCGATGACGCCGAACACCTCGCCTTCGCGGACGTGGAGATCGACGCCGTCGAGGGCGGTCACTTCACGGCCGCGCGAGCGGTAGACCTTGGTGAGGCCCGTTGTCGTGATCACTGGGAATTCCGTCACTGTCGAGTGCGGGGCGTGGGTGTGCGCCGGGCACGGGTGCATGCGGTCGGAACGCGGCACGGTTCTCGCGTTGGCGATGGAACCGGAAGGAGAACGTGTGCGCGGGGCAGCCCGGTCACGTACGCGGTACGGACACTGGGCGCGGCGGTCCCGCTTCGGGGCGCGGGATCAAGCGGTGGTGCGGGGGCCCTCTAGCAGGCACACATTCGACACATACAACGAGCACCGGGCGTCATGGTCGCCTCGGTCGCAAGGATGCGGTCGCTCGTCGTGGTCATGGAAGGAAGTAAAGCAGACCAAGGCCCCAGGACCGCCACCGCTGTCCGAATAGCGGACAGCGATGGACGGCTTCGTGGACACCTCGGCCGCCGCGGAAGATCCCGATCCCCTCGTCCGTCACCAGTACGGACAAGGGCGAGCGGCCCTCGGCCGCGAGGCCGGCGTCGGGGTCACCGGCCCGGTGCGTTGTGGCCAACGCCACGGTGGGCCCGCCCGTCGCCCGGTCCGCGCGGAGCCCGGCGGGCAGTGGCCCGTGGGGCAGCCCGGGGGCGCGCGCATCAGGTCTTTTGGCCCGTAATAGGGTCACGGCATGTTTGATGCCCTGACGGTCGCGACCGCCGTCGCCGCGCTCGCGCTCGCCGCCTGGTGCGGCTGGGCCGCACACCGCGATCAGCCCACCAAGGACTGGCACTTCATCGGCATGGCCGTGGTGAGCGTGCTCGCGCTGGTCCAGCTCGTGATCGGCGTCGTCCAGCTCGCGCGCGGCGAGAAGCCGGAGCAGGGCACGACCATCTTCGTCGCGTATCTGATCGGCGCGTTCGCCTGCATCCCGGCCGCGGGATTCATGTCGCTCGCGGAGCGCACCCGCTGGGGTTCGGTCACCGTGTCGGCCGGCGGCATCGTCCTCGCCGTGCTCGAGGTCCGGCTCTACGACATCTGGGGAGGCTGAGATGACGGCTACGGAGGAGAACACGACCGTGACGCAGGACATGCGGGACGACCAGGGCGGGACCCCGGCGGAAGCGGCCGCGGGCACGAAGCGGGCGCGGCTCATCAGCGGCCCGGGCATCCTGCTGGTGTGGCTGTACGGCGTGATGGTGGTCGGCGCGGTCTCACGGTCGGCCGTGCAGATCTCCACGCAGTTCGACAAGGCGCCGCTCGCCTACTCGCTGTCCGCGGTCGCCGGTCTCGTCTACGGGTTCATCACCTACTCGCTCGTGCGCGGCGGCGAGACGGCGCGCAGGGCGGCGCTGGTGTGCTGCGCCGCCGAGCTCGCGGGCGTACTGATCGTCGGGACCTGGACGCTGGCCGAGCCGTCCGCGTTCCCCGACGCCACGGTGTGGTCGGACTACGGCATGGGTTATCTCTTCATCCCGGTCCTGCTGCCGCTGTCGGCGATGTACTGGCTGCGCAAGGCGCGTACGAACGCCGGCTGACGGCCCCGGCCGAGGCCGGGCGCCCGCTCAGGCGCTGGCGGCGTACGCGCCGGCGTCGGCGCCCTTGGCCAGGGTCACCAGCGTCATGCGCTCGCCCACCCGCTCCTGCGAGACGGGGGCGTAGCCGTGCTTGCGGTACAGGCGCAGGTTGCGCTCGCTGCGGTGGCCGGTGAAGAGCTGGAAGGATTTGGCCGCGCCCTCGGTGCCCAGGCGCGCCTCGATGGCGTCGAGCAGACGTCCGCCCAGACCGTGCCGCTGCATACGCGGGTGCACGATGAGCTTGTTGATGCGGGCCGTGCCGTCGGCGTCGACGGCGCCGCGTACCGAGGCCACCACCTCGTCGCCGAGCCGGGCCACCAGGACGGTGCCGTCCGCCAGTTCCGCCCTGAGGGAGTCGAGCGGCTGGGTGAGCGGCTCGATGCCGTAGTCGCCGTACAGCTCGGCCTCGCTCTGATAGCAGAGGTACTGCAGCTTCAGGATCGATTCCGCATCCTGCTCGGTCGCCGCCGAGATGGTCACGCTCATGCCCATGTGTGCATGCCTCCCGCTCACCTGTTCCACCGGTCGTCCCCCACTCCTATCCCCGTCGTCAGCGGGCCGCAACCTCCGGCGTCAGCAATCGGCGAAGACATCCAAGACATCTGGAGCGTTCCGGACCAAGATTGCCCTGTGAGATACCCAACTCGCCTGCGATCTCCCGGTACGTGAGGTCCTCCGGGGAGAGCAGGGCGGCCATCAGACCGGGGCAGCGGCCGGGCAGCCGGCGCACCGCCTCGTGCAGCTCACGCCGCCGGTCGCCGGCCATCGCCCGCTGCTCCGGGCCGGAAGCGTCGTCGGCGGGCTCGGTGGCGTAGGGCCGCTCGGCACGCGCCCTGCGCCGGCAGCGGCGGGCCTCCGAGCGGACGGCCCGGCGCACCCAGCGCCCCGGGTCGGCGGGCGGTCCCGTCGTCTCCAGTCGTTCCAGCAGCCGCAGCCAGACGGCCTGTTCCAGGTCGCCCCGCTCGGCGCCGGAGCCATGGGCCTCCGCCGACGCCTCGGCGACGAGCAGCGGGCGCAGGGTGGTGAGCAGTTCGTGCGTCATGTGCGGCACGACGCGGCCGCCCCGGCGCCAGGTTGCCGGGGCGGCCGCTTCTCACCCCATCCGGGGTGACCGGGGTGTGCGTTGACGAAGAGCGGGCGCCCGCCTCGTGCCGCGCTCCGGGCGGGCGCCCGCCTCGTGCCGCGTTCCGCGGACGGCCCGGGGCGGCGGACTCAGCGCTTCAGGAAGTCCGCGCGGGCCAGCACCGCGGTGTCCGCGTTGTCGGTGAAGACGCCGTCGATGCCCGTCTCGAAGTAGACCTTGAAGGCGCCGAAGGGGTCCCCGTAGGCGTCCGCTGCCGTGCCCTTGCGGAAGTTCGCGGGCAGGAAGGGGTTCTCGTTGCGCATGGTGTACGGGTGCAGGATCAGGCCCGCCCGGTGCGCGTCGGCAACGAGGGTGGTCGGGCTGGTGAGGTTGCCGGCCGCGTCCTTCGGGATGACCAGGTCGAGGGTGGGGCCGATGCCCTGCGCGTACGAGGCGATCCACTCCAGGCCCGCGGGCGTGACGAGGTCGGCGACCGTGCGGGGGTCACCCGCCGCGACGAAGTCCCAGGGGCGGGTGTTCGCGGCCGACAGCAGGACGACGAGCGGGTTGCCGACGAGCTTGTCCAGCCGCTGGATGCTGCTCGGCTCGAAGGACTGGAGGATGACCGGCGAGTCCTTCCTGTCCTTTCCGTGCGTGCGCAGCAGCTTCGCGACCCGCTCCTCCAGGCCGAGGCCGAGCGCCCGGAAGTAGGTGGGGTGCTTGGTCTCGGGGTAGATCCAGACCTGCCTGCCCCGCTTGCGGGTCTGCTCGTCCTGCCAGCGGAGCACCTCCTCGAAGGTGGGGATCTCCCAGCGGCCGTCGTAGAGGGTGTTGTGCGGACGGTTGGCGGGGACGCGCTCGACGGCGCGCAGGGTCTTCAGCTCGGCGAGCGTGAAGTCCTCGGTGAACCAGCCGGTGGTGGGGACGCCGTCGAGCGTCTTGGTGGTCCTGCGGGCGGCGAACTCGGGATGTGCGGCGACGTCCGTGGTCCCGCCGATCTCCGGTTCGTGACGGCATACGAGGTGACCGTCCTTGGTGGGGACCAGGTCGCCGGCCTCGACGACGTCGGCGCCCAGGTCGAGGGCGAGCTGGTACGAGCCGAAGGTGTGCTCCGGCCGGTAGCCGCTGGCTCCGCGGTGACCGATGACGGTCGGTCTGGGCAGGCTCCGGTAGCCGCCGCCTGCGTGGCGTTCGTCCGCGCTCGCGGTGCCGGGCAGGCCGAGGGCCGCTCCGCCCGCCCCGAGCACAGCGGCCGAAAGCAGCGTCCGCCGCGCCGTGCCCCGCTCCTGACCGTTCGACTCCTGCGCTCCCATGAGCGCTCCTCCCGCCGTAGGTGCCTGCCTGTCGAAGCGGGACGATCGTAGGTGCCGCCGCGTGACGGGAGGGGGGCCCGCGGCGGAACAGTGGGTGACCTCGGATCCACCGCGGGATGCGGAACTTGACGGTCCGTCGGCATCGGCCGGACGGTCGGGGGTAGGCGTGAGGAGGACCCGGGGCGCGCGGCCCTCGCCGGGCGCTCACCCGTTCGCCGGTACCCGCGCGCGATGTCCGTCACACCGGATCGGCCCGGTGTCCGGCGCTCACGGGCGCGCAACCGCAGGTAAACGTACGTCAACAGTGCGTATCCGGTCGGTGAACCCGATGTGCAATCGACCGGGAACCGCGAGTATCGTCCTCACCTGCACAGACTCCATACCGATCCCTTGACACCGGAGGGCCCGTTGTCCCGCTTCGCGCTCATCAAGGCAGTGCTCGGAACGATCATGCGCCTGATGTTCCGCCTACGGGTGGAGGGCGTGGAGCACATCCCCGGCAACGGCCCGGTGATCCTCGCCGGCAACCACCTCACGTTCATCGACTCGATGATCCTTCCGCTGGTCTGCGACCGGCAGGTCTTCTTCATCGGCAAGGACGAGTACGTCACGGGCAAGGGCCTCAAGGGCCGGCTCATGGCGTGGTTCTTCACCGGCGTCGGCATGATCCCGGTGGACCGGGACGGCGCCAACGGCGGCGTGGCCGCGCTGATGACCGGCCGCCGCGTCCTGGAGGAGGGCAAGATCTTCGGGATCTACCCCGAGGGCACCCGCTCCCCCGACGGCCGTCTGTACCGCGGCCGCACCGGTATCGCCCGGCTCACCCTGATGACCGGCGCGCCGGTCGTCCCGTTCGCGATGATCGGCACGGACAAGCTCCAGCCGGGCGGCGCGGGCATGCCGCGTCCGGGCAAGGTCACGGTCCGCTTCGGTCCGGCCATGGAGTTCTCCCGCTACGAGGGCATGGACCGCGACCGGTACGTGCTGCGCGCCGTGACCGACTCCGTGATGACCGAGGTCATGCGGCTGTCCGGCCAGGAGTACGTCGACATGTACGCCACCAAGGCGAAGGCCGCATAGCCGCGCGGCACACCAGGCCAAAGGGTGGGCTCCGACCGGAGGTTTCCGGTCGGAGCCCACCCTTTTGCGACCACGTCTCCCGCCGGGGTGCCGACTCCGGCACGCCAAGCGTCTCCCGCCGGGCCCCGTTCCGGCGGGCCCCACGCCATCGGCCGGGGCCCCGTTCCGACACGGCCGCACGTCCGGCGCCGGGGTCCCGTTCCGGCGGGCCCGGCGCGTCCCGTCGGTCGCCGGTTCCGTGCGGCTACGACTCCAGCCGCTGGCCGCGCAGCAGGAACCAGGCGGCCGCCGCGGTGGCGAGCAGGACGGCGGCGCCCGCGCCGGAGGCGAGTGCCAGACCGTCCACGAAGGACTCCCTGGCCGCGGTGAGCAGTGTCTCTGCGGTGTGCTCGGGCAGGCCCCCGGCGGCCTCCACCGCTCCGCCCAGGGACTCGTGCGCCGCGGCCGGTGTGCCCGCGGGGCCGGTGAAGCCCGCGTAGACGCCGGTCACGACGGAGCCGAGCAGGGCGATGCCCAGGGCCGCGCCGAGTTCGTACGCCGTCTCGGAGACCGCGGACGCGGCGCCCGCCTGCTCCTTGGGCACGGCGGAGAGGATGACGTCGGCGGTGACGGTGAACGAGAAGCCCGCGCCGACGCCGACGACCAGCAGGGCCGTGCCGAGCAGCGGATAGCCGGTGGAGCGGTCCAGCACGGTGAGCGCGCCGAGCGCGAGTCCCACCGCGGCGAGTCCGCCGGACACGACGGTGCGCACGGAGAAGCGCCGCGCGACCCGACCGGCGACCAGGCCCGCCGCCACCGCGCCCACGGCGGCGGGGACTTCGGCGAGTCCCGCCTCGAACGGCCCGCGGCCCTGGACCAGTTGCAGGTACTGGGAGAGGAAGAACACGAGCCCGGACATGCCGAGCACGGTGAACAGGTCGGCGAGCACCGCGCCGGAGAAGCCGCGGTTGCGGAACAGCCGGACGTCCAGCAGCGGTGTGGGGAGCGTCAGTTGGCGGCGTACGAACCAGAACAGGGCGCCCGCTCCCAGCAGACCGGCGGCGAGCGCCTCGCCGGACGGCCCGTGCGCGGCGAGTTCCTTCACCGCGTACACCACGGCGATCACACCGACCAGCGAGAGCGTCACGCTGATCAGGTCCCAGGGACCGGGATCGGGGCTCTTCGACTCGGGGAGCAGTCGGCGCCCGACGAGGACGAGGACGACCATCACCGGAAGGTTGATGAGGAAGACCGAGCCCCACCAGAAGTGTTCGAGCAGGAAGCCGCCGACGACGGGGCCGACCGCCGTACCCGCGGAGGCCGTCGCGCCCCAGATGCCGATGGCGAGGCTGCGCTCGCGCGCGTCGTGGAAGATGTTGCGGATCAGGGCGAGGGTGGCGGGCATCAGGGTGGCGCCCGCGACGCCGAGCAGCGCCCGCGCCAGGATCATCATCTCGGGTGTCGTGGCATAGGCGTTGAGCACGGATATCAGGCCGAACGCCGTGGAGCCCGCCAGCAGCAGCCTCTTGCGGCCGATGCGGTCGCCGAGGCTGCCCATGGAGACGAGCAGGCCGGCGATGACGAAGGAATAGACGTCACCGATCCACAGGAGCTGGGTGCCCGAGGGTTCGAGGTCTTCACTGATGTACGGGGTGGCGAGACCGAGGACGGTCGCGTCGACGGTCACCAGCAGCACGGCGAGGACGAGGACGCAGAGCGCGAGCCACCGGCCCGGACGCTTCGGCGCCTCCGTCGCGACCGCCGGCCGCAGGGTGCTGGTCATGGTTCCTCTCTCCTGAGCGCGCCGCCGAGCAGCAGCTCGACGATCATGTGGTGGAAGTCCTTGGCGGCGACCCGGCCCTCGGTGACGGCCCAGGCCGCCGAGGCCATCAGTCCGTAGAGCGCCTCGGTGAGCCAGGCGGGGCTGAGGTCGATGCGGAACTCGCCGCCCTCCTGGCCGCGCCGGAACAGCGCGGCCATCCGGGCGTCGAGCCGGGCCCAGCCCTCGTGCTGTCCGTCGCCCTCGAAGAGCTGGTTCTCCGTGT
Organism: Streptomyces sp. NPDC028298; assembly: GCF_055565895.1. NCBI lineage: Bacteria > Bacillati > Actinomycetota > Actinomycetes > Kitasatosporales > Streptomycetaceae > Streptomyces > Streptomyces sp. NPDC028298. The sequence goes on from NZ_JBVHTL010000009.1 coordinate 136,466, forward strand.
AGAGGAAGGCGAGCAGGCCGGCGGCCTTCTCCAGCTCCCTCACCAGGCGGCGCACGGCCTCCTGCGCGGTGCCCTCGTCGAGGCGGGCCGCGTCCAGAGCGGCCTCGCACTCCTCGATGCCGAGTGCCTCCAGCGCGCGGACGAGCGCGTCCCGGCCGGCGAACTGGCGGTGCAGCGTGGCCCGGCTGATCCCGGCGGCCTTCGCCACCTCGTCCATCGTCGCGGTGGACTTGCGGGTGAGCAGGGCGGCTGCGCTGCGCAGCACGTGATCACGGTCGACAGCCATGAGACAACTGTACCGCATATGAGACAGTGATGTCTCACAAGGAGCGCGCGTGTCTCACGTCGGCGTCACTCGGGGGTGCTCAGTGCCAGGGAAGCTGCCCGCGTCGCTCCCAGTACGCCCGCGGCTCCTCCACCAGGGCGGCGAGCCGGGAGAGCTGGTCGTCGTCGAGGTCGACAACGGCCGCGTGCAGGTTCGAGGCGAGCTGGTTGACGGTGGCCGCGCCCGAGAGCACGACGCCGGCCCAGGGCTGCCGCAGGATCAGCGCGAGGGCGACCGCGTCACAGCCGAGGGAGGTCTCGGCGGCGACGGTCCGCAGCGCCTCCGGCGCGTGCGGCCCGGCGAGCCGGCCGTTGGCCACGCCCTCCTTGACGATCACCGTGAGCCCGGCGTCGTGGGCCTCGGCGAGCGCGGGGGCGGCGGAGGTCTCCAGGACGTTGTACGTGGACTGGACGGTACGGAAGAGCGGTTCGCCGTCGACCGTGACGGCGAGCGCGGCACGGATCGCCTCCGCCTGCGCGGGGCCGCTGGTGGAGAAGCCGACCGACAGACCCCCGGCGGCCGCCTCGGCCAGGGCCGCGTGCAGTTCCTTGTCGGTGAGGGCCGGGCTGTCGGGGGTCACCGAGTGGATCTGATAGAGGTCGAGCCGGTCGCCGAGCAGCTCCGCGGTCTCGGCGCGCTGCCGCTCGTACATGGCGAGGCCGTGGTCCTTGATCTCGTGCGCCTCGGCGTCGGTGCGCCAGTCGGCCGTGTACCGGTAGCCCCACTTGCTGCCGACGACGACGTCGTCGATCTCCGGACGGCCGCCGAGCCAGCCGGCCAGGAACTCCTCCGAGCGGCCGTAGGAGCGGGCCACGTCGAAATAGCGCACGCCCTGGGCGTAGGCGGCGTCGAGGAGTTCGAGGGTGCGCTCGCGCAGGGCCTCGACGCTGCGGTCGGCCGGGAGGTCCTCCTCGCGCCCGAGGTTGATGTAGCCCGGGCGGCCCACCGCGGCGAGACCCAGGCCGAGGTGGGCGGTGGGAGTCGTTGCTGAGGCGAGACGTGCGAAGGGCATCGCGGCTCCGTTCGGTCGGCACCTTTACGGCTCCCGGCCAACGTAACCCGCGACACCCTCCGTCGTACGGCACCCGCCCCCGCCCGCGGACCGTGTCCGCCCGGCGGGCGGTCGGGGGCGCGGGCGGATCAGGGCGCGGCCGTCCTACTTCCCGCGCTTGGCCGCCGCCCACGTCTGCTGGGCGGCGACGTCCGTCTTGATCGCGGCGAGCTGGACGGCGACGGCGCTCGGGGCCGTACCGCCGCGGCCGTCGCGGGAGGCGAGGGCTCCGGGGACGTCCAGGACAGTCCGCACCTCCGGGGTCAGGTGCGCGGAGATCTTCGCGAACTGCTCGTCGGTCAGCTCGTCCAGCTCCTTGCCCTCCGCCTCGGCGACCTTGACGCACTCACCGGCGACCTCGTGCGCGACACGGAACGGCACGCCCTGCCGGACAAGCCACTCGGCGATGTCGGTGGCGAGCGAGAAGCCGGCCGGGGCCAGTTCCTCCATGCGCTCGCGGTGGACGGTCAGCGTGGCCATCATGCCGGTGAAGGCGGGCAGCAGGACCTCCAGTTGGTCGCAGGAGTCGAAGACCGGCTCCTTGTCCTCCTGGAGATCGCGGTTGTACGCGAGGGGCAACGCCTTGAGCGTGGCCATCAGCCCGGTCAGGTTGCCGATCAGACGGCCCGACTTGCCGCGTGCCAGCTCGGCGATGTCCGGGTTCTTCTTCTGCGGCATGATCGACGAGCCCGTGGAGAACGCGTCGTGGAGGGTGACGAAGGAGAACTCCTTCGTGTTCCAGATGATGATCTCCTCGGCGATCCGGGAGAGGTTCACGCCGATCATCGCGGTGACGAAGGCGAACTCGGCCACGAAGTCGCGGGAGGCCGTGCCGTCGATGGAGTTGGCGGCGCTGCCGTGTTCGAAGCCGAGGTCCTTCGCCACCGCCTCCGGGTCCAGGCCGAGGGAGGAGCCGGCCAGGGCGCCGGAACCGTACGGCGAGACCGCCGTCCGCTCGTCCCACTGGCGCAGCCGCTCCGCGTCCCGGGACAGGGACTGGACGTGGGCCAGGACGTGGTGCGCGAACAGCACGGGCTGGGCGTGCTGGAGATGGGTGCGCCCCGGCATCGCCACGTCCGGGTGGGCCTCCGCCAGGCCGATCAGCGCCTCCTGGAGGTCGGCGATCAGACCGCCGATGATCCGGGCGTGGTCGCGCAGGTACATCCGGAAGAGCGTGGCCACCTGGTCGTTGCGGGAGCGGCCGGCGCGGAGCTTGCCGCCGAGGTCCGGGCCGAGGCGCTCCAGGAGGCCGCGCTCCAGGGCGGTGTGGACGTCCTCGTCGGCGATCGTGCCGACGAAGGAGCCGTCGGCGACGTCCGCCTCCAGCCGGTCGAGGCCCTCGATCATGCGTGTGAGCTCGTCCTCGGTGAGCAGGCCCGCCTTGTGCAGCACGCGTGCGTGGGCGCGCGAACCGGCGATGTCGTACGGAGCCAGGCGCCAGTCGAAGTGGACCGACGCGGACAGCTTGGCCAGGGCCTCGGCGGGACCGTCGGCGAACCGTCCGCCCCAGAGCCGGACGTCACCGCTGTTGCTGCTCACTTGCGTTACTCCTCGAAAGGTGTGGATGTGCCACCGCCTCCCCACGCGTGCGTGAGGAGGCGGTGGCCAGGCTAGTGCTCGGGAGACCCGGCTGCGGACACGACACGGCCCGCGCCAAGTCCCGTACCGCTTACGCCAGATCCCGCTTGGCGGCGATCTTCGACGACAGGCTGTAGATGTCGATGAAGCCCTTGGCCGCGGCCTGGTCGAAGGTGTCGCCGGTGTCGTACGTGGCGAGGTCGAAGTCGTAGAGCGAGGTGTCGGAGCGCCGGCCCGTGACGACCGCGCGGCCGCCGTGCAGGGTCATCCGGATGTCGCCGTTGACGTGCTGGTTGGCCTCGTCGATGAAGCCGTCCAGGGCGCGCTTGAGCGGGGAGAACCACTGGCCGTCGTAGACCAGTTCGCCCCAGCGCTGCTCGACCTGCCGCTTGTAGCGGGCGAGTTCACGCTCGACCGTGACGTTCTCCAGCTCCTGGTGCGCGGTGATCAGCGCGATCGCGCCCGGGGCCTCGTACACCTCACGGGACTTGATGCCCACGAGCCGGTCCTCGACCATGTCGATCCGGCCGATGCCCTGGGCGCCGGCGCGCTCGTTGAGCTGCTGGATGGCCTGCAGGACGCTGACGGGCTTGCCGTCGATGGCGACCGGGACACCCTGCTTGAAGGTGATGATCACCTCGTCGGCCTCGCGGTGCTCGGCCGGGTTCGAGGTGTACTCGTAGATGTCCTCGATCGGGGCGTTCCAGATGTCCTCCAGGAAGCCCGTCTCGACCGCGCGCCCGAAGACGTTCTGGTCGATGGAGTACGGGGACTTCTTGGTGGTGGCGATCGGGAGCTGCTTCTCCTCGCAGAAGGCGATCGCCTTGTCGCGAGTCATCGCGTAGTCGCGGACCGGGGCGATGCACTTGAGGTCGGGGGCGAGGGCGACGATGCCGGCCTCGAACCGCACCTGGTCGTTGCCCTTGCCGGTGCAGCCGTGGGCGACCGTGGTGGCACCGTGCTTCTGCGCGGCGGCCACGAGGTGCTTGACGATCGTCGGCCGGGAGAGGGCGGAGACCAGCGGGTAGCGGTCCATGTAGAGGGCGTTGGCCTTGATCGCCGGGAGGCAGTACTCGTCGGCGAACTCGTCCTTCGCGTCCGCGACCTCGGCCTCGACGGCACCGCACGCGATGGCGCGCTTACGGATGACGTCCAGGTCCTCGCCGCCCTGGCCGACATCGACCGCGACGGCGATGACCTCGGCGCCCGTCTCCTCGGCGATCCAGCCGATGGCGACGGAGGTGTCCAGACCGCCTGAGTAGGCGAGTACGACGCGCTCGGTCACGGGATTCTCCTCAACAGTGCATTCGCTGACATGCATGAGTATGCAGCACTCTGCATGGTTCGTCAATCGCGACCCGCCCCGGCACGCCCGGCCGAGGAATCCTCACCGAGGGTTGAACACTCGTAATCGTTTCCGCGTATCTCCCGCTGAACGCAGGCGCCGCGTTCACGCACGGCAGACACACGGACATTGGCCGACCGGCCGAACGCCGGGTGGTCGTCCACCCCCGACCCGAGTGAGGATTCCGCATGTCCAGGGCTCTTCCGAAGTACAACAAGCGGCGCGTCGTGATGATCGGCGGAGCCTCCGCCGTGGTGCTGTCCGCGGCGGTGATCGCCGGCAGCGCCCTGGCGGGCGAGACGCACGGCACCGCGCAGAACGCCACGACGAAGGCCGCCGCGAACACGGTGAACTGCCCGGCCGTCGCCCCGAGCCTGCCCGCGATCCCCGCCTCCGCGAAGGCCGAGGTGGACCGCAACCTCGCCCTCCTCGACACGCAGATCGCGGAGGCGAACAAGCGACTGGTCGACACCGTCGGACAGGGCGGCCCCAACTTCGTCCAGAACGCGATCCTCGGCCCCCTGAAGGACAAGCGGGTCGCGACCGTCAACCGGATCGCGACGGCCATCGGCCGCACCGCCGCCAAGCCGCAGGGTCTGGACGCGCTCGCGCCCTGCACCCTCAACACGGCGGGAGGAGCGGCCGCCGGCGGTACGGGCGCCGCGTCCACCGCGCCGAGCGCGCCCGCCACCGCACAGGCGGGCGGGACCGGCTCCGGAACGGGCGCCGCCACCGCCGCGGGCACGATCACCTGCCCGGACGTCGCCTCCCAGTTGCCCGCCGTGCCGGCCTCCGCGAAGGCCGAGGTCGACCGCAACCTCACCCTGCTGAACACCCAGATCGCCGAGGCGAACAAGCGGCTGGCCGACACCGTCGGACAGGGCGGCCCCAACTTCGTCCAGAACGCGATCCTCGGCCCCCTCAAGGACAAGCGCGTCTCCACCATCGACCGCATCGCCATCTCCATCGGCCGCACCGCCGCCAAGCCGACCGGCCTGGACACCCTCGCCGCCTGCACGCTCACCAAGTGACCTGACCCTCGATGCGACCACCCCGACGGCAAGGGCCGGGGCGGTCCGCGGGTTCCGGCGGTGCCCCTGAACGACGCCGCCGGAACCCGCAACCCCTTAGACAGACGAAGGACTTTCCCCGATAATCGTTAGACATGGGAAAGACTTATGAGCGCATCGACGGCCGCCTCCGCTCGTTCATCGAGGCCCAGCCCCTCTTCTTCACCGCGACCGCGCCCCTGTCCGGGGACGGCACGGTCAACCTCTCCCCCAAAGGGCTCACCGGGTCGTTCGCCGTTCTCGACGAACTGACCGTGGCGTATCTGGACTTCGCCGGGAGCACCGCGGAGACGATCGCCCATCTGCGCGAGAACGGCCGGATCACCCTGATGTGGTGCGCCTTCCAGGGCCCGCCCAACATCGTCCGGGTGCACGGCCGGGGCGAACCGGTCTTCCGCGACGACCCGCGCTTCTCCGGACTCCTCACCCACTTCGACGGCATCGACCCGGCCTCGCACGGGCTGCGCGCGATCATCGTCGTGACCGCCGAGCTGGTCCGCGACTCCTGCGGCTACGCGGTGCCCCGCATGTCCTACGAGGAGGACCGCGACCTGCACGGCAGACGGTTCTCGCGCGAGGACGACGCCTCGCTGAGCGCGTACTTCACCAAGAAGGAGCACATCGCGACGAGCCTGGACGGACTTCCCGGGCTGCCGCTGCCGTTGCCCCCCACTACGGTCTGAGCCATGCGCCTCGGAGCAGCCGCCGCCCTCGCGTCCGTGTCCCTGCTCGCCCTGGCCCCGAGCGGGCCGCCGCCCACCACCGTCCTTCCCGCGCGGCTGGCGGACACCGGCGGCGGGAGCCAGCTCATCACGGCCGAGGCCCCACGCCTGGGCGCGACCTCCGGGACCCTGACCTGGTGGGACCTGCGAGGCGGGCGCTGGGTTCGGTCCGGTTCGGCGCCCGCACGGTTCGGGGCGCGCGGACTGGTCGAGGGCGGAGCCAGGCTCCAGGGCACGAACACGACACCCACCGGTCTGTACGAGCTGCCGTACGCGTTCGGAACCCGGGCGGCACCACGAGGGACCTCGATGCCGTACCGCCGGGTGACCAAGGACTCCTGGTGGTGCCAGGACAACGCGTCCCGCTCGTACAACCGGTGGACCGAACCGCGCCCCGCGGACTGCCGGGCGAAGGAGTCCGAGCACCTGATCGCCTACACCGGCCAGTACGCGCACGCCCTCGTCATCGGCTTCAACTACGAGCGCCCCGTACGGGGCCGGGGCGCGGGAATCTTCCTGCACGTCAACGGCAAGGGCCCGACGGCCGGCTGCATCTCCGTGCCCAAGGACACGATGCGGCGCCTCCTCACCTGGGCGAACCCCGCACGAGCCCCCCACATCGCCATCGGCACGACAACAGGAGGAACGACGATCACCCGGTACTGAGGCCCCCGTGCGGTCGAGATCCGGCGGGAGGGACTGAACCCCGGCCACGATTCACCGGCACCCGGCGACGCGCGTGAGGAGCCGTGCCACCGGACCCAGGTCACCCGACCCGGCCACCGGAAGCGGGCCGGCCGTCGTTCAGGACGCCGGGAGCGTGACCGTGAACGTGGTCGACCCGGGCTCGCTCTCCAGGGTGACCGTGCCGTCGTGGGCCTCGACCACGGCGGCGACGATCGACAGACCGAGCCCCGCCCCGCTGCCGGAGACGTCGGCGCGGCGGCGGTCCGCCCGGGTGAAGCGCTCGAAGACGCCCGGCCGGACGTCCTCGGGAACCCCGGGGCCGTCGTCGTGGACCTTCAGCACGGCCGCCTTCCCGGCATGCCCCAGGGACACCGTCACCCGCGTGCCCGCCGGCGTGTGGACCCGCGCGTTGGCCAGCAGGTTGGCCGAGACCTGCTGGAGCCGGTGCACGTCGCCCGTCACGGTCACCGGCTCCTCCGGCAGTTCCAGGACCCAGCGGTGACCGGGGCCCGCCGCGCGGGCGTCGGTCACCGCGTCGAGGACGAGACGGGTGAGGTCGACGGGCAGGCGTTCCAGGGGACGGCCGGCGTCGAGGCGGGCCAGCAGCAGCAGGTCGTCGACCATCTCGCCCATCCGCGCCGACTCGGCGGCGATCCGTTCGAGGGCGCGCGTCACCTTCGGGGGGACCGGGCCGGGATGCAGCAGCGCGAGCTCGGCGTGGCCGCGGACCGAGGCGACCGGGGTGCGCAGTTCGTGACTGGCGTCGGCGGCGAAGGTGCGCAGCCGTTCCTCGCTCGCGTGCCGCTTGGTGAGCGCGTCCTCGACATGGCCGAGCATGCGGTCGAAGGCACCGGCGACGCGGCCCACCTCGCTGCGCGGGTCCGACTCGGGCGCCCGGGGAGGCAGGGCCACCTCGCCGCTGGCGAGCGGCAGTTCACTGACCCGGGTGGCGGTCGCCGCGACCCGGTTCAGCGGGCGCAGCGACCAGCGCACCCACAGGGCGCCGGCGACTCCGGCGACCACGAGGGCCACGCCGAAGACGAGGGAGGCGACGAGTTCCAGCCGGTGGACGGCCGCGTCGACGGGCTCGGTGGGCAGTCCGGTGATCAGCACGTCACCGTCCTTGCCCGCCGTCGCCAGGACGCGGTAGCCGCCCAGGCCCGAAAGACACACGGTGTGGGCCCGTCCGTCCACGGGCACCGCGGCGAGGACCGCCTCGTCGTGGGCGGTCGGATCCACGTTGCGGACCGACGTGCCGGTGCCCGGCGGCACGACGGCGGCGTTGGTCACGTCGTCGCCGACCAGGCGTGCTCCGAACGTACCGGTGGCCTGACGCCGGGTGTCGCCGTGTTCGTCGCCGTCGTGGTCGGACGGTTTGCCCGAGGGGTTCGCCGCGCCGTGTTCCAGGCTCGCCGGGAACCGCGGCCCGGCCTCCTGGAGCTGCTGGTCGAGACGGCCGGTCAGGAAGCCGTCCAGTTCGTAGACCGCGGCCACGCCGACGGCCGCGCAGCTCAGGGCCAGGAGCACCACGAGGCCGGCGGTGAGTCGGGCGCGCATCGTGCGGGGCCGCAGCGCGCGGACGGCCGCCGCGATCCGGGCCCACCCCTGCCGCCCGGCCCCGGCTCCCTCCGGCGTCTCCGGCTTCACCGGGCCGCCACGGGCTTGATGACGTACCCGGCGCCCCGGACCGTGTGGATCATCGGATCCCGGCCCGCGTCGACCTTCTTGCGCAGGTAGGAGATGTACAGCTCGACGACGTGGGCCTGGCCCCCGAAGTCGTACGACCACACGCGGTCGAGGATCTGTGCCTTGCTGAGCACCCGGCGCGGGTTGCGCATGAGGAAGCGCAGCAGCTCGAACTCGGTCGGCGACAGTTCGATCAGGTCGCCTCCCCGGGTCACCTCCCTGGCCTCCTCGTCCATCGACAGGTCCCCGACGACGAGCCGCGGGCCCTCGTCCACGCGGCGGGCCATCCCGGCGCGGCGGAGCAGCCCGCGCAGCCGTGCGACGACCTCCTCCAGGCTGAACGGCTTGGTGACGTAGTCGTCGCCGCCCGCGGTGATGCCGGCGATGCGGTCCTCCACCGCGTCACGCGCGGTGAGGAAGAGGACGCAGACGTCCGGCAGCACGGTGCGCAGGTCGCGCAGCACGGCGAAGCCGTCGGTGTCCGGGAGCATCACGTCGAGGACGACGGCGTCGGGCACCAGCTCGCGCGCCGCGGCGGCGGCCGAGGCGCCGTCGCAGGCGGTACGGACCTCCCAGCCCTCGTAGCGCAGCACGCCGGACAGGACCTCGGCCAGGTCCGGATCGTCGTCGACGACGAGGACGCGTACGGGGGTGCCGTCGGGGCGGGTGAGCGAGGGCGCCCTGCGGGGAGTGCCGGGCTCGGGAGATCCGTCGCCCCGCGCCGGGTGGGAGCCGGTGCCGGGGTCCCGGGGAGCGCCTGGGTCTGGGGTGGGAGCGTTCATGTCGTCCTCCAGCATCGCTCCTCCCGGCGGTCCCTCCCCTCTGTGCGGCCTCTGAGTTTCCTCTGAGTCGCCTCGGCGCGAGGCCCCGCGCCCCCGCGCCTCGGTGCCGGCCCCGCTCTGAGTTTCCTGTGAGTCCGCTCCGAAGGCGCCGGTTCAGAGGCTCTTCAGAGGTTCCCGACGCACAGTTTCCTCCCGGAGCACAGGAGAGAGGGACGGACGGATGACCACGGTGCACGAGCGGGTGGCGGACCCGCGCACGACACGAGGACGCCGGCGCCCCCGGCCCTCGCCCGCCGGGCCGCTGCTCGCCCTGCTGTGGGCGGGAGCGGCCGGCGTCCTCGCCCTGTGGTGGGCCGACACTCGGTCGGTGGTGGGCCCGGCCGGCTGGCTGACGGACGCCGGGCGGATGGCCGGGCTGCTGTGCGGCTACGCCTGCGCGGTCCTGGTGGCGCTGATGGCCCGGGTCCCGCTGCTGGAGCGACGCGTGGGCTCCGACCGGGTGGCCCGCTGGCACGCCATGGCCGGCCGGTACACGATCTGCCTGCTGGTCGCGCACGTGACACTGATCCTCTTCGGCTACGCGGCCCAGGACGGGTCCGGCATCGTGGACGAGACGCTGAGCGTGGTCCTCGACTATCCGGACATGCTCAAGGCGACGATCGGCACGCTCATCCTGTTCGCCGTCGGGATCACCTCGGCACGCGCGGCCCGCCGCCGGATCAGCCACGAGTTCTGGTACTACGTGCACCTGCTGACGTACGTGGCGGTGTTCCTGGCCTTCTTCCACCAGCTCGCGCTCGGCTCCGACTTCGTCGGCGACGCGGCGGCACGGTTCGCCTGGTACGCCCTCTACCTCGGTACGGCCGCGCTCGTCGTGTGGTTCCGGCTGCTCACCCCGGTACGGCTCAACCTGCGCCACCGGCTGCGCGTGGAGTCCGTGCACCGGGAGTCGCCCGGGGTCTTCTCCGTCGTGGTCGGCGGGGAGCGCCTGGACGAACTGGACGCGCGGGCGGGCCAGTTCTTCCGCTGGCGGTTCCTCGCGGACGGACTGCGGTGGACCTCGACGCCGTACTCGCTGTCGGCACCGCCGCGCCCCGACCGGATGCGGATCACGGTGAAGGCCCTCGGTGACCACAGCGCCGCCTTGGGGATGCTGCGTCCCGGGACCCGGGTGTGGGCGGAGGGACCCTACGGCTCGCTGACCGCCGACCGGAGCACGACGTCGAAGGCCCTGCTGATCGCGGGCGGCGTCGGCATCACACCGCTGCGGGCCCTGTTCGAGACGCTGCCCGGCCGGGTCACGCTGCTCTACCGGGCGCGCACCGCCGAGGACTTGGCACTGGGCGGCGAACTGGAGGACATCGCGCGATGGCGCGGGGCCCGGGTCCTGTACGCGCTCAACGCCGCCGACGGCACCCGCCCGCGGCTCACGGCCGACTCCCTGCGCGAGGCCGTCGCGGACATCGCCGAGCACGACGTCTATCTCTGCGGGCCCCCCGCCATGGCCCGGGACCTGTACGGGGAACTGCGCGCAGCGGGCGTCCCCGACCGCCGTATCCACCACGAGTCGTTCGAACTGTGAGGCCGCCGTGCACGCCCTGAAGAAGAACCGTCCGCTGCGCCGGGTGACGCTGGCGGCCGCCGCCACGGTCACCGGCTTCGTCCTGATGCTGTCGCTGAAGCCGCACACGGCGCCGACGGCGGCCGACGCCTCCTCGCCCGTGGGGCACTCCTCCACCTCGTCCCCCGGAGGCTCGTCCGGCGATTCCTCCGGAAGCTCCTCGGGAAGCTCCTCGGGGACGTCCGGCGGGTCGAAGAGCGCGGGGACCAGGACCGTCACCGGCGATGCGGTGCAGACCCGTTGGGGCCCGGTCCAGGTGCGCGTCACGGTGAAGGACGGCATGATCACCGAGTCCACCGCGGTCGTCTATCCTTCCGGCAATCCCCGGGACCAGGAGATCAACAGTTACGCGATCCCCACGCTCAGGCGCGAGACGCTGGCCGCGCAGAGCGCGCAGATCGACTCGGTGTCCGGAGCCACGTACACCAGTGACGGATACAAGCAGTCACTCCAGTCCGCACTCGACTCGGCAGGCCTCTGAACGCACGGGCGTCGTGGACCGTATCTCTGGGCCAGGGGGCCACTCCCCTCACCCCGTCTCTCCAGGACGAACACGGAGGAACCGTGTCCACGATCGCCGGTGGTCGCGCCGCGCGGCGCCAGACCATGCGCCGAATCCGCCCTCGCCGCTCGCCCGCCGTCCCGCTGCTGATCGCCGTCTGGGCCGGCGCCGCCGCGGTCCTGTGGCTGTGGTGGAACAACACCCCGTCCATCGCGGACAACAACGGCAGGATCCTCAACGCCGGCCGTATCACCGGGCTGCTCGCCGGATACCTGATGGCCCTCGTGGTGCTCCAGATGGCCCGCGTCCCCGCGCTCGAACGCCGGGTGGGCTCCGACCGGGTGGCGCGCTGGCACGCGATGACCGGCCGCTACACCATCTGCATGGTCCTCGCCCATCTCTTCCTGACGATGTGGGGCTACGCCCTTCAGTCCGGCAAGGGGCTCGGCGGGATCGTGCAGCAGACCGTCGACTCGGTCAACCAGCTTCCCGACATGGGCAAGGCCGCGATCGGCACGGGTCTGCTCGTGCTCATCGGGTTCATCTCCATGGGCTGGCTCCGCCGGCTGATCCCGTACGACACCTGGTACCACGTGCACCTGCTGACGTACGCCGCGGTGTTCCTGACGTTCTGGCACCAGCTCTCCACCGGCAACGACTTCGCCGTCGAACCCGTCGCCAAGACCGTCTGGTACGGGCTCTACGGATCGGTGACCGCGCTGGTCCTGTGGTACCGAATCCTTTCTCCGATCCGGCTGAACCTGAAGCACCGGATGCGGGTCGAGGCGGTCATCGAGGAGACGCCGGGCATCGTGTCGGTGCTCATCAGCGGACGCAAGCTGCACCGGATGGGCGCGGAGGCCGGGCAGTTCTTCCGCTGGCGCTTCCTGACGCCCGGGATGCGGTTCAGCTCCCACCCGTACTCGCTGTCCGCGTCGCCCCGGCCCAACATGCTGCGCATCACCGTGAAGGCGATCGGCGACCACAGTGCCGCCCTGCGCGATCTGGAGCCGGGCACCCGGGTCTGGGCCGAGGGCCCCTACGGCGCGCTGACCGCCGGCAAGCGCAGCCGCGGCAAGGTGCTCCTGGTGGCGGGCGGTGTCGGCATCACGCCGATGCGGACGCTGTTCGAGACCCTTCCCGGCGCGTCCGGCGACCTCACGCTGCTCTACCGGGCCAACACCACCCAGGATCTGGCCCTGTGGGACGAACTGGCCGCCATCTCCAAGGAGCGCGGGGCGCGGCTGATGTACGCGGTGAACAGCCCCGAGGGCGAACGCCCGGACATCTCGGCGGACTCCCTGCGCCGCAAGCTGCCCGACATAGACGACCACGACGTCTTCATGTGCGGGCCGCCCGGCTTCGCCCAGGAGGTGTACGCGGCACTGCGCGGCGCGGGGGTCCCCGCCCGCCGCATCCATCACGAGTCGTTCGAGATGTGAGCGACGGGAGTCAGGAACGATGAAGAAGAATCACCCCATACGCCGGTTCGTGCTGGCCAGCGCCGCCACCGTGTCCGGGATCGTGCTGCTGCTGGCGCTCAAGCCGGCGTCCGACCCGGCCGCGGCGTCGGCCCAGGCCGGCGCCGTGCCCCAGCAGACGGCGGCCGCCCAGGGGGCGCAGGGCGGCGCCGCCGAGCAGGCGGGTGCCGGCACCGTCCTCGGTGACGTGGTGCGGACCGAGTACGGTCCGGTCCAGGTACGGCTCAGCATGAGCGGCGGCAAGATCACCAAGGCGGACGCGGTCCAGGCGCCCTCGGGCGGGACCAGCTCCCAGAAGACCGAACTCGCCGTGCCCAAGCTCAACCAGGAGGCCGTCGCCGCGGGCAGCGCCCAGATCGACACCGTCTCCGGCGCGACCTACACCAGCGAGGGCTACAAGAAGTCCCTCCAGTCGGCCCTGGACAAGGCGAAGGCCGCCGCCGGCACCTCGGGATCCTCCGGGTCCTCGGGCTCGGCGGGGGCGTCGCCCGCGGCACCGGCCGCGCAGGCCCGGGTCGTCACCGGCGCCGCGACGAACACCCAGTACGGACCGGTCCAGGTCCGGGTCACCCTCTCCGGCAAGAAGATCACCAAGGCCGAGGCGGTCCAGGCACCCTCGGGCGGGACCAGCTCCCAGAAGACCGAACTCGCCGTGCCCAAGCTCAACCAGGAGGCCGTCGCCGCGGGCAGCGCCCAGATCGACACCGTCTCCGGCGCGACCTACACCAGCGAGGGCTACAAGAAGTCCCTCCAGTCGGCCCTGGACAAGGCCGGTGTCTGAGCCCGCGCAGGACGCGCCCCAGGAGCTGCGCCACGCCGAGGAGGTGATGGGCACGGTCTTCTCCTTCGACGTGCGCGGCGGCGAACCCGATGCCGTGCGGACGGCGTTGGAGGAGGCGGTCGCCCAACTGCACCGCGTGGACGAGGTGTTCAGCACCTACCGCGAGGACAGCCAGATCTCGCGGCTGGCCCGCGGGGAGATCACGGTCGAGGAGTGCGACCCGCAGGTCGCCGAGGTGCTGGAGCTGAGCGCCGAGGCGGAACGGGTCAGCGAGGGCTGGTTCAGCACACGGTACGAGGGGCGGCTCGACCCCACCGGAATCGTCAAGGGCTGGGCCGTCGAGCGCGCGGCCCGGCGTCTCACCGCGGCGGGGGCGAGCGGAGTGAGCGTCAACGGCGGCGGCGACGTCCAGCTCCGCGGCGTCCCCGGGCCGCACCGCCCCTGGCGGGTGGGTGTGTCCGACCCGCTCCGACCGGGCGCGCTCGCCGCGGTGGTCTCCGCGGCCGGCGTCGACGAGCTGGCCGTCGCGACCTCCGGCACCGCCGAACGCGGCGCCCACATCGTCGATCCGCGCACCGGGAAGTCGGCGGTCACCGACCTGGTGGCCGTGACGGTGGTGGCCCCCCGTCTGACCTGGGCGGACGCCTGGGCGACCGCGGCCTTCGCGATGGGCTCGCGGGCGGGCCTCGACTGGCTGGAGTCGCTCCCGGACGTCGAGGCGCTGCTCATCACGGCGGGCAACGAGGTCAGATGCACGGGAGGCCTCGCCCAGCGCCTGGGCTGAGCGGGGCGGCCCCCACGTCAGGCGGGCGTACGACGGTGGAGACGCACCCGGCAGCGGGGTGCGTCTCCACCGTCGTACGTGTCAGTGATCGTTCTGGGCCAGCCGCAGCAGATGATCGGCCAGCGCCTGCCCGCCCGTCGGATCGCGGCTGATCAGCATCAGGGTGTCGTCCCCGGCGATCGTGCCGAGGACGTCGTGCAGTTCCGCCTGGTCGATCGCCGAGGCGAGGAACTGCGCGGCCCCCGGCGGGGTGCGCAGGACCACGAGGTTCGCCGAGGCCTCCGCGGAGATCAGCAGCTCCGAGGAGAGCCGGCGCATCCGCTCCTCCTTCGCCGACTCCCCCAGCGGCGCGCGCGGGGTGCGGAAACCGCCCTCGCTCGGCACCGCGTAGATGAGGTCGCCGTCGTTGTTGCGGATCTTCACCGCGTTCAGCTCGTCGAGGTCCCGGGAGAGCGTCGCCTGGGTGACGTTCAGCCCGTCGTCGGCGAGAAGCTTCGCCAACTGGCTCTGCGAGCGCACCGGTTGCCGGTTGAGGATGTCCACGATCCGGCGGTGGCGTGCGGTGCGGGTCTGCGGCACGGCAGGCCCTGCGTGCTCGTGGTCCTGCGCCTGACTCATCGTCGTCCCATTTCCCGGTTCACCCGTCCCCGTTGGCTGCGTCGAGGATGCCGGGGAGGGCCCGGAGGAACGCGTCCACCTCGTCGTCGCCGAGGTTCAGCGGCGGCATCAGCCGTACGACATCGGGGGCGGGCGCGTTCACCAGGAGACCGGCGTCCTGAGCCGCCTGCTGCACCTGGGGCGCGAGCGGCTCGGTGAGCACGATACCCAGGAGCAGGCCCGCACCCCGGACATGGTCGATCAACGGATGGCCGGAACCGTCGCCGAGCCCCTCGATCCCGTTCCGCAGTTTCTCGCCGGCGCGCTTCACGTTCTCCAGGAGCCCCTCGGACTCGATGGTGTCGAGCACGGCGAGCCCGGCGGCGCAGACGACGGGGTTGCCGCCGAACGTCGTGCCGTGGTGGCCCGGCTCGAGCAGCCCGGCCGCCCGGCCGAAGGCGACGGTGGCGCCGAGCGGCAGTCCGCCGCCGAGGCCCTTGGCGAGCGTGACGATGTCGGGCAGGACGCCTTCGTGCGCCTGGTACTCGAACCAGTGGCCCGTGCGGCCGATACCGGTCTGCACCTCGTCCAGGACGAGCAGCGCGCCATGGGCGGCGGTGATGGCGCGGGCCGCCTTCAGGTAGCCGGGGGGCGGTACGACCACGCCGTTCTCGCCCTGGATCGGCTCGATGATCACCAGTGCGGTGTCCTCGGTGACCGCCTCGGCGAGGGCCTGCGGGTCGCCGTACGGGACGTGGGTGACGTCGCCGGGCAGCGGCAGGAAGGGCTTCTGCTTCGCGGCCTGGCCGGTGAGCGCGAGGGCGCCCATGGTCCGGCCGTGGAAGCCGCCGGTGGTGGCGACCATGTGGGTCCGGCCGGTCAGCCGGCCGATCTTGAACGCGCCCTCGTTGGCCTCGGCGCCCGAGTTGCAGAAGTACACCCGGCCCTCGCGGCCGAAGAGCTGGAGGAGCCGTTCGGCGAGGGCGACGGGCGGTTCGGCGACGAAGAGGTTGGAGACGTGGCCGAGCGAGCGGATCTGCCGGCTCACGGCCTCGACGATCGCGGGGTGGCCGTGTCCGAGGGCGTTGACCGCGATACCGCCGACGAAGTCGAGGTACTCGTTGCCGTCGGCGTCCCACAGCTTCGTGCCGGCACCGCGGACGAGCGGCAGTCGCGGGGTGCCGTAGTTGTCCATGAGCGCGCCCTGCCACCGCTGGGTGAGCTCCGCGTTCGTCGCGCTGCCGGTCATTCGGCGTCCCCCGCTTCCTCGTCGTCCGGCACGACCATCGTGCCGATGCCTTCGTCGGTGAAGATCTCCAGCAGGATCGAGTGCTGGACCCGGCCGTCGATGACACGGGCGGTGGTGACGCCGTTGCGTACGGCGTGCAGACACCCCTCCATCTTCGGCACCATGCCGCTGGCCAGCTCGGGAAGGAGCTTCTCGAGCTGGGAGGCGGTGAGGCGGCTGATCACCTCGTCGCTGTCGGGCCAGTCCTCGTAGAGACCCTCGACGTCGGTGAGGACCATGAGGGTCTCGGCATCCAGCGCGGCAGCGAGTGCCGCAGCCGCCGTATCAGCATTGACGTTGTAGACATGTCCGTCGTCCTGGCTCCGGGCGATCGAGGAGACGACCGGGATGCGGCCGTCGGCGAGCAGGGCCTCGATCGCGCCCGTGTCGATCGCGGTGATCTCGCCCACCCGCCCGATGTCGACCAACTCCCCGTCGATCATGGGCCGGTGCTTGGTGGCGGTGATGGTGTGCGCGTCCTCGCCGGTGAGGCCGACGGCGAGCGGTCCGTGCTCGTTGAGCAGTCCGACCAGCTCGCGCTGGACCTGTCCGGCCAGCACCATGCGGACGACGTCCATCGCGTCCTCGGTGGTGACGCGCAGGCCCGCCTTGAACTCGCTGACGATGCCGTGCCGGTCGAGCGCGGAGCTGATCTGCGGGCCGCCGCCGTGCACGACGACCGGCTTGAGGCCGGCGTGGTGCAGGAAGACGATGTCCTGGGCGAAGGCGGCCTTCAGCTCGGCGTCGATCATGGCGTTGCCGCCGAACTTGACGACGACGGTCTTGCCGCGGTGCCGGGTCAGCCAGGGCAGCGCCTCGATGAGGATCTGCGCCTTGGGCAGAGCGGTGTGCTTGCGGGTCGGATTGCTCATGAGGAGTACGCGCTGTTCTCGTGGACGTAGTCGGCGGTGAGGTCGTTGGTCCAGATCGTGGCGGTCGCGTCGCCGGCGGCGAGGTCCGCGACGATGTGGACCTCGCGATAGCGCATGTCGACCTTGTCGCGGTCCTCGCCGACGCCGCCGTTCTTGCAGACCCACACGCCGTTGATGGCGACGTTCAGCCGGTCCGGTTCGAAGGCGGCCTGCGTGGTGCCGATCGCGGACAGGACACGGCCCCAGTTGGGGTCCTCGCCGTGGATGGCGCACTTGAGCAGGTTGTTGCGGGCGATGGAGCGGCCCACCTCGACGGCGTCGTCCTCGCTCGCGGCGTTGATCACCTCGACCTTGATGTCCTTGCTGGCGCCCTCGGCGTCCCGGATGAGCTGCTGGCCCAGGTCGTCGCAGACCGCGCGGACGGCCTCGGCGAACTGCGCGTGGTCCGGGGTGACCTCGCTGGCTCCGGAGGCGAGCAGCAGCACGGTGTCGTTGGTGGACATGCAGCCGTCGGAGTCGACACGGTCGAAGGTGGTGCGGGTGGCCGCGCGCAGCGCCCGGTCCAGGTCCGCGCTGTCCACGTCCGCGTCGGTGGTGAGCACGACCAGCATGGTGGCCAGACCCGGCGCGAGCATGCCGGCGCCCTTGGCCATGCCGCCCACGGTCCAGCCGTCCTGGGTGACGACGGCCGTCTTGTGCACGGTGTCGGTGGTCTTGATGGCGATGGCGGCCTTCTCGCCGCCGTGCGGGCCGAGCTGGGCGACGGCCAGGTCGATGCCCGGGAGGAGCTTGTCCATCGGGAGCAGGAGGCCGATGAGGCCGGTCGAGCAGACGGCGACGCCGCCCGCGCCGATGTCCCCGAGCGTCTCGGCGACCTTCTCGGCGGTGGCGTGGGTGTCCTGGAAGCCCTTGGGGCCCGTACAGGCGTTGGCGCCGCCCGAGTTGAGGACCACCGCGTCCAGGCGGCCGCTCTTGAGGACCTGCTCGGACCACAGGACCGGCGCGGCCTTCACACGGTTGGAGGTGAAGACGCCCGCGGCGGCGCGGCGGGGCCCGGTGTTGACCACGAGGGCCAGGTCCGGGTTGCCGTTCTCCTTGATTCCTGCGGCGACGCCGGCCGCGGTGAATCCCTGTGCTGCCGTGACACTCACGGTGCGACTCCGATCGTGGAAAGCCCCAGTTCCTCGGGAAGGCCGAGGGCGAGGTTCATGCTCTGGACGGCACCGCCTGCGGTGCCCTTGGTCAGGTTGTCGATGGCGCTGATCGCGATGATGCGGTGTGCGGCGGCGTCGTACGCGACCTGGACCTGAACGGCGTTGGAACCGTAGACGGACGCCGTGGCGGGCCACTGCCCCTCGGGAAGGAGGTGGACGAAGGGTTCGTCGGCGAAGGCCTTCTCGTAGGCGGCCCGGACGGACTCGGCGGTGACGCCGGGCCTGGCCTTGGTGTTGCAGGTGGCGAGGATGCCGCGGGGCATGGGCGCGAGGGTGGGCGTGAAGGAGACGGTGACGGGTTCCCCGGCGGCGGCGGAGAGGTTCTGGATCATCTCCGGGGTGTGCCGGTGGACGCCGCCGACGCCGTAGGGGGTCATGGACCCCATGACCTCGCTGCCGAGCAGGTGCGCCTTGGGCGCCTTGCCGGCGCCCGAGGTGCCGGAGGCGGCGACGATCACGGCCTCGGTCTCCGCCAGCCCCGCCGCGTAGGCGGGGAACAGGGCGAGCGAGACGGCCGTCGGGTAGCAACCGGGTACCGCGATGCGCTTGGACCCCTCCAGCGCGGCGCGGGCACCCGGCAGTTCGGGGAGGCCGTAGGGCCAGGTCCCGGCGTGGGGGGAGCCGTAGAACCGCTCCCAGTCGGCCGGGTCCTTCAGCCGGAAGTCGGCGCCCATGTCGACCACGAGGACGTCGGCGCCGAGCTGCTCGGCGACCTCGGCGGACTGGCCGTGGGGCAGCGCGAGGAAGACGACGTCGTGGCCGCGCAGGGCCTCGGCGGTGGTCTCGGTGAGGACGCGGTCCGCGAGCGGGAGCAGATGGGGCTGGATCCCGCCGAGCCGCCGGCCCGCGTTGGAGTTGCCGGTCAGGGTGCCGATCTCGATCTCGGGGTGTGCCAGCAGCAGACGCAGCAGTTCCCCGCCCGCGTATCCACTCGCTCCCGCCACCGCCGCACGCATCGCCATGGAACCCTCCTCTTGGATGGCATGACTATACGTTTCCATGCACGTTTATGCAATCCTCCGCAGCGGCGGCCGGGAGCATCGCCCGGCGTGAAGGGCGGAGACACCCGGTTCCGTGCGACCGGCGCGGGCGACGGGCACTGAAGACGTATACCCGTCACCGTCGCAGTCCCCACTCGCGCATCACACGATCGAATCTGGAGTAACCGCGGGCGCCCTCCGCATGAATTCCGGCCAAAGGGTGACATCGCCTTCGGCGGCGGGCCGCAGGTTGGAACCATCCCCCGCATGTCTCTTCCCCGGGCCCCGCACAGGGCTCTCCTCGTCTGTGCGGTCGCGGTGGCGCTCGCGGGCTGTTCCGCGTCCGGATCCGGATCCGGCGCCGCCGGCCGTTCGCCGGGCACCTCGGCCTCCGCCTCGGTGGACTCCCGCCGGACGGTGGTGACCTTCGCCGGGACGTCACCGCTCGCGGCCGACCCCCTGCGCCGGACGGTGGACCGCATGCGGGCGCGCGCCAAGGCGCTGGGGCTCAAGGACGCGCGAGTCGCCACACAGGGCAACGAGATCACGGTCACCGGCCGTGCCGCCGACCTGGAGCAGTTGACCGAACTGGGCATGTCCGGACACCTGGGCTTCCGGCCCGTCCTGGCCGAGGACGTGGTCGGCGCGGCACCGACCCCGACGCCGACGCCCTCGGCCAGTGCCGCCCCCACACGGGGGCGGGCCGTCACCGACGGTCTGCGGCGCCCGCGTGCCGCCGACTCGCCGAGCGCGAGTGCCGCCCCGGCTCCGGCCCAGGGGAGCGCCGAGGAGGCGGCGCTCCAGGCGCGCTTCGCGGCGCTGGACTGTTCGGTGCGGCGGCCTTCCGCCACAGAGCGGGAGGCCGCCGCGCGGGAATCGGTCGTCGCCTGCGGGAGCGACGGCGCGGCGTCCGGCTCGCGTGCCAAGTTCGCGCTGGGGCCGACGGCGGTGGACGGGGCCCATGTGTCCTCGGCGAAGGCAGTGAAGGAGCCCCAGACCGGGACCTGGCGCGTGCGGCTGGACTTCGACTCCGTCGGTGCCCGGCAGTTCTCCGAGGTGACCCGGCGCCTCTCCCTGAACGCCTCGCCTCAGAACCAGTTCGCCATCGTCCTGGACGGCACCGTGATCTCCGCCCCCTCAGTCAGTCAGCAGCTCGACGGCGGCAAGGCCGAGATCTCCGGAAGCTTCACCCGGGAGTCGGCCCGGCAGCTCGCCGTCACCCTCCGCTCGGGCGCGCTCCCCGCTCCCCTGACCGTCATGAGCGTGACCTCGCTCAGGCACCCCTGAACCGCACCGAGAACCACTGGAGGACCGCCCGTGTCATCGTCGACGTCCGCTCACTGGAGCGCGTACGAGATCTTCGCCGTCCTGTCGGGCATCATCCTGATCGGAGCGGCCTTCGTACCCGGCAACTCGGTCAAGAACCGCGCCTGGGCCGCTCTGGGCGGGATATTCCTCGCCTGCTACGGGTGGTACGTCGCCCATCAGACGACGGGCACGTTCCAGTTCCCCGTCATCATCTTCCTGATCCCGCCGGGCGCGGTGATCTACCTGCTGGTCAAGGCGTTCGGCAACTCGGGCGGCCAGAACTCCCCGCCCGGCGCGGGTGGCTCCGGAACGCCCGGCTCCGACGGGCACGGCACCCCGGGAACCGGCGGCTGAGCTCCCCGCGGGGCGCCACGGCTGCCCGGGTGCCGCCGGTGGCGGCCCCGGGCGGGGAGCCTTCGGTCAGGAGCGCTTGTCGTCCTGCTCCGCGTTCTTCTGCTTGATGCGCGCCGACTCCTTGCGGACCTCGGCCTGCGTGGCGCGCTCACGCCGCAGCCACTCGGGGTCCTCCGTCTTCAGCGCCTCGATCTGCTCGGTGGTGAGCGCCTCGCTGACGCCGCCGCGGGCGAGCCCCGCGATGGAGACACCGAGCTTGGCGGCGACGACGGGACGCGGGTGCGGGCCGGTACGGCGCAGCTCCTGGAGCCACGCGGGCGGGTCGTTCTGCAGCGCGTTCAGCTCGGCACGCGAGACGACGCCCTCCTGGAACTCGGCGGGGGTGGCCTCGAGGTACACACCCAGCTTCTTCGCCGCGGTGGCGGGCTTCATCGTCTGGGCGGTCTGGTGCGAACTCATGGGTCAAGGGTATCGACCGCTCGGGCCCCCGCCGACCATCGCCGGTACGGCGCCGATGGCGACGCCGGGTAATCTGACGGGGTGACCGGCTCCGAAACACCCCCCTCGTTCAGGCTCGCCTACGTCCCGGGGGTGACGCCCTCGAAGTGGGTGCGGATCTGGAACGAGCGCCTGCCCGACGTGCCCCTGGTCCTCGTCCCGGTGCCCGCCGCCGAGGTGTACGACGTCCTGCGGCGCGGCGACGCCGACGCGGGCTTCGTCCGGCTGCCGGTCGACGGGACCGACCTCAGCGCGATTCCCCTCTACACCGAGACGACGGTCGTCGTGGTCCCCAAGGACCACATCGTGGCGGCGGTCGAGCAGGTCAGCGGCGAGGACCTCGCCGACGACATCGTGCTCCACCCCGAGGACGACCCGCTGGACTGGGAGCGGCTGCCGGGCAAGCCGGCGCTGGAGCGGCCCGCCGGCACCGAGGACGCCGTGGAACTCGTCGCGGCGGGCATCGGGGTCGTGGTCGTGCCGCAGTCCCTGGCCCGGCTCCACCACCGCAAGGACCTCACCTACCGGACGGTCACCGACGCCCCCGAGTCACGGGTCGCGCTGGCCTGGCCCGAGGAGCGGACGACCGATCTGGTCGAGGACTTCATCGGCATCGTGCGCGGACGCACGGTCAACAGCACCCGAGGGCGTTCCCAGACCCCGCCCGCCGCACAGCAGAAGGGCGCGGCGAAGTCCGCGAAGGCGTCCCCCCGGAAGACGGACGCGGGCGGCAGCCGGCGCAAGCCCGCGCCCGGCAAGACGGGCGGCAAGGGCGGCGGCAGGGCCACGGCCAAGAACCCCCGCAGCGGCAACGGCGGCCCGAAGGGCGGCGCGAAGCGCGGCAAGCCCCGCCGAAGCTCCTGACATGGGCGAGTTCTGGCCGGTCGAGGACGTGCTGGCGTACCTGGCCGGAAGCTGGCGGGTCGAGCGGACCGTACGGGACCTCGCGAGCGACGCGGAGGGCCGCTTCACCGGCACGACGGTCTTCGAGCCCCTGGGCGACGACGGCGGGCTGCTGCACCGGGAGTCGGGCACGTTCGTGTGGCAGGGCGTCGCGCGGCCGGCCGAGCGGACGCTGCGGTTCCTGCCGGGCCGCACCCCCGGGACCGCTCTCGTACGGTTCTCCGACGGCCGGCCCTTCCACGACCTGGACCTGACGGGCGGGCGGTACGTCGCCGACCATCCGTGCGCGGCGGACCTCTACCGGGGCGAGTTCAGCGTGCGGGACGAGAACCACTGGCGGTCCGTCTGGCGGGTACGGGGACCGGCGAAGGACCTGGTGCTGAGCACCGGCTACACGCGCCCGACCTGAGCCGGCGCCCCGTCGACGCGCAGATTCCAGCGGCCCGCCCGGCCCGTCACGGTGATCGCCGACAGGGGCCGGACGTCGATGTTCCAGTACGTCGAGGGCGGTGCCTTGAGCGCGTAGACCAGCGCGGCCCGCACCACCGACGGCTCGGCGACCGCGACGATGCTGCCGCCGTCCTCCCCCGGCCGGGTGTCGAGCCAGGCCCCGACCCGGGCGATGAACGCCAGCAGGCTCTCACCGCCGTGGGGTGTGGAGCGGGGATCGGAGAGCCAGGAGTCCACGGCCTCCGGCTCACGGGCCATGGCCTCGCCCAGGGTGAAGCCCCGCCAGCGGCCCATGTCGCAGTCACGCAGCGCGAGCTGGACCAGCGGGGCGTAGCCGAGGACGTCGCCGGTGGCCCGGCTGCGGGGTGTCGGAGCGCAGTAGCGCAGCTCGGCCGCGGCCAGCGGCAGCAGCCCGGCGGCGGCGCGCTGGGCTTCCTCCCACCCCGCCTGGTCCAGCGGCCGGTCGTCCTCGAAGCGCTCCGCCAGCAGCGCGGAGCTTCGCGCCGCCGCGACGAACGTGACCCGAAGATGCATGGGCAGATCGTGGAGCGCCTGCCTCCGCAGGTCAAGGGTGTCACTCGGAGTAGTCGAATATGCACAGAACATCGGCCAGTGGTCTGTGCGCCCGCTGTGCGGGCCCTTCGAATCCGGTTCGCCCGTCGTCGGGGCCCCGCGGTCCCGCGGGGTGCGGAGTCCGGCCGGATCCGCTCAGGTCCGTACCTCGTCGTACGCCGCCGCCAGCCGTCGTACGCCCTCCGTGATCTCCTCCGTGCCCGCCACCGCCGCGAAACTCAACCGGATCTGGGCGGCCGGGGGTTCGGCGCTGTAGTAGGGGCGGCCGGGGGTCACGGCCACCCCCGCGCGCAGGGCGGCGGCGACGAGCGCGGACTCGTCGGTGCCGTCGGGCAGCCGCGCCCACAGGTGGTAGCCGCCGAACGGGACGTGCGGCAGGGCGAGTTCGGGCAGACGCAGCCGCAGCGCGGCGGTCATGGTGTCCCGACGGGTCTTCAACTCGGCCGAAACTGTGCGCAGATGACGCGGCCAGGCCGGTGAGCCGACGAGTTCGAGCGCGGCCTCCTGGAGCGGGCGCGGCACGAAGAAGGTGTCGACGACCTGGATGGCCCGCAGCCGCTCCAGCACCGGACCGCGGGCCGCCAGGGCACTGACCCGGAAGCTGGGCGAGGTGGCCTTGGTGAGGGAGCCGACGTGCACCACGACGCCGTCCGGGTCCTCGGCTGCCAGCGGACGCGGCAGCGGGCCCGCGTCCTCGTGGACCAGGCGGCGCACGAAGTCGTCCTCGACCACGAAGGCCCCGGCCTCCCGCGCGATGCGCAGCACCTCGCCGCGCCGCTCGGGCGCGAGCACGGCGCCGGTCGGGTTCTGGAACAGCGGCTGACAGACGAAGACGCGGGCGCCGGTGGCCCTGAAGGCGTCGGCCAGGAGCTCGGGTTTCACCCCGTCGGGGTCCACCGGGACCGGCACGGGGCGAAGACCGGCGGCGCGGGCGATGGCCAGCATGCCCGGATACGTGGGCGACTCGACCAGGACCGGGGCGCCGGGCGGCGCGAGCGCGCGCAGGGCGGTCGTCAGGGCGGTCTGGCCGCCGGCCGCGACCAGCACCTCGGCCGCGCCGATCGCCCCGCCGATGCCGCGCGCGAACCACTCGCGCAGTTCGGGCAGCCCTTCCATGGGCGGCCGGGACCAGGCTCCGGGGCGGCGCCCGGCCCGGGACAGGGCGGCGCCCATGGCCCGCTCCGGCTGGAGCGAGGGGTGCAGATAGCCGCCGTTGAACTCGACGACGCCGGGTGCCGGCGCGGCGAGCGAGACGAGGACGCCGGAGGCGTCCACGGTGCGGGGGACGGCCTCGGCCGAGGTGTCGGCGCTGAGCGCGATCTCCTGCCAGGAGGTGTCCCCGGTGGAGGCGAGGGAGGGCCGGGGGCGGGCCTTGAAGGCACCCGCGCCGGGCCGGGTGACCACGAGTCCCTCGGCGGCGAGCTGCGCCAGCGCCCGTGACACGGTCACCGGGCTCACGCGGAACCGCTCGACGAGTGCCCGGCTGGAGGGCAGCTTTCCACCGGGAGAGTAGCGGTCCAGCTCCTGTCGCAGCCGTTCCGCCAAATCGCCCACACTGCTACGCTCTTGCATGAGAGCACAGAGTAGCGCTATCGACCGGACCGGGATAGCGGTCGGCACCGACGCCGGGACCGCGACCTCCCCTCCGGCCACCGCCCCGCCCCGGAGCCCCGCTCCGGCGGACCGCCGTTCGGGCACCGTCCAGGCGGCGCTGGGTGTCACCGCCTTCTCCCTCACCTTCCCCGCGACGGCCTGGGGCCTGGAGGGCTTCGGCCCCTGGTCGCTGGTGACCGTGCGCTGCGTCCTGGCGGCGGTCCTCGCGGGCGGCTGTCTGCTCGCGCTGCGGGTCCCCCGGCCGGACCGGCGGCATCTGGCGGGCCTCGCCGTCGTCGCCGCCGGGGTCGTCCTCGGCTTCCCGCTCCTGACCACGCTCGCGCTGCGGACGTCGACCACCGCCCACGCGGCCGTCGTCGTCGGGCTGCTCCCGCTCACGACGGCGCTGTTCTCGGCGCTGCGCACCGGCGCGCGGCCGTCACGGACGTTCTGGCTGGCCGCGTGCGCGGGCGCGGCGGCCGTGATCGCGTTCACCGTGCAGCAGAGCGGCGGCGCCCTGACCGGCGCGGACGCCTATCTCTTCGGGGCCCTGCTGATCTGCGCGGCCGGCTACACCGAGGGCGGCCGGCTGGCCCGGGTGATGCCGGGCTGGCAGGTCATCGGCTGGGCCCTGGTCCTGTGTCTGCCCCTCAGCGTTCCGGGCGCGCTGGTGGCGCTGTCGTACGAACCCGTCCACCTCACGGCGCACAGCGTGACCGGGCTGCTGTGGGTCGCGGCCGGTTCGCAGTTCCTCGGCCTGGTCGTCTGGTACCGGGGCATGGCGTCGATCGGCATCCCCAAGGCCAGCCAGTTGCAGCTCGCCCAGCCGCTGCTCACACTGGTGTGGTCGGTACTGCTCCTGGGCGAGCGGCTCACCCCGGCGGCACCCCTGACGGCGGCGGCCGTCCTCGTCTGCATCGCTCTGACCCAGCGGGCACGGGGCTGACCCTAGGGAGGAGACCGTTCAGATGCACGCAACCAAAGGCGACAAGCTCGTGCAGCACGGCCGGACCGTCGGACAGCACGACAAGGTCGCGGAGATCACCGAGGTCATGGGAGCGGAAGGCTCTCCCCCCTACCGCGTGCGGTTCGAGGACGGTCACGAGGCGGTGTGCTCGCCGGGCCCGGACTCCGAGATCCGCCACCGTGAGATGCCGCCGCGGTAGGACGATCCGGGCGGGCGCCGGGAGGCCGGCGCACGCTCAGCGCGGGGCTTTCGCCGGCTGCCGGTAGTGGTCGGCGACGACCCGTGCCATCGCGCCGATCCGGTCCGCGGCCGCCTCCGAGGCCGAGAAGAAGACATGCCCGCGCACCTCGGCGTGACGGCGGGCCAGGGTGAGATGGCGGGAGAGTTCGGCCGGGTCCTGCCAGGCCGCGGGCTGCGCCGGGTCGCCCGCCTTGTACAGCGCCTCGCCCGCGTAGAGGTGGACGCCCGTGCCGCGGGTCACCTGCGCCCACCAGGGCAGCAGCTTCGCGTAGTCGGCGGCGGCGAAGCCGATGTTCCAGTAGAGCTGGGGGCAGATGTAGTCGATCCAGCGCCGCGCGACCCATTTCCTGGTGTCGGCGTACAGGTCGTCGTACGTCTCGATGCCGGCCCGGGTCGGTGAGCCGAGCGGGTCGGTCGAGGCGTTCCGCCAGACGCCGAAGGGGCTGATGCCGAAGCGGACCCCGGGCCGGAGCTTCCTGATACCCTCGGCCATCTCCCGCACCAGCAGGTCGACGTTGTGCCGCCGCCAGGACGCCCTGTCCGGGAAGCCCGCCCCGTGGCCGGCGTACGCCGCGTCGTCGTCGAAGCGCTCGCCCCGCACCGGGTACGGATAGAAGTAGTCGTCCCAGTGCACTCCGTCGACGGGGTACCGGCGCACCGCGTCGAGCATCGCGGTCCGGACGAAGGTGCGGACCGCGGGCAGTCCGGGGTTGTAGTAGAGCTTCCCGCCGTGGCGCACGGTCCAGTCCGGGTGGAGCCGCGCGGGGTGCGAGGGCGCGAGTTTCCGGGGGTCGGGCTGTCCCGAGACGCGGTACGGGTTGAACCAGGCGTGCAGTTCCAGGCCGCGGGCGTGGGCCTCGCGCACCGCGGTCCCCAGCGGGTCCCAGCCGGGAGCCTCGCCCTGGACACCGGTCAGGTAACGGGACCACGGCTCGTACGGCGAGGGCCACAGCGCGTCGGCGGCGGGCCGGACCTGGAGGATCACGGTGTTCAGACGCAGGCGCACCGCCGTGTCCAGGTGGCCCAGCAGCTCGGCGCGCTGGCGCGCGGGGCTCAGGCCGGGGCGGGAGGGCCAGTCGCGGTTCGAGGCGGTCGCGAGCCACATGCCCCGCATGGCGGCCGGGGCCGTCGCCCCCCGCGGTGCGGCCGCGTCCTGGGCGGCCGCCGCGTCCCCCGCCGTACCGATCCCCGACAGTGTCGCGAGCGCGGCCGCCGCGAACGCCCGGCGTGGCAGTCGCCCCATATCCGTACCCCTTACGTCGCGGATCCGTCCGGTCACGTTCCGTATCGGGACACAGCATGCACCACCCCGACGATCGATCATCGATACTTGGGAGTAACGTGCACGTTCGGAGCAGGGACCGAACAACGGACAACCTGCCAGGCAGTGCGGATCAGCGAAGGGGACGATGTGACCGACATCGAACGCGTCGGAGTGGTGGGCTGCGGCCAGATGGGAGCGGGCATTGCCGAGGTGTGCGCCCGCGCCGGACTGGACGTGAAGGTCGCCGAGACCACCGGCGAAGCCCTGGAGATCGGCCGGACCCGGCTCTTCTCCTCCCTGTCCAAGGCCGCCGAGCGCGGAAAGATCTCCGACGACGAGCTCAAGGCCACCCAGGACCGGCTGAGCTTCACCACGGACCTCGGCGAGTTCGCCGACCGTGACCTGGTGATCGAGGCCGTCGTCGAGAACGAGCAGGTGAAGACCGAGATCTTCCAGGTGCTGGATCAGGTGGTGACCAGGCCGGACGCGATCCTGGCCTCCAACACCTCCTCGATCCCGCTGGTGAAGCTGGCCGTCGCGACCTCGCGCCCCGACCAGGTCATCGGCATCCACTTCTTCAACCCGGCCCCGGTGCAGCAGCTCGTGGAGCTGATCCCGGCGCTGACCACCTCCGAGGGCACCATCGGCCGCGCCCAGCTCTTCGCCGAGAAGGCGCTCGGCAAGCACGCGATCCGCGCCCAGGACCGCTCGGGCTTCGTCGTCAACGCGCTGCTGATCCCGTACCTCCTGTCCGCGATCCGGATGTTCGAGTCGGGGATCGCGAGCCGCGAGGACATCGACAACGGCATGGAGATGGGCTGCGCCCACCCCATGGGCCCGCTCAAGCTGTCCGACCTGATCGGTCTCGACACGGTGGCCTCGGTCGCGTACTCGATGTACGAGGAGTACAAGGAGCCGCTGTACGCCGCTCCCCCGCTGCTCCAGCGCATGGTCGACGCCGGCCGCCTGGGCCGCAAGTCCGGTTCCGGGTTCTACACCTACGGCTGACCTGCCGACCACCGGCTGAACACCCGCTCCGCTTCGCGGAGTTCGCGCGGGCCCGGCACCCTTCGGGGTGCCGGGCCCGCGTCGTTCACACGCCGTGTGCGCACCGGGCTCGCATATGCCCGGCGCACACTCTCCCCACCCGTGCACCGGGCGAGTTGACTTTCCGTACGCAGACACAGGGATGTGCCGACCACGGAAAGGAGCGGACTCGTGACCGCCGACCCCGAGCATCCCGCGGCACCGAAGGAGATCGCGGAGTTACGCCGGTCGCTCGAAGTGGGGTTCACCCGCATCGAGGGAGGACTGGCGCTGCTCACCCAGCGCGACGACCAGACGGCCAAGGATCTCGATGACCTGAGCACACGGATCGTCGCGCTCGAACACACCCGCTGGCCACTGCCCACCGTCGCCGTCGTCGCGGCCGTGGGCGCCCTGGCCGTCGCGGTCTGGCAGGCTCTCGGCCACTAGGGCCCGGGACGCCGGGGGCCGATCAGGGCAACACGTCCTGTCCGAGCCTGAGATGGTGCAGGAGCAGCAGCGCGGCCGCCATGTTGGCGGCCGGGACCTCACCGCGGGCGACCATGTCGGGTACGAGTTTGAGGGGAACCCACTCCCGACGGTCCGACTCGAAGTCGTCCACGGGGTGTCCGATGTACGCGCCCTCGTCGGCCCAGTAGATGTGATGCCGGGCGTCGGTGAGCCCGTTGGAGGGCTCGACACTCATCAGATGCCGCAGGGGTCCCGGCCGCCACCCGGTCTCCTCCTCCAGTTCGCGGGCCGCCGCCGCGGCGATGTCCTCGCCGTCCTCCACGACGCCCGCCGGCAGCTCCCATCCCCAGCTGTCGGTGATGAAGCGGTGCCGCCACAGCAGCAGCACCTCGTTGGCCTCGTTCACCACCGTCGCCACGGCGACGGGCCGCAGCCGTATCAGGAAGTGATCGAGATGCCGCCCGTCCGGCAGCTCCACATCTGCGAGATTGACGCTGAACCAGCGGTTTTCATACACAGTTTGTTCATTCTGTTTCGTCCACTGCACGGTTCTGCCACCTTCCGCCGAGTGAAGGCAATATCGCAGCAGCCGCGTCCCGACAGCAGGGCTCACTGGGGTCGGGACGCAGCACGGCGGCGGTGAACGAAGGGGTGTGCGGGGCCGCTTCCTACAGCGGTACGCGCAGTGCGCCGTCGATGAGTTCAGCGGCCTCGGTCGTCCCCGCGCAGCCGCTGCGCACCAGGTGTTCGCGTACCGCGCGCAGTCTGTCGCGCAGCCGCTGGGACTCCATTCCCCGTGCCTGTTCGGCCATTTGAACGGCCGTCGCCACCGCTTTGTCGGCGTTACCCTGGCGCAGTTCGATCTGGCTGAGCATGGCCAGCCGGTGCACCCGGCCCCGGTCGTGCGCCGGATTGTCGACGGCGGCCGCGGCGTGCTCCGCGGCGGCCACCAGGTCGCCGAGGCTGAGCAGCGCCTCCGCCACCTGTACGTTGACCAGTCCCGGCTGGACATAGCCGGTCTCGTCGGGCTCGTAACCGCGCCGGATGCGCTCGGCGGCCTGCTCGGCACGCCGTATGCAGGACAGTGCGCTGCTGCCGTCGCCGAGGTGCGCGTACGCCTTCGCCTGCATGGCGTAGAGGTCGGAGGCGAGGGCCGGCGTGATGTGGCGCCCCGCGGCGCGCAGCGCGGCCTCGGCGAAGGCGACCGCCTGCCGGTACTCGCGCATGAACAGGGACTGGTTGACCAGCAGGGCTATGACGTAGGCGCCAAGTCCCCTGTCCCCACTGGCCTTCGCCAGGCGCAGCGCCTGGTGGAAGTAGCGCTGGGCCAGTCCGTGCGCGTCGGAGTCGTAGGCGCAGATGCCCGCGATGGCCACCAACCCGCCCGTCGCACGGTGGAGTTGACGCCCGGTGGCGTCGGTGTAGCTGCCGCGCAGCAGGGGCGCGGTCTCGGAGTTGAGGAAGCCGACGATCCGGGTGCGGGTCGCTATGCCCCCGGCCTTGCGGTACATCTGCTCGTAGTGGGCCCGTGCCGCGCGCAGCATGTCGATGTCGGCCATGCTGACCTGATGGCGGCCGCCGCGGGAGACGTCCACGTCCTCGGGCGGGTTCTCCCACTCCCACACCGGCATGACGGCGGGGGTTCCGGTGACGGCCTGGGCGCCGAGGATGTGCGGGCGCTGCTGTTCGTCGGAGCGCCACAGGGCGGTGGCGCGTTCGACGAAGCCGGAGAGCGAGCCGGCGTGCGGGGGGGAGGGCTCGCCGGGGACCCCGAGGCCGATGTCGTCCAGGGTGACGGGCCGGTGCAGGCGCCCCGCGAGCACCTCGCAGATCAGGTCGGGCACCTGTCCGCGCGGTCGCTGGCCCTTCAACCAGCGGGCCACGGCGGTGTGTTCGTAGCGCAGGGCCAGACCGCGGGCGCGGCCCGCCTGGTTGACGTGGGCCGCGAGTCCCGCGTGCGAGATGCCCGCCTCGTCGAGGATCGCGTCGAGCAGAGTGTTGGGCTGCATGGGAGGCCCCCCGAGTGGCTCGTTGCCGACGGCGCCGGCCGGGCGACCGCTCCCGACCGCACCAGAGAGAGTAGTGCGTCCCCTTTCACACGGGGTGTGATGGGAATGCCCGTATCCGCGCTGTGCGCGCGCTGTCGCGGAGAGTTTCGCACCGGTTGACTGAAATGCCTCGCAAGAGGCCGGCCGGGCCGCCGGCTCCCCCTCGTACAGTACGGCGGCCCGCTCCGCGCCGTCCGCCCGGCCGCCTGCCCGACACTCCGTGGCCGGGCGGACGGCAGAGCCGGTCCGGCCGGGTCGGCCGCGGGACTCCGGTCGTCCGGGAGTGGGTCCCGTGGCCGGTCGTTCCCGGGGACGGCCGGACGCGCCTCAGCGGGGCACGTGCTGGGCGACACGGCCGTGGTTCAGGGCGACGGGGCGGCGGTCGTTGTGCAGGACCAGGAGGGCGACGTCGTCGTCGGGCCTGCCGCCGGTGTGGCGCAGCAGGCCGGTGAACACCGCGCGCAGCACGGCCTGCGGTTCGAGGGGCCCGTCGCGGACGGCGGCGGAGAGGGCGGGGAGCAGCGGGAAGAAGCGGCCCCGGGCGTCCCGCGCGTCCTCGGCGCCGTCGGTGTGCAGGAAGAGCCCCTCGCCGGGGCGGAGCGGGCCGCAGGACCGGGCCGGCAGGCGTGCGGGCAGCGGGAACGGCCCGAGCGGGGGCAGCGGTTCGGCGCGCACGAACGGCCGGACGCGGCCCCGGGTCAGCAGATACGGCCAGGGGTGGCCGCAGTTGAGGGCGTGCACCTCGCCGTCCCGGCGGATCTCCAGGAGCAGGACGGTGACGAACTCCTCGGTGGTGTGGCGGTCCGACTCGGGCCCGGGGAGGGTGTGTTCGGCCCGGTCCCGCTCGCACAGGTGCCGGGCCAGCGCCCGTTCGAGTCTTCTGAGGACGCCGCCGAGTTCGGGTTCGTCGTGCGCGGCCTCGCGGAAGCTGCCGAGGACGGCGGCGACGGTGCCGATGGCCCCCAGTCCGTGCCCGCGGACGTCCCCCATCACGACCCGCACGCCGTGCTCGGTGGCGATCGCCTCGTACAGATCGCCGCCGATGCTCGCTCCGTGGTCCGCGGAGAGCTGGGCCGCGGCGATGTCCAGCCCGCCGACGCGCGGCGGCAGCGGGCGCAGCAGGACGTTCTGCGCGGCTCCCGCGATTCTGCGGATCTGCCGGAGCTCGCGCAGCAGCGCCCTTCTGACGTGGACCATCAGACCGGCTCCGACCGCGAAGAAGACCGCGCTGGTGACGACGCGGGAACCCAGTCCGTTCTCCTGGGCGAGCGGACAGGCCATCTTGTACGAGATCGCCAGCGCGCCCCAGACGGCGGGCAGCCCCAGGTTCACCGCCCGGCGCAGTGGCGGCCGGTCGGCGGTGCGCGGGACCCGGTGGCCGAGGAGGCCCCGTCGGTCGCCGCGGGTGGACCCGGGGCGGAGTCCGCGACCGCGTATCGCCCGGTCGAATCCGGCCCTCAGCCGGTCACGGCGACGACGCGGTCCGAGGACCGCTCTGGCCGGGTTCCGCGAATGCGTCCGGAGCGTCGCCCTGCGGGGAGCTCCAGCCTTGTTACGGATCATGCCGATTGGCCCCCCAATAGGCACGGACGGCGCAGACGGCCTCGGAGAGACCGCTCCGATTCTGTCGAGCGCCGACCCGGCCGGGCAGGATCGCCCGGACATGTCACCCAAATGAGTGAGGTGTCTTCGGACACCCGCATTTATGCAGGCAGGAGCCGGGGGAACCTCGCATGAGGCCCGGTGGAAGGCGTGCGCAGGGGGCCTGGGGAACCCCGGAGACGGGAGCGGGGAACCGGGCGCCCCGGTCGCGGAACGGTCCGCGATCGTGGTGCCCGGTTCCCCGGCGTACCCGGTGGAGCCGTCAGGCTCCGCGCAGCACGGCTCCCGTGCGCTCCGCGGCGAGCGCGACCGCCGCGTCACGGGCCGCGGAGGCCTCGTCGACGGTCAGCGTGCGGTCGGCGGCACGGAAGCGCAGCGCGTAGGCGAGGGACTTCTTGTCCTCGCCGAGCTGGGCGCTCTCGTACTCGTCGAACAGCCGGATGGACTCCAGGAGTTCACCGGCGCCCTCGTGCAGGGCCGCCTCGACGTCCGCGTGCGGGACGCTCTTGTCGACGACCAGGGCGACGTCCTGCGTGGCGACCGGGAAGGTCGAGATCTTCGGGCCCTTGGGGTGGCCCGAACTCGCCCGCTCCAGCGCGTCCAGGTCCAGCTCCATCGCGCAGGTGCGCGCGGGCAGGCCCAGCGTCTTCAGGACACCGGGGTGCAGCTCACCGGCGTACCCGATGACCTGCTCCGCACCGTCCAGGACGACCGCGATCTCGGCGCAGCGGCCCGGGTGCCACGGCCCGTACTGGCCCGAGCGGACGAGGAGTTCGGTCCCCGACTCGCGGGCCAGGACGCGCGCGGCCTCGATCGCGTCGGCCCAGTCGGCCGGGCGTCCCTTGCCCCACCAGCCGGCCTGCTCGCGGGCGCCCGCGAGGACGACGGCGGCGTGCCGGGGCTGGGCGGGAAGCGCGGCGGTCAGGGACGCGATCTCCTCGTCGCTGGGACGGCGGTCGACGGGCAGCCGCCCGGCGACACGCAGTTCCTCCCGGGGGTGGAAGACCAGACCGGTCTCGAAGAGCGCCAGGTCGTGGCTGCCGCGTCCGTCGTTGCGGCGCAGGGCCTGGAGCAGGCCCGGCAGCAGCGTCGTACGGAGCGCGGGCTCCTCGTCGGAGAGCGGGTTGACCAGCTTGACGACCTTGCGCTTCGGGTCGTCGTCGGCGAGGCCGAACTGGTCGAAGACGTGCTCGCCGATGAACGGGTAGTTCGGCGCCTCGACGTAGCCGGCGCCGGCCAGCGCGCGGCCGGCCCGGCGGTGCAGCCGCTGCCGGTCGGTGAGGCCGAGGCCCGCCGGGGGCTTGGGCAGCGTGGAGGGCAGGTTCTCGTAGCCCTCGAGCCGGATGACCTCTTCGGCGAGGTCGTTCGGGTCGGTCAGGTCGGGCCGCCAGGACGGCACGGTGACGATCAGCTCGTCCTGCCCGTAGACGTCGCAGCCGACCTCCTGGAGGCGGCGTACGACGGTCTCGCGGCCGTACGCGACACCGGCCACCTTGTCCGGGTGGTCCGCCGGGATGGTGATGGTGTGCGGCGCGGACGGCGCGATGACCTCGGTGACCCCGGCGTCGGCGGTGCCGCCGGCGAGGAGCACGAGGAGGTCGACGGTCCGCTGGGCCGCGGCCGAGGTGGCCTCGGGGTCGGAGCCGCGCTCGAAGCGCTTGGACGCCTCGGAGGCGAGCTTGTGCCGGCGGGCCGTGCGCGCGATGGAGATCGGGTCGAAGTGCGCGGCCTCGATGACGACCTCGGTGGTGGTGCCCTCGGTGTCGTCGATCTCGGTGTGGGCGCCGCCCATGACGCCCGCGAGGCCGATGGGGCCGCGGTCGTCGGTGATGACCAGGTCGCCGGCGTCCAGCGTGCGCTTGACGCCGTCGAGCGTGGTGAGCTTCTCGCCCTGCTCGGCGCGGCGCACGCCGATCGTGCCCTGGACCCGGCTGCGGTCGTAGGCGTGCAGCGGCTGGCCGAGCTCCAGCATCACGTAGTTGGTGACGTCGACGGCGAGCGAGACCGGGCGCATGCCGGCCTTCTGCAGCCGCCGGCGCAGCCAGATCGGGGACTGGGCGTCGGGGTCGAGGCCGGTCACCGTGCGCGCGGTGAAGCGGTCGCAGCCCATCGGGTCGCTGATCTGCACCGGGTGGCCGAACGCGTTCGGGGCCGGTACGTCGAGCAGCGCGGGGTCGCGCAGCGGCAGGCCGTAGGCGATGGCGGCCTCACGGGCCACCCCGCGCAGCGACAGGGCGTAGCCGCGGTCGGGCGTGACCGCGATGTCGAGGACCTCGTCGACGAGCTGGAGCAGCTCGATCGCGTCGGTGCCGGGCTCCATCTCCGGCGGCAGCACGATGATGCCGCCGCTGCCGTCGTCGCCCATGCCCAGCTCGTCGCCGGAGCAGATCATGCCGTGCGAGGTCTTGCCGTACGTCTTGCGCGCGGCGATCGCGAAGTCGCCGGGCAGGACGGCGCCGGGCAGGACCACGACGACCTTGTCGCCGACGGCGAAGTTGCGCGCGCCGCAGACGATCTCCTGGGGCTCACCGGTGCCGTTGGCGGTGCCGACGTCGACGGTGCAGAAGCGGATGGGCTTCTTGAACTCCGTCAGTTCCTCGATGGTGAGCACCTGGCCGACGACCAGGGGGCCCTTGAGGTCGGCGCCGAGCTGCTCGACGGTCTCGACCTCGAGGCCTGCCGAAATGAGCTTGGCCTGGACGTCGCGCCCGGTCTCCGTCGCCGGCAGGTCGACGTACTCCCGCAGCCAAGAAAGCGGGACCCGCATCAGATCTCCATCCCGAACGGCCGGGTGAACCGGACGTCACCCTCGACCATGTCTCGCATGTCTTCAACGTTGTGACGGAACATCAGCATCCGCTCGATGCCGAATCCGAAGGCGAATCCGCTGTACTTCTCCGGGTCGACGCCACAGGCGACGAGCACCCGCGGGTTGACCATGCCGCAGCCGCCGAGCTCGATCCAGCCCTCGGAGGAGCAGGTCCGGCAGGGGCGGTCGGGGTTGCCGACGGACTCGCCCTTGCAGACGTAGCAGAGCATGTCCATCTCGGCGGACGGCTCGGTGAAGGGGAAGTAGTTCGGGCGCAGCCGGGTCTTCATGTCCGAGCCGAAGAGCGACTGGACCATGTGGTCCAGGGTGCCCTTGAGGTCGGCCATGGTCAGGCCCTCGTCGACGGCCAGCAGCTCGATCTGGTGGAAGACCGGGGTGTGCGTGGCGTCGAGCTCGTCCGTGCGGTAGACGCGGCCGGGGCACACGACGTAGACGGGCGGCTCCCGGTCGAGCAGGGCGCGGGCCTGCACCGGCGAGGTGTGGGTGCGCAGCACGACACCGGACTCGTCGCCGTGGGTGCCCTCGGGGCCCTGGACGAAGAAGGTGTCCTGCATCTGGCGGGCCGGGTGGTCGGGGCCGAAGTTCAGGGCGTCGAAGTTGAACCACTCCGCCTCGACCTCGGGGCCCTCGGCGACCTCGTATCCCATGGACACGAAGACGTCCGCGACCCGCTCCATCATGGTGGTCAGCGGGTGCCGGGCGCCGGACGGCACACGGTCGTACGGCAGGGTGACGTCGACCGCCTCCTCGACCAGTACGCGCGCGTCGCGCTCGGCCTCCAGTTCGGCCTGGCGGCCGGCCAGGGCCTTGTTCACGGCGCCGCGGGCCTGGCCGACGAGCTTGCCGGCCGCGGCCTTGGCCTGCGGGGGCAGTGCGCCGATCTCGCGGTTGGCGAGGGCCAGCGGGGAGGTGCCGCCGGTGTGGGCGACCTTGGCCTCCTGGAGCGCGTCGAGGTCACCGGCGGCGGCGAAGGCGGCGAGCGCCTCGTCCCGCATGCGCTCGATCTCTTCCGGTTTCAAGGCCTCGACCTCTACAGGGTCGTACGACTTATTAGGTGCCGACATCTCTTCCCGTGCTTCCGGTTGGCTGGCTGAGGGTCCCCGTCATCGACTCGGAGACGAAGTCGTCCGCAGATGAGTGGACGCAAAGGTGCCAAAAGTCGAGTCTAACGGGGGTGAGGGTCCGCCCAGGACGGGGCGTCCTCGCGGTGTTCCCGTGCGGAGGCGCCCGTGGGGGCCGCTGCGGCGCTAGAGCAGATACGCCGGGGTGCCCACGGGCAGCGTAAATCGGAACTCCGCTCCCCCGCCGGGGGCGCGGCCGACCGTGATGCCGCCGCCGTGGGCTTCGACGATGCCCTTGACGATGTAGAGCCCGAGGCCGGTGCCGCCGCGCTTGCTGCCCCGCCAGAAGCGGGTGAAGACGCGGTTCATGGACTCCTCCGGGATTCCGGTGCCCTCGTCGCTCACGGTGACCGACGTGACGGCGTTCGCCGTGCCCTCCTCGTCCGGCCGCTCGCGCGGGGACGTGGAGGGTGCCACGTCGATGGTGACGGTTCCCTCGCCGTGGCGCACCGCATTTTCGATCAGGTTGCTGAGCACCTGGTCGATCTTGTCGGGGTCGGCCCACAGGGCGGGCAGGGGCTGCTCGATGCGCAGCAGGAAGCGGTCGGCGGGCTGGCCCGAGGCCACGTACGCCTGGATGTGCCGGCCGACGGCGGCGCCGATGTCGACGGGCTGGCGGCGCACTTCGAGGCGGCCGGAGTCGATGCGGGAGATGTCGAGGAGCTCGGCGATGAGACGGGTGACGCGGTTCGCGTCGGCGTCGACGGTCTCCAGCATCAGCTTCTTCTGGTCGTCGGTGAAGCGTTCCCATTTCGCGAGCAGGGTCGCGGTGAAGCCCTTGACGGAGGTGAGCGGCGAACGCAGTTCGTGCGCGACCGTGGCGATCAGCTCGGCGTGGCTGCGCTCGGTGCGGCGGCGGGCCTCGGTGTCGCGCAGGCAGACGACGACCCTGCGGACCGGTCCGGTGGGGTGGGTGCGCACGTAGCGGGCGGAGACGAGGATCTCGCGGCCGCCGGGGAGCAGGAGGTTCCGTTCGGGCTGGCCGTTGCGGATGGCGAGTCCGCCGTAGGGGTCCGTGAGCTGCCACCAGCGGCGGCCTTCGAGGTCCTCCAGCGGGAGGGCGGCTTCGAGCCGGCGGCCGAGCGCCTCGGCGGCGGGGACCGCGGTGATCCGGGCGGCGGCGGCGTTGAAGCAGACGACCCGGCCGTGTTCGTCGGCGACGACGATCCCGTCGGGCAGGTCGTCCGGGTCTATGCCGAGGCCGGGACCGGCTCCGGCGGTGTCATCGTGCCGGGGCGCGGAAGGGCCGCGCGCGTCCCGCGCTCGCAGCGCGCCCTGGGCACCGCCCGTGCCGACACTCATCCCCGTACCCCACCTCTCGTCTGGCGCAGAGGGCCCCCGGGCCCGTCACCCTACTAGCTGCCGGTGACGGAGCGGCACCCTGTGGAGGCGCGCTGTGCACGGGCTGACGCGTAGAGACATACGGCCGCGGCCGTGGCCAGGTTCAGGCTTTCGGCCTTTCCGTGGATCGGAACGCGCACGACGGCATCGGCCAGCGCGCGGGTCTCCTCCGGAAGCCCCCAGGCCTCGTTGCCGAAGACCCAGGCGGTGGGACCGCCCATGGTCCCCTTGTCGAGTTCGTCGTCGAGGTCGTCCTCCCCGGCGCCGTCGGCGGCGAGGATGCGGACGCCGGCGTCCTTGAGCCCGGCCACTGCCTGCTCGACGGGCACACCGACCGCGACGGGCAGATGGAACAGGGATCCGACGGAGGCGCGTACGGCCTTGGGGTTGTAGAGGTCGACGGAGGCGTCGGTGAGGACGACGGCCTCGGCGCCCGCGGCGTCCGCGCAGCGCAGCACGGTTCCGGCGTTCCCGGGGTCGCGGACGTGGGCGAGCACGGCGACCAGTTTCGGGCGGGCGGCGAGGATCTCCTCGAAGGGGGTGTCGACGAACCGGCACACGCCGACGATTCCCTGCGGGGTCACGGTGGTGGAGATGTCCGCGATGACCTGCTCGTCGGCCAGGTGGACCCGGGCTCCAGCGGTGCGGGCCTCCGCGACCAGGTCGGCGTACCGCTCGGCGGCCTCCACGGTGGCGAACAGCTCGACGAGCGTGTCACCGCCGTGTGCCGCAGCCTCCCGCACGGCCTGCGGCCCCTCGGCGAGGAACAGCCGCTCCTTGCCCCGGAAGTTCCGCCGGGCCAGCCGCCGCGCGGCGGAGACACGGGGAGAGCGGGGCGAGATCAGCTCGGGGCTGGCGGAGGCCATGTTCTGGTTCACCTTCGATATCTGGGGACGACTGCAACCCCTGGGGGCGCGGGGCTCTGTCGATCTGCGGCTCCGCCGCGACGGGGGTCCCCCCTGTTCGAGCGGAGCCGAGAACTCGGGGAGCGATCAGCCCCCACCGGCCGGCACCGGCACCCGGGCAGACAGCCGCAGCGGGCGTCAGCAGCAAAGGACCCGCAGGCATGACCTGCGGGTCCTTCAGTCACGTCGGCTGATGCCAGCGCAGCGTCACGCGGCCTTCGGCGCGTTGACGTCCGACGGCAGGGCCTTCTGCGCGACCTCGACGAGCGCGGCGAACGCGTTGGCGTCGTTGACGGCCAGCTCCGCGAGGATCTTGCGGTCCACCTCGATGTTGGCGGCCTTCAGACCCTGGATGAGGCGGTTGTACGTCATGCCGTTCTGGCGGGCCGCAGCGTTGATGCGCTGGATCCACAGCTGACGGAAGTCGCCCTTGCGCTTCTTGCGGTCGTTGTAGTTGTAGACCAGCGAGTGGGTGACCTGCTCCTTGGCCTTGCGGTACAGGCGCGAACGCTGACCGCGGTAGCCGGAGGCCGCCTCGAGGATCGCCCGGCGCTTCTTGTGGGCGTTGACTGCCCGCTTGACGCGTGCCACTTTTTAACTCCTTGTAGCGGGGCCGTGGTTGGACTCACACGGCCCGAAATCGATTGGGTCCCGGATCAGACGTACGGCGCTGGGCGCCGGTACGTCACTTGCCGAGAAGCTTCTTGATCTTCGCGGCGTCGCCCGGGGCCATCTCGGCGGTGCCGGTGAGACGGCGCGTCACGCGGGACGACTTGTGCTCGAGCAGGTGGCGCTTGCCGGCGCGCTCACGGAGCACCTTGCCGGAGCCGGTGATCTTGAAGCGCTTGCTGGCACCGCTGTGCGACTTGTTCTTCGGCATAGCGCCGTTCTCTCCTCGTCAGTGGCGTTCCGGTGCCCGGTCGCGGGACCGGGCACGGGTGGAACGTCATATGTATCGATTGACATCCCGGGGCGGGGGCCCTGGGATCAGGCCTCGGCTGATGCCTCGGCCGGGGTCTCGGCCGACTCGGCCTCGGCGGGCGCGCTCTCGGTGTCGCCACCGTCGGCGTCGACCTCTTCGGCGGCGTTCTGCGAGCGACCCGGGTTGGCCTTCGCTTCCGCCTTGCGGGCGGCCTGGGCCTCACGGGCCTCGGCCATCGCCTCGGTCTTCTTCTTGTGCGGACCGAGAACCATGATCATGTTTCGGCCGTCCTGCTTCGGGTTCGACTCGATGAACCCGAGGTCCTCGACGTCCGTGGCGAGACGCTGCAGCAGTCGGTAGCCGAGCTCCGGCCGGGACTGCTCGCGACCACGGAACATGATCGTGATCTTGACCTTGTCGCCCTGCTTGAGGAACCGGACGACGTGACCCTTCTTCGTGTCATAGTCGTGCGGGTCGATCTTCGGCCGGAGCTTCATCTCCTTGATGACCGTGTGCGCCTGGTTCTTGCGCGCCTCACGGGCCTTCATGGCCGATTCGTACTTGAACTTGCCGTAGTCCATGAGCTTGCAGACGGGCGGACGGGCGTTCGCCGCCACCTCGACGAGGTCGAGGTCGTACTCCTGAGCAAGCTCAAGGGCCTTGGCAAGCGGAACAATCCCGACCTGCTCGCCGCTGGGACCGACAAGTCGCACTTCGGGAACGCGAATCCGGTCGTTGATGCGGGGCTCGGCGCTGATGGATCCTCCTCGGTAGCACCACACGGCGGTCTGGCGGACAGCCGCGTATGTCTCTGATGACACTTTGACCAACCACCGCAGGGCATGAAAAATGCCCCGGACGGGACACAGGCGGGGCTCCATGAAACCGGAGCACCGCCGCGGTCAACCGCGGGGCGCGCATTCGGGCGACTCCATCGTCCGTACGGAACGATGGCGGCCGCCTGACCGGATGACCCGCCGTCCCGGAGGACGGTCAGGTGGGAGATCGGAGCCTCCACTTGTGGGCCGGGCACATCGTGTCCGGCCGGTCGTTACAAAAGGTTAGCAGTTCTGCCGGGTACGCGCTAACCGGAGGCCTCCTCACCGCCGCTCGCGGGACCGGAGCGCCCCTCCCCACCGGCCGGAAGGCTCCCGTGGACGGGGGCACGCGCACCGGGGCCTATCGTGTGAGGCATGAGTGACACCCCTCCCCAGAACCCCGACTACGACACCATGACCCGCGACATCGCCGAGGTCCCCGCGGTCGAGGTCATCGTGACGGTCGCCGTGAACCTGATGAGCGCCGCCGCCGTGAAGCTCGGTCTCACCGAGGAGGGCGACGAGCACAAGGACCTGGACGAGGCGCGCAAGCTGGTCACCGCGCTCGCCGGCCTGCTCGACGCGAGCGCGACCGAGATCAGCTCCTTCCACGCCGCGCCGCTGCGCGACGGCCTGAAGTCCCTCCAGCTCGCCTTCCGCGAGGCCTCCCTCGTCCCGGACGAGCCGGGCCAGGGCCCCGGCGAGAAGTACACGGGCCCGGTCTACGGCTGACCCGTGCCCGTGTCCGTACGGACCTCCGTACGGACACGGACCCGCCCGCGTGCCTATCCGCGTACGTACAGGGGCTCGCCCGGAGGCGTCGCCTCGGCCGGCAGCAGTGCCAGGTCGAGACCGCGCACCAGGCGGGCCCTGAGTGTTTCGTCGGCCGCGAGGCGCTCGGCCACCGCGCGAGCGGTCTCGGCGGGGGCGGCCGACGGGTCGAGCACCAGCGCGAGGGTGCCGTCCGCCGGACCGGGGCCGAGATGGGCACGGGCCACCAGGGGCTCGGCGGCGACCGCGGCCCGTACCGCCTCGACCACGGCGGGATCGGCGAGCGGGTCGGCCGTCGTACGCCCCTCGGCGAGCGCCAGCAGGGCGGAACCCGTCAGCTCGTAGGACACGGGCCCGGCCAGGTCCAGCACGATCGTGTCGGCCTTCTCGTGGACCGCGGCCTCCAGGACCTGGTTCAGGCGTACGGCGACGGGGCGGGCCTCGGGATCCCAGCGGGCCAGCGCCTCCGTCGAGGTGAAGGCCGGCAGGGCCGTGCGGTTCCCGGCCTTGAGCGTGGGCACCGCCATGTCACTGGTCTTCTCGCGGCGCAGCCCGTTCTCGTCCACCTCGACCTCGCCGAGCATCGCCACGACGGGCACGAGCAGCCGGGCGCCCGTGAGCGCCTCAAGGACCGGCGGTACGGCGGCGCGGTCGGCGGACCAGGCCGCGAGCGCGGCGCTCAGCCGGGGGTCGGCGGAGCCGTCGTCGTCGGGGAAGCCGGGGTCGGGAATGTTCTTGTTCGCCACGATCCCCGACCCTATCGGGGGGATGCTGCTGCGCTTGTGCGGGCCCTGTAACGCGCGGGCGACACGATTCATGAGTTTCTCAGTTTTCCCTGACACGTCTTTCACACGCGTCTAACGGATGCCACAGCCCGGCGGTCGAGCATCGCCGGATGGACCGTCAAAGAGCACGCGGGCGTCGCGCCCGGCCCTCCCGACGCACGCCACTTCTGTACACCGCGGTGGCTTCGGTCGTCCTCGTCGGCACCACGGCCGCAGGGACCGTGTACATGAAGGCACAGGCGCACGACGGCCCCGCCGTCGTATCGTCGGCGGCGTCGGCCTCGCCCTCCGCGTCGCCGGCCGGGAGCGAGGAGGCGTCGGTGGAACCCGTGGCGGAGCCCTCCGTGGACCGGGACGCGCTGCTCGCGAAGGCGCTCGAGTCGGTGACGGTGGCGGCGGGAGCGAAGACGTCGGTCGCCGTCCTCGACGTCGGCTCGGGCGAGAGCGCCGCCTACGGCGACACGGCCTTCGACACCGCGAGCATCGTCAAGGTGAACATCCTGGCCGCGCTGCTGCTCCAGGCGCAGGAAGCGGACCGGCATCTCACCGCGCGGGAGAAGACGTACGCCACCGCGATGATCGAGAACAGCGACAACGCCTCGGCGACCGCGCTGTGGGCCGCCATCGGCCGGGCCGACGGCCTGGACGCCGCGAACAAGCGCTTCGGCCTGACGGACACCCAGGGCGGCGACGGCGAGCTGTGGGGTCTGACCCAGACCACCGCGAGCGATCAACTGACCCTGCTGCGGCAGGTGTTCGGGGACGATTCCGAACTGAGCGCGGCCTCGCGGTCCTATCTCCAGGGCCTGATGGGCGAGATCGAGACCGACCAGCGGTGGGGGGTGTCCGCCGCCGGCGACGGATCTCGATGGGCGCTGAAGAACGGGTGGCTGGCGCGCAGCACGACGGGCCTGTGGGACATCAACAGCATCGGGCGGATCTCGTCCGACGGCCACGACTACCTGGTGGCGGCGCTGTCGAACGGCAACTCCACGCAGGCGAAGGGCATTTCGCTGGTGGAGGCGGTGTCGAAGGCGGCGGTGTCCGCGTTCCGGGACACGGCCGAGGACTGAGGCGCCCAGCGGCGTTCCCGGGTCGCCGGTCGCCGAACGGCCTTTCCCGCTGAGGCCGTTCGAACCGGTCGCCGGTCGCCGGTCGCCGGTCGCCGGTTGCCGAACAGCGTTTCCCGCTAAGGCCGTTCGAACGGGTTCGTGGGTCTGCGGCCGCGCCACAGGAACACCGCCGCCGCCAGCAGGCCCAGGCCCAGCGCGCCCGCGAGGGGAGCGGCCCAGTCGGCCGAACCGCCGCCGTCGGCGGGGGCGTCGGGCCCCGTGCCGAAGTACTTGTGGCCGTACGCCGCCGCCTTCGGGCCGCCTTCCGGGTCGATCCGGCCGGCCGCCTTGATGGCCGCGGCCGGGTCGACGAAGCCGTAGCCGCGTGAGTCGTCGCGGCCGCCCGAGGGCACGTTGCGGGCCGTGTCCTCCAGCAACTGCTTGATCTGCGCCGGGGACAGGCCCGGGTGGGCGGCCTTGACGAGTGCGACCGCGCCGGAGACGAACGCGGAGGCCGCGCTGGTGCCCCAGCCCTCGTAGTACCGGTCGTCCGGGTCGGCGATGACCACGTCGACGCCCGGGGCGCTGACGGTGGCGTACCAGCGGCGGGTGGAGAAGGAGGCGTGCGTTCCGTAGCGGTCCACGGCGGTCGCCGCGATGACGCCGGGGTAGGCGGCGGGGTACGAGATGTGGTCGCCCTTCTCCCCGCCGTTGCCGGCGGAGGCGACGACGGCGACCCCCTTCTTCAGCGCGTACTGGACGGCCTCGTCCTCGGCGGGTTCGGGGTGGGCGGACCTGGAGTCGTCGCCCAGGGAGAGGTTGATGACGTCGGCGCCGTGGTCGGTGGCCCAGCGGATGCCCTCCGCGAGGGCGTTGCCACGGGTGTTGCGGGCCTTGGAGCGGGCCGGATCCTTGTCCTCCAGGATGACGCGGACGGGCAGGATCTTCGCCTCGGGGGCGATCCCCATCACGCCGTTGGTGCGGCCCGGCCCGTGACCGTGCCCGGCGATGATGCCCGCCATGGCGGTGCCGTGCCGGGCCCAGGTCGCGTCGCCGCGGCTCGCGCCGAAGCCGACCATGTCCTTGTCGCCGAGCACATTGCCCTTGAGGTCCGGGTGTTGGGCGTCGACGCCGGTGTCGAGGACGGCGACGGTGATGCCCTTGCCCTTGGTGGTGCGCCACGCCTGCTGTGTGTGCATCGCGTCGAGGCCCCACTGCTGGGCCCGTATGCCGTCGGCGTGCGCGGTGGCGGCGGGCACCAGCGCGAGGGAGGCGGCCAGGAACGCGGTGAGGACCCCGGACCTGCGGGAAAACCGGGGTCGGCGGGCCTTCGGGGCCGGGCGCGGACGCCGGGGGCGGTCACCGGGGACCGTCACCGCGCTCGCGTCGGCGGATGCGCTCATGCCAGCGGATCCGGTCATGCCCGAGGGACCGGTCGTGTCGGCGGATGCGGTCGTGCCCGCAGGTCCGCTCATGGCGGCGGGTGCGGTCGTACGGGACTGCCTGATGCGGCCGTCGGGGCCGTCGTCGCGGGTCATGACGGCTTCTCCGAGGACGAGTCGACGGTCTTGCGAAGGCCTCGCTCGACCCGGTCGGCGAGGCCCTGCGCCTCATGACCGAGGCCCGACTGGGCCGCGGCCGTGGTCGCCTCCGGCTTCATCGCCTCGGCGGCGGGCTGCGGGGCGGCGACCGTACGCCCGTCGGCGAATCCGGAGACCGCGT
The DNA here is from genome assembly GCF_055565895.1 of Streptomyces sp. NPDC028298. Lineage (NCBI taxonomy): Bacteria > Bacillati > Actinomycetota > Actinomycetes > Kitasatosporales > Streptomycetaceae > Streptomyces > Streptomyces sp. NPDC028298. The sequence continues at coordinate 181,396 of NZ_JBVHTL010000009.1, forward strand.
ACACGACGACGGGGGCGTCCGTCAGGACGGACACGGTCCACGAGGCACGCTGCGCCTTGCCGAAGCCCTCGGCTGCGGTGCCCTTCGCCGCGTACGGGAGGGGCAGCAGGTCGGTGCGCCGGTCCAGGCCCTCCTTGCGGAAACGGGCCTTCAGGGAGGTCATGCCCGCCGCGTCCGCCTTGGTGAACAGCAGGCCGACGGTGGTGACATGACTGCGGGTCGCGTCCACGTAGGTGGCCCGCAGCAGCCGCAGACAGCCGACGGGGGCGAGCGCCTGGCGCAGCAGCGGGTCGAAGGCGTCCTTGCAGCCGGTGTCGGGGGCGACGGCGATCCGGGTCCAGGTACGGTCCGAGCCGCCGGGGCCCGCTCCGTCGCCGCGCACGGTCGGCGGGAAGAGCCGGTCCACGGGAACGCTGTGCCAGAGGTCCCCGGCCGCCGTGAACGCGCCGGGCGAACCGGGTGCGGCCGTGTCGTCGCCGGTGAGCCAACTGCCGGTCACCGCGCCGCCGATGAGGCCGAGTCCGAGCACGAGGCAGGTCGCGGCGGTCACGGCACCCGGCCGGATCCGACCCCGGAACGGACGCACCCGAGCGATGTCGCCCGGGTACGTCTCGGGCTGCGCGAACGATACGAAGGGGCGCCGCGCGCCCGGGTCGGCCTCGGTGGGCGCCGCCGGCGACGGGGCCGGAATGTACGGAGGCGCACTCGCGGAGCCCACGCCGGACCCGTCCCGCCCGGACCGCGTCTCCCGTGTGACCTCACCGAACCGCTCCCCGAAACCGAGGTCCCGCCCGGCCGCTCCGGCCCCTTCGGACGGGCCCGACGGCTCGAAGGCGGGTGAGGGATCGGTGGAGGGCGGGGGCCCGGAGGGACGCGAAGGGGCGGAGGGCCGCGCGGTCTCGGCGGGGCGCTGAAGCCCGACCGGGTGCGCGGACCCGGGGGGCCGCGGGGCACCGAAGGCGCGCGTCGGGTCCGAGGAGGACACGGGTTCGGACGGCGGCGCGGACTCCGAGGGGCGCGGGGCTTCGAAGGCACGCGGGGGCTCGGCCGGGCGCTGCGGGGCGACCGGGTGCGACAGCCGGGCGGGGCGCTGCGCGGGACGCTGCGTTCCGCCGGGCCGCGAGGGGCCCGCGGTGTGCGGCGGCCCGTCGGAGCGCGCGGGGCCCGCGGAGTACGGCGCCCCGTCGGGGCGTGCCGGTGCGGCGGACGCGGGCGGGGCGTCCGGGAAACGCGCGGAGGCCGCGGGGGGCGGCGGGGTCTGCGGGGCCGTCCTGCTCTCGGGCCGCAGGTGGGGGTAACGCCGGGCCTCGGGTCGCGAAGCGGATCCGGAAACCGGCGAAGCGGCGTCCGGCGCTGAGCGCTGTGAGGCCACCGACGGCGGCGCCGGGCGCTCCGGGGCGCCGTCCGACGCGGGGCGCGGCGCGCTGGACGCCGCCGGGATGCGCGACCCACCGGACGACGAACCGGCCGGAGCGGGCCGCGCCGCGTCGGACCGCGGCGTATCGGTCGAGGCCGACCGCCACGGGTCGGATCCCGGCGCATCGGACGAGACGGAGCGAGGCGCGGCGGAGCCTGAGGTGCCGGACGAGACGGAGCGAGGCGCAGCGGAGCCTGAGGGGCCGGTCGGAGACGACGGTCGATCCTCGGATCCCGGCGTGCCGGACGACACAGGGCGAGGCCCACCGGAACCCGAAGTACCGGTCGAAGACGACCGTCGCTCCTCGGATCCCGGCGTGCCGGACGACACAGGGCGAGGCCCACCGGAACCCGGAGTGCCGGTCGGAGACGACGGTCGCTCCTCGGATCCCGGTGCGGTCGACCACGGGCTGCCGGGTGAGACGGACTCCGGAGCCCCGGGAGCGGTGGAACCCGGGGCGCCGGGTGCGGCGGAAGCGGCGGGCGTACGGGGCGCGGCCCGCCCCGGAGCGCCGGTCGCGCCGGTGGGCGCCTGGCCGCCGGACGAGGCGGGGCCGGAGCCATTCGTCGAGGCGGCCCTCGGGCGGACCAGCGAGGTGGGCCTCGGCGCCGGTGATTCAGGTGCGGCGGACCGTTCCGGCGCGGCCGGGGGCCGTACGGGCTGGGGCGGCACCGACGGAGCCGCGTCGCGGGGCGGGCTCGCGGGGCGCGGCGGGACCGACGGAGCGGGGCCGGACGCGGCCTGCCCGGATCCGGTGGGGGGACCCTGGGTGCCGGGCGCGGCTTCCTCGGCGGACCAGTCCTCCCCGGCCGACAGGTCGGGACCGGGCGAGCGGACGGGCTTCGGCGGAACCGGGACCGAGGGGTGGGCCGGAGCCTGAGCGGCCGGCGGGTTCACCGGGGGCGGCGGAGTCCCGGGGGCAGCGGCCGGTGAGGTGGAGGGACGCGGGGGATTCGAGGCGCGCCGCGCTTCCGTACTCATGCACCCCCCGTTTCCTCGTACCGGGCTGTCGGACGCCCCGTAGCTCGGCGAGCCGTTTCGTGTCGCGCGAGAGGTCGCCACGGGCACGCATACCCGCGCCGGAAGACCGTCACCCCGGGCAGGGCCCACCGGGGCAGGGTCGTTCCTCCCTGCGTCCGCGTCACTCTACGGGTTGACGCGCCCCGGGCGGGAACCAGTCCGAGGCCCCGGGGCATCTGCCCGGAACGTCCCCCTACCCTGCGGTAATGGAGTCTGGCAGTCTTCGTCCATGACTGCCCGTGCCTCCGACAGGGCCCGCTACGACCGGGCCACCGCTCACCTCGACGCCCCCGTCGCCATCGTGGACCTGGAGGCCTTCGACGCGAACGCGGACGATCTGCTCCGCAGGGCCGGCGGGAAGCCGATCCGGGTCGCCAGCAAGTCGGTGCGCTGCCGCACCCTGTTGGAACGCGTCCTGGAACGCGACGGTTTCGCGGGGCTCATGTCGTTCACGCTCGCCGAGTCGCTGTGGCTGGCCAGGTCCGGTTTCGACGACGTCCTGCTGGCCTATCCGTCGGCCGACCGCAAGGGCTACGCCGAGCTGACCTCCGACCCCAAGCTCGCCGCCGCGGTGACGGTCATGGTCGACGATCCGGCGCAGCTCCGTCTCATCGACGAGGCACGCGAGGGCGGCACCGAGGTCGTGCGGGTCTGTCTGGAGCTGGACACCTCGCTCAAGCTGTTCGGCGGCCGGGTCCGGGTCGGGGCGCTGCGTTCGCCGCTGTACTCCCCCGCCCAGGTGGCCGAGATGGCCCGTGCCGTCAAGCGTGCCCCGGGGTTCAAGCTGGTGGGGATCATGGCGTACGAGGGTCACATCGCCGGTGTCGGCGACGCGGTCTCGGGACGGCCGCTGCGCTCGCGTGCCGTGCGGCTGATGCAGGCCACCGCCCGCAAGGAGCTCGCCCAGCGGCGCGCGGAGGTCGTGCGGGCGGTCCGGGCCGTGGAGCCGGACCTCGAATTCGTCAACGGCGGCGGCACCGGCAGCGTCCAGCACACGGCCGCCGAGGACGCGGTCACCGAGATCGCGGCGGGTTCGGGTCTGTACGTGCCGAGGCTCTTCGACAACTACACGTCCTTCACCGGGCGCCCGGCGGCGCTGTTCGCCCAGCCCGTGGTGCGGCGGCCGGGCGTGGGCGTGGTGACCGTGCTGGGCGGCGGCTACCCCGCGTCCGGTGCCGCGGGCCCGGACCGGCTGCCCGTCCCGTATCTGCCCGAGGGACTGTCGTACGACCCCCAGGAGGGCCCCGGCGAGGTGCAGACCCCGCTGCTCGGCGCCCCGGCGGACGATCTGCTCATCGGCGACAAGGTGTGGTTCCGGCACGCGAAGGCCGGTGAGCTGTGCGAGCGGTTCGACACGCTGCACCTGGTGGAGGGCGACACGGTCACGGCCTCCGTCCCGACCTACCGCGGCGAGGGCCACACCTTCCTCTGATCCCCACGCCGATCACACGCGTCCGACCGGCGGCATCGCGCCGCCGGCGCGGTGTGCCGGGTCGCCCCCGCCCGGACCGGAGACGCCCGTCACCCGGCCGGGCGGGCGCCGGTCACCGGGACGGTCCGATGCTGCTGCCCACACCGCCGCCCGCGTCCTTCTGGCCCACCGAGCGGATGCCCTCCGTGATCCGGTCGATGTCGGACACCGGCGGGGCGTCGGCGCCGACGTCGACGGCGAACCGGACGATGACCAGGGACTGCGTGCCCACGCTGGACGGAAACGCCAGCGACTCGACGTAACCCCCCGGCCCCACACCGGTCTTGACCTTCCAGCGCACGAGATACCCAGCGCGTCCCGCGACGGCGACCGAGCCGGACTTCACCAGCCGGTGGGAGGTGATGCCGCGGAAGGGCCTGCTGCCGACGAGGTCGTGGCCGTACGCGCTGTCGGCGGCGTCCTCGATGTCCCCCTCGGCGAGGGCCTTCGGCGAGGTCTCGTCGGTGGCCGTCGCGGTACGGACGTCGACCCGGCCGTGCCGGCACAGACCGGGGTCGCCCGGGCAGTCGTAGGTCCGCGGGGTCGTCAGCACCGTGTCGTGGTCGGCGACGTACTGCGGTTTGGCCCAGCCGTCGAGGACCGGGAAGGTGATGCCGTCGAGTTCGTCGACGACGACGGACGGGTCACCGGCCGACGGCGAAGGGCCCGACGGGGACGGCGAAGCGTCGTCGGAAGCCGTGGGCGACGTGGTCGCGGGCGTGGTCCGTGTCGCGGCCTCGTCACCGCCGCCGTCGTCGCGCAGCAGTACGCCGCCGGTGACGATCGCGGCCACGAGGACGACGGCGGCCGTCACGAGCGCGACGGCCTTGGCCCGGCCGGAGCCGGAGCCGCCGGTCGACGGGGCCGGTATCAGGGGCTGTTGGGGAGCTTCGGGCTGACGCCGGTGGTCGGTCCACGCGGTTCCGTCCCACCAGCGCTCGACGAGCGGGTACGACGGGTCGCGGTACCAGCCGGGAGGGGGCGTCATGCTCATCCCGGCACTCTAGTGCCGCGGCGGCCGGCGTTCGCCACGGCATCGAGACGTCCCCCCGGCGCCGCCGCACGGGGTCCGGGGGGGGGGGGGGGGGGGGGGGGGGTCCCCCCCCCCCCCCCCCCCCCTCCCTCTCACTACGGGGGGGGGGGGGAGCCGAAAAGCCCCCCTCCCCCAGAAGACGCGGGGGTCTTCCC
>NZ_JBVHTL010000009.1:186501-428364 GCF_055565895.1 Streptomyces sp. NPDC028298
GGTGTAGGTCTCCTCTCGGCGTTTGGGGGCCGGGGGGGGTGGTGTTAGCCAAGAAGTAGAGACTCCCCCCCGTCCCCCAAGCGGGGGTTCGGGGGGGGGGGGGGGGGGGTCCCCCCCCCCCCCCCGCGGACCGGCCGTCTCCGCTACAGCGGGGTGACGTAGGCGCCCGAAATGCCCCCGTCCACCAGGAAGTCGGTGGCGTTCACGAAGGACGAGTCGTCGCTGGCGAGGAAGGCGACGGCCGCCGCGATCTCGTCCGCCTCGGCGAACCGTCCGACCGGGATGTGCACGAGCCGGCGCGCGGCCCGCTCGGGGTCCTTCGCGAACAGCTCCTGGAGCAGCGGGGTGTTGACCGGTCCGGGGCACAGGGCGTTGACCCGGATGCCCTCCCGGGCGAACTGGACGCCCAGTTCACGGGACATGGCCAGCACCCCGCCCTTGGACGCCGTGTACGAGATCTGGGAGGTCGCCGCGCCCATGCGGGCCACGAAGGAGGCGGTGTTGATGATGGAGCCCCTGCCCTGGCGGCGCATGTAGGGGATGGCCGCCTTGCAGCAGAGATAGACGGAGGTGAGGTTGACCTCCTGGACGCGCTTCCAGGCCTCCAGGCCGGTGTCCAGGATGGAGTCGTCGTCGGGCGGCGAGATGCCCGCGTTGTTGAAGGCGATGTCGACCGAGCCGTAGGTGTCGTACGCCGTCCTGAACAGGGTCTCGACCTGCTCCGGGTCGGTCACGTCGACCTTGACGAAGGTGCCGCCGACCTCCTCGGCGACGGCCTTCCCGTGCTGCTCGTCGATGTCGCCGCAGACGACGTGGGCGCCCTCGGAGGCGAGCCGGCGCGCGGTGGCGAGGCCGATGCCGCTGGCGGCGCCGGTGATGACGGCGGTGCGGCCCACCAGGCGGCGGCAGACGGTCTCGGGGGTGTCTGAAGTCACTGTGCGGGACCCTCCGTGCTGATGAAGACGTTCTTGGTCTCGGTGAAGGCGGTGAGGGCGTCCGGGCCGAGTTCGCGGCCGATCCCCGACTGCTTGAAGCCGCCGAAGGGGGTCCAGTAGCGGACGCTGGAGTGGGAGTTGACGGACAGGTTGCCGGCGCGGACGGCCTGGGAGACGCGCAGGGCGCGGCCGACGTCACGGGTCCAGATGGAGCCGGACAGGCCGTAGTCGGTGGCGTTGGCGAGCCGGACGGCGTCGGCCTCGTCCTCGAAGGGCAGCACGACGGCGACGGGGCCGAAGACCTCCTCCACGGCCACGCGCGCGCCGGGTTCGACGCCGGTGAGCACGGTGGGCGCGAACCAGAAGCCCGGGCCCCCGGGAGCCTTGCCCCGGATGCCGGGGGCGTCGGCGTCGACGTAGGACCGTACGCGTTCCAACTGGGCCGCGGAGATGAGCGGGCCCATCTGGGTCCGCTCGTCGGAGGGGTCGCCGACGACGACCGACTCGACGGCGGGGGCGAGGAGTTCGAGGAAGCGGTCGTGGACGGAGCGCTGGACGAGGATGCGGGTGCGGGCGCAGCAGTCCTGGCCGGAGTTGTCGAGGAAGGACATCGGGGCGGAGGCGGCGGCGGCCTCGATGTCGGCGTCGGCGAAGACGATGTTCGGACTCTTGCCACCGAGTTCGAGGGTGACGCGCTTGAGGAGGGCGGAACCCTTGGCCAGCACCTGTTTGCCGACGGCCGTGGACCCGGTGAAGACGATCTTCGCGACGCCCGGGTGCCGGACGAGCGCGTCGCCGGCGACGGGGCCGACGCCGGGCAGTACCTGGAAGAGGTGCTCGGGCAGGCCGGCCTCCAGGGCGAGTTCGGCCAGCCGCAGTGCCGTGAGCGGGGTCGTCTCGGCCGGTTTGAGGATGACGGCGTTGCCCGCGGCGAGGGCGGGCGCGGTGCCCCAGGCGGCGATGGGCATCGGGAAGTTCCACGGCGCGATGACACCGACGACCCCGAGCGGTTCGAGGAGGGTGATGTCGAGGCCGCCGGGGACCGGGATCTGGCGTCCGGTCAGGCGTTCCACTCCCCCGGCGGCGTAGTCGAGCAGATCGCGTACGTTGCCCGCCTCCCAGCGGGCGTTGCCGAGGGCGTGGCCGGCCTCGCGGACCTCCAGGCGGGCCAGTTCCTCGAGGTGGCCGTCGACGACGGAGGCGAAGCGGCGCAGCAGCCTGGCCCGGTCGGCGGGCGCGAGCGCGACCCACCCGGCCTGCGCACGGCCGGCCCGTACGACGGCGTCGTCCACGTCCTGTGCGGTCGCGGCCGGGACGGTGGCGACGATCTCCTCGGTGGCCGGGTCGAGCACCCGCAGTTCGTGCTCGTAGGGGGGTGGGGTGGACGGCTGGGACGCGGGTGGCTGGGATGCGTGGGGGTGCGGCAAGGGGGTCCTCACATGCGTTCGAAGGAGCGGCGCAGCTCCCAGTCGGTCACCGCGGCGTCGAAGGCCTCCAGTTCGACGCGCGCCATGTTGCGGTAGTGCTCGACCACCTCGTCGCCGAAGGCGGCCCGGGCGATCGGGCTGTTCTCCCAGAGCTCGGCGGCCTCGCGCAGGGTGGTGGGGACGTGCTCGTACGCGGCGCTGTAGGCGTTGCCCGCGCAGGCCTCCGGCAGTTCCAGCTTCCGCTCGATGCCGTACAGCCCCGCCGCCACGAGTCCGGCGACGGCCAGGTGCGGGTTGACGTCGCCGCCGGGCAGCCGGTTCTCGAAGCGCAGGGAGCGGCCGTGGCCGACGACGCGGAGCGCGCAGGTGCGGTTGTCGTGGCCCCAGGCCACGGCGGTCGGGGCGAAGGAGCCGGGCTGGAACCGCTTGTACGAGTTGATGTTGGGCGCGTACAGGAGGGAGAAGTCGCGCAGCGCGGCGAGCTGTCCGGCCAGGAAGTGGCGCATGACCTCCGACATGCCGCCGGGGTCCTGGGCGGTGCCCGCCATCACGTTGGTGCCGTCCGCGTCGGCCAGGGAGAGGTGGATGTGGCAGGAGTTGCCCTCGCGCTCGTTGTACTTCGCCATGAAGGTGAGGGAGACGCCCTCCTGGGAGGCGATCTCCTTGGCGCCGGTCTTGTAGACGGCGTGCTGGTCGCAGGTGACGAGGGCTTCGTCGTACCTGAAGGCGATCTCGTGCTGGCCGGGGTTGCACTCGCCCTTGGCGGACTCGACGGTGAGCCCCGCGGCCTGCATCTCGTTGCGGATGCGGCGCAGCAGGGGCTCGATGCGTCCGGTCCCGAGAACCGAGTAGTCGATGTTGTACTGGTTGGCCGGGGTGAGCCCCCGGTAGCCGCTGTCCCAGGCCTGTTCGTAGGTGTCCTTGAAGACGATGAACTCCAGCTCGGTGCCGACCTGTGCGGTGTAGCCGAGCTCGGCGAGACGGTCGAGCTGGCGGCGCAGGATCTGGCGGGGCGCGGCGACCACCGGGGAGCCGTCGTTCCAGGCGAGGTCGGCGACCAGCAGGGCGGTGCCGGCGTTCCAGGGCACGCGGCGCAGGGTCGTGAGATCGGGGTGCATGGCGAAGTCGCCGTATCCCCGGTCCCAGGAGGACATGGCGTATCCGTCGACGGTGTTCATATCGGTGTCGACGGCGAGGAGGTAGTTGCAGCCCTCCGTCCCGTGCTCCAGGACCTCGTCGAGGAAGAAGGCCGCGGCGAACCGCTTGCCCTGGAGCCGTCCCTGCATGTCGGGGAAGGCCAGGACGACCGTGTCGATGTCACCGGCCTCGACGAGGATGCGCAGTTCCTCGACGGAGAGCGGGGGTGTGCGGTCTGCCACCGGAAAAGCCTCCTTGGGTCAGCCGAGGGCCATAAGGTATTGCGGAGAACCATTGCTTGGGAAGGGGGCGCGACCTGATGACGCGGGCGCAACCCGACCGCGGCACCGACGACCGGCTGACGCCGGTCCTGCGGCCGGTGCGGGCGGGCAACGGCTTCGAGGAGGCGCTGGAGCAGATCCTCCAGATCGTCCGGCTCGGTCTGGTGCCGGGCGGTGAACGGCTGCCCTCGGAGCGGGAGTTGGCCGAGCGGCTGGGCATCAGCCGGGTGACGCTGCGCGAGGTCCTGAAGGTGCTCCAGGACCAGGGTCTGGTCGAGTCGCGGCGCGGCCGGTACGGCGGCACGTTCGTGCTGGCCCGCACGGACACCCCGGGCGAGCACGAGCTGCGCCGGCGGGTGGCCGCGGTCGACATCGAGGACGTACTGCGTTTCCGCGAGGTCCTGGAGGTGGGCGCGGCCGGGCTGTGCGCGACGCACGGGCTCGACGCGCAGCAGGCGCTGCGGCTGCGTGCGGCGCTGGAGCGGACGAACGACGCCCCGCTGGCGGAGTACCGGCGTCTGGACACCCTGCTCCACCTGACCCTCGCCGAACTCTCCGGCTCTCCTTCCCTCACCGCGCGCTACGCGGCCGTACGGGCCGGCGTCAACGACCTCCTCGACTGCATCCCGCTCCTCGTCCGCAACCTGGAGCACTCCCAGCGCCAGCACACCGCTCTCGTCGAGGCGGTTCTCGACGGGGACGCCGACGGGGCGCGCGAGATCATGCGGGAGCACTGCGCGGGCACGGCGGCACTGCTGCGGGGGTTCCTGACGTGAGCCGGACGTGCCGCGTGAAGCTCTTGTGTTTCACTCCCCCACCCCAAAGGTATGAGACCTTTCCATTGAAGCCATGAAGCCATGAAGCCATGAAGCCATGAAGCCATGAAGCGATGCAGCCATGGAGCGATGCAGCCATCGAGGCCGTGGAAGCCACTGGAACCACCGAGGGAGTAGCGCGTGGGCAGGCCGCTGGTCGGTGTGAGTACGTATCTGGAGGCCGGCGCGCGCTGGGGCGTGTGGGAGCTGGAGGCCGCGCTGCTGCCGGCCGGCTATCCGCGGCTCGTGCAGCGGGCGGGCGGGCTGGCCGTGATGCTGCCGCCGGACGATCCGGACCTGGCGCGTGAGGCGGTCGCCCGGCTCGACGCGGTGGTCGTGGCGGGCGGCCCCGACGTCGACCCCGCCCGGTACGACGCCGAGCGCTCCCCGCGTACGGGACCGCCCGCCCCCGAGCGCGACGCCTGGGAACTCGCCCTGATCCGGGCCGCGCTGGATACCGGGACCCCGCTCCTCGGCATCTGCCGGGGCCACCAGCTCCTGAACGTGGCGCTGGGCGGCACGCTCGTCCAGCACCTCGACGGGCACGTGAAGGACGTCGGCGTGATCGGACACCACGAGGTGACACCCGTACCGGGGACGCGGTACGCCGGTCTCGTACCGGAGCCGTGCGCGGTGCCGACGTACCACCATCAGGCGGTGGACCGCCTCGGCACCGGCCTCACGATCAGCGCCCACGCGGCCGACGGCACCGTGGAGGCCATCGAACTCCCGGGCCCCGCCTGGACCCTGGGAGTCCAGTGGCACCCGGAGATGGGGGACGACCTTCGGGTGATGCGGGGCCTGATCGCGGCGGCGGCGAGGATCGGTGCGGCGCCGGAAGCTGTCAGCCCGTCCGGCGATTGAGGACGAGGCCGTCCAGGCCGAAGCGGGGGTCCGGGGGCGGCAGCCCCTGGGTACGGGACGGGCAGGGGCGGAGGGGGCGAAGGAAGCCTGTCCGCTACGCCCCCCGCGTCAGGGACAGCAGGTCGCGGGCCGGGCCGGTGGGCCGGTGCCCCGTCGGCCAGACGGCCCGCAGGGCACGGGTCAGCCGCACGTCGGCGAGCGGGATGCCCACCAGCCGATGGGCGGACAGCTCCTCCCCCAGGGCGAGTTCACTCAGGACCGCGGGCCCCGCACCGCTGACGGCGGACGCCTTGACCGCCGTCGTGGAGGACAGCTCGATCAGCGGCCGGGCCAGCCCCCCGAGCGCGGAGTCGAGGACCTGCCGCGTACCGGACCCCTCCTCGCGCAGGATGAGCGGCGTCGCCGCCAGCTCCGCCGCGGCGAGGGGCGCCCGACGGCGCGCCCAGGGATGCCCGGGCGCCGTCACGACGATCAGCCGGTCGTGCGCGATGACGGTGGCGTCGAGACCGGACGGCACCGAGAGCCCCTCGACGAACCCGAGGTCCGCCTCACCGGCCAGCAGCCGCTCGGCGACGGCGGCGGAATTCCCGGCGAGCAGCGACACGGCCGTGTCGGGACGCTGCGCGCGCAGGGCGATCAGCCAACCGGGCAGCAGGTACTCGGCGATGGTCATGCTCGCGGCGACCCGCAGCCGCGAGTCGCGCCGGTCGCGCAGGGCCTGCGCCCCGGCGTCGAACGCCTCGGCCGCGTCCACCACCCGCCGGGCCCAGTCCGTGACGAGCGCCCCCTCGCGGGTGAGCCGGGACCCGCGGGGCGAACGGTCGACGAGCGCCACCCCGAGCAGCCGCTCCATGGAACGGATGCGGCTGCTGGCCGCCGGCTGGGTGATCCCCAGTTCGCGTGCGGCGCGCCCGAGACTGCCGAGGCGGGCCACCGCCAGCAGCAGTTCCAGGGCGCCCAGATCGGGGACCCGGTGCGCGATCCCGGCGCCGGGCCGGTCCTCAGCACCGCTACTCATGACGATCCTCAGCGCTGCTGCTCATAAAGCCAGCTTATGTCGTCATAGGCGCGCACTCCCTGGTGGGGAGCTCACGGCGGCGCGACCGTGGTGTCATGGTCACCGCAGCCCAGCCCCTGTCCGCCCATCAGGCGGGAACCGTCCCCGGCACGAAGACCCCCCGTGTCCCGGGAAACCGCGTCGTCGCCTCGGTCCGGCATCTCGGCCCGAACTGGTACGCCTCCGTGATGGGTACCGCGATCGTGGCCACGGCCGGGGCCGGGCTCCCCGTGCACGTGCCCGGCCTGCGCACCGCCTGCGCCGCCGTGTGGGCCCTCTCGCTGACCCTGCTGGTGGCGCTGCTCACCGCCCGCGCCCTGCACTGGACGTACCACCGCGACCAGGCCCGCGCCCACCTCCTCGACCTCGCCATGGCCCCCTTCTACGGCTGCCTGTCGATGGCCCTGCTCGCCGTGGGCGGCGGGACCCTCCTGGTGGGCCGGGACTGGATCGGGACACCGGCGGCCGTCGCGGTGGACTCCGTCCTGTTCACCGCCGGGACGCTGATCGGACTGACCGCCGCCGTGGCCGTCCCGTACCTCATGGTCGTACGGCATCGCATCGAGCCCGGCCAGGCCTCCCCCGTGTGGCTGCTGCCGATCGTCGCCCCGATGGTGTCGGCCGCGCTCGGCCCCCTGCTCGTCCCGCACCTGCCGGCCGGACAGCCCCGGGAGACGCTGCTCCTCGCCTGTGTCGCGATGTTCGGGATCAGCCTGGTGGCCACCTTCGTGATGCTGCCGATGGTCTTCGCGCGGCTCGTCACCTCGGGTCCGCTGCCGCTCGCGCTCACCCCGACGCTGTTCCTCGTGCTCGGCCCGCTGGGCCAGTCGACGACCGCGGTGGGCAAGTTCGCGGACGCCGCCCCCGGTGTCGTGCCGGCCCCCTACGACCAGGGCTTCGCCCTCCTCGCCGTGCTCTACGGCGTCCCCGTACTGGGCTTCGCCCTGCTGTGGCTCGCGCTGGCCGCCGCGATGGTCGTACGGGCCCGCCGCCAGGGCATGGGTTTCGCGATGACCTGGTGGGCCTTCACCTTCCCGGTGGGCACCTGCGTCACCGGCGCCGAGGGCCTGGCCCACCACACCGGCCTGACCGCCTTCACGATCCTGGCCGTCGCCCTGTACGCCCTGCTCCTGACCGCCTGGACGGTTGCAGCGGCCCGAACAGCCCACGGCCTGCTCACAGGAAAGCTGCTGACGGCGCCTCGGTGAAGCCGGCTCCTGGCGTCCACCAAGCCTGCGCACCTAGCGCGATCGGGGTTCGTCGAAATGGATCGTCATCCTCACCGGTACCTCGTCGCCCGCCGAGAGGCCGCTCGGTTTGCGTACCGTCAGTTTGAGCGGCAGCAGATAGCCGCCGTCCCGGGGGAAGAGCGACGTCTGGAAGACGATCTCGGCGATCCGGGCCTCGACCGGGATCACGCCCCAGCCGTAGGTGGCCATCGCGGCCACCTCGCGGATGTCGGCGCACTCCTCGTCCGGCACGCGGACGAAGTAGTACGGCGACGGTCCGCGCCATTCGATCACCGGGCCGGAAAAGTCGAACTCCATGCGGTCGGTCTCCTTCGATGGGGAGGGTCAAGGGGCGCGACGGGCCCGGCGGGGACGGCCGGTCGTCCTGTCCCTCGGCAAGATACGTAAACGGCGCCCGCCGAGACCGTCTCGGTGCGGCTAGCGGGGGACACCCGCGTCGTCCAGGTATCCGTGCATGGCTTCCGGCGGAAGGCTCGGGTTGCCGAGGGCGCTGGAGGACGTCTCCGGATTCCCGCAGCTTTCCAGGATGAGGGCGACCGGCAGGGCGGGGTGCGCCGCCGCCATGGCACGTACGCGGCGGTCGGGGTCGGAGAGCAGCCTGACCACCGTGTCGGCGGGTGCTTCGCGGTCCAGGCCCACCAGCCGTCGCAGCTCCGGATCGGGATCGTCGGCGAAGCGTTCCGCGTTGCCGGAACGCGGGAAGTTCGGATGGCGCTGAAGAGCCCCCTTGGTGATGACCTTGCAGTCCAGATACGTCCGCAGCACGACCTCGCCGTCGACGGTCGGCTGGTTCTCGCACAGGAGGAGTCGTACGGCGTAGTCCTCGTCCTTCGCGAGCAGGTCGACGGCGTCGGCGGGCAGGTGCGGGCTGTAGGCCGCGCTGCGCCGCAGCAGGATGTTGGCGGACCTGGCGCACCGGCGCAGGACGTCGGGATCGGCGCAGAGGCAGACCCAGTCGACGGGTTCGAGCCGATCGGACGGTCTGATGGTGACATCGACGGCGGAGCGTTCGGCCTCCGTCAGCTCGGGCCGCACCGACACCGCCAGCCGGACTCCGTGCGCGGCGTCGTCCGCCAGCGGCCGGACGATGTCGATCGGAACGCCGAGGTTGGTGGCCAGCTCCCGCCGGTCCTGCTCCTCGGCGCTCGCCGCGAGCCGTTCGGCGGTCGACGTGCTCATGGCTCCGCGCCGGATCACCTGCCACCGGTCGACGCCGCCGATGCCCGCGTCGAGCAGAAGGTCCGTGCAGGCCGCGTCATCGCGGCAGGCCTCCATCATGGCCGCTCGGCGGACCTCGTCGGCGGCGTCGTGCAGCAGACGGCCTCGGGTGTCCTCGGACAACAGGGTCCACTGGCGGCAGGCCGCCCGCCGGAACTCCGCGTCCTCGTGGTCGGCCAGCCCGGCTACCAGGCTCGGGGCGGTGTCACGGCAGAAGGCCGCGCTTCGGCGGACTCCTGGATCCGGATCGGCGAGGAGTCGCCGCTGGGTGGTCAGCGGCAGGGGTGGCGTGGGGACGCGGAACCACTGGGGTCCGAGGGCCAGGCCGAGACGGACGCGCGGATCGGGATCGTCCACCAGCCTGGCCCGTTGTTCCGCCGCCACCGAGACGTTCTCCGTCAGGGCGCTCCGCACCCTGCGGTCGGGATGCGCGACGACGGCGTCGACCACCTCGTCCGGCAGCGCGCGCCAGGCGACCGTGTTCCAGACCGCGGCGGCCTCCTCGCCCAGCAGCCTCGTCAGGACGTCGGCCGGCGCCGCGGGATTGCGGGCGATCGCGGCGAGGGTCTCACGGTGACCGCGCTCTCCGGACATGGCGGGGACCTCCTTGTACGCCGGCGACCGTCGCGGGCCCGCAGAGTCTGCACATGCCACGTATACGAGGTCAACGTCGTTGATCACACTCCGCCGCGCAGCGACAGAACAACGAAGGGCCCTCGGCAGAATGGCGAGAGGCCTTCGCAGACCGACGAGAGGTCTTCGGCAGAACGGCGAGAGGCCTTCGGCGCAACTGCCTCTCGTGGCCGCCCCGATCCTCGGGCGGGGCGCTCCGACTCCCGCGCCTGCTGCACGGCGACCCGGCCCGTGTCGAGCCCAAGGAAGCATGCTGGAGCACACAGTTGGGCAGTGTGACGTGTCACAGACAGCGCGGTGTCCCTGTGGGAACTTCAAGTGCCCGTCGTGGCAACCGAGTTGCCGATGAGCCGAGAGTGGGGTCCGGTCGGGCGGCCCGCACGTGGAGAGGATCGAATGCGCTCTTTGGAAGCCCTGACGCTCGATCAGGTGGTCGACACCAACCGCTATCCCCTGTCGGAACTCGCGGGCGACCGGGGGCAGGCCGTGGTCTCCCGTGCCCGGCGTGAACTGTCGACGCTCGGCTGCACCGTACTGCCGGACTTCGTCCGCCCCTCGCTGCGCGACGTCCTGCGCCAGGAGTGCTCGGCGATCGCTCCCCGGGCGTATCACGACGTCGAGACGGTGAACGTCTACAACATCGCGGTGGACGCGGCGCTGCCGGAGGACCATCCGGGCCGGAGGACCTTCGAGCGGGGCAACGCGTTCGTCGCGCGGGACCGCATCCCCGCGGACTCGCTCATCAGCCGCCTCTACTCCGACACGGTGTTCCGGGACTTCGTCGCCCGCTGCTTCGAACTGCCCGAGCTGCACGAGCTGGCGGACCCGCTCTCCGGGCTGGTCCTCAACGTCGTCGCGCCGGGCATGGAACACCCCTGGCACTTCGACACCAACGAGTTCACCGTGAGCATGCTGACCCGACAGGCCGAGTCCGGCGGCGTCTTCGAGTACTGCCCGAACATCAGAACCGCACAGGACGAGAACTTCGCCGACGTCCGGGACGTCGTGGACGGCCGGGGCGAGCGGCTGACCCGGCGCCTGCCCCTGCAACCGGGCGACCTGCAACTGTTCAAAGGGCGCTACTCGCTGCACCGCGTGAGCCCGGTGCGCGGCGAGACCGCCCGGCACTCCGCGATCTTCGCCTACAGCGAGCGCCCCGGCGTCATCGGGAGCGTGGAGCGGACCCGGCAGCTCTTCGGCCGGGTGCTGCCCGAGCACCTGGAGGCCGAGGGCCGGGCGGTCCGCGGCGACCGGCTCCTGGACTAGTGCCGCCACGGGCGGACGCCGCCCGCCGCCGGACCCGCGGACGGCCGGAACGCGTAGTCGCCATAGGCCGTTTCCCCTGCGCAGACCCACGGAGGAGTAAGCCCTGTGCGTTTCGACGTGACCGGAAAAGTCACACTCGACCACATCTACGACCAGCCCGATCCGCGAACCTACTTCAGGGTGCTGCGCCCGCTCGACTACGGCGTGCCGCAGCAGGCCAAGCCCTGGTTCACCAAAATCATCACGGAGTACCGGGAGTCCCGGCACGTCGCGGTGCCGCAGGTGCTGGACATCGGCTGCTCGTACGGGATCAACGCCGCCCTGCTCAAGTACGACGCGACCATGGACGAGCTGTACGCGCGCTACGGCGACGAACGGCGTGCGGAGGAGAGCCGCGAGGCGCTGCTGGCCCGCGACCGCGAGATGGCCCGCTCGCGCCAGCCCCCGCAGGCCATCCGCTTCGTCGGCCTCGACACCTCCGGCAGCGCGCTGTCGTACGCGCACGAGGCCGGGTTCCTCGACGACGTGGTGCACGCCGACCTGGAGGAGCGCGAGCCCACAGAGCGACAGCGAGCCCAGCTCTCGGGTACGGACCTGGTGATCTCGACGGGCTGCGTCGGCTACGTCACCGAGCGGACCCTCACACGAGTCGTCCGGGCCCAGGGCACCCGCCGGCCCTGGATGGCGCACTTCGTGCTGCGGATGTTCCCCTTCGACCCCGTCGAACGCGCGCTGGAGGACCTGGGCTACCGCACCGTCCGCGTCGACGAGGTGTTCAGACAGCGGCGGTTCGCCTCCCCTCAGGAGCAGACACGCGTGCTCGACGGCATGTCCGCCGCGGGGGTGGATCCACGGGGCCTGGAGGCGGAAGGCTGGCTCTACGCACAGCTCTATCTTTCCCGGCCGTACGGCGTCACAGGTACCGACGATTCGAATCGAGAACAGAGTTGAAGACCAGTCAGGACGGGTCGCGGAACGCGACCTTCGCCCAGGAGGACAGCCTCCCGCGCGTACCACTGCCCACGCTGGAGGCGAGCTGCGAGAGGTTCCTCGCCTGGTGCGCACCGCTGCTGACCGCCGACGAGCGCTCGGCGACCGAGGCGGAGGTCGCCGCCTTCCTCCGCCCCGGCGGCCCCGGCCGGGTGCTGCACGCCGCGCTGGAGGAGTACGACGCCACGGAGGGCGTGCAGAGCTGGCTCGACGTCTTCTGGCCCTACCGATACCTCGGCCGCAGGGACCGGATCGCGCTCAACGCCAACTTCTTCTTCCTGTTCCGGGACTCCGGCCAGGCCCAGGTGGAGCGGGCGGCCGGGCTCGTCGCCGGGGCGCTCGACTACAAGCGGCAGCTCGATCAGGGGCTGATCGCACCGGTCGTGCAGCGTGGCGCGCCTCAGTCGATGGTGCAGAACAGGTTCCTGTTCTCCACCACGCGCATCCCCGGCGCGCAGCAGGACACCGTCCGCGCCCCCTACACCGACGAGTGGCCCGGCCCGTCCGGGGCCCGGCACGTCGTGGTGTTCTTCCGCGGCGGCATGTTCCGGCTGGACGTGCTGGGTCCGGACGGTGTCCCGCACAGCCTGGAGGACCTCGAGGCGGGGCTGCGCGCCGTGATGAAGGCCGAACCGGCCGGCGCGGACACCTCGGTGGGCCACCTCACCACCATGGCCCGCGCGGAGTGGGCGGCCGCCCGGGAGTCCCTCCTCGCCTGCCACCCCCGCAACGCCGCCGCCCTCGAAGACGTCGAGACGGCCCTGTTCTGCCTCGCTCTGGAGGACTTCGCCCCTGCGGACACGCAGGACGCCTGCGACCAGTTGCTGTACGGCGACCGCGGCAACCGCTGGTTCGACAAGGCCGTGACCTTCGTCGTCTTCGCCGACGGCCGGGCGGGCATCAACGTCGAGCACTGCGAGCTGGACGGGACGACGATCCTCACGTTCACCGACGCCCTGCTCGACACCCCCGCCGAGGAGCAGTCCCGGCGGTCCGGCGCCCGCTCCCAGGGGCTTCCGGCGCTGGAACCGATCGTGTTCGAACTGGACGACGCGCTGCGGGACCGGGCGCGCTGGGCCGCCGAGGCGTTCGCGGCGTACGGGGAGAACACGGCGACGAGCACGTTGTCGTTCGAGGACTTCGGCAGCGGCGCGGCCAAGGCCCTGGGGGTCTCGCCGGACGCGTTCGTCCAGGCCGCCTACCAGCTCGCCCACCAGCGCGCCAAGGGGCACCTGGGCGCCACGTACGAGTCGATCGCCACCCGGCAGTACCGGCACGGGCGGACCGAGGCGATGCGCGTGGTCACCCCCGAGATGACGGCCTTCGTGGCGGCGATGGAGGATCCGGCGGCGGACGCGGACACCCGGCGCACCGCGTTCCGGGCGGCCACGCAGGCCCACGTGGCGCGCGCGAAGGCGTGCCAGGCCGGGGAGGCGCCGGAGCAGCACCTGTGGGAGCTGGAGCTGATCCAGCGCCGACGGGGGGCCGAGCTCGGAGTGACCGAGCAGCCCGCGCTGTACCGGACGCCGGGCTGGTCGGTCATGCGGGACGACTACCTGAGCACCAGCTCGGCGCCGTCCGTCAACATCCAGTACTTCGGCTTCGGTTCGACCAGCAGCCAGTGCATCGGCGTCGCCTATGTCCTGCTCCCCGACCGCTTCAACCTCTACCTGAGCACGCCGCTGGCGGTCGCCGCGCAGATGCGCACGTTCGCCGACCGGCTGCGCGAGGCGATGGACGAACTCCGGGAGCTGCTGGCCTCCGAGCGACCCGAGGCCTGATCGGACCCCGCCGCCGGACCGGAACTCCCCGCAGGGAACCAGGGTCCGGCGGCCCGTTCGGCTCCGGTGGCGCCCCTTCGGCTCCGGTGGCCGGGCCTGGCCCGGGCCGCCCCGGAGCCGGGGGCCCGGATCAGCGGTCGGCGGGCCGCAGCGCCGCGCCGAGGAGGGCCGGTGCCTCGGCCAGCGACGGGCCGTACCAGGTCAGCAGGCGGCCGTCGACGAGGGCGCAGGGCAGGCCGGGGAAGGCTTCCGGGCCGTCGTCGGCGGTGAAGCGGTACGGCTCGTCGGGCAGGACCACGAGGTCGGCGCCCGACGCGGTCAGTTCGGTGAGGGGGACGCGGGGGTAGCGCTCGGCGTGATCGGCGTACGCGTTGTCGACGCCCAGCCTGGCCAGGACGTCTCCGGCGAAGGTGTCCCGGCCCAGCACCATCCAGGGCCGGCGCCAGATCGGCACGACGGCGGTCCTGCGGGGGGCCGCCGGAGCGGTCGGCCCGGCCCAGGCGGCCTCCGCGGCGTCCAGCCAGCGCGGGCGGCCGTTCGCGCCGCAGGCGGCGAGCACCCGGTCCAGTTCGCGAAGAGCGCCCGGCACGTCCCGCACCTCGGTGACCAGTACCTCGATCCCCGCCTCCCGCAGGGCGGCCAGATCGGGCTCCCGGTTCTCCTCCTCGTTGGCGACCACCAGATCGGGCGCGAGCCGTACGACGGCGTCGACGTCGGGGTTCTTGGTGCCCCCGATCCGGGTGACGTCCAGGTCCGCCGGATGACTGCACCAGTCGGTGGCGCCGACCAGGACGCCGGGCACGGACACGGCCACGGCCTCGGTCAGCGAGGGCACGAGGGACACCACCCGCATACCGGTCCGCCTCTCCCGCGCCGCCCTGGCTCCCGTCTCCCGCCATCCTCTCGCGCGCCGCTCCCACCCGCCCGGCGGGGTTCCCCGTCGCCCGAGCCGGGGCCCGAGCCGGGGCCGCGTCGTCTGGGCCGCTCAGCGCTTGCCGAAGGAGTGCGGGTCCTCCACCGCGTCGATGTGGTCGGCGACCTCGACGACGACGACCCGGGTGTCCGGCACGGTGGCGCGCCAGCGGTGCCGCACACCGCCCGTCAGATAGAGCGTGTCTCCCCGGCCCAGCCGGTGCGCCCGTCCCTCCGCCTCGACCTCGACACCGCCGTCGGCGACGTACATCAACTTGTCGTTGCGGTGCTGGAGTTCGCGGGCCTCCTCGTGGTCGCCGGTGAACTCGGTGGCGTGGAGCTGGTGGTGACCGCGCACCAGGGGGCGGGCGTGGGCCCCGGGTGTGAACTCGGCCCCGTCGTCGGCGCGCACGACGTCGACACTGCACGCCGGGTCGGCGGCGGCGAGCAGATCGGCGGCCGTGGTGCCGAGGGCGTCGGCGACCCGCTCCAGGGAGCTTCGGCTGGGCCGCGCCCGCTCGTTCTCCACCTGGCTGAGAAAGGGCACCGACAGGCCGCTGCGTTCGGACACGGCGGCGAGCGTGAGCCGCAGAGCCCGGCGTCGTCGCCGTACGGCCGCGCCCACCCGAAGGGGCTGTTCTTTGTGGTCGCCCATCGCTCCGGCTCCCTCCCTCGCGTCGTCGGTCCGCGAACCGTGCGGATTTCCGGCCCGCCGCTTCTGTTGAGTTGTTTGCACCCTACGCATGTTCGGCAAACCGTTTCATGGACCCGTCACATCGCTGTCACTTCGAGGGAGTGTGAGGGTTACAGTTCGCGCCACCGCGCGAGCCCTCGCGCGCCCGGCGCCGCCACCCCCTCGTACGCGGCAAAAGGGCCGATCACGGGGGCGGGACACCCCGCCAGGGCCCTTCGACGGCCGGAGCGGATCCCGAAGTCCGTTGCGTCGAGGCGCAGTTGGTGGTGCGGCTCGGTCCGGGACGCGCGCCGCGTGACGGTTGGCCGGATCTCTGTCGTACGCCAGTACGCGACCCCCGGCGCCGTCGCCCGCGCGTGCGGACGGGCGTGCGGACCGGCGTGCGGACCGGCGGCCGGGTGGGCGGGGAGGAGCCCGCGAGCGCGGAACGCGACGAGGGGTGGTCCTCGTCGCACGGGTCAAGAGACCCTGACGACGAGGACCACCCCTCGGAGTGAACCGCTCGGCGTGCCCCGCTGTGACGGCTCGGCCACGCCCGCGGGCACCGCTCGTCCGCTACCGCGGAGTCATGCGTTCCACGATGCCCGGATGCTCGTCGAGCCACGCGGTGACGGCTTCGTCCTCGTGCCCCTGGCCGCGCTGCTTGATCTCGCTCTCCAGGCTGCCGAGTTCGGCCTCGCTCATCTTGAAGTGCTTGATCCACCCGGCCAGCTTCGGGTACCGGCTCGGGAAGTCCTCCGAGGCGATGGTCCGGATCGTGTTGCCCTCGCCGAACAGCTTCTTGTCGTCCGTGAGCTTGGTGAGCTCGTACTGGCTGTACGCCCAGTGCGGCGACCACAGCACGACCGCGACCGGCTTCTTCTCGGCGTAGGCGCGCTTCAGCTCGGCCAGCATCGCGGGCGTGGAGCCGTCGACGACCTCGTACTCCTTGTCCAGGCCGTAACCCGGGAGCACCTTCTTCTTGAGGAGGTTCATCTCACCGGTGCCCGGCTCGATACCGATGATCTTTCCGCCGAAGGTCTTGGACTTGCCCTTGAGGTCGGCGAGGGAGCGGACGTCCTTCACGTACGAGGGGACCGCGATCTCCAGGGAGGTCGGTTCGTACCAGGTGCCCAGGTCCTTCAGGTGGTCCTTGTGCGCCTCCCAGTAGTTGGACTGGGCGTAGGGCAGCCAGGCGTCGAAGTTGAGGTCGAGGTCGCCGGAGGCCAGGCCGGTGTAGACGGGGCCGACGTCCATCTGCTTGAGATCGATCGTGTAGCCGCGCCGGGCGAGCACGTTCTTCCACAGATAGGTGACGGCGACGTCCTCGTCCCAGGGGAACCAGGCGACGTCCAGCGGACGCTTCGCCTCGGCGGGGGCGGCGGCGGCCTTCTCGACGGGGGCCAGTTCGCCGACGACCGACGGGTTCTTCTTCAGCCAGGCGCGCACGGCGTCCTGCTGCTTGCCCTTGCCGACCTTGTTGATCTCGGCTTCGAGGCCGGTGAGCTGCTTCTCGGTCAGCTTGAAGTCCTTCAGCCACTTCCCGACGACCGGGTCGTCCTGCGCGAAGCCCTTGCGGGCCAGCGTGTGCACGCCGTCGCCCTTGCCCCAGGCGCCCTTGGGGTCCTTCAGCTTCTTCAGCTTGTAGTCGCTGTAGGCCCAGTGCGGCGACCAGAGCGTGGCGACGATCGGCTTCTTCGCGGCGTACGCGCGCTTCAGCTCGGCCAGCATCGCGGGCGTGGAGCTGTCGACGACCTTGTACTCCTTGTCGAGCCCGTACGCCTTGAGCACCTTGCTCTTGAGCAGGCCCATCATTCCGGCGCTGGACTCGATGCCGGTGATCTTCCCGTCGAAGGTGCCGGCCTTGCCCTTGAGGTCCTCCAGGGAGTCGATGCCCTTCATGTAGGCGGGCACCGACAGCTCCAGGGACGTCGGGCCGTACCAGGAGCCCAGGTCGTCGAGCTGCTTGCCGTACTTCTTCCAGTACTGCGCGTGCGTGGTCGGCAGCCAGGAGTCGGTCTCGAAGTCCACGTCGCCCTGCGCGAGCGAGGTGTACAGCGGGCCGGCGTCGAACTGCTTGACGTCGACCTGGTAACCGCGCTCCTCCAGGATCTCCTTCCAGAGGAAGGTGGAGGCGACGCCCTCGTCCCAGGGGATGTAGCCGATGGTGACCTTCTTGCCCTGGCCGACGTTCTCGCCGTCGGCGGCGGTGGCCTCCGTGCCCCCACCACCGAGGACGCCCATCCCGGCCGCGACGAGCGCGAGCACGACGACGCCCGCCATGGCCACGACGGGACGGGGGCGGTAGGACCAGATCCGCAGGCCCCGCGCGGCGCGCGCCTTGGCCGCGGCGCGCCGCCCGAGCGGGGAGACCTGGGTGCCGAGCGCGCCGGTCATGCGGTCGAGGTAGATGGCGAGGATGACGATCGCGACGCCCGCCTCGGAGCCGAGGCCGACGTTCAACTGGCCGATGGCCTCGTTGACGTCGCCGCCGAGGCCGCCGGTGCCGACCATGCCCGCGATGGCGGCCATGGACAGGCCCAGCATGATGACCTGGTTGACGCCCGCCATGACGGTGGGCAGGGCCAGCGGGAGCTGGATGCGCAGCAAGGTGGCGCGCGGGGTGGTGCCGAACGCGTCGGCGGCCTCGACCAGTTCCTTGTCGACCTGCCGGATGCCCAGTTCGGTCATACGGACGCCGGGGGCCAGCGCGAAGATCAGGGTGGCGACGATGCCGGCGGAGGCGCCGGTTCCGAAGAACAGGATGGCCGGGATGAGGTAGATCATCGCGGGCAGCGTCTGCATGAAGTCGAGGACCGGCCGGACGACGGCGCTGACCCGGTCGGACCTGGCCGCCCAGATGCCCACGGGCACGGAGACCACGAGCGCGATGAGGGTCGCGACGAGGACCAGGGACAGGGTCACCATCGCGTCCTCCCACAGTTCGAGGGAGTCGATGAAGGCGAATCCGGCGAAGGTGAGCAGACCGGCCGAAGTGCCGCGCAGCCAGAAGGCGATGACGGCGAAGATGCCGGCGAGGAGCAGCGGCTGGGGTGCCTGAAGGACGGCGTCGATGGCGTCGTAGGTGCCCGTGAAGACGGTCTTGAGGAAGTCGAAGAGCCACGCCATGTGGTTCAGCAGCCAGTCGACCGCGTCGTTGACCCAGTCGCCGAAGGGGATCCTAGGCATGGGCCTTCACCCCCTTGCCGTGTCCGCTGTCCTGTCCACCGGGACACGTCCCGGGGCCGCCCTGCTCGTCGCCGAGGAAGCCGACGAGCCGGCGCCGCGGGACGACGCCGACGAGGGTGTGCTTCTTGTCGACGACGGCGACCGGGTGCGGGAGACGGGCGCTCAGCGCGCAGAGTTCCACGAACGGGGTGTCGGGCGTGGCGGTCTCGCAGGCGCAGTCGGCCTCGTCGCCGCGCAGGTCCGTGTCCATGACGGCGGCCGCGGTCAGCACCCGGGAACGGTCGACGTCCTGGGTGAAGGAGGCGACGTAGTCGTCGGCGGGCCGGACGAGGATGTCCTCGGCGGTGCCCTCCTGGACGATGCGGCCGTCGCGCATGACGGCGATGCGGTCGCCGAGGCGCATCGCCTCGTTGAGGTCGTGTGTGATGAAGACGATGGTCTTCTCGAGCTTCTTCTGGAGTTCGAGGAGCTGGTCCTGCATGTCACGGCGGATCAGCGGGTCCAGCGCGCTGAACGACTCGTCCATGAGCAGGAGATCGGCGTCGGTGGCGAGCGCGCGGGCGAGACCCACGCGCTGCTGCATGCCGCCGGAGAGTTCGTCGGGCCAGGACTTCTCCCATCCGGCGAGTCCGGCCAGTTCCAGTGCCGCGGCCGCCCGTTCACGGCGTTCCGCGGCGGGTACACCCTGGACCTCCAGGCCGTAGCCGGCGTTCTCCAGCACACTGCGGTGCGGGAACAGCGCGAAGTGCTGGAAGACCATGCTGATCTTCCGGGAGCGGACCTCGCGCAGCTCGCGCGCGCTGAGCCCGGTGAGGTCCTGGCCGTCGAAGCGCACGTGTCCCGCGGTGGGCTCCAGCAGTCCGTTGAGCATGCGCAGCAGCGTGGACTTGCCGGATCCGGACAGGCCCATGACGACGAAGATCTGGCCGGGTTCCACCGTGAAGGAGGCGTCGATCACGGCGGCGGTGGTGCCGTCGGCGCGCAGCTCCTCACGGTCGGCCCCCTGGCGGAGTCGTTCCACCGCCGCTTCCGGTCGTCTTCCGAACACCTTGTAGAGATGGTCGGCTTCAAGCCTGGATGACACAGGTGCCTCTCGTCGGGGCAGGGGCGCACGCGGAAGGACGACGCGCGTGTTCCCGGCTGCCGAGGACGGTTGAATTCACAACCGCGTTCTTCAGAGGCGGCGCCTGCCCCCGCTTACACGGAGCAAACACGGGAGTGGTCCAGGTCACTGTCAGTGGCGTACGGCATGATGCGGAGCGTGACTCTGCAGACGCGACGACTGATGCTCCTCGACACCGCCTCGCTGTACTTCCGCGCCTATTTCGGCGTCCCGGAATCCTTGAAGGCCCCGGACGGCACCCCCGTGAACGCGGTGCGCGGACTGCTGGAGTTCATCGACCGCCTGGTCAAGGACCACCGTCCGGACGATCTGGTGGCCTGCATGGACGCGGACTGGCGTCCGCAGTGGCGGGTCGACCTGATCCCGTCGTACAAGGCGCACCGGGTCGCCGTGGAGACGGAGACCGGCCCGGACGAGGAGGAGGTGCCGGACACGCTCTCCCCGCAGGTGCCGGTCATCGAGGAGGTCCTGGACGCGCTGGGCATCGCGCGCGTGGGCGTCGCCGGGTACGAGGCGGACGACGTGATCGGCACGTTCACCGGCCGCGCCGGCGGCCCGGTGGACATCGTCACCGGCGACCGCGACCTGTACCAGCTCGTGGACGACGCGCGGGGGGTGCGGGTGCTGTATCCCCTCAAGGGTGTCGGCACGCTCCAGCTCACCGACGAGGCGTGGCTGCGCGAGAAGTACGGGGTCGACGGTCCCGGGTACGCGGATCTGGCGCTGCTGCGCGGCGACCCGAGCGACGGGCTGCCCGGGGTGCCCGGCATCGGGGAGAAGACGGCCGCCAAGCTGCTCGCCGAGTTCGGGGACCTGGCCGGCATCATGGCCGCGGTCGACGACCCCAAGGCGAAGCTGACGCCGTCGCAGCGCAAGCGGCTCGACGAGTCGCGGCCGTACGTCGCGGTGGCGCCGACGGTCGTCAAGGTGGCCGGGGACGTGCCGCTGCCGGAGGTGGACACCGCGCTGCCGCACGCGCCGCGTGATCCCGCCGCACTGGAGGAACTGGCGGCGCGCTGGGGTCTGGGGGGCTCGTTGCACCGCCTGCTCGTGACACTGCAGGCTTAGCGGAACACTTTTGACCCGACGGATACCCCTTCGTGCATAGGTGTCACAGAGGAAGGAATGCTAACTTAGGTAAGCCTAACCATTCGAGCAGGAGGCAGTCATGGCAGAGCGCCCGGAACGCAAGCCCCGGAAGCCCCACTCCGCGAAGGTGCTGCGGACCGAGCGGCTGACGCCCCACATGCAGCGGGTGGTCCTCGGAGGCGACGCCCTGACGGACTTCGCCACGGGCGGCAGGACCGACCACTATGTGAAGCTGCTCTTCGGCCCCCCGGGGGTCACCTACCCCGAGCCCTTCGACCTGGACCGCGTCCGCGAGGAGTTCCCGCGCGAGCAGTGGCCGGTGACGCGGACGTACACCGTGCGCGCCTGGGACGCCGAGACGCGTGAACTGACCCTGGACTTCGTCGTGCACGGGGACGAGGGGCTCGCCGGCCCCTGGGCCCTTCGGGCACGGCCGGGCGACCTCGTCCGTTTCATGGGCCCCGGTGGCGCCTACGCGCCCGACACGACCGCCGACTGGCACCTGCTCGCCGGTGACGAGAGCGCGCTGCCCGCGATCGCCGCCGCGCTGGAGTCGCTGCCCGACGCCGCCACCGTCCGCGCGTTCGTCGAGGTCTCCGGGCCCGAGGAGGAGCAGAAGATCGACTCCGACGCGGAGATCGTCTGGCTGCACCGCGGCGACCGGCCCGTCGGCGCGGCCCTGGTGGAGGCCGTACGCGCCTTGGAGTTCCCGGAGGGCCGGGTGCACGCCTTCGTGCACGGCGAGGCCGGCTTCGTGAAGGAGCTGCGCGCGCTGCTGCGCGTCGAGCGCGCGATCCCGCGCGAGGACCTGTCCATCTCCGGCTACTGGCGCCTGGGCCACAACGAGGACGGCTGGCAGGCCGCGAAGCGTGAGTGGAACGCCCAGGTGGAGGCGGAGCAGGAGGCACCGGCCGCCTGACACCGGCCCTCCCACCCCGTACGCCTCAGGAGGCGGACCCGCAGGACGCGGGTCCGCCTCCTGGCGTATGCGGGGGTACGGCCACCGGCACGAGCGGCGGGGCCCGGAGACCCGGCGGCGGAGGCGTGAGGGATTGGGTCCGTCGTCGATACGGGCGCGTCACGCGGGGGAAACAGGGGCTCCCTAATTTCTGTCACCCGACAGGAATCCTGTTCGCCCTTCCCGCTCACCCTTCGCGCCGAAGGCAGGTGCCGCCGTGACCACCACAGCCCCCTCCGACGTACGGCCCGATCCGCCCGCTTCGCCCGACGACCGCTCCCTGACCGAGTTCGGCTACCGCCAGGAACTGCACCGCAGCCTCGGCCGGTACGCCTCGTTCGCCGCCGGGTTCTCCTTCATCTCCGTCCTCACCACGGTCTTCCAGTTCTTCGCCTTCGGATACTCCTTCGGCGGCCCGGTCTTCTTCTGGACCTGGCCGGCCGTGTTCGCCGGACAGCTCGCCGTCGCCGCCTGCTTCGCGGAACTCGCCGCGCGCTATCCGATCTCCGGCGCGATCTACCAGTGGTCCTCGCGCCTGTCGAACCCCTCCTTCGGCTGGTTCGCCGGCTGGATCATGGTGATCGGACAGATCGTCGTGGTCGCCGCGGCGGCGCTCGCGCTGCAGATGGTCCTGCCCGCGATCTGGCCGGGATTCCAGCTCATCGGCGACGACCCGGCCCCGACCAGCCCCGACGGCGCCGCCAACGCGGCCGTCCTGGGCGCCGTCCTGCTCGTCCTGACCACGCTGGTCAACGTCCTCGACAACCGGGTGATGTCCGCGGTCAACCGGATCGGCGTCACCGCCGAGATCATCGGCGCGGTCCTGATCATCGTGCTGCTGTTCACCCACTCCGAGCGCTCCCCCGGCATCACCTTCCACACCGGCAGCGGCGGCACCGGCCTGTTCGGGGCGCTGATGGTGGGTTCGTTCATGGCCGCGTACGTCATGATCGGCTTCGACAGCGCCGGAGAGATGAGCGAGGAGACCCACCACCCGAGGCGTACCGCTCCCCGAACGATCCTCACCGCGCTCGGCGCGGCCGGACTGCTCGGCGGGCTGATCGTGCTCGGCGGGCTGCTCGCCGCCCCGAGCCTGACCGACGGCCGGCTCGGCGTCGACGGACTGAGCTACGTCCTGACCAGCAGTCTCGGCGACGGGGTCGGCCGGGCGCTGCTCGCCGACGTCGTGGTGGCCATCGCGGTGGCGACCCTCGCGATCCAGACCGCCGCCGGCCGCATGCTCTTCTCGATGGCCCGCGACGGCCGCCTCCCCTTCTCCGCCCGGCTCGCGAAGGTCGACGCGCGCACCGGCATGCCGGTCGCGCCCGCCCTGGTCGTCGGCGCCCTCGCGACGGCCCTGCTGCTCCTGAACTTCGCCTCCCCGGACGCGTTCCTGGCGATCGGGACCACCTGCATCGTGATGCTGTACCTCGCCTACGCGATGGTCACCGGCCCTCTGCTGGTGCGCCGGCTGCGCGGGCGCTTCACGGCGGAGGGCACCGACGAGACGGGCGCCCCGCTCTTCTCGCTGGGCCGCTGGGGCGTCCCCGTCAACGCGCTCGCCCTCGCCTACGGGCTCTTCATGGCGGTCAACCTGGCGTGGCCGCGGGCCGCGGTGTACGACCCGGCGGGCGGGCACTGGTACTTCCGCTGGTTCACCCTGCTGTTCCTCGGCGTGACGCTGGTGGTGGGCACCGCCTACCGGGCGTTCGAGGCGCGGTCGGCGAAGGCAGCGGCGCCCGAGGCCGCCGAGGCCTCGTACGCTTGACCGGGTGAGACGCAAGCCCCGGATCCCGCCCGCTCCCCTCCCGCAGCGCCACGGGGTCGACCCCGTGCGGATCAGACTGCCGCGCGAGGGGAGCTGGGCCACGGCGCGGGCATATCTGGTGGAACGGCTCGCGGCGGGCGACGGGGTCATCGACGCGATGATCGGCGAGGGGCTGATCGTCCTCGCGGACGGACGGCCGCTGACGGCCGAGGAGTCCTACGCCCCGGGGCTGTTCCTGTGGTTCCACCGAGAACTGCCGCACGAGGAGCGGGTGCCGTTCCCGCTCGACGTCGTGTACCGCGACGAGCACATCGTGGTCGCCGACAAACCGCACTTCCTGGCCACCACACCACGTGGCAGCCATGTCGCCGAGACCGCCCTCGCCCGGCTGCGCCGGGAGCTGGAACTGCCGGAACTGGGCGCGGCGCACCGGCTCGACCGGCTGACCGCGGGGCTCGTGCTGTTCACCGTACGGCCCCAGGAGCGCGGCGCGTACCAGTCGCTGTTCCGCGACCGGCTGGTCGGCAAGGAGTACGAGGCCGTGGCGCCGTACGACACCGCTCTGGGCCTGCCGCGCACGGTCAGCAGCCGCATCCTCAAGGAGCGCGGGGTGATGGCCGCCCAGGAGGTGGCGGGCGAGCCGAACGCGGTCACCGGGATCGACCTCGTCGAGCACCGCGACGGTCTCGGGCGGTACCGGCTGACACCGCGCACCGGACAGACCCATCAGCTCCGGGTGCACATGAGCGCGTTGGGCGTACCGATCCTGGGCGACCCGCTGTACCCGGTGGTGACCGGGCCGGTGCCGGCCGGTGACTTCCGGCGTCCGCTGCAACTGCTGGCGCGGGCGCTGGAGTTCACCGATCCGGTCACCGGCCGGGCCCATCGGTTCGTCAGCGGGCGGACGCTGGAGGCGTGGACCGCGTACGACACCTGGTCGGGCCGGAACACCGACGATCAGTAACCGCGCCACCAGCGCAGGAGCCGCTGCCAGGCGCCGGGCCGGGCGGCGGGCGCGGGAGCGGACGGGGCCTGCTCGGGGGCCTTGGGCAGCGGTGCGGGCGCGACCGGCGCGGCGGCGTCCTCGGTGGTCACCTGCCAGGCGGCCCGCGGGGTGGGCAGGGCGCGCACGGACGGCCGCTGGGTGACCTCCTGTGTCGGCTTGGGCTCGAAGCGCACGGGCAGATCGACGAGGTGGCGCGAGGACATGGTGCTGCGCCAGCGCAGTTCACTCTCGTCGCAGTCGAGTTCGACGTCGGGCAGGCGCAACAGCAGGGCGTCGACGCCGACATCGGCGATGGCACGGCCGATGTCCTGTCCCGGGCACTCGTGCGGACCGCCGCCGAAGGCGAGGTGGGAGCGGTTGCCCTGCATGCTCGCGGCCAGGTCGGGACGGATGCGGGGGTCGACGTTGCCGGGCGCGATCCCGAAGAGCAGTCCGTCGCCCTTGCGGATGCGCTGGCCGCCCAGCTCGGTCTCCTGCTTGGCGAAGTAGCCGAGGACGGCGCTGAACGGCGGCTCGTTCCACAGGGACTGCTCGACCGCCTCGGGCACGGTCATCTGCCCGCCGTTGAGCTGGGCGCGGAAGCGCGGGTCGGTGAGCAGCATGCGCAGCACGTTGGCGATGAGGTTGGCGGTGGCCTCGTAGGCGGCGAGCAGGACGAGCCGCAGATGCTGGGCCACCTCGTCGTCGGTGAGCCGGGCCGGGTGGTTGATGAGGTGGCTGGTGAAGTCGTCCTCGGGCTCGGCGCGGCGCCGCAGCGTGTGCTGGGTCAGCACGCCCATGACGTACTCGTTGCTGGCGATGGCGGTGTCGGTGCCCTTGAGCAGGTCACGGGTGGCGTGCACCATGCGGTCGTTGTAGTCCTCGGGCATGCCGATGATCTCGCAGAGCACGGACATCGGCAGATGCTCGGCGAACTGCCCGACCAGATCGGCCTTGCCGAGCGGGCAGAACGCGTTGACCAGGCGCTGGGTCGCGCGGTTGATGTAGCGGCGCAGGCTGCGGAAGTCGATGGTGGACATGGCGCCGGTGACGGCGCCGCGCAGTCGGAGGTGTTCGTCGCCCTCGGCGTGGGAGCAGATGGGCTGCCAGGCGATGTGGGGGGCGAGCGGATGGTCCGCTCCCGCCGTGCCGTCCTGGACGGCGGTCCACAGCCGGCTGTCGCGGGCGTAGTGCGCGGGCGTGCTGACCATGTGCAGGTTCTCGGCATGGCCGAGGACCACCCAGATGGGTACGTCGTTGTGCAGCAACACGGGTGCGACGGCGCCGTGTTCGGCCCGCAGCTTCTCGTAGAGCGCGCCCAGGTCCTCCGCCTCGGGCCCGTACAGGCGGCGCAGTCCGCCCGGACCGACGCCGGGGCCCATCGCGTGGGCGGGGCAGCCGGGCGGGGGGCCGAACGCGGGTTCTTCCGTACCGGCCGGGGAATGGGATTCGGTCGTCACAATGATCGCTCCGAAGCTCAAGTACGTTCTGTGGATAGGCAGTTGACGTACGGATGCCGTTTCACCGTACGGCTTTCAGCGGCGCGCCGACGTCGTCGCGAGGGAATGCAGGAAGCGCATCAGGGTCATGAGGGTGTCCCGGCTGGACGCCCTGCGGCGGGCGTCGCAGCGCACGATCGGGATCTCCTCGGCGAGATCGAGCGCGGTCCGAAGGTCCTCGACCGGGTACCGGGGCGCGTCGGGGAAGTCGTTGACCGCGACGACGAACGGCACGCCGCGCTCCTCCAGGCGGCCGATGACGTCGAAGCTGACCTCCAGGCGGCGGGTGTCGATCAGGACGACCGCGCCGAGCGCCCCCTCGAACAGGCCGTTCCACAGGAACCAGAAGCGTTCCTGGCCCGGCGTGCCGAACAGGTAGAGCACGAGCTGGTCCGTGATCGAGATCCGGCCGAAGTCCATGGCCACGGTGGTGGCGGTCTTGGTCTCGGACCCGTAGTTGTCGTCGACGCCGATGCCGGCCTGCGTCATGGTCTCCTCGGTCGTCAGCGGCTTGATCTCGCTGACGGAGCCCACCATGGTCGTCTTGCCGACTCCGAAGCCGCCCACGATCACGATCTTCACCGCCGCCTGCGCGGCGTGCGGGAGGTGGTCCTCGGCGCGAGGGCCCGTGACGGTGTCAGAGCTTTTGAAGTCCATGCATCACCGCTTCGAGGAGGGAACGGTCGGGGAGCGCCTGACGGACGATCGGGGCGCGCGCCTGCACCAGTTCGGCCGCCAGCAGCTCGGTGAGCAGGACGGTCACCACGCTGAACGGCAGATTGAGATAGGCCGAGATCTCGGCCACGGACAGGGGGGTTCTGCACAGCCGCAGCAGCGCCGACTGCTCCGGCTGGGTCGCGGGCGGCGGGGTGACCGGACGGGCGACGACCAGCGTGACCAGGTCGACCTCGGCCCGGTCGCCGCCCTCACCGCCGCCGGTCAGGACGTACAGGCGTTCCGGAGCCTTCGGTTCGCCCTGGCCCTCCTCCCCCTCCCCCGCGGTGCCGTCCGGGCCCGTGAGGGGGGTGGGGGGCGCGGGGGGTTCGGGGGGCCGCTCCCTGGGCTGGCGCCGTCGGCGTTGCGGAGGGCTCATACGGTCTGCCCGTTGCGGCGCGGCGGACTGGTGAGATGGGCGCCGATGCGGACGACGAGGTCGCGCATGCGGTTGCTCATCAGCCCGGGTTCCGCGGTCTGGTTGGCGAGGACGGCGAGGTAGGCGTTGGCTCCCGCCGACATCAGGTAGAAGTAGCCGCCGTTGATCTCGATGATGACCATCCGCATCCGGCCGTCGCTCTTGGGGATCTCGCTCGCGACGGCTCCCGCGAGGCTCTGCAGGCCCGCGCAGGCCGCGGCGACCCGGTCGGCCGCGTCCGGGTCGCCGCCGTAGCGGGCGATGCGCAGTCCGTCGGCGGAGAGCACCACGATCTGCTGGATGCCGGGCACCCCGTCGGCGAGTTCCTTGAGCATCCAGTCGAAGTTGGCTCGCTGCTGGATCACTTGAGGTCCCCCTCGTCGTCGGCCTGGGCCGGGCCCGGCCGGCTGTCCGTGCTGAATGCGGTCGGGTCCGGGTCACCCTTGAGCCCGTTCATGAACGCCTCGACCCACAGTCCCGGTTCGGGCTCCGTCTCCTGCGGCGCGGGGTCGGGCTGCCAGGAGGCGGCGGCCTCCGCGGCCTCCGCGGCCTCCTGTTCCGCGCGGGCCTCGGCGTACCGCTGGCTGAGCGGGACCTTCATGCGGCTGCGGCGCTGCGGCAGACCGTTCGGCGTCCACTCCGTGACGACCGGGACGTCGTCCTCGAGGGGGTCGCCGCTGGACGAGGGGATGCGGGGGCCGGTGGTCGGCTTGCGCTTCTTGGGTTTGCGCGCGGGGCCCTCGACGCCGCCGTTGTCGATGCCGGCCACGGAGCTGGCCCCGATGCCGTGCGCGAGTCCGGGGGCGAAGTCGGTGGTGAGCATGGCACGCGGTGCGACGAGGACGGCGCGGACACCGCCGTACGCGGACTGCCGCAGCGAGATCTGCATGTTGTACATCTGCGCGAGTCGTCCGACGACGGCCATCCCGAGCCGGGGCGCCTGGCCCATGGTGTTCGGGTCGACGCCCGCCGCGGCCAGCCGGAGCATCTCCTCGATCTTGCCGCGGGCCTCGTCGCTGAGGCTGACGCCGCCGTCCTCGATCTCGATGGCGATGCCGGTCTGCACCTCGATCGCGGTGACGTGCACCTTGGTGTGGGGCGGTGAGTACCGGGTGGCGTTGTCCAGGAGCTCGGCCAGGGCGTGGATGAGCGGTTCGACGGAGACGCCGTTGACGGCGATGTCGACGATGTTGTGCAGCTCGATGCGCCGGTACTCCAGGATGCGTGACATCGCGCCGCGCAGGACGCTGAACAGCGGTACGGGTTCGGGCCACTGGCGTCCGGGGCGGCCGCCGCCGAGCACGGCGATGGAGTCGGCGAGCCGGCCGATCAGCGCGGTGCCGTGGTCGATGCGCAGCAGGTCGTCGAAGACCTCTGGGTTGCGCCCGTGGTCCTCCTCCATCTCGCGGAGTTCGTTGTTCTGCTGGTGGACGATGGCCTGGACGCGCCGGGCGATGTTGACGAAGGAGCGCTGGGCCGCGTCGCGCATCGACTCCTCGGCGTCGATGACCTTGAGCAGCTTCTTCAGCAGGTCCTTCCGGGACGCGGGGATCTCGCCGAACTCCGGGTGGTCGCGGCCCAGGGTGCGCATGACCTCCGACGGGGAGATCCCTTCGTGCAGCCGGTCGATCGCGTACGGCAGGACTTCCCTGGTGAAGTGCACGATCTCCTGATCGTGCGCGGCGAGGCGCTGTTCCAGGGAGGCGGTGCGGCGCGCGAAGTCGGCCCGCAGTTCACGGGCGACGCGGCCGCGACGGACGGCTTCGCCGCCGATCGCGATGACCAGCAGCGTGGCGAAGCCGCCGCACAGGGCCACCGCGCCCCGGGCCGGCTCGGTCACGACGGCGACGGCGGCGCCGGTCGCCACCGCCATCAGCACCGCCGGCAGCAACAGCACGCGCGCGTAGGGAAGTTCACTGTCACCGGGAGGCGATTGAACACTCACCATGTATGCCCTCTGAGACAAGTCGGCTGGGGGTGGGGGAGGTTTGTGGGGGAATCGGCATAGATCGGCATGGGTCAAACCAGATCTTCGGAACTTTTGGGAACAAGCGCACGAATAAGCCTCAACTCGGTGCGCCGCGGGCGAGCTTAGTCCGACCGGATCAACGCTGTGTCATATTCAGCAAGCACCTGAAACCGCCCATAAGACTGGAGTACCCTCAGCCCCATTTACACGCTGTGCCCCCGTTCGCACACGCTGCGTGAGGACGCACGGGCATGCGAACGGTGTGGCCACGAGTGGGTGAGGCGGTGAGGCGGTGAGGCGGTGAGGCGGTGAGGCGGTGAGGGATCAGACCCCGGCGATGCGCAGCGCCGCGTCCGCCGTGGCCTCGGCGAAGGCGGACACCGGGCGCTGCGGATCGGAGCGGTGCACGAGGATGACGCCCTCGATCAGCCCGAACAGCAGATCCGTCCGCAGATCGAGCTCACTCTTGGCCAGCGCGCCTCCGGCCGCGGTGGCGGCGAGCAACTGGCGGTAGGTGTCCTTGAGTTCGGCCCGCACGGCATGGAAGCCGGCGAAGCGTTCGGTGCGCACCTCGGGCAGCAGATAGAGACCGCCGAGATTGTGCGGCCCCCCGCAGAGCACCTCCACGTCGGTACGGCACAGCTCCCACAGCCGGCCCTCCGCGGACGCCGTGTCGTCGGCGAGGAGCTCACGGGCGTACGCCAGGGAGGGGGTGACCGTGGACTCCAGGAGCTCGGCGAGCAACTCCTCCTTGCCGGTGACGTAGTGATACATGGACGCCTGGCGCATGCCAGCCCGCTCGGCGACGGCCCGGGTGGTGGTGGCCGCGTATCCGCGCGTCGTGAACAACTCGGCGGCCGCGTCCAGCAGTTCGGCGCGCGGCGACAGCCCGCTGTCCGGCCGCTGCGCGGCCCGGGGCCTGCCGACCCTGCGTCCGCCACCCGTTCCCATGTGTTCGATCCTCGCACACCCGACGCGCCCCGGGCGGGGCGCCGCGAGGCGCACGGCGGACACCGGGCCGCGGCGCGCGCGGCCCCTCGGCGGCGGCGCGGCCCCCGTGAGGGACAGGTAACCGCCCGGCAACACACGGGACACGGCCGCGACCCACCCCGCGCCTAATTTCTGTCGCGCGACAGAAATGACCGAGGAGCCGGAGGACCCGCGATGGCGACAGCGACCACGCACGGAGCACGCGATCACGCCCGCGCCCAGCAGGGAACCCGCGCCGAGGCGATGCCCGTGGTCCCCGCGCACGACTGGCCGGCCCCGCCGCCCGAGGCGGGCCCGCTCGTGTGGGCCGAGACCGTGGCGGGCGGCAACTACACGCACAAGGTGCTGGCCCGGGGCACCGAACTGCGCCTGACCGACCTGGCCGGCGACGCCTGCGCCCACCTTCTGCTGTACGTCGCGGACCGGCCGTGGGAGCGCCTGAACGTCGCCGACACCGTCAAGGTCCAGTGGAACGCCTACCTGGGCGCGGGGCGGCTGCTCCTCTCCGACCAGGGCCGGGTGCTCGCGTCCCTGGTCGCCGACACCTCCGGCCGGCACGACGCCCTGTGCGGCACCTCCACGCTCGTACGCAACACCGAGCGCTACGGGGACGGGACCCCGCAGTCCGCGTCCCCGGCCGGCCGCGAGCTGTTCAAGCTGGCCGCCGCCAAGAACGGGCTCACGCCCCGCGATCTGCCGCCCTCACTCTCCCTCTTCCAGGGGGTGGCGATAGGCGACGACGGCTCGGTCGATTTCACCGGCTCGGCCGGACCCGGCGCCGCCGTCACCCTGCGCGCCGAGCAGGACGTCACCGTGCTGATCGCGAACGTGCCGCACCCGGCCGACCCGCGCCCCGCCTACACGAGCACCCCCCTGGAGGTGCTGGCCTGGCGCGCCCGGCCGACCGCGGCGGGCGACCCGCTGTGGGAGGCCACCCCCGAGGGCCGCCGCGCCTTCCTCAACACCGCCGAATTCCTTGCCACGAGGGGGCTCGCATGACACACGCCACCGTCCCGGCCCGCGCCGCCTGGTCCGCGCTCCTGCGCGCCGGCCAGACGCTCACCGTCACCGACCTGCACGGCAACCAGGCCGTCGACTTCCTCGTGTACGACGCCGCGGACACCGCCGTCCGCTACAGCGCGCCCGACACCCTCCAGGCCCAGGGGAACATCTTCCTGACCACGGGCAGTGTGCTGATGTCGAACGAGCACACCCCGCTGATGACCGTCACCGAGGACGAGGTCGGCCGGCACGACACGGTCGGCGGCGCCTGCTCCAAGGAGTCGAACACCCTGCGCTACGGGCACCACACCTGGGTCCAGCACGCCTGCGTGGACAACTTCCTCGCGGAGGGCTCCCGCCACGGCCTCGGCAAGCGCGACCTCGTGTCGAACATCAACTGGTACATGAACGTGCCCGTCGAGAAGGACGGCACCCTCGGCATCGTCGACGGCCTCTCCGCCCCGGGGCGCAGGCTGACCCTGCGCGCCGACCGCGACGTGATCGTGCTCGTCTCCAACTGCCCCCAGATCAACAACCCGTGCAACGGCTTCGAGCCGACCGCGGTCGCGATGACGATCGGGGACTCCGCATGAGCTTCGACACCCTCCTGGTCGCCAACCGCGGCGAGATAGCCGTCCGCATCATCCGCACGGCCCGCGAACTGGGCCTGCGCACCGTCGCCGTGTACTCCGACGCCGACCGCGCCGCACCCCATGTCCGCCTCGCCGACCAGGCCGTACGCCTCGGCCCCGCCCCCGCCAAGGAGTCCTACCTCGACGCGGACCTGGTCCTGAAGGCCGCCAAGGACACCGGGGCCGAGGCCGTCCACCCCGGATACGGCTTCCTGTCCGAGGACGCGGCGTTCGCCCGCCGCTGCGAGGACGCCGGGATCGTGTTCGTCGGGCCCACGCCGGAGCAGCTCGAACTGTTCGGCGCCAAGCACACGGCGCGGGCCGCGGCCGAGGCCGCCGGGGTACCACTGGCACCGGGCACGGGACTGCTCCCCGGCCTGCCCGAGGCCCTGGCGGCGGCCGCCCGCATCGGCTACCCCGTCATGCTCAAGGCCACCGGCGGTGGCGGGGGAATCGGTATGTCGGCATGTCGGTCCGCCGGGGAACTGTCGGAGGCCTGGGACCGGGTGCAGCGCGTCGCGGCGGCCTCCTTCTCCTCGGCCGGGGTGTTCCTGGAACGCCTGGTGGAGCACGCCCGCCATGTCGAGGTGCAGGTCTTCGGCGACGGCCGGGGCCGTGTCGTCACCTTCGGCGACCGCGACTGCTCGCTCCAGCGCCGCAACCAGAAGGTCCTGGAGGAGGCACCCGCTCCCGGCCTGCCCGCCCCCGTCCGCGACCGGCTCGCCTCCGCCGCCCGCGAGTTGTGCGCCTCGGTCGGCTACCGCTCGGCCGGAACCGTCGAGTTCGTCTACGACGCCGCCCGCGAGGAGGCCTACTTCCTGGAGGTCAACACCCGCCTCCAGGTCGAACACCCGGTCACCGAGGAGATCTACGGCGTCGACCTGGTCGCCTGGATGCTGCGGCTGGCCCGGGGCGAGTCCGACGTCGTACGGGAACCGGGCGCACCGCGCGGACACGCCGTCGAGGCCCGGCTGTACGCCGAGGACCCCTCGCGCGAACACCGCCCCAGCGCGGGCCTGTTGACCCGGGTGGCGTTCCCCGGCGGGGTCCGCGTCGACGGCTGGGTCGAGACCGGCACCGAGGTGACCACCTCCTACGACCCGATGCTCGCGAAGGTCATCGCGTACGGGGCGGACCGGGCCGAGGCCCTGGAACGCCTCGACGAGGCACTGGCCGCGACCCGCGTGGACGGCATCGAGACCAACCTCGGCCTGGTGCGGGCCGCGCTCGCCGAACCGGCCTTCCGGGAGGCGGAGCACTCCACCGCCACGCTCGCCGGAGTGAGCGACCCCACCCCACGTGTCGAGGTCGTGTCCGGCGGCACGCTCACCACCGTGCAGGACTGGCCCGGCCGCACCGGCTACTGGCAGGTCGGGGTGCCGCCGTGCGGACCGATGGACGACCTCTCCTTCCGGCTCGGCAACCGCGCCCTCGGCAACCCCGAGGGCGCGCCCGGACTCGAATGCACCTTGCAGGGACCGGCGTTGAGGTTCACCCACGCCACGACGGTCTGCGTCACGGGCGCACCCGCGCCGGTGACCGTGGACGGGTCGCCCGCCCCCCAGTGGGAGCCGGTGACCGTCCCGGCCGGAGCGGTGCTGGAGGTGGGGGCGCCCACCGGCCACGGTCTGCGCACCTACGTCCTGTTCGCGGGCGGCGGCCTGGATGTGCCCGCCTTCCTCGGCAGCGCCGCCACGTTCACCCTCGGCCGGTTCGGCGGCCACGGCGGCCGGACCCTGCGGACCGGTGACATCCTGCACGGCGGCACGGTCACCGGACGCGGGACACCCGTGCCGCCCGCCGAACGTCCCGGCTTCACCGCCGCGTGGCGGATCGGGGCCCTCGAAGGACCGCACGCCGCGCCGGAGTTCTTCACCGAGGACGACATCCACGACTTCTACGCCGCCGACTGGAAGGTCCACTTCAACTCGGCCCGCACCGGAGTGCGGCTCGTCGGCCCCAAGCCCCGCTGGGCCCGCACCGACGGCGGCGAGGCCGGCCTGCACCCCTCCAACATCCACGACACCCCCTACTCGGTCGGGGCCGTCGACTACACCGGCGACATGCCGGTGCTGCTCGGCCCGGACGGCCCCTCCCTGGGCGGCTTCGTGTGCCCGGCGACCGTCGTCAGCACGGAACGCTGGAAGCTCGGCCAGCTCCGCCCCGGAGACACCGTGCGCTTCGCGCCGCTGGCCGACGACGGCTCCGCGCGGCCCGCGATCGTCGACGGCGGGGTGCTCGCCCGGGACGGCGACGTGACGTACCGCCGCAGCGGCGACGACAACCTGCTCGTCGAATTCGGCCCCATGCAACTGGACCTCGCGCTGCGGATGCGGGTCCACGCGCTGATGGAGGCGGTCGCGGCGGCCGGTCTCGACGGTGTCACCGATCTGACCCCGGGCATCCGCTCGCTCCAGATCCAGACCGACCCGCGCCGGCTCCCCCAGCGCGAACTCCTGGACACCGTACGGCGCACCGTTCGCGCCCTCCCCCCGAGCGACCGGCTCGTCGTCCCCTCCCGCACCGTCCATCTCCCGCTGTCCTGGGACGACCCGGCCACGCGCGAGGCCATCGCCCGCTACATGGCCGGCGTCCGCGACGACGCCCCCTGGTGCCCGTGGAACATCGAGTTCATCCGCCGCGTCAACGGCCTGGACTCCGTGGACGACGTGTACCGCACCGTCTTCGACGCCGAGTACCTCGTCCTCGGCCTCGGCGACGTCTACCTCGGTGCCCCTGTCGCCACCCCGCTCGACCCCCGGCACCGCCTGGTCACCACGAAGTACAACCCCGCCCGCACCTGGACCGCCGAGAACTCGGTCGGGATCGGCGGCGCCTACCTGTGCGTCTACGGCATGGAGGGCCCCGGCGGCTACCAGTTCGTCGGCCGTACGACCCAGGTGTGGTCGCCCTGGCAGCAGCGCGGCGCGTTCGAGCAGGGCTCGCCCTGGCTGCTGCGCTTCTTCGACCGGATCAAGTGGTACCCGGTGGAGGCCGACGAACTCCTCGAACTGCGGGCCGACATCATCTCCGGCCGCTTCGTGCCGCGCGTCGAGGAGGGCACCTTCTCGCTCGCCGCGTACGAGGCCTTCCTCGCCGAGAACGCCGGGTCCATCGCGGAGTTCCGGTCCCGGCAGGGCGACGCGTTCTCCGCCGAGCGGGACGCCTGGGAGGCGGCGGGCGAGTTCACGCGTGCCGAGGCGGCGCGGAGCGCCCCCGCGCCGGCCGTCGAGGTGAGCGTCCCGGCGGGCGGCCGGCTGATCGAGGCCGAGTTCGCCGCGTCGGTGTGGCAGCTCAACGTGGCCCCGGGCGAACAGGTCACGGCGGGGCAGCCGCTGCTCGCGCTGGAGGCGATGAAGATGGAATCACGGGTCCCCGCGCCGATCGACGGCGTGGTCCAGCGGATCCTCACCCGCCCGGGCGCCCAGGTGGAGGCGGGCACGGCCCTGCTCGTGCTCGCGCCCCCGGAACCGTCGGCCCCCTGACCGCCGGCCCCGCCCGATCGCCCCCTGACCGCCGGCCCCGCCCGATCGCCCCCTCTCCGCCCGCTCACGACCTCCGTCACCAGGAGCTGCGATGTCCGTCCTCACCCGAGTCCGCCTGGCGTACGCCCGTATCGAGGCCCTGGACCGCCCCGAGATCTGGATCGACCTGCGCCCCCGGGCGGAGGCCGAGCGCGAGGCCCGTGCCGTGGACGAGCGGGTCGCCGCCGGAGAGCGCCTCCCGCTCGCCGGCCGGCTCCTCGCCGTGAAGGGCAACATCGACGTGGCCGGCCTGCCCACCACCGCCGGCTGCCCGGCCTACGCCTACACCCCCGAGGCCGACGCCCCCGCGGTCGCCCGCCTCCGGGCGGCCGGAGCCCTCGTGCTCGGCACCACCAACATGGACCAGTTCGCCACCGGCCTGGTCGGCACCCGCTCCCCGTACGGCGCCGTCCGGGGAGCCCTGGACCCGGAAAGGATCAGCGGCGGCTCCAGCTCGGGATCGGCCGTGGCGGTGGCCCTCGGCATCGCCGACCTCGCGCTCGGCACGGACACCGCCGGCTCGGGCCGCGTGCCCGCCGCCTTCAACGGCGTCGTCGGCCTCAAGCCGACCCGCGGCCTGGTGCCGGCCACCGGCGTCGTCCCGGCCTGCGCCTCCCTGGACTGCGTGACCGTGTTCGCCCGCACCCTCCCGGAGGCCGAG
This sequence comes from Streptomyces sp. NPDC028298, assembly GCF_055565895.1. Taxonomy (NCBI): domain Bacteria; kingdom Bacillati; phylum Actinomycetota; class Actinomycetes; order Kitasatosporales; family Streptomycetaceae; genus Streptomyces; species Streptomyces sp. NPDC028298. The sequence goes on from NZ_JBVHTL010000009.1 coordinate 222,262, forward strand.
CAGGCCCTCGCCCACCTCACGTCCCCCTCCGGACGCGAACTGCCGCCCCTGGCACAGCGCGCGCCCGGCCCGTGGCGCGTCGCCGTCCCGCCGACGGCACAGCTCGGCGAACTGGACGAGGGCTGGGCGGAGGCCTACGAGGCGGCGGTGCGCGCGCTCGTCGCGGCGGGTGCGGACGTGCGCACCCTCGACCTCGCCCCGTTCACCGAGGCCGCCGCGATGCTCTACGAGGGCGCGTTCGTCGCCGAGCGCTACACCGCGGTGGGGAGCTTTGTCGACAAGCAGATCTCCGAGGGGGGTGCCGGGCTCGACCCGACCGTCGCCGGGATCATCACCCGCGCGCGGGACGTCCCGGCCCACCAGCTCTACGCGGACCAGGAGCGGCTGGCCTCCCTGCGCGCCCGTGCCCTGGCGGAACTGGCCGACGCCGACGCGCTGCTCCTGCCGACCGCCCCCGGCCATCCCACCCTCGCCGAGGTCGCCGCCGACCCCCTGGGCGCCAACGCCCGTCTGGGCCGCTTCACCAACTCGACGAACCTGTTCGACCTGGCGGCGGTCGCCGTCCCGGCCGGTCGGACACCCGCGGGACATCCCTTCGGGGTGATGCTGATCGGCCCGGCGTTCACCGACGAACGCCTCGCCCGGATCGCCCGCCTCCTGGAACCGCCGACCCGCCTCGCCGTGGTGGGAGCGCATCTGTCCGGCCTGCCGCTGAACCCGCAGTTGCTCTCCCTGGGCGCCCGCCTGGAACGTACGACGACCACCGCCGCCGTCTACCGTCTGCACGCCCTGGCGACCACTCCGCCCAAGCCGGGACTCGTCCATGTCGGCGCGGGCGGCGCCGCCGTCGAGGCCGAGGTGTGGAGCCTGCCCGCCGACGGCCTGGGACGGCTGCTGGCCACGCTCCCCCGCCCGATGGCCCTGGGCAGCGTCGAACTCGCCGATGGCACGCACGTACCCGGCTTCCTCTGCGAACCGGGCGCGCTGGACGGCGCGCCGGACATCACCCGCCACGGCGGCTGGCGCGCCTACCTGGACGGCCGGCAGGCCCGCTGACCGCACCCCGCCGCGACGGGCGCGGGGTGCGGACCGCCGTCGGTCAGCCGACCGACGAGTAGGCCACGACCCCGCGCAGCAGGGCCTCGACCGCCTTGCGGGCGTTCTTCGCGACCGTCGACCTCTCGCCGCCCGAGACGGGCGCCGCGGCCGCGATCTGGCCGAGGACGTCGATGACCTGCTTGCACCAGCGCACGAAGTCACCGGCGGGCATCTCGGCCTCGCGCAGCACCTCGTCCAGGCCCTTGCCGGACGCCCACTCGTGGGCGGCCCAGGCGAAGCCGAGGTCCGGCTCGCGCTGGCCCACGCCCTCCGTCTGGTTGATCCGGAAGTCCTCCTCCAGCGCGTCCAGCCGGCCCCAGATGCGCACCATCTCACCCAGGGCGGCCTTGGCCTTGCCGGACGGCACCTTCGGCGCCATCGCGTCGTCGGCGACCCGGGACTCGTACACCAACGCCGATACACAGGCGGCCAGTTCGGCCGGGGAGAGCCCGTCCCAGACGCCGGCGCGCAGGCATTCGCTGGCCAGCAGGTCGAGTTCGCCGTACAGCCGGGCGAGCCGCTTGCCGTGCTCGGTGACCTCGTCGCCGCGCAGATAGTCCAGCTCGGTGAGCAGGGCCACGATCCGGTCGAAGGTACGGGCGATGGTGTTCGTCCGGCCCTCGATACGGCGCTCGAGCTGAGAGGTGTCGCGCTTGAGCCGGTGATACCGCTCGGCCCAACGGGCGTGGTCCTCGCGGTCGTTGCAGCCGTGGCAGGGGTGCGCGCGGATCGCCGTGCGCAGCCGGGCGATCTCACGGTCGTCGGCGGCCTCGGAGCGCCGCTTGCGGTGCCGGTCCGGGACGATGTGCCCCGCCTTCGTGCGCAGCGCCGAGGCGAGGTCTCTGCGGGACTGCGGCGAACGGGGGTTGAAGGACTTGGGGATCCGCATCCGGTCGAGCGCCTCGACCGGCACCGGGAAGTCCATCGACGCCAGCCGCTTCACCTGGCGCTCGGCGGTGAGCACCAACGGACGCGGCCCGTCGTGCTGCTCGAACCCGCGGTGGCCGTTCGACCGGCCCGCGGGCAGCCCGGGATCGAGCACCAGCGCCAGTCCCGCGTACTTGCCGGTCGGCACATGGATGACGTCACCCGGCTTGAGCTTCTCCAGGGCGACGGCCGCCTCGGCACGGCGCTCGGACATCCCCTGCCGCGCCAGCTCGGTCTCACGGTCCTTCAGTTCGCGGCGCAGCCCCATGTACGCGTCGAAGTCCCCGAGATGGCAGGTCATCGACTCCTTGTAGCCTTCGAGGCCCTCCTCGTTGCGCTGCACCTGCCGGGAGATCCCGACGACCGACTTGTCGGCCTGGAACTGCGCGAACGACGTCTCCAGCAGCTCGCGCGAGCGGTGCCGGCCGAACTGCTCGACCAGGTTCACCGCCATGTTGTACGAGGGCTTGAAGCTGGAGCGCAGCGGATAGGTGCGGGTGCCCGCGAGTCCCGCGAGGTGCTCGGGGCTGAAGCCGCGCTGCCACAGCACGACCGCGTGACCCTCGACATCGATGCCGCGGCGGCCGGCCCGGCCCGTGAGCTGGGTGTACTCACCGGGGGTGATGTCGGCGTGCTGCTCGCCGTTCCACTTGACGAGCTTTTCCAGCACCACCGAGCGGGCCGGCATGTTGATGCCCAGCGCGAGCGTCTCCGTCGCGAAGACGGCCTTGACGAGGCCGCGCACGAAGAGTTCCTCGACGACCTCCTTGAACGTGGGCAGCATGCCCGCGTGGTGGGCGGCGATGCCGCGCTCCAGACCCTCCAGCCACTCGAAGTAGCCGAGGACGTGCAGGTCCTCGTCCGGGATGGAGGCGGTGCGCTCCTCGACGAGTTCACGCACCCGGGCGCGCGCCGCGTCGTCGTTCAGCCGCAGACCCGCGTACAGGCACTGCTGCACGGCGGCCTCGCAGGCCGCGCGGCTGAAGATGAACGTGATGGCGGGCAGCAGCCCTTCGGCGTCGAGCCGCTCGATGACCTCGGGCCGGCCCGGCGTCCAGATCCGCGAACGCTGTCTGCGCTCACGCTCCCGGTCGGCCTCGCGCATCGCGCGGCCGCGTCTGCGGTCCTGGTACGAGGGACGGCTCGCCTCCATGCGCGCCATGCGCGTGAGGTCGGGGTTGACGGCCTTGCGCTGGCCCTCGCCCTCCTCGAAGAGGTCGTACATCCGCCGCCCGGCCAGCACGTGCTGGAACAGCGGGACGGGCCGGTGCTCGGAGACGATCACCTGGGTGTCGCCGCGCACGGTGTCCAGCCAGTCGCCGAACTCCTCGGCGTTCGACACCGTCGCCGAGAGCGACACCAGGGTCACCGACTCGGGGAGGTGGATGATCACTTCCTCCCAGACGGCGCCACGGAAGCGGTCGGAGAGGTAGTGCACCTCGTCCATCACCACGTAGCCGAGGCCGAGAAGGGTCTGCGAGCCCGCGTACAGCATGTTCCGCAGGACCTCGGTGGTCATGACGACCACCGGTGCCTCGGAGTTGACGCTGTTGTCGCCGGTGAGCAGGCCGACCTTGTCCGCGCCGTAGCGGCGGCACAGGTCGGCGTACTTCTGGTTGGAGAGCGCCTTGATCGGCGTGGTGTAGAAGCACTTCTTGCCCTGCTGGAGGGCGAGGTGGACGGCGAACTCGCCGACGATCGTCTTGCCCGAGCCGGTGGGCGCGGCCACCAGCACACCCTTGCCCGCTTCGAGCGCCTGGCAGGCCTCGATCTGGAAGGGGTCGAGGCCGAAGTCGTACATCTCGCGGAAGGAGGCGAGCGCGGTGGCCTGCTCGGCAGCGCGCCTGCGTGCTGCCGCATACCGCTCGGCCGGTGAGAGGTCCTCTGTCATCGTGCTTTCGAGACTACCGGGAGGCACTGACACAAGGACGATCATTATCCGGATAAGCGGCTGTGAAACCCCGGATCCCCGCAGCTCAGGGAAGTGCGACGCGCACCGCGCCCCGTACGCACTCCGCCGTGAGCGGCAGCGGGCCCAGCGGCTCCCCGTCCGCGTAGCCGGTGACGTCCTCGGCGAGGAGTTCGACCTTGGCCGCCCGCAGCACGCTCACCACGGGATGGCCGACGTGGGTGCCCTTGTAGACGCGGGGGAAGATCTTGAGCAGGGTGGAGCGGGAGCAGTCCCCGACCACCGTGATGTCGAACAGTCCGTCGCCGAGGCTGGCGCCGGGACAGATCCTCATGCCGCCGCCGTACGACGATCCGTTGCCGACGGCCACCAGCGTCGCCTCGGTCTCCAGCGTCTCGCCGCCGTCGAGCGTGATGCGGTACGGGACGGGCCGGAAGGCGGCCAGTTCGGCGACCATGGCGACGTCGTACTTGAAACGGCCCACGGGCAGACGCATCCGGTTCCCGCGGTCGTTGACCCGGGAGTCGAACCCGGAGGCCAGGACGGTTCCGAACCAGGTGCCGTTCACCCGGCCCAGGTCGACCTCGCGCAGCCGCTCGCCCTTCAGCGCCTCGGCGATCATGCGGCCCGCGGCCGCCGGGTCGCCCACGGGCAGGCCGAGGGCCCGCGCGAAGTCGTTGCCGGTGCCGGCGGCGACCAGTCCGAAGGGGGTACGGGTTCCGGCGACGGCCTGGAGGGCCAGGTTCGCCATGCCGTCCCCGCCGACCGCGACGAGCGCGCCGGTGCCGCCGGCGACCGCCTCGCGCGCCCGCGCCAGGGCGTCCGCCGGGTCCTCGCCCTGGACCGTCTCGACGGAGAATCCCGCGGCACGCAAAGCCGAAGCGGCCGGAAGCGCCGCGCGGGCGCCCCGGCCGCGGCCCGCGGTGGGGTTGACTATGAGGGTGATCTCGCTGGTCACAGGGTGACCCTACGAGGTCACGGGCTCCGTCAGGTCACGTCGTCATAACCGTTGACCCGGTCCGTCGTGGCCTGCTCCGGAAGGGTCCGGCGGGGCGGCGACACGCTCTCGACGCCGCCGATGTCCTCAGGGGTGAGGTCGAGCTCGGAGGCCTCGTCGTCGGCGGGACCGGACTCGTCGCGCCGGCGCTTGCGCCGGTCGTTGAGCAGGGAGAAGAGGACCGCGCCGAAGTACAGGATCCAGATCGGCCCGGCGAGCGCGAGCATCGTCAGCGGGTCGGTGCTGGGCGTGGCGACGGCGGCGAAGACCGTGATGCCGATGATCATGCCGCGCCACCAGCCGAGCATGCGCTTGCCGGTGAGGATGCCCGTGAGGTTCAGCATCACCAGCAGCAGGGGCAGCTCGAAGGAGAGACCGAACACGACGACCATGCGCGTGACCAGGTCGAGCAGGTCGTCCAGCGGCAGGAGGTTGTTCACGCCGTCCGGCGTGAACTCCATCAGGACCTTCGCCGTGGTGGGAAGCACCTTGTAGGCGAAGAACGCGCCGCCGAGGAACAGCGGGACGCCGGTGCCGACGAACGCGTACGCGTACTTCTTCTCACTCCTGTGCAGACCCGGGGCGACGAACGCCCAGAGCTGGTAGAGCCAGACCGGCGAGGCGAGCACGACGCCCGCCATCAGGGAGACCTTCAGCGCCAGGGTGAACGGGGCGAGCAGACCGTTGATGGTGATCTGCGCGCACTGGTGGTTCTTGGGCTGCTTCGCCAGTTCGGCGAACGTCTCCGGGCACCCGACGGAGTCGAGGACCGGCTTGGTGAAGAAGTTGATGATGTCGTTGTAGTAGAAGGCCGCGACGACCGTCACGAGGACGATGGCCAGCACCGCCTTCGCGAGCCGGTTGCGGAGCTCGCGAAGATGGTCCGCGAGGGGCATGCGCCCCTCGGGGTCCTTCTCCGTGTTGCGGGCAGACGTGAGCAACCCACATCCTCATCTCATGCGGCGGGCCGGAGGTCACCGGCCCTGCGTCAGCGCTGGGTGGTGTCCGTCGGCTCGTTGACCGGGCGCGAGCTGGTCACGTCGCCGGGGGCCGCCTGGATGGTGCGCTGCGCGGGGGGCTGCTGCTCGTCGGCGGGCGGACCGGCCGGGGCCGGGCTGCTGCCCTCTTCCTTCATCGCCTTGGCCTCGCTCTTGAGGATCCGGGCGGACTTGCCGAGGGAGCGCGCCATGTCCGGAAGCTTCTTCGCGCCGAACAGCAGGATGATGACGACGAGGATGAGAATGATCTCGGGAGCTCCGAGCCTTCCGAACATAAGTCTTTACCTTCTCACCGAGGCTGCATGGTCGGGGTGCTGGCCGATCGATCGGACATGTGTCCGATCATCGTGATGTCAGCGATCGTAACGCTCAGGGGTGAACGCGGGGCAATCCCTGTGCGTACTCCCAGTTCGCGGCCCGCGCCTCATTCTCCGGGCCGCGTCCATGAGCGTACCTGGCCCCCGCACCAAGTCGACAGGCTGGCGTGACGCATTACGCATCCATGGAACGACTCATACCGTATCCATGGAGCGTGCCGCCGCGACGGTGGCCCTTTCCAGGTCCTCGGAGGCGGTGCTGATACGGCGCGCGGAATCGGCCACCTGGCGGCCCAGACGCTCCGCTTCCAGGAAGACACGGACGGCGAGGATCCCGAGCACGGTGATTCCCAGGAAACCCGCGGCGATCGCAAACATCGGCCAGAACATGACCTCGACCCTAGAGGGTGGAGTGCAGCCGCAGTGTGCGGACCCCGCCCCCGGTGAGCAGTTCGACGATGCGTTCCCCCGCCGGCTTGCGGACCGCCGACCCGCACGCGGGGCAGGTGAACGAGTAGAACGTCGTACGGCTGCTGGCGCCGATGGCCAGGCGCAGGGCACCGGGCGTGAGCTCGAAACCGGCCCGGCAGTCGGGGCAGGCGGCCTTGAACATGACCTCGACGACCCTGCGCATCCCGGCGAAGGCGGTCCCCACCGACATCTCCGGCCCGCCCGGGATCGACCCGGCGCGCGCCGCGGAGCCCGCGGCCGACCCGGCACGTCCGGTCCCACCCGCCCGCCGTACGGAACCCGGCTTATCCGGGCCACCCGGCCTTCCCTGCGCACCAGACGTCGGCGTCCTCAAAGCCCCTGCTCCCGCCCCTCGTACGGACTGTCCTGGACCCCGGGCCCGCCGGGACCGTCGTAGGCGGCGAGCGCCTCGCGGGCCGCGCTGCGGGCGCTGTCCGCGAGAGCCTGCGGCGAGACGATCCGGCCGTCACCGCCGAGACGCAGGGCCAGCCGCCGCAGCGAGGCGGGGTCGGGGGTCCGCAAGGTGATACGCAGCCCGCCGTCCGGCAGCTCATCCGCGCTGTCGTGCGGGTAGTACTCGGCGACCCAGCGTCCGCCGGGACCCACCTCGACCACGACCTCCGGATCCTCGGCCGCGGGCTGGACGAGCCCCTCGGACAGGTCCCGCAGCTCGATCTCGGGCGGCGCGGACGGCTCGTCCAGGATGCGGATCTCGGCGACCCGGTCGAGCCGGAAGGTGCGGCGCGCCTCGGAGCGGCGGCACCAGGCCTCCACATAGGTGTGACCGACGCTGACCAGGCGGATCGGGTCGATCTCGCGTTCGCTGAGCTCGTCCCGCGAGGGCGAGTAGTAGCGGATCCACAGCCGGCGCCGCTCCGAGATCGCCCGGTCCACGTCGGCGAAGACGCCGCCCTCGGACTCGAAGGTCACCGACAGCCGGGAGCTGGCACCGGCCGCCTCGCCGGACGCGGCCTCCACCTTCGCGGTGGCCCGCAGCAACGCCTGCCGGTCGCCCTCGCGCAGGCCGGGCAGGGTGGACACCGCGCGGGCGGCCACCAGCAGCGCGGTCGCCTCGTCGGCGGCGATCCGCAGCGGCTCGGCGACGTCGTCCGGGTTGTGCCACCAGATCCGGTCGCCGTCGGTGTCGATGTCGAGCAGATCCCCGCCGCGGAAACTCGTCCCGCACAACGGCAGCACGTCGAGGTCGGAGATCAGCTCGTCCTCGGTGATCCCGAAGGCACGGGCCACGTCACTGACGTGGGCGCCGGGGCGCTCGCGCAGATACGTCACCAGGGACAGCATCCGCCGGGTCTGGTCGATCGCGTTCGTGGGCCTGGCCGGTTTTCCTGCCACTTTCTTACTTTCCCCTCAGCCCTTGGCCACGGCGCGCAGCCGGTCGACCACATCGGCCCGCAGTTCGGCGGGCTCCACGACCACCACGTCCGGCCCGAACTCCACCAGCAAGGCGTCCAGACCGTGCCCGTACGGAATCTCCAACTCGTCCCAGCCCCCGCCCAGTTCCCGCACCGAGACGGCCTTGGCGCGCAGCGGGTAGCCGGCGCCGGACCGCAGCCGGATCAGCGCGGAGCGGTCGGTGATCTCCCCCGCCCAGCCGGCCACCGTCTCGCGCACGGTCACCACGTCCGGGACCTCGGCGGTGTACTTGCCCGCACGGGCGCGGACCTTGCCGGTGATCCGGGAGAGCCTGAAGACGCGTTCGGCGCCGCGGTCGCGGTCCCAGCCCGCGAGATACCAGTGGCCGCGCCAGCACTCCAGGGCCCACGGCTCCACGTGCCGGGTCCCGGGCTGCGCGGCGTTGGCCTTGCGGTAGTCGAAGACGACCGGGCGGCGGTCGCGGCAGGCGAGCATGAGCGGCTCGAAGGCCGCCTCGTGCACGGGGATGTGCGGTTCGAGGGCGCCATGGGATCCGTACGGGTCCACGTCCTCGGGCAGACCCGCGGCGCGCAGCTTCTGGAGCGCGCCGCTAGCGGCCCCGGCGAGGCGGGCCTGCTGCCAGACCTTGGCGGCCAGACCGAGGGCGGCGGCCTCCTCGGCGTCGAGGGTGATCGGCGGCAGGCGGTTGCTGTCGCGGCGGGCGAGATAGCCGACCTCGCCGTCGAGGTTCTCCACCGTCTCGATGACCAGGCCGAGTTCGCGCAGATCGTCCTTGTCCCGCTCGAACATCCGGTTGAAGCTGTCGTCCGATCCGGCTTCCAGATAGGCCTCGATGGACTCGCGGAGTTCCCGCTTGCTGAGCGGCCGCCGCGTCCCGAGCAGACACAGTGCGAGGTTCATCAGCCGCTCGGCCTTGGCAATGGCCATCGACGCCCTTCCTATGGTGCTTCCGACCGATGACCGTACCGCTCCGGAGTGGCGTGGCAAAAGCCGAGGGCCCATGCCCGGACGGGCATGGGCCCCGGATGATCCCATCCGGACCGGATCCGGTCCGCCGTGATCAGACCGCGATCAGGTCGACCACGAAGATCAGCGTCTCACCCGGCTTGATCGCCGGGGTCGGGCTCTGGTTGCCGTAGGCGAGGTGCGCGGGGATGGTCAGCCGGCGACGGCCGCCGACCTTCATGCCCTGCACGCCCTTGTCCCAGCCCTTGATGACACGGCCGCCGCCGAGCGGGAAACGGAACGGCTCGCCCCGGTTCCAGCTCGCGTCGAACTCCTCGCCGGTGCTGAACGACACACCCACGTAGTGCACCGTGACGTTCTGACCCGACTTGGCCTCGGGGCCGTCGCCCTCCCAGATGTCCTTGATCTCAAGGTCCGCCGGCGGCGCGCCCTCGGGGAAATCGATCTCGGGCTTCTCGATGCTCACGTCTTTGCTCCTGCTTTGTGTACGTAAGGACAACACGGACAGTCTTACATCCCCGGAGGGTTTACATCTTCGCCAGGATGTCGACCGAGAACACCAGCGTGGAGTCCTTCTTGATACCGCTGCCGGCCGGCGGGTTGTCGCCGTAGCCCAGAGCCGGCGGAATCACGATGAGGACGCGGCTGCCCACCTTCTTGCCCGTCAGCCCCTGCGCCCAGCCCTTGACGACCTGCTGCAGCGAGAACGACGTGAGCTGACCACGCTTGTACGTCGAGTCGAACTCCTTGCCGCTGTCCCACAGCACACCCTCGTACTGCACCAGGACACTGCTGTCGGCCTTGACCTCGTCGCCGTCGCCCTCGATCACGTAGTTCGCCACGAGCTTCGTCGGAGCGTCCTTCTTCGGCACCGTGATCTTGGGAGCCGAACCGTCCGTGTTCGTGCCGACCGTCGGCAGCGAGGCGTCCTTCTGCGGCACGTCCTTGCCCTTGGCGGAACTCTTCGAGTTGAACGTGTCCTCGATGTCCACCACGAACACCAGCGTGTCCGTGCCCTTGATACCCGCCTGCGCGTTGCCCTCCGAGCCGTAACCCCAGGTCGGCGGCACCGCCATCTCGACCCGGCTGCCGGTCTTCTTGCCGACCAGGCCGTAACGCCAGCCGTCGATGATCCCGCCCTGCGCCAACTGGATCACCAGCGGCGTCCCCCGGTCGTAGGAGTTGTCGAAGACCTTCGCCGTGGCCCAGATCTGACCCAGGTAGTTGGCCTGGATGTAGTCGTTCTCCGCGACCGTCTTGCCGTTCCCCGCGATCACCGTCCGGACCGCGAGATCCTTCGACGGCTCCCCCGTGCCCTTGGCCACCGTCGGCTTCTCACCGAACTTCGTACCGGCCGTGATCGCCGGCAGCGGACCGTCGACGATCTTCGGCGGAGGCGGCGCGGACGCCGCGGCCGAAGCCGAGGGCGACGGGGTCTTGCTGGACTTCGCCGTGTCTGACTTGCCGTCGTCACCGCATCCGGCGAGCGTGACCAGTCCAGCGGGTACGGAGAGAAGGAGTGAGCGTCGGCGCACGGTAGGAGCCTCGTATCGGTCGATCTTGGTGGATGGCGTGCGCGCAACTCTACGACGTGAGAAGGGCGCCGTACGGAAAACGTACGGCGCCCCGCGTTGCGTTCCGCATCCCCCACGGAACTCCCGGCTCACATTCCGGCGATGAGCTTCTCCACCCGATCGTCCACCGAACGGAACGGGTCCTTGCACAACACCGTGCGCTGCGCCTGATCGTTGAGCTTCAGATGCACCCAGTCGACGGTGAAGTCCCGCCGCTGCTCCTGCGCCCGCCGGATGAAGTCACCACGCAGCCGCGCCCTAGTGGTCTGCGGAGGCACCGACTTGCCCTCGAAGATCTTCAAGTCGTTGCAGATCCGCGCGGCTTGCCCCTTCCTCTCCAGCAGGTAGTAGAGGCCGCGACGACGGTGGATGTCGTGGTAGGCGAGGTCTATCTGCGCGACCCGCGGATGCGACATCGTCATGTTGTGCTTCGCCCTGTACCGCTCGATGAGCTGGTACTTCATGACCCAGTCGATCTCCGTGCCGATCCGGTCGAGGTCCTCCGCCTCGATCGAGTCGAGCACGCGGCCCCACAGTTCGAGGACCTGCTCGACGGTCCCGGTGCGGATACCGCGGCGCTCACAGAAGTCCACGGCCTTCTCGTAGTACTCGCGCTGCACCTCCAGCGCTGAGGCCTCACGGCCACTGGCCAGACGCACCTTCCGGCGCCCCGTGATGTCGTGACTGACCTCCCGGATCGCCCGAATGGGGTTCTCCAGCGTCAGGTCACGCATGACGGTGCCCGCCTCGATCATGCGCAGCACGAGATCCGTGGCACCGACCTTGAGGAGCATCGTCGTCTCGGACATGTTCGAGTCGCCGACGATCACATGCAGCCGGCGGTAACGCTCGGCGTCCGCGTGCGGCTCGTCACGCGTGTTGATGATGGGCCGGGACCGCGTCGTCGCGGAACTGACGCCCTCCCAGATGTGCTCGGCCCGCTGGCTGACGCAGTACACCGCACCACGCGGAGTCTGCAGCACCTTGCCCGCGCCGCACAGCAACTGCCGCGTGACGAGGAACGGGATGAGAATGTCCGCGAGCCGGGAGAACTCCCCGTGCCGGGCCACCAGATAGTTCTCGTGGCATCCGTAGGAGTTGCCCGCCGAGTCGGTGTTGTTCTTGAAAAGATAGACGTCGCCCGCGATCCCTTCCTCGTGCAGGCGCCGTTCGGCATCCACCAGGAGACCTTCGAGAATGCGCTCGCCGGCCTTGTCGTGGGTGACGAGCTCCGTCACGTTGTCACACTCGGGTGTCGCGTATTCCGGATGTGATCCCACGTCGAGATAAAGGCGGGCACCGTTCCGCAGAAAGACATTGCTGCTGCGGCCCCATGACACGACACGGCGGAAGAGGTACCGCGCCACCTCGTCGGGAGACAGCCGGCGCTGTCCCCTGAACGTACACGTGACGCCGTACTCGTTCTCCAGCCCGAAAATGCGGCGGTCCATGACTGAACATTACGCCCGATCCCCTGAGCTGAAACGGGGTTCGACAGCTCGGTTTGGATCATTTTCCGATGAAGCCGCAACAACACCGCCCCTCCCGGTAGCTGCGAGGACCCTGCCCGTGGCCAGCAGAACCACCAGCGCGGCGGCACCCGCGACCCCCGGAACCGCGAACCCCCGGGCCGCCCCGCCCCACTCCACGACCGGCCCCGCCAGGCCCGTACCCACCGAAGCACCCACGGTGAACGTCGTCACAAGCCACGAGAAAGCCTCGGTGACCGTACCCGTCGGCGCGTGCCGGTCCACCAGCACGAAGGCACACGCGATGCTCGGCGCCAGGAACACACCCGCGAGCGTCGTCAGCACCGTCATCGCGACCGGACCCGGCACCAGCACCAGCGGGACGTAACACACCGCCAGAAGAGCAACCAGCACCCGCAGTCGCCGCTCCGGCGCCCCGCTCCACCGCCGCGAGCCGTACACCACACCGCCCAGCAGCGCGCCGAGCCCGATGCCCGCCATCAGCCACCCGTACACCGCGTCCCCGCCGTGCGCGTCCGCGTACGACACCGCCGCCACCGTGATCGAACCCAGCGCCATCCCGACGAACAGGAACGCCCCCAGCAGCGCCAGCAGCCCCGGCGAACGCAGAGCCCCGAGCCAGTGCGCCTCACGCGGAGCCGAACGCCACGCGCGCGAAGGCGGCGAGACGACCACGGAAAGAGCCCCCAGGACACCGACGACCGCCAGGATCAGCAGGGCGGCCTCCGCGGACCAGAGCGCCACGCACAGCGTCACCAGCAACGGTCCGACGGTGAACATCACCTCCTGCGCCACCGCGTCCATCGCGTACGCGGTGTGCACCTGCTCCTCCTCGCGCAGCACCGAGGGCCACAGCGCCCGCAGACCGCCCTCCAGCGGCGGCGTGAAGAGCCCGGCCACGGCCATCGCGGCGTACGCGAGCGCCGCCGGCTCCGTCCCGGCCACGGCGAAGACACCCATCCCGAGCGCCGAGACCACCGCCGCCGGCAACTGCACCCGCGGCTGGCCGTGCACGTCCACCAGCCGGCCCAGCAGCGGCTGCCCCACCGCGTTGGCCACCCCGTACACCGCCGCGAGCGCGCCCGCCAGGCTGTACGTACCGCCCTCGGCGCGCACGAACAGGACGACGGCGATGGCCGCGGTCGCGTTCGGCAGCCGCCCCACCAGCGTCCCGGCGAGGAGCCGGGCGGCGTGCCTCGCCCTCAGGATCTCCAGGTATCCCGTAGCCATGGCATGCCCTTCTCGATAGCGCGCGACGTTCAAGTGTTACGTATAACGTCTGCCTCCATACGTACCATGTGCGCTGACCGCGAGTCCAGACGAAGGAGCAGGCCCACGGTGGCAAGAGGTAGCACGCGCCCCACCAGCCGGGACGTCGCCGAGGCCGCCGGCGTCTCCCAGGCAGCCGTCTCCCTCGTCCTCGGCGACAAATGGCGCGGCCGCGTCTCCCCCGCCACCGCCGAACGCGTCCGCGACGCCGCCCAGGAACTCGGCTACCGCCCCAACCTCGCCGCCCGCAACCTCCGCCTCGGCCGCACCCGCACCGTCCTCCTCGTCGTCCCCGCCCTCACCACCGAATTCTTCGCCGGCGTCTACACCGGAGCCGCCCGCGTCGCCGCCGAACACGGCTTCGGAGTCGTCCTCTACCCCTCCCCCGAAGGCATCGGCCCCGCCCGCGACCCCTTCGGCTCCGCACAAGCCGCCCTCGACGGCGTCATCGCCTCCTCCATGGCCGCCGACGCCCTCACCGCCATCCGCGGCGACCAGCTCCCCCTCGTCATGCTCGACAGCGACCCCGCCGGCAGCCAGGGCGCCGCCACCGTCAACCTCGACATCGCCGACGGCGTACGCCAGGTCACCGACCACCTCCTCGCCCTCGGCCACCGCCGCTTCCTCCACCTCGCCGCCGACATCCCCTCCTGGACCTTCGAGGTCCGCGCCCGCGAACTCGCCTCCTGCCTCGTCGAAGTCCCCGGAACCAGCCTCCGCGTCGCCCCCGCGCCCATCTCCTTCGAAGACGCCCTCGCCGCCACCCACAGCGCCCTCACCGCACCGGGCCCCCGCCCCACCGCCGTCATCTGCGACGACGACAAACTCGCCGCCGGCGCCTACAAGGCCGCCCGCCGCCTCGGCCTGCGCATCCCCGACGACATCTCCATCACCGGACTCGACGACCTCGCCCTCGCCCGCGCCCTCGACCCCGAACTCACCACGGTCCGCCTCGACGCCGAACGATTCGGCGAACAAGGCATGAAAGCCCTCCTCGCCGTCCTGGACGGCCGCACACCCCCACAGGAGGACATCCCCGTCGAACTCGTCGTACGCGGCTCCACAGCCCCTCCAGGCGCCTGACACCCGCACCCCACGCCAGACCCGCACCCCCCGGACCCGGACACACGGAAGGGGCCGCGCCGGTCTGCACCGGGGCGGCCCCTTCCGTACGAGCACCCCACAGGGGCACCCGGTCACCTCACTCGTCGTCGTCCGCGTCCTCGGCCTCCGTCGCCGTCTCGGCGCCCCCGACCTCCAGCAACCGCGACAACTGACGACCCACGATCCGCTTGAACTTCCGCTTCTGCGGACGCGTCCGGTCCAGCACCGCGACCTCCAGCCGCTCCGCCGGAATCTCCCGCTCACCGCCGTTCGGCTCCCGGGACAACGACTGGACGGCCAGCTTCAGCGCCTCGGCCAGCGACATGCCGTCCCGGTGCTGAGTATCCAGATACGTACTGATCTGCTCGGCATTGCCACCCACGGCCACCGAACCGTGCTCGTCCACGATCGAACCGTCGTGCGGCAGCCGGTAGATCTGGTCACCGTCCGGAGTCTCGCCGACCTCCGCGACCACCAACTCCACCTCGTACGGCTTCTCCGCCGCCGACGAGAAGATCGTGCCCAGCGTCTGGGCGTACACGTTCGCCAGACCACGAGCCGTCACATCGTCACGGTCGTACGTGTAGCCCCGCAGATCGGCGTACCGCACACCGCCGATCCGCAGATTCTCGTACTCGTTGTACTTACCGGCGGCCGCGAAGCCGATCCGGTCATAGATCTCGCTGAACTTGTGCAGCGCACGGGACGGGTTCTCGCCGACGAACACGATGCCGTCGGCATACTGCAGCACGACCAGGCTGCGGCCACGGGCGATGCCCTTGCGGGCGTACTCCGCCCGGTCGGCCATCGCCTGCTGGGGTGAGACATAGAACGGCGTCGACACCGGCTATCCGTCCCTTTCTGTCGAAGTCACTGGATCACCTGGAAGAGAGACGGACGTTCAGTACAGCGCGGCACGGGGGCCGTCGGGCTGCTGGAGCCGCGCCTCCAGGATCACGCGCGCGATATCGGACGACTCCTCGTCCGTGAGCCGGCGGAAACCGCTCTCGGTGATCACCGTGACGATCGGGTAGATCCGGCGCGCGACATCGGGACCACCGGTCGCCGAGTCGTCGTCGGCCGCGTCGTAGAGGGCCTGGATCACCAGCGTGGTGGCCTGGTCCTCCGTCAGATCCTTGGAGTAGAGCTTCTTCATCGCGCCCCGCGCGAAGAGCGAGCCCGAGCCCGTGGCCGCGTAACCGTGCTCCTCGGAACGACCGCCCGTGACGTCGTACGAGAAGATGCGGCCCCGGCCGCGGTCCACGTCGTACCCCGCGAAGAGCGGCACCACGGCCAGACCCTGCATGGCCATGCCGAGGTTGGAACGGATCATCGTGGACAGGCGGTTCGCCTTGCCCTCCAGGGAGAGCTGCGCGCCCTCCACCTTCTCGAAGTGCTCCAGTTCGAGCTGGAACAGCTTCACCATCTCCACGGCCAGGCCCGCCGTACCGGCGATGCCCACCGCCGAGTACTCGTCGGCCGGGAACACCTTCTCGATGTCGCGCTGGGCGATGACGTTGCCCATCGTGGCCCGCCGGTCACCGGCGAGGACGACTCCGCCCGGGAACGTCACGGCGACGATCGTCGTGCCGTGCGGGGCCTCGATCACGCCCTGGACGGGCGGCAGTTGCCGCTTGCCCGGGAGCATCTCCGGCTGGTGCTCGGACAGGAAGTCCATGAAGGACGACGACCCGGGCGTCAGGAAGGCAGCCGGTAGACGCCCGGTGCTACGAGTGTTGGCTTCCACGCGTTTCCTTCCAGGTATGTCGCAGCCCGTCTCATGACGTCGGGCCGATCCTTGAACTGCCCCAGCGCGGCATTGCAGCTGAAGCACAGTACGCCTCGGACCCTACCCGTCTGATGGCAGTGATCCACATGTTCGGCAGGGGCGGTTAGGCAGATACAGCAGATTCCCCGCTGCTCCGCGACCATCGCGTCCAACTCGGCCGGAGTGAGGCCGTACTTGCGCTGGAAATAGCTGACCCGGTTTCGCTCCGCACGACACTCACGGCAATAGCTCGCCCAGCCGTCCGAGGAGGATTTGTTGCGCTCCCATGCGGAGTGCGGTTTCACGGCCTCGCACTGCGGGCAGCGCTTGTGACCGCGCGGTACGGGCACCTTGACCCGTACCGTCCTGCCCTTGGCTTCCTGACGCTGCCGGTAGTACTCCGCAGAGCACTCCCGGCAGTACGCCTGGAGGCCGTCAGACACGGACCTGTTCTTCGCGAAGGCCGCCCGCGGCTTGTCCTGCTTGCACCGCGAGCAGCTTCGCTCACCTGTTTCGTCGGCCACGCTCGACTCGAGCCTACGATTCGATGGAAAAGGTGGCTTACTGCCCACCCTTCTGAACGAAGGACCTCACGAAATCCTCGGCGTTCTCTTCGAGTACATCGTCAATTTCGTCAAGAACCGAGTCGACGTCGTCGCTCAGCTTTTCCTGGCGTTCCTTGAGGTCGTCGGTTGCCTGCGCGTCCTGCGACTGTTCCTCGACCTCCTCGGTGGAACGCGTCGCCTTCTGCTGTCCGCCGCCGGTGTCCTTGGTCGCCATAACCCTCACCCCGCTCGGTTCGACGTTCTTGATCAGACCCTACAAGCAGGGTCCGACATCGGCCCCGCAGTTGCCACAACGTACGGGGACCACCTCGATGATTCCCGTAACGCCGGGTATTCCACCCTGTCCGGCGTGTGCCGTCCGGGCGGAAGCTCAGTTGCCCGAAAGCACCCTGACCAGGTCCTCCGCCGTACGGCAGCGGTCCAGGAGCTCCTTGACGTGATTACGCGTTCCGCGAAGCGGCTCCAGGGTTGGGACGCGCTGGAGCGAGTCCCGGCCGGGCAGGTCGAAGATCACCGAGTCCCAGGAGGCCGCGGCCACGTCGTCCGCGTACTGCTCCAGGCAGCGCCCGCGGAAGTAGGCGCGGGTGTCCTCCGGCGGGGTCGTACGGGCCCGCTCGACCTCGTTCTCGTCCAGCAGGCGCTTCATCTTGCCCCGGGCCGCCAGACGGTTGTAGAGGCCCTTGTCGGCCCGTACGTCGGCGTACTGGAGGTCGACCAGGTGCAGCCGGGCGGCGTCCCAGTCGAGGCCGTCGCGGCGCCGGTAGCCCTCCATGAGTTCCCGCTTGGCGACCCAGTCGAGCTCCCCGGAGAGGCTCATCGGGTCGTTCTCCAGGCGGTTCAGGGTGTCCTCCCAGCGCAGGAGGACGTCCTTGGTCTGTTCGTCGGCGTCGGCCCCGAAGCGCTCCTCCACGTACTTGCGGGAGAGCTCGAAGTACTCCATCTGCAGTTGCACCGCGGTGAGTGTGCGGCCGCTGCGGAGCGTGACCAGGCGCTTGAGGGTGGGGTCGTGGGAGACCTGGTGGAGGGTGCGTACGGGCTGGTCGACGGCCAGGTCGACGGCGATGAAGCCGTCCTCGATCATGGAGAGGACGAGGGCTGTCGTGCCGAGCTTGAGGTAGGTCGAGATCTCGGAGAGGTTGGCGTCCCCGATGATCACGTGCAGCCGGCGGTACTTCTCGGCGTCGGCGTGCGGTTCGTCGCGGGTGTTGATGATGGGGCGCTTGAGGGTGGTCTCGAGGCCGACCTCGACCTCGAAGTAGTCGGCGCGCTGGCTGAGCTGGAAGCCGTGCTCGTGCCCGTCCTGGCCGATGCCGACGCGGCCCGCTCCGGTGACGACCTGGCGTGAGACGAAGAACGGCGTGAGGTGGCGCACGATGTCCGAGAAGGGGGTCTCCCGCTTCATCAGGTAGTTCTCGTGCGTGCCGTAGGAGGCGCCCTTGTTGTCGGTGTTGTTCTTGTAGAGGTGGATCGGCTGGGCGCCGGGGAGCTGGGCGGCGCGTTCCGCGGCCTCGGCCATGATGCGCTCGCCGGCCTTGTCCCACAGGACGGCGTCCCGCGGGTTGGTGACTTCGGGGGAGCTGTATTCCGGGTGTGCGTGGTCGACGTACAGCCGTGCACCGTTGGTGAGGATGACATTGGCCAGGCCGATGTCCTCGTCAGTGAGCTGGCTGGAGTCGGCGGCCTCCCGGGCGAGGTCGAAGCCTCGCGCGTCCCGCAGCGGGTTCTCCTCCTCGAAGTCCCAGCGGGCGCGGCGCGCCCGGTGCATCGCCGCCGCGTAGGCGTTGACGATCTGGGACGAGGTGAGCATGGCATTGGCGTTGGGGTGACCGGGGACGGAGATCCCGTACTCCGTCTCGATGCCCATTACTCGCCGTACGGTCATGCGGCCCTCCTTGCCCGGCGGCGCCCTCGGTCGGGGGCGCTGCTCAAGTACCGCTGGCGCTCCGGTGCGTGTGCGGTGCCCGTCCCCGCACTGCGCGACTCGGCGGTACGAAAGAGCCTAGAACGCCTCTGCGCTGGTGGGGAGATCATTTGCGTCATTGCTGTGTTCCGGCCGTGACCGGAAAAGCAGGCGGCTGCGGATGCCCCGTGAAGGGCACCCGCAGCCGCCCTGTCTTTTACAGGTACTGACCGGTGTTGGCCACCGTGTCGATGGAGCGTCCGGTGTCCGCGCCCTGCTTTCCGGTGATGAGCGTACGGATATAGACGATCCGTTCGCCCTTCTTTCCGGAGATGCGGGCCCAGTCGTCGGGGTTGGTGGTGTTCGGGAGGTCCTCGTTCTCCTTGAACTCGTCCACGCAGGCCTGGAGGAGGTGGGAGACCCGGAGGCCCTTCTGGCTGTGTTCCAGGAAGTCCTTGATGGCCATCTTCTTGGCGCGGCCCACGATGTTCTCGATCATGGCGCCGGAATTGAAGTCCTTGAAGTAAAGGACTTCCTTGTCGCCGTTGGCGTAGGTGACCTCCAGGAAGCGGTTCTCCTCGGACTCGGCGTACATCTGCTCCACGGCTGTCTGGATCATGCCGTGGACGGTTGCCGCCCTGTCGCCTCCGTGCTCTCCGACGTCTTCGGAGTGCAGGGGGAGTCGTTCGGTGAGGTACTTCTGGAAGATGTCCTTGGCCGCTTCGGCGTCCGGGCGTTCGATCTTGATCTTCACGTCGAGCCGGCCGGGCCGCAGGATGGCGGGGTCGATCATGTCCTCGCGGTTGGAGGCGCCGATGACGACCACGTTCTGCAGGCCTTCGACACCGTCGATCTCGGCGAGGAGCTGCGGGACGATGGTGTTCTCCACGTCCGAGCTGACGCCGGATCCGCGGGTGCGGAAGAGGGATTCCATCTCGTCGAAGAAGACGATGACGGGGGTGCCCTCGCTGGCCTTCTCCCTGGCACGCTGGAAGACGAGGCGGATCTGCCGCTCGGTCTCGCCGACGTACTTGTTCAGGAGCTCGGGGCCCTTGATGTTGAGGAAGAAGCTCTTGCCGGTGGCCTGGCCGGTCACTTCGGCGACCTTCTTGGCCAGCGAGTTGGCCACGGCCTTGGCGATGAGCGTCTTTCCGCATCCGGGGGGTCCGTAGAGCAGGACTCCCTTGGGGGGCCGCAGTTCGTGTTCCTTGAAGAGGTCGGGGTAGAGGTAGGGGAGCTCGACCGCGTCGCGGATCATCTCGATCTGGCCGCCCAGACCGCCGATCTGCTCGTAGCCGATGTCCGGGACCTCTTCGAGGACGAGTTCCTCGACCTCGCTCTTGGGAACGATTTCGTAGACGTAGCCGGAACGGGGTTCGAGGAGCAGGGCGTCTCCGGGACGGATGTTGACGTCCAGGAGTGGTTCGGCGAGCCGTACCACCCGTTCCTCGTCCGTGTGTCCCTGGACGAGGGCGCGCTCGCCGTCCTCCAGGATCTCCTTGAGGGTGACGATGTCGCCGACGCTCTCGTATTCCATGGCCTCGACCACGTTGAGGGCTTCGTTGAGCATCACTTCCTGGCCGCGCCTGAGCTCGTCGAGCTCGACGCTGGGGCTGACGTTCACCCGGAGCTTGCGGCCCCCGGTGAAGATGTCGGCGGTGCCGTCCTCGTTCGCCGTGAGGAAGACGCCGAAGCCGGCCGGCGGCTGTGCGAGCCGGTCGACCTCCTCCTTGAGGGCCACGATCTGGTCGCGGGCCTCACGGAGTGTGTTCGCCAGTCGTTCGTTCTGTGCGGACACACCTGCCAGGTTGGTCTGCAACTCGACGATCCGCTCTTCGAGAATCCTCGTGTGTCGCGGAGAGTCGGCGAGCTTGCGTCGCAGGACGGCGATCTCCTGCTCAAGGTAGGCAATCTGCCCGGCGGGGTCATCGGACCCTCGTCCCGGGCGGATGCCGCGGTTCATGTCGTCGTCGTGGGCTGCCACGGTCCTCACCTCCTCCAAGGGGAGCTGGACGCTTCCAGACCCTACCTGGGTGGGTGTCGATTGAAACCCCTAGATCACAAAGACTGTCGGGGTGTGTCCGATCTTCACCCTTGCGCTCTCCCTCACGCCAGGGGAATACCCACCGAACATGATTGGGAAGCGGGCGGAGGTAGGGTCGAAGTGTTCAACACCCGTCAGAGCTGGCCCGATTCCCCAGTCTTCGGTTCGCTCGACGCAGAAAACGGCAGGAGAAATGACCGTGCAGCAGGAGGCCGGAGTCGACGGCGAGGCGCTTGAGGTCTGGATCGACCAGGATCTCTGTACCGGCGACGGGATCTGTGTCCAGTACGCGCCCGAGGTCTTTGAGCTGGACATTGACGGTCTGGCCTATGTGAAGGGCGACGAGGACGAGCTCCTGCAGGCCGTGGGGGCCACAACGCCCGTGCCCCTGCCGCTTCTGCGCGATGTGGTGGACTCGGCGAAGGAGTGTCCGGGCGACTGCATCCATGTCCGTCGCGTTTCGGACAAGGTCGAAGTCTTCGGACCTGACGCGGAGTGACCTCGCGGGCACCCCGTGTCGTCATGTGACCGGTTCCTCACACCCTCCGCGCCGCGGAGGGTGTCCTCTTTTGTTCGGGTCTCGCGCCGGGGGCGCGCTCAGGCGCCGCGTGCTTCGGACGGTGTGGAACGGATGAACGCGCCGTTCTTCCACTGCCACTTGGCGTTCTCTCTCAGGTCCGGGCAGCAACTCGGTACGTCGGCCGAGGAATAGCCGAGGAGCGTGGCGGTGACGGCTCCGTCGCGCACCGCGAAGTCCGTGACGCTGAGGCGGTCCTTGGGATCGATCAGGGTCGCGACGACCCTGGGTTCCTTGGCTCCCTCGGCCTGGGTGAGGACGTACACGCCGCTGGGCGGGGTGCCGGAGCCGGCGTCGCAGCGGACGACCGCGACGGTCTCCGGGCGGCCGTCGCCGTCCAGGTCTCCCGAGGCCTTCTTCTCGACGAGGGCCTTGACGGGGCCGCAGACGATCGGGAAGTCCACTCCGGTGGGGTCGGGGGCGGTCGCGGGGGCCGCCGCCGCCGGTTTGGGGTCGGCGCCGGGCTGGGCCGCCCTCGCCGGATCCGGCTGGACGAGGGAGGACAGGGCCACGACTCCGGCGATGGCGGTGGCCGTGGCGACCCACTGGATGGGGCTGGCCTGCGTGTGTGCCAGTTCCGGGACAACGGATTGCTGCACTAGGGGTGTCTCCCGCGAGGGCTGTGCCGGTGGGGTGGGTGTCCGCATGGTGCCACACGTCACAGCCCTGTGGAACGGCGGGGTCCGGAGTTGTGAAGAGTTCCGGCACGGTTTCCGCCGGGGCGGCCGTACGGCCCCGGCACGGCCCCACCCGGGGCCGCGGGAGGCCCTACGACACGTCGCCGGCAGGCCCTCCGGACAGCCCCACGACGGATCTCCGACGGGCCTGCCCGAAGCCCCCATGACACAGCCCCGGCCGGGGCGCCGGATGTCCCACGACTGAGTCCGGGCAGGACCGCGATAGGCCTCGCGGCGCAGCACCGGGCCGCTGCCCGAGCGCTGCGGCGCGGCACCGGGCGGAGCCGGCACGGGGTGTCTGTGCCACCCGGGCCCGGGTGGCCCGCAGGGGCAGCTCGGAAGAGGTGGGCCCGGTCGCCGCCGGGCCGCCCCGTGACTCGGAGCGAGCCGGCTCACGCGCGTGGACCGAGTCGGCCGCGGGTCCCTCCGCGATCCCGGAGCGGATCACCTGGAAGGTGCGGCGCCGCGACGAGCCGCCGCGGGCCGTGGGGCAGGCCGGGTCGCGTCCCGAGGCCTTCGGCGGGCGGGTGGAAGCGGTCGCTTCGGCAGCGCGGGGCCGGGACGTCCTGGGGTGTGCCCTCGGGCTTCTGCGGTTCGGGGCGGGGTTTCTGGTGGCGCGTCAACGGAACAGCGCTGTGGCCGAGTTCCCGGAGGGTTCCGGGAACTCGGCCACAGGCGGGATGCGTTGGGTGGATCAGCGGCCGGAGCCGCCGTCGGCGTTCGGGCCGGCGTAGTCCTCGCCGTACGCGCCCTTGGCGGGGCGGCGGCGGCGCATGGGCGGCTCGACGCCGTCCGCGAGGCGGCGGGCGGTGAGCAGGAAGCCGGTGTGGCCGATCATGCGGTGGTCCGGGCGGACGGCCAGGCCCTCGATGTGCCAGTTGCGGATCATCGATTCCCAGGCGGTCGGCTCGTTGAAGCAGCCGATCTCGCGGATCGACTCGACGGTCCGCGCGAGCTGGGTGGTGGTCGCCACGTAGCAGCAGAGGATGCCGCCGGGGACGAGTGCCTTGGAGACGGCCTCCAGGCATTCCCAGGGGGCGAGCATGTCGAGGATGACGCGGTCGACGTCGGTGTCGCTCAGGTTGTCCTGGAGGTCACCGACGGTGAGCTGCCAGGCGGGGTGGGGGCCGCCGAAGTAGCGCTCCACGTTCTGCTGGGCGATCTCGGCGAAGTCCTCGCGGCGCTCGTAGGAGTGCAGCATGCCCTGGTCGCCGATGGCGCGCAGCAGGAAGCTGCTCAGCGAGCCGGAGCCGACCCCCGCTTCCACGACGCGGGCGCCGGGGAAGATGTCGGCGAAGGCCAGGATCTGCCCCGCGTCCTTGGGGTAGACCACGGCGGCGCCGCGGGGCATGGACAGGACGTAGTCGGGGAGCAGGGGGCGCAGCGCGAGGTAGGCGACGTTCCCCGTGGTGCGGACAACGCTGCCCTCGGGAGCGCCGATCAGCTCGTCGTGGGGGAAGGAACCCTTGTGGGTGTGGAAGTTCTTCCCGGCCTCGAGCGTGAACGTGTAGTGGCGGCCCTTGGGGTCGGTCAGCTGAACCTGGTCCCCGACCTTGAAGGGCCCGCGCCTGCGGGCGGCACCGGTCGGTTCGGACATGTGAACAGCCTACCGGTCCCGGACGGGGCCGCCGACCACGGTCAGGAGGGGCGGGCCATGGCCTTGACGAAGGCGCGTTCCACGTCGGCGGCGGACAGGACGCCGTAGATCTCGCCGGAGTCCTCGACGACGAGGTATTCGGTGGCGGGGCTGGCGCGCAGGGCGTCGAGGAGGTCCTCTCCGGCGAGTTCGGCGGAGACGCGCATGCCGTCGGTGAGGTCCTGGGCGAGGCCGCTGACGGCGACCCAGGGGCGGCGGTGTTCGGGTACGCCGACGATGGCGGCCTCGCGGACGAGGGAGAGGGGTTCGCCGTCGGCGTCGACGACGACGAGGGCGCGGGCGCCGACGTCGTTGGCGCGGCGGAGTGCCTCGGAGAGGGGGGTGGTGGTCTCGACGGGGACGGCGCGGCGGGTGAGGGAGCGGGCGCGCAGTTCGGGGAGGTGTTCGCGCAGGCGTGCCATGCGGAGGCTGTTGCCGGCGCCGGTCCAGATGATCGCCGCGAGGATGGCGGCGAGGAGGGCGTCGGTGATGGTGTCCATGCTGCCGGCGTTCTCGGGGGCGGCGCCCAGTGCCGAGGACTGGGTGAGCAGGGGCAGGCCGATGAGGACGGAGACGGCGAGGGCGCGGCCGACCCAGGCCGCGGCGACGGTGCCGCTCATGGCTCGGCCGGTGATCTTCCAGACGACGGCCCGGAGCATGCGGCCGCCGTCGAGGGGGAGGCCGGGGAGCAGGTTGAAGGCGGCCACGATGAGGTTGGAGACCATCAGGCCGGCGAGGAGGACGCCGGGGACGGTGCCGGGCTCGACGGGGAGCATGGCGAGGTAGAAGAGGCCGGACAGGACGAGCGAGAGCAGCGGTCCGACGAAGGCGAGGACGAACTCGCGGCCGGGGGTCTCGGCTTCCTTCTCGATCTCGGAGACGCCGCCGAAGAACTGGAGCTGGATGCGGCGGACGGGGAGTTTGAAGCGGAGGGCGGCGACGGTGTGGGCGAGTTCGTGGACGAGGACGGAGGCGTAGAAGGCGACGGCGAAGAAGAGGGAGACGAGGTAGCGGGCGGCGCCGAGGTCGGGCAGGACGCGGTCGAGCTGGCCGCCGAAGACCCAGGTGATCAGTGCGGCGACGAGGAACCAGCTCGGTGCGACGTACACGGGGACGCCAAAGGGGCGGCCCATGAGGAGTCCGCCGCCGGGGTCCTTGGGGCGGCGCGGGGGGCGTCCCTTGGTGGTGCCGGTGCGGGCGGGGGTGCGGTGGGCGGCGGCGGGGTCGTCGTGGTCCTGTCCCCGGTCGTCGGGCTGCCGGGCGGCCTCGAAGGGGCCGGACGGGCCGCCGGAGACGCCGGAGGCCTCGGAAGCACCGGGAGCCTCGGGGGCCCTGGGAGCACCGGAAGCACCGGAAGCACCGGGCGACCCTGCGGTCTCAAGGGGCGCGGAGCGCTCCGAGGGCTCAGCAGACCCGGAGGACTTGGAGGACCCGGTGGGCTCGGAGGCCGAGGGCTCGAAGGCTCCGGTGGCCTCGGAAACTCGAGGATTTCCAGAATGCCCAGGATCCCCGGAAGCCCCAGAGGCCCCGAAGGGATCTGTGGCCCCCGAGTTCTCGGAGGGGCCGGAGGGCTCGGGAGCCCTGGAGATGTCGACGGTGTCGACGGGCTCGGTGTGCTCGCCGTGGGGCGTGGTTTCGTCCGTGTGCTCGGTGGAGTCGTGTCCGGGGGCCGTGGGCCGGGACCCGGTGGTCCCGGGCCCTGCCGGTCCGGGGCGCGCGCCCGAGGCCGGACCGGTGGTGGCCGACGGCCTCTCGTGGTGCTCGGTGGCCTCGGTGCCGGACCGCGGCTGCCCGCTCCCGCCGCTCTCGTCCACGATGTCCCCTCGTTCGAAGCGTCCCCCGCCCCCGGGCCATGCGGAACGGGAGGGTCTGGGGTCGATGGTATGCGGCTGCCGCGGTGCGTTCCGCCCCGGCACCCCTTCTGTTTTCCGTGCCGCGGTGCCCGCCGGGACCGCTTCGGCGTCGGTCGTGGGTTCACTGTCGGTGGCGGGCCTTATGGTCTGTTGTCATGGAAACCAGCACCGAGGGCGCCGTGCCCGAAGAATCGGCCGTGGCCGGCGGAGCCGTCGACGGCGGTCCGGCTCCGGTGGTCGCGCGCGCTCCCGCCTCGCTGTCGCCCTCGCGTGCCAGTGACTTCATGCAGTGTCCGTTGCTGTACCGGTTCCGGGTGATCGACAAGCTGCCGGAGAAGCCGAGTGAGGCGGCGACGAGGGGGACGCTGGTGCACGCGGTCCTGGAGCGGCTTTTCGACGCTCCGGCCGCGGACCGGACCGCGCCTCGCGCCAAGTCGCTGATCCCGGCGCAGTGGGACCGGCTGCGGGAGACGAAGCCGGAGGTCGTGGAGCTGTTCGCCGACGATCCGGAGGGCGAGCGGCTCGCGCGCTGGCTCGGGGAGGCCGAGCGGCTGGTGGAGCGCTGGTTCACGCTGGAGGATCCGACGCGGCTGGAGCCGGCGGAGCGGGAGCTGTTCGTGGAGGCTCGGCTGGATTCGGGGCTGACGCTGCGCGGGATCATCGACCGGGTCGACGTGGCTCCGTCGGGCGAGGTCCGGATCGTGGACTACAAGACGGGGAAGGCGCCGCGGCCGGAGTACGCCGAGGGTGCGCTGTTCCAGATGAAGTTCTACGCGCTGGTGGTGTGGCGGCTGAAGCGGGTGGTTCCGCGCCGTCTTCAGCTCGTCTATCTGGGCAGCGGTGACGTGCTGACGTACGACCCGGAGATCGGTGATCTGGAGCGTGTCGAGCGCAAGCTGCTGGCGCTGTGGGACGCGATCCGGGAGGCGACGGAGACGGGTGAGTGGCGGCCGCGGCCCACGAAGCTGTGCGGCTGGTGTGATCACCAGGCCGTGTGTCCGGAATTCGGTGGTACTCCCCCGGCATATCCGCTCCCGGTCAGGGCGCCCGGGTCGGGTGTCGTGGAGCAGGGCAGAATGGGGCCGGACTAGCGAAGGAGACTCACGTGGCCATCCGCGTCCTACTGGTCGACGACCAGCCGCTGCTGCGCACCGGCTTCCGGATGATTCTGGAAGCGGAGCCGGACCTGGCGGTCGTCGGCGAGGCCGGTGACGGTCTCCAGGCACTCGATCAGGTGCGTGCCCTGCAGCCCGATGTGGTTCTGATGGACATCCGTATGCCGCGGATGGACGGTGTCGAGGCGACGCGGCAGATCACGGGTCCGGGCCGGGACGGTCCGGCGAAGGTTCTGGTGCTGACGACGTTCGACCTCGACGAGTACGTGGTGGAGGCGCTTCGGGCGGGTGCCAGTGGGTTCCTGCTCAAGGACGCGCCGGCCAATGAGCTGGTGCAGGCGATCCGGGTGGTCGCGGCGGGTGAGGCGATGCTCGCGCCGAGCATCACGCGGCGGCTGCTGGACAAGTACGCGGGTCATCTTCCGTCGGGGGACGAGCCGGTTCCGGACACGTTGCACACGTTGACCGATCGTGAGGTCGAGGTGCTGAAGCTGGTGGCGCGTGGTCTGTCGAACGCGGAGATCGCGGCCGATCTGTTCGTCAGCGAGACCACGGTCAAGACGCATGTGGGGCATGTTCTGACGAAGCTGGGGCTGCGCGACCGGGTGCAGGCCGCGGTGTACGCGTACGAGAGTGGGCTGGTGCGTCCCGGGGCGCAGTAGGGCCCGGGCCGGACGGTTCGTACACCCTCCGTCAGATGTGAATGCGGATACGAATGTGAAAGGGCGCCCGTTCCTTTGTGGAACGGGCGCCCTTTGACGTTGCACGGTTGGGCGTCGCACGGGGTTGTACGGACCCGGCGGACCCGGGTCTGTGAACCCGAAGGACCCGGGACCGTCGTCGGGTCCCGGGTCGGGCCCGGGACCTGTCGGCCCCGGGTCGGTGGGGCAGGTTACTCGCTGACGCCTCGGCCCAGCTCCCAGAGCTGGAGCGTGGAGGACGAGTTGAGCGCCCACTCCGAGCCCGTGATGTCGTCACGCGCGGCGATGTACTGCTTGCCCTGCCAGAGCGGGATCAGCGGGACGTCGTTGGCGACGATGTCCTGCATGGTCGTGAGGGCCTTGGAGGAGGTGCGGTCCTCTTCGCGCCGGGAGGCGGGGATGAGGTTCTTGATGATGTCGGAGTTCGAGTAGGGCGACTTGAGGAAGTTGTCCTTGTCGAGGAACGGCGCCAGGTAGTTGTCGGCGTCGGGGAAGTCGGGGAACCAGCCCATGCCCCAGACGTCGTACTTGCCGGCGCGCTCGGCGGGGACGAACTTGTCCCAGGTCGTGCCCTGGATGCTGACGTCGAAGAGGCCGCTCTTGTTGAGCTGCGACTTCAGGACCTCGAACTCCTTCTCGGTGGCCGAACCGTAGTGGTCGGTCGTGTAGTGAAGGGTGACCTTGACCGGGGTGCTGATGCCGGCCTTGGTGAGCAGCGCCTGGGCCCTGCTGACGCTCGGGTCGCCGTACTTGTTGATGAAGGCGTTGGCGTGGCCCGCGATGGTCGCCGGGACCATCGAGTAGAGCGGCTCGGCCTGCGATCCGTAGACCTTGGAGACGAGTTCGCCGCGGTTGATGATCTGCGCCATCGCCTGACGGACGGCCGTCGACTTCACCGAGGCGGAGTTCGTGTTGAAGGCGAGGTAGCGGATTTCGAGGCCCGGCATCTCGTTCAGGTTGATGTTGCCGCCCGACGCGTTGTCCAGCTTGTTGATCTGGTCCGGCGTCATGGAGCGGGTCATCAGGTCGATGTCGCCCTTTTCGAGGGCGGTGCCCATGTCGTCGGCGCTCGTGTAGGAGCGCAGCTCGACCTTGGAGTTCTTGACCTTCAACTGCCCCTTGTAGTGGGAGTTCTTCGTGAAGACGGCCTTGACGACGGTGTCGTCCTTGACCTCGGTCTCCACGGTGTAGGGGCCGGAACCGTCGACCGAGAAGCCGTCGCGCAGCTTGTTCTTCTCGTAGTCGTTCGGGTTCACGATGCCGGCGACCGGGGTCGACAGCTTGAACGGGAAGGTCGCGTCGGCGCTGTTGAGGTGGAAGATCACCTCGCGGTCGCCGCGGGTCTCGACGGTGTCGATGGTCGAGAGCAGGGCGAAGACGCCCGAGTCGGCCTTGATGGCCCTGGCGCGGTCGATCGAGAACTTGACGTCCTTGGCGGTGATCGCGTCACCGTTGGAGAACTCAAGGCCCTCGCGCAGCGTGCACACGTAGCGCTCGTTGCCGCTGTCGGTGAAGCCGCACTTCTCGGCGGCCTCGGGCTGCGGGTCACCGTCACCACGCGGCTGCACCATCAGCGTCTGCACGGTCTGACGGAGCACGTTCCAGGTGCCGACGTCGTAGGCGTACGCCGGGTCGAAGGGCGCCGGGGCGTCCTTCGAGGCGGTGAACTGGTCCGTGGTACCGACAACGATGGCATCCCCGCTGTCGCCCCCGCTGGCGGACCCGCCGCACGCGGCGAGCACTGGGGCGAGCAGGCCGACCACGGCCGGCAGCACCAAAGTCTTGCGGTTCATGCTCGTGTTTCTCCAGAGCTGTAGGTTCCGCGAACCGGCATGCAGGGGTGGCGCGGCTCGGTCACGGGGATACGGCGATGTTCTCGCGATGACATTAGTCCGCACCACAAGGTCGGCCGGCCTGTGCGGGAGCGCTCTTCCGCTCACGCTGCGAAACCGGGCGTGGACGCACCGATAACCCGACACGGGAAGGATTAGTGCAGCGTTCCATCAATCGGGACACAAGGGCACACCGGACCTTCACGAATGGGCGGGGCGGGCACAAGTCGGCCTTGCTGTCGACCCTCCGTCACGTGGTGAACGTCACACCATAAAATTGATTGAGACGCACCCGGAATTCGTTGATCCGCCCCGTTATGCATTCCGGCAGTCCCTCGCCCGCGCTTACCACACGGAAGGGCCGTGACTTTCCCGCGCACGGCGATCCGCACGCTGAGTGATGTGCCGTTCGACGTTCAGTGATCAGTCAGATGGCTTTTGTCATCAGACGGTGCAGAAAGGGCAGGTCGACCTCTTCGAGGGAATGCACGACCGTGCGGCGGGCGGCCGGGGCGATAGGCGCGACGGAGGGCACGGCGACGACCTGGCAGCCCGCCGCCTCGGCGGAGGCGACACCGGTCGAGGTGTCCTCGATGACGGCGCAGCGGGCCGGTTCGGCGCCGAGCCGGGCGGCCGCGAGGAGATAGGGGTCGGGGAACGGCTTGGTCCGTTCGACCTCGTCGCCGGCGACGGTCAGGGCGAAGAAGTGGGAGCCGATCGCGCCCAGGACGCGGTCGATGATCCGCCGGTGCGAGGCGGAGACGAGGGCGGTGGGGATCTCGTGCGCGGCGAGTTCGGCGAGGAGTCTGGCGGCGCCCGGCATCAGCGGCAGCGAGTGGCCGATGCGCTCCTCGAAACCGTCGTTGAGCAGCACGGACAGTTCGGGGAGGGTGATGTCGGCGCCGGTGGCCTCGATGAGGAATCCGGCGCTGCGGGTCATGGGGCCGCCGACGACCACATGGCGCCAGGACTCGTCCAGCGCGTGCCCGAGGGCCGCGAAGACCGCGACCTCCACGTCCCACCAGAAGCCCTCGGTGTCCACCAGGGTTCCGTCCATGTCGAGGAGCACGGCCTGCAGGGCTGAGCCTTCGGCCGTACGGGTTCCGAGCGCGGGGACCGTACTGGTCATCCTGGCGCACCTCCTTGAGGGACGATCAGGCCGGCTGTGCCCTGGTGAGCCAGGGGACAACCGGCCTGCGGTGGACCGACCAGTGTACGACTTATCCGATCAGTGTGCGTCGTGGCGCGGGCCGCGGCGCGTCGGGACCGTCACCGTGCGTTGAAGTACTTGGCTTCCGGGTGGTGGATGACGATGGCGTCGGTCGACTGCTCGGGGTGGAGCTGGAACTCCTCGGAGAGGTGGACGCCGATGCGCTCGGGTTCCAGGAGCTGCGCGATCTTGGCGCGGTCCTCCAGGTTGGGGCAGGCGCCGTAGCCGAGGGAGAAGCGGGCGCCGCGGTACTTGAGGGCGAACATGTCGGTGATCTCGTCGGGGTCCTCGCCGGCGAAGCCCAGTTCGGAGCGGACGCGGGCGTGCCAGTACTCGGCGAGGGCCTCGGCGAGCTGGACGGACAGGCCGTGCAGTTCCAGGTAGTCGCGGTAGGCGTTGGCCTCGAAGAGCTTGGCGGTCTCCTCGCCGATGCGGGAGCCGACGGTGACGACCTGGAGTCCGACGACGTCGGTCTCGCCGGATTCCTCGGGGCGGAAGAAGTCGGCGAGGCACAGCCGGCGGCCGCGGCTCTGGCGGGGGAAGGTGAAGCGGGTCCGCTCGTTGCCCTGGTCGTCGAGGATGATCAGGTCGTCGTCCTTGGAGACGCAGGGGAAGTAGCCGTAGACCACGGCGGCTTCCAGCAGGTTGTCGCGCTGGAGCCGGTCGAGCAGTCCGCGCAGCCGGGGCCGGCCCTCGGTCTCGACGAGCTGGTCGTAGGTGGGGCCGTCGCCGGCGCGGGCCTGCTTGAGGCCCCACTGGCCCTTGAACAGGGCGTCCTCGTCCAGCCAGGAGGCGTACTCCTTGAGCTGGATGCCCTTGATCACGCGGGTGCCGGTGAAGGGGGTCTTGGGGACGGGGTTGTCGGTGGAGACGTCGGAGCGGACGTGGCCCTCCTGCGGGCGCTCCTCGATCGGGGCGGACGCGGTGGCGCGGACCCGGCGCTGCTTGAGTTCGGGCAGTACGGCGCCGGGGACTCCGCGCTTGACGCCGATGAGGGCGTCCATGAGGCGCAGGCCCTCGAAGGCGTCGCGGGCGTAGCGGACCTCGCCCTGGTAGATCTCGTGGAGGTCCTGTTCGACGTAGGCCCTGGTCAGGGCCGCACCGCCGAGGATGACGGGGTAGTCGGCGGACATGCCTCGCTGGTTGAGCTCCTCCAGGTTCTCCTTCATGATCACCGTGGACTTGACCAGGAGTCCCGACATGCCGATGACGTCGGCCTTGTGTTCCTCGGCGGCGTCCAGGATCGCGGAGACCGGCTGCTTGATGCCGAGGTTGACGACGTTGTAGCCGTTGTTGGACAGGATGATGTCGACGAGGTTCTTGCCGATGTCGTGGACGTCGCCGCGCACGGTGGCCAGGACGATGGTGCCCTTGCCCTCCGCGTCCGACTTCTCCATGTGGGGTTCGAGGTAGGCGACGGCCGACTTCATGACCTCGGCGGACTGGAGGACGAAGGGGAGCTGCATCTGGCCGGAGCCGAACAGTTCGCCGACGACCTTCATGCCGTCGAGGAGGGTCTCGTTGACGATGTCGAGGGCGGGGCGGTCCTCGAGGGCGGCGGCGAGGTCGGCCTCCAGGCCGTTCTTCTCGCCGTCGATGATCCGGCGCTTCAGGCGCTCGTCCAGCGGGAGGGCGGCCAGTTCCTCGGCCTTGCCCGCCTTGAGGGACTTGGTGGTGGCGCCCTCGAACAGGGCCATGAGCTTCTGCAGCGGGTCGTAGCCCTCGGCGCGCCGGTCGTGGATGAGGTCGAGGGCGGTGGTGACCTCCTCCTCGCTGAAGCGGGCGATCGGCAGGATCTTGGAGGCGTGCACGATCGCCGAGTCCAGGCCGGCCTTGACGCATTCGTCGAGGAAGACGGAGTTGAGGAGGATGCGGGCGGCCGGGTTGAGGCCGAAGGAGATGTTGGACAGGCCGAGCGTGGTCTGGACGTCGGGGCGGCGGCGCTTGAGCTCGCGGATGGCCTCGATGGTCGCGATGCCGTCCTTGCGGGACTCCTCCTGGCCCGTACAGATCGTGAAGGTCAGGCAGTCGATGAGGATGTCGGACTCGTGGATGCCCCAGTTGGTGGTGAGGTCCTCGATGAGCCGTTCGGCGATGGCGACCTTGGTCTCCACCGTGCGGGCCTGGCCCTCCTCGTCGATGGTCAGGGCGATGAGCGCGGCGCCGTGCTCGCGGGCGAGCCGGGTCACCTTGGCGAAGCGGGACTCGGGTCCGTCGCCGTCCTCGTAGTTGACCGAGTTGAGGACCGCCCGGCCGCCCAGGCGCTCCAGGCCGGCGCGCAGGACGTCGACCTCGGTGGAGTCCAGCACGATGGGCAGGGTGGAGGCGGTGGCGAAGCGGCCGGCGAGTTCGTCCATGTCGGCGACACCGTCGCGGCCGACGTAGTCGACGCACAGGTCGAGCATGTGCGCGCCCTCGCGGATCTGGTCGCGGGCCATCTCGACGCAGTCGTCCCAGCGGGCTTCCAGCATGGCCTCGCGGAACTTCTTCGACCCGTTGGCGTTGGTGCGCTCACCGATCGCCATGTAGGCGGTGTCCTGGCGGAAGGAGACCGTCTGGTAGAGGGAGGCGGCGCCGGGCTCGGGCCGCGGGTTGCGCTCGACGGGCGTGAGGCCGTTGACCCGCTCGACCACCTGGCGCAGGTGCTCGGGGGTGGTGCCGCAGCAGCCGCCGATCAGGGAGAGGCCGTAGTCCCGTACGAAGTTCTCCTGGGCGTCGGCGAGTCCCTCGGCGTCCAGCGGGAAGTGGGCGCCGTCCTTCGTCAGGACCGGCAGGCCGGCGTTCGGCATGCACAGCAGGGGGATGCGGGAGTGCCGGGTGAGGTAGCGCAGGTGCTCGCTCATCTCGGCGGGGCCGGTCGAGCAGTTCAGGCCGATCATGTCGATGCCGAGAGGTTCCAGCGCGGTCAGCGCGGCGCCGATCTCGGAGCCGAGGAGCATGGTGCCGGTGGTCTCGAAGGCCATCGAGACCAGCAGGGGCACGCGGACGCCGGTGGCCTCCATGGCGCGGTGCGCGCCGAGGACGGAGGACTTCGTCTGGAGCAGGTCCTGGGTGGTCTCGACGATCAGGGCGTCGGCGCCGCCGGCGAGCAGGCCCTCGGCGTTGGCCTGGAAGCCGTCGCGCAGGGTGCCGTAGGAGACGTGACCGAGGGTCGGCAGCTTGGTGCCGGGGCCGATGGAGCCCAGGACCCAGCGCTGGCGGCCGTCGCGGGCGCCGAACGCGTCGGCGACCTCGCGGGCGATCCTGGCGCCGGCCTCGGAGAGTTCGTGCACGCGGTCCGCGATGTCGTACTCGGCCATGGCGGAGTGGTTCGCACCGAAGGTGTTCGTCTCGACGCAGTCGACGCCGACCTCGAAGTAGGCCTCATGGACGGAGCGCACGATGTCGGGGCGGGTGATGTTGAGGATCTCGTTGCAGCCTTCGAGGTTCTCGAAGTCCTCGAGGGTCGGGTCCTGCGCCTGAAGCATCGTGCCCATCGCGCCGTCGGCCACCACGACACGGGTGGCGAGCGCTTCTCGGAGTGCGTCGGTTCGTTCACGGCCTTCGGAAAGACCGGACGAAAGGGACGGGTTCGGCAACGAGGCCATGAAGGTGCTCCCTGGAGTGCGACGGCTGTCGGCTTTGCGCTTCCCATGGAAGGCGCACGCCGTCAGGGTAGCCCGGAGCACCGCGGATGAGGCATGGGCGTCCACGAGGCGGACGGGCGTGGCGTGGGTGACGGCGGTGTGGAGACGGTCGGAACGCGGGGCGACGACCCATTGGCGGGAGCTCGGTGACGACCGGTAGTGTTCGACATTGCCGAACGGCTGCGGGCAGTCGCGCCGACGGTCGAAGGGGACGGAGGCAGCACGGCGATGGCACGGAACATCCAGTCGCTCGAACGGGCAGCGGCGATGCTGCGGCTGCTCGCGGGCGGCGAGCGACAGCTCGGCCTGTCGGACATCGCCTCCTCGCTCGGCCTGGCCAAGGGTACGGCCCATGGCATCCTGCGCACCCTCCAGCAGGAGGGGTTCGTCGAGCAGGACTCGGCCTCGGGGCGCTATCAGCTCGGCGCCGAGCTGCTGCGGCTGGGCACCACGTATCTCGACGTGCACGAACTGCGGGCGCGCGCCCTGGTGTGGACGGACGACCTGGCGCGCTCCAGCGGCGAGAGCGTCTATCTGGGCGTGCTGCACCAGCAGGGCGTGCTGATCGTGCACCACGTCTTCCGGCCCGACGACAGCCGCCAGGTGCTGGAGGTGGGGGCGATGCAGCCGCTGCACTCCACGGCCCTGGGCAAGGTGCTGTCCGCCTACGACCCGGTGGCGCACAGCGAGGTCCTGGAGGTCGAGCGCAAGCCGTTCACCCCGCGGACGATCAGCGAACTGGACGACTTCGAGGTCGTTCTCGACGTGACCCGCGCGCGGGGGTACGCGGAGGACGTCGAGGAGACGTGGACGGGTGTCGCCTCGGTCGCCGCCCCGATCCACAACCGGCGGCGCATGCCGGTCGGCGCGGTGGGCATCACCGGGGCCGTGGAGCGGGTGTGCAAGGACGGTGAGCTGCGTCCGGAGCTGATCGCCGCGGTGCGCGACTGTGCCCGCGCGGTGTCGCGCGACCTGGGCGCGGGGCGGTTCTGACGCGAACGGCGTTCGCGGGGCCGTACCGGCGCGTACAGCGCCCTCGGGACGGCTCCTGTGTGCGCACGCCCGGCCGGCGGTGCTGACGCGTCCGTCGCGCGGCGGTCTTTTTCACACACCTCGGTCCCGTTTTCGTACCGGGTGAGGGCCGGGGTCAGCAGGGTTCGAGGCCGGGAAGCGGAACGCTTCCCGGCCTCTTTCGCATGCCCTGCGACGTGCGGCGACGCATCGATAGCACACAGCAATCAATAACGATCGCGCTTTCGATAACCGAACCCTTGACGAGTCGACGAAGCGAGAGCAAGACTCCCGTCCATCGGTCGGCATTGTCGAACACCTACCGGCAATAAGCGTTAGGGTGTGCCAATGCCAGGGCCGACATCGCTCTCACTCCCCGAGAGCACGAACCACCGGTGGGACCCGGGGTTCGGCTTCCCCTGGACGAAGGACAAAGGAGTCGCGGGTGTCCAGCTCCGACATCTTCATCGGCGAGACCATCGGTACCGCCGTTCTCATCCTGCTCGGCGGTGGCGTGTGCGCCGCCGTCACGCTGAAGGCCTCCAAGGCGCGAGCCGCCGGATGGCTGGCCATCGCCTTCGGGTGGGGCTTCGCGGTCATGACCGCGGTCTACATCTCGGCGCCGCTCTCGGGCGCGCACCTCAACCCGGCCGTGAGCCTCGCCCTCGCGATCAAGGACGACGACTACAGCAACCTCGCCACCTACTGGGGCGGGCAGCTTCTCGGCGCCATGATCGGCGCGGTACTGGTCTGGGTGGCCTACTACGGCCAGTTCCTCGCGCACCTCACCGACAGCGAGATCGTCGGGGTTCCCGAGGAGAAGGTCGCGAAGGCCGTCGAGGCCGAGGAGGCGGCCGCCGGCCC
Source organism: Streptomyces sp. NPDC028298 (assembly GCF_055565895.1). Classification (NCBI taxonomy): domain Bacteria; kingdom Bacillati; phylum Actinomycetota; class Actinomycetes; order Kitasatosporales; family Streptomycetaceae; genus Streptomyces; species Streptomyces sp. NPDC028298. The sequence continues at coordinate 258,157 of NZ_JBVHTL010000009.1, forward strand.
GGTGCTCGGCGTCTTCTCCACCGGCCCCGAGATCCGCAACGCCGTGCAGAACCTCGCCACCGAGATCATCGGCACCGTGGTGCTGATCCTCGCGATCCTCACGCAGGGACTGAACAACAACGGCGACGGCCTCGGCGTCCTCGGCGCCCTGATCACCTCCTTCGTGGTGGTGAGCATCGGTCTCTCCCTCGGTGGCCCCACCGGCTACGCGATCAACCCGGCCCGTGACCTCGGTCCGCGCATCGTGCACGCCCTGCTCCCCCTGCCCAACAAGGGTGGTTCCGACTGGAGCTACGCCTGGATCCCGGTCGTCGGCCCGCTCATCGGCGGCGCGATCGCGGCAGGCATATACAACGTCGCCTTCGCCTAGGAGCCCCCGCTCCAGCACGCTTGGAAGCCGCGCCCCATGCACCATGAGCCGCACAGCACCGCTTTGAAGCACCGCGCCGTATACAGCCCCTCTCCCACGGAAACCAGGAGCACACCGTGACCGACGCACACACCGCCGGCCCCTTCATCGCCGCCATCGACCAGGGCACCACCTCGTCGCGCTGCATCGTCTTCGACCGCGACGGACGCATCGTCTCCGTCGACCAGAAGGAGCACGAGCAGATCTTCCCGAAGCCGGGCTGGGTCGAGCACGACGCCGCCGAGATCTGGACCAACGTCCAGGAGGTCGTCGCCGGGGCCATCTCGAAGGCCGGCATCACCCGTGACGACATCAAGGCCATCGGCATCACCAACCAGCGCGAGACCACGCTGCTGTGGGACAAGAACACCGGTGAGCCCGTCCACAACGCGCTCGTCTGGCAGGACACCCGCACCGACGCGCTGTGCAAGGAACTCGGCCGCAACGTCGGCCAGGACCGCTTCCGCCGCGAGACCGGCCTGCCCCTCGCGTCGTACTTCGCCGGCCCGAAGGCGCGCTGGCTGCTCGACAACGTCGAGGGCCTGCGCGAGCGCGCCGAGGCCGGGGACATCCTCTTCGGCACGATGGACACCTGGGTCATCTGGAACCTGACCGGCGGTCCCGACGGCGGCAAGCACGTCACCGACGTCACCAACGCCTCGCGCACCATGCTGATGAACCTGCACACCCTGGCCTGGGACGAGAAGATCGCCGAGTCGATCGGCGTCCCGCTGGCGATGCTGCCGGAGATCCGCTCCTCCGCCGAGGTGTACGGGGAGGTCACCGGCGGCCCGCTCGGCGAGCTGCTCGGCGGCATCCCGGTCGCCTCCGCGCTCGGCGACCAGCAGGCGGCCCTGTTCGGCCAGACCTGTTTCGCCGAGGGCGAGGCCAAGTCCACGTACGGCACCGGCACGTTCATGCTGATGAACACCGGTGACAAGATCATCAACTCGTACTCGGGCCTGCTGACCACGGTCGGCTACCGGATCGGCGACCAGGATCCGGTCTACGCCCTGGAAGGCTCCATCGCCGTCACCGGCTCGCTGGTGCAGTGGATGCGCGACCAGATGGGCCTGATCCAGTCCGCCGCCGAGATCGAGACCCTCGCGTCCTCGGTCGAGGACAACGGCGGCGCCTACTTCGTGCCGGCCTTCTCCGGTCTGTTCGCCCCGTACTGGCGTCCCGACGCCCGCGGTGTGATCGCCGGCCTGACCCGGTACGTCACCAAGGCGCACATCGCACGCGCCGTCCTTGAGGCCACCGCCTGGCAGACCCGTGAGATCAGCGACGCCATGACCAAGGACTCCGGCGTCGAGCTCACGGCGCTCAAGGTCGACGGCGGCATGACCTCCAACAACCTGCTGATGCAGACCCTGGCCGACGTCCTGGACGCCCCCGTGGTGCGCCCGATGGTCGCCGAGACCACCTGCCTCGGCGCCGCCTACGCCGCCGGTCTGGCCGTCGGCTTCTGGACCAACACCGAGGACCTGCGCGCCAACTGGCGCCGGGCCGCGGAATGGACCCCCAACATGGCCGCGGACGTCCGCGACCGTGAGTACAAGAGCTGGCTCAAGGCCGTCGAGCGGACCATGGGCTGGATCGAAGACGAGAACTGACGAGGAGTAAGAACCCGCAATGACCAGCCAGTCCACCCTGCAGTCCGTGCCTGCCCTCGGTACGCACCCGGCCTCCGGCTCCAACCCGAGCCGCGCCGAGACCCGGGAGCAGCTCTCCAAGGCGACGTACGACCTTCTCGTCATCGGCGGCGGCATCCTGGGCATCTCCACCGCCTGGCACGCCGCGCAGTCCGGGCTGCGGGTGGCTCTGGTCGACGCCGGCGACTTCGCCGGCGCCACCTCCTCCGCGTCCTCCAAGCTCCTCCACGGCGGTCTGCGCTACCTGCAGACCGGCGCGGTGAAGCTGGTGGCGGAGAACCACTTCGAGCGCCGTGCGGTCTCCCGCCAGGTGGCACCCCACCTGGCGAATCCGCTCACGTTCTACCTCCCCGTGTACAAGGGCGGGCCGCACGGCGCGGCGAAGCTCGGGGCGGGCGTCTTCGCCTACTCCGCGCTGTCGGCGTTCGGTGACGGCGTCGGACACCTGCTCAGCCCCTCCAAGGCCGCGCAGGACGTGCCCGAGCTGCGCACCGACAACCTCAAGGCCGTGGCCGTGTACGGCGACGACCAGATGAACGACTCCCGCATGGCCCTCATGACGGTCCGCGCCGCCGTCGAGTCGGGGGCCGCGGTCCTGAACCACGCCGAGGTCACGGGCCTGCGCTTCACCCGGGGCCGGGTGACGGGCGCGGAGCTGCGGGACCGGCTGTCCGGCGACGAGTTCGGCGTGAACGCCCGTCTCGTGCTGAACGCGACCGGCCCGTGGGTCGACCACCTGCGCAAGCTGGAGGACCCGAACGCGGCTCCGTCGATCCGGCTGTCCAAGGGCGCGCACCTGGTCCTCAAGCGCACCTCTCCGTGGAAGGCCGCGCTGGCCACCCCGATCGACAAGTACCGCATCACCTTCGCCCTCCCCTGGGAGGACATGCTGCTGCTCGGCACCACCGACGAGGAGTACGAGGGCGACCCGGCGGACGTCGCGGTCACCGAGAAGGACACGGCGCAGATACTCGACGAGGCCGCGTTCTCCATCCGCGACCAGCAGCTCTCGCGCGACCTGATCACCTACTCCTTCGCGGGCCTGCGGGTGCTGCCGGGCGGTCCCGGCGACACGTCGAAGGCCAAGCGCGAGACGGTCGTCACGGAGGGCCGCGGCGGCATGCTGTCCGTCGCGGGCGGCAAGTGGACCACCTTCCGGCACATCGGCCGGACCGTCATGAAGAAGCTGGAGGCGCTGCCGGGCCGGCCGCTCGGCGAGGACTTCGAGCCGATCTCGGAGCTGCCGCGCAAGCTGCCGCTCCCGGGTGTCGCCAACCCGCGCGCGGTCGCCCACCGCCTGCTGGTGGACGGTCCCGCGCCCGGTCCGCGCATGGCCGCCGACACGGCCCGGCACCTGGCCACCCACTACGGCTCACTGGCCTTCGACATCGCCCGGCTGGCGAACGAGAACCCGGCGCTCGGCGAGCGCGTCCACCCCGACGCCCCGGAGATCTGGGCACAGGTCGTCTACGCCCGGGACAACGAGTGGGCCGAGACGGCGGACGACGTGCTGCGCCGCCGTACGACGCTGACGATCCGGGGTCTGGCCACGGACGAGGTCCGCGGCAGGGTGCAGGACCTGCTCGACGGCAAGTAGGCCTCCACGGACGGGTGAGGGGCGGCTCCCACGGGGGGTGCCGCCCCTCACCCCTGTGGTGGGCGCCCGCGTGCTCCGAGGCCGTCTCCCGCACGGCAACGCCGATGGCGGGCGGACGAGTTGGTGGGCGGCGGCCCGGACGGGCGGGTGCGGCGCGGTGGCGGGCTCGCGTGTTTCCGGGCCTTCGACGGGGCAGTGATCCGTTCACTCCCCCGTGCAAGGGGGCTGCGGAGGTCCCCTCGGCACGCCGTAAGGTTGAGGCGTACGCGAGGGCAGATCGGAAGGAGGCGCTGGGTGATCGAGCTGGAGGGGGTTCCCGAGCTGATCGACCCAGTCATGGTGGCCGCGTTCGAGGGCTGGAACGACGCCGGCGACGCCGCCTCCGCCGCGGTCGCGCACCTGGACCGGGAATGGAAGGGCGAGGTGTTCGCGGCGCTGGACGCCGAGGACTACTACGACTTCCAGGTGAACCGCCCCACCGTGTTCCTGGACGGTGGCGTACGCAAGATCACCTGGCCGACCACGCGTCTGTCGGTGGTCCGGATCGGCGGCGAGAAGCCGCGCGACCTGGTGCTGGTCCGGGGCATCGAGCCGTCGATGCGCTGGCGCTCGTTCTGCAACGAACTGCTCGGCTTCGCGCACGAACTGGGCGTGGAGCTGGTGGTGATCCTGGGCGCGCTGCTCGGCGACACCCCGCACACCCGTCCGGTGCCGGTCAGCGGTGTCACCTCGGACTCCGACCTGGCCCGCACGATGGATCTGGAGGAGACCAAGTACGAGGGCCCCACGGGCATCGTCGGCATCCTCCAGGAGGCGTGCACGCACGCGGGCGTACCCGCCGTGTCCCTGTGGGCGGCCGTACCGCACTACGTGTCGCAGCCGCCCAACCCGAAGGCGACGCTGGCGCTGCTGAACCGTCTGGAAGACCTCATCGACCTGCGCATCCCCCTGGGCGAGCTGCCCGAGGACGCGCGGGCCTGGCAGCTCGGCGTCGACCAGCTCGCCGCCGAGGACAGTGAGGTCGCCGAGTACGTGCAGACGCTGGAGGAGGCCCGGGACACCGCCGAGCTGCCGGAGGCGTCCGGCGAGGCCATCGCCCGCGAGTTCGAGCGTTATCTGCGCCGCAGGGACGGCGGCGGGCCGACGGCCGGTTCTCCGGGCCACGCGACGGAGAGCGGCGAGCCGGCCTCGTACCTCCGTGACACCCCCGGCGGCCGCTCCCGGCCACCGCTGCCCCAGCGCCCGGAGTCGGAGTCCGGACAGGACACCGGGGCCGGGGAACCGCTGAAGGCGACGGACGACGGCGCCGGCGCGGAAGCGCAGGACCGCGCACCGGGCTCCGAGGACTCCCCGGGCCCTTCGGACACGCCCGGCACGCCGGGATCCGGGCCCGGGTCCGGTGACACGCCGGACACCTCGGACGGGACGGACTCCTCCGAGAGCTGAACTCCCGGCCGAGCCGCGGGGATCGAGGACACGGCTCCACGGGCCGGGAAGGGGCGGTACGCGTCACGCGCGTACCCCCCCTTCCGCGTGTCCGGACGCCGCTGCCGTCCCACCACACCCCATCCGTCTCCTTGGCCTTTGGCGTGAATGCGGCGTGACATCTGTTTCAGGACGGATTGCACACGTTGCCCAATTCAACTTGTTCCCAAACCAAGTTGGCGAATTCGGGGTGGACGGGATGCCGGGGGCGTGCCAGGTTGTGCGGCGTACGGCACACGCAGGGACCGGCACCCCAGGGATCGAAGGGAGCGGTACGCGATGACCGACCAGGTACAGCCGGCGCGAGGCCCGGGAACGACCGGGCCGGGGCCCGACGGAGCCGGATTCACCTACCGAGGAGCCGAGCAGGAGCTGATCGTCGTCGCCCGTCCGGAGGCCAGGCTGCGCGCCGGGGCCGAGGGCGTGCGGTCGGCGGCGGGCGCCGACGTCTCCGCCCTCGACATGTTCCTCAGCGACGAACAGCTCGTCCTGGAGCCGCTGTTCGGCAGCGAGGACCGGCTCCGGCAGTCCACGGAGGCGGGCACCGGCAGCGGGCCCGACCTCGCGCTCTTCTACCGGCTGCGCGGCGCGCGCAACCGCGCCCAGGAGCTGCGGGCCCGGATCGCCGCGCTGCCGGGCATCGACACGGCGTACGTGAAGCCCGGTGCCGTTCCCGCGGCACCGGAACCGGCGGCGTGGACCGGCCGGAGCGCCGACGAGGGCCGGCGGCTGAAGGAAGGGGCGCCGGTCACCCCCGACTTCACCAGCAGGCAGGGCTACCTGCGCCCGGCGCCCGAGGGCGTCGACGCGTACTGGGCGTGGCAGCGGCCGGGCGGTGCGGGCCGGGGCGTCACGGTGATCGACGTCGAGGGTGCCTGGCAGCTCGGGCACGAGGACCTGGCGTCGAAGCTCGCCGGGGTGGTCGTGGGCACGCCGCACACGGACCTCGCCTGGCGCAACCACGGCACCGCCGTCATCGGCGTGATCGGCGGGGACCGCAACGAGCACGGGATCACCGGCATCGCGCCGGAGGCCGTGACGGCGGCCGCGTCGTTCCGGGGCATCGGGACGGCCGCGGCGATCCACGCGGCGGCGGAGCGGCTGGGCCCCGGCGACATCGTCCTCGTCGAACTGCACGCTCCGGGGCCCCGGTTCGACTTCGAGGAGCGCGACAGCCAGGAGGGATACATCGCGCTGGAATGGTGGCCCGACGACTTCGCGGCCATCCAGGACGCGACCTCCCGGGGCATCCTCGTGGTGGCCGCCGCCGGCAACGGCGGCGAGTCGCTGGACGACGCGCTCTACGAACGCCGGCCGGCGGAGTTCCCCGAGTGGTGGCGCAATCCCTTCAACCCCTCCAACCCGTCCTCCGGGGCGATCCTGGTCGGCGCGGGCGCGCCGCCGCCCGGCACCCACGGCCGCGACCACGGGCCGGACCGTTCACGGCTCGCGTTCTCCAACTACGGCGCCCGCGTGGACGCCCAGGGCTGGGGACGCGAGGTCACGACCACCGGTGGCTTCTGGGACCGGCCCGGCGATCTGCAGGGCGGGGCCGAGGAGATCACCTGGTACACGGACACGTTCTCGGGGACGTCTTCCGCCTCCCCGGTGGTGGTCGGCGCCCTGGCCGCGCTGCAGGGCATGCTCAAGGCCGCGGGCCGGCCACCGATGTCCTCGGAACGTGCGCGCGTCCTGCTGCGGGGCACGGGTTCCCCGCAGCAGGACGCGCCGGGCCGGCCCGCGTCCCAGCGGATCGGCAGCCGGCCCGACATCAAGGCGGCGGTGACCCGGCTGCTGCCGGAGGCGGTCGGCTCGGGCCGCGCCGAGCGGTACTGGGACGAGCTGCTGCCGTATCCGCACGAACTCCCGCCGAGGCTCCGGCTGTACGTGTCCGGCGCCTGGCGCAACCTCGACCGGCCGTCCCCCGAGATCCGGCAGGCGGTGCACGCCGCCTTCGCGGCGGGACAGCCCGATGTACGGGTCTGGTTCTCGGACGACGAGATCGTCGGCCTGGTCGTCACGGGCTGAGGACGTGGTCCCACCGGACCGGGACGGAACGCAACCAACCACGGATGGAAGGTGGCACCCCCGCATGAGCGTGATCCCGCAGATGAGCCAGCAGGGACAACAGGGACAGCAGCAGTACCCGAGCACGTCGCCCTACCAGCAGCAGTACCCGAGCACGTCGCCGTACCAGCAGCAGGGCATCGCCCAACAGCAGCCGTTCGGGCAGCAGACGCCGTTCGGGCAGCAGATGGGCATCGGCCAGCAGATGCCCATCGGTCAGCAGATGCCCATCGGTCAGCAGATGCCGGCCGATCAGACGCAGACGGGGCAGCAGTTCCAGCAGCCCTTCGACCGGCACGAGATCGGGCAGCAGGTTCCGCAGCACCTGCAGCAGCAGCTCCAGCAGCTCGGCCGGCAGCAGCCGTTCCAGCAACTGCTCCAGCAGCTCGGCGGGCAGCAGCAGCACCAGAGCCAGCAGATCCAGCAGGGTGAGCCGATGATCCTGCCGAGCGCCGTCGAGACCCGGGCGCTGGCCATCGGCACGGCCCAGCACTTCCAGGACGTCGTGACCCCGCTCCCGGGCCAGCCGCGGGCGCTGTACCTGTTCATCGACAACGGCTGGCGCCGCCTCGTGCACCCCGACCCCGTCACCCATGACGTGGTCCAGAGGGCCTTCGCCTTCGGGCAGCAGGTCCACGGGATCTACGACACCGGCACCGGCGCCCTCCAGTCCGTCATCGTGACCAGGTAGGCGCGGGGCTCCAGGAACACGAAGAGTGCCGGGCGGAGGATCTCCGCCCGGCACTCGGGTGTCCCGCCGCGCTCGTGGGGAGCGCGGCGGGAGGGGGGTTCTACAGCGCGACGCCGAGAAGGGCGTCGACGGCCCGCGAGACGACGCCGGGGGCGCCCTCGTCCGTGCCGCCCGTCTCGTGCTGGAGCGCGGCCCAGCGGTCGACCGCGGCGAGCGCGGCCGGTGCGTCGAGGTCCTCGGAGAGCGCGGCGCGGATCTCCTCGACGAGGGCGTCGGCGGACGGCCCGTCGGGACGCGACACCGCGGCCCGCCAGTCCTCCAGGCGCGCGACGGCCTCCTCCAGGACGGCGTCCGTCCATTCCCAGTCGGACCGGTAGTGGTGCGCGAGCAGCGCCAGCCGGATGGCGGCGGGGTCGACCCCGTCACGCCGCAGCCGGGACACGAAGACGAGGTTTCCCTTGGACTTCGACATCTTCTCGCCGTCCAGGGCAACCATGCCGGCGTGGACGTACGCCTTGGCCATGGGGAACTCGCCGGTCAGCACCTGGGCGTGCGAGGCGCCCATCTCGTGGTGCGGGAAGGCGAGGTCGGAGCCGCCGCCCTGGACGTCGAAGCCCATGCCGAGGTGGTCGAGGGCGATGGCGACGCACTCGATGTGCCAGCCGGGACGGCCGCGGCCCAGTGAGCCGCCGTCCCAGCTCGGCTCGCCCTCGCGGGCGGCCATCCACAGCATCGGGTCGAGGGGGTTCTTCTTGCCGGGCCGGTCCGGGTCGCCGCCGCGTTCGGCGGAGAGCAGGCGCATCGTGGCGGCGTCCAGGTTGGACACCTTGCCGAAGTCGGGGTCGGCCTCGACGGAGAAGTACACGTCGCCTTCGAGTTCGTAGGCGGCTCCGGCGTCCCGCAGCCGCTCGACGAGCGGCACGATGCCGGGTATCGCCTCGACGGCGCCTATGTAGTGGCGCGGCGGCAGCATCCGCAGGGCGGTCATGTCCTCGCGGAAGAGGGCGGTCTCCTTCTCGGCGAGTCCCACCCAGTCGACGCCGTCGCGCTCGGCCCGCTCCAGCAGCGGGTCGTCGACGTCCGTCACGTTCTGGACGTAGTGAACCTGCCGCTTGGTGTCGAGCCACACGCGCTGCACGAGGTCGAACGCGTTGTAGGTCGCCGCGTGTCCCATGTGGGTGGCGTCGTACGGCGTGATGCCGCACACGTAGATACGGGCGACGGGACCGGGGGCAAGGGTGACGAGCCCACCGGTCGCGGTGTCGTGGATCCGGAGGTCGCGGCCCTCACCAGGCAGGGCGGGGACCTCAGAAGCGGGCCAGGCATACATGTCATGAGCGTAACCGGACGGGACTTCCGGATACGAACTGGGCATGGACCGAGGGCGGTGGGACCGTGTCGTACGGTGCGGACGCGGCGGCGCGCTACACCGGAGGCCAGGGGATCGCGGGCCAGTCACCGCTCGGCTCCGGGTGTCTTCCGGAGGCCAGCATGCCCTCGACGCGCGCCCGGGTGGCCTCGATCTCGGCCGGGGTGACGAGTTCGGCCAGGCGGGTGGCCAGGGGTGCGCCCGGGGCCAGGGCCTCGCGCAGGGTGGCCAGGACCTGGAGGGCCTCGTCCGTGAGCGGCTCGCCCGCCCATCCCCACAGCAGGGTGCGCAGCTTGTTCTCGGCGTTGAAGGTGACCCCGTGGTCGATGCCGTAGAGGCGGCCCTCCTCCGCGGGCAGCAGATGGCCGCCCTTGCGGTCGGCGTTGTTGATCACGGCGTCGAGGACGGCGAGGCGTCGCAGCCGGACGTCGTCGGCGTGCACGAGCAGCGCCGTCTCGCCCTCGCCGACCTCGGCGAATCCGATGGCCTTCCAGCCCTCGGCGGGCTCCTCGCCCGGCACGAGCGCGAGCAGCCCGTCCCCGTCCTCGGTGGCGGAGGGCTCGATCCACATCTGGCACATGCCCTCGCCGTACGGTCCGTCGCGCAGCACGGTGGGGGGCACGAGCCCCCAGCCGGTCGCCTCGGAGACCTCGTAGGCGGCGACCTCGCGCTGGGCGAGCGTGCCGTCGGGGAAGTCCCACAGCGGCCGTTCCCCGGCGACGGGCTTGTAGACGCAGAAGGCCTCATGGCCCTCGTAGGACACGGAGCAGTAGAGCACCGCGTTCGAGGCCTCGCGGATCCGTCCGCGTACCTTCAGCTCGCCCCGGGCGAGCAGCTCGGCGGTCGTCACGCTCCGCGGCGGTATCCGTTCTGGCGCGGACATACGTGTCCTTCCGGGTCGAGCGGGAGGCTGCACAGCGGGCAGGGGGGCCGGCCGGCGTTGACGACGTCGAGGGCCCGTTTGGCGAAGGCGCGGGCCTGGGCTCCGGTGAGCCGGACGCGGAGCATGGGCGGCCCGTTCTCCTCGTCCTGGAGCAGCCGCTCCTCGGCCTCGGCGAGGTCCTCGTCGGACTCCGCCTCGACCTCCACGAGGGCCTGCGCCTCGACGATCATGCGCTGTTCCTCGCCGTCCCAGGCCAGTGCCATGGTGCCGACGCGGAACTCCTCCTCCACGGGGGTGTCGAGGGGGGCGGTGTCGGAGACCTCGGTGGGGGCCATGGCCGGGACCGGGGCGCTGCCTCCGGTGCGCCGGACGACCTCGTCCAGGAGTTCGTCCATGCGCTCGGCGAGCGCGGCGACCTGGGTCTTCTCCAGGGCCACACTCGTCACCCGGGGGCCGGAGGATGCCTGCAGGAAGAAGGTACGGCGTCCGGGCAACCCGACCGTACCGGCCACGAAGCGGTCCGGGGGGTCGTAGAGGAACACCTGACGGGACACGTCCTGTCTCCATTGAATCGGCAGGGGAGCCGGCCGGCCATCGGCCCGCGTCGGCTGAGAACGGGTTGACAACTGCTGTGCTGGTTCGACCGCTTCACCCTACTGCGGCCGACGATCACGGTGCGCCCGCACCGCCCCCGACCGGTGCGTCGCCGTCCGGGGTTTCCTCGCGCGGGGCCAGGGAGGCGAGATCGCCGGTGTCCCCGAGACGCACGAGAAAGGGCCTGAGCCGGGTGTAACGGATCGCTGTGATGGAACACGGTTCCACAGAGATCCGCTGAAAGAGGTCGAGATGAAGTCCGAGTGCGTCGGCGACGAGCGACTTGATGATGTCGCCGTGCGAACACATGAGATAGACCGCGTCACCGCCGTGGTCGCGCTCCACGCGCGCGTTCCACTCGCGGACCGCTTCGGCGGCGCGGTGCTGCATGGCCCGCATCGACTCGCCACCGGGGAAGGCGGCCGCGGACGGATGCGCCTGGACGACGTCCATCAGCGGCTCGTCCTTGAGCTCGGCGAGCTTGCGGCCCGACCAGTCGCCGTAGTGGGCCTCCCCGATGCGCTCCTCGGTGTGCACGGGGACCTGGGGGCGGGCCTCGAGGAGCGGCTGGACGGTCTCCCGGCAGCGCTGGAGGGGGCTGGTGACGACCTCGGCGATCGGCAGCCCGGCCAGCCGGCCGGGCAGGGCCTGGGCCTGCTGCGTACCGCGCTCGTCGAGCGCGACGCCGGGCGTCCAGCCGGCGAGCAGTCCCGCGGTGTTGGCGGTGGAGCGTCCGTGCCGGACGAGGATCAGGGTGGGCATGCGGCCCAGCGTAAACGGACGGCCCGGGAAGGCGGCGGGCCCTGTGGAAAGCGGCCCCCGGTGCCCGGCGGGACCGGCGGAAAGCGGCCGCCGGTGTGCGGTGAGCCCAGTGGAAAGCGGCCCCCGGTGTGCGGCGGGGCCATGACGGCGGGAGAATGCGCACCGTGATCGTCGACTGCGCCATCTATCGTGACGGCCGCCGGACCGAGGGCGCCGACGACCTCTCCGAGGCGCTGGCCCAGTGCCGTGCCGGGGGCCACGCGTTCGTGTGGATCGGCCTGCACGAGCCGACGGAGAAGGAGTTCGACCTGGTCACGCAGGAGTTCGGGCTCCACCCGCTGGCGGTCGAGGACGCCCTCAAGGCCCATCAGCGCCCCAAGCTGGAGGTGTACGAGGACTCGCTGTTCATGGTCCTCAAGCCGGTGTCGTACGAGCCGCAGAGCGACACGGTCACCTCGGGCGAGGTCATGGTCTTCGTGGGCGACTCGTTCGTGGTGACCGTGCGGCACGGTGAGGAGTCGCCGCTGCAGGCGGTCCGGCGGCGGCTGGAGTCGGATCCGGAGACGCTGCGGCACGGGCCGACGGCGGTGCTCCACTCGATCGCGGACGCCACCGTGGACCACTACCTGGACGTGGCGACCGAACTCGGCACCGACCTGGAGGAGCTGGAGGCGGAGGTCTTCTCGCCCCATCTCGGCGGCTCGCGGCACACCGCCTCGCGGATCTACGCGTTCAAGCGGCAGGTCCAGGAGTTCCGCCGGGCTACCGTGCCGCTGGCGATGCCGCTGTCCCGGCTCGCGGGCTCGGGCCTGAAGACGGCGGACGTGCCCTTCGTCGACGGCGAGGCGCAGCCCTTCTTCCGTGACGTCAACGACCACCTGCTGCGGGTCAACGAGTCCGTGGAGAGCCTGGACCGGCTGGTGTCCGACATCCTGTCGGCGCATCTCGCGCAGATGAGCGTGCGGCAGAACGACGACATGCGGAAGATCTCGGCGTGGGCCGCCATGGCCGCGGTCCCCACGATGATCGCGGGGATCTACGGCATGAACTTCGATCACATGCCCGAGCTGCACTGGCTGTGGTCGTATCCGGCGGTGATCGGGGGCATGGTCGTCCTGGAGTTCGCGCTGTACCGGTTGTTCAAGCGGCGGGGCTGGCTGTAGCTCCGCGCGCGGTTCAGGCGAATTCCGGTGCCGGGGTGGCGGGGCCGTTCAGGGCGCCGCGCCGCTCGGGCATCTCCAGGGTGACCATCCGGCGCCAGCCCGCGGCGCGCTCGTAGGCGTACACGGCGTGGATGCCCGCGGCGAGGACGGCCGCCTTGGCCCGGGACCAGCCGAGGAGGCGGCCCATGTGGGCCATCACGGCGAGGCTGACGTCCCGGTAGATGCGGATCTCGGCGAGCGCGCACTCGCGCAGGGCCCGCTGGATGGCGCGGCCGTGTCCCGCGTAGGCGAAGCGCAGCAGTTCCTCGTGGCAGTAGGCGAGGTGGTTGTCCTCGTCGGCCGAGATCATCCGTACCGCGCGGCCGATGTCGGGGTGGTCGGCGAAGTGCTTGCGCAGCAGGTCCATCTGCTCGGAGGCGCGCTGCTCGGTGACCCGGCTGTGGGCCAGATAGGTGACGATGTCCTGCACGGTGAGGGGCTGGTCCCCCTTGAGCTTGTCGTGCGCGAGGCCGATGCCGTGGCGTTCCAGGAGCATCGTGTAGTCGGTGTCGGACGGCACCTCGACGGGTTCGAGGCCGCGCTTCTTCAGGAGGGCGTTGAAGATCCGTCCGTGCTTGTCCTCGTCGGCGCCGTGCCGGGCGATCTTGGGGGCGAGGGCGCGTTCGCCCGGCGGGACCAGCGCGGCGATCCGGGCGTTCTCCCAGCCGCCCTGCGACTCGCCGCTCGCGGCGATGGAGCAGAAGAGGCGGTACGACTCGTCGTTGTCGAGGATTTCCTGGAACAGGCTCTTGGCGGACAGCATGGTTGACACCCTCTCTGCAGAGTTGTGCAGAAAACGAGTCAAATGGGTCGTCCGGGGCCCGGCAACCGATGTGTCCGACAAATCGGCCGAACGATGGACGGCGCGGCGGCCCCGCACGCGTAACCAAGGGGCCGTCGGCGCGTTGTTCTCCGTGACGGCCGTGGCGGGGAAGACCCCCGAGCCCCCACCACGGCCGCAGAAACCTCCCGGCGGCGATTCAGCCGGGGTTACGCGAGTCCGGCCCGCTCCAGGGCCTCGGTGCCGGCCCGCAGCGAGGCGAGCCGGTCCTCCAGCGTGAAGCCCGCGGGGGCCAGCGTGAGCGTGGTGACACCGACGGCGGCGTACGCCTTCATGCGGTCGGCGATGCGGTCCACCGAGCCGAGCAGGGTCGTCTGGTCGATCAGGGCGTGCGGGACGGCGGCCGCGGCGGCCTCCTTGTCGCCGGACAGGTACTTGTCCTGGATCTCGGCGGCTTCCTTCTCGTAGCCCATGCGCTGCGCGAGCTGGTTGTAGAAGTTCTGCTTGCGGCTTCCCATGCCGCCGACGTACAGGGCGGTGTACGGGCGGAACATGTCGGCGAGCGCGGGGACGTCCTTGTCGGCGCCGACGGCGAGCGGCAGGGTCGGGCAGACGTCGAACCCTTCCAGCGTCTTCCCGGCCTTCTCGCGGCCCGCGCGCAGGTAGGTGAGCGCGGTGTCCTCGATGTGCTCGGCCGAGGGGAAGATGAGCAGCGCGCCGTCCGCGATCTCGCCGGTCTGCTCCAGGTTCTTCGGGCCGATCGCGGCGATGTACAGCGGGATGTGCTCACGCTCCGGGTGCACGGTCAGCTTGAGCGGCTTGCCGGGGCCGCCGGGCAGCGGCAGGGTCCAGTGCTCGCCCTCGTACGACAGCCGCTCGCGCGTCATGGCCTTGCGCACGATCTCCACGTACTCGCGGGTGCGGGCCAGCGGCTTGTCGAACTTGACGCCGTACCAGCCCTCGGAGACCTGCGGGCCCGAGACGCCGAGGCCGAGGCGGAAGCGGCCGCCCGACAGCGAGTCCAGCGTCGCGGCGGTCATCGCGGTCATCGCGGGCTGGCGCGCCGGGATCTGGAAGATGGCCGAACCGACGTCGATCCGCTCGGTCTGGGCGGCGACCCAGCTCAGCACGGTGGCCGCGTCGGAGCCGTAGGCCTCGGCGGCCCAGCAGACGGCGTATCCGAGCCGGTCGGCCTCCCGGGCGACGGCGAGGTTGTCCGCGTCCATTCCGGCGCCCCAGTAGCCGAGATTGATGCCGAGCTGCATGGCCGATCCCCTTACTGATCAGTAACGTCCCTTGTGTCCGAGACCCTAGCGTGCGGGCGCCCCCGGCGGGGAGCGGCCTTCCGCCGGATTTCCGTTGTCCACAGGCCCCCACACCGCCGGTGCCGGACAGTAATCTCGGCGTCCATGGAGCAGAGGCATCTCGGCCGTACCGGCCTGCGTGTTTCCCGGATCGGGCTCGGCACCCTCACGTGGGGGCGGGACACCGACGAGCATGACGCCGCGGACCTCTTGAAGACGTTCTGGGAAGCGGGCGGGAACCTCGTCGACACGGCGGACGTGTACGGCGACGGGGAGGCGGAGTATCTCCTCGGGCAGCTCATGGAAGGGCTCGTCCCGCGCCGTGACCTGGTCATCTCGACGAAGGCGGGGAGCGTGCGCGAGCCGGACCGCCGCTTCGACGGCTCGCGCAGTCATCTCCTGTCGGCCCTGGACGCCTCGCTCGCCCGCCTGGGCACCGACTACGTGGACGTGTGGCACGTGCACGCCTACGACTCCCACACGCCGCTCGACGAGACCCTCCAGGCCCTCGACCTGGCCGTCGCCAGCGGCCGCGCGCGCTACGCCGGCGTGTCCAACTTCTGCGGCTGGCAGCTCGCCAAGGCCGCGACCTGGCAGATCTCGGCACCCGGTATACGCACGCGGCTGGCCAGTACGCAGATGGAGTACTCCCTGCTGCAGCGCGGCATCGAGCGTGAGGTGCTGCCCGCCGCCCTCGACCTGGGCATCGGCCTGCTGCCCTCCTCGCCGCTCGGGCGCGGTGTGCTCACCGGCAAGTACCGGGCCGGGACACCGGCCGACTCCCGGGGCGCGTCCGAACACCTCGCGCCCTTCGTGGCGCCCTATCTCGACGAGACGGCGAGCAGCGTCGTGGAGGCGGTGTCGACCGCGGCGGACGGTCTCGCCGTGACCCCGCTGCAGGTGGCGCTCGCCTGGGTCCGCGACCGGCCCGGGGTCGTCGCGCCCGTCGTCGGCGCGCGCAACGCACAGCAGCTCACGGCCGCGTTGTCAGTGGAGGCGCTTAGTCTTCCTGACGAGATCTGCCGGGCGCTCGACGACGTGTCGGCCCCGGTGCACCACTATCCCGATCACGACTGGAGCACGCTGTGAGCACGGAGCCCGAGACCACTCAGGACGCGGAGCCGGGGACGCCGGGCGCGGAGTCGGCCGCCGGCGCCTCCGAGCCGACGGGCGAGGGCGTGGACCGGGCGGCCGAGCCCTCCGGGGACGGGGACGTCTCCGCCGACGAGAGCACGGGCGAGGGCGAGGGCACAGGCGAGGACACAGGCGAGGGCACGGGCGCCGAGGGGGCCGGGACGGCCGAAGGTGCCGCTCAGGTGTCCGAGGCGGCCGCGGAGCTCGCGGCCCAGCGGGTGGAGCGGGAGCGGATCGAGCGGCGCAAGGCGGAGAAGCGGGCGCCCATCGAGGCCGGCACCAAGCTCAGCGGCACGGCCGCGGACCTGCTCGCCGCGGTACGGGCCGTGGAGAGCGGCGAGAAGCCCGTGGCCACCGCCTTCCGCGAGCCGGATCCCGCTCCGCGCCGGGCCGCCCCGGAGCCCGTACGGCGACCGCAGCCGGTCGCGGCGCCGACCGCGCCGGCCCCGGGAGCGCCCCCGGAGGCCGTCGCCGCCGTCCGTGCCGTGCTGGCCGGGGCCGGCGCCCCCGAGGGGCTCGCGGCCCAGGTCGTCACGGTTCTGGGCGAGGGCGCGGACGACCGGCTCCGCGAGGACCCCTGGCAGTTGCTGCGGGTGCCCGGGGTGCGGCCCGAGCAGGCCGACGGGTTCGCGCGGGCGCTGCTCGGCGCCGAGTGCGGTCCGGACGACGAACGCCGTGGCACGGCGCTGACCGTGTGGCTGCTGGAGCAGGCCGCCGTCGCCGGGCACACCGCTCTGGACGCCCCGGCGCTGATCGCGGCGCTCTCCCAGCGCTCGGTGCCCGACCCGGACACGGCCGTGCAGAGCGCCGTCGCGGAGGGCGAGGCCCTGGTCTTCCAGGACGCGCTGGACTCCGCTCCCCCGGCCGCGGCGGCCGCGGACGACGACGCGGAGGAGCCGCAGGAGCGCCCGGTGCGGATCCTGATCGGCCTGGAGCGGTACGCACTCGCGGAGGAGAGCCTGGCCGACGGACTCGCCCGGCTGGTGAACTCGGTGCCGAAGGAGGACGGTTCGGCCGCCGGCTGGGAGCGGGAGGCCGCCTCGGCACCCCGCTCGGCGGGGGAGCTGATCCGCGCGGGCGGCGCCCACGGCCTGGTGCTGCACACCGGCGGCGAGGCCTCGCGGGCCGAGGTCGCGGCGCTGCTGCACGCGGCCCGCGCGCTCGGACTGCGCGGCTGGGCCGCCGCACACACCTCCGGCGGGCGCGACGACTTCGCCGCCCGACTGGCCCGGCACGAGCCGGCGGACGGCGCCGCGGACCGCCCCACGGGCGGCGAGGCGACCGGAGCCGCCACGGTCGCCGGGCTGCTCTCCGGCGCCGAGGGCCCGGGCCGGGACGCGGACGGTGCCCTGGACCTGGACGTCCTGGTCGTCCTGGACGCGCCGCAGCTCGACGTCGAGACGGCGGCCATGCTCGCGGAGTCGCTGCCGGACGGGGCGCGGCTCGTGCTGAGCGGTGATCCGGGTGTGCTGTGGTCGGCGGGCCCCGGCCGGGTCTTCGCGGACCTGATCGCCGCGCGGGCATGCCCGCAGGTGGCCTCGCGGACCCCCGATCCCGGGCCCATCGGCGAGCTGGTATCCGGGATCGGCATCGGCGAGCTCAACCAGGTCGAGGCGCCCGGCAAGGAGGTGGTGATCGTCCCGGTGCGTGACGCGGGCGAGGCGGTCCACCGGACGGTTCAGCTCGTCGCGGACTCGGTGCCGCGTGCGATCGGCGTGCCGGCCGAGCAGACGCAGGTCATCACCCCGGGGCACGGCGGCCCGGTCGGCACCCGCGCACTGAACACCGCCCTCAAGGAGCGGCTGAACCCCGGTCCCGGCCGCTTCGGCGGGTTCGACCCGGGCGACCGGATCGTCCACTCCCCCGCACCGGGCCGTTCACTGCCGGGCCGGGTGGTGCGGGCCGACGCCGAGGGACTGCACCTGGACTGCTCGGGCACCCCTGTGGTCGTGCCGAAGGACCGGGTGGAGCAGACCGTGCGGCACGGCTGGGCGCTCACCGCGCACCAGGCGGTGGGGCTGCGCTGGCCGGCCGCCGTCGTGGTGCTGCCCGGTGACGCCGCCGGGGCCCTGACCCGGCCCTGGGTCTACACGGCCTTCGGGCGGGCCGAGCGGCACCTCTCCGTCGTGCACGGAGTCGAGCAGGCCCTGCCGCACGCGGTGGCCGAGGTCCCCCAGAAGCCCCGCACGACCCGCCTTCAGGCCCTGCTGAAGGCGCAGACGCCTACGTCGGCCTGATCGCGCGGCTGATCCGGCCGGGCCGGGGGGCCGGGGCCGCCTTGGGCAGGTCCAGGGGGCCACGGCCGGCAGCCGTGGGGCCGGGCAGCCTTGGTCGGGCCGCCGGGCGGCCGCGGGCCCCAAGCGACCTTGAAGCCGAGCGACCGGGCCCAAGCGGCCTTGAAGCCTGGCGACCGGGTGCCAGGCGACTTGAGGCCGGGCGGCTGCGGAGCCGGGCTGCCCTGGGACCCGGGCAGTCCTGAGGCCGGCGCCCCTGGGCCCGGGCGGCCGTCAGGCGCGGCCGCGGAACCGGGCTGCCGAGAGCCGGGCAGTCGCGCGGTCGGGCGCCGGTCCGGCCACGAACGTGCGAGTGGCGGCCACCGAGGGTCGGTGGCCGCCACTTGCGGGGCACGTGCGTGCCGGGGTGGGTCAGCGATCCGCGTCCAGGCGGTCCTCGGAGTCGATGTCCGCGCCGGAGCCGAGGTCGTCGTCCAGGTCGTCGTCGTCCGACTCCTCGTCGAAGACCGAGCTGACGTCGAAGCGGCAGACCACCCGCTGCGGGTCGATCGACTCGAAGGGCGTCTCCAGCCATTCACCCGGCTCGGCCGGTTCGTCGGCGGCGGTCACCCACAGCGTGGAGTCGCCCTCCTCCAGCCCGAACTCCTTGTGCCGGCTGGCGATCTCGTCGGGCTCGAACTCTCCGAAGAGGACCCCCAACGCACCGTGAACGGTGCCGGCCGCCGCGTCGAAGCCCTCGTCGGCGGTGGCGCCGTCCTCCTCCACCGCCTCCACCCGCTGGGCCTGCGCCAGCAGCCGCTGGGGCTCCACCACCGCGTAGTCCCGGCGGATCACCACGCTCAGCGCGTTCGGCTCCTCGGGCCCCGTGTAGGGAGGCAGCGTGTCGTCACCGCCGGGGATCTCGAAGGGCGTGACCTCGTCGTAACGGTCGTAGAGGAGCTCGTCGTACTCCTCGGCCGCCGCGGCGAGCTCGTTGAAAGCCTCGTAGACGTCCGGGTCGTCATCGCCCGTCCTGCGCTCGACCGCCGCGAGGTGGCGGTCGAGTGCGGTCTTGACAGCCTCTGCGGCGGCGCGTACCTCGGCAGCGGTGGGCTGCACAGCATCAGACATAGTGCAGACGCTATCCGTACTGGGCCTCTGCCCGCACAATAGATGCGATGCCGGAATACGAATTTGTCGACGTGTACGTACCTCGCGGGGTCTCCCGCAAGGAGACGACACGTCTGCTGACGGACCATGCCGAGTACGGACACTGGGAGTTGGACCGCCTGAGCCTGCTCCGTGACGGCAGCCGCAGAGTGCGGTTGCGCCGCCGGATCATCCGCCAGGTACGCGCCACGTGGTGACACAAGGCCGCTGAACCGGTGCGGGCCCCGCCATCGCGAGGCCCGCACGGTCACTCACGTCACCGGGAAGGCCGGGGCGCCTCGGTCGCAGCCGTGCCGCGCAGCGATCAGTCCTGCGCGCGTGAGATCACGCCCGCTCCCCGCTCCCCGCTCCCCGCTCCCCGCTGTGATCATCGCAACTTCTCCGGCCGCGCTACCGCTCGATCTCTCCGGCCGCGCGACGTCGCCGCGTCACGCAGCGGCACGCGCCCGGCGGTAGAGCACGGCGCCGGCCAGCAGCGCGGCGGCTGCCGCGGGTACGGCAGCTCCGACCGGCAGGTCACTGCCGGTGTGGGCCAGCTCGGCCCCTCCGTCCACGGCCGGCGTCCGCACGACGGCCCCCGAGCCGGTCTGACCGACCTGCACGGCACCGGCCCGGTGCTTGCCACCGCCCGGGGTGGAGGTGCCGGGGTGACCGGAGCCACCGGGGTTGCCCGGGTGACCAGGGGTACCGGGGTTGCCGGGGTGACCCGGGGTTCCGGGCTGACCCGGCTGACCCGGCTGACCCGGCTGACCCGGCTGACCCGGCTGACCCGGCTGACCCGGCTGACCCGGCTGACCCGGATGGCCCGGCTCGCCAGGGTGACCGGGGTGACCGGGCTCGCCCGGGTGTCCGGGGTGCCCCGGGTGACCTGGGTGCTCACAGTCACCGCCGTGCCCAGGGTGCCCCGGGTGACCCGGATGTCCGGGGTGGCCAGGATGACCGGGCTGACCCGGGTGACCGGGGTGGCCGGGCTGACCCGGATGACCGGGATGGCCGGGGTGGCCGGGCTGGTGGCCGCCCGTGCCCGCGCCGTTCGCGCAACTGTCGCCCGCCGCCGCGTTGCCGATCCCGATGACGTTCACGCTGTTGCCGCAGAGGTTCAGGGGGACGTCGACCGGCGCCTGGACGTGGTTGCCGGAGCCCACGCCCGGCGAGTGGGCGGCGCCGCCGCGGGCCTGCGCGCCGCCGCCGTGACCACCATGACCGCCCTGATGCCCCCGGCCCGCGGACGAACCGCCTCCGCCGCCGTGGTTGACACAGGTGTTGCCCATCGCCGGGTTGAGCAGCCCGACCACGTTCACCGTGTTGCCGCAGACGTTGACCGGCACGTTCACGGGCGCCTGCACGGTGTTGCCCGACAGCACGCCGGGAGAGTTCGACGCGGCGCCGAACGCGCCCGAGTCGGCGTGCGCGGAGACGCTGGTGACCGCGAGGACACCACCGGCCGCCGCCACGGTCATCAGGCCTTTGCGGGTGACCTGTCGCATAGCTGAAATCCCTGCCTTCAGTCCTGGGACGTGGACCAACAGTCCTTGGGACGTGGACCATCGAGAGCACGCGCACGCCAGTGACGTACGCGGGGAAGCCGGTCGGCCCCGGAGCGCATGGCGCGCACTCCGGGGCCGACGGGCTCAGACCTTCACGAAGTGACCCTCATGAGGTGACCCATGGGATCCCCCTCATGGGATGAGGCGCGATGTCAGTGGTTGAAGCAGGTGTTGCCGAAGGCCGGGTTCAGCAGCCCGATCACGGAGACCGTGTTGCCGCAGACGTTCACCGGAACGTGGACGGGCACCTGGATGACGTTGCCGGAGGCGACGCCCGGGGACTGCACAGCGGCTCCCTGGGCACCCGAGTCGGCGACGGCCAGACCCGCACCCGCGAGAACCAGACCACCCGTGGCAGCAGCGGCGGCGACGATCTTCTTGATCATTATTCCTCCTGGTAGGCAAATGCGGTCCAAAGCAGCGGATCGCAACACCTGTAACGAGGAGGGAGTAGTAGAGCTATGGGCTTATGGTCGCATTCACTCGTCCCGGGCGATCTCCGCACGCGCGGTCGAATGCCGGCGTCAACACCCCGCACCTCCCGGGCGGTTCGGCAGGTCAGCCCGCCGACGCCCGGGCGGGACGTGCCGCCGGCGGCACGTCAGGAGGCGTCGATGAATCGGTCCAGCACTCGCACGCCGAACTGGAGAGCGTCCACCGGGACCCGCTCGTCGACCCCGTGGAACATGCCCGCGAAGTCCAGCTCGGGGGGCAGCTTCAGCGGGGCGAAGCCGAAGCAGCGGATGCCGAGATCGGCGAAGGACTTGGCGTCGGTGCCGGCCGAGAGCATGTAGGGCACGGCGCGCGCGATCGGGTCCTCGGCCGAGAGCGCGGTCTGCATGGCGTCGACGAGGGCGCCGTCGAAGCCGGTCTCCAGCGCCTTGTCCGCGTGGACGTCCTCGCGCTTGACCCGGGGACCGAGGATCCGGTCGAGGTCGGCGAGGAACTCCTCCTCGTAGCCCGGCAGATAGCGGCCGTCGACATGCGCGGTGGCCTGCCCCGGAATCACGTTGACCTTGTAACCGGCGCCCAACTGGGTCGGGTTGGCGGTGTTCTGCAGCGAGGCGCCGATGAGCTTGGCGATGCCGCCGAGCTTGGCGAGCGTCTCGTCCATGTTCTCGGGGTCGAGCTCGGTGCCCAGGGCGTCGCCGAGTTCGTCGAGGAAGTGCCGCAGGGTCTTCGTCACCCGCACCGGGAACTTGTGCCGGCCGAGCCGCCCGACGGCCTCGGACAGCTCCGTGATCGCGTTGTCCTTGTGGATCATCGAACCGTGCCCGGCGGTGCCGTCCACGGTCAGCTTCATCCAGTGCATGCCCTTCTGCGCGGTCTCGACGAGGTACAGCCGCAGCTTCTCGTTGACCGTGAAGGAGAATCCGCCCACCTCGCCGATCGCCTCGGTGACGCCCTCGAAGAGGTCCGGGTGCTTGTCCACCAGGTGCCGGGCGCCGAACGTACCGCCGGCCTCCTCGTCGGCGAGGAAGGCGAGGACGATGTCGCGCGGAGGCTTGCGGCCCGTGCGCATCCGCTCCCGTACGACGGCGAGCGTCATGGCGTCCATGTCCTTCATGTCGACCGCGCCACGGCCCCAGACCATCCCGTCGGCGACCTCGCCCGAGAAGGGGTGGTGGGTCCAGTCCGACGCGTTGGCGGGGACGACGTCGGTGTGGCCGTGGATGAGGAGCGCGGGCCGTGAGGGGTCCTCGCCCTCGATACGGGCCACGGTGGAGGCACGGCCCTTGTGCGACTCGAAGATCTGCGGTTCGAGGCCGACCTCGGCGAGCTTCTCGGCGACGTACTCCGCGGCCTCGCGCTCGCCCGGGCCTGAGTGGTCCCCGTAGTTGCTGGTGTCGATCCGGATCAGCTCACGACAGAGGTCCACGACCTCGTCCTCGCCCGTGACGTTCCTGGTCGTGCCGCTCTCGCTCACGCTGGTTCCTCCCACTGTCGCCGCTGGTGGTCCCCCTCATCCTCTCTCCCACCCGCCCTCCTGCCCAAGGGCGGCCCCGGCCCGTCACACGGCGTTCATGCCGGGACGGGGCGCTCACACGGGGACGGGGGGTCACGCCGGGACGGGGGGTGATCTGGGAACCCTCGGAAGCCTGGTAATGTTTCACCTGTCGCCGCGAGGGAAACCCCGCGCGACAGACACCTTGTCCGGGTGGCGGAATGGCAGACGCGCTAGCTTGAGGTGCTAGTGCCCTTTATCGGGCGTGGGGGTTCAAGTCCCCCCTCGGACACCAGCAGGACCCCACTTCGGTGGGGTCTTTTGCATGTCCGGAGTCTTTACCGCGGCACGGCGCGTCTCCAGCCCTTTCCGAATGGTCCGCCGACCGATAGCGCGATCGGGAAATCTTTCGAAACCTTTCGAGAAGTCGAAAGCATTCGCCGATCTCTCCAGCGCCGCCCTCCGAGATCCGCCATCCGGAAACTGTCCAGGCGACCCACTTGAGCTGCCAGAACTCCGCCGTTCGCCATTGCCAGCACTAGCGAATGTTTCGGATTGGACGTCGAAAGTATTGACACTTGACAGGGCCAGTTCAACACTGTGGGCGATTCGCAGCGCGTCACCTCACGGGAACGAGGAGGAAACACGCACATGACCGACGCATCCGCACATCCGCCGGGCCGCCGCAGCGGTCGGCCGGGAACGTTCCGCAACGTCAGGCTGCTCATCAGCGGTGTCTGCACCATGCTGCTGGTCGCCGTGGCCGCGATGACCCTGCCCGGGACCGCCCGGGCCGACACGGTCGTCACGTCGAACCAGACCGGCACCAACAACGGGTACTACTACTCGTTCTGGACCGACAGCAGCGGCACGGTGTCCATGAACCTGGGCTCCGGCGGCAACTACAGCACCTCGTGGAGCAACACCGGGAACTTCGTCGCCGGCAAGGGCTGGAGCAACGGCGGACGCAGGACCGTGACCTACTCGGGCACCTTCAACCCGTCCGGCAACGCCTACCTGTCGCTCTACGGATGGACGTCCAACCCGCTCGTCGAGTACTACATCGTCGACAACTGGGGCACCTACCGGCCCACGGGAACGTTCAAGGGCACCGTCACCACCGACGGCGGCACGTACGACATCTACAAGACGACGCGGACCAACGCGCCCTCCGTCGAAGGCACCCGCACCTTCGACCAGTACTGGAGCGTCCGGCAGTCGAAGCGCACGGGCGGGACCATCACCACCGGCAACCACTTCGACGCCTGGGCCCGCGCCGGGATGAACCTGGGCAGCTTCAACTACTACATGATCCTCGCCACCGAGGGCTATCAGAGCAGCGGCAACTCCAACATCACGGTGGGCGACACCGGATCGGGCGGCGGGTCCGGAGGCGGGGGCGGCGGCTCCGGCGGGTGCGCGGCGGCCCTGTCCGCCGGCCAGCAGTGGAACGACCGCTACAACCTCAACGTCGCCGTCACCGGCTCCAGCAACTGGACCGTGACGATGAACGTGCCGTCCCCGGCGAAGATCCTCTCGACCTGGAACATCAGCGCCAGTTACCCCAGCGCCCAGGTCCTGACGGCCAAACCCAACGGCAGCGGCAACACCTTCGGCGTCACCATCCAGCCCAACGGCAACTGGACCTGGCCCACGGTCTCCTGCAGCACGAGCTGACCCCCCGCCCCCACCAGGCCGAAGGAGCACTTCGCATGAGATCGCGCACCAGACCGGCACGGCTCGGCCCGTTGCGGTCGCTGATCACGGGACTGGCCGTCGTGGCGACGGCCGCCGCGGGCACCCTCGCCCTCGACACCGGACCGGCGCGGGCCGCCACCTGCAACGGGTACGTCGGACTCACCTTCGACGACGGCCCGTCGAGCACCACCTCGACCCTGCTCAACACCCTCAAGCAGAACGGCCTGCGGGCCACGATGTTCAACGAGGGCCAGTACGCGGCGTCCAGCCCGGCCCAGGTACGGGCCCAGGTCGACGCCGGCATGTGGGTGGGCAACCACAGCTACACCCACCCACATCTCGTCCAGCAGAGCCAGGCTCAGATCGACTCCGAGATCTCCCGGACCCAGCAGGCCATCGCCGCCGCCGGCGGCGGGACGCCGAAACTGTTCCGGCCGCCGTACGGGGAGACCAACGCGACGGTGAAGTCGGTCGAGGCCAAGTACGGCCTGACCGAGATCATCTGGGACGTGGACTCGCAGGACTGGAACGGCGCGAGCACCGACGCGATCGTGCAGGCGGCGGGCCGGCTCACCAGCGGCCAGATCATCCTCATGCACGACTGGCCGGCCAACACGATCGCCGCGATCCCGCGCATCGCCCAGGGACTGGCCTCGCGCGGCCTGTGCGCCGGGATGATCTCCCCGGCGACCGGCCGCGCCGTGGCACCGGACGGCGGCGGCACAGGCGGTGGCGGCGGTGGCGGCGGGTGCACCGCGACGCTGTCCGCCGGACAGCAGTGGAGCGACCGGTACAACCTCAACGTCGCCGTCACCGGATCGAGCAACTGGACCGTGACGATGAACGTGCCCGCACCCGAGAAGATCATCGCCACCTGGAACACCACGGCCACCTACCCCAGCGCCCAGGTGCTGACGGCCAAGCCCAACGGCAGCGGCAACACCTTCGGCGTCACCGTTCAGACCAACGGCACGTGGACGTGGCCGACGGTCTCCTGCGCCGCGGGCTGACCTCCGCGACCGCACCGAGGAACAGCGCCGCCCCGCGTCACCGGGCACGGCGGGCGAGGGCCCCGATCACCACTTCCGGGGCCCTCGCTCACTGTGTTCACGGCGTCACGGAAAGATGTGGGGCAGATCTCGTCACGCTGACATATTCCCACGTCACAGCGCTGGAGGAGGGGGTCGGAAGGGCCGCTCGGGAGGGTCTCGCATCGCTGATCCGCAGGTCCGAAGCTAGCGTCGTACTAAAATTGCAGGCTTGTTCGGAGCTGGACCGGAATATCCCCAGGCGTACCTGCGGGCCCACCGGCTCCCCGGAGTATCCGGGAACAACACGTGAGGACCCGATGGCAGCCCTCCAGCAAGGCCCCGCACTCGCGTTGTCCGACGACGAGGTGCGTGCGGAGTTCGGTGACCAGGCCCGCTTCTCCGCCGCCTCTGCCGCCTCGCCCCGCACGCTCGTCGACATCCTCGACGCCGCCGTACGGGCGTACCCGGACGAGCCCGCTCTCGACGACGGCCGGCGCGCCCTCACCTACCGCGCCCTGGCCGCCGAGGTGGACGTGCTGCGGTCGCGGCTCGCGGAGGCCGGGGTCGGCCTCGGCGACCGGGTCGGCGTACGGGTCCCGTCCGGCACGAACGAGCTGTACGTGGCGATCCTCGCCGTCCTCACCGCCGGGGCCGCCTACGTCCCCGTCGACGCCGAGGACCCCGACGAGCGGGCCGAGCTGGTCTTCGGCGAGGCCGGTGTGCGCGCCGTCGTCGGCGCCGGGCACGAGCTGACCGTCAACGGGCGCTCCGAGGTCCCCGCGGGGCGGCCCGGCGTCGAGCACGACGCGTGGATCATCTTCACCTCGGGTTCCACCGGCAAGCCCAAGGGCGTCGCCGTGAGCCACCGCAGCGCCGCCGCCTTCGTCGACGCGGAGGCCGATCTGTTCCTGGCCGAGGAGCCCATCGGCCCCGGCGACCGGGTCATGGCGGGCCTGTCCGTGGCCTTCGACGCCTCCTGCGAGGAGATGTGGCTGGCCTGGCGTTACGGGGCCTGCCTGGTGCCCGTGCCGCGCTCCCAGGTGCGCAGCGGCGCCGATCTCGGCCCCTGGCTGGTCGAGCAGGAGATCACCGTCGTCTCCACCGTGCCGACCCTCGCCGCGCTGTGGGAGCCCGAGACCCTCAACGAGGTCCGGCTGCTGATCTTCGGTGGCGAGGCCTGCCCGCCCGAGCTGACCCAGCGCCTGGTGACCGAGGGCCGGGAGGTGTGGAACACCTACGGGCCGACCGAGGCGACCGTCGTGGCCTGTGCCGCGCTGCTGACCGGCGACGAGCCCATCCGTATCGGGCTGCCGCTGAACGGCTGGGAGCTCGCGGTCGTCGACGAGGCCGGGGAGCCGGTGCCGATGGGCGCCAGTGGCCAGCTCGTGATCGGCGGGGTCGGACTCGCCCGCTATCTGGAC
This sequence comes from Streptomyces sp. NPDC028298, assembly GCF_055565895.1. NCBI lineage: Bacteria > Bacillati > Actinomycetota > Actinomycetes > Kitasatosporales > Streptomycetaceae > Streptomyces > Streptomyces sp. NPDC028298. Next base: position 285,115 of record NZ_JBVHTL010000009.1, read on the forward strand.
CCGGAGAAGGACGCCGAGAAGTACGCGCCGCTCGCCTCACTGGGCTGGGAGCGGGCGTACCGCAGCGGTGACCTGGTCAAGGCGGAGCCCGAGGGGCTGATCTTCCTCGGCCGGGCCGACGAGCAGATCAAGCTCGGCGGGCGCCGGATCGAGCTCGGCGAGGTGGACGCGGCGCTCCAGGCGCTGCCCGGTGTCGCGGGTGCCGCGGCGGCCGTGCGCACGGCGCGCGGCGGCAATCAGCTCCTCGTCGGCTATGTCGTCACCCAGGAGGGCTGGGACCACGCGGCCGCCGTCGAGAAGCTGCGGGCCGAGCTGCCCGCCGCGCTGGTTCCGCTGATCGCGCCGGTGGAGGACCTGCCGACCCGGACGTCGGGCAAGGTCGACCGGAACGCGCTGCCCTGGCCGCTGGAGGGTCTGGAGGCCGGCGGCGCGAAGGAGGAGCTGTACGGCACCGAGGCGTGGCTCGCCGAGCAGTGGAGCGAGGTCCTCGGCATCCCGGTCGGCGGGGCCGGAGACGACTTCTTCGCGATCGGCGGCAGCAGTCTCGCGGCCGCCCTGCTCACGACGCGGCTGCGCGCCCGCTATCCGAACGTGGCCGTGCTCGACATCTATCAGCAGCCGGTGCTGCGCAAGCTGGCCCGGCATCTGGAGAGATCGGGGCAGGACGACGGCGCGGAGCGGGTGGTCGCGCCGGTCCCGGTGCGCGCCAAGCTGGTCCAGTTGCTCGTGCTGGTGCCGCTGTTCTGCCTGCTCGGGCTGCGCTGGACGGTGGCGCTGGCCGCGCTCGGCAACGTGCTGCACTGGTTCGGCCCCTATCCGTGGGCGCCCGGCGCCTCGTGGTGGCTGGTGGGTGCCGGCGCACTCGTCCTCTACAGTCCGCCGGGACGGCTCGCCGTCGGCGCGGGCGGTGCGCGGCTGCTGCTGCGCGGAGTGAAGGCCGGCCGGTATCCGCGCGGCGGGAGTGTCCATCTGCGGTTGTGGACGGCCGAGCGGCTGGCCGCGTTCAGCGGTGCGACCTCGCTGACGGGGTCCTGGCTGGAGCGGTACGCCCGTGCGCTGGGCGCCAGGATCGGGCAGGACGTGGATCTGCACTCGCTGCCGCCGGTCACCGGCCTGCTGAAGATGGGCCGGGGTGCCGCCGTCGAGTCGGAGGTGGACCTGTCCGGGTACTGGCTGGACGGTGACCGGCTGGAGATCGGTGCGGTGAAGGTGGGCGCCGGTGCCGTGGTCGGGACGCGCAGCATCCTGTTCCCGGGGTCCCGGGTGGGCAAGCGGGCCGAGGTGGCTCCGGGTTCCGCCGTGACGGGCCAGATCCCGACCGGGCAGCGCTGGGCGGGGGCTCCCGCGGTCAAGCTCGGCAAGGCGAAGCGGGCGTGGCCCAAGGACCGGCCGCAGCGGGGCACGTCCTGGCGGATGATGTACGGCGCGACCGGGTTCGCGCTGAGCGCGCTGCCGGTGCTGGCGGCCGTGGCGGCGCTGCTCGTGGCCCGGGTGTTCGTGAGCGCGGACGCGGGGCTCGGCGCGGCGCTGCGCGGTGCGGGGCTCGCGCTGGTTCCGGCGACGCTGGCGTTCGGTCTCGCGTACGCGCTGCTGCTGCTGGTCGCGGTACGGCTGCTGAGTCTGGGGCTGCACGAGGGCACGCATCCGACGCACAGCCGGATCGGCTGGCAGGCCTGGACGGTCACGCAGCTCATGGACCGCTCCCGGGAGACGCTGTTCCCGTTGTACGCCGGGCTGATCACGCCGGTGTGGCTGCGGCTGCTCGGCATGCGGATCGGCCGGGGCGCCGAGGTGTCGACGGTGCTCGCGCTGCCGAGTCTGACGACGGTCGGGGACGGCGCGTTCCTGGCGGACGACACGCTGACGGCTCCGTACGAGCTCGGCGGCGGCTACATGCGCATCGGGCGGGCCGAGATCGGGAGGCGGGCGTTCCTCGGCAATTCCGGGATGACCGCTCCGGGCCGCAGCGTTCCGGACGGCGGTCTGGTCGGTGTGCTGTCGGCGACGCCGAAGAAGGCGAAAAAGGGCAGCTCGTATCTGGGGCTGCCGCCGATGAAGCTGCCGCGTGCGGCGCAGGGCGGCGATCAGAGCCGTACGTACGAGCCGCCGGCGCGGCTGCTGTGGGCGCGCGGTCTGGTGGAGCTGTGCCGGCTGGTGCCGGTGTTCTGTTCGGCGGCGCTGGCCGTGCTGACGGTCGCCGCGCTGTGCGCGCTGGGGCCGTGGGCGTGGGCGTTCGCGGGTGTGGTGCTGCTCGCCGTGGGTGTCCTCGCGTGTCTGGTCTCCGTCGTGGCGAAGTGGCTGCTGGTGGGGCGGCATCGTGCGGGTGAGCACCCGCTGTGGAGCGGTTTCGTGTGGCGCAACGAGCTGGCGGACACCTTCGTGGAGGTCGTCGCCGTGCCGTGGCTGGCCGGATCGGTGCCCGGTACGCCGCTGATGACCGCGTGGCTGCGGGGACTCGGCGCCCGGATCGGGCGGGGTGCGTGGATCGAGAGCTACTGGCTGCCGGAGTCGGATCTCGTGACGCTCGGGGACGCGACGACGGTCAACCGGGGCTGTGTGCTGCAGACCCACCTCTTCCACGACCGGATCTTGCGGACGGATACTGTGGTCCTCCGTGAGGGCGCCACTCTGGGTCCGGGCGGAATCGTCCTGCCCGGCAGCACCGTCGGGGCCCGCTCCACTCTGGGTCCCGCGTCGCTGGTGATGGCGGCGGAGTCCGTTCCCGACGACACCCGCTGGCTGGGCAACCCGATCGAGGCCTGGCGCTCGTAGCGGACTCGACCCGATCGGATCTGAAGGGCGGTACAGCGGAGAGTCGAGCACAGGGCAGGGAGCAGTCGCAGCAGTGAGCGTTCAGCAGACAGCGGGACCGGACCCCTATTTCCCGGCCAACGGAGACCCCCGTTACCGGGTGCACCGGTACGAGCTGGCGCTGGACTACCGCCCCGGCCCGAACAGGCTCTCCGGCACCGCGCGGATCAACGCCATAGCGGGCCGTTCCCCGCTGACCGAGTTCCAGCTCAACCTGGCCGACTTCCGGATCGGCCGGGTCCGTGTCGACGGCAAGGCCCCGCACTACACGCACCGGGGCGGCAGGCTGCGGATCCGTCCGCCGAAGCCGCTGCGGGCCGGCGCCGCGTTCACCGTCGAGGTGCACTGGTCGGGCAACCCCAAACCGGTGAACAGTCCCTGGGGCGGGATCGGCTGGGAGGAGCTGGAGGACGGGGCGCTGGTGGCGAGCCAGCCGGTCGGTTCGCCGTCCTGGTATCCGTGCAACGACCGGCCGGCCGACAAGGCCGCGTACCAGATCTCGGTCACCACGCCGTCCGCGTACGCGGTGGTGGCGGGCGGGCGTCTGCTGACGCGGACGACGAAGGCGTCGACGACGACCTGGGTGTACGAGCAGCCGGCGCCGACCTCCAGCTATCTGGTGGGCCTGTCGATCGGGAAGTACCAGACGGTGCTGCTCGGCGATCCGGGTCTGTCCGGCGTGCCGCAGTCCGGGCATCTGCCCGCGCAGCTTCTGCCCGAGTTCTCCCGGGACTTCGCCCGGCAGCCCGCGATGATGGAGCTGTTCCAGAGCCTGTTCGGGCCGTATCCGTTCGGCGAGTACGCGGTGGTGGTGACCGAGGAGGAGCTCGACGTCCCGGTCGAGGCCCAGGGTCTTTCGCTGTTCGGCGCCAATCATGTGGACGGGGCGCGGGGTTCGGAGCGGCTGATCGCGCACGAGCTGGCGCACCAGTGGTTCGGCAACAGTGTGACCATCGCGGACTGGCGGCACATCTGGCTCAACGAGGGGCTCGCGAAGTACGCCGAGTGGCTGTGGTCGGAGCGCTCCGGCGGGCGGCCGGCCCACCAGCTCGCCGCCGCCGCGCACCGGAAGCTGGCCGCGCTGCCGCAGGATCTGCTGCTGGCGGACCCGGGCCGCAAGCTGATGTTCGACGACCGGCTCTACCAGCGCGGCGGGCTCACGGTGCACGCGATCCGGTGCGCGATGGGCGACGAGACGTTCTTCCGCATGCTGCGCGGCTGGGCGACGCTTCACCGGGGCGGCACGGTCACCACGTCCGTCTTCACCGCGCACGTCTCGCGCTTCGCGGCCGAGCCGCTGGACGATCTCTTCACGGCGTGGCTGTACGAGACGGCGCTGCCGCCCCTGCCGTCGCTGCCGGAGGCGGCGCCGCGGATGCCGGCCCGGCCCGCCTATCCGCCCACCTATCCCCCGCCGAGCGCGGATTCGGCCCGGGTCCGGGGAGAATGACGCGATGACCAGCCGTTCCTGCCCTTGTGGGCTCCCTGAGCCGTACGCGCGCTGTTGCGGGCGCTTCCATCGCGGTGAGGCCGCGGCGCCGAGTGCCGAGGCGCTCATGCGGTCGCGTTACTGCGCCTTCGTGAAGGAGGACGAGGCGTACCTGCTGCGGACCTGGCATCCCCGGACGCGGCCGGCCCGGTTGGAGTTCGACCCGGGGATGCGGTGGAGCGGCCTGGAGATCCTGGACACGGGTCAGGGATCGGCGTTCCACACCACGGGCACCGTGACCTTCCGGGCTTCCTACCGGGGCGGTTCGCTGCACGAGCGAAGCCGCTTCGAACGGGTGGACGGGGCCTGGGTGTACGTGGACGGGGAGTTCCTCGACTGACCTCGGGCGGGCCGTCAGGGGGCCAGGACGTCCAGTTCCTGGAGCGCTCCGACGGTGATCTCCCGGGTGAGTTCCTCGGCGCGCGCGGCGTCGCCCTCGCGGACGGCCTCGGCGAGCTGGACGTGCAGGGTGACGGCGGCGGGGTCGGGGTCCTCGAACATGACGTCGTGATGGGTGCGGCCGGACAGGACCTCCGCGACGACGTCCCCGAGGCGGGCGAACATCTCGTTGCCGGACGCCTTGAGGATCACCCGGTGGAAGGCGACGTCGTGGACGAGATAGCCATCGAGCTGGTGCCCGCGTGAGGTGGCGACCATGCCGAGCGCGCACTCGGTGAGTTCCGCGCACTGCTCGGGTGTGGCGTGCCGTGCGGCCAGTCCCGCGGCGACGGGTTCGATCGCCGAGCGCAGGACGGTGAGGGAACGGAGCTGGTGGGGGCGGTCGGCGCCGGCCAGCCGCCAGCGGATGACCTGGGGGTCGTAGACGTTCCACTCGGACTTGGGGCGGACCGTCACGCCCACGCGGCGGCGGGACTCGACCAGGTACATCGACTCCAGGACGCGGACCGCCTCGCGCATGACGGAGCGGGACACCTCGAAGCGCTGGGCGAGTTCGTCGGTGCGTAGCACGCTGCCCGGTGGGTAGTCGCCCGCCGTGATCGCCGGCCCGAGGCTTTCGAGTACGTGTCCGTGCAGCCCCCGGCCCCGTGTGGTCATGGGGTCAGGGTACGAGGCATACGTCACGAACAAAAAGTCAGACTTATATGTCACACACTCTTGAATTCGTCGTACCTAATGCGTTTCAGTGGCGTCGACATCAGATGTCGACGAAGACAGCGAGAGCGTGATGCAGCACAGTCCCACCCCCCATGTCGTCGTGGTCATGGGCGTGGCAGGCACCGGGAAGACCACCATCGGCCCGTTGCTCGCGGCCCGGCTCGGCGTGCCCTACGCCGAGGGCGACGACTTCCACCCGCAGGCGAACATCGCCAAGATGACGGCCGGGACTCCGCTGACCGACGACGACCGGTGGCCGTGGCTGGACGCCATCGGGCGCTGGGCGCACGAGCGGGCGGGGCTGGGCGGTGTGGTCAGCAGTTCGGCGCTCAAGCGCGTCTACCGGGACCGGCTCCGCACGGCCGCGCCCGGGGTCGTCTTCGTGCATCTGACCGGCGACCGCGAGCTCATCGAGGACCGGATGTCGCACCGCACGGGGCACTTCATGCCCACCGCGCTCCTGGACTCGCAGTTCGCCACGCTCCAGCCGCTGGCGGCGGACGAGGCGGGCGTCGAGGTCGACGTCGCCGGCGAGCCCGCCGAGATCACCGAGCGCGCCGTGTCGGCGCTCGGCGCCCTCGAACCGCCCAGGCCGTAGCACCCCCGGTCCCAGTGCCGTAGCACCCCGGTCCCGGCACCCGGCCCCGGCACGCCCGGGGCTCCGACGCCGTACCCCGTACCTCCCACCCGTACCCGTACTCGTACGCGTACCCGTGACAACGCTGTCGCCCGGGCGGCAGCGCGCACGACCCTCCCCCGCGTCCTTTTCTCAAGCAAGGGATCAACCGTGACCAGACTCAGTGTCGAGATGCTGGCAGCGGACGCCGTCGAACCGATCACCTCGGCGGGCCACGCTCAACTGGGCATAGCCGTGCTGGCGGGCATCGCCGTCATCGTCCTGCTCATCACGAAGTTCAAGCTGCACGCCTTTCTCGCCCTGACCATCGGCTCTCTGGCGCTCGGCGCGTTCGCCGGCGCCCCGCTCGACAAGGCCATCGTCAGCTTCACCACCGGACTCGGCTCGACCGTGGCCGGTGTGGGTGTCCTGATCGCCCTCGGCGCGATCCTCGGCAAACTGCTCGCCGACTCGGGCGGCGCCGACCAGATCGTCGACACGATCCTCGCCAAGGCCGGCGGGCGCGCCATGCCGTGGGCGATGGTGCTGATCGCCTCGGTGGTCGGTCTTCCGCTGTTCTTCGAGGTCGGCATCGTGCTGCTGATCCCGGTGGTCCTGATGGTCGCCAAGCGCGGCAACTACTCGCTGATGCGCATCGGTATCCCGGCGCTCGCGGGCCTGTCGGTGATGCACGGTCTGATCCCCCCGCACCCCGGTCCGCTGGTCGCGATCGACGCGGTCAAGGCGAACCTGGGCGTCACCCTCGTCCTCGGCGTCCTGGTCGCCGTCCCCACGGTGATCATCGCCGGTCCGGTGTTCTCCCGGTACGCGGCCCGCTGGGTCGACGTCCAGGCCCCGGACCGCATGGTCCCGGCGCGCGCCTCGGAGGACCTGGAGAAGCGTCCGAGCTTCGGAGCGACCCTCGCCACCATGCTGCTCCCGGTGGTCCTGATGCTGGCCAAGGCGCTGGTGGACATCGTCGTCGACGACCCGACGGACATGACGCAGCGTGTCTTCGACGTGGTCGGCGCGCCGCTGATCGCGCTGCTGGCGGCCGTGATCGTGGGCATGTTCACGCTGGGCCGGGCGGCGGGCTTCACCAAGGAGCGCATCGCGGCGACCACCGAGAAGTCCCTCGCGCCCATCGCCGGCATCCTGCTCATCGTCGGCGCGGGCGGCGGATTCAAGCAGACGCTGATCGACTCCGGTGTGGGCCAGATGATCCTGGAGATCTCCAAGGACTGGTCGATCCCCGCGCTGCTGCTGGCCTGGCTGATCGCGGTGGCGATCCGGCTCGCGACCGGTTCGGCGACCGTCGCCACCATCTCGGCGGCCGGTCTGGTCGCGCCGCTCGCGGCCGACATGTCGACCGCCCACACGTCGCTGCTCGTCCTCGCGATCGGCGCGGGCTCGCTGTTCTTCAGCCATGTCAACGACGCCGGCTTCTGGCTGGTGAAGGAGTACTTCGGCCTGAACGTCGGCCAGACCGTCAAGACCTGGTCGGTCATGGAGACGATCATCTCGGTGGTGGCCGGAGCGCTGGTGCTGCTGCTGTCGCTCGTGATCTAGACGGCTGTCTCCGCCGGGCCGTTCCTGTCACGGCCGGGCGGAAGGGCCGAACGGGCCGCGGGGAGAACCGGACTCGGTTCTCCCCACGGCCCGTTCGGCTTCGGCGGACGATCAGGGCCGCCACAGCGGATGTTCGCGGTCCGCCCACTGGCGGCTCACCGACCCCGTGCGCAGACCCCGCCGGGCCTCCGGGTCGCCGAGCGCCATACCGATGTGGCCCGCGAGGACGATGCCGACGGTGAGGGCCAGCCAGTCGTGGACGAAGGTCGCCGACGTACGCCACATCAGCGGGGTGAGGTGGGTGAACCACATCAGCAGACCGGTGCCCAGCATCACGAGCGTGGCCCCCGCGATCCAGGCCGCGTAGATCTTCTGGCCGGCGTTGAACTTGCCCGCCGGGCGGGATTCGGGGTCCTTGTCGCGGCGCAGGGCCGCCCGCAGCCACACCCGGTCGTGCGGGCCGAAGCGGTTGAGGAAGCCCAGGTCCCGGCGGAAGGCGCGCGAGGCGAGGCCGGCGAGGACCGGCAGCGGGAGCATCACACCGGCGATCTCGTGGACCCGGACGACGAGTTCGCGGCGGCCGACGAGTTCGGCGAACTGGGGGATGTACAGGCAGGCTGCGGTGGCCACGCACAGGCCCATCAGCAGGCCGGTGACGCGGTGGACCCAGTGCTCGGCCCGGGTGAAGCGGCGTACGTGGGAGGAGTGCGCGGCCACGGCCGGGGACTCGTCAGCTCGTGGGGTCATCGTCACGTCCGTTCGAACGGCCGACCCAGGCGTCGACGTCGTATCCCCGGTCCTCCCAGTACCCGGGGCGGACGTCCTTCGTGACGGTGATGCCGGAGAGCCACTTGGCGGACTTGTAGAAGTACATCGGGGCCACGTAGAGGCGGACGGGACCGCCGTGGTTGTGGCCGACGGGCTTGTCCTGCATGCGCAGGGCCACCAGGACGTCCGGGCGCCGGGCCTGGCGCAGGGTGAGGCTCTCCGTGTACGTCCCGTCGAAACAGGTGAACCGGATGGCGCCGGCCGTGTGGTGCACTCCCGCGGCGTCGAGGAGGTCCGACAGGCGTACGCCCTCGAAGGGGGTGCTCGGGACCCGCCAGCCGGTGACGCACTGGACGTCGTGGACGAGCCGGGTCTGGGGCAGGGCGCGCAGGTCGGCGAGGGTGTAGCTGGTGGGGTGGTCGACCAGGCCGTCGACGGTGAGGCGGTAGTTCGTCTCGTTCTTGTGGGGGACGGAGGCGGCCACCGAGTAGTAGCGGAAGCCGCCGCCGTTGGGCAGCAGTCCGGTCAGGCCGGTGGGGTCCTTCTGGGAGGCGCCGGCGAGGAAGGCGTCCGTGGCGCGCTGGAGCGCGGGGGCGGTCAGGACGCCGAGGGCGCCGAGTCCGAGCGTGCCGAGCAGCACCCGGCGGCCGATGGGCCTGCCGCGCCCGCCGGACGCCTCGTGCTCGTCACGTTCCATCTGCTCGTCGGGTTCCCGGTCCTCGCCACGTTCCCCGTGTTCGTCGGGCTCCCCGGGCCGTTCAGTGTTCACTCCTTGATTCGAGCACCCGCGACCCCCAAAAAGCCAGCGGTCGCGGGTGCTCGTCAGCGTTCCGTCATCTCTTCTCACCTGCGGGCCCGGAAGTTCGGCCGTGGAGAGGACGGCAGGGCCTCATCAGGAGGAGGACTCGGCCGCCTTGTCCAACTGGAACGCCTCGTTGCCGAGACCGATCCGGGCGTGCGCCTCGGGCTTGCGGGAGCGCAGGAGCAGCCCCTGGACGAGTCCGGCGATCAGCGCGACCCCGATGACGGCGGGCAGCAGCACGTTCAGGACGGAGTCCGGACCCGAGCCGACGAGGACGTCGAAGTCCTTGACGGTGTAGACCGCGATGACCAGCAGGGCGAGACCCGCGATCGCGGAGGTGACCAGACGCCAGGACTGGGCGCGGGCCGCGCCGCGGCGGACGAAGAACACGATGACCGAGAGGGAGGCGGCCGCCATGAGGAGGGTGACGCCGAGCGCTCCGACGTTGCCGCCCCAGGTGAAGAGCCTGAGGACCGGCGCGGTCGGGTCTCCGGTCGGCTTGTCGTCGGACAGGGCGAAGCCGCCGACCACGATCAGGGAGACGACGGTGTGCAGGAGCGAGCCGGTTCCGGGGGCTCCGCTGGCCTCGGAGGTCCGGCCGAAGGCGGCGGGCAGCAGACCCTCGCGGCCCATCGCGAAGGCGTACCGCGCGACGACGTTGTGGAAGCTGAGCAGCGCCGCGAACATACCGGTCACGAAGAGGACGTGCAGGACGTCGGTGAACGTGGAGCCGAGGCGTGACTCGGTGAGGAAGAACAGCAGTCCGGCGCTCTGCTTCTGGGAGGTGCCCACGATCGCGGAGGGTCCGGTGGCGACGGTGAGCGCCCAGGAGCTGATCGCGAAGAAGACGGCGACGAAACCGATCGCGAGGAACATGACGCGCGGCACGAGGATGTGCGGGCGGCTGGTCTCCTCGGCGTAGACCGGGGCCTGTTCGAAGCCGGTGAAGGCGGCGATGCAGAAGCACAGCGCGGTGCCGACGCCCGCCCCGGTGAGGGTGTCGGGGTTGAAGGCGTGCAGCGACAGGCCCGCCTTGGCGGGGTCGCCGACGGCGGCGACGTCGAAGACGACGACGAGGGTCACCTCGATGACGAGCAGGACGCCGAGGACCCAGGCGTTGACGTCGATCTTCAGCCAGGCGAGCGCGCCCACGACGAGCACGGCGGCCAACGCCGGTATCCACCAGACGAGTTCGGTGTCGAGGTAGGTGGCGAACAGTCCGGAGACCTCGTAGCCGAAGAGGCCGTAGATGCCGACCTGCAGCGCGCTGTAGGCGACGAGGGCGACCGCGGCGGCGCCCGCGCCCGGGGTGCCGCCGAGTCCGCGCGAGATGTACGCGTAGAAGGCGCCGGCGTTGTGGACGTGCCGGCTCATCTCGGCGTAGCCGACGCTGAAGAGCACCAGGACGATGCCGAGGATGACGAAGAGCAGCGGCTGCCCGACGATGCCCATCACCGCGAATGTGGTGGGCATGACACCCGCTACCACCATGAGCGGGGCGGTCGCCGCGAGCACGGACAGCAGCAGGCCCGCCGTGCCCAGCCGGCCGGCCCGCAGTGCCCGGTCCTGCCCCTTGAACGTGCTGATGCCGGCGCTCTCGGCGTCGGGTCTTCCCGTGCTCGACGTACTCGGTGTGCTCGAACTGCCCGTCGTCATCGCGGGGTCGTCCTTTCGGATGTCGGGTCTTCGGGGGCGTTCACACCGTGCCGAGCACGCGGTCGCGTGCGGCACGGAAGGCTTGGTGTCCGTCGCGGTCCGGGTACGACCACGGAGCCGCGGTCGGGTGGTCCGCGATCCGGAGGAAGAGGGCGGCCGCCTCGCCGTCCCGGCCCTCGCAGATCTTGGCGTGGGCGAGGTAGTTGAGGTCGACCAGACGGCGCGGGTGGTCGCCGTGCTCCCACTCCAGCCACCAGTCGAAGGCGGCCTTCATCACCTGGCGGGCCCGGCGCCCGGCCCAGTGCCCCGAGGCGACCGGGTCGGCGGGCTCACTCCCGGCGCCGGCGAGCACACGGAAGCGCTCGGCGTGCGCGACGACCGGCAGGATCGCCAGCGGCGAGTCGGCGGGCGCCTGCTCGGCCGACCAGTTGGCGAAGTCGTACACCTCGTGCAGGGGGTCCTGGCCCGCGGCGGCGCGGCGCTCGGCGAGCCTCGCGACCATCAGGTGGTGCGCGTGGTGATGGACGGCGTGCCGGTGGCGCACCTCGTCGAAGAGGCGGACCACGTCGTCCTCGGCCCCGAGCGAGCGCTCCAGGAGGAGGAGTCCGAGCCAGGGGGTGGGGTCGTCGGGGGCGAGGTCCGCCGCACGGTGGCAGGCCTCGCGGGCCGCGTCCGGGCGTTCCTTGCCGCGCAGGGCGCGTTCCACGGCGGCGCAGCCGAGGAGGACGGCGGCGTCGGCGGATTCCGGTTCGGCGAGCTGCCAGTCGCGGGCCCAGGCGAGCGTCGCGGACTCCTGGGCGAGGACGGTGACGCGGTGCCCGCGGCGGTCCCAGTCGTCGCCGGTCGCGGCGAGCAGCGCCCGGACCTCGGTCCACCGCCCCTGGTTCAACGCGGCGCGTACGGTGACGAGTTCGGCGTCGTCGAGAGCGGCGTCGAAGGCCTGGGACGCCCGCTTGCGGCCGCGGCCCAGCGGTGGTGGGGGTGGTGACACCGCTGCTCAACCTCACAGGCGCGGTTCGTCAAAGGGTGATCACGCACAGCAAACCCGGAGCCACGGGTTCAAGTCAAGCTCGAGCCGGGGCACTACACGTGTCAACTGGCCACTTGTACACACCAGTTACCTGCACACTGTTCCGCAAAGTCCTGAACAGGTGCCTTGTCCGCCCGACTTGGCAGCTTCCCCTGTCGCCGAACCGCGGGCGGCCGTCACTGTCCTGATGACAACGGCCGCCCGGGGCGGACGACTTGTGCATCGGGCGCGATCAGCGCCCGGCGGGACACGATCAGCTCACGGCCTTGGCCGCCGCCCGGCCCGCCGTGCGGCCGGAGAAGAGGCAGCCGCCGAGGAAGGTGCCCTCCAGCGAGCGGTATCCGTGGACTCCGCCGCCGCCGAAACCGGCGGCCTCGCCGGCCGCGTACACACCCTCCAGCGGGTCGCCGCCGTCGGTCAGCACCCGCGAGGAGAGGTCCGTCTCCAGTCCGCCGAGGGTCTTGCGGGTCAGGATGTTCAGGCGCACCGCGATCAGCGGGCCGGCCGCGGGGTCGAGGATGCGGTGCAGGGGCGCGGTGCGGATCAGCTTGTCGCCGAGGTAGTTGCGGGCCCCGCGGATCGACATGACCTGGAGGTCCTTGGTGAACGGGTTGGCGACCTCCCGGTCCCGCGCGACGATCTCGCGGCGCAGCGCCGCCTCGTCGATGAGCGGCTTCTCGGTGAGCGCGTTCATCCCGCGCACCAGCGCGCCGAGGTCCTTCTCGACGACGAAGTCGACGCCGTTGTCCATGAACGCCTTGACCGGTCCGGGCACGTCCGCGCGGGCCCGTCCGATGACGCCCTTGATGGACTTGCCGGTCAGATCGGGGTTCTGCTCCGAGCCGGAGAGCGCGAACTCCTTGCCGATGATCTTCTGGTCCAGCACGAACCAGGTGTAGTCGTACCCGGTCTTCATGATGTGTTCGAGGGTGCCGAGCGTGTCGAAGCCCGGGAAGAGCGGTACCGGCAGCCGGTTGCCGCGCGCGTCCAGCCACAGGGAGGAGGGGCCCGGCAGGATGCGGATGCCGTGCTTGTCCCAGATGGGGTTCCAGTTCTGGATGCCCTCGGTGTAATGCCACATGCGGTCGCGGTTGATGAGGCGGGCCCCGGTCTCCTCCGCGATCCCGAGCATGGCCCCGTCGACGTGCGCGGGGACGCCGGAGATCATCCGCTCGGGCGGGGTGCCGAGGCGCTCGGGCCAGTTGGCGCGCACGAGGTCGTGGTTGCCGCCGATGCCGCCGGAGGTGACGATCACGGCCTGGGCCTTGAGCTCGAAGGCGCCGGTGACCGTACGGCTGCTGGCCTGGCCGCGCTCGATGCCGGACGGCTCCAGCACCTCCCCGGTGACGGTGTCGACGGAGCCCGCGCTGCGGGACAGGCCGGTGACCCGGTGCCGGAAGCGCAGCTCGACCAGTCCGCGGGCCACCCCTTCCCGCACCCGGCGCTCGAAGGGCGCCACGAGGCCCGGACCGGTCCCCCAGGTGATGTGGAAGCGCGGCACCGAGTTGCCGTGCCCGTTGGCGTCGTAGCCCCCGCGCTCGGCCCAGCCCACCACCGGGAAGAAGCGCACGCCCTGCGCGTGCAGCCAGGGCCGCTTCTCGCCGGCCGCGAAGTCGACGTACGCCTCGGCCCAGCGGCGCGGCCAGTGGTCCTCGGGGCGGTCGAAGCCGGCCGTGCCCATCCAGTCCTGGAGGGCCAGCTCGTGCGTGTCCTTGATCCTCATGCGGCGCTGCTCGGGCGAGTCGACGAAGAAGAGACCGCCGAAGGACCAGTGCGCCTGGCCACCGATCGACTGCTCGGGCTCCTGGTCGAGAAGGATCACCTTGCGGCCGGCGTCGACGAGTTCCGCGGTCGCCGCGAGCCCCGCCAGGCCCGCTCCGATGACGATCACATCTGCGTCGTAGGCCATGGGCCCGTCCTCTCGGCATTCCGACGGGTCTGATCGGGTCGGGCGTCGCGAGGACGTCTTGATGACGTTTGTCACGAACCGATCGGCGGCGTCGCTGGTTGGTGAGACATTGACGCCGGTCGACCATGCGGCCGACCAGCACTTGTTACTGATGGGTCCGCATCCTCGGCAAGAAAGGTGACCGAGTCAACTGCCCGGTTCCGGTTGTTCCCGGGGGCGGGCGCGCGGACCATGGCACTACAGTCGGCGGGATACGCAACACTGGCCCGCCCCGACTTCTGACGCATCGAGGTACCCAGCGTGTCGGTACTGGTTCTGGTCCTCGCCGTGAGCGCGGCCTGCTGCCTGGGCTTCGGCTTCGTGCTCCAGCAGAACGCCGCCTCGCACGCCCCGCTGAGCGACTTCCTCTCCCCCCGCATCCTGCTCGACCTCATCCGGGTCCCCCGCTGGCTGGGCGGCATCGGGCTCATGGTGTGCGGCATGGTGCTCGGGGCGATCGCGCTCGGCAACGGCGAGGTCTCCCTGGTGGAACCGCTCCTCGCCACCAATCTGCTCTTCGCGCTGGCGCTCTCCCGACACCAGACGAAACAGCCGCTGGGCCGGCAGGGCTGGGCCGGGCTGCTGCTGCTCGCGGGCGGTGTCTCGGCCTTCATCATCGCCGGGCAGCCCCAGGGCGGCGAGGCCATCGACGACCCGCTCCGGCACTGGCTGATCATCGGGATCGTGGTCGGGCTCGCCCTGCTGCTCACCACCTGCGCGAAACGGTCCCGGCTGAGCGCCGGACCCGTGCTGCTCGCCACCGCCGCCGGTCTGCTGTACGGACTGCAGGACGCGCTGACCCGGGTCAGCGGCCAGCGGTTCAGCGCGGGCGGCATGTCGGAACTGCTCACGGGCTGGCAGCCGTACGCGGTGCTCGTCCTCGGCGTGACCGGGCTGATCCTCGTCCAGAGCGCCTTCGAGACGGCACCGCTGCGCATGTCGCTGCCCGCGCTGACCGCCGCCCAGCCGCTGGCGGGGATCGCCTGCGGGGTGGGCTTCCTCGGGGACCAGCTCCGCACCGATCCCGGCGCTCTCGCCTGGCAGGCCGCGGGCCTCGCCGGCATCGTGACCGGGATCGTCCTGCTGGGCATGCACCCGGCGATGCCCTCGGGCACCGCGGAACCGGAACGCTCGCGCGACCTCCAGCCGCACTGAGTCCCCGCGCCCCGGCACGGCGCACCACTCCGACGGCCGTGCGCGCCCCTCGTGGGGACCCTCCGCGGAGGCGGGAACTGCTTGGATGGAACCCATGAGTGCCGCTGACGAGATCCTCGACATCGTGGACGAGAACGACGAGATCATCGGGCAGTCCCCGCGCGGGGAGGCGTACGCGCGCGGGCTGCGCCACCGGTGCGTGTTCATCGAGGCGCGGGACGCCCGGGGGCGGCTCTTCGTCCACCGGCGCACCCCCACCAAGCTGGTGTTCCCCTCGTTCTACGACATGTTCGTGGGCGGGGTCGTGGGCGCGGGCGAGTCCTACGACGACGCGGCGCTCCGCGAGGCCGAGGAGGAACTCGGCGTCTCCGGGCTGCCCCGGCCGACCCCCCTGTTCAAGTTCCTGTACGACGACGGGGCGGGCGCGAGCTGGTGGTCGGCCGTGTACGAGGTCCGCTGCGAGCTGCCGGTGAATCCGCAGGTGGAGGAGGTGGCCTGGCACGACTTCCTCACGGACGGCGAGGTTGAGCGTCGCCTCGACGAGTGGACGTGGGTGCCGGACGGACTGGCCGCCTACGAGCGGCTCACGGACTACCGGGCGATGGACTGATCGGTCCGGCCGGACGGATCGCTGACGCACGGACGGCCGACCGACCCGCTCGACCCGTCCGGGCCGGACGGGTCGGACGGATCGGACGGATCGGCCGTCCGGCCCGGACCCCGCGAGGGCGGCTCCGGAGGAGCCCCGCGCGAGGCTGCCCGGTAGGGTCCTGGTCGTGATCGAACTCGTGCGCAATGTCCGGTTGTGGTTCGCGCCGCAGGAGATCCGGTCCGAGGGCGCGACCCCGGACTACCGGTTCTCGCTGGCCAACGAGCGGACCTTCCTGGCCTGGCTGCGCACCTCGCTCGCGCTCATCGGCGGCGGCTTCGCGGTGGACCAGTTCCTGCCGGACCTGCGCTGGGCCTGGCGGGCGGGTCTCGCCCTGGCGCTGCTCGCGGCGGGCGTGCTGTGCGCGCTGCGGGCCGTCAATCACTGGGTGCGCTGCGAGCGGGCGATGCGGCGCGGCGAGGACCTGCCGGTGTCGCGCTTCCCCGCGGTGCTGAGCATCGTCGTCGCGATCGTCGCGATCGCCATGGTCGTCGTCGTCCTCGGCGGCTGGGCGGGATGAGCACCCCACCGGGGCCCGAGCGCGATCCGGGCCTCCAGCCGGAGCGCACGCGGCTGGCGTGGCGCCGTACGACCCTCTCCAGCACCGTCGTCGCCGTGCTCGCCGCGAAGGCGGCCCTGCACGGGCGGGACTCGGCCGCCGCGATCGTGGCGTTCGCGTTCTGCTGCGTCGTCTGGCTGGCGTTCCTGGCCCTCGCCCACCGCCGTATCCGGACCCTGGCGGCGGTCGCGGGCCCCGCGGGTCCGGCCGCGCTCGCGCCCCGGCACGCGACGGCGGCGGCCCTGTGCACGGTGGCGCTGGCCGTGTTCGCGGTGGCCCTGGTGTTCTGAGACACCGGCGTCCCGTGGGCGTGCGTGCCTTGGCGCACCGGCGGACTCCCGCACGGCCGCGGGCCGCCCCGGCACCGCGGCCCGCTCCCCCGCGCGGGTGTTCCGGGGGCGAGACGCCGATCACGTTTGGTGCTGCCGCTGGACGACATACCGACTGGTCGGCATCATGGTCATGTCCTGTCACCCGCGTGCTGAGGAGCAACAGATGAGCCCGGACCACCCGCCAGGTCTCGATCTCGACCGGCTGCGAGCCCTGCTCGACCGTGAGCGGCCCGGACTGGTGAACGGCCCGCTGACCGGCCGGCTGATCGAGGGCGGACGGTCGAACCTCACCTACGCGGTCTCCGACGGCGCCTCCCGCTGGGTCGTACGGCGGCCCCCGCTCGGCCACGTGCTGGCCACGGCGCACGACATGAAGCGCGAGCACCGGGTGATCAGCGCGCTGCACCCGACGGCCGTGCCGGTCCCGGACCCCGTGCTGCTGTGCGAGGACGACTCGGTGCTCGGTGCCCCGTTCTACGTCATGGAGTTCGTCGAGGGCACCCCCTTCCGCACCGCCGACCAGCTCGCCCCGCTCGGCCCGCAGCGCACGCGCGACGCCGTCCTCGCCCTCGTGGACACCCTGGTCGAGCTGCACGCGGTGGACCCCGCCGCGGTCGGCCTCGCCGACTTCGGCCGTCCCGAGGGCTTCCTCGACCGGCAACTGCGGCGCTGGGGCAAGCAGTTGGACGCCTCCCGCAACCGCGAACTCGCCGGCATCGACGAGTTGCACGCCGCGCTGGGCCGCGAACTGCCCACCTCCCCCGCGCCCACCGTCGTGCACGGCGACTACCGCCTGGACAACGTGCTGATCGGGCCCGACGACCGGATCAGGGCGATCCTGGACTGGGAGATGTCCACCCTCGGCGATCCGCTCACCGACCTCGGGCTGCTCGTCATGTACAGCACGCGCCTGGAGCTGCCCGACTCCCCCATCAGCACGACCGCTTCGGCCGCCGGACATCCCGAGGCGGCCGAGATCGTCGAGCGGTACGCCGCGCGCTCGGGGCGCGACGTCTCCGCGGTCTCCTGGTACACGGCCTTCGCCTGGTTCAAGCTCGCCGTGATCCTGGAGGGCATCCACTACCGCTACACCAAGGGCCAGACGGTCGGCGCGGGCTTCGACCGCATCGGCGAGCTGGTCCCCGTCTTCATCGAGCACGGCCTGACCACCCTTCAGGAAGGCTGATCCGCCATGGACTTCGCATTCGACGCGCGCACCGAAGAGCTGCGCGGGAAGCTGCTCGCCTTCATGGACGAGTACGTCTATCCGGCGGAGGCGGTCGCGGAGGAGCAGCGCGCGCTGCTGGCCTCGCCGTGGGACACGCCCGCCGTGGTCGGCGAGTTGAAGGCCGAGGCCCGCAGGCAGGGTCTGTGGAACCTCTTCCTGCCGGACTCCGAGTACGGTGCCGGGCTGACCAACCTCCAGTACGCGCCGCTGGCCGAGATCACCGGCCGCAGCCCGCACCTGGCGCCCACGGCGCTGAACTGCGCGGCCCCGGACACCGGGAACATGGAGGTGCTCGCCCAGTTCGGTGACGAGGCGCAGCGCAAGCAGTGGCTGGAGCCGCTGCTCGCCGGGGAGATCCGCTCCGCGTTCGCGATGACCGAGCCGGAGGTCGCCTCCTCCGACGCCACGAACATCACCACGCTGATCGAGCGGGACGGCGACGAGTACGTCATCACCGGGCGCAAGTGGTACATCTCCGGGGCGATGAACCCCGACTGCAAGATCTTCATCGTGATGGGCAAGACGGATCCGGACGGCGCCGACATCCGCCGCCAGCAGTCGATGATCCTGGTCCCGCGCGACACCCCCGGGCTCGTCGTCCGGCGGGCCATGCAGGTGTACGGCTACGAGGACCACTCGCACGGCGGGCACGCGGAGGTCGTCTTCGACCACGTGCGGGTTCCGGCGAGCAATCTGATCGGCGAGGAGGGCGGCGGTTTCGCCATCGCGCAGGCGCGGCTGGGCCCGGGCCGGATCCACCACTGCATGCGGCTGATCGGCATGGCCGAGCGGGCCATCGAGCTGATGTGCCGCCGGGCGGTGTCGCGTACGGCGTTCGGCAAGCCGCTGGCGCAGCAGGGGGTCGTGCAGAACTGGATCGCCGACGCGCGGGTGGCCGTCGAGCAGCTTCGTCTGCTGGTCCTGAAGACCGCGTGGATGATGGACACGGTCGGCAACAAGGGTGCGCACACCGAGATCCAGGCCATCAAGATCGCCACTCCGCGGGCGGTCGTGGACATCCTCGACAAGGCGGTCCAGCTTCACGGGGCGGGTGGGGTCAGCCAGGACTTCCCGCTGGCCGAGCTGTGGGCCGCGGCCCGGACGCTGAAGCTGGCGGACGGTCCCGACGAGGTCCACCAGCGCTCGCTGGCCCACCGGGAGATCAAGAAGCACGTCTGACGCCGCGGGGGCGGGGGCGGACGTTCTTCGCCCCCTCCGCCCCTGCCCGTCCCTTACCTGGGGGGCTGCCGCCCCCAGACCCCCGCTTCGGCCTGAACGGCCTCGTCCTCAAGCGCCGGACGGGCTGGAACTTCCCGGCGGGGAAAAGTTCAGCCCCTCCGGCGCTTGAGGAGCGGGGGTCCGGGGGCAGCGCCCCCGGGGACGATGGGGGTCCCCCTGGTCGAGCGAAGCCGAGACCTTGGGGGAGGGTAGGGGCGGGGGGGCGAGAGACGTTCTTACGGGCGCAGGGCGCGCAGGAGGAGGTCGGCCAGGTGGTCGGCTACCTCCTGGGGGGCCAGGGGGCCGTCGGGGCGGTACCACGTGGACAGGTGGTGGACCGAGCCGAAGTGGTAGTCGACGACCAGGTCGGCCGGCGTGGCCGTGGAGAAGACGCCCTTCTTCTGGCCCTCCTCGACCAGCGCGCGGAACCGCTCGTGATAGCGCCGCCGCTCGGACCGCACCTGCTTGAGCTTCTCGGGCCCGAGATGGTGCATGGACCGGAAGAAGATCGACGCGTCGTCGAGGTTGTCGATGGTCGTGACGACCACGTCGGCCGCTGCTCGCCGCAGCCGTTCCTCGACCGGCGCGTCGGCGTCCGCGAAGGCGTCCAGCCGCTCCTGCTGGAGCCGCAGCACGCGCGCGTAGACCTCGTGCAGGAGGTCGTCCTTGGAGCCGAAGTAGTGGTACAGCGCCCCCTTGGTGACGCCGGCCGCCTCGACGATCTCCTGCACCGAGGTGCGGTCGTAGCCCTGCTCGGCGAAGAGCCGGGTGGCGGCGGCGAGCAGCCGCTGCGGGACGGGCGTGCCGTCACCGTCCGTCGTCCTGGGCACTGCCGCCACCTGCCTTCCGTGCGTTCACATCGATGTCCGTCGTCTGCGGGGAGTCCTGGAGACTACTGGGAGTCCTGGGACCGGGAACGCAGTTCCCGACGAAGGATCTTCCCACTCGCCGTCTTCGGCAGTTCGGGCAGGATCTCCACCCGCCGGGGATATTTGTAGGCGGCCAGTCTCTCCTTGCAGTACGCGGCCAGCGCTTCGGGGTCCTCGGCGGTCCCCGGGCGCAGGCTGATGTACGCCATGACGGTCTCCCCGCGGTAGCCGTCGGGGACCCCCACGACGGCCGCCTCGCGGACCGCCGGGTGGGTGTGCAGGACGTCCTCGACCTCGCGCGGCCAGACCTTGAAGCCGGACGCGTTGATCATGTCCTTCTTCCGGTCGACGACGTAGAGCCAGCCGTTCTCGTCCATGAAGCCGATGTCGCCGGTGTGCAGTTCGCCGTCCGGGAAGGTCTCGGCGGTGGCTTCGGGGCGGCGCCAGTAGCCGGGCACCACCTGCGGGCCGCGGACGAGGATCTCGCCCTGCTCTCCGAAGGGGACCTCCTGGCCGAGGTCGTCCACGATGCGTACGACCGACTCGGGGCCGGGGACGCCCACGGCCAGGGTGCCGGAGGCCGGGTCCACCGGTGCCTCCAGGCCGGGCGGCACGGAGGCGCAGGGCGCGGTGCACTCGGTGAGCCCGTAGCCGTTGCGGATGTACGGGCCGAAGCCGGCCCGGAACCGTTCGACGAGGGCGGGCGGCAGCGGGGCCCCGCCGGAGGAGATGTTCACGAAGGAGGAGAAGTGGTCCGGCGTGACGTCCGGGTGCGCGGCCAGCGCCATGAACGCGGTCGAGGGGCCGACGGTGTAGAGCGGCCGGTGTTCGGCGAAGGCGTCGAGGACGACTCCGGACTCGAAGCGGTAGGCGAGGACCAGGGTGCCCGCGCTGTCGAGGCAGGCGGCGAGCTGGCAGACCATCCCGGTGATGTGGAAGAGCGGCGCCATCGCGAAGTACACGGGCGCCTCGGGCAGCGCGAGGCCGGTCCGCTGGCGCTCCGCGTTGTACATGATGTTGCCGTGGGTGTTGGTGGCGCCCTTGGGGGTGCCGCTGGTGCCCGAGGTGTAGCTGATGAGCGCGATGTCGGACGGGCCGAGGGAGCGGTCGCCGGGAGCCTTGTGGCCCTGGCGGGCGACGGCGAGGAGGTCGTCGGCCGTGTCGTCGAGCGGCAGGCGTTCGAAGGCCAGCACGCGCGGGTCGTTCCGGGTCTGGAGATCGAGTTCGCAGGCCGTCAGGACGACGCGCACGGGCGAGTCGGCGGCGGTCTCGCGCAGGTACGCGTCGAAGGCGCGGTCGGAGCAGACGAGGGCGGCCACCTCGGCGTCGTGCAGGACGTGCCGTACCTCGCCCGACTTGTACATGGGGTTGACGGGCACGACCGTCGCGCCGGCCTTCCAGGCGCCGAGCAGGGCGAGGACGAAGTGCGGCGAGTTCTGGAGCATGATCGCCACGCGGTCGCCCCGTCCGACGCCCCGGGCGGCGAGGTGTCCGGCCACGGAGTCGCTCAACTCGTCGAGCTCGCGGTAGCTCAGCCGACCGTCGAAGTAGGCGAGCGCGGTGCGGTCCGGGGTCTGCCCGACCACGTCCGCGAGGGCGTGCACGAGGGTGTCGGCGGGGTTCACCGGGCCGCGCTGGGCCTCGCTGAGCAGGGCCACCCAGGGTTTGTCGGCGTAGCGGGTCACTCGGCGGTCTCCCACTTCTGCTGGAGGTGGTTCATGTTCGTCATCCAGCGGTCGGGGTCGGCGGCGCGCGCCTGGTAGTAGCCGGCGACCTCGGGGTGCGGCAGGACCAGGAAGCGGTCCTCCTCGATGCCCTTCATGAGCGCGTCGGCGACGGCCTCGGGCTCGATGGCGGTGGGCTGGAGCACCAGGTCGCCGGCGCTGCCGGTGGCCTCCAGCATGTCGGTACGCACGCCCTGGGGGCAGATCGCGTGCACCTTCACGCCGCGGTGGCGGTACGTCAGGGACAGCCACTCGGCGAACGCGTAGGCGCCGTGCTTGGTGACGCTGTACGGGGCGGCGCCGATCATCGTGAGCAGTCCGGCGGCCGAGACGGTGGAGACGAACCGGCCGCCGCCGCGCTCCAGCCAGTCCGGGAGCAGCGCCTGGGCGGCGCGTACGTGGGCCATGACGTTGACGTCCCAGGCCAGGGCCCACACGCTCTCGTCGGCCGCCTCGGAGCCGCCCGAGCCGACTCCGGCGTTCGCGCAGTAGACGTCGACGGTGCCGTCGAGGGCGTCGCGGGCCTCGGCCACGATGCGGGAGGCGTCGCCCACGACCGCTATGCCGCCGATCTCGTCGGCCACGGCCTTCACCTTGGCGGCGTCGAGGTCGTTGACCACGACCCGCGCTCCCTCGGCGGCGAAGCGGCGGGCCAGCGCGGCCCCGATCCCGCCCCCCGCTCCGGTGACGACGACTCCCGCACCCTGCATGGCTTCCACCACGGGTCTCCTTCGACGCGACGTGACACGGCTCTGCTGCGACGCCAGACTAACCAGTCGGTATGTAACAAGGGAAGGGCTCCAGGCGGCCGCGCGGACGGTCCGGACACAACCCCCGCCACGAGTCCACACAGGTCGGCCGTATCCGGACCCTGCGAACCTCCCCCCGGAGCCCTTAGCGTGCCTGTGCCAGCCTTCCGCGATCACGGAGGTCCCATCATGCGCATGTCCCGACGGTCCCTGCTCGCGGCCGGCACCGCCGCGGCCGCCCTGACCCCCCTGCCCGCCGGAGCGGCGGAGCGGGGAGCGAGTCCCGGCGCCCGGCTGCGCACCGGATTCGAGCGTCTGGCCGGGGACGGGTACGCCCTGCTCGACGGCCGCCGTGTGGGGATCGTCACCAACCCCACGGGCGTCACCCGCGACGTCCGGCACATCGTCGACGTGATGCACGCGGACTCCCGTGTGGACCTGACGGCGGTCTTCGGCCCCGAGCACGGTTTCCGGGGCACCGCGCAGGCGGGCGGGTCCGAGGGGCGCTACGACGATCCGGCGACCGGACTGCCCGTCTACGACACGTACCTGAAGAGCGGCCAGGCGCTCGCGGACGTCTTCACCGCGTCCGGCGTGGACACCGTCGTCTTCGACATCCAGGACGCGGGGGCGCGCTTCTACACGTACATCTGGACGCTGTACGACTGCATGGAGGCGGCGCAGCTCGCCGGGAAACGGTTCGTGGTCCTCGACCGGCCGAACCCGGTCACCGGGCGCTCGGCCCAAGGGCCGGTCCTGCACAAGGAGTTCGCGACGTTCGTCGGGCGGCAGCCGATCGCGCAGGCGCACGGGATGACGGTGGCGGAGCTGGCCCGGCTCTTCAACGGGGAGTTCCTGGCGGCGCCGGTGGAACTGGACACCGTGCTCATGTCCGGCTGGCGCCGCGACCGGTTCTACGACGCCTCGGGGCTGCCCTGGGTGCCGCCGAGCCCGAACATGCCGACGGCGGACACCGCGCTGGTGTACTCCGGGACCTGCCTCTTCGAGGGGACGAACCTGTCGGAGGGCCGGGGCACGACGCGTCCGTTCGAACTGCTCGGCGCGGAGGGCGTCGACGGGCGCTGGGCGGCGGCGGCCGGTGAACTGGCCCTGCCCGGCGTGCACTTCAGAGAGGCCTACTTCGCTCCCACGTTCTCCAAGTTCCAGGGAAAGACCATCGGGGGCGTGCAGATCCATGTGCACGACCGGGCGGCGTACGAGCCGGTCCGCACCGGGATCGCCCTTCTGGTGACCGCGAAGAAGGTCTGGAGCGGCTTCGCCTGGCGCTCCGACAACTGGATCGACAAGCTGACGGGCTCGACGCAGGTGCGCACGATGATCGACGCGGGCGCCGGAACCGACGAGGTCGTGGCCGCCTGGCAGGACGACCTGGAGGCCTTCCGCACGGTCCGGAAGCACTACCTCAGCTACAAGTAGGCCGGGTCCGCTTCCACGAACGAGTGAATGCGTGACGGATAGGTCGTCATGTATGGCCAACTTTCCCCGCCGGGTGGACGATGCGCCCATATCGCACCGCCCGCGGGGTCAGGGGGCCTGACATGACGGAACCGGCAGTGAGTGTTTCTCCCTACTGGGAGCTGACGTTCGACGCGGACGGTGACGTGGACGGCCGAGAACGGGACCGGTGGCTCGAGGAGGTGCCACGGCGAAAGGTCCGCGACCTGATCGTCTTCACGCACGGCTGGAACAGCGACCGTTCGGCCGCCACCCGCCTCTTCAGCCAGTTCTTCGCCCCGGTCCCCGAGCTCGCGCCGGCCGCGCGCCTGGGCTACGTGGGGGTGGTCTGGCCCTCGATGCGGTTCTCGGACGAACCGATCCCCGACTTCCCGCGGTCGGTGGCCGCCGCCCTCGTCCCGGACAGCGCCTCACCCCTCGACAAGGACACCCGGCACGCCCTCCTGGAGGTGTTCCCCGGCCGGGCCACCGTGGTCGAGCAGATAGCCAGGCTGCTCGACCAGCAGCCGGACGACGAGGCCTCGTTGGAGGAGTTCGGCCGTCTCGTACGGCTGCTCGTCGAGGTCCGGCCGCAGGGACCGCAGACCTCCTTCGCCGCGGACACCCTCGCCGAGGGCGTCCCGGAGAGCGACCCCGAGATGCTCTTCGGGGACACCGCGGCGGTGTGCGGCGAGTTCGCGCGGGCGCTCGCCGGGACCGACGCCCCCGGCGCCGGGACGTTCGCGCTGCCCCGGCTCTGGGACGGGGCGCTCGAACTGCTGCGCCAGGCGACGTACTACGCGATGAAGAGACGCGCGGGCACGGTCGGCGAACGCGGGCTCGGGCCGGCGATCGGCCGGCTCGCGGCGGTGGCGCCCGACGTGCGCGTGCACCTGGTCGGGCACAGCTTCGGCGGCCGGCTGGTCTCCTTCGCGCTGCGCGGACTGCCTCCCGGAGTGCGCGCGGTGAAGTCGGTGACACTGCTCCAAGGCGCCTTCTCGCACTACGCGTTCGCCGCGCGGCTGCCCCACGATCCGCGCGCGAGCGGTGTGCTGGACGGCCAGTACCACCGGATCGACGGCCCGCTGGTGTGCTGCTACTCCCACTTCGACTCGGCGCTCGGCACGGTCTACCCGCTGGCCTCGCGGATGGCGGGGGACGACCGGTCCGTGGTGGCGGACTTCGGGATCGGCCGCGCGCTCGGCGCGCAGTGGGGTGCGATGGGCCACGACGGGGTGCAGGCGGTGCCGGGGACGAAGTCGTTCACGCTCGCCGAGGCGCTGCGCACCCGGCTTCCGGTCTCGGGGTGCGTGAACGTCGACGCCGCCTCGGTGGTGTGCCGCGGCGGCGCCCCGGCGGGCGCGCACAGCGACATCTGCCACCGTGAGCTGGCCCAGGTGGTGCTGGCGGCGGGCCGCGTCCGCTGACCCGCCGCCGCTTCGGCTCCGAACCGCCCTAGGGCGTGCCCCGAAGGGTGCTGCGCCGGTGCCGCTGTGCGCTCGTGCTCATCGGTGCGAGGTGTACTCGACGACCTGCTGGAAGGTCGGCCGGTTCTGCCAGGTGATCTTGCCGTGCTTGATGCCGCCGAGCGTCCGCTGGACGATCGAGTCGGCACACCACTGGTCACCCGCCGAGCACTGGTCGTCCCCGGGGTAGACGGTCGCCGCGGTCTTGCCGGCCGCCTCCTTCAGCGAGCTGATCAGCAGGTCCCGGCAGGCGGTGAGGCTGCCTCCGCCGCAGTACGTCTGCGACAGACCGCCTTGCACGGGCTCCCCGAGCACCGCCCGGATGTCCTTGTCGACATAGCTCCACCATCCGTACTGGAAGGAGCTTCCGGCGTGCGAGCCGGTCGGTCCGTGTCCGGCGGACGGCGCCTCGTCGACGGGGAGGTTGTTGCCGAACGCGGTGTACAGGTCGCTGCCGAGCCCCGGCTGGAACTCCGCCTTCACCAGCAGCGGCCACCAGGCGTCCAGGATGCGGATCGCGTCGGCGTCGGCGTAGGTGTGCGAACCCGACGAGGTCTCCTTGCGCTTGGCGCCCGCCGTCACCCACGCGGAGAGCTTGCTGACGGCCGCGGCGGCCGTGGAGTCCGTGACCGGCGAGCTGTTGACGACCTTGAGCAGTCCGGGCAGCACGTCCTCGGCGCGCAGATCGGCGAGTGCCGCGTCGGCCATCGCCTTCACCAGCGCGGACCTGGTCACCCCGCCCGCCGCGACGAGCTTGGACACCCGGTCCTCCAGCAGGTCCCCGCGGTGCACGGAGCCGTCGCCCCAGGAGGCCGTGGTGTAGTCCTTGGCCTGCTTGTTGTTCCAGGAGATGTAGTAGTCCTGGTCCACCGAGTTGGGGTGCGCGGACGCGGGCGTGTAGGAGGCGGTGTTCGTGGCCGGGTCCCAGTTCCGCCACTCGTACGCGGACTGCGCCCACACCGGGAACTCCGCGTCGACGCCGCTCGCCCGCACCGGGTTGTCCCCGCTGTTGTAGTAGGCGGTGTGCGCCGAGTCCGCGTAGAACCAGTTGAAGGTGTAGTTGATGTTCTGCACGGCGCTCTGGAAGGTCGCCGGACTCTTCACGTAGTCGGGGTCGTTGAGCATCTGGAAGCCGATGATCGAGTCGGCCTCGTGCAGGAAGGAGGTGCGCAGGGTGGTGTACGCGACCTTCTTGCCGCCCACCGTCGCGCGGTACTCCACGGGCCCGTACTTGGTGCGGTAGACCTGCATCCGGTACGAACCGGCGGCGGTGCCGTCGGCGGTGGTCGGCTTCCAGGAGTTGGTCCGCTCGACCTTGTCCATCGCCGTGCAGGTGCCGTGGTAGAGGTAGTGGTAGTCGTCCTGGCACAGTTCGACGGCGTACGTGTCGATGATGTCCTGGCCGGAGGTCGTCGCGCTCCAGGAGTAGTCCTGGCCGCGGCCGAGTTCGACGTACATGCTCAGACCCGCGAAGGAGGCGCCGCGGGCGCTGATCCCGGGTCCCTGGATCTCCTGGAGCATGAGGAGCTGTGGCGCGAAATAGCCGGTCTGCGGCCCGAAGACGGCGATCGGGTGGCCGCTGGCGGTGTGTCTGCCGCTGACCACGAGGGCGTTGGACATGCCCCGCTTGGCCGAGGTGAGCGAGGTCGTGGCCGCGGTCGCCGAGGCGCCGGTGGCGCTCGCGGTGGCCGCGCTGCCGGTGCGGTCGTAGACGAGGGGTTCCTGGGTCACCGAGCCGGCGTCGGGCAGGGCCTGGCCCTGCGCGCTGTCGGGCTTGGAGGCGTACGGGAAGCTCTCGCCGCCGTGCACGGTGAGCGCGGCTTCCGGGTCGTTGCGCTCGCGGAAGGACTCCCAGACCTTGGTGCCCTCGGTGACGCCGTACTTGGACTGGGCGGCGAGCAGGGAGATGGCGTTGTTGACCTCGCCGCCGCCCCCCGAGCCGAAGAGCGAGCCGATGACGGACGCCAGCGCGACGAGGTCGGTCAGCTTGAAATGGTCGATCGTGCCCGCGTTGGTGATGGAGTCCTTGTGGCCGGTCAGGACGTACTCGCCGGGGAAGTAGCGGCCGCTGTCGGAGGCGTCGATGTAGGCGTTGATGCCGTCGATGTAGGCGTTGGCGTCCGCGAGGGCCTGGGCGCCGCGGGCTCCGGCCTTGGCGGTGGCGCTGTCGATCTGGGCCTGCAGGTCGGCCTCGGTGTAGGGCGCGCTGCGCCAGAACTCCTGCTCCAGGCCCTGGTTGGAGGGCGCGCCGCCGGCGAAGCTGGTGAGCTGGCCGCGTCCGACGTGCCGGAAGACGTCCATGAGCCACAGCCGGTCCTGGCCGGCGGCCCACCCGGCGCCGTACTCGGTGCCGTAGCGGGTGGTGCCGGTGATGTGCGGGACGCCCGTCTTCTTGTCGCGGACGATCGTCACGTCCGTGCGGCCGCCGGGCTTGGTGGTCGACTCGACCTGGCCGGAGGCGACGCCGAAGGAGGCGTCGTTGAAGAAGTCGTTGATCTTGGTGTCGGTGAGCGTGGAGTACCCGGAGGGCAGGTTGCCGTAGAGGCCGAGCTGGTCCTCGGCGTGGCCGGGCTGGGTGCCGAAGACCTGGTTGAGCAGGATCTGGGCGAGGGTGGCGTTGCCGTTCTCACCGGGCGGCAGGATGTCCGAACACTGGCCGCCGCAGTAGTCGTTCGCGGCGGCCGCGGCCGAGGTGTCCGCGGCGGCCGCCGGGGAAAGCGGCGACAAAAGACCGGCAATGAGCACGCATAGGGATGCCGCCTTGAGGAACTTGGGGAATCGGCGGGGAGTTCTCAGTCTGTCCAAGGTGGTGCGTGGGGTGCTCGGTGGCATGTCAGCTCCTACCGACGGGGGGTGGGCCGGACGTTACCGCCGGTATCCCCGAGTTTGAAGATGAACATGCGTCAGTTTTTTGGATTCACAGTGAACGAGGTCCCGCCGGAGATCCGGTGGGCGGCCGGCCGACGGTGACGGGAGGCGGGCTCAGGACACTCGGCGGGTGGCTCTCGGGGGTCGTCGAAAAATTGGATGGAGCCGAATCGCTTGTCGATACGTCTACTCGACGACGTCCGTACGGGACGGCGCCGAAGTGACCGGAGTACAGGTGCAGGTGTGACGGAGGTGCAGGACGATGGCCGGTTTCCGGAGTCTGGCGAGACAGGCGCGAGATCCGAGGTGTGATCTGGCACTGCGGCGGTACTCACTGCGCAAGTGCCTGGAGAGGTTCGCCCCTTACGGGCATCGGGCGACCTGGGACCATCTGTGCTCCCGGGCGGGGTTCGGCCCCGAGGACCGCTCCCCCGATCCGGCGCGGCTCGTGGCCGCACTGGACGAACTGGAGGAGGCCCGCTCCGTCTGGCTCGCCTACGAGGTCGAGTTCGCCAAGCGCCGCAAGAAGGAGAAGCACGACGGGCTGCGCAGGCCGGGCAGTGTCGACGACTGGCACCGGCTGACCTGGGGCGGCTTCGGCGTCGCCTGGTGCGACAACCCCCGTGTCCACCCCCATGAACCGCTGGCCGAGGTGCTGCGACGGCTGATCGCGGCCCTGGAGCGCGAACCGGGCACCGTCTGCCCCGTGTGCGCCGGCGAGCGCCTGGTCTGGATGTACGAACTGGCCCACGAACCGTCGTCGGGCCCCGTCTGCACGAGCTGCGGAATCGTGGTGCCGCGGCCCGTCCTGACCCCGGAGGCGCTGGCCGGCGCCAGGCGCGGCCGGCTGCTCGTGTCCGCGTGAGCACCCCGCCCGGCCGAGCGGTCCGCCCGCGCGGCCGGGTGTACGTCGCGAGGGCGGCGTGGCGACGGTAGCAGCAGGAAATCCGCTGGTTCCAGCCGTTTCCCCACCGGACAGTTGGGTGCGATGAAACACGGCTGAGCAACCCGAGGAGTCCTCCATGTCGACGCTGCGCGTCACCGCCGAAGTGCTGACCGTCCACGACCATCCGAACGCCGACGCGCTCGAACTGGCCCAGGTGGGCCTGTACCGCGCCGTGGTCGCCAAGGGCGCGTACCGCACCGGCGAGTGGGCGCTCTACATCCCGGAGCAGTCCGTGCTGCCGGCCCCGCTCATCGAGGAGCTGGGGCTGACGGGGCGCCTGGCGGGCAGTTCGGCGGACCGGGTCAAGGCGGTGCGGCTGCGCGGCGAGCTGTCGCAGGGGATCGTGTGCCGTCCGAAGGCGCTCGCGGACGTGGACCTGGCGCGGGCCGCCGAGGAGGGCACGGACTTCGCGGAGTTCCTCGGCATCGTGAAGTGGGTCCCGCCGGTCCCGCCCACGATGAACGGAGACGTGGAGGCGGCGCCCGATCTGCTGCCCTGGGTCGACATCGAGAACATCCAGCGCTATCCGGACATCTTCACCCCGGGCGAGCCCGTCGTCGTGACGGAGAAGCTGCACGGTTCGGCCTGTCTGCTGACCTACCTCGCCGACGAGGACCGGGTCCAGGTGTCCTCGAAGGGCTTCGGCGCCAAGTCCCTCGCCCTGAAGGAGGATCCGCGCAATCTGTACTGGCGCGCGGTGCGCGGACACGGGGTCGCGGAGGCCGCCGCCCGGATCGCCGGACGCCTCGGCGCGCGCCGCGTCGGCGTCTTCGGCGAGGTGTACGGGGCCGGTGTGCAGGACCTGTCGTACGGCGCCGACGGCCGCCGCGAGACGATCGGCTACGCCGTCTTCGACGTGTCCGCGGAGATCGACGGCGAGGTCCGCTGGCTGGACGCGCAGGAGCTGCTGGAGGGTGAACTCCCGCTGGTGCCACGGCTGTACGAGGGTCCGTACGACGTCGAGCGCGTCCTGGGGATCGCGTCCGGCCGGGAGACGGTGTCCGGCCGCGCCCTGCATCTGCGCGAGGGCGTCGTGATCCGCCCCGGCGCTCCCGCGCCCGACGGACCGGAGGGGACCTTCGTCGCCGCCGAGCGCTACAGCCCGGTGACGGGCGGACGGGCCATAGCGAAGGCGGTCAGCCCGGCCTACCTGACCCGCAAGGGCGGCACGGAGTACGAGTAGGCGCGGGCGGGGGCGTCAGCGGCGGTCGCCCGCCGCCGGCTCCCCGCGCGACGGTCCGGGTTCGCACGCCGCCGGCCTCCGTTCCCGCGGGGCCGGCGGCTGTGCGCCGGCGGGCTCCGTCATGAGCCGGGAGCCGGCCCGGCGCTCGCCGAGGACGTCGTCGGGGTTGGAGAGCACACAGGTCTCCAGGGAGAGGCAGCCGCAGCCGATGCAGTCCGTGAGGTGGTCGCGCAGCCGGCCGAGCTGTTTGATGCGCTCGTCGAGTTCGGAGCGCCAGGCCCGGGACAGCCGGGCCCAGTCCTCCCTGGTCGGCGTGCGCTCCTCCGGGAGTTCGGCCAGCGCCTCCCGGATCGTGGCGAGCGGGATGCCGACGCGCTGGGCGGCCCGGACGAAGGCGACGCGGCGCAGCGCGTCCCGGTGGTAGCGGCGCTGGTTGCCCGAGGTGCGGCGGCTGGAGATCAGGCCCTTGGACTCGTAGAAGTGCAGGGCGGAGACGGCCGCGCCGCTGCGGGCCGACAACTGTCCGACGGTCAGCTCGTGGACCGTCTCGGGGATCTGGGGCACTCCTCCAACCTACCTACCGCGCCACCCGTCCGGTCCGTTGACATGCGCCGCCCGGCCGACCATGCTAAGCAGTCGCTTAGACTATGAGATGCGGGAGGCCAGGGACATGGCAGAGCCGAGGACGTTCGCGACGGTCGAGGAACTGCGGGACGCCGTGGGCGAGCAGCTTGGGTACACGGACTGGGTCGAGATCGAGCAGAAGCGCATCGACCTCTTCGCGGAGGCCACCGGCGACCACCAGTGGATCCACGTCGACCCCCAGAAGGCCGCGGCGGGTCCGTTCGGCACGACGATCGCGCACGGCTATCTCACCCTGTCGCTGCTGCCGCTCTTCGGCCCGCAGCTCATCGGCGTCGAGGGCGTGAGGATGGGCGTCAACTACGGGACGAACAAGGTCCGCTTCCCCGCGCCCGTCCCGGTCGGCTCGCGGCTGCGCGCCACCGGCACGATCACCGCGGTGGACGACGTGCCCGGCGGCGTACAGGTCTCCCTCGCCTTCACCGTGGAGCGCGAGGGCGGCGACAAGCCGGTCTGCGTGGCGGAGTCGGTCTCGCGCTACTACCTCTGACACCACGCCCCGGGCCGCGACGGGCCGGGGCTACCCCTTGAAGCCCACCATCCGCCGGACCAGGTCGGCGTACAGCGCACCGACCTCGTCCGGCGTGCGGGGGCCCTCGACGTTGAACCAGCGGGCCACGTCGATGCACAGGGACAGCACGGCGACGGTGGTGCCGGGGACGTCCGGGACGTCGAACTCGCCGGTCGCGACACCGTCCTGGATGATGCGCCGGACCTCCGCGTCGACCTGCCGGCGCAGCGCGATGATCTCCGCGCGCGCGTCGGGCCCGAGGGCCTCCAGCTCGTACTGGACCACGCGGGCGGTGGTGTGCTGGCCCGCGTGCCACCGTACGAAGGACCGCACGGCGTCGGAGAGCCGCTCGGACGGCGTGCCCTCGGCCTCCGCGGCGGTGCGCACGATGTCGAGCGCCTTGTCGTGGCCGATGCGGCTGATCCGGTGAAGCAGCTCTTCCTTGGTCTTGTAGTGGATGTACAGCGCGGCCGGGCTCATGCCCGCGCGGCCCGCGATGTCCCGGGTGGTCGTCGCGTGGTACCCGCGCTCGGCGAAGGCCTCCACCGCGGCCACCAGCAGCCGCCGCGCCGCGTCAGGGGTCACCTCGGCCCACGGCTGCATCTCGCCGCCGGACGTCTCCTGCGCCGCACTCATCGCTGTTCGCCCCTTCTCCACTGACAGGGTGAACACCATACCCCCGAACCTGAGCGGGCGCTTAGCGCCGACCGGCTCCGGGCCGCACCGTGATCAGAGCTTCTCGAAGGGGTCGTAGACCCGGCCGCCGGGACGGCCGCCGTCCTGGCGGTCGCGGATCACCTTGGCCAGGGTGAAGGAGGACGTCACCAGATAGAGGACGGCGATGGCCAGGAAGCCCCGCACCCACGCGTCGGCCTGGAGCTTGAAGATGCCGAGCGCGGTGGCGGCCATGGCGACGGAGAAGGAGGCCACGGCCTGTCCGTAGAAGGCGGCCGTGTTCTGCTGTTTGACGGGTGTCTCGGTCATGGGACAAGGATCGGCGGATGTGGCCGCCGCCACATCCGCCGTCGTACTCAGACACGTACTCAGGGTCAGAACGCCGAGACACCCGTCAGGGCGCGTCCGATGACCAGTTTCTGTATCTGGCTGGTGCCCTCGTAGAGGGTCATCACGCGGGCGTCGCGCAGCAGCTTGCCGACCGGGTACTCGTCGATGTAGCCGTAACCCCCGTACACCTGGAGGGCGTTGTTCGCCGCGCGCACGGCCGCCTCGGAGGCGAAGAGCTTGGCCTTGGAGGACTCGGTCGCGAACGGCAGTCCGCGGTCCACGAGGTCGGCGACCCGCCAGGTCAGCAGCCGTGCCGCGTCCACGTCGACGGCGATGTCGCTGATCAGCTCCTGGACGAGCTGGTGGTGGGCGATCGTCTTCCCGAACTGCTCCCGTTCGGTCGCGTAGGCCACCGCCGCGTCGAGGGCGGCCTGGGCGATGCCGACACAGCCCGCGGCCACCGACATCCGGCCCTTCGCGAGCGCCGACATGGCCACGGTGAAGCCCTTGCCCTCGGGCGCCAGCATCGCGCTCGCCGGCACGCGCACGTCCTCCAGGGCGAGTTCGGCGGTGGCCTGGCCGCGCAGCCCGAGCTTGCCGTTGATGGTGCGGCGGGTCAGACCGGGGGTGTCGGTGGGCACGAGGAAGGCGGAGACGCCCTTGTGGCCCGGGGCGTCGGTGGAGCGGGCGAAGAGCAGCACGACATCGGCCCAGGTGCCGTTCGTGATGAACATCTTGCTGCCGTTGATCACGTAGTCGTCGCCGTCGCGCACGGCCCGGGTCGAGAGCTGTCCCGCGTCGGAGCCGGTGCCGGGTTCGGTGAGCCCGAAGCAGCCGACGTACTCGCCGGAGGTCAGCCCCGGCAGCCAGCGCCGCTTCTGCTCCTCGTCCCCCCAGGCGGCGATCGACTTGGCGACGAGCCCGAGCGAGACGGAGACGATCCCGCGCACCGAGGAGTCCCCGCGCCCGAGTTCCTCGGTGACCAGGCAGTAGGCGAGGTGGTCGCCGCCGCTGCCGCCGTACTCCTCGTCGATGGTCAGGCCGAGGAAGCCGACCTCGCCGAGCTTCTTCACGATGGACCGGTCGACGTCCTCCGCGCGGTCCCACGCGACGACGTGCGGGGCGATCTCGCGGTGCACGAAGTCCTTGGCGAGCTGCCGGACGGCGGTCTGCTCATCGCTGAGCCCGAGGTTCATGCCGGGTCACCCCACTGGTAGCGGACTTTGAATGCCGAACATTTAAATTAGCACTGCTAGTTTCATGGTGCAGCCCTACTATGTGCGCCATGGCCCGACCGCGCAAGCCCCTCCTCAGCACCGACCGCATCGTCGAGACGGCACGGGCGCTGGTGGACGCCGAGGGCCTCGCGGCCGTCTCGACGCGTCGGCTCGCGGCGGAACTGGGAGTGAGCGGGCCCTCCCTCTACAACCACTTCAGCACCAAGGACCAGATCCTGGAGGCGGTCGCGGACTCGGTGAGCGCGCAGGTCGAGCTGTCGATGTTCGAGGACGGCCGTGACTGGCGGACCGCGCTGCACGACTGGGCCGTCTCCTACCGCGCGGCCCTGCGCGACCACCCGAACATCGTTCCGGTCCTCGCGCGCGGGCCGGGCCGCAGGCCGGCCGGACTGCGGCTCGCGGACGCCGTGTTCGGTGCCATGGTCCGGGCGGGCTGGCCGCCGGCCCAGGCCACCTCGATCGGGGCGCTGATGCGGTACTTCATCATGGGGTCCGCGCTGGGCTCGTTCGCCGGCGGCTTCGTGGACGACGAGAGCGCGTACGACCCGGAGGACTACCCCCACCTGGGGCAGGCGCACCTGCTCGCCGAACAGCAGGAGAAGATCGACGAGCGGGCCTTCGAGACGGGGCTCGGCGCCCTGCTGGACGGCCTCGCGGTGCAGTACGCGGGGCTGGCCGGGGAGGGCTGAGCAGGCCGGGGTCCGGGGGTGCTCGGGGGCGGGCTTGAGGCCGGTGCGGGCCTGAGGCCGGGGCCGGACTCGGGTGCCGGCTTGAGGCCCCGGTGGGCTCGGCTGCCCGCTTGAGGCAGGCCGCGGGGTCGGGTGCCGGCTTGAGGCCCCGGCGGGCTCGGCTGCCCGCTTGAGGCAGGCGACGGGGTCGGGTGCCGGGTTGAGGCCGCGGCGGGCTCGGGCGCCCGCTTGAGGCAGGCCGCGGGGTCGGGTGCCGGCTTGCGGCAGGGGCGGGGTCGGGGCGGGCTCGACGTCGGAAATCCGCGAGACCGGCCGCGGTGTCCCGCCTAGCCTCTGGAGCATGATGAACACCTCCCCCGTCTCGGCGCCCGGCCGACGCGCCCCGTTGCTCGCCGCCGGTGCGGCGACCGTCACCGTCGGGCTGTGGGCCTCCGCGTTCGTCGCGATCCGCAGCGCGGGCGCCGCGTACTCACCCGGCGCGCTGGCGCTCGGACGACTGCTGGCCGGAGCCCTGGTGCTCGGCGCCGTGTGCGTCGTCCGGGGTGAGGGACTGCCGCCGCGCGGCGCGTGGCGCGGCATCGCGATATCCGGGGTGCTGTGGTTCGGGTTCTACATGGTCGCCCTGAACTGGGGCGAGCAGCAGGTGGACGCCGGTACGGCGGCACTGGTCGTGAACATCGGCCCGATCCTGATCGCCCTGCTCGGCGCCCGGCTGCTGGGGGACGCGATGCCGCCACGGCTGCTGGCCGGCATGGCCGTGTCGTTCGCGGGCGCGGTCGCGGTGGGGCTGTCGATGTCCGGCGGCGGCGGTTCCTCGGTGCTCGGGGTCGTCCTGTGTCTGCTCGCCGCCGTCGCATACGCCGCGGGCGTCGTCGCGCAGAAGCCGGCGCTCGGGCGGGCGAGCGTGCTCCAGGTGACGACGTTCGGCTGTCTGGTCGGGGCCGTGGTGTGTCTCCCGTTCGCGGGACAGCTCGTCCACGACGCGGCCGCCGCTCCCCTGTCGGCCACGCTCGACATGGTCTACCTGGGCGTCTTCCCGACCGCGCTGGCCTTCACGACCTGGGCGTACGCCCTGTCCCGGACGAGCGCGAGCCGCATGGGCGCGACGACGTACGCGGTGCCCGCCCTGGTGGTGCTGATGTCCTGGCTCTTCCTCGACGAGGTCCCGGGGCTGCTGACGCTGGCCGGCGGGGTGCTGTGCCTGGCGGGTGTGGCGGTGTCGCGC
Source organism: Streptomyces sp. NPDC028298 (assembly GCF_055565895.1). Classification (NCBI taxonomy): domain Bacteria; kingdom Bacillati; phylum Actinomycetota; class Actinomycetes; order Kitasatosporales; family Streptomycetaceae; genus Streptomyces; species Streptomyces sp. NPDC028298. The sequence goes on from NZ_JBVHTL010000009.1 coordinate 320,631, forward strand.
TCCCGGCCCCGCCGGGAGGCGGCCCCGGAGCGGCCGCCCGTGCCGGCCGCCGCCGGAACCGTCGACCCGTCCGGTGCGGCCGACGCGTCCGGTGCGGCCGCCCCGGAGAGCCGCGGCTAGAAGACCACCAGTGCCCGGCCCCCCTTGCCCGCGATCATGTTGTCGAAGGCCGCCGGGATGCCGTCCAGGGCGATGCGGTCGGTGACCAGGCCGCCGAGGTCCAGCCGGCCCGCGCGTACGTGCTCGGCGAGCACCGGGAGATCGCGCGCCGGGTCGGAGTTGCCGTAGACACAGCCGGCCAGGGTCCGGCCCCAGTGGAAGATCTCCAGGGCGTTGAAGGTGACCTGCTGGTCCTTGCCGCCGATACCGACGACGGTGGTGCGGCCACCGCGCCGGGTCGACTCCCAGGCGGTACGGATGGTGACGGCACGGCCGACGCACTCGACGGCGACGTCGACACCGTGACCGCCGGTCAGGGCACGGATCTCGCGGGCGGTGGTGTCGGAGGCCACGACGTAGTCGGTGGCCCCGGCCTCACGGGCGAGGGACTCCTTCTCGGGCGAGACGTCCACCGCGACGATCTTCGGGGCGCCCGCGATCCGGGCGGCCTGCAGGGCGGCGAGCCCGACCCCGCCGGCCCCGAACACGGCGACGCTCTCGCCCGGCTGGACCTGGGCGGAGTGGTGGACGGCGCCGTAGCCGGTGAGGACGGCGCAGCCGAGCAGGGCGGCCTCGGTGAGCGGGATGCCGTCCGGGGCGGGGAGCACGCAGGAGACCGGCACCACCGTCTCCTCCGCGAACGCGGCGACGTTCAGGCCGGGGTGCAGATCGCTCCCGTCGGAGGCGCGGCGGGCGTACACCGACCCCGCACCGGTGAGCGCGTCGGCGCACAGCCACACCTCACCCAGCGAGCAGGCGTGACAACGGCCGCAGGAGGGAGCCCAGTTGAGGACGACGGGCGAGCCGGGGGCGACCTGGTCGACGCCCTCGCCGACGGCGACGACGGTGCCGGCGCCCTCGTGGCCGAGCACGGCGGGCACCGGGACCCGCATGGTGCCGTTGGACAGGGACAGGTCGGAGTGGCAGACCCCGGCGGCGGCGAGGCGCACCCGGACCTGGCCCGGTCCGGGATCGGGGAGTTCGATCTCGGCGATCTCCAGCGGGGCACCCACGGCGGGCAGGACGGCGGCGCGAACCACGTGAACGCTCCTAGAACTGGAGGGACTTGGTCTGGAGGTACTCGGACAGGCCGTGGGCGCCGAGTTCGCGCCCCACGCCCGACTGCTTGTAACCCCCGAAAGGGGCCAGGGGGTTGAAGCGTCCCCCGTTGATGTCGACCTGGCCGGTGTCGAGCCGCCGGGCGAAGGCGACCGCCTCGGACTCCTCGCCCGCCCACACCGCGCCCGCGAGCCCGTACACGGTGCCGTTGGCGATCCGCAGGGCGTCCTCCTCGTCCTCGTAGCGCAGGATCGACAGGACCGGTCCGAAGATCTCCTCCTGCGCGATCGTCATCTGCTCGGTGACGTCGGCGAAGACGGTGGGGCTGACGAAGTACCCCTGCTCGCGCGGGGATTCGGTGCCGCCCGCGACGAGCCGCGCGCCCTCGGCGACGCCCTTCTCGATGTAACCGCGCACCCGGTCCCGCTGCTTGGCGTTGACGACGGGTCCGATGCGGTCGCCGTACTTCGCGGCGGCGGCCGCGGCGAGCTCGACCGCCTCGTCGTAGCGCTCGGCGGGGACCAGCATGCGGGTCCAGGCGCTGCACGTCTGACCGGAGTTGGACATCACGTTGGCGACGCCGACGTTCACGGCCTTGGCGAGGTCGGCGCTCGGCAGGATGACGTTGGCGGACTTGCCGCCCAGTTCGAGGGCGACGCGCTTGACCGCGGCGCCCGCGGTCGCGCCGATCCGCCGGCCGACGGCGGTGGAGCCGGTGAAGGAGACCAGGTCGACGCCCGGGTGCTCGGCGAGTGCCTGGCCAGCGACCGGGCCGAGGCCGGTGACGAGGTTGAAGACACCGGCCGGGACGCCCGCCTCGGCCACGGCCTCGGCGAAGAGCTGGGCGGTGAGCGGGGTGTCCTCGGCGGGCTTCAGCACGACGGTGCAGCCTGCGGCGAGGGCGGGGGCGACCTTGGCGACGATCTGGTGCAGCGGGTAGTTCCAGGGCGTGATCGCGCCGACGACACCGACGGGCTCCTGGTAGACGGTCGAGTTGCCGACCTTCTCCTCGAAGGCGTACGTCGCCGCCAGTTCGGCGTAGGAGCCGGCGACCAGCACGGGGACGCCGGCGTGCACCGCCTGGGAGAACGCGAGCGGCGCTCCCAGTTCGGCGGTGACGGTCTCGGCGATCTCGTCCTTGCGGGCGGCCAGGACGTCCCTGAGCGCGGTGAGGCGGGCGGCCCGTTCGGCGGGCGGGGTGGCGGCCCAGCCGGGGAACGCGGCACGCGCGGCGCGTACGGCGGCGTCGACGTCCAGGGCGGTGCCGGCCGGGACCTGGCCGATCACCTGCTCGTCGACCGGGTTCACGACCTCGATCGTGTCCCGTCCGGCGGCGGGGCGCCATGCCCCGTCGATGTACATGCCGTCATGTGCCTTCATCGTGTTCCTCCCGGGCGGGGGCAGCGTCGTCCGGACCCTAAACTAGCGATGATAGTTTTGCGGCGCCAGGGTGACCTGCCGCACCGCAGGTCAGCGGCACCGGTCACCCTCGCCCGGGCAGTCCGCCACCCTCGCCCCAGGGAGTCCGCCCCACGCCCGGCACGTCACTCCTCCAGATCGGGCAGCCGCTCCGGCGCCGGGCAGATCCGCTCGCCGCTCCGGTCGAAGACGAACAGATGGGCCAGGTCCACGAGCAGCGGGACCTGCATGCCGTGGCGGAGGTCGATGTCGGGCGTGGTGCGCACGACGAGATCGCCGGGCAGGCGCCCCTCGGGCGGTGTGTGTCCGGCGTGATCGGCCTCGTCGTCCGTGGGATGGTCGAGGACGACGACGGGTCCGGCCCGCAGCGCCCCGGCGCGCCCCCGCAGCCGGTCCAGGACGGTGCCGTCACGGCGCCGCCGGCGTGTCGGGCGGGACGGGCGCGGCGACTCCAGTTCGGGCACGAAGGCGGGCCGCGAGCCCGTGTTGAAGTGGACGAGGACCTCGTGCCCCTGGAACTCCACGTGCTCCACCAGACCGGTGATCGGCACCTCGCCCGGCCGCGCCTGCGACGCCCTGGCGAGCCGGATGGCCTCGGAGCGCAGCCCCACGATCACCTCGCGGCCCTGCTGCACCCGGAGCAACTGGTGGTCCAGGCACAGGGGTTCGGGCAGGCGCAGATACTGCTTGCCGAGGCTGATCGTCATGGCGCCGTCGAGCGGGGCCCGGACGAGTCCGCGCAGCAGGTTGATCCGCGGGGTGCCGATGAACGCGGCGACGAAGACGTTCGCGGGCAGCCCGTAGACCGCGCGGGGCGTGCCCAGTTGCTGGAGGACGCCGCCGCGCATCACGGCGACCCGGTCGCCGAGCGACATGGCCTCCGCCTGGTCGTGGGTGACATAGACCGTGGTGGCGCCCAGGTCCCTGGTGAGCTTGGAGATCTCGGCCCGCAGGTGGTTGCGGAGTTTGGCGTCGAGGTTGGACAGCGGCTCGTCCATCAGGAACGCGGAGGGGTGGCGCGCTATCGCCCGCCCCATCGCGACGCGCTGCCGCTCGCCGCCGGAGAGCTGGTTGGGGAAGCGGTCGAGGAGGTCCTGGATGCCGAGCATCCGGGCGGTGGCGTCCACCCGGGCCCGGGGGTCCTCGCCGGGCGTCTCGATCCGCAGCGGGAAGCCGATGTTGTCGCGGCTTGTCATGCTCGGATAGAGGGCGAAGTTCTGGAAGACCATGGCCATGTCGCGCTCGGAGGGCGGCAGGTCGTTGGCGTACTCACCGTCCAGGCGCACCTCGCCCTCGGTGACCTCCTCGAGCCCCGCGATCATCCTCAGCACGGTCGACTTGCCGCAGCCCGAGGGGCCGAGCAGCACGAGGAATTCGCCGGGCCTGATGTCCAGCGAGAACCGTTCCACCGCGCGGGGCCCGCGGGCGTACGACTTGCTGACGTGGTGCAGGGAGATGGCGCGTGTCATGACAGGTGCCCCCGGGGGCGTGCAAGGCGCTGGTGCTCCGCGGCCGGTCGTCCCGCACGGGTCGTACGGGACCTTGAGTCACGGAAGCTAACGGACCGCACACGTCCGGGGGAAGACACGGGGCGGATTCGGACGGGCGGGTTCGGTACGGGCGGAAACGGACGATCGGCTACCGGTCGGGGCGGGGACGGTCACGGGAGCCGTGGCCGCAACTGCGGTGATCCGTACCGGGGTTCGTCTCAGCGGGGGCCGGCCCGCCCCAGGATCTGGGTGAGGTGGGCGAAGGCGATGACGTTGGCGGCGTACCCCGTCTTCCGGTCGTAGGCGCCGCCGCAGGTGATCAGACGCAGTTCGGGGCGCCCGCGGGCGCCGTACACCTCCTGGTCGGGGAAGTGCGCCTTCGCGTACGTGCGTACGACGTCCACCGTATAGACGGCGGTACGCCCGTCCACGCGCCGTGCCTCGACGCGCGCGCCGGGACGGATGCGTTCGAGCGGGGCGAAGACGGCTGGTCCCGTCCGGGTGTCGCGGTGGCCGACGACGAGCGCCGTGCCGCGTTCGCCCGGCGAGGGGCCGTCCGTGTACCAGCCGACGGGCTTCGGGTCGTCCACGGGCGGGGCGGTGAGCCGTCGTTCGCGGTCGAGCCGGAGACCGATGACCGGCGCGTCGACGCCGAGAGAGGGAATGCGCAGGGAGGCGGCCCGGGAGCGGGGCAGCGGTGCGGGCGGGGGCGCGGGCCGGGCCGCCCGGCGGGCGGCCGGGGACGGATGCCGCCGCGGGGCGTGCGCGCCGCCGGGGCGGGCGTCGGGCGTGGGCCCGGCGCCCGGCTTCCCGGACGGCGCCCGGGAGGCGGCGCCGTCGTCGCGTACGGCTCCGGACGCCACCGTCCCGGCGGGCTCGTCGTCGCCCGCCCACCAGACGCCGCCCACCACCAGCGCGACGGCGACCACCAGGGTCCTCGTCAGGCGGTAGGCGCGCGTCCGGTACCAGGGCCTCCGTCGTCTACGCGGCGCCATTGCCGCGTCGGCGCAGCCGCAGGAACACGACTCCCCCGGCCACGACGAGACCGGCGGCCGCCGCACCGGCCACCGGCGAGAAGTCACGCGCGTGGGCGAGTCCGCCGCCGCCCGCAGGCGGTCCGCCGTTGGGGCCCTGGCCGCCCTGCTGCCCGCCGGGGCCACCCTGCTGCCCGCCCGGACCGCCCTGCTGTCCGCCCGGGCCACCCTGCTGTCCGCCGGGGCCGCCCTGCGGGCCGGGTGTCCCGCTCGGTCCGCCGCTGCCGGTCGGTGTCGGGCTCGGAGCGCTCACGGGGCAGTCGACCTTGAAGACCTTGCTCTTGCCCGCGCCGTTCTCGCCCTGGAAGTTCCAGGTCAGCTTGTACTGGCCGTCGGGCAGGGTGAGGATGCGGGTCCCGGCGCGCCCGGTCGGGGACGCGGCGAGCGTGCCCGCCAGGACGGGATCGCCCGCCGCGCCGGGCTGGTGCGCGATCGACCAGGAGATCTGCTGCCCCGCGTCGAAGTTGAAGCCGTCGAGGTAGAACCGGCAGACCTTCGGATCGTCCCGCTGGTTGTCGAACGGCGTGTTCGCGTCGTGGACCTTGACGTCGCCGTTGTCACCGGGGGCGGCGACGGCGGCCGGGGCACCGAGGAGAGCGGTGCCCGCGACCGCGAGGGCGGCGAGGGCGCCTGCGCCGCGCCGGGGCGCGGAGAGAACACCGGTGCCGCGCTGTGGCGCGGAGAGGGACGGGGTCGGCATGCGGACTCCTCCGAGTCAGATGATTTTCATACATATTTCTGGTCATCTGACTACTTCTCACAGAAGATCCACGGAGGGCCGCAACTGCGCCCGGACCCCGGTCAGGTATCGCTCGACCGGCGCAAAGGCGCCCCGCCTCCCGGGTGCCGGATCAGGGGCAGGCCGTCAGCTCCACGGGCACGCCGTTGAGGACCGCCGTTCCGGACAGCGGGTCGAGCAGCGAGCCGTCGAGAAGCTGGTTGACGTTCACGCCGGGGTCCAGGGCGGCGTGACTCATGCGGGTGCCCGGGCGGTCGTGCCCCCAGCCGTGCGGAAGGCTCACCACCCCGCGCCGTACGGTGTCGGTGACCTCCACCGGCGCGGTCACCTCTCCCCCGGCCCCCTTGACGCGCACGGCCGACCCGTCGGCGAGCCCCAGCCGGGCGGCGTCGTCGGGGTGGACGTGCAGGGTGCAGCGGTTGGAACCGCCCGTGAGCGCGGGGACGTTGTGCATCCAACTGTTGTTGGAGCGCAGATGACGGCGGCCGACGAGGACGATGGCCGCCGGGCGTTCGCGCAGCGCGTCCCGCAGCCGCGGCAGATCGTCCGCGATCGGTCCGGGAAGCAGTTCGATCCTCCCGCTGCGGGTCTTGAGCCGGCGCGGCAGGCTGGAGGCGAGCGGTCCGAGGTCGATGCCGTGCGGGTGCTCCAGCAGCCGGTCCAGGGTCAGGCCGTCGGGGCGCGCGCCGAAGCCGTCGCCGTACGGGCCGAGGCGCAGCATCATGTCGAGCCGGCGTTCGGGGCCGTTCTCGCCGGTGAGGGCGGCGGCGAGTTCCCGCGGGTCGCGTCCGTGCACCGGCGAGGCGGTGTCCCCGACCGCCTTGGCGAGGGTGCCCTCGACGACCATGGCGTCCACGGCGGACGGGTCGGCGCCGTGCATGCCGGTCGCGGCGAGGACGAGCCGGGCGAGGATCTCGGTCTCCGCCATCCGGCCCTCCTCCAGGGGAACGGCGGGGCGGTTGTAGCGGACCTGGTTGCGGACGGCGAGGGTGTTGAACGCGAAGTCGTGGTGCGCGCTCCGGGAGGGCGGGGGCGGCGGCAGGACGACGTGGGCGTGCCGCGAGGTCTCGTTCAGGTAGGGGTCGACGCTGACCATGAAGTCCAGCGATTCGAGGGCCTTGTCGAGGCGGAGGCCGTCGGGCGCGGAGAGGACGGGGTTGGCGGCGACGACGACGACCGCGCGGACCGGGGTGCCCTCCTCGGTCGGGGTGTCGATCTCCTCCGCCAGCGCGGCCAGCGGCAGTTCGCCCTTCGCCTCCGGGTGCCGGCTCACGCGGCTGTGCCAGCGGCCGAGGGCGAAGCCGTGGCCGGGGCCCGCCGGGCGCGGTGTCCGGTCGGTGGCGGCCGTCGGGAACAGGGCGCCGCCGGGCCGGTCGAGGTTGCCGGTGAGGATGTTGAGGACGTCCACCAGCCAGCTCGCCAGGGTGCCGTGCGGGACCGTGCAGCTGCCGATGCGGCCGTAGACGGCGGCGGTGGGCGCGGCGGCCAGCTCGCGCGCCAGCTCCCGGATCGTCCCGGCGTCCACGTCACAGGCCGCGCTCGCCGCTTCGGGGGTGAAGTCCGCGAGCACGTCCGGGAGTTCGTCGACCCCCTGGACATGCGGCGCGAGCGCGCCGAGGTCGACCAGCTTCTCCTCGAACAGGACGTACGCCATCGCCGCGAGCAGCATCGCGTCGGTTCCGGGGCGGATGGCCACGTGACGGTCGGCGAGCTTGGCCGTGCGGGTGCGCCGCGGGTCGATGACGGTCAGCGTGCCGCCGCGGGCCCGCAGCGCGCGGAGCCGGCCGGGGAAGTCGGGGGCGGTGCACAGACTCCCGTTGGACTCCAGCGGGTTGGCGCCGATGAGCAGCAGGTGGTCGGTGTGGTCCAGGTCGGGCACGGGGATCGCGTTGGCGTCCCCGTACAGCAGGCCGCTCGACACGTGCTTGGGCATCTGGTCGAGCGTGGAGGCCGAGAAGACGCTGTGCGTGCGCAGGGCGCCGAGCAGGACGGACGGGTAGAGGGCGCCGGCCATGGTGTGCACGTTCGGGTTGCCGAGGACGACGCCGAGGGCGTGCGGCCCGTACCGCTCGACGACCGGGCGCAGTCCGGCGGCCACGGCGTCGAAGGCCTCCTCCCAGGTGGCCTCGCGCAGTGCGCCGTCCTCGCGGACGAGGGGGGTGCGCAGCCGGTCGGGGTCGCCGTCGGCCGCGCCGAAGGAGGCGCCCTTCGGGCAGATGAAGCCCTTGCTGAACACGTCGTCGCGGTCACCCCGGGCGCCGGTCACCCGGGTGCCCTCGATGGTCAGGGTGAGCCCGCAGGTGGCTTCGCACAGGGGACAGACGCGCAGCGCGGTTCGGGAGTCGGGGGTGGTACCGGAGGTACGGGACACGGGTCCTCCCGGAGGCGGTGACAGGGACGGCACGGACGCGAGCGAGCATACCGACCGGTACGCATGACGGGGAGGGCGTGAGGGGGGTCATGTCGGATTCCGGCGCGCGGACGCCGACGGGCCCCGGGAAGCGGGCGAACGGCCGGGGCACCCGGGGGCGGCGGACGGCCGGGAAGCGGGAGTCGGTGGCCGGACGGGGCCGAGCGGGCCGGGGTCCGGCTAGTCGAGGACCCTGGCCAGATAGGCCCGCAGCAGTTCGCGCGTCTCCTCGATGATCCGTTCGTCCCCCTGCGGATCGACCCGGAAGGCGAGGTGGACCAGGGTGTCGGCGCTCTCCACGGCCACGAGGAAGCAGCGGCGCAGATCGTCGTCCGGGGTGCGGTCGAGATAGCCGGAGAGCAGGTCGGTGAGACGGTCGGCGACCCGGGTGTTGGGCTCGGCGTACCGGGCTCCGACGGGGATCTGGTTGCCGAAGTCGACGAGGGAGAAGCCCGGCGCGGTGCGCTTCATGGCCAGGTACTCGTCGAGCACCGCGTCCATCGCGGCCCGCCAGTCTCCCCCGCCCGTCTCGCTCAGGCTCTGGGTGACGCGCTCGGTGTAGAGCTCCAGGTTGCGCTGGGCGAGTGCGTCGGCCATCGCCCGCTTGTTGCCGAAGAAGCGGTAGACGGAGCCGATGGGCACACCGGCCCGCTGGGCCACGGCCCGGGTGCTCAGCCCGTCGTAGCCCACCTCGTCGAGGAGGTCGGCGCAGGCGTCGAGGATTCTGGTCAGTCGTTCTGCGCTACGCCGCTGTACGGGCGCTCTGCGGAGCGATGTCGCATGGGGCACGCTCTTCATGATGCCTTTCCGCCGGGGTCGGGTGAACCTCGCCCTTCAGTACGCGTCTGCGTGCCGTGACCACTCATTTCCGGCGGGCGCTCGCGTGCCGTGACCACCCGTCGCACCCCGGACCGGGCGCCGTCGACGGCGCCCGGAGGCACGACGCAGGCGTCCCCGAGGTCGCACGGGCGCCCGACGCCGGCCTTCTCCGAGAACGCCCGGTCACTGCGCACCGGACGGCGCGGCCGCCGGCGTCAGCCGTTCGCGGCGGAACCCGAGGCCGTGATGTCGGCGGTGCTCTCCACGGGCTTGCCGCGGACGGCCCAGACGGTGCCGTCGTCCGCGTACAGCCGTGCGGTGACGTGGTGGGTGCCGCGCGGCACCAGGTCCTCGGCCAGGTGGTACTCGGCGGTGCGCAGCCGCGCGACGGTACGGCCGTCGACGTACAGGTGGGCGATGCCGCGCCCGGCGACCGGCACGGCGCGCGTGCCGGCGGGCGAGAAGCCGAAGTGGCGGACGGTCAGCCGCACGTCCCAGCCGGAGGCGGAGTCCGGCTGGATCTCGATCGCGACCTCGGGTGCCCCCTTCCTGGCCACCTCACGGTAGAGCCGCCCCTCCTCGTCCATCTCGTCGAGCAACGTGCCCACGGGCGAGGCCGAGATCCTGGTCCCCCGCTCGTGCGCTTCACCGGCGCCGCAGCCCGCGGCTCCGCCGGACAGGGCGCAGATCGCGAGCGCGGCGAGCAGTCCTCGTGTCCACCGCATGGGCGGGAGCGTAGAACAAGGCCCATCCCGGCCGGATCCCCCTGAAGTCGGGTTCTTCGACCGCGCGGACGCCCTTGAGGACTAGTCCCCTGGCAAATCCGGCCAACCCGCGAACCGCTCCGGTCCACCTCTTGCGCGGGACCGAACCGAATCCTACGGTGATGCATAGGAATCAGGCGCGAGGGAGCGATCATGAGCGGGGACGCGAGGAAGACGGCCGAGGGGCTGGCCTACCTCACCGGATTCGGCAACGAACACAGCTCGGAGGCGGTCCCGGGGGCCCTGCCGCACGGCCGCAACGCGCCGCAGCGCGCACCGCTCGGCCTGTACGCGGAGCAGCTCAGCGGCTCGGCCTTCACCGAACCGAGGGCGTCCAACCGGCGCTCGTGGCTCTACCGGATCCGCCCGTCGGCCGCGCACCCCGCGTTCACCCGCGCCGACAACGGCGCGGTGCGCACGGCGCCGTTCACGGAGACGGTGCCCGACCCGAACCGGCTGCGCTGGAACCCGCTGCCCGAGCCCCCCGCCGGGACGGACTTCCTCGCGGGCCTGTGGACCCTCGGCGGCAACGGCGACGCGAGCCAGCGCACCGGCATGGCGGTGCACCTCTACCACGCCAACTCCTCGATGGAGCGGGTGTTCAGCGACGCCGACGGCGAGCTGCTGATCGTGCCGGAGCGCGGCGGCCTGCTGCTGCGCACCGAGTTCGGCCTGCTGCACGTGGAGCCGGGGCAGATCGCGCTGATCCCCCGGGGGGTGCGCTTCCGGGTGGAGCTGCTGGACACGGCGCCCGAGGGCGGCCGCGGCCGTGGCTCCCGGGGCTATGTGTGCGAGAACTACGGGGCGCCCTTCCAGCTCCCCGACCTCGGCCCGATCGGCGCCAACGGCCTCGCCAACGCCCGCGACTTCCTCGCCCCGGTCGCCGCGTACGAGGACGTCGAGGGCCCGGTCGAGGTGGTGAACAAGTTCTGCGGCAACCTCTGGACGGCGACGTACGACCACTCGCCGCTGGACGTCGTCGCCTGGCACGGCAACCACGTGCCGTACGTCTACGACCTGCACCGCTTCAATGTGATCGGCTCCATCAGCTACGACCACCCGGACCCCTCGATCTTCACGGTGCTCACCTCGCCGTCCGACACCCCGGGGCTCGCCGGTGTCGACTTCGTCGTGTTCGCGCCGCGCTGGCTGGTGGGCGAGGACACGTTCCGGCCCCCGTACTTCCACCGGAACGTGATGAGCGAGTACATGGGCCTCATCGAGGGCGCGTACGACGCGAAGGCGGAGGGCTTCGTGCCGGGCGGCGGCTCGCTGCACAACATGATGTCGGCGCACGGACCGGACGAGGAGACCTTCCTGCGCGCCAGCGCCGCCGAGCTGAAGCCGCAGAAGATCGACGACGGTCTGGCGTTCATGTTCGAGACCCGGTGGCCGGTGACCGCGACGGCCCAGGCGGCCGGGGCGGAACACCTCCAGCGCGGCTACGACGACGTGTGGAAGGGGCTCGGACGGCACTTCCGTCCGGCCGGCTGAACAGCGCCGGCCGTTGCCTTCCACGCCCGCGACCGGTACGGATACCCTCGTGACCTCCTTCGCTCCCGATTCGATCGTCCTGAACCGCAAGCTGCCGCTGTGGTATCAGGTGTCGCAGTCCCTGCGCGCCTCCATACTCGGCCGCACCCCTCAGGATCCCCTGCGCCTGCCCACCGAGGAGCAGCTCGCGGGGCACTACGGGGTGAGCGTGCTGACCATGCGGCAGGCGCTCAAGGAGCTGGAGGCCGAGGGGCTCATCACCCGGCACCGCCGGCGGGGCACGTTCATCGAGCCGAGCGCCCGGCGGGGCGCGCCCGTGCGGCTGCTCGGCTCGGTGGACGCGATCGTGGCGCAGCAGTCGGGCATGACGACCGAGCTGCTGGACCAGGGGAAGACGCCCGTGTCCGGCGAACTGGCGGAATTCTTCCCGGATGTGGACGAGGTGGCGACGTACCACCGGCTGCGCAGTGACGAGACGACGGGCGAGCCGACGAACCACGCGCGCAACTACCTGCGGCCGGAGCTGGCCGACCGCATCGACCGGGAGGATCTGATCCGCTGGCCGATGACCAAGGTGCTGCGGGACGTGCTCGGGGTCGGCATCAGCCGGATCACCGACACGGTGGAGGCCACGCTCGCGGACCCGGAGACGGCGCGGCTGCTCCAAGTGCCGCTGCTCAGCCCGATCCTGCGCTACACGGGCGTCATCCACGGCACGGACGGGCAGGCGCTGGACGTGGCGGTCATCCACTACCGGGGCGACCGCTTCTCGTTCACGGTCACGCTCGACGCCCACTGACGATGGCGTCCGGGGACGGCGGGAGGCGCCCGCGTCGTACGATGCCGAGCGTGACGTCCGACGCCGCTCCGCTGCTCGCGGATCTCATGCCGTGGTCCGTCGCACCGCCGAGGCTGGGCCGGAGGTGGCCGACGGCCCCCGACGCGGCGTCCCTGAAAGCACGCTGGGACGCCCTCGTACGGGCCGAGGGGGAGGACCGGGAGGCGCTGTTCGGGCCGACGCGGGCGCGCACCACGCACTCCGCGGTCGCCCAGCTCCCGGGCCAGTCCAGCGGGACGGGCCGCCTCGCCCGGGTGTCGGACCCCTGTCCCGTACCGGTGCGCGTGCTGAGCGCGCCCTTCGACGAACAGTGGCTGATTCCCGACCACCGGCTGATCGACTCCGCCCGCCCCGAGCTGTGGCGGGTGGCGGGCGAGGAACAGGTCTTCGCCGTCGAGCAGACCCCGGTGCCCGAGTCCTCCGGGCCGGCCCTGCTGGCCGCCTCCGTGCTGCCGCTGAGCGCGGGCCGCGGCGGGCGGGTGCGTCCCCTCTACCGGCGCCCCGGCGGCCGCGAACCGAACCTGGCGCCGGGTCTGCTGGAGCATCTTGGCGCACGTCTGGGCCACGCTCCCGCGCCCGTCGACGTCCTCGCCTGGACGATGGCGGTCGCGCGGCACGGCCGGGACGGCTGCCTGGTCCCGCTCACCGCCGACCCGGAAGTGTGGTCGCACGGCGTCGAGTTGGGGCGGAGCATGCTGCGGCTGATGCGGCGCGACGGCGAGCGCCCCAAACTCCCCGGCGGCCGCCGCCCCTATGTGCGCGCGCCGCTGTCCGCGCTCCCCCAGGGAGTCCGGCCGGTCACGGGCCCGCTCCTCACCGACCCGTTCTACGACCGCGCCGAGGAAAGCCTGCACCTCGGCGACGGCAGGATCTCGCCCGTGCCGCCCGAGGCCTGGGACTTCGAGGTCGGCGGCGTGCGCGTGCTGGAACAGTGGTTCGCGGCGCGGACCGGGGCGAGCGAGCCCGGCACGCTGGAGGCGATCGGCCCGGCCGGCTGGCCGCAGGCCTGGACGTCCGAGCTCCTCGAACTCATCACGGTGCTCGCCCTCCTCGCGGAACTGCGTCCCCAGCAGGCCGCGTTGGAGCCGGTCTCACCGATCACCCGGGCGGAGCTGCGCACCGCCGGCGTCCTCCCCGTCCCGGCCGCGGCACGCCGCCCGGCCTCGGTGCTCGACCACCACGAGGAGGGTCCGGACGGCCAGTTCGCCCTGATCTAGGATCCGCCGGCGGACGGCCGCCGCGGCACCTCCACGAAATCAGTGCATGACAAAAGTATGTCCAGGGTCCATGATCCATCGCATGCAGCCCGATCCTCTGCCCCTCGAAGGCATCACCGTCGTCGCCGTCGAACAAGCCGTGGCCGCGCCCTTCGCGACCCGGCAGCTCGCCGATCTCGGCGCCCGGGTCGTCAAGATCGAGCGGATCGACGGCGGGGACTTCGCGCGCGGCTACGACACCGCCGCCCAGGGCCTGGCCTCGCACTTCGTGTGGTGCAACCGGGGCAAGGAGTCCGTCGCCCTCGACCTGAAGGACCCGCGCGGACTCGACGTCGTACGCCGTCTCGTCGCGGACGCGGACGTGTTCGTGCAGAACCTCGCCCAGGGGGCGGCGGCACGGCTGGGCCTGGACGCGGCGACCCTGTGCGCCGAGCACCCCCGGCTGATCGCCGTGGACGTCTCCGGCTACGGGCCGTCGGGGCCGTACGCCGGCAAGCGGGCGTACGACATGCTCGTGCAGTGCGAGGCGGGGCTCGTGTCGGTGACGGGGACGCCCGAGCACCCGGTGAAGGCGGGCATCCCGGCCGCGGACATCGCGGCGGCCATGTACGCGTTCTCGGGGGTCCTCGCGGCCCTGGTGCGGCGCGGCACGACCGGGCGCGGGGGCCCCATCGAGGTGTCGATGCTGGACGCGCTCGCGGAGTGGATGGGGCATCCGCTGCACCACGCGATGCACGACGGGACCCCGCCGGCCCGTACGGGCCTCGCCCACGCCGTCATCGTCCCCTACGACGTCTATTCGACGGCGGACGGCGGACGCGTGCTGTTGTCGGTGCAGAACGACCGCGAGTGGCGGCGGCTCGCCCAGCAGGTGGTGGGGCGGCCCGAGACGGCGGACGATCCGCGCTTCGCGACGAACGCGGCACGGGTGGCCCACCGGGAGACGGTGGACGCCCTCGTCGCCGAGGCACTGGGCAAGCTCGGCGCCGACGAGGCGGTGGCCCGCCTGGAGGCCGCGGGCATCGCCTGCGCGCGGCTGCGGGACGTGACGGAGGTAGCGGAGCATCCGCAGCTCGCGGCCAGGAACCGCTGGCGGGAGGTGGGATCGCCGGTGGGGCCGCTGCGGGCGCTGCTGCCTCCGATCACGCTGCCGGGCGGGGAGGAGGCACGCATGGGGCCCGTACCGCGGCTCGGCGAACACACGGGGTCGGTGCTGCGGGCGCTGGGCATGACGGACGCGGACGTCGCCGAGCTGCGGCGGGACGGGGTGGTGCGCTGAGCCTCAGGGCTCAGTGAGGGTGGTGACCCGCGCTCCGGAGGTGGTGATCACCGGGCACGCTGCCCGCCGTGGGGATGACGGACGCGGAAGGACAGCGGTGCGCCGGTGCGGTGGAGTCGCCGGAGCGCGGGTCGAGAAGGCCGGTACCGACAGCGGTCAGCGGTCGCCGAACAGCGAGCGCCGCAGCCGCCTGAGCGGGGCGAAGAGCGAGACCCGCCGCACGCGCGCACCCCTGGAGCCGCTGTCGCGCGCGTGGTCGCGGGTCGTGAGCTCACGCATCAGCGACGTCGCCTCGACCGTCTCGCGCTGCGGTATGGCGGGACCGCCGAGCACCGCGAGATGTCGGTCGAGGCGCGAACTGGTCGCGCTGCTCCCGCACGTGATCGCAGGGACGCGTGCCCTGCTGCGCACTGTTATCTGTTCCATGTCACTCCCCACCCGTACAAGTCCACCCGGCCCGGGCAGACTAACCCTATCGCCCCCTCGTGGCGCGCGTGTATCCCGGACAAAGGATTCACCTTCCCCGTAAGGGGGTTGACGGTTACTCTCCGAATCCAACCGTTTCCAGGGCGAGTTGGACAACAGGCGAGGTGGTGGGCTGTTCCGATCCGCCGTGAGGCTCGACGGTCACTGCGAGTGACGTCGCGCTCGGGTTCAGTCCGTCGGCGACGAGGGGCGTGTCGCCGTCGAAGAGACCGAGGGAACGCGGTTTCTCGTTGGGGCGCATGAGCCAGAGCTGATGAACGCGTCCGCCGGCGGGGGTGCCGAGTCCGCTCAGTGTCACGACGGCGCGCCGCTCCGACGCGGAGGCCACTACTCCGATTCCGCGGCCCCGCGCGTCCCGTTCCGCGGTCGCCCGCGCGTCCGGCGCCGCCAGAACGTGGGCGATCTCACGCGCCTGGGCGCGCTCCTGGTTCAGGTCGTCGCGCGCCTGGGTCGCCTGCACGGCGAAGAGCGCGGCGACGACGAGCGCCGCGGCGGCCGTGGCGGTGGCGAGCGGGGCGAACAGCGGACGGAACCGGGGGGCGCGCGCACGCGCGGGCTGCCGGGAGGGCCGCACGCGGGGCAGCTCCCGTCCGGCGGGTTCCTGGGGTGCCGTGCGTATCGCGGTCAGCACCCGTTCGCGCAGCGCGGCCGGCGGGGCCGCCGCCGTGGACCAGGCGAGCCGTACCGCGTCCTCCGTCAGCGCCCGCACCTCCTCGGCACAGCGGTCACAGCCCCTCAGATGGCGTTCGAAGCGGCGCTTCTCGTCGCCGTCCAGCGCGTCGAGGGCGTAGGGGGCGGCGAGTGAGTGCAGATCGCGGCCCAGCAGTCGGTCGAGGACGCTCATGCGGCACCCCCCTCTCTTCCGTTCGGATCACGGCCCGGCAGGCGGTCGGTGGCGTTCACGCGACTCCTCCCAGGCAGTCGCGCAGGCGGGTGAGCCCGTCGCGCATACGGGTCTTGACGGTGCCGAGCGGCAGGGAGAGCCGTTCGGCGACCTCTCGGTAGGTGTAGCCGTCGTAGTAGGCGAGCGTGACGGACTGCCGTTGCAGGGCGGTGAGCCGGTCCAGGCAGCGGCGGACCCACTCGCGTTCGAGCCCCGCCTCGACCTCCTCCGCGACCTGGTCGAAGGCGGGGTGGTGATGGCGCTGCCCCTCGCGCTGCTCGCGTTCGGTGGCCGCGCGGGCGCTGCGCACCCGGTCGACGGCACGGCGGTGCGCGAGCGTGAGAATCCAGGACAGCGCGCTGCCGCGGCGGGGGTCGAACTTCGGCGCGGAGCGCCAGAGTTCGAGCAGGACCTCCTGCGACACCTCCTCCGACTGCGCGAGGTCGCGCACCACACGGCGCACCAGTCCGAACACCGGCCCGGACACCAGTCCGTACAGCTCCTCGAACGCCTTCTGGTCGCCTCCGGCCACCAGTACCAGTAGTTCGTCAGCCTCCACCCGTCCCCCTCTGCGGCCGTGCACGGACCGTCCTTTCCCTTACGTCTTCGCAGCGAACCCGTCTACGGATGGGTTACGGATCAGGAAGCCGAAAACGCGTGTTCTTCGCTGATCAGTTCCGGTGTCCGCGAGCGGTCGGCCCGCCCGTCCGGCCGAAGAAGCCTCCCCGCAGATGAAACAAGCCGGGGGAACCGCCGTAAAGACGTTTGGGATTTCGACCAATCCACCCCGGCGACCGCTCCGAATGGCGTGCGTCAGGCAAGTTGGACAGAGGACGGACGGCATGACACCTATCTCCAGGAGCGGCGCGGGTCGCAGGACTCTCGTGACCCTCGTATGCGGTGCGCTGGCTGCCGGGGGGCTCGCGGCCGCCGGCGCCACGGCGCTGACGCCGGGGGCGGCCTCCGCCTCCAGCCACCGGGAGGCCCCGCTGATCTCGGGCACTCCGCAGTACGACAACACGGACGTGTACGCCTTCGTCAGCCCGGACAAGCCGGACACGACGACGATCGTGGCGAACTGGATCCCCTTCGAGGAGCCCGCGGGCGGACCGAACTTCTACACGTTCGCGGACGACGCCCAGTACGACATCCACATCGACAACAACGGTGACGCGCAAGGTGAGTTGATCTACCGCTACACCTTCAAGACGCACCGCAAGAACGGGGACACGTTCCTCTACAACACCGGTCCGGTCACCAGCCTGGACGACCCGGACCTCAACATCACGCAGACGTACGACATCGATCTGCTGCGGCTGCACAACCAGCGGCTGGTGTCGAAGACCAAGGTCGCGGACGACGTCCCGGTCGCGCCGTCCAACGTCGGCAAGGCGTCGATGCCGGACTACGCGAAGCTGCGCCACCACGCGATCTCCAAGCTCGCGGGCGGCACGACGACGTTCGCCGGCCAGGCGGACGACCCGTTCTTCCTGGACCTGCGCGTCTTCGACCTGCTGTACGGCGGGAACCTGACCGAGGTCGGACGGGACACTCTCAAGGGCTACAACGTCAACTCCATAGCCCTGCAGGTCCCGAACGACATGATCCGTGAGTCGGAGGGCCAGCCGATCGTCGGCATCTGGTCCACCACGCAGCGCAGGGACGCCCGCGGCCACTACACCCAGGTCTCGCGTCTTGGCATGCCGCTGGTCAACGAGGTCGTCAACCCGCAGAAGGACAAGGACAAGTTCAACGCGTCCGCGCCCTGGGAGGACGCCCAGTTCCTGAAGAACGTGACCAACCCGGAGCTGCCGAAGCTCATCGAGGGGATCTACAAGATCAAGGCCCCGGCCGAGCCCCGCAACGACCTGGTCGACGTGTTCCTCAAGGGCGTCAAGGGCCTCAACCAGCCGCCGCACGTGCGTCCGGCGGAGGAACTGCGCCTCAACACCTCGATCAAGCCGACCATGCACCCCAAGCGGCTCGGTGTCCTCGACGGTGACAACGCGGGCTTCCCGAACGGGCGCCGGCTCACGGACGACGTGATCGACGCCTCGCTCCAGGTCGTCGAGGGTGAACTGGTCGGCTCCAAGAACGACTTGGGCGACGCGGTCGACAAGAACGACAAGGGCTTCGAGAAGTCGTTCCCGTACGTGGCCGAGCCGACCTCGGGTTCGCGCGGCGCGCTCGCCAAGGGCACGACCAGCGGGACCGACGTGCGCAGCCAGCTCGGCGACGCGCTGCAGCCGGCCGGCAGCGGCTCCGGCGGCGGCACCGACACCGTGCTGATCGCGGGCTCCGCCGCGGCGGGCGCCGCGGGCATCCTGCTCATCGGCTCCGGTCTGCTGTGGTGGCGCCGACGGATGTACAACCGGGCGTACTGACCCGGCACCGGGCGTACTGACCCGACACCGGGTGTACTGACCCGGCTCCCCTACTGGCGCGGCCCGCACGCAGTTAGACCCCCCACGGTGCGGGCCGCGCCGCCCCACCCCCCAGGACGACCGTTCCACCAAGGACTTTGAGGAGAGGGCATGTCCCCGCGTACGAACGACAACGCGACGCCGGACGCCGACAGGGCCACGCCCGACGAGACCCCCGTGGGGGCCACGCCCGCCGAGAGGACCGCGGAGGCGACTCCCGCCGAGAAGGCGATTCCGGCCGCGGAGGCGACTCCTGCCGAGGAGCCGACTCCGACCGCGGAGGCGACTCCCGCCGAGAAGGCGATTCCGGCCGCGGAGGCGACTCCTGCCGAGCCGCCGACTCCGGCCGCGGAGACCACGGGCGGCCCGGACGCCCCGGTGACCGTGCCTGACGCGGAGACCCACGCCGAGAACGGCGTCGGAGACGGCGGTGACGAGCGGGTGGCCGCCGTGCGCCGGGTCTCGCAGGCGCAGCGCCGCTGGCGGGCCGCTCAACTCGGCTTCTGTGCCGCCGCGTTGGCCGTCGCCATGACGGCGGGCGCCGTGGTGCTCGGCGCGCTGCGGGACGGCGCGACGACTCCCGCCGTCGCGGCCGTGTCCAACGGCGTGTCACCGCAACTGCTCGCGAGCGGCGACCTCGACGCGAGCGTCCTCTCCCTCCAGGCCCATCTCCGCTCCCAGCCCAAGGACTTCGGCGGCTGGGCCACCCTCGGCCTCGCCTATGTCGAGCAGGCCCGCACCAAGGGCGACCCCTCCCGCTACCCCCAGGCGCAGAAGGCGCTCGGCAAGTCCCTGAAGCTGCGCCCCGACTACGATCCCGCCCTCGCCGGACAGGCCGCACTCGCCGCCGCCCGGCACGACTTCACCGACGCCCTCACGTACGCGGACCTCGCGCTGAAGCAGAACCCGTACAGCGAGCGCGCCCTGTCCTCCCGCATCGACGCCCTCGTCGAACTCGGCCGCTACGACGAGGCGTCGAAGGCCGCCGACCTCGCGGACTCGCGGCGCCCGGGCGTCCCCGTCTTCACCCGCTACGCCTACGTCCACGAGCTGCGCGGCGACGTGAAGACGGCCCGGCGGGTCCTGGAGCAGGCGCTCGCGACGGCGACCAGCCGCGGCGACATCTCGTACGTCGCCTCCGCGCTCGGCCAACTCGCCTGGAACCAGGGCGACTACGACTCCGCCCTCACCTACTACGCACGCGCGCTCGCGGCCGACGACGCCTACCTCCCCGCCCTGGAGGGCCGGGCCCGCACCCAGGCCGCCAAGGGCGACCGGGCGGCGGCGATCAAGGGGATGGAACTGGTCGTGCAGCGCTATCCCCTGCCTCAACCTCTCGTCGAGCTCGGGGAGTTGTACGAGGCGCGCGGCGCGGCCGGCGACAAGCAGAAGGCCCGCGACCAGTACACGCTGGTGAACGCCTGGATCTCGCTCGCCCACGCCTACGGTGTCAACGCCGACCTCGACACGGCGCTGGCCGCCGCCGACCACGGCGACCACAAGGCGGCGCTCACGGCGGCCCGCGCGGAGTGGGCCCGCCGGCACACCGTGCACACCGCGGACGCGCTCGCCTGGGCCCTGCACGTGTCGGGCCGCGACGCCGAGGCCCTGCCGTACGCGCGCCGGGCCACGGCCACGGGCTACCGCAACGCGTCCTTCCTCTACCACCTCGGTGTCATCGAGAAGGCCACCGGCCACACCGGCAAGGCCCGCACCGCGCTCACGGCGGCCCTGGACCTGAACCCGGGCTTCTCGCCGCTGGGCGCGCGCGAGGCCCGTAAGGGTCTGGAGGCCACGAAGTGAGGGCGCCCCGGTTCCTCGCCCTGTGCGGCACGGTCCTGACCGCGGCCTGCGCGCTCGTGCTGGTCCCCTCGGGGGCGGCCGACGCGCATCCGCTCGGCAACTTCACCGTCAACCGCTACGACGGACTCGTCGCCGCCCCCGGGCAGTTGCGTGTCGATCACGTCGAGGACCTGGCCGAGATCCCCGCCACCCAGGCCAAGCCGGACATCAAGCGGCTCGGCATGGGCGACTGGGCCCGGCAGCGGTGCGAGACCGCCGCGCACGGCAGCGCGGTCACGGTGAACGGGCGGCCGGTGAAGCTGACCGCGGGCGCGAGCACGGCACACCTGCGGCCCGGCCAGGCGGGACTCGACACCCTGCGCGTCGAGTGCCGGCTGACGGCTCCGCTGTCCGGCGAGGGCGCGCTCACCGTGGGCTTCCACGGCGCGGGCGCCGATCACGGCCCCGGCTGGCGGGAGATCACCGCCCGGGGCGACCGGATGACGCTCACCTCCTCGGACGTGCCGCGCAAGTCCGTCTCGGCGGAGCTGACCGAGTACCCGAAGGCACTGCTCTCCTCGCCCGCCGACACCGCCACGGCCTCGCTGCGGATCCGCCCCGGTGGCCCCGCCCTCGTCGAGGAACGGCGCGACGCCCCGGCCGCCTCCGTGCTCCCGCGCGGCGCCGACCGCTGGACCCAGGCGCTGAACAACCTGGTGGCCCGCCACGACCTCACCTTCGGCTTCGCCGCCCTCGCCCTCGTCATCGCCGTGGGCCTGGGCGCACTCCACGCGCTCGCGCCCGGCCACGGCAAGACCCTGATGGCCGCGACGGCGGCGGCGCGCGGGGGCCGGGCCCGGTTCAAGGACGTGCTGCCGCTGGCCGCCTCGGTGACGGTCACCCACACACTCGGAGTGGTCGCGCTCGGCCTGCTGGTCACCGCGGGCTCGGCGGCGGCCCCCTCCGTGATCGCCTGGCTGGGCGTGTCCAGCGGCGTCCTCGTCACGGGCGCGGGCGCCACCCTCCTGCGCCGGGCCTGGCGCAACCGGCCCTCCGCACACGCGCACGGCCATGACCACGAGCACGGGCATGAGCACGGACACGGGCACGACCACGGGCACGGGCACGACCACGGGCACGGGCACGACCACGGCCATGCGCACGACCACGACCACTCATCCCCTCACGACCACGCGCACGATCACGATCACGATCGCGCTCCGGTCCATCCCCACGACCATGGCCGGGACCACGCGCACGAGCACGAGCGGGAGCCCGTGTCCGTCCCCGCGCACACGCACGCGCCCGACGACGATCACGCGCACGGCCACGACCACATGGACACCGCGCGTCCCCTGGTTCTGGCTCATGCCACCGCGTCCGCCACGGCCGGGACCGCCACCGTGACGGCGACGGCGACCCGCACCCACGACCACGTCCAGACGCACCCGCACCCCCATCCGCACGACCACGACCACGACCACGGCCATGTCCCGGCCCGCGCCCCCCACTCCCCCACCCTCGAACACACCCACGGCGGCTTCACCCACACCCACGAGATCGCGCCCACCGTCCGCGGGACGATCCTGCTCGGGTTCGCCGGTGGGCTGGTGCCCAGTCCGTCGGCGGTCGTCGTCCTCGTGGGCGCCGCGGCGCTCGGACAGGCCTGGTTCGGCCTTCTTCTCGTCCTCGCGTACGGCGTCGGACTCGCCCTGACGCTGACGGCGGCCGGGTTCGCCGTCGTCAAGCTCGGCAGCGGCGTGAACCGCGCCCTCGCCGGACGCCGGCGCTGGGCCGGAGGCCGCCTCGTCCTCCTCGTCCGCAGGTTCGCGCCCCTCGGCTCGGCGCTGATCGTCGTGGCGCTCGGGGCCGGATTGGTGCTCAAGGGGGCGGCATCCGTACTCGGCTGAGCTACTTTTGGGGAGAAAACGCGCGGATGCGAATGGGGGACGCACGTGTCCGAAGATCCGGGCAGTGAACGTGTGATCGCGGGGCGCTACCGGCTGCTCTCGCCGTTGGGCGAAGGCGGCATGGGCACGGTGTGGCGCGCACGCGACGAAGTGCTGCAACGCGAGGTCGCCGTGAAGGAGGTCCGTGCCCCGGCCGGGCTTCCCGACGCCGAGATCGAGCGGATGTACGCGCGTCTGGAGCGGGAGGCGTGGGCGGCCGCCCGTGTCTCCCACCGCAATGTCGTGACGGTGTACGACGTGGCCATGGAGGACGGCCGGCCGTGGATCGTGATGGAGCTGATCCGCGGGATCGCCCTCTCCGACCTGCTGGACGCCGAGGGTCCGCTGGATCCGCAGCGCGCCGCCCACATCGGCGCCGAGGTCCTCGCCGCGCTGCGCGCCGCGCACGAGGCGGGGGTCCTGCACCGGGACGTCAAACCGGGCAACGTGCTGATGGCGAACGACGGACGGGTCGTCCTGACGGACTTCGGCATCGCGACGGTCGAGGGCAGCTCCGCCCTGACCATGACGGGCGAGGTCATCGGATCGCCGGAATTCCTCGCCCCGGAGCGGGCGTTGGGACGCACCCCCGGACCCGAGTCGGATCTGTGGTCGCTCGGCGTACTACTGTACGCGGCGGTCGAGGGCAACTCGCCCTTCCGGCAGCCCACTCCGCTGAGCACCCTGCGGGCCATCGTCGACGAACCGCTGCCGCCGCCCCGTCGCGCGGGCCCGCTCGCCCCCGTCATCGAGGGGCTGCTCGCCAAGGATCCGGCCGAACGGACGAGCGCCGAGTCGGCCGAGCGCGAGCTGCGGCTCGTCGCGGCGGGCGGTACGGCGCCCACGCGCCCCATGGGCGCCGCGACCCGCTCCTCCGAGGCGCCGACCGTCGGGGGGTTCGGCGTGCCGGGGCCGTCCTCCGCGACACCGCCCCAGGGGTTCGGCCCGCCTCCCGCGACCCTGCCCTCGGCCACCCCCGCCGCGGAGCCCGAGCGCAATCGCCGGGCGGCCTTCGCCATCATCGCGGGCCTGGTCGCGCTGGCACTCGCCCTCGGCGGACTGACGTACGCCCTGCTGAACAAGGACAAGGGTGACGGCGGGAACAACACCGGGCAGGGGAACACCAGCAGCGGCGGCACCGGCACCACCGACGGCGGTACCTCGGGCAGGAAGAGCGAGAGCGCGACCGCGGGCGCGACCGGCGGTCAGAGTCCCTCCAGCAGCGCTCCCGGGGGCGGGAGTTCGACCACCGCGCCGCCCGCGCAGTCCGTCCATGTGACGCTGACGGGGCATCACACCGACTACCGGGGCACCTGTCCCCCGCCGAGTGGAGAGGCTCCCTCGTTCACGGCGACGTTCACGGTGGGCCGTGTTCCGGTGGATGTCGAGTACCGCTGGGTGACGAAGACGGGCGAGGTGACCGATCCGGGATGGAAGACGCTGTCGTTCCCCGCGAGCGGCGGCAGGACGCAGCAGAAGACGGTGGTGGCGACGACGTACGACACGAGCGGGGAGTTCGCCAACTCGATCAGCGTGGAGGTGCGCAGCCCGGTGCGGGTGACCTCCGACTCCGTTCCGTTCACCATCACGTGTGAGACGGAGACCCCGACGGACGGGGCCTCCGCATCCGTGTCCGCCTCCCCCTGAGGGGCTGGCGGTGTCCCGGGCAGGGCGGGCGTTCTCCCTGCCGGGACGGGTGTTCTCTCGAAGGGTTCCGGGGTGGGGCCCGGAGTCCGGGGTGGGGACCCGGAGGTCAGGCGGCTCCGGAGAAGGCCGGCAGGTAACCGCCGGAGTGACCGGTCGCGGTCGGGTGGTACGACACGCCGATGTCCAGCCAGTTCAGGCTGTGCAGCCAGGCGCTGCCGGAGCAGATCTCGTGGCCGGTGAAGTTGCCCCTGACGTCGGCGAAGGTGAAGCCGTGGGCGGAGGCACGAGCGGCGATGGCGCTGTCCAGATAGTCGGCCGCGCCGTTGATGGCGGACCGTTCGGCCTCCGAAAGGCCGGTCAGGCAGCTTCCGTTGAGCTTGTAGAAGCGGGGGTAGCCGAGGACGACCACGTGGGCCGCCGGGGCCTTGGCGCTGATCGCCGAGTAGACCGAGTCGAGCTTGCCGGGGAGCGTGGAGTCGACGTACGCCTTCGCCGTGGCGATGCGTGAGAGGCAGGAACTCTCGGACTGCAGGACACAGGTCGTCATGACGTCCGAGAAGCCCGCGTCGTTGCCGCCGATGGTGATCGAGACGAGCCCCGTGGAGGAGCTGAGCGGGCCGAGCTGATTCGCCGTGACATCACCCGTACGAGCGCCCGAGCAGGCGGTGAAGTCGAACGACGACGGTGAATGCGCGGCGTTCCAGAGATAGGGGTACGCCTTCGTGCTGCGGTCGCAGTCGCCGCTGGAGCTGATGTAGCTGCCCGCGCCGACACCGGAGGAATAGGAGTCACCGAGCGCCACATAGCCGGTGGCCGCCGCGGTTTGCGCCTGAGCCGCTGCCGCCCCGGTGAGGGCGAGGCCGGCGGCCAGGAGGAGTGAGGTCATGTATGCCGAAAATCTGGGACGTCTCATGGAACCTCCCTTTAGCAGGATCTCTGCCACGACTTTGGTAGCAGCTACGCGTGTTGACAGGAAGTGTCCATGCCAAGACTCTTATGCATCAACCAGCCGATCCGCCCCCGTTCATCACATATTTCTCTACATGTCCATGTCGGTTGGATGACCGGCGCGTGACACGAGGACACGAGGCGTCAACTCCCTTACGCAGCACGGGAGATCAGCGGCCGTCCGGTCCGGGACGGCCGCAACGCCCTTGGGGAACAAGAGGGAGGGGATACACCCGAAGAGCGGGAACGAGCGCGACACATGCGACGCACCGCGGAAACCGGGTGCACGGGGCGCCCGCGTGACAGATCATGGCGACATGTCTGCGAACCCACACGACGCTCTGCCGATCAGGCTCAACGTCGACGACAGCGACTCGCCGTCGGACGTCGTCGACGCGCTGTTCCTCGGTCGCTTCGCGACGGGCGAGCAGCCGCACTCGCACGCGGTGAACATCGACCGCGTACGGTCCGGGGCCACGCTGCTCCCACCGGGCGCCCGGGTGCTGCGCTCCGCGCGCGACGACGACCGCAGCGCGACCCTCGCCGAGGGCGACGGCTGGACGCTGCTGGTGTCCCGCTGGAACCGCGGTGCCGACGTCACGGTGACCGCGACCAGCGTCGAGCTCGCCGAGAAGGTGCTGAAGCAGGCCACGGACGGCGCGGCGGACGAGCCCGAACCGCAGCCGGAGAACGTCACGATGGGCTTCTGGTACGTGTCACCGCGCCGGGGACCGCACCGCACGACCCGGCAGATCTCGGCGGGCACCTGGGAGGAGGTCCGCCCCAACTACACGGCGCCGGTCGCGGATGCCATGGACCGCCTGATGAAGACGACGCCGGAGGACATCGCGGGCCGGCTGCTCCTGCTGCACGGCCCGCCCGGCACCGGCAAGACCTCCGCCCTGCGCACACTGGCCCGTTCCTGGCGCGACTGGTGCCAGGTGGACTGCGTGCTGGACCCCGAGCGCCTCTTCTCCGACGTCGGCTATCTGATGGACATCGCGATCGGCGAGGAGGACGGCAGCGGCAAGGGCCGCTGGCGGCTCCTGCTCCTGGAGGACTGCGACGAACTGATCCGCGGCGAGGCCAAGCACACCGCGGGCCAGGCCCTGTCCCGGCTGCTCAACCTCACCGACGGACTGCTCGGCCAGGGCCGCAACGTCCTCGTCGGGGTCACCACCAACGAGGACCTGGAGCGCCTCCATCCGGCCGTCGTCCGCCCCGGCCGCTGCCTCGCCCGCATCGAGGTCGGAGCGCTCACCCGCCGCGAGGCGGTGAGCTGGCTGGGCACCGAGGAAGGCGTCTCACGCGAGGGCGCGACCCTGGCGGAGCTGTACGCACTGCGCCGCGGAACGACCCCGACGTCGGTCCCGGACCAACGCGAGGGCGCGGACGCGGGGCTGTATCTGTGACACCCCGGGCCCGAAGGCCGGAGGGCCGGGGCCCGGGGGACCCGAGGGAGGGTGGCTAGCCGGCGTCCTCGAAGGCTGCCCGCAGGGCGTCCCGTACGGCGGCCAGCGCGGTGTCCTCGGTCAGGCCGAGCCGGCGTGCGCGCTCCGCGTAGGCCTGCGCCGCCGACGCGGCCTCGCGGGACGCGGCGTCCCCGGCGGCGGCCACGAACGTACCGTTGCGGCCCCGTGTCTCGATCACCCCGTCCGACTCCAGCGCCCGGTACGCCTTGGCCACGGTGTTGGCCGCGAGACCGAGCGACTCGGCCAGCCCCCGTACCGTGGGCAGCTTGTAGCCGACCGGCAGCTCACCGGACCTGGCCTGCTCGGAAATCTGGGCGCGCACCTGCTCGTACGGCGCGGCCCCCTCTGCGATGCGGATCTTCAGGGTCACCCGGCGATTGTCCCGTACGCGCGCGAAAATGAGAGGCATCCGCCCACGGCGCCCGCGTAACGTGCGATCACATGACCGTGATCGTTCGCGAACTTCGGCACGACGACCCGGAGGACGCCGCGGGCTACGCGCGCGTCCGGCACCAGGCACTCCCGTTCATGCTCTTCACCCCCGAGTCCGTCGTCTACGACGTGGAGGGCGCCCACCCGGACTCCCACTACCGGCCGTTGCTGGCCGAGGAGGACGGTGAGCTGATCGGCACCGCGCAGGTGGGCCTCGTGTACGACAGCCCGGAGCCCGGCCAGGGGAACCTCAACATCTACGTGCACCCGGAACGGACGGGACGCGGGGCGGGTTCGCTGCTGGCCCGCACCGCCGAGGAGCGACTGGCCGCCCTGGGCGCGACCCGCCTGCACGCCTGGGTGCTGGACACGCCCGAGAACCGCGCCTTCGCCGAGAAGCGCGGCTATCGCGCCGCCCGCTCGGCGCACTTCCTCCGCCTCGACCTCGCGAACGGCACCCTGCCCCCGCTCCAGTCCCCGCCGGACGGTGTGGAGTTGCGTACCGGAGCGGACTTCGCCGACGACCCCCGGCCGCTGTTCAGGCTGGACGCGGAGACGCTTCTCGACGAACCGAGCGACATCGAGCGCGAGTTCACGGACTACGAGGCCTGGCTGACGGAGACCTGGAACCACCCTCTCCTGGACCGTGAACTCACGTCCGTCGCGCTCGTCGACGGACGCCCGGCGGCGTTCAGCGCGGCCCGCACCGACGGCGGCACCCGCTACGGCACCGTGATGACGGGCACCGCCCGCGCCTTCCGGGGCCGGGGTCTGGCCAAACTCGCCAAGAACCACTCCCTGCACCGGGCCCGCGCGGCGGGGTTCACGGAGGCTTTCACGGGCAACGACGCCGGCAACGGCCCGATGCTGGCGATCAACACATGGTTCGGCTATGAAATCTGCGCGACGGAGGTGAAGTATGTCCGTGACCTCGGCTGACACGCCCGGCACGTTGGAGATCGTACTCGTCAAGGCAGGCCGTACGAAGATCAGTTACCCGGCCGAGCTGCTCGCCGACGACGGCACCCGGGTGGTCGTCCGTGCCCCCTGGGCCGGGGACGGCATCCGCGACTTCGGCTTCGTGCAGTTCGAGAAGGGCGACATCTTCACCGAGTACTACTGGCGGGACCGCTGGTACTCGGTGAAGGAGGTCCGGGACGCCTCGGGTGAACGCAAGGGCTGGTACTGCGACATCACCCGCCCGGCCACCGTGTCCGGAGACCGGCTCGTCGTCGAGGACCTCGACCTCGACCTGTGGCGCTCGGCCGACGGCAGGGACGTACGGCGCCTGGACGAGGACGAGTTCGCGGAGAGCGGGCTGGCGAGCAGCGACCCGGCCGCCGCGGCCGCCGCCGAGAAGGCCCTGGACGACCTCGAACACCTCGCCCGCGAGGGCGGCTTCGAGGCCCTGCTCGCCTAGGGCCTGTCCGGGTGGGGTCCCCCTGCTCGAAGAGCTCGGGGGACCGTGCCAGGCGTCTCCGGCCGGCGAGGCCGTGCGTGCGAGGCCGTGCGTGCGAGACCGTGCGTGCGAGACCGTGCGTGCGGGCCCTAGGGCGGGCCCGCACGGCAGTGCCACCGGGCACGCCCTGGAGCCTGCCCGGTGACACTGCCCGACTCGGTGCTCAGAAGCGGGCCACCACCGCGTACCGCTCGTCCTCCACGTCCCGGCCCCACAGCCGCGCGTCGGCCGACAGCGGCTCCACCCGCAGGTCGGCGGGGTCGGACAGCAGCGGCCGGAGCAGGGCGGCCGTCCGCTCGGCGGATATGCCGACCGGGCTCAGGGTCCCCCACACGCCCTCGACGAGCACCAGCCGCCCTCCCGGGCGCAGCAGCCCGCGCCAGTGCCGCAGCACGCGCGCGGGATCGGGCAGCGTCCACAGCACATGGCGGCTGAGCAGGACGTCGAAGCGCTGCTCTCCGACGGGCGGCGCCACCGCGTCGCCGAGGAGGAAGACCGCGTCACGCCCGGCCAGCTTGGCGCGGGCCCGGTCGATCATGCCCGGGGCGAGATCGACGCCGGTGACGCTGTGGCCCTGCTCGGAGGCTATGAGCGACAGGCTGCCGGTGCCGCAGCCGACGTCGAGCAGATCGCCGGGCTTCTCGGGCAGCCAGTCGCGCAGCCGCGCAGCCCAGGCGGCGCGCACCTCGGGGTCGCGCAGCCCGTGGTCGGGCTCCTCGTCGAACGTGCCGGACTCCGCGTCCCAGTCGAAGTCCGCCCCTGCCTGCGTACCGCCGTCGCTCACCATGCGTTCCACGATGTCACCCACCACTGACAATCGGCCTCGGCCTGCGCGGTCGGTCCGTGGACAGGCCGCGGGCGGCCCATGCGGGGCCATGGGGGGGCGATGGGGGACCCGTTGGGTGACGGCCGCCACAGACAGATCGCGACCGATGAGGAACTCTCCCCGAAAGGGTCTACCTCCGTACAACCGCGGAATCCGGTAGACGCCCGAGGAGGCAGCCATGCGCCGTGTGACCGTGCAGAAGCCCCTGAGGAAGTCGGACTCCCGCCGTGTGCGGGACGAGCCCGACGAGCGCCCCGCCGAGCGCCCGGAGGTCCGGAAGGACATCGCGCGCACCTGGTGGCCGGACGGCTGAGCCACCGTGCCGTGGCCGGCGCGCGTGCGGCCGGATCGCGGTGGACTCCCCTCCCCCGGGGCGCTCACGACCGGATGACGGTGGACTCTCGCAGACCGCTCACGACCGGTCCGGTCAGCCGCTCGCGGCCGTTGCGGTCCGGTCGGCCGCTCACGACGGGTCCGGTCCGGTCAGCCGCTTGCGGTAGTGGATCCGGTCGTACGGCCCGTCGGCGCGCCGCTCGGCGACCTCGTACCCGTACCTCGGGTAGATCTTCTGGTTCTCCCACATCATCGCGTTGGTGTAGAGCCTGATCTCGTCCAGCCCGAGCGCCCGCGCGTGTGCCTCGACGAAGCGCAGCAGCCGGCCTCCGATGCCCTGACCGTGGGCATCGGGCCGGACCGCGACGATGTCGAGGTAAAGATGGTGCGGGCGTTCCTCGACGACCACGAGTCCGAGCACGGGCTCCCCCGTGACGAACACCCGCCCCGCGGCCACGTTCGCCGCGTGGTCGGCTTCCATCGGCACCGGAACGAGCCCGATGCGCTCCACGTAGGGCTGGAAGGCGGCGTCGATCACTGCCTTCACGACGGGCACGTCGGCGGCGCGGGCCGGCCGTACCCCGAACCCCTCGCCCGTGTCCCCGGATTCGCCCGGCGTCCGCGCCATGCCCGCACCCACCTGCCCACCTGCCCACTTGATCGCCGTCACGTACGCCCCCTTGTACACCGAACGCCGCCGCGACGCTGCGCCGCCGAGAGCCCTGGAGGCGGCGCGCCGGAGCCGATACCGTCGCCGCGAAGACCGCGAGCGTGCCTTTCTCGGGCACGCCCGAAAACACCACTGTCGGAGGAAGAGTGTCTCCTGCTGCGGGAAACAGCACCCATGTCTTTCTGAGCGAGACGGAACATCATGGCGGCGCTGTCACCGACCCTGGAGGATTACGGGCGCGGATAGTGCAGAACGCCCTCTTCGCCGAGCGGTTGGTCGTCACCGATTCCCAGGTGCTCCTCAACGTGGCATTGCGTTCACTCCTCGACGGGCGGACCCCGTCGACCCGCGAATGGCGCGCGGATCTCGCCGAATTGATCAGTTCGGGCATGCTGGTCGTCGTGCGCCGCGACGCGGCGGGTTCCTTTCGTGAGATCCGGGACGACCATGAGGCGCGCGGTGTGGGCGATGTCCCGACCGAGGAATACGCCGAGCTCATGGACGAGATCACCGAAGGGCACATCACCCCGTACTCGGTGGACAAGGTCAGCGAGCGCTTCAAGCGCAGGACGGAGGACCGTCTGACCGAGCTGATCGGGCCGCCCGACGACTCCTATGCCCGGACCCTGCGTGCCGCGGTGGAATGGATCCACGGCCAGGATCCGCTGTACTACAACTCCCTGCGCCGATGGATCGAGGAGCGGCGAACGGCTCACCGGGAGAGCTCCGAGGTCGCGCTGGCGGCTGTCGAGCGGTCGGCGAACTGGGCCTACAGGACCTCCTTGCCCGCCGAACTGGAGATACCCGTGGCATGGGGCGCCCAGCGCACGCCGTCCACGGTCGCGCTGCAAGGGGACGCTCCCCGAGGCGACTTGACCCTGCCCGGCTATGTACTGAACCCCTATGTGCTGGCACGCCTCCCCGCGGGCGTGGTCAACGAAGCCGTCGGGCTGGAATCCCGGAAAGTGGTCGTCGATCAGTTCGCGAAGGCTCACGGCGGCCGACCGGTGGACACCGACGCGCTGAGGGACGGCGTCGAGGACTTCTGCATGCACCTCCAGGAAGCCGCGGTCGCCGCTTTCCGTGGCCTCGACGCCGACGCCCTGGTCGCTGTCCGGGACGAGCGGGTCACGGCCAGGCTCCACGTCTCGGCGTCGTCCGTCGCCACCGGGTCGCTCGACACCCTGATCGGATTGATCAGTTCCGGCTTCAGCCCCGCCTCGCTCATGCTGAATCTGCTCTCCATGCCCTTCGACATCGCCCAGGACAAGAAGGAGAGGAAACTGAAGCGGGAATCCGAGCGGCTCAAGAACGCCTGGCGGCTGGAGAAGCAGCTCCCCGAGCACGAGAAGCTGCTGCGGATCGTCAGCCCGACGGAACCTCCCGAATGAGATGAACGGCCGCCAAGGCATGCCAGGCGTCGCCGGGCGGGCGGGAATTGTCAGGCAGGCCCTAGGACTCCCGTGGCCACGCGAGTGCGGCGGCGGCGATGGTGATCGCGCACCGTACTCGCTGGTCCGCGAAGGCGGTCAGCAACTCGGAGGAGCTGAACCAGACCGGTTCCTCCACCGATTCCATGACGTCCGGTGACCGCTTCCCGAATTCCGGGCCCTCCACGAAGGCCTCGACCACCTCGATGGGAGACTCGATCAGGCCGGTCTCCGCGTAGAGCGCGCCCAGTCGCTTGGTGGTGGCCGCGGTCAGACCGGTCTCCTCGTTCAGTTCCCGGACCGCGGCTTCCTCGGCCGACTCACCTGGCTCCCGGCCTCCTCGCGGGAATTCCCAGGACAGTTCGCCGATCGGATAGCGAAACGCGGGAACGAGCGCGACGGTGTCGGCCCACCGGGGCACGACGACGACACCCGGCGTCGACCACGCCCACCGCAGATAGCGCCCCGGTTTTCCCTCCGGAGAGACGACGGCATCGTCGTACAGGCTCCCGTAGGCGTTCCGGTACACCTCGACGGCCTCTTGCCTGCGGATACGACGTGGTTGCATCGACGGCCTCCGAGAACGGATTCATCAGGCGACATCACGCTACAGCGGGTGAGCACGCCCGAAGCGGGGGAAGGCCGAGGGATCGACCTACTCCCGAAGCGGGGAAAGGTCGAGGGAACGGCCTTCCTCGACGACTTGTTGACCGACGCTCGTATACAGGTCCATCACCACCTGCGTCTGACGGTGGAGTGGCGGGAACGGCCCCCACGGGCCGACGGCCCTTGGGAGCCAACCGAGGCGTCCGACGACGGACGAGCGTGGACCACCACGGACAGCGGCAGCGCTCGGCAGCAGTTCAACGCGGCCTCCCCAACCCCCCTTCCTCAGCCCCCCGTTAGCCCCGCCTTAAAGCCACCATAAGGATCTCCCCCACCCGGCTTCAGCAGGCGATTTCGCGGTTTCTTGGGGCTAGTTTTCTGATCACCCCCCACGGGATCCCCCCGCACGCGGCGTCGTGCGGGGCTCGCTCACCCCACGCATCTGGACCGTTCGAGGAGTTCCCCATGTCCGTACGCCGCAAGGCCCTCGGTGTCGCCGTCGTCGGTGTCGTACCGCTCGCCCTGTCCGCGCTGGCCGCGGTGCCCGCCTCGGCGCACGGGTCGATGGGGGACCCGGTGAGCCGGGTGTCCCAGTGTTACGCGGAAGGGCCGGAGAACCCCAGGTCGGACGCCTGCAAGGCGGCTGTCGCGGCGGGGGGCACGCAGGCGCTCTACGACTGGAACGGCATCCGCATCGGCGACGCGAACGGGCGGCACCAGGAGCTGATCCCGGACGGCAAGCTGTGCAGCGCCGGCAACGAAGAGTTCAAGGGGCTCGACCTGGCGCGCTCCGACTGGCCCGCGACGGGCGTGAGCGCCGGCTCGTACACCTTCAAGTACCGGGTGACCGCACCCCACAAGGGCACGTTCAAGGTGTACATCACGAAGGCGGGCTACGACCCCTCGCGGCCGCTGGGCTGGGGCGATCTCGACCTGGCGCATCCGGTCGCGACGGCCACGGACCCGGTGGCCTCGGGCGGCTTCTACACGTTCTCCGGCAGCCTGCCGGAGCGCTCGGGCAAGCAGCTCCTGTACGCGGTCTGGCAGCGCTCGGACAGCCCGGAGGCCTTCTACTCCTGCTCCGACGTGGCGTTCGGCGGCGCGAGCGGCGGCAAGGGCACCGGCGGCGGCGCTCCCGCGCCGAGCGCCTCGGCGCCCTCCGAGAAGCAGATCGAGGACGGCAGCGACGAGTCGACCGTGGAGCACCACGGCCACGGCGACGACGACGCCGCCACGTCGGCGGAGCCGACCCCGGGCACCGGCACCACCAAGGCGGCCGGGGGCACTTCCGGTGGGGCCGAGGACGCGTCGGCGGCGGGCACCGATTCCGCGGACGTCCCGGACGACCGGCCGGAGGCCGCCGGTTCGCCCCGGAGCCTCGCCGAGACCGGTGGCGACGCCTCCACCTCGTACATCGCGATCGGCGGTGCCGCCGCGCTCGCGCTCGGTGCCGCGGCGCTGTTCGCCTCCGTGCGGCGGCGCGCGACGCCGGGCGGCCGGCGCGGGCGCTGACCGCGGACGACTCCGGGGGCTGACCGGCGGCTCAGGCCGGACAGCCCCCGGCGGCGTGGCCCGCCGTCCGCGTTCCGCAGGGGGGAACGCGGACGGACGGACGGTCACGCCGGGGCGCTCGGGCGGACCGTCATGGACGAGTGGTCCGCCGAGCCTGTCAGCTGAAGACCGAGGCGCAGTTGGTGGTGGTCGCGTGCGCCGGGTCGAGCGCGTTCGCCACCTCGTGGTACGCGATCCGGTCGAAGATCCCGATGGCCACGTGCTCGGAGAGGTCGAGCCCGCACAGGTTCTGCAACAGGACGTTGTGGACGTCGGATCCGCTCAGGAACCCGGAGCTGTACGGCGTGACCACCTCGTCGTACTTGGTGGCGATGACCGTGTAGTGGACGCCGGGGACGGTGTCGCCGCCCTCGTTGAGCTTGGTCATGAACGCCGAACCGGCGATCTGGTCCGCGAGTCCCGGGGTCGCCGTGGTCAGCAGGTCCTCCGCGCCCGGGAAGTACGGGAGCAGTTTGGTGAGTCCGTTGAGGGTCGTGCCGTGGTTGTCGGGGGCGAGACCGACGAGGGCGTTCACCTTGGCGGCTCCGCCGAGGAACTTGAGGTAGTAGCGGGGCATCATGCCGCCCTGCGAGTGGCCCACCACGTCGACCTTGGCGGTGCCGGTCGCGGCGAGGACCTTGTCGACGAAGACCTGGAGCTGTGCGGCCGACTTGTCGATGGGGCCGAGACCGTTGAACAGGGGGACGCCGGGCAGTTGCCCGTAGTCGAGGGAGAAGACGCAGTACCCGCGGCTGGTCAG
The DNA here is from genome assembly GCF_055565895.1 of Streptomyces sp. NPDC028298. Taxonomy (NCBI): domain Bacteria; kingdom Bacillati; phylum Actinomycetota; class Actinomycetes; order Kitasatosporales; family Streptomycetaceae; genus Streptomyces; species Streptomyces sp. NPDC028298. Next base: position 355,009 of record NZ_JBVHTL010000009.1, read on the forward strand.
GTAGGGGGCGAGGGCCAGCCAGTTGTCGACGGAGTTCCCGAAGGTGCCGTGGACGAGGACGACGGGGCGGGGGTGCGTGGTGGAGGGCTTGCAGGAGTAGTTGTTCCAGCCACTGCTGGGGGCGGAATCAGCTTGTGCTGTGGCAGCGGGGACGACCGCGACCGTGGCGGTCAGGATCAGCGCGGCCAGGGGTCTGAGCACTCGCTTCCAGGGCAGCATCGGGTGATCTCCTTGCGGCTCAAGGGAGTTGTGGGGGTGTACGCCCAGTGATCCGGATCACGAGGATGCTGTTCACTCGTCAAGTTACGGTCGAGTAGCAGACGTGTGAAGTTACGCGTCAGTAAAAACTTTCAGTGATAACCAGGCGGCCGCCGACGGTGACCGAGCGTCACCAGGCGGGCCTGATGGGACCGTAGGGCGCGATGCTCGCCAAACGCGTGCACAACGCGCGCATTTCACCCTCCCCCAGCACTTCGGCCCACGCCCGTACGGCGTCCGCGGCCGCCTCTTCCGCCGCCCGGGTGCAGGCCCATCCGAGTTCGGTGAGCACGAGGAGCCGGGCCCGCGCGTCGTCGGGGTGCGGCCGCCGCTCCACGTACCCCTTGCGGACGAGCTCCTCGACGAGCTGACTGGCGGCCTGCTTGGTGACCCCCAGATGGGCCGCGACCTCGGTGACGGTCGCCCCGCCCGGCGCGAGCCGCGCGAAGGCGAAGCCGTGCGCGGGCCGCACCCCCTCGAACCCCCGGGCGACCACACCCTCGTGAATACGTTGCGTGAGCTCGCCGGCGGCGGCGAGCAGGGCGGCGGACAGGGCCATGGCCTCGGAGTTCTGCACGCACGCATTCAAACACCCTTGACTATTCGGTCAAGCTGCTTGACCATCTTCCTGGAGCAAGTAGTCAAGCAGATTGACCATATTCCGAGCCCTTGGCCGGACACCCCGCCGATTCCGGAGGCACCCGTGCCCGTCGTCCGTTCGTCCGAAGCCGTGGTCCACGAGGTCCACGGCGCCCGTTTCACCTCGTACGCCGCTCCCCGCAGCGGCAGCAAGGAGCTGTGCGCCTGGCGCGCGGAGATCCCCGCGGGGCATCAGGCCCCCGTGCACACCGTCAACCGCGAGGAGATCTTCCATCTCCTCTCCGGGGAACTGCTGGTCACCCTCGACGGCCGCACCGAGCGGATCACCGCGGGGGACACCGTGATCATCACGCCGGGCGCGGTCCTCGGCATCGAGAACCCGACCCAGGAGGCCGCGCTCTCCTGGGTCACCACGTCCATCGGCCTCCGCGCGGAGCTGGCCGACGGCACGACCCTCACCCCGCCCTGGGCCAACTAGGGCCCGGGGCTCCTACGCGGCCAGCGTCCCCGGGCCGATCACGTGCGGGCCGAACCGCGCCCGCGCCCGGTCGGCGACCTCCTCGATGCGGCGGACCTTCTCGTCGACCGGGTCGAAGGTGAGCTGGTGGGAGGCCTGTTCCGCGGAGGTCAGCCCCTCGGCGCGCAGGGCGATCACACGGACCCTGGCGCGCTGGAGGCCGAGCGCCTCGTACATGCGGTACGCGGTGCCGGTCAGCGTCGGGGAGTGGGCGGTCGCCTCCTTGAGGGTGCGGCCGCGGGTGGTCGCGGAGCGGTCGGCGTACCGCACGGTGAGGGTCAGCGTGCGGCAGACCTTCTCCAGGGAGCGCAGCCGGCTGCCGAGCTCCTCGGTCACGGAGAGCAACGCCCGGCGGTGCTGGACCGGATCCAACTCGTCGCTCCGGAAGGCTCGTTCGGCGGCCAGAGAGCGCGAGGTGGCGTTCGGCACGACCCGGCCGCGGTCGATGCCGGACGCCTTCTCGCGCAGTTCGCGGCCGGGCCGGGCACCGGTGAGACGCTGAAGGGTGGACAGGGGCGCGGCCGCGACCTTGCCGATGGTGTCGAGGCCGTACTCGCACAGGGTGCGCGCGGTGGCACCGCCGACGCCGGGCAGCGCGGCGACGGGCCGGTCGGCGAGGAACTCCGCGACGGCGTCCGGCTCTTCGGGCACCACCCGGGGCACGCCGGGCACGGCGTCCCGCAGTGCCATCCGCGCCAGCATCGGTCCGGGCCCGGCGCCGATCACGCAGTCGATCCCGTGCAGGGCGAGGGTCCGCACCCGGATGAGCGAGGCGAACTCGACGGTGCCGCGCCCGAAGTACCGCTCGGCACCCCGCAGATCGAGCAGGGCGCCGTCGGGTGGCAGCGCCTCGACGACAGGGGTGAACTCCTCCAGGACGCCGAGGAGTCGGGGCAGGGCGGCCTCGTACATCGGAGGCAGCTTGAAACGTACGCAGAGGATGGTCATCCCGCACTCCCCGGGCTCTGGTGCCACAACTTCTTTCCACCCGCGGGCCCTTCGCCCGCGGGACGCAGATCGGCCCAGGGGTGCATCTCGTACCCCGTGGGCATCCGGATCGTCCGGCCCCCGGACCGGCCGCCGTCAGCGGACCGGCCACCGTCACCGGACGGACCGCCATCGCCGGACGGGCCGCCGTCGCCCGACGGTCCCGGCCGCCGCGATCCCCGCGGACCGCCCGGCTCACCCGGAGCGCTCGACTCCCCCGGTCCGTCCGGCTCCCCCGGCTTCCGCGGCGCGGGTTCGGCCAGTCGCGCCGCCACCACGTCGAGGCCGCCCTCGGCGCGCAGCTCGGCCAGTTCGGCGAGGTTCCAGGCCGCCGCGCCCACCACGCTGAGGCTGCGCGGGCCGCGGCGCTGCACCACTCCGCGCACGAGCAGCAGCCAGGAGTGGAAGACCGTGTGGGCGCAGGCGTCGTGGGAGTCGTCGAAGAAGGCGAGGTCGACCAGGCCCGTCCCGTCGTCCAGCGTGCTGAAGATGACCCGCTTGCCGGAGCGGATCGGCGGGGTCTGGGTGGCCGCCTTGGCGCCCGCGACCAGGACCGTCTCCCCGTGCCGCGCCTCGCGCAGCCGACGTGCCGTGACGACGCCCAGCTCCCCCAGGAACGCACGGTGGTCGTCCATCAGGTTCCGCGAGGCGTCCATCGAGAGCACGCCCAGTTCGGCGCTCAGCCGCTCCGCCGAGGACAGGTCGGGCAGCCCGGCCGAGGCGGTGTTCCGCCCTCCGGCCAGCGGGAGTTGGCCGCCGCCGGCGCCCCGTGAGCCGCGGTGCAGTTCGGTCAAGTGGAGTTGCAGATCACGGCGGTTGGCACCGAACGCGTCCAGCGCGCCGACCTGTGCGAGCCGTTGGGCGAGCGGTCGGCTCGGCCGGGCCCGTTCCCAGAAGTCGAGCAGCGAGGCGTACGGCTGTCCGTCCGCGATGCGCGCCGCCTCGGCCTCGCTGATGCCGTGCACGTCGGAGAGCGCCAGCCGGACACCCCAGCGACCGCCGGAACCACCGGCCCCGGCACCGGACCGAGACTCCAGCCCCGACCCGGACTCCGACCTCGACTCCGCCCCCGCCCCGGCCTCAGCCCCGGCCTCCATCCCAATCGCAGACCCAGCCCTGGACTCCACCCCAGCTCCAGACCCCGACCCCGACCCCGCCCCTGAATCAGACACCAGTTCGATCCGATGAGCGACCGCCGACCGGTTCACGTCCAGCGGCAGGATCGGCACCCCGCGCCGCCGCGCGTCCGCCAGCAGCAGTCGCTTCGGGTACATCCCGGGGTCGTGCGTGAGCAGCCCCGCGTAGAAGGCGGCCGGATGATGGGCCTTCAGCCACGCGGACTGATACGTCGGGACGGCGAAGGCGACGGCGTGCGCCTTGCAGAAGCCGTACGACCCGAAGGCCTCGACGATCTCCCAGGTGCGCGCGACGGTCTCGGCGTCGTACCCCTTCGCCGCCGCGTGCTGGGCGAACCAGAACCGGATGCGCCCCTGCGACTCGGGGTCGGAGAGCCCGCGCCGCACCCGGTCCGCCTCGTCACGGCCGCAGCCGGTCATGATGTCGACGATGTCGATGATCTGCTCGTGGAAGACGACGACCCCGTACGTCTCCCTCAGCGGCTCCTCCAGGTCGGGGTGCGGGTAGCGGACCGGCGCCCGGCCGTGCCGCGCCTCGATGAACGGCCGCACCATGTCGGCGGCGACCGGCCCCGGCCGGAAGAGCGAGATGTCGACGACGAGGTCGTGGAAGGTCGCGGGCTGAAGCCGTCCGACCAGGTCGCGCTGGCCCGGCGACTCGATCTGGAAGCAGCCCAGCGTCTCGGTGGACCGGATCAGCCGGTACGTCGCCGGGTCGCCCGGTGCCACCGCGTCGATGTCCGGCCGGTCCCCCGTGGCCCGCTCCACCTCGGCCACCGCGTGCGCCATCGCGGACTGCATCCGCACGCCCAGCACGTCGAGCTTGAGCAGCCCGAGGTCCTCGACGTCCTCCTTGTCGAACTGCGACATCGGCAGGCCCTCGCCGCTGGTCGGCACGACCGGCGTACGGGCGAGCAGGGAGGCGTCGGAGAGGAGCACCCCGCACGGGTGCATGGCGATACCGCGCGGGAGGGCGTCGAGGGATTCGACGAGGTCCCACAGCTTGCCGTATCTGTCCTTCTCCCTCGCCAGCTCGCGCAGTTCGGGGAGTTCCTCCATGGCCGCGCGGGCGTCACGGGCCCGGATGTGCGGGAAGGCCTTGGCGATCCGGTCGATCTCGGCCGGGTCCAGCGAGAGGGCGGCGCCGACATCGCGCACGGCGTGCCGGACGCGGTAGGTCTCGGGCATGGAGACGGTCGCGACGCGCTCGGTGCCGAACCGGCCGATGATCGCGCGGTAGACCTCGATACGGCGCGCGGACTCCACGTCGATGTCGATGTCGGGCAGCACCGGGCGGCGCTTGGACAGGAAGCGTTCCATCAGCAGCCGGTGTTCGACGGGGTCCGCGTGCGCGATGCCGAGGAGGTGGTTGACCAGGGAGCCGGCCCCCGAGCCGCGCGCCGCGACCCGGATGCCCATCTCCCGTATGTCGTCCACCACCTGAGCGACCGTCAGGAAGTAGGAGGCGAAGTTGTGGTGGGCGATGATGTCCAGCTCGTGGTGCATCCGCTCCCAGTACGCGCGCCGGCCGGCGTAGCCGCGCCGCACCATGCCCGCCGCCGCGCGGGAGGCGAGGACGCGCTGGGCGGTGCGCCGGTCCGCGCCGACGAGCCGCGGTTCGGGGAAGTGCACGCCGCCGATGCCGAGGTCGTCCTCGGGGTCGACACGGCAGGCGGCCGCGGTGGCCCGGGTCTGTTCGAGCAGCCGGTGCGCGGTGTCACGGCGGTAGCCCGCCGCCTCGACGATCCGTTCGGCGGCGGCCAGCATGACGGCCTCGTCCTTGAGCCATGCCTCGCCGGAGTCCAGCTCGCGGCGGGGGTCGACGGGGACGAGCCGGCGGGCCGCGTCCAGGACGTCGGCGACCGGGCCGAGGCCGGCGTCGGCGTACCGGACGGCGTTGCTGAGCACGGGACGCACCCGCTGCTCGGCGGCGAAGCCGACCGTGCGGGCGGCCAGGCGCAGGGAGCCGGGGCCGGTGCCCTGACGGCCGTGCCAGACGGCTTCGAGGCGCAGGGCGTCACCGTAGATCTCCCGCCAGGGCGTGAGCAGCGCCGCCGCGCGGTCGGGGCGGCCCGCGGCGAGTGCGCGGCCGACATCGGAGCCGGGGCCGAGCAGTACGGTCAGGCCTTCGGCGTGGTTGTCGGACCAGGGCAGCAGCGGGGGCCCGTCCGCCTTGCCGCCCGCATGCGTCGCCGTGACGATTCTGCAGAGGTCGGCCCAGCCGGCGGCTCCGTCCCGGGCGAGGAAGGTCGCCCGGGGTGTCGATTCGTCGATGAAGGCACCGCCGCGCACCGGGGTGCGGCGCCGTTCCCCTCGTACGGGTTCCCCGACCGCCAGGTCCACGCCGAACAGCGGGCGGACGCCCGCCTTCGCGCAGGCCTTGGCGAACCGGACCGAGCCCGCGAGGGTGTCCCGGTCGGTGAGCGCGAGGGCGTCCATGCCCCGCTCTGCGGCGCGCTCGGCGAGGCGCTCCGGGTGCGAGGCCCCGTAGCGCAGGGAGAACCCGGAGGCGGTGTGCAGATGCGTGAATCCCGGCACGCACACCTCCCGACCTGTGAGCCTTCATGGCTCTCGAACACTTGTTCCCAGTTACCTCACCCCCACCATAGACCAATTCTCGAACACTTGTGCTACATCTGCTCGGACCTGCTCCCACCTGCGCGAACACCGGACGACACGGACCGCGGGGCGGCCGGGCGGGGCGCCGGCGCCGGTACCCCTCCGGCATGGGGCTTCCGGGCCGGGAAACCCAAGAGCCCCGCTCCCGCGACATGCGCGGGAGCGGGGCTCCGCCTCCCCGGGGGTGGCCTGACCGGGAAGGCCGGACCGGGAAGGTCAGCCGATCTGGGCCCCGAAGGCCGAGAGCGCCTCGGTCACCGGCTGGAAGAACGTCTCGCCGCCCGCGGTGCAGTCACCGCTGCCGCCGGAGGTGAGGCCGATGGCGGTGTCGCCGGAGAAGAGCGAGCCGCCGCTGTCGCCGGGCTCCGCGCAGACGTCGGTCTGGATGAGACCGTTGACGACGTCGCCGTTGCCGTAGTTCACGGTGGCGTCCAGGCCCTTGACCGTGCCGTCGTGCACATGGGTGGTGGAGCCGCTGCGGGTCACCTTCATGCCGACGGTGGCGTCGCCCGCCTTGGTGATGGCCTGCGTGGAGCCGTTGTAGAGGTCGACCTCGCTCGGGTGGTCCGTGGTCGCCGTGTACTTGACCAGGCCGAAGTCGTTGTCGGGGAAGCTGGACTGCTCGTTCGTGCCGATCTCCTTGCCGTCGGAGTCCGACCAGGTGGAGATCTCCGCGGTGCAGTGCCCGGCGGTGATGAAGTACGGCTGCCCGCCCTTGACCACGTTGAAGCCGAGCGAGCAGCGCCCGCCGGAACCGCTGATGGCGTCGCCGCCGGCGATGAACGGTTTGAACTCTCCCTGTGTGCGCTTGAGTTCGGCCTTGGCCCCGAGTCCGTCGACGACCTTGGTGAGTCTGGCCCACTCGGCGTCGGAGACCGTGCGGTCGGCGGTGACGACGACCTGGTTGGTCTCCGGGTCGGTGGCCCAGGACGTACCGGGGATGGTCGCGTCCTTCTTGAGCGTGGTGCGGGCACCGGCCAGCTCGGCGAGGGAGTTCTCGACGATCCTGGCCTTGGCGCCGGCGGCCGTGACGGTCTCGGCCGCGGCCTGGTCGAGCACGTTGACGACGAGGTGCCGGGACTTCGCGTCGTAATACGTTCCCGCGGCGTCGGTGCCCAGGTCCTCGCCGAGGGCCGAGGCGAGCTTTCCGGCCGCCGTGACGGAGAGGGTGTGCGGCGCGGGGCTCTTCGGGACCTCGCTCGCGTTCGCAGTCTGGAAGGTGACGCCGGCGACGATCAGCGCGGTGACGCCCGCACCCGTCATGAGGGCATGCCTCTTCGATACGCGTCGGTGCTTCAACTCACGTCCTCCTGTGGGGGGTCGGTCCGGGCGGTTGTGGGGACCTCCGGGACCTGAAGGCGTACGGCATGGGCCCTGAGCACGGTGGAAAAGTCCGTACCGTCGCGTCCATGCCAGTTGTTCCTCGACCCACTATTCCGAGACGCACAGGGAACACACAAGGTCGACTTCAGGACTCCTGTACGACAACAGCCGTACGTGTCCTACGTCTTGACCGCGCATGGTCACGCCCACGGATTCGCACCGCAAACACTGAGCCTCCATCACACCGTCACGATCGGGGGACCTGGGCCTGTCTTGATATCGCCCCCGGACGGAGTGATCCCAAGAGGGCCCGCCCGCACATCGGTTGCTTCCGCACCGGTTGCTCCGCCCGGCGGACCGCCCGGACGCGGGTCGGTCCGCGCGCTCCAGCCGATCGCCGGGCCGTCGGTCATCGGCTCCTGCCCCCGGTCGGGCAGCGCGCGCTCCGCGGGCGGACTCGCCGGGACAAGGACGAGCCCCCGCACGCCGGTTGCGTGCGGGGGCTCGCTCTTGGGTCCTTCTGCCATGGGTCCGGTCGCGCGGAATCCGTGGGGGGTGCCGGTCCTGTCGGCCGAGGGTCGACGAACGGCCGGTCCGTCGCGCGACCGGACGGTCAGCCGACGCTCACGCCGTAGTAGCTGAGCGCCTCGGTGACCGGCTGGAAGAAGGTCGTACCGCCGGAGGTGCAGTTGCCACTGCCTCCGGAGGTCAGGCCGTAGGCCACACTGCCGCCGTACAGGGGACCGCCGCTGTCTCCGCCCTCGGCGCAGACCGTGGTCTGGATCATGCCGTAGACGACGTCACCACTGCCGTAGTTGACCGTGGCGTTCAGCGCGGTGACGCGGCCGCTGTGCGTACCGGTGGTCGAGCCTCGCCGGTAGACCGTCGTGCCCACGCTGGGCGTGGCCGCGCTGCTGATCGTCTGGCTGCCGACCGCGCTCGGGTGCGCGACCGAGGTGTTGGTGTAGCGGACCAGCGCGAAGTCGTTGGTCGGGAAGCTGTAGCTGACGTTCGTGCCCAGCTTCGTGGTCTGGCCCGAGTTGGAGTACCAGGTGGAGGCGACCTCACCGCAGTGGCCGGCGGTCAGGAAGTAGTAGGTGCTCCCGCTGTGCACGTTGAAGCCGAGCGAACAGCGGTAGCCGCCGCCGTAGATGGCGTCGCCGCCGCTGATGAGCTTCTTGAAGGTGCCGGGGGTGTGCTTGATCGTGAGCGCCGCCGCGTTGCCGCCGGCGTCCCGCTTGATCTTCGCGATCTCCGCCTTGGAGACCGTGCTGTCGACGGTGACGACCACGCGGTTCGTCTTGGCGTCGACCGCCCAGGCGGTGCCCGCGACATCGGACGTGAGTACCGACTGCCTGACGCTGCTGAGCTGGGTGGCGCTGAACGTCTGGGCGTCGGACGCGTTCGCGCTGGGGACCGCGAACGCTGCGGCGGCCACGAGTCCGGTGGAAACGGCGATCAGCCGGCTCCGTCTCGCGATGCCACCACGGGGGGTTGTGCGCTTGATCCTCACGTTTCATTCCTCCGAAGGGAAGTAAGGGGCCCCATGTCGTGGGGTCGGGGCCCGTGAGGCGCAGCCGGGAGCCGCCCGTCCGGATTCCGAACAAGCCATGCCCCTGACAAGCGCTGAGGGGGAGTATTCGGCTGCGCGGCCGACAGGCGCAAGGGCGCCTTTCGGCCGTGCAGCGTTCAACTTGCCCTCATACGGAGGAGGTTGATCATCGGACCACTGAAGACGCCGGATTCCCCCCGAGTCCTCGGGAGCCCCGGGGGCCTCAGCTCAGTCGGCGCTCCCCGGCCGCGACGGCCACGCGCAGCGTATTTCCGGGCGGCGGGAACGGGCAGACGAAATGATCCGCGAACGCGCACGGCGGAAGCACGGTCCGGTTGAAGTCCACCGTCGTCCACCCCTCGGCGTCGGGCGCCGCGGGTCGCAGGAACCGGAAGCGGTAACTGCCGTCCCCGCTGGTGGTGTCGGCGAGGACGGCCCACAGCGTGCCGTCGCTCTCCACCGACACCTGGAGGGTGAGGTCCTGCCCGTCCAGGGTGAAGGCGAGGACGCCGCCGAGGGCGAGCCCGCGCGTCACACCGTCGGCGTTCTCGACCCGCACGGTGCGGCCCTCGCCGTACGGGGTGAAGTGTCCGGGCACCGCCCAGCGCTCGTCGTAGGGGGTCGCCTCGATACCCACGAAGGCTTTCCGGGTGGGCGCGTCGGGATCGTAGACCCGTACGCCCCAGATCCCCTCGCGCACCAGGACGACGAACCGCCGCTCCCCGCGCGCGACCCGGGCTCCGCCGGCTCCTCCGTAGTCGGCGTCCAGCACGATGTCGCCGGTGAAGGGCTCGCCGTCGACCGTGAGCCCCTCCTCGGCCACCGCCGTCAGGACCACTTGGTCGCCCTTGAGCGCCCAATGCCCGGGAGTGTCCGGAAGTCGCCCTTCCGGATAGTCCTCGATCCAGTGGGTCCCGATGAGCGCGAGCGGCCCGTACGGCGCCGACACCGTCGCCACACGGTGCTCCTGCCAGTGCTTCCAGTCCTCGGATGCGTCCGTCGTCATGTGATCAACTTTTTCACACCGGCACGGCCGGGCTTCTCACAACCCGCAGTCGCAGCACGAGCAGCACTCACAGCACTCGCAGCACTGACACGCCTCGCAGCAACCGCAGTCGCAGTCGCAGTCGCTCAGGCACCCTTCGCGCTTCTTGCGCGACCACGGACCCTCGTACTCGTCGGCGCAGCACATCTTGCAGGTGCAGCACAGCCCGACGGCCGCGGCGCAGCCGGCCCAGAATCCGCGCTTGCCCGGGGCGGGGGGCTGGAAGGACGGCCCGCCACCGAAGGGGTTGCCGCCGCCGGTGTACGGATTCCCGCCGTGCTGGGGCGGCGGCCCGAAGGAACCCTCGGGGGCGAGCAGGACGGCGGAGCCCGGCCCGCCGAGGAGAGGGCCCGCGCCGGAGCCGAGGGAGCCGTGCGGTCCGTGCGCCCCATCCGCGGTGTGCCCGCATCCCGACGTCCCGAACGCGCGGTCCACCGAGCGGCCCAGTTCGTGGACGAGCAGCACGTGCGCGAGTCTGCCGTCGGTGAACTCGGCCTCGCGCAGGGCGAGCCGTATCCCGTGCAGGGCGTCGTCGGCGAGCCTGCGGGCCTCGGTGAGCGGGGTACCGGTGGCGGTGAGGGGGTTCCAGGCTCCTGACGCGGCGTCTGACTCCCTGTCCTCCACGGCGTCCAGCAGATGCGCGAGCCGCCCGAAGAGCCGTCCGGCCTCGGCCAGCGGAGCGGCGTTGCCGGGGCGGCCGGCGAGGACGGCGGTGTGCGCGAAGGCGGCGGCGGTGGCGGTCTCGGTGGGTTCCGTGACCGTCAGCAACGGCGTTCCCGGCCCGGCGAGCGCCTCGATCCCGAGCTGCCGGTCCACCGCGTCGACGAGCACGGCCGTGTCGAAGCCGACGGCGCTTCCCGTTCGCGCCCCGGCCCTGCCCCAGCTCGTGGCCACCCGGCGCGCGGCCAGCGCGACCGGCCTGCGCGCCAGGAGCCCGTCCCCGTCGGCGACATGGTCACGGACCTTCGCCGAGGCGAGGACCAGCGAGACGGCGGCGGCGAGCCGCGCGCCCTCGCCCTGCGCGACGGACGCGGTCCGCATGCCCCGCAGCGGACAGGGGCCCGCGGTGCGCCGCCATCCCGTCGCCTTCTCGGCCTGAGCCTCCGTCAGAACCGATATCAGCAGGCCGTCGTAGTTGGTGACCACCCGCGCGAACTGGCCGTGGTCCCCGCGCAGCGCGAGACAGAGCCCGCACAGATGCGCCATCCATTGCGTCTTGAGCCCTTCACCGAGCCGGTGGCTGCAGGGCCTCACGATTCCGAACACGACACTCCCCCGTGACCCGTACGACATTGCGGTCGGGCATCGTATCGACCCTCCCGTTCACCCGTACGCCCCGCTCGTCACCCGGTCGCCGCGAGAAATCATATTTCACTCTCAGTCAGCAGCCTTACCCCGTACGACCCTTGGGGGGCGCGGGCTCTCGACGGATCCGCTGTGCACCAGTACCGTCACGAAACCCCCACGCGGCGTCTATCCACTTGGCGCGACATCCGCATCATGGACGACCATGGGGATGCGGAGCACGAAAGACCGCTGTGAGAGGAGGCGTCCATGGGATCGGTGCGCAAGGCGAGTGCCTGGCTTGGCCTCGTCGACGACAACGATGACGAGCGTTACTACGACGACGACTACGCCGAGGGTCAGGACTCCGGCGACGCCTGGGTCACCGACCCTCGCGTGAAGGTTGCTTCCGAGACGGCGGAGGAGAAGGGCCGCCGGATCGGCACGGTCACCCCGGACAGCTTCCGGGACGCACGCGGTATCGGCGAACTCTTCCGGGACGGCGTCCCGGTCATCATCAACCTCACGTCCATGGAGGCCGCCGACGCCAAGCGCGTGGTGGACTTCGCGGCCGGCCTGACCTTCGGCCTGCGCGGCACCATCGAGCGGGTGGCGACCCGGGTCTTCCTGCTGACCCCGGCGCACACGGAGATCGTCAGCGGCGAGGCCGCGGGCCGTCAGACGGACGGCTTCTTCAACCAGAGCTGAGGCAGGGCCGCTCACCGGCCCTGCCTCACCGGGGCTTCACCGGCGGGTTCTTCACCGGAAGGCGTCGAGCCCGGTGAGCGCCTTGCCCAGCACGAGCTGATGCATCTCGACGGTGCCCTCGTAGGTGAGCACCGACTCCAGGTTCGTGGCGTGCCGCATGACGGGGTATTCCAGCGAGATCCCGTTGGCACCGAGGATCGTGCGCGAGGTACGGCAGATCTCGATGGCCTCGCGCACGTTGTTGAGCTTGCCGAAGCTGATCTGCTCGGGGCGCAGCCGTCCCGCGTCCATGCGGCGGCCCAGGTGATGGGCGAGCAGGATGCCCTTGTGCAGTTCGACGGCCATGTCGGCGAGTTTGGCCTGGGTGAGCTGGAAGCCGCCGATGGGGCGTCCGAACTGCTCACGCGTCCGCGCGTAGGCGAGGGCGGACTCGAAGCTGGACCGTGCCGCGCCCATGGCGCCCCACACGATCCCGTACCGCGCGTGCGAGAGGCAGCCGAGCGGGCCCTTGAGGCCGACGACGTCGGGCAGGACGGCGTCGGCCGGCAGCCGTACGTCGTCGAGGACGAGCTCGCTGGTCACGCTCGCCCGCAGGGACCACTTGTGCTTGATCTCGGGGGCGGAGAACCCGGGCACGTCGGTGGGCACGACGAATCCGCGGATGCCGTCGTCGGTCTGCGCCCAGACGACGGCGACACCGGCGACGGAACCGTTGGTGATCCACATCTTGCGGCCGTTCAGGACCCAGTCCCCGCCGTCGCGCTTGGCGTGGGTGCGCATGGAGGCGGGGTCGGAGCCGTGGTCGGGCTCGGTCAGTCCGAAGCATCCGATGATCTCGCCGGAGGCCATGCGGGGCAGCCAGGTCTGCTTCTGCTCCTCGCTGCCGAACCGGTGGATGGCGTACATGGCCAGGGAGCCCTGCACCGAGACGAGCGAGCGGATCCCGGAGTCGGCCGCCTCGAGTTCCAGACAGGCGAGGCCGTACTGCACGGCGCTGGCGCCGGCGCATCCGTACCCCTGGAGCGACATGCCGAGGGCGCCGATCCCGCCGAGTTCGCGTGCCAGCTCCCGGATGCCGGGGAGCTCGCCCTTCTCGTACCACTCGGCGACGTACGGCAGCACCCGGTCCGCGGCCCAGGCCCGCACGGTGTCACGGACGGCCAGGTCCTCCGCGTCCAGCAGGTCGTCGATCCCGAGTGGGTCGGCGGGGTCGAAGGACGGCAGCTTCGAGGACGCGGACATACGACAGCCTCCGGCAGGGTGATAACTAGCACCGCTAGTCAAGGATCTCGGCCCGACGTTACGACGCGGCGTCCCGCAAGTCCAGGCCACTTCCCGCGCGGCTCCGGCCCGGCCCGGTCCGGCGATTCCCGTCACCCGGCCCTGGGGCGGGTCCGGTGAGTCCCGCCTGTCCGGCGACGCCCTGGGTCGTGCCCGCGAAGTACTCGCCTGCCCGGCGACGCCTGGCTCGCCCGGCCGGCGTCGCCCTAGGCGGAGACGCGGGTCTCGGAGACCTCGGGAAGCGCGGGTGCGCCGGGGGGCCGGGGCACTCCGGGCACCTCCCGGATCTTGGGGATCTCGGAGCTCCCGGGGGTCCGGGTGGTCTCGGGGATCTCGCGGGGCTCGGCGACATCCCGGGGGGCCGGGATCCCGGCGGTACCCGCCGCGGGGGCCCCGCAGTCCATGACGCGCGGCAGCCGCAGGGCCATCACGGCGCCGAGGAGCAGCAGGCCGGCGCTCACCAGCAGCGTCACGTGCAGTCCGTGCACGAAGGAGTCCCGGGCGGCGTGCCGCAGGGCTCGGCCGGACGCGCCTCCGAGGCGGTCGGCGACCTGGTACGCCTCGCCCAGCGAGTGTCCCGCCGCCGCCGAGTCGGCCGCGCCGACGCCGGGGACGGACGACAGCCCGGGCGCGTACGCCGCGTTCATCACGCTTCCCAGCAGCGCGATCCCGATCCCGGCGCCCAGTTGGTAGGAGGTCTCGCCGATCGCCGCGGCGCCGCCCGACTGCGCCTGCGGCGCCTCGCTCAGCATGGACTCGTACGCCCCGAACAGGGTGGTCTCCAGGCCGAAGCCGAGCAGGACGAAGCCGAAGAGCAGCAGTCCGGTGTCGTCGTCGCCGCCCATGGCGGTGAGGGTGACCACGGCGGCCGCGGTGAGACAGAACCCGAAGGACACCATCGCGCGCGGCCCGAACCGGCGCAGCAGCTTCGCGCCCGCGAGACCGGCGGCCATCGCCGCGATGGTGAGCGGCAGCAGCCGCAGCCCGGTCTGCAGGGGGGAGAGGCCGAGTACGAGCTGGAGGTACTGCGCGGCGATCAGTTCCAGGCCCACCAGCGCGAGCATCGCGAGGACGATGCACCCCACCGACGTGCTGAAGGCCGGACGCGCGAACATGCGCAGGTCGACCAGGGGATGCGCGCGCCGCCGCTGGCGCCGTACGAAGACGGCCATCAGCACGGAGCCGACGAGCAGTGATCCGAGGGTGAGGGGGCCGAAGGGCGCCTCACCGCCGCCGAGACGCTTCACGCCGAGGACGATTCCGAACAGGCCGGCGGCGGCCATGAGCGCGCCGACGACGTCCCAGGGACCGTCGCGGTCGCCGTGGGACTCGGGCAGCAGCAGCCGCCCGACCGGAAGGCTGATGATCATCAGCGGGATGTTGACGAGGAAGACCGAGCCCCACCAGAAGTGTTCGAGGAGGAACCCGCCGAGGAGCGGTCCGACCGCCGCGCCGACGGCGGCGACGGCGCTCCAGATGCCGATCGCGAGCGCCCGCTCGCGCCGGTCGGGGAAGACCTCGCGCAGGATCGACAGCGTGGCGGGCATGATCATCGCGCCGCCGATGCCGAGCAGGGCACGGGCGCCTATCAGGAGCTGTGCGTTCCCGGAGAAGGCCGCGATGCCCGAGGCGACCCCGAAGAGGGTGTACCCGAGGAGGAGGACGCGTCTGCGGCCGATCCGGTCACCGAGCGTGCCGAAGAGGATGAGGAGCGAGGCGCAGACGAGGGGATAGACGTCGACGATCCAGAGCAGTTCTATCGCGCCGGGCTTCAGGTCCTCGGTGACGGCGGGTACCGCGACGTGGAGAACGGTGGCGTCGAGGGCGACCAGCAGCAGGCTGACGCACAGGACGACGAGAACGACCCAGCGGTTGGCACCGGCTCCGGTCTCCCGACGGCATCGCGCAGCGGCCGTGGTCGTCCCGGACATGTACGTACCTCCAGAGGTTCCCTCGCGTTCTGCGGATCCGCAGGGTGGGGACTCCCTGGGGCTGCGGCCCGGAGAGCGGAGTCTCGGGCCCACGCAGCAAAGGCGAGTGAGCCGTCAGCGTACGACAGTTCTCGCCCGGGTCACGTGGCGGACCTCTCACGTTCGCCGGCCGGGTGTGTGGCGTACGCCACGCCGCTCACCCCTGGTCACGCCCCGCGCGGCCCGCCGGTTCCGCCCTGTGCCGATAATCGGGCCCGTGACCGATTCCGAGAGCCCCGCCGCGACGACCTTCGCGGGCGCCCTGCGCCGCGCCGCGCCCGCCCTCCTCGGGTACGCGGCGGTCCGCGCCCTCGGCCTCGTCACGCTCGCCGTGTGGAGCGCGGCGAACGGCGAGGGCGCCCACCGGCTGCTGTCGGGGCGCTGGGACTCGCTCTGGTACACGAGGGTCGCCGAGCTCGGCTACGGCTACGAGGTCCGCCTCCCGAACGGTGACGTGCACGCGAATCTGGCGTTCTTCCCGCTGCTGCCCTGGCTGGAGCGGATCGTCCACGCGGTGACCCCGCTGTCGTACGCGGACGCCGGCCTGCTGGTCTCCGCGGTGGCCTCGCTCGCCGCGGCCTGGGGGATCTTCGCGGTCGCCGACCACGTCCACGGCCGCCGGGCGGGGGTCTGCGCGGTGCTGGTGTGGGCGGTCCTGCCCGTCGGCGTCGTGCAGTCGATGGCGTACAGCGAGTCACTGTTCACCGCGCTCGCCGCGTGGTCGCTGTACGCGGTGCTGACCGGCCGCTGGCTGACCGCGGGGCTGCTCGCCGCGTTCGCCGGACTGACGCGGCCGGTGGGAGTCGCGGTGGTCGCGGCCCTGTGGGTGGCGGCGATTACGTCGTTCGTGGGAGAACGACGGCGTGGCGGAAGCACGCCCCGGACGGACGGCGCGCGTCCCTGGCGACGCGCCCTCGCCATGATCATCGCGCCGCTCGGAGCCGCCGGTTACGTGCTGTGGGTGGGGCATCGCACGGGCAAGGGCCCGCTCGGCTATCTCGATGTCCAGGCGGGGTGGCGCAACGGCTTCGACGGCGGGTACGCGTTCGGGCGCTTCGTGGCGGAGAAGTTCACCTCGTTCCCGTCCGCGCTCGCCGGTGCCGCCCTGGTCGCCGGGGTGGTGCTGATCCTGTCGCTCTACGTGACCTGTGTGCGCCAGGGTCAGCCGCCGGCGCTCCTGGTCTACACGGGAATCGTCGTCGCGCTCGCCCTGTGCGCGTCGAGCTACTTCGGCTCGAAGCCACGCCTGCTGCTGCCCGCCTTCCCTCTCCTGTTCCCTCCGGCCGGGGCGCTGGCACGGCTGCGTACGTCCAGGTCAGCGCTGGTCCTCGGGGGCGTCGCGGTGGCCTCGGCGGCCTACGGGGCCTTCTGGCTGAACGGCTCGGGACCCCCCTGACCCGCCCCGCGGCGCCCCACGCGGGAGCGGTGAGCGGGCGGCGAATTCCACGCCATCATTCGGTGAACGAATATAAAAGTGCCATAAACTCGAAGACCCTCGGCGATCAATGGAATTGAAGGCTCCGGGGTGCCGGGATTAGCGATTCATTAGAATTAAGCATGATCCTGAGAGGAATCCCACATCACATCGTCATCACAAACCGAGTGATTCGGCCTGGAACGCAGCTCACTCGCTGTAACGTCGATTGAGTGCGTACCGAACGAAACCTCACCCGTCTGGACCGGGTCTTCGCCCGGCTGGACCGTGAGCCGGAACGACCGGCCCACATCGATGTGCCGAAGATGAGTCGGCACAGGGTTGTCCTCTTCGCGGCGACCCTGGCCTTCTACCTGGCGATCGTGTGGGCCGTGGCGATCACGTCGTGGCTGGTCCGGTTCGACTGGCAGGTCATGTTCTTCCGGCCCTACCAGCAGTGGCCGGAGATCCACGCGTTCCTGGACTACTACGTGGTACTCGGCCAGCGCGGCCCCACCGCGGTGATGGTCGCCGCGTGGCTCGGCTGGCGCTCCTGGCGTCAGCACACCCTGCGCCCGCTGCTCACGCTGGGCGCGTCGCTGCTGCTGCTCAACATCACGGTGGGCGCCGCGAAGCTCGGCATGGGCCGTCTCGGCCCGCACTACGCCATCACCATCGGCTCGAACGAGATGGGCCTGGGCGGCGATATATTTCCTTCGGGCCACACCGCCAACGCCGTCGTGACCTGGGGAATCCTGGCCTATCTGGCGTCGACCCCGAGAGCCCGACGCTGGCTCTCGGCGCTGTCCGCCGTGACCTCGCTGGGCGTCGGCCTCACCACCGTCTACCTGGGTACGCACTGGCTGAGCGACGTCCTGCTGGGCTGGGCCGCGGGCCTGCTGATCCTGCTGGCGCTGCCCTGGTGCGAGCCCCTGATCGCCCGCTCCGAGGCCGGGATCTTCGCGCTGCGCGATCTGTGGCGCACCCGTCGTGGCCGCACCGCGCCCACGCCCGCCCCGGTTCCCGCTCCGGTCCCCGCGCCGGTCATGTCCCCGCGGGCCGCCGCGGTGGACAGCGAGATGCCGGCCCGCGGGGCCGTCGCCTCCCGTCCGCCCAGATCCCCCGTCCACCTGGCCCCGGGCCCGCACACCGCCCGCTCGGAGCGCACGCCGGTGACACCGGCGGGCAGCCGCCGTCCGGCCCACCCGGACCGCCCGCCGCATCCGGACCGTCCGACACGCGCGACCGCGGCGACGGCCCGCCCGCTGACCGGCGGCTGAGGACCGCGGGGCCGGTACGCACAGCCTCTCCCCGCACGACGAAGGCCCCCGGCTCGACGAGCCGGGGGCCTTCGCGCGTCGTGGGCGGCGCTCAACTCGGTGCCGCGCGGCGGCGTTCGCGGGGCCGGGTCCGGGCGCTCAGCCCTTCCAGCAGCGCGTCACCGTACCGTCCGTGACCTCGAAGTTCAGCCTCCCCACCAGGTACTCCATGGTGATGATCGCGCCGGGCGGCAGCGAGCGGACCGTCGGCCAGCCGCGCTCCAGCGCACGCTCACGCGCCCCGTCCACCTCCAGCCCGACATAGCTCTCCGGATCGTCCTGCGGCTCTGTGTGAGAGGGGGGATTGGGTGCCATGACCGCCACGTTAGGCGGCACGCCCGGGCGGCGGAAGCCCGATCGGCGACGAAGCGTCACCTGTCCCCCGCCGGTCACACTTCTGTCACAGGATCACGACACGTGTTTCGCCGAACTCCATCACCCGTATGAGGGGCCGCTTCCGTGTTCCGCACGCCTTCGAACGTAATTCGGAGCCGCCGTACGAGCTCACCGAATAGTCCCCTGAAATGTGCACGGCGGTGGCCGGCGCGCGTCCCGCGGCGCTTTTCCATTCCGGGCCGCTCCGATTCCGGCTCGGGCCGCGGAAGCTGACGCCGCATAGGAAATACACGCCACGCGCACACAACCCCCGCACGGCCGCCGCGGCACCCGGGACTTCCGCTACGGCACGCGGCCCGTGACCGCCGCACCCTCGGGACCCCGCTCCCCCGGACCCCGTTCCCCGGCACCGGCTCCCGCGCGGCCCGGCCGCTCCAGCGCGCGGGACAACCGGTCCCGGGCCGTCCTGATCACGTCGCCGAGTTCGGCCGGCTCCAGGACCTCGAACTCGAGCCCCGTCATCATCACGTGGATGACCATGACGTCGAGGCTCGGCGCCCCGGTGCGCAGGATGCAGGTGTCGCCGTCCGACGCCTCCAGGGTCCCGGCCGACGGCGAGATCCGTGCGGCGGCCTCCTCCAGCGGCACCAGCAGCCGGACGACGGCGTGCGTGGCGTAGGCGCCGGTGGAGACGCCCCGGGAGACGTACTCGGCCAGATTCCCGGCCGGTGGCGTACGGGGTGCGAAGCGCGGTCCGTGCGGCGGCCGGGGCGTGATGCGGTCGGCCCGGAAGGTGCGCCAGTCCTCGCGGTCGACGTCCCAGGCCACCAGGTACCAGCGGCGCTCGGTGCACACCAGCCGGTACGGCTCGACGGTCCGGCGCGTCGAGGACCCCCCGTGATCGCGGTACTCGAAGCGCAGCCGCTCGCTGTCACGGCAGGCGTTGGCCAGTTCGGTGAGGACGGCGGGATCGACGGCGGAGGCCTCCGGACCGCGCAGCATCGGCACCGTGAAGGCGTTCAGCGCGCCGACCCGGCGCCGCAGCCTGCTCGGCAGGACCTGCTCCAGCTTGGCGAGCGCGCGCACCGAGGACTCGCCGATGCCCTCGATGCCCTGCCCGGCCGCCGTGCGCAGGCCCACGGCCACCGCGACGGCCTCGTCGTCGTCCAGGAGCAGCGGCGGCAGTTCGGCCCCCGCGCCAAGCTGGTAGCCGCCGCCCGTACCGGGGCTCGCGTTGACGGGGTAGCCCAGCTCGCGCAGCCGGTCCACGTCACGGCGGACGGTGCGCGGGGTGACGCCCAGCCGCTCGGCGAGGTCCGCGCCCGACCATTCGCGGTGGGCCTGCAGCAGTGAGAGCAGGCGCAGCAGTCGTGCGGATGTCTCCAACATGCCGCCGAGTCTGCCAGCGCTTGCGGACAGCCACTGTCCGCAAGACGACGTCCCTCAGAAGCCCGGCCGACTCCCCGGACGCGGCCAGCCTGGCGGGCGCCGCGGGCTTCACGGACTCCGCGATCCTGGCGCTCCACGGGCGCCGCGGGCTTCACGGGCGGTAGGCGATCTGCGGCACGTCGAAGCAGTTCGTGTTCATGTCGCCCTGGGTGACCCAGCCCCTGCCGTCGCGCCAGCGGGCCACCGAGAGGCACGTCCGGCGCGTCTTCGGCGGCTCGGCCAGCCGCTCGTAGGTGACGGGGAGCAGCAGCCCGCCCGCGGTGTAGGGCTCGCCCCGGTTCATGAACGCGTCGACGCACCCCCGGGTGATGCCCGTACGCGCGCAGGACGTGGCCGCGTCCGTGAACCACCGGGCCGCCGCCCATCCCTCGAGTTGCCACTGGGAGTGGCTCGGCAGCCCCTTCGTCGCGTCGCGGAACTCCCGTACCGCGGTGTCGCCGGTGTCCTCGTAGTTGCGGCTCGCCCCGGTGGCCCACAGGGCGTTGCGGCAGCGCGGCGCGTCCTTGTAGTCCTCGGGGACGGTGGACGTCCAGTTCTGGACGTTGGTCACCTTGGCGGTGACCCGGGCGCCGACGTCGTCCATGGCCTTGCAGAGCTGGGAGTTGCCGTGGGTGTCGAGGGCGTCGAAGACGAGGTCGGCGCCCTGGGCCTTGAGGTCGGCCGCGGCGGCGCGGAAGTCGGGCAGCGCGAAGTCGACCTGTTCGCCGACCACCCGGTAGCCCTCGGCCCTGAGCCCGTCGGTGACCAGTCGGGCGTAGGCGGCGGAGGCGGACTGGTTGTAGGAGACGACGGCGGCCGTCCGGGCGCCGTGGACGCGCTTGAAGTAGCGGTAGACCTCGGTGCCGCCGTAGAGCTCGCCGTCCCAGCCGGGGGTGCCGTGGCGTGGCGCGAGGCTGCCGTAGATCCCGTACAGGTGCGGATACGTGTCGTAGGCGGCGCCGATGGGCTGGCCGCCGATGTCGGGCACGCCCGCGCGGGACACCTGGGAGGCGCCGGCGTAGTCGAGGGCGGTCGTGGCGACGAGGGCGACGACCTTGTCCTGGTCGATCAGCCGGCGCACGCAGGCGCTGTTGCCCACCCCGCTGCCGCCGTCGTCGCAGGTGCGCACCTCGACGCGCCGCCCGTCGATGCCGCCGCGGGCGTCGAGCCGGTCGAACCAGGCCTTGGCCCCGTCACGCGGTCCGGTGAACGCGGCGGCGCCGACGGGGCTGGTGGCGCTGCTGATGACGCCGACGCGGATCGGCTCGGCGGACGCCCGGGGTGTGGGCGTGGCGCGGTTCTCGAAGTCGCTCTCGGGGAGCCGGCTGCCGCAGGCCGTGCCGAGCAGGAGCAGCAGGCCCGCGACGGCGGCGCCGGTCGCTGTGCGCCGCACCGCTGATCAGCAGCCCGGGACGGGACTCGACGACCCGTTGCCGCTGAGCTGCACCAGCGCGCAGAGCGTTTTGACGGAGACCTTCCAGGTGCCGTTCTGCTCGACGGCCGTCCCCGAGGCGTTCGGCAGGGCGGTGGCGCCGTTCAGGGTCAGCGTGTAGGTCACGTTCGCCTCGGTCGGCGAGGTGAACTCGATCTTCTCCACGTTCGACTTCACCTGCTGACCGCGCTGGTCGCCGTTGAAGCCCTGCAGCACCGGGGCCATCTGCTCGCCGTTCTCCAGGACGGCCAGCTTGTCCTTCGCGGAGACGGCCGGGTCGAAGAACTTGTCCCAGTTCTGCTTGATCTCCTGCTGGGCCGCGGCCGGGTCGGCCGGAGCCGTGGCGGTGGACTGTTCCGCCGTGGGGGTGGGCGACGCGGAACTCCCGCCGCCGTTGTCGTCGCTGCACGCCGTGAGGGCCGCGGCGAGGACGAGAACCGCTGCCGCCGCCACTCCCCCGACGTTCCCCCGCCTGAGGTCGCTCCCGAGAACCATCTGGCTCACCACCGGGTGTCGGTCCGGGCCAAAAGCGCCCGGTGCTTTCAGGGTCAGCTTCCAGAAGGCATAGTGCAAGCCATCGGCTGACATGGACAGATACCCGACGTGTGGGAGTCCGGATGCGGACAGCTCGACCGCGCAGCGCGCACCCCGTCCTGTGGGCCGGCTGGGCCGCGCTGGCCGCCGGGGCGGTGCTGTGTGTCGTCGGCTGGTACGGCATCTCGGGCGAGCGGTACGCGGAACGCCAGCTCCCCTACCTCGCCTCCTGCACGCTGCCCGGTGCCGCGCTGATCGTCGCCGGGTCGGTGCTGCTCACCCACGGCCGGAACGCCTCGGCGACGGCGCGCGTCGAGGAGCTGTACGGACTGCTGGTGGCGGCGGGGTCCGCCGAGGAGGAGCCGGGGCCGGCGGCTGCCGTGGCGCCGGCCGCGGCCGGGGACCTCCTGATGGTGCCCGGCGGCACCCTGTACCACCGGGCGGACTGTCCCCTCGTGGCCGGGAAGCCGGAGGCCGTGCCGGCCGACTCGCGCGTCCTCGCGAGCGGGGACCTGGGGCCGTGCCCGATCTGCGAGCCCGACGCCGAGCCCGACGCCGGGGACGTCCCTTCCGCCGGTCCGGGCGACTGATGTCCTCGTTGACGTACGACCTCACCCTGGCCGGGCTCTCGATCGGTGCCGCCGCCGCGCTCACCGGCATCGGGCTGATCGTCACCTACCGCGCCACCGGGGTGCTCAACTTCGCGCACGGCGCGATCGCGATGGTGTGCGCGTATCTGCTGCGCCAGTTCACGGTCGAGTGGGGCTGGCCGCTCGCGCTCGGCGCCACGGTGACCCTGCTGCTGGTGGCCCCGGCGATCGGGATGGCCCTGGAGCGCTTCGTGTTCCGGCCACTGGCCGTGCTCGGCGGCGATCCGGCACAGACCCTGGTGGCGAGCATCGGGGTGTTCGTGCTGCTGGTCGGCGGGGCGGCGCTCGTGTGGGGCACCGGTGCGCGGGCGGACGCGCCGACGCTGGTGTCGGCGGATCCGTGGGGGCAGCTCGCGGTGGTTGTCGCGCTGGCCGCGGGGGTGGGCGCGGTGACACGCTGGACCCGCTTCGGGACGGAGCTGCGGGCGGTCGTCGACGACCGGCCGCTCGCGGTGCTCGGCGGGATCGACGCGGACCGGGTGGCCGCGGCGGGCTGGGCCTTCGGCTCGTTCACGGCGGGCCTGACGGGCGTGCTCCTCGCGCCGTACGTGCGGCTCGACCCGTACGGCCTGCCGCTGCTCGTCATCGAGGTCATGGCCGTCGCCGTGGCGGCCCGCATGCGCAGCCTCACGGTGGCGATCGTGGTCGCGCTCGGCATCGGTGTCGCCCAGAGCCAGCTCACCCGGCTGCACCCCTCGGGCTGGGCGGAGCCGCTGCTGCTGGCGGTCGGCGCCAACCTCTTCGTGGTCGCGCTGCTCGTCGCCGCGCTCGTCCTGCCCGGCATCGGCACCCGTGACGCGCTCCCGCGCCCGGCGACGGTCCGCGTGCCGACCCCGCCCGGGGCCTGGGCCGTGGCCGTCGTGCTGTTCCTGCTGCCGCTGGGGCTCGCCGGCTCGGACCTGCACACGGCGGTGCAGGTGCCCGCGCTCGGCGTCGTCCTGCTGTCGCTGGTCGTGGTCACCGGCCGCGGCGGCCAGATCTCGCTGGGGCAGGCCGCGTACGCCGGTCTGGGCGCCCTGTTCACGGCCCTGCTGGCCGCCGGCAGGTTCCCGGGGCTGCCCCGGCTGCCCGAACTGGCCGCGCTCGCGGTGGCCGTGCTCCTGGTGGCCCCGCTCGGGGTGCTGACCGGCTGGCCGGCCATCGAACGGCACGGCCTGGCGCTCGCCGTGGCCACCTTCGCGGTGGGCGTGGGGGTCAGCCGGTTCGTGTTCGCGCAGCCGTACGCGGTGGCGGGCCTGTCCCTGGACCGGCCGGCCGGGTTCGGCGGCGACCGCGCGTACTACGTACTCGAACTCGTCCTGCTGGCCGGCGCCGTGCTCGCCGCGCACGGCCTGCGCCGGGGCAGGACGGGCCGGGCCCTCGCCGCCATGCGGGACCACGAGGCGGGCGCGTCGGCGGCGGGCGTGCGCGTCCCCGAGCTGAAACTGACCGCGTTCGTGGCGGGGGCCGCGCTGGCCGCGCTCGGCGGGGCCATGCTCGGCATGGGGCTGCGCGCCTTCGACGCCACGCAGTACGACCCGGTCCGCAGCCTGCTCTGGTTCGCGGCGGTCGTCGTGCTCGGCGCCGACAGCGTCCTCGGGGCGCTGGTCGCCGCCGCGCTGCTCGTCGGGCTCGACGCGGGGGCCCGCGGCGGGGTGGCGGCCGCCCTGATCGGCCTCCTCGCCGTCCTCGTCGGCCGCTTCCCCGAGGGCCCGTACGAGGCCCTGCGCGCGGCCACGACCCGGCTCCGCCGCCCCCGGGCGACCCTCACCCCGCTGGGCACCCGGACCCGCCACCACCTGCGCGCCGCCGCCGGGGGCCACGAAGCCCTCGGGCCTGCGGCGGTCACGGGGCCCGTTCCGGCGAAGGGCGCCGTGCGGGCCACGAGGCCGATCACGGCGAAGGACACCACAGCGGCCACGACCGCCCTGCCCGGCACCGGCCGGAAACCCGGACCCCGCCGGGGCCCGGCAGCACCGGCCGGCATCGGCCCGAAAGCCGGGCCTGGCCCGGACCGCACGGCGCCCACCGGTACGGGCCGGAGACCCGGACCCCACCCGGAACCCACCACGCCCACCGCGCCCACCGCGCCCACCGCGCCCACCGCGCCCACCGCGCCCACCGCGCCCACCGGCCAGGAAACCGCGCCCAGCGCGAGCCACCCGGCGCCCACCGGCACCGGCCGGGAACCCGGGCCCCGTGCGGGCGCGGGCGTGTCGGGTGTGGGGGCGTCGGGTGTGGGGGCCTCGGTCGCCGGACGGGGCGGCGTGGGGGCGCGGGCCGGGGGCGGAGGGGTTCGGTCCGGGAGTGGGGGCCAGGGGCTGACCGCCCGTCGGCTTCGTGTCGTCTACGGCGGGTTCACCGCTCTCGACGGGGTCGCCCTCGACGTCCCGCCCGGACGGGTCACCGCGCTCGTGGGGCCCAACGGGGCCGGGAAGAGCACCCTCTTCCACTGTCTCGCCGGCACCCTGCGCCCCTCGGACGGACAGGTGCTGCTGGCGGGGCGGGACATCACCCGGCTGGCGGCGCACGCCCGGACCCGGCTGGGCGTGGCCCGGACCTTCCAGCAACTGGCCGTCTTCCCGTCGCTGTCCGTCGCGGAGAACGTGCGCGTGGGCGCCGAGCAGGGCCGGACCGCCGACCGGGGGTCGGTGGAGCGGGCGCTGCGGCTGTTCGGCCTCGACGGGCCGGTGCGGTCACTGCCGGCGGCGGGCCTCCCGACCGGCACGCTCCGGCGCGTGGAGCTGGCCCGGGCCCTCGCCGGGAACCCCCGGGTGCTGCTGCTCGACGAGCCCGCGGCCGGTCTCGACACCGCCGAGGTGGCCGCGCTGGCCCGGGTCCTGCGGGCGCTGGCCGCGGACGGCATGGCCCTCCTGGTCGTCGAGCACGACCTCGATCTGGTCGCCGACCTGGCGCACACCGTCCACGTCATGGCGGCCGGACGGATCGTCACCTCGGGTCCCGCCGACCGCGTCCTGGACACGAGGACCGGCGGATGACCATCGCCCTGCGCGACGCGCGCGTCCGCTACGGCCCCCTGGAGGCCCTGCACGGCGTGAGCCTGGTGGCCCCGGGCCCCGGCCTCACCGTGCTGCTGGGACGCAACGGCTCCGGCCGTACGACCGCGTTGCGCGCGCTGGCCGGGTCCGTGCCGCTCGCGTCCGGTGCCGTCGTCTGGGACGGCGCCGACGTGACCCGGCTGCCCGCGTTCGAGCGGGCCCGGCGCGGGCTGTGCCTCGTCCCGGAGCGCCGGGCGGTGTTCGCCTCCCTGACCGTCCGGGAGAACCTCGAACTCGGGGCGGCCGGCCTGCCGGTGGCGCTGGAGGCCTACCCGGAACTGGCCCCGCTGCTCCCGCGCCACGCGGGCACCCTCTCCGGCGGCGAACAGCGCATGCTGGCCCTGACCCGCGCCCTGTCGCCCCGCGCGCGCGTGGTGCTCGTCGACGAACCCGCGCAGGGCATGTCACCGGCGGTCGCGGCCCGGACGTACGCGCTGCTCGGTGCCCTCGACGCGTGCGTGGTGATCGCCGAGCAGCGGCTGCCGCCGGGACTGCGCGAGCGGCCGGGGAGGACGACGTACGTCCATGAACTGCGCCGTGGCGCGGTCGTGTTCAGCGGAGAAGCCGCAGAGACGGTGGCGCTGAACGGTGGGCCACCGGGTTCAGGGGCGGCCCGAACAGGGCGGGACCCGCGGCGCGGGAGGCGCCACCCGCCTTCGGGATGACGAGCTGGAGGCCCTTGGCCAGCCGGTCGGGGCTGGCGCCGACCTTCTTCTTGTTGACGTTGTAGAGCGTGCGCCAGCCGCCCGGCACCTTGTACTTGCGGGCGATCGACACGAGCGTCTCGCCCGCCTTCACCACGTGGAAGGGCCCTTGCAGCCCGTACGACTTCGAGCACTCGGGCCAGGCGCCCCAGCCCTGTTCGGCCAGCACCTTCTTGGCGACCTTGATCTGCTGGGCGCGGGTGGCGAGATCGGCGCGCGGCGCGTAGGCGAGCCCGCCGAACCGGATCCAGGTGGGCTGCCAGAACTGGAGCCCGCCGTAGAAGCCGTTCCCGGTGTTCGCGTGCCAGCGGCCGCCGCTCTCGCACTCGGCGAGGCAGGTCCAGGGCCATTCGTCGTTCGCGCAGTCGAAGGCCCCGCGGACGGATCTCGGGCCCGGGAGCGGGGGCGGTGCCGCCGTGTCCGCGGCGTTCGCGGAGCCGGGGACGAGGGCGGCCAGGAGGGCGGCGGCGACGGCCGCGTACCGCACACGAGCGGTCGGCAGCCGGGACGCGGTGCGTGCGGTCGGCGGAATCCGCCTGCTCGGCATGAAGGGCATCGGGCCACGCTAAGCAGCGGGTCCCGCTCGCCCGCCGAGCCCGTGCCCGGCACGCCCGGGGCCCCACCCGGTCGGAGGACCGGGCGGGGCCTGGGGTGTGTCCGTGGCGTCCCGCCCGCCCGGCGACGCCCGGTCCGGTCGCCGGGACCGGACCGGGCCCGTGCCCGGCGCGAGGGGGAGCGTGGCTCAGATGTCGAGCCGCTGGCCGGGCACGATCAGGTCGGGATCACCGCCGATCACGGACTGGTTGGCGGCGTAGATCTTCCGCCAGGTGGTCCCGTGCCGCGCGGCGATGACACTCAGGGTGTCGCCTTCGCGGACGGTGTAGTCGCCGCGGGACGAGCCGCGGTTCACGTGGCCCGGCGCACGGGACGGCGTCTTTGCCGCTTCCCGCTTCGCCGGGACGGACTTTTGGGCCGGCTTCGAGGCCGGCTTGGTGCTCGCGGACCCCGTCGACCCCCCGGACCCCGAGGAGCCGGGCGCGCTGCCGTAGGCGCCGGCCCGGGCCGAACAGGTGGGCCAGGCGCCCCAGCCCTGTGCGCTCTGGACCTTGGTGGCGACGGCTATCTGCGCGCTCCTGGAGGCCTGGTCGGCGGTCGGCGCGTACGCCGCGCCGCCGTAGGCGCGCCAGGTGCCGGCGGAGAACTGGAGTCCCCCGTAGTAGCCGTTGCCGGTGTTGATGTGCCAGTTGCCGCCGCTCTCGCACTGGGCGATGCGGTCCCACACTCCACTGTCGGCCGCCGCGGCCTCACCGGTCGCGGCGAGCAGTCCGAGCGGGGCGAGCAGTGCCGCCCCGGCGAGGACCGCTGTCGTACGTGTCTTGTTCGCGGTACGAGCCTTGTGGCCGTTCTCGTGAGTGCTGTCGGCACATGCGGACATGTAGTTCCCTCTCGAAACACCCGGGGTCCCCCAGGACGGGACGCGGTGACCTGCGCGTAGGACGCGGCCCTCGCGCTCCGACCCGTCCACCGGCGGCGTGCTGTGATCCGAAGCGGATCGGCCGGCGGACGTACCCGAGCGGTGCTCGTTGCACACGGCGGAGGAATCTATGGACCCGGGCGCCCCGATATCAACCAACTCCTTGTCATTCGAGGCCAGTTAACGGTTACCGCAGGTATCATCGATTTTCGGCCACCCACTTCATAGGGTGATTTCCGGATTTGTCGACCCCCGCCCGATGTGATCTGTGACTTACTTCACCCAGTCAACTTCCTTAGGCCTCCTGGAAGTTGACTGGGAGTAACCAATTCCGGGGGCGCTTTCACCCTGGGCGTCGGATGGTTCGATTCCGTTCGCCCTCGGGCGTGACTCCGGCCACAGATCACCCGTTGACATCTTCATGAGCCGGGAACCCCCCGGTTCATGGGCCGGGAGCCACCCGGCACCGCCACGCACCGCATCCCGAGGAGCCACCGTGCCGCGCATGCTCGACGTCAGCGACGACGTACGCGCCGAGATCGGCGACGAAGAAGCCGACCGGCTGCTCGCCGGAGAGAACGCCCCCGGCAGTTACGACTGCACGTCGTGCCGCACCCCGGGCGACTCGGAACAGGAGCGCACCAGCACCGTCCTGTTCATCGGCGACGAGACCGCCGTCCTCGCCTTCGCCCACGCCACCTGCCTGCCCTCGCAGGTCGTGCAGGTCACCGAGGAACAACTCCAGGGCGCCGTCCGCTCGATCCACCCCGACGGCGCGCCTTCCGACCCCGTCCCCGAGCAGGCCGTGCTCGGTGTCACCAGCGGACTCGTCCTGATCAACGGCGAGCTCCACCCGGCGCTCGTGGTCGAGCCGACCGGTCCGATCGTGCGCCCCGGCTCGACCGACATCGGCGACGACTTCCTGCCCCTGCTGATCGAGCAGGGCTTCATGCCCGCCACCGAACTGAACTCGGTCCCGGCGGTCCTGCACGGCTGGTCCGTGCTGCTCGCGGCGGGCCAGCTCCACGCCGTGCTCCAGCCGGGCGCCGGCGGCGGCTCGCCCGTCGCCTGGTGGCAGGCCCACCAGGCGCTCCAGGTCACCGACGGCTGGCGCGCCGCCGCCAACAAGCTCCAGCAGGTGCTCCTGTTCGCGGCGCCGGTCGGCTCCATCGGCCGTCAGCCGCGGGAGGACCTGCTGCGCGACGCGCTCGACAAGGCCGCGGCCAACGGAAAGCTGGTCGCGGCGGCGATGCCGCTCGCCGGCATCTGAGTCCCGGCGAACGGGGGCGCGGGGAACCGCGGGCAGGTGGCCGAGGCCGGCCGCCGTGGGGTGCCCGCACGGTTCCCCGCGCCCCCGCGCGCGCCCTCACTCCGGACGCCTCGCGAAATGACCGTTCCGGCCGCATCCGTCGGGCGGCGGGGTCGTTGGCACGTACGTGCACACCTACGACGTCCCCGGCCACCGGCCCTTTCAGCCGGTCCCCCCCTCTGGCTCCCCCCTCCGTTCGAGCAGAGAGGTGCCGGCGTCGAGTCCGGTGCTGGACTCCCATCAGGGCGGCTCATCGGCCACGCCGATCTACGACGCGCTCTACGCCGAGTGGATCAGGGCGTTCAGGACCCTGCCCGGCGACCGCCACGGTGAGGAGAACATGGGCTTCAAGGCCTTCGGGATCCTCGGACGCGGTTCGAACTCGTTCAGCTCTTCGGGCACGTACAGCTCGTACAGCGCGGGGGCGCAGACGGCCCGGCAGATCGCGGCACAGCAGGGGCACACCTCGGCCACGCCATCCGTCTGGCAGCCGGGCGCCCGCCAGCACGGCACCGGGATGCACCACATCCCGGCCGCGCTGCCGCCCGCGCCACGCAGGGGCGTGTAGCGGCGAGGACCGCGGACGACAACGCGTGAGGGGCGGCTCCCCAAGGAGCCGCCCCTCACGCTTCGCCCGTGGGCGTTACTTCTTCTTGTTCGCGCCGCGCTTCTCGCGCACCCGCACCGAGATGTGGATCGGCGTGCCCGAGAAGCCGAACTCCTCACGCAGCCGGCGCTCGATGAAGCGGCGGTAGCCGTGCTCGATGAAGCCGGAGGCGAAGAGCACGAACCGCGGGGGCTTGGTGCCCGCCTGCGTGCCGAACAGGATGCGGGGCTGCTTGCCGCCGCGCACCGGGTGCGGGTGAGCGGCGACCAGCTCGCCGAGGAAGGCGTTCAGACGGCCGGTCGGGACGCGGGTCTCCCAGCCGTCCAGGGCCGTCTCGATCGCCGGGACGAGCTTCTCCATGTGCCGGCCGGTGCGGGCCGAGACGTTCACCCGGGGCGCCCAGGCCACCTGGAGGAGCTCGGTCTCGATCTCCCGCTCCAGGTAGTAGCGGCGCTCCTCGTCGAGGGTGTCCCACTTGTTGAAGGCGAGGACGATCGCGCGGCCGGCCTCGACGGCCATGGTGACGATGCGCTGGTCCTGCACCGAGATGGTCTCGGACGCGTCGATCAGGATGACCGCGACCTCCGCCTTCTCGACGGCGGCGGCGGTGCGCAGCGAGGCGTAGTAGTCGGCGCCCTGCTGGAGGTGGACACGCTTGCGGATGCCCGCCGTGTCGACGAACTTCCAGGTCACGCCGCCGAGTTCGATCAGCTCGTCGACCGGGTCGCGGGTGGTGCCCGCCATCTCGTTGACGACGACGCGGTCCTCGTTGGCCACCTTGTTCAGCAGCGAGGACTTGCCGACGTTCGGGCGGCCGATGAGGGCGATGCGGCGGGGTCCGCCGACCGCGGTGCCGAAGGTCTGCGCCGGGGCCTCGGGCAGCGCCTCCAGGACGGCGTCGAGCATGTCGCCGGTGCCGCGGCCGTGCAGGGCGGAGACCGGGTGGGGCTCGCCGAGACCGAGGGACCACAGGTACGAGGCGTCGGCCTCGCCGCTCGGGCCGTCGACCTTGTTGGCGCACAGGACGACGGGCTTGCCGGCCTTGCGGAGCAGGCGGACGACGGCCTCGTCGGTGTCGGTGGCGCCGACCTTGGCGTCGACGACGAAGACGACCGCGTCGGCGGCCTCGATCGCGTACTCGGCCTGCGCGGCGACGGACGCGTCGATGCCGAGGACGTCCTGCTCCCAGCCGCCGGTGTCGACGAGCTTGAAGCGGCGGCCCGCCCACTCGGCCTCGTAGGTGACGCGGTCGCGGGTGACGCCGGGCTTGTCCTCGACGACCGCCTCGCGGCGGCCGATGATGCGGTTCACCAGGGTCGACTTGCCGACGTTCGGGCGGCCGACGACGGCGAGGACGGGCAGCGGGCCGTGGCCCGCCTCCTCGATCGCGCCCTCGACGTCCTCGATGTCGAAGCCCTCTTCCGCGGCGAGCTCCATGAACTCCGCGTACTCGGCATCGCCAAGCGCCCCGTGATCGTGCTCTGCCGAGCCGTCGGGCTGGATGTGGTCGTTCATGAAGTCCGTACCTCGTCGTTCATCGTGGTGATCGGTGGATCAACCGCAAACCGGGTGATCCACTACTAAGTGTCGCCTAGCGCCCGGCGGGGCGCCCGGTGTTTTCCCGGCGCCCGGTCAGATGTCTGGCGTTGTCCAGGTGGGCGCTGAGGTGCTTCTGGATGCGGCCGGTGGCCTCGTCCAGTGCCTGTCGCGTGCGCCGGCCGCTGCCGTCGCCCGCTTCGAAGGGGTCGCCGAACACGACGTCGACCCTGCTGCGCAGCGGGGGCAGCGCCTTGGTCAGCCGGCTGGTCCGCTCGGTGCTTCCCAGTACGGCGACGGGGACGATCGGGGCTCCGCTGCGCACCGCGAAGTACGCGAGCCCGGCTCGCAGCGAGGCGAAGTCGCCCTCGCCGCGGGTGCCCTCGGGGAAGATCCCGAGGACTCCGCCGGACGCCAGGACGCCGAGGGCGTCGGTGATGGCGGCGCGGTCGGCGATCTCCCGGTCGACCTTGAGCTGGCCGATGCCGAGCAGGAACGGGTCGAGCGGGCCGACGAACGCCTCCTTCTTGATCAGGAAGTGCGTGGGCCTGGGCGCGACGCCCATGACCATCGGCCCGTCGATGTTGTGCGAGTGGTTCACGGCCAGGATCGCCGGTCCGGTCGCCGGGACCTTCCAGGCGCCGAGCACGCGCGGCTTCCACAGCCCGTACATCAGGCCGACGCCGATCCGGCGGCCGACCTCGGCGCCTCTCTCGGAGGGTGCGCTCACGCGGCGGCCCGCTTCTCCTCGACGAGGGTGACGACACACTCGATGACCTGCTGGAGCGTGAGGTCGGAGGTGTCCACCTCGACCGCGTCGTCCGCCTTGGCGAGGGGGGAGGTCTTGCGGCTGGAGTCGGCCGCGTCCCGCTTGACCAGTGCCTCACGGGTGGCGGCGATGTCCGCGCCCTTCAGCTCACCGCTGCGGCGGGCGGCACGCGCCTCCGGGGAGGCGGTGAGGAAGATCTTCAGGTCGGCGTCGGGCAGCACGGTGGTGCCGATGTCCCGGCCCTCGACGACGATGCCGGCCGACGCGGACGCGGCGAGCGCGCGCTGCAGCTCGGTGATGCGGGCACGCACCTCGGGCACCGCGCTGACCGCGCTGACCTTGGAGGTGACCTCCTGCGTCCGGATCGGGCCGGCGACGTCGGTCCCGTCGACCGTGATGGTCGGCTCGGCCGGGTCGGTGCCGGAGACGATCTCCGGCTTGCCCGCGGCGGCGGCGATCGCGGAGGGGTCCGTGATGTCGATGTCGTTGCTGACCATCCACCACGTGATGGCGCGGTACTGGGCGCCCGTGTCCAGGTAGCTCAGGCCGAGCTTCGCGGCCACGGCCTTCGAGGTGCTCGACTTGCCCGTGCCGGAGGGGCCGTCGATGGCGACAATCACAGCCGGAGCGGTACGGGCGGCGCCGTTGTCCACGGTGGGAACACCTTCCTGGTGCGGGGTGGAGGTCTCTGCGGGACGCGAGCGCGCCCCGGACAAGGTTACCGGCCCCGCGGACCCCGTATTACTGGCCCTTCCCGGCGCCCGCTCACCGGGAGGGCCCCGGTCCTACTGGCGCAGCGCCCAGCCCCGCTCCCGCAGGGCCGCGGCGAGCACCGGCACCGCCTTCGGCTCCACCATGAGCTGCACCAGACCGGCCTGCTGACCGGTGGCGTGCTCGATGCGTACGTCCTCGATGTTGACGCCGGCCATCCCCGCGTCGGCGAAGATGCGGGCGAGCTGGCCGGGCTGGTCGTCGATGAGGACGGCCACGACCTCGTAGACGCGGGGCGCGGAGCCGTGCTTGCCGGGGACGCGGACCTGGCCGGCGTTGCCGCGGCGCAGGACGTCCTCGATGCCGGAGGCGCCCTCGCGGCGCTTGGCCTCGTCGGAGGACTGCAGGGCGCGCAGGGCCTGGACGGTCTCGTCGAGGTCGGCGGAGACGTCGGCGAGGAGGTCCGCGACGGGGCCCGGGTTCGCGGAGAGGATGTCGATCCACATCCGCGGGTCGGAGGCAGCGATCCGGGTCACGTCGCGGATGCCCTGACCGCAGAGCCGTACGGCCGTCTCCTCCGCGTGCTGCAGGCGCGCGGCGACCATGCTGGACACCAGGTGGGGCATGTGTGAGACGAGCGCCACGGCACGGTCGTGGGCGTCCGCGTCCATGACGACGGGCACGGCACGGCAGTGCGAGACCAGTTCCAGGGCGAGGTTCAGGACCTCGGTGTCCGTGTCCCGGGTCGGGGTGAGCACCCAGGGCCGGCCCTCGAAGAGGTCGCCGCTCGCGGCCAGCGGGCCGGACTTCTCGCGGCCCGACATGGGATGGGTGCCGATGTACGGGGTGAGGTCGAGGCCGAGCGCCTCCAGCTCGCGGCGGGGGCCGCCCTTGACGCTGGCGACGTCGAGGTAGCCGCGGGCGAGACCGCGGCTCATGGCGTCGGCGAGGGTCGCGGCGACGTGCGCGGGAGGTGCGGCGACGATCGCGAGGTCGACCGGCCCCTCGGGGGCCTCGTCCGTGCCGGCACCGAGCGCGGCCGCCGTACGGGCCTGCTCCGGGTCGTGGTCGGCGAGGTGGACGACGACGCCGCGGGCGGCGAGGGCGAGGGCGGCGGACGTGCCGATCAGCCCGGTTCCGATGACGAGCGCGGTCCTCACTGGGCGATGTCCTTGCGCAGTGCGCCCGCGGCGCCGAGGTAGACGTGGACGACCTCGGCGCGCGGCCGGTCGGACTCGATGTGGGCGAGAACACGGACCACCCGGGGCATCGCGCCCTCGATGTCCAGTTCCTGCGCGCAGATCAGCGGGACGTCGACGATGCCGAGCTTGCGCGCCGCGGCCGCCGGGAAGTCGCTGTGCAGATCGGGGGTCGCCGTGAACCAGATGCTGATCAGGTCGTCCGTGGTGAGCGCGTTGCGCTCCAGTATGGCGGTGAGCAGCTCGCTGACCTGCTCGTCCATGTGTCCGGCCTCGTCCCGTTCCAGTTGGACGGCGCCCCGGACCGCTCGTACCGCCACGGTGATGCTCCTCGCTGATCTGTGTGCACGTGTCGCCGGTCCGTCCGAACGTCTCGCCGGTCCGTGTGCACGTCCTGTCACACCAGCGTAGTCAGCCCCTCGCGCGCGGGTGCGCGGCGCCCGTCTGACGAGACGCGGGGCAGACGCCGGGCGCGGCCCGGCCCGGTCGTCCGGCCATGCCGATGTCACCCGAATCGCCCTATTCCGTCACCTCTGGTGAGAACGCGCCCGTGCGCCTCTGGACGCGGGCGCGCCCGTCCGCTCTCATGGCTGATGGCAGGCGGCCCGCGCCGGGGGAGGACCGGATGAACCGACCAGGACCCCTTCTCACGCTCCTCGCGGGGCTCGTGCTCGGCGTGTTCCTGCTGACGCTCAACGCGACGACGGGGACGAAGAGCGCGTCGAACCCGTACAAGGAGGCGTCGCCGGGCGTCTCGGTGTCGGCCACCGCGCCCTCGGCCTCCGTTCCTCCGTCGCCGTCGCGGTCGTCGAGTCCTTCGCCCTCCCGCGCCGCCGTGCCCAACGCCGACTACGCGGGCCGCACCGACGACGACACCTCCGCGGTCGCGGTCTCCCTGCGGGGCGGCAAGGCGATCGCCTACTTCTGCGACGGGCACGACAAGGAGTCCTGGCTCAAGGGCGCGGTCGAGGCCGACGGCACCATGAAGCTCACGGGCGGGAACGGCGACGAGCTGAACGGCACCCTCAAGGACGACAAGCTGATCCGCGGCACGGCCGACGTCGGCGGGCAGCGGTACGCGTTCACCGCCGACCGGGCCGTCAAGCCGTCCGGCCTGTACCGGGCGACGGCCACCGTGCGCGGCGCGAAGATCGACGGCGGCTGGATCGTGCTGCCCGGCGGACGGCAGGTCGGCGTCGTCGACCGCGACGGCACTCCTTCGGCCGCGCCCGAGATCGACCCGGAGACCGGCGCCGTGACCATCGACGGCCAGAAGATCGTCGCCCGTCCCGTCACCCCCTGACCTCCTCCTCCACAGGGAGCCGTTCATGACCGTGGACCCGAACGCCGCCACCCAGGGCTTCCCCTCCCGGCCGCCCGGCCACGGCCCGAGCCCCGCCCGCTACCTCGTCCCGGCCCTGGTCGGCGCGGCCGTCGCGGTCGCCCTCGGGGCCTACGGCAAGGTCCACGACCCGGCGGGAACGGCGTTCAACCTCGCCGGGTTCAGCAGCACGGGCGCGGTGAAGTCCTGGCTGGCGACGACGGCGTTCTTCTTCGCCCTCGTGCAGCTCGTGTCGGCGCTCATGATGTACGGGAAGCTGCCGGGCCCGTCCTGGTCGGCGACGCTGCACCGGTGGTCGGGACGGATCGCGTTCCTGGTGGCGGTCCCGGTCGCGGTGCACTGTCTGTACGCGTTGGGCTATCAGACGTACAGCACGCGCGTCATGTGGCACTCGCTCCTGGGGTGCTTCTTCTTCGGCGCCTTCAGTGCCAAGATGCTGCTGCTCCGCTGGGAGCGCCTGCCCGGCTGGCTGCTGCCGGTCGTCGGCGGCCTCGTCTTCGCCGTGCTCACGGCGCTCTGGCTGACGTCCGCCTTCTGGTTCTTCCGCACGTTCGGAGTGACGACATGACCAACCGCTCGACGCGGCGCACGGTGATCCTCACCACGGGCGCGTCCGCGCTGCTCGCGGCGTGCAGTCAGTACGGCGACAGCGGCGGCTCCTCGGACGCGTCGCCGAAGGCCTCCAGCGGGCAGCAGCTCGCCACCACGAGCGACATCCCGGTCGGCGGAGGCACGGTCTTCAAGGACCAGAAGGTCGTGGTCACCCAGCCGGCGAAGGGCGACTTCAAGGCCTTCTCGGCGGTCTGCACGCACCAGGGGTGCCTGGTGGACAAGGTGGCCGACGGAACGATCGACTGTCCCTGCCACGGCAGCAGGTTCAGTGTCGAGAACGGGGCGGTGAAGGCCGGTCCCGCGCCGCGTCCGCTGCCCGCGGAGAAGATCACGGTGCAGGGAAACTCGATCCGGCTGGCGTGAGCGGGCCCGTACGCTCCTGGCATGCGCTCCGAGCACCCCGCACCCCAGGCAGCCCCCGGCCACCAGGCAACGCCAGCGCGGCAGGTGTCACCGGCGCGGGTCGTGCCGTCCGACCCGCCCGCACCGTCTGCCCCGCCCGCCTCGGTGGTCCCGGCGGCCGGCCTCTCGCTGGTGCGGGACCACACCATCTACTCCTGTGTGATGGGCTCACGCGCCTTCGGACTGGCCACGGACGACAGCGACACGGACCTCCGGGGCGTCTTCCTCGCCCCCACCGCGCTGTTCTGGCGCTTCGAGAAGCCGCCGACGCACGTCGAGGGCCCGGCACCGGAGCAGTTCAGCTGGGAACTGGAGCGGTTCTGCGCGCTCGCGCTGCGCGCCAACCCGAACATCCTGGAGTGCCTGCACTCCCCGCTCGTCGAGTACGCGGACGACTGCGGCCGTGAACTCCTCGCCCTGCGTGGGGCCTTCCTCTCCCGTCAGGCGCACGAGACGTTCGCCCGCTACGCCGTGGGCCAGCGCAAGAAGCTGGAGGCCGACGTCCGCACGCACGGAGCCCCGCGCTGGAAGCACGCCATGCATCTGCTGCGTCTGCTGACGAGTTCGCGCGACCTGCTGCGCACCGGGTCCCTGACGATCGACGTCGGGGCGGACCGCGAGCCGCTGCTCGCGGTGAAGCGCGGCGAGGTGTCCTGGGCCGAGGTCGAGCGCCGGATGCTCCGGCTGGCGACGGAGGCCGAGGAGGCGGCCGTCCGCAGCCCCCTGCCGCCCGAGCCGGACCACGCGCGCGTGGAGGACTTCCTCGTCCGCACCCGCCGGGCCTCAGTGCTCCGGGACTCCGCCGGGGACCGTTAGCCCTTCGGGGACCAGGTCCTCGCCTCCGCCGAAGCCGTCGAGGCGGACCCTGACGACGAAGGCGTGCAGCGCGTCGTACGCGGAGGCGGCGTCCGGCAGTTCGGAGACCTCCTGCGCCTCGTCCAGGAGGACGTGCAGTCGCTCCACGTCCTCCTCGGCCCGGTCGCGCGGGAGGTCCGCGGGCCCGTGCTCGTGCTCCGCCTTCGCGGCGATCAGGTCCGGGAGGTACGCGGGTGAGGCGATCTGTGCGGCCAGCGTGGGCAGATCGGCCTGCACCTCGCCGCTGCGCATGAGGTGGATGCCGGTGAGCAGCACACGGAACGTGTAGAGGAGCGGCTTGAGTTCGCCGCTCTTCTCGAAGAGCCGCCACTGCGTGGCCGCGAAGCCGCGGTAGTGGTGGGCGTGGTGGCGGGTGAGGACCCCGGGGGCGAGCGAGATCAGCTCACGGTGTTCCTCGCTCGTGCGCACGACCAGCGGCGACAGCAACTGCTCCAGCACATAGCCGTTGCGCCGCAGCATCAGCCGTACGAACTTGCGCAGGTCGTGGGTGACCAGGTCCATCTCGGTGCCGTCCTGGAACCACATGCGCGACCGGGTCTCCTCCGGCTCGCCCAGCCCGACGAGGGCGGCCGTCGGCAGCAGGTGGACGCCGCGCAGGTCGATGTCCGAGTCACGGGAGGGGAAGCCGTACAGGTGCGCCCCGGAGACGGTGGCGAAGAGGACGGGGTCGGGCTGTTCGCCCACCACGCGCGCGAGGTCGGCACCGGGACCGAGGACGTCTGTCATGGCTCAAGCATCCCAGAGCGCCCCCAGGGACATGAGGTCGCTGTGGTACTCGACGCGGTCGGCCCAGTCGGTCGGCCAGGCCTCGGAGCCGTGGTGGGCGCCGGCGAACGCCCCGGTCAGGCAGGCGATGGAGTCGGAGTCGCCCGAGGTGCAGGCGGCCCGGCGCAGCGCGGTGACGGGTTCGTCGACGAACATCAGGAAGCACAGCAGACCGGTGGCGAACGCCTCCTCGGCGATCCAGCCCTCGCCGGTGGCCAGGCAGGGGTCGTCCTCGGGCGAGGCGGTGCGCACGGCCTGACGGAGGTTGCCCAGGACGGTGATGCACTCGTCCCAGCCCCGGGAGATGTACGCCTCGGGTGTGGCGTCGTGGCAGAAGGTCCACAGGTCGCCGAGCCAGCGGGAGTGGTAGCGGTACCGGTTCTCGTGCGCGTACGAGAGCAGCAGGCCGATCAGTTCCGCGGGCTCGGCCCCCTGGGAGAGCAGCCGGACGGTGTGCGCGGTGAGGTCCGAGGCGGCGAGCGCGGTGGGGTGGCCGTGGGTGAGCGCGGCCTGCAACTGGGCGGCGCCCGCGCGCTGTTCGTCGCTCAGTCCGCGGACGAGCCCGACGGGCGCCACGCGCATGTTGGCGCCGCAGCCCTTGGAGCCGGTCTGGCTGGCCTCCTGCCAGCGGCGCTTCTCGTCCTTGAGGAGGTCGCAGGCGACCAGGCAGGTCCGGCCGGGGGCGCGGTTGTTCTCGGGCGACTGGTACCAGTTGACGAACTCCTCGCGCACCGG
Source organism: Streptomyces sp. NPDC028298 (assembly GCF_055565895.1). Taxonomy (NCBI): domain Bacteria; kingdom Bacillati; phylum Actinomycetota; class Actinomycetes; order Kitasatosporales; family Streptomycetaceae; genus Streptomyces; species Streptomyces sp. NPDC028298. The sequence goes on from NZ_JBVHTL010000009.1 coordinate 393,481, forward strand.
CCGTTCCATGCGCAGCGGGCCGAGCAGGCCGCGGTCCGTCGCGGTGCGCAGTCCGTGGGCCAGCGCCAGGGTCATCTGGGTGTCGTCGGTGACGATCGCGGGCCGGGGCAGCGCCATCTGCCGCCAGGGGCCGAACTTCTCGAGTATCGCGGGCACGCTGTTGAACTCGGTGGGGAACCCGAGCGCGTCTCCGAGGGCCAGGCCGATGAGCGAACCGGTGGCGGCGCGTTTGGTGAGGGTCGTGCTGGTCATCGGGGCCGTCCTTACGAGGTGGGACGCAGCAGTGGTGGATGCAGAACCTTGGCGTCGCCCGCGCGGTAGAGGGCGGCGGGTTTGCCGCGGCCGCCGGTGAGGCGGGCGGCGCCGGGGACCTGTTCGACGAATCCGGGCGTGGCGAGGACCTTGCGCCGGAAGTTGGGCCGGTCGAGCGGGGTGCCCCACACCGTCTCGTAGACGTGCTGCAGCTCCCCGAGGGTGAACTCGGGCGGGCAGAAGGACGTGGCGAGACAGGAGTATTCCAGTTTGGCGCCGACGCGTTCGTGGGCGTCGGCGAGGATCCGGTCGTGGTCGAAGGCGAGCGGGCCGAGCGCGTCGAACGGCCGCCACTCGGCCCGTGCCGCGTCGCCGCCGCCGCGCGGTTCGGGCGGGTCGGGCAGCAGGGCGGCGAAGGCGACAGAGACGACCCTCATCCGGGGGTCGCGGTCGGGTTCGCTGTAGGTGCGCAACTGCTCCAGGTGCAGTCCCGAGAGGTCCGACAGGCCGGTCTCCTCGGCGAGTTCGCGCCGGGCCGCCGCCTCGGCGGACTCGCGGGGCAGCACGAAGCCGCCGGGCAGGGCCCAGCGGCCCGCGTACGGTTCCTGGCCCCGTTCGATCAGCAGTACCTGGAGTGCGCCCGCGCGCACGGTCAGGACGGCCAGGTCGACGGTGACGGCGAAGGGCTCGAAGGCGTGTTTGTCATAGCCCTCGGGTGCCGCACCCCCCGGCGCGCGGCCCTTGCCCGTGTCCACTCCCGCGCCCCCGTCGTGTCGATGACCCTTTATGGTCACCTTGACCATGGTCATTACGACTATAAAGGGAGCGCGGGGTGTCAACAAGGCTTTCGACCGGGGAAGTTGCGGCTCCCACGGCAGGTCGTGTCACCGCGCCCGGGCGGGAGACTCCTCCGGCCGCCGGACGCCGGCCCGGGGCGCGTCCGGTTCGAGCGCCGGGGCGTGAGCCGGGGCGAAGGCGGCCACCAGCGCTCCGGCGGCAGCGACTCCGGCCGAGACCCACAGCGCCGGGCCGCATCCGTCGACGAAGTCCCGCGCCGATCCGTAGCCGCCGAAGTGCGTGAACACAGCCGCCGCTGCGGCGATCCCGAAGACTCCGCCCAGTTCGCGCAGCGCGTTGTTGACGCCTGCCGCGACCCCCGCGTCGGCGGGCGGCACGGCGGACGTCACGGCGTTCGCGACGGTCGGGAAGACCATGGAGATGCCGACGCCCGCGACGATCAGGGGCAGCACCAGCCGTCCGTAGGCGACACCGGGCTGCACCTGCCAGGCCAGCAGGGCGAGTCCGGCCGCCTGGAGGACGAGCCCGCCGAACATGAAGGGACGGTTCCCGAACCGGTCGGCGAGCGCGCCCGCGAGCGGTGCCACGAGCAGGGGCATGCCGGTCCACACCAGGATGCGGACACCGGCCTGGAGGGGCGAGTTCCCGAGGCCGAGCTGGAACAGCTGCGAGATCATGAACAGCGAGCCGAGCAGCGACATGAACGTCAGGAAGACGGCGCCGTTGGCGGTCGAGAAGGCCCGCCTGCGGAAGTAGCCGAGGGGCAGCATCGGATAGCGCGCCCCCGCCCGCTCCCAGCCGAGGAAGGCGGCCACGAAGACGACGCCGACGGCCAGCGCGCCCAGCACCTCCGCGCTCCCCCAGCCCGCCTGCGGGGCCCGCACCGGCGCCCAGGCCAGGCCGGTCAGTCCGACGGCGGCCAACAGCAGCCCCACCACGTCGAGTTGCGGACGCGGGCCATGGCTCTCCCGCAGTCTCAGCGCGGCGAGCGGCAGCATCGCGAGCCCGGTCGGCACGTTCAGCCAGAAGATCCACTGCCAGGACAGGCCCTCGGTGACGGCGCCGCCGAGGACGGGTCCGGCCGCGACGCCGAGACCGGTCACCCCGCCCCAGATCCCGATGGCCACGCCCCGCTTCTCGGCCGGGAACGCCTCGCTGATCAGGGTCAGGGTGAGCGGCAGCAGGACGGCGGCACCGGCGCCCTGGAGCACCCGGGCGGCGATGAGCTGACCCGGTCCCGGGGCCAGCGCGGCGAGGGCCGAGGCCAGGGTGAAGACGGCGAGCCCGACGACGTACATGCGCCGCCGCCCGAACCGGTCGCCGAGCGCGGCACCGGTGAGGGTGAGGCAGGCGAAGACGAGGTTGTACGCGTTGATCGTCCACTCCAGGTCGGACAGGCTCGCCCCGAAGTCGGCCCGCAGGGCCGGCAGCGCGGTGGCCACGACGACCACGTCGAGGGAGCAGAGCAGCGCCCCGAGTCCGGCCAGGATCACGGTCCACGCACGGCGTGCGGGCGGGGCCGGCGGCCGCTGGACGGGGGCGCGCGCGGTGGTGTCGGTCATGACGGTTCCTTCCGTGAGGATCACTCACGGAAGACCGACCCGACCCGAGCCGAAAAGGAATCGCCGCCGGGGCACCGGCCGAGGAACGCGAGGAGCCGGCCGCCGGGCGCCGTCCCGGGCGGGGCGTCGACGGGGTCGGCGAAGCGCACCCCGCGGTCGGCGTCCGCGACCACCAGGTGCGCGAGCGGCAGCAGTTCCAGGGCCAGCGCGGACGGGATCGGCCGGGCGCGCCCGCAGGCCCGCGCGACGTCCCAGCCGTGCACCGCGATCTCCAGGGCGCCGACGGCCACCAGCAGCCCGGCGCCCAGGGACCGGTCCCCCACGGCCGGGTCCGGGGGCGCCGCGGACACCGCGGCGCAGACGCCGAGGAGGGCGCCGGCGCGCTCGCGGAAGGCGCACACCGGATCGGCGGCGGGGCGGGCCGGGCACAGCCCGACCCGCCCGTCCGCGACCCCCTCGTAGAGCGCCTCGACCGAGTCGTCGAGGTGGTGGAGCAGGTCCCCCAGGTCCCACTCGGCGCACGGCGTCGGCCGCCGCAGTCCCCCGCGCGGCACGGCGGCGACACCGACGCTCGCGAACGCCAGCGAGCGCTCCAGGAGCTCCGCGGGATTCACGGGAGGATCCCGGGCAGCCCGAAGGAGGCGAACAGTCCCGGGTCCAGGAAGACGGTGAGCCGTGCGACACCGCCGGCCTCGACCGTGAGCACCTGCACGGAGTGCGCCCGCAGGACGCCGTCGGCGTCGCGCTCGTAGGCCGCGGCCGCCGGCTGTCCGTTGGCGCGGACCGCCACCATCCGGACGTGTCCCGCCCCCTGGCCGGCGAACGCCCGTACGCGAAGGAACCGCACGACGTCCTTCTTGCCGCGGAACCACTCCAGGTGGGGCGGCATCTCCAGCTCGACCCCGTCGCGCAGCAGGGTCAGCAGCGACTCCATGTCGGCGTTCTCGAAGGCCGCCATGTAGCGGTCCAGGAGTTCGCGGTCGTCGGTGCCGTCCGGCTCCACCACCAGGTCCTCCTCCGGGGCGACCTCGTCGAGCCGGGCACGCGCGCGCTGGAGCGTGCTCTTGACCGCCGCGGTCGACGTGTCGAGCAGGGCGGCCACCTCCGGGGCCCGCCAGGCCAGCACGTCCCGCAGGATGAGCACCGCCCGCTGCCGCGCGGGCAGGTGCTGCAGCGCGGCCACCAGGGCGAGCCGCAGGCTTCCGCGCGCCGCCACGACCGTCGCCGGGTCGAGGAGCGTGTCCGGCAGCGGCTGGAGCCAGGGGATGTCGGTCGCGGGGGCCGGCAGCGGCTCCTCGGGCGCGTCTCCCGGCCCGCCCAGACCGGTGGGCAGGGGACGGCGCCCGCGCCCCTCCAGGGCCGTCAGACAGGTGTTGGTGGCGATCCGGTAGAGCCAGGTGCGCAGGGAGGCCCGGCCCTCGTACCCCTCGTAGGACCGCCAGGCCCGCAGATACGTCTCCTGTACGAGGTCCTCGGCGTCGTCGGCCGAACCGAGCATGCGGTAGCAGTGGGCGAGCAGCTCCCGCCGGTACGGGCCGGTCAGCCGGACGAACTCGTCCCGGTGCGTCGTCGCGGTCATCGCCGCTCCCTTCGTTCGCACGGGGCGCGCCGGGGCGCACCCGTGGTCCGTTCACCGGTACAGACCGGCGGGGAGGCGAAAACGAATCGGCCGGTCCCGGAGAAGTTCCGGGACCGGCCGTCGCGGGCGCGGTGCGTCGTCCGCGGGCCGCCGGAGCCAGTGGGCTCCGGGGCCTCAGGGGGCGGGCGGGATCAGAGACCGACCTCGGCCATGAGCATGCCGACCTCGGTGTTCGACAGACGGCGCAGCCAGCCCGACTTCTGGTCGCCCAGGGTGATCGGGCCGAACGCGACGCGCACCAGCTTGTCGACCGGGAAACCGGCCTCGGCGAGCATGCGGCGCACGATGTGCTTGCGGCCCTCGTGCAGGGTCACCTCGACGAGGTAGTTCTTGCCGGTCTGCTCGACGACGCGGAAGTGGTCCGCCTTGGCGTACCCGTCCTCGAGCTGGATGCCGTCCTTGAGCCGCTTGCCCAGGTCGCGCGGGATCGGGCCCACGATGTGCGCGAGGTAGACCTTCTTCACGCCGTACTTGGGGTGGGTCAGGCGGTGCGCCAGCTCGCCGTGGTTGGTGAGCAGGATGACGCCCTCGGTCTCGGTGTCGAGCCGGCCCACGTGGAAGAGCCGCGTCTCGCGGTTCGTCACGTAGTCGCCGAGGCACTGGCGGCCCTCGTTGTCCTCCATCGTGGAGACGACACCGGCGGGCTTGTTCAGCGAGAAGAACTGGTACGACTGCGTCGCGACCGTCAGACCGTCGACCTTGATCTCGTCCTTCTCCGGGTCGACGCGCAGACCCTGCTCCAGGACGATCTGGCCGTTGACCTCGACCCTGGCCTGGTCGACCAGTTCCTCACAGGCACGCCGGGAGCCGTAGCCCGCGCGGGCGAGCACCTTCTGCAGGCGCTCGCCCTCCTCCTCGGCGCCCGGGAAGGTCTTGGGCAGCTTGATGTCGGGCTTGCCCGCGTACCGGTCGCGGTTGCGCTCCTCGGCCCGCGTCTCGTACTCGCGGGAGCGGGCGGGCTCGGTGCGGCCGCCGCGCTGCTGACCCTGCCGGGGACCGCCCTTGGCGCCGCCGCGCGCGGACGCGCCGCGCCCGGACTTCGGTCCTTCGTGCGAGCCCCCGGGGCCTACGTCGTAGCGACGCTCCTCGGGACGGGGCTTGCTGGGACGCTTCGGCTGGTCGTCACGCCCCGCGCCCGAACCCGCCGCCGAGCCCCTCGGCTGGAAGCCGCCGCCGCCCGTACCGCGCGAGCCGCCGCCGCTGCTTCCGCCGCGCGAGCCGCCCCCGCTTCCGCCGCGCGGGGCACCGCCCCCGCGGGGCGCGCCGCTGCCGCGCGAACCGCCGCTTCCGCCGGTTCCGCGCGGGTTGCCGCGCCCGCTGTTCCTGCCACTGCCGCTGCCACTGCTTCGCATCAAAGTTCCGTCGTCGTCGTGTCGTCTGCGTCTGCATCCGGTGCGTCCGGATCGAACGACGGGACCCCTTCCAGCGTCTCTGCCTCGATCGCGTCCGCCTCGGGGAGGAAGGGCGCGAGCTCCGGGAGCTCGTCCAGACCTCGCAGGCCCATTCGCTCCAGGAAGTAGTTCGTCGTCGTGTACAGGATCGCACCTGTTTCGGGTTCCGTGCCCGCCTCCTCCACCAGACCGCGCTGGAGGAGGGTCCGCATCACGCCGTCGCAGTTGACTCCGCGGACCGCCGAGACCCGCGAACGGCTCACCGGCTGGCGGTACGCGACGACGGCCAGGGTCTCCAGTGCCGCCTGGGTGAGCCGGGCCTGCTGGCCGTCCAGGACGAAGCGTTCGACGGCGCTCGCGTAGGCGGGACGCGAGTAGAAGCGCCAGCCGCCCGCGATCAGTCTGAGCTCGAATCCGCGGCCCTGGACGGTGTACTCGTCGGCCAGCGCGCGCAGCGCGTCCGCGACCTGCCGCCGGGGCCGCTCCAGGATCTTGGCGAGGTGTTCCTCGGTGGCCGGCTCGTCCACGACCATCAGGACGGCCTCCAGGGCGGCCCCGAGATCGAGGTCGGCGACGGTGGGCGGCCCCGCGGGGGTGCCGGTGGTCTCCTCGCTCACGCCTTCTCCTTCTTGGTCCCGCGCCCTGCCGCGTCGTCCGCCGTCTCGGCCGGCCGGTCGAACTCGTCGGTCACCCGCGGCCCCTCGTCGTCCTCCCCGCCCGTCCAGCGCACCATGAGGTCCCCGAGGGCCTCCTCCTGGTCCAGGGCGACGGCCTTCTCCCGGTAGAGCTCCAGCAGGGCCAGGAAGCGGGCGACCACGGTGAGGGTGTCGTCGGTGTCCTCGACGAGCGAGCGGAAGCTGGCCTCGCCGAGTTCCCGGAGCCGCGCCACCACGATCCCGGCCTGCTCCTGCACGCTGACGAGCGGCGCGTGGATGTGGTCGACGTACACCTGGGGCTTGGGCTTGGGCTGCATCGCCTTCACCGCGAGCCGCGCGAAACCCTCGGGACCGATGCTGATGACGACCTCGGGCAGCAGCTCGGCGTACTGCGCCTCCAGGCCGACGGTACGGGGGTAGCGGCGGGCCTCCTCCTCCAGGCGCGTGTTGAAGATGTCCGCGATCTGTTTGTACGCGCGGTACTGGAGCAGCCGCGCGAACAGCAGGTCCCGGGCCTCCAGCAGGGCCAGGTCGGCCTCGTCCTCGACCTCGGCGGCCGGCAGCAGCCGGGCGGCCTTCAGGTCGAGGAGGGTCGCCGCGACGACGAGGAACTCGGTCGTCTGGTCGAGGTCCCAGTCCGGGCCCATCGCGCGGATGTGCGCCATGAACTCGTCGGTGACCTTGGACAGGGCCACTTCGGTGACGTCGAGCTTGTGCTTGGAGATGAGCTGGAGCAGCAGATCGAAGGGCCCCTCGAAATTCGAGAGCCGCACCTTGAAGACCCCGTCCCCGGGGCCGTCGGATGCGCCACCGCTTCCCTCGGCGGGCGACTCGGCGGGCTCGGCGGGGCCTTCAGGCGACCCGGAGTGCCCGGTCGGCGCCCCGGGCCCGCCGGTCCCCCCGACGCCCTCACGGGGCGCCTGGGAGGGCTCACGGGGGGTCGTCGCGGGCGCGGGGGACGTGCCGGACGGAGAAACGGCCGCCGGGGCCTGCCCGGACGCGACCGGTGGGGCCGGTGTGGGCTCGGCCGCCGGGGCGGGCGCATGGCCGTCCGCGGGCGCCTGCCCGGGCTCGGGCGCCGGAGCGGGCTCGGGCTCGGTCACCGGGGCCGGCGCGGGTTCGGCCGGTGAGGCGGGAGCGGGCTCGGGCGCCGGGGCCCGCCCGGGCTCGGCCGGCGCGGGTTCAGCCGGTGGGGCCGGACTCGGCTCGGGGGCCGGGGCGGAGGGCTCGGGGGGTGCCTCGGTCGGTCCCGGCGCGGGGCCGGGACCGCGTCCCAGTGCACGCCGACGGCCGCCGGGGGCGGCTGACGGAGGCGGGACGTTCGAGGTCATAGCCGTCGAAGGCTACCTCTACCGCCCGCGCAGTCGCCGTACGAGAATGCTCGCGTCCCCGCGGGACTCCAGGTCCGCCAGCACCACGGCGACCGCCTCACGGACGATCCGCCCGCGGTCGACGGCGAGTCCGTGTTCACCGCGGAGCACCAGCCGCGCGTGTTCGAGGTCCATCAGCTCCTCCGCGGACACGTACACGGTGATCTTCTCGTCGTGCCGCTCCCGCCCGCTGGGCCGGCGGTTCGCGGCGCGCCCCCGCTTGCGGGAGGACTGCACGGACGTGGAAGGAGCGCCAGAACCTTCCTGCGCCGGCCGGCCGCGCCCCGAACGGTCCGGGGCGCCGCCCCGGCTGCGCGACTCCCCCGCGTCGGACGGTTCGGCGTCGGTGGCGACGTGTTCGTCGCCCTCGCCGTCACCGCCCTGGACGGGCACCGACTGGGGCGCGTCCTCCCCGCCCGCCGCGTCGCTCTCGCCGGCCGGGGCCGGCACCCGGGCCTCGCCGTTGGTGCGGCGGGTGGGGGTGGATGACTGGAGCGCCATGCCCCCGGTGGTACGGAACAGTTCGTCGGCCCCCGGCAGACTCACTCGGCGTGACACCGGGCGAGCACCTCCCTGGCGAGCTGGCGATAGGCGGCGGCACCGACGGAGTTGGAGGCGTACGTGGTGATCGGCTCACCGGCGACCGTGGTCTCCGGGAAGCGCACGGTCCGGCCGATCACCGTGTGGTAGACGTGATCGTCGAAGGCCTCGACCACGCGCGCGAGCACCTCACGGCTGTGCACCGTGCGGGAGTCGTACATCGTGGCGAGGATGCCGTCGAGCTCCAGCTCGGGGTTGAGCCGTTCCTGGACCTTCTCGATCGTCTCGGTGAGCAGCGCGACACCGCGCAGCGCGAAGAACTCGCACTCCAGCGGCACGATCACCTTGTGAGCCGCCGTCAGCGCGTTCACGGTCAGCAGGCCGAGCGAGGGCTGGCAGTCGATCACGATGTAGTCGTAGTCGGCCATCAGCGGCTTCAGGGCGCGCTGCAGCGTGGACTCGCGGGCGACCTCGCTCACGAGCTGCACCTCGGCGGCGGACAGGTCGATGTTGCTGGGCAGCAGGTCCATGTTCGGGACCGCCGTCTTCAGGAGGACCTCGTCGGCCGCCATGCCCCGCTCCATGAGCAGGTTGTAGACGGTGAGGTCGAGCTCCATCGGGTTGACGCCGAGTCCCACGGACAGCGCGCCCTGCGGGTCGAAGTCGACGAGCAGCACCCGGCGTCCGTACTCCGCGAGCGCGGCACCCAGGTTGATGGTCGACGTGGTCTTGCCCACGCCGCCCTTCTGGTTGCACATCGCGATGATCGTCGCGGGGCCGTGACTGGTCAGCGGGCCCGGGATCGGGAAGTAGGGCAGCGGGCGCCCTGTCGGGCCGATGCGCTCACGGCGCTGGCGGGCCGCGTCGGGCGCGAGCGTCGCCGCGTACTCCGGATCGGGCTCGTACTCGGCGTCGGGGTCGTAGAAGTGCCCCTCGGGCAGTTCGTCGTAGTCGGCGAAGTGGGTGTGGTTCTCGCCACTTCCGTTGCCGGCCATGGCGTTCACGTGATGGCCATCCATGCTCGGGTGTGCTGTCTGAGTCGTCCGGGGACTCTGGTGGGCTGCGAAGGTGCGGACAGCGACGGAGCCGACAGCCTCGAGCCCCGTGGGGCTCTGGCCCCGCGCCGGCATTCCTGGTTGACCACCCCCGGGAGTAAATGTCGACTCATTCACAAGTCGTCTTACCTCCTTGGTGACCAGGGAACTTCTCGATAGGTCAGCGTGGCACCATGCCGACGATTGGCGACTCTATGGCGTGTCACCGCTCCACAGCAACACAATCCGCCGGACCCGACCCGATGTGTCGGCAACCGAACACCCCTCTGTCAAGGGCGTAAGGCCGTCGCACGGCAGGTTTCACCGGTGTGCGAATCGGTTGAAGAGTTACGTTCGTGGCGAGTTGAACGAGTGTCGCAAAGTGAGCCGACACACACGCGGCCGGACCTTGTCGGGCAAGGTCCGGCCGGGTGAGCGGTGTTGACGACCGTGTTGACGTATCGCCTTTTGCCGGCGTCGAGTCGGCGACGAATGTCGACTTGGCGAGTCGTCGGGAAAGTCAGCCGAGCAGGCTCTCCAGCGCGACGTGCTCCAGCCCGTGGGCCTCGGCGACCTCGCGGTAAACAACCTTGCCGTCGTGGGTGTTGAGACCCTTGGCGAGCGCGTTGTCGCGGCGCAGCGCCTCGGTCCAGCCGCGGTCGGCGAGCTCGACGATGTACGGCAGCGTGGCGTTGGTCAGCGCGTACGTCGAGGTGTTGGGGACCGCGCCGGGCATGTTGGCGACGCAGTAGAAGACCGAGTTGTGGACCGGGAAGGTCGGCTCGGCGTGCGTGGTGGGGCGCGAGTCCTCGAAGCAGCCGCCCTGGTCGATCGCGATGTCGACGAGGACACTGCCCGGCTTCATCCGGGAGACGAGCTCGTTGGTGACCAGCTTCGGCGCCTTGGCGCCGGGGATCAGCACGGCGCCGATCACGAGGTCGGCCTCGAGGCAGGCCTTCTCCAGCTCGAAGGAGTTGGACATGACGGCCTTGACCTTCGTACCGAAGATCTTGTCGGCCTCGCGCAGCTTGTTGATGTCGCGGTCGAGCAGCGTCACCTCGAAGCCCATGCCGATGGCGATCTGCGCGGCGTTCCAGCCGGAGACACCGCCGCCGATCACGACGGCCTTGGCCGGCAGCACGCCGGGGACGCCGCCGGGCAGGACACCGCGGCCGCCGTTGGCGCGCATCAGGTGGTAGGCGCCGACCTGCGGGGCGAGGCGGCCCGCGACCTCGGACATCGGGGCGAGCAGCGGCAGGGCGCGGCTCGGCAGCTCGACGGTCTCGTAGGCGATCGCCGTGGTGCCGGACTCCAGGAGGGCGTCCGTGCACTCCTTGGAAGCGGCCAGGTGCAGGTAGGTGAAGAGCGTCTGGTCCTTGCGGAGGCGGTGGTACTCCTCCGCGATGGGCTCCTTGACCTTCAGCAGCAGGTCGGCGACGGCCCAGACCTCGTCGGCGGTGGGCAGGATCTGCGCGCCTGCGGAGACGTACTCCTCGTCCGTGATCGAGGAGCCGACGCCGGCGTTCTGCTCGACGAAGACCTGGTGGCCGTGGCGCACGAGCTCGTGCACACCGGCGGGGGTGATGGCCACCCGGAACTCGTTGTTCTTGACCTCGCGGGGGATGCCGACCTTCACGTCGATCACGGTCCTTGACTCAGAGGGCTCTGGGGAATGCATGCCGAGGCGATGCAAGCCAGGCAATGCATGTCATACCCGACGTACGGGAGCACACCGGGAGACACCACGGAAGAACGCGGCGGAGCCAGTCTAATGAAGGGATTCCCTCTGTCTAGCCTTTCAATGCATCAATCTTCAGCGGATGCACTGCGGATTTCGTAGGCATTACCGTCGCGTTCCGACCCGGATGTGCTCTCCGGGAGCTCCGCTCCCAGCATGCGCTCGGCCGCCGCTCGGTGCAGCCGGGCGGCCGCCGGGTCGCCGAGCCGGTCCAGGGTGTCGGCCAGCCTGACCTGGAGCGCGGCCTGCAGCCGTACGTCGTCCGCGCGACGCGCCCACTCCACGGCCTCCTGGCAGGTGCGCAGCGAATCCTCGGGCCGTCCGGCGTACTCCTGGACCCGGGCCATCTCGCTCAACGCCCTTGCCTGGGAGGCGACATCACCGTTCTTGCGATGCCAGGCGACCGCGGCGCGCCAGTTGACCTGAGCCTCGCCGTAGCGGCCCGCGTAGGTGTGCGCGGTGGCGATGCGTCCGTACAGCCGGGCGGCGTCCACGCGCTCGTCCCGCGCGAGCCGCTGGGCCAGCGCCCTGCCGTACCAGTCGGCGGCCCGGTCGTGGTCCCCGAGTTCCTGGTGGGCGCCGCCTACGGATTCCATCGCGCGGCCGGTCGCGTACGGGTCGTTCGCCTCACGTCCGGCGTCGAGCGCGGCCCGGTAGCGGGCCAGGGCGTCGGTCCTGCGGCCGGTCTGCGCGTCCAGGTCGGCGAGATTGAGCAGCGCGGCCGCCTTCTCGCGGGGCAGGTTCCGGCGTTCGGCGACGTCCAGGACGAGCCGGTGGACGCCGTACAGGTCGGGGGCCGCGGCCCGGGTGCCGAAATGAGCCACCATCGCCCGCACCAGGGCGGCCATCAGCCGCCGGGCGAGGGTGTCCAGTTCCCCGTCGGCGACCGCGAGCCGGGCCGAGGCGAGCAGCGCGGGCCGGCGCACGCGCAGCCAGTCCGCGGCCGCCCCGGGACCGGAGAACCGCAGGGCGCGCGGCATGCCCGCGAGCTTCTCCCGGGCGGGCGAGCCGGGGGTCTCGGTGACGGCACGGCACGACACCAGGAGCCGTACGGTCCGCTCCAGCATCCGGGCGCGGGCGAGCTGCACCTCGGCGGGCCGGTCGTGGGTGTCGACGAGCGCGCGGAGCAGGGGGTGCAGGCAGCCGGGGACCTCGTACTGCGGCAGCGGAGAGGGGACCGCCCGCACCAGGCCGAGGCCGACGAACTCGTCCAGCGCGGTGTGCGCCGCCTGGACCGAGCAGCCCGCCAGCGCGGAGGCGGTGTGCGGGTCGACCAGGCCCGCGGGGGCGAGCGAGAGCAGTCGCAGTATCCGGGCGGCGGTGCCCGGCAGGGAGGCGTACGAGAGCCGGAAGACGCGCTCCAGGGGTGTGCCGTCCTCGCCCTCGGTGCGCAGGTGCTTGGCGAGGTCGGCTACGGCCGAGGAGGGACGCGCGGCAAGCCAGCCGCCGGCCAGCACCAGGGCGGTCGGCTGGCCGGCGCACAGTTCGACGAGCCCTTCGGCGGCGAGCGGGTCGACGGTGATGCGCACCGAGCCGGTGAAGTGGCCGAGGAGTTCGAGGGCGGACTTGGTGTCCAGGCCGCCCAGCGTGCACGGGCGGACGTCCGCGATGCCGGTCAGCGGCCCGCCCGAGACGGCGATCACGAGGCAGTCCGGGGAGTCGGGCAGCAGCGCGTCGACCTGCTCGGCGTCGGCCGCGTCGTCGAGCAGGAGCACCGCCCGGCGGATCGCGAGGGCCTCGCGCAGCCGCTCGCCGAGGTCGTCGGCGCCCGCTCCGGGGGGCGCGGTCACGCCGAGGGCGGTGAGCAGTTCGCGCGCGGTGCCCTCGGTGGGGACCTGTGTGCCGTCGGGCTCGGTGAGCCGGGCGCGCAGGAGGCCGTCGGGGTAACTCTCGGCGACCTGCTCGGCGAGCCGGTCGGCGAGCGCCGTGCGGCCGGAGCCGGGCTTGCCCGCGATGAGCAGCACCCGTGCCCGCGGCGCCTTGCGGCCGGCGATGGTGTCGAGGCCCGCGCGCTCGATGTCCGCGCGCAGTTCCTTCAACTCTCGTGTACGGCCCAGGAACTGACTTCCCGTAGGAGGGGACCCGGCAGCCGGGCGCTGCCCCTGGGACGACACCTCGGTGCCGCCGTCGTCCACCGCCTGATCCGCCACGGGCCACGCTCCCGTTCCACTGCACGCGCAAGCCCGCCGGGACTCCGGTACGGGCGTTTTCCAGAGCCTAGTTCACGCTCTGCGACGATCCGTGCGGAGCGCGGCGGCGACGTCCCCCGATCGGATCAGGCGATCGTAGGACTGACACCCTGAAGGCGGACGTCAGGCCTCGAAGGGGCGGGCGGGCCAGGGCGCCTCGGCCGGGCGCAGGGCGTCGAGTCCGTCGCCCTGGCGTGCGGCGAGAAGCGAGAGGACGCCCACGACCAGGCAGTTGTTGTGCAGGTCGCCGGCGAGCACGCCGCCGACGAGTTCACCGAGCGGGACGCGGGCCAGCTCCATGTCGGCCTCCTCGTCCTCCACCTCGAACCGCTCGCCCTCCGCCTGGGAGAGGTCGCGGGCCAGGAAGATGCGGATGGCCTCGTCGCAGCCGCCCGGGGTGGTGTAGACGTCGGTCAGCACGCGCCAGGTCTCCGCCTTGACGTGCGCCTCCTCGTAGAGCTCGCGCTGGGCGGCGTGCAGCGGGTTCTCGCCGGGGATGTCGAGCAGGCCCGCCGGGATCTCCCACAGCTTGTGGCGCACGGGGTGGCGGTACTGGCGCAGGACCAGGACACGGTCCTGGTCGTCCAGGGCGAGCACGGCCACGGAGCCCGGGTGGACCTGGTAGTCGCGCCGGACGACGGATCCGTCGGGCATGACCACGTCGTCGGTGCGCACCGAGGTCTTGTTGCCCTTGAAGGGGGTCTCGGTCGCCCGGACCTCCCACTCCTCGGGGGTGTCCTTGATGGTCATGGCCTGTCCTCCCACGCACGCAAACAGAAGCCGGTCCGGTGACGGAACCGGGGTGCGCGTCCGGCGGGATCACCCGCGAACACGCACCCCGGTCACCGTACAACCCTGGTGTTACTTACCCGTCTTGCGCGCCACGGCGGCCTTGACCAGGCCCGCGAAGAGCGGGTGCGGCCGGGTCGGGCGGGAGCGCAGCTCGGGGTGCGCCTGGGTCGCGACCAGGTACGGGTGGACGTCGCGCGGGTACTCGACGTACTCGACGAGCTTGCCGTCCGGGGAGGTGCCGGAGAACTGCAGACCGGCCTTCTTCTCCAGCTCGGCGCGGTACGCGTTGTTCACCTCGTAGCGGTGGCGGTGGCGCTCCTCGACGTACTCCTTGCCGTCGTACACCTCGCGCACGATCGAGCCCTCGGCGAGCTTGGCCGGGTACATGCCCAGGCGCATGGTGCCGCCCATGTCGCCCTCGCCCGCCACGATGTCGAGCTGCTCGGCCATCGTGGAGATGACCGGGTGGCCGGTGCCGGAGTCGAACTCGGTGGAGTTGGCGTCCGGGATGTCGGCCAGGTTCCGCGCGGCCTCGATCACGATGCACTGCAGGCCCAGGCACAGGCCCAGCAGCGGGATGCGGTTCTCGCGGGCGTACTGGATCGCGCCGACCTTGCCGGACACGCCGCGGTCGCCGAACCCGCCGGGGATGCAGATCGCGTCGACGTCGCCGAGCTGCTTGGCGGCGCCCGCCGGGGTCTTGCAGTCGTCCGAGGTGACCCACTTGATCTTGACGCGGGCCTTGTTGGCGAAACCGCCGGCGCGCAGCGCCTCGGTCACCGAGAGGTAGGCGTCGGGCAGGTCGATGTACTTGCCGACGAGCGCCATGGTGATCTCGTGGACCGGGTTGTGGACACGGTCGAGCAGGTCGTCCCAGGTCGCCCAGTCCACGTCACGGAACGGCAGGTCCAGCTTGCGGACGACGTAGGCGTCCAGGCCCTCGGTGTGCAGGACCTTCGGGATGTCGTAGATCGACGGGGCGTCGATCGCCGCGACGACGGCGGCCTCGTCGACGTCGCACATCAGCGAGATCTTGCGCTTGATGGCGGTGGGGACCTCGCGGTCGGCCCGCAGCACGATCGCGTCCGGCTGGATACCGATGTTGCGCAGCGCCGCGACCGAGTGCTGCGTCGGCTTGGTCTTCAGCTCGCCGGACGGGCCGATGTAGGGCAGGAGCGAGATGTGCACGACGAACACGTTGTCGCGGCCGACCTCGTGACGGACCTGGCGGACCGTCTCCAGGAACGGCAGCGACTCGATGTCGCCGACCGTGCCGCCGACCTCGGTGATGACGACGTCGACGTCGTCGGCCGCCATCCGGCGGATGCGGTGCTTGATCTCGTTCGTGATGTGCGGGATGACCTGCACGGTGTCACCCAGGTACTCGCCGCGCCGCTCCTTGGCGATGACGGTGGAGTACACCTGACCGGTGGTCACGTTGGCCGAGCCGTCCAGGTCCACGTCGAGGAAGCGCTCGTAGTGCCCGATGTCCAGGTCGGTCTCGGCGCCGTCGTTGGTGACGAACACCTCGCCGTGCTGGAACGGGTTCATGGTGCCCGGGTCGACGTTCAGGTACGGGTCGAGCTTCTGCATGGTGACGCGCAGACCCCGCGCCTTGAGCAGCGCGCCCAGGCTGGAGGCGGTCAGTCCCTTGCCGAGGGACGAAGCGACACCCCCGGTGACGAAGATGTGCTTGGTCGTCGTGGCTGTGCTGTTTCGAAAAGCACTGGGCGGCATGGCCAAGAGGGGGCTCCCGTGGTCGGTCTGGGGTGCGTGCCGGCGTGGGGCCCGGAGATTTCCGGGGGTTGCCGTCGCTGCGGTTCGGGGGTTTCTTGCCCACCGGTCCACGGGCTACCAGGGTATCAGCGACCGGACGAGGCCGCTTCCGGCCACGCTCCGCGCACGGCCGGGCACACCGGCGGGCACACCCGGACACCGGCCGAACGCGCTCCGGCCGCCGCCCGGGCACACACCTCACACACCGCTCACTCGATCGGCGCAGCCGGGTTGTCCGGAGCGGCACGCGGATCATCCACGTGCGTCGTATCCTGCTCGGACACTCGCTGCCGAGCCCCTCCGGCACACGGCACCATCCCGCACGTAACCGGAACAAAGAGGGCCTGTCAGTTCGTTTCGAAACGACAATCGCATCGCCCATCGCACCGACAACCGGCGTTTCGCAGCGACGCACGGCGGACGTCCCCCATCATCGACGTTCCGCAGTTACCGACTCCCATTGCCTACTGTTTTGCAGTACCTACGTTCCCTTTGACCGCAAGAGCGACCGCCCCGCGCAGGGGCGCCGTGGCCGTTCGACTGGAGATGCACGTGGCCGGGCGCATCGAGGACTACGCACTCATCGGAGACATGCAGACAGCCGCGCTGGTCTGCCGGGACGGCACAGTCGACTGGCTGTGCCTGCCCCGCTTCGACTCCCATGCCATCTTCGCGGGACTCCTCGGTACGGAGGATCACGGCTTCTGGCGGCTCGGTCCCGCGCACGCCGCCGACGCGCAGCCGCCGGCGGCCTCGCGCCGCCGCTACCGCGGCGACTCGCTGATCCTCGAATCCGAGTGGGACACACCCCGTGGCACGGTCCGGGTGACCGATTTCATGCCGCCGCGTGACGGCGCGCCCCAGCTCATCCGGATCGTCGAAGGTGTCAGCGGCCGGGTGCCGATGCGCTCGACGCTGCGCATGCGGTTCTCCTACGGCCGCGTCGTGCCCTGGGTGCGCCGCCACGAGGGGCGTACGGTCGCGGTCGCCGGACCCGACTCGGTCTGGTTCGACACGGACTGTCAGACGTACGGCAAGGACCTGACCACCTACGCCGACTTCACCGTGGCCCCGGGCGAGCGGATCGCCTTCACCGTGTCGTGGGAGCCCTCGCACAAGGAGCCCCCGCCGCTGCCCGAGCCCGAGCAGTCGCTGGAGGCGACCGAGGAGTTCTGGCGCGACTGGGTCGACCAGTGCACGTACCACGGCCCCTACCGCGAGGCCGTCGTCCGCTCCCTGATCACGCTGAAGGCCCTCACGTACGCGCCCACGGGCGGCATCGTCGCCGCGCCCACCACCTCCCTCCCGGAGGAGATCGGCGGCGTACGCAACTGGGACTACCGCTACACCTGGCTGCGCGACGCGGCCATCACCCTCTCCTCGCTGCTGCGCACCGGCTACCGCGAGGAGGCCCGCGCCTGGCGCGAGTGGCTGCTGCGCGCGGTCGCCGGCGACCCGGAGAACCTCCAGATCATGTACGGCATCGCGGGCGAACGGGAGTTGGGCGAGGCCGAGCTCGACTGGCTTCCCGGGTACGAGAATTCGGCGCCGGTCCGGGTCGGCAACGGCGCCGCGCACCAGCTCCAGCTCGACGTCTACGGCGAGGTCACCGAGGCCCTGCACCTGGCCCACATGACAGGCCTGTCCCGCAACGACTACGCCTCGCTGCTCCAGTTGAAGCTGATCCGCTACCTGGAGACCCACTGGGACCAGCCGGACGAGGGCATCTGGGAAGTCCGCGGCCCGCGGCGGCACTTCGTGCACTCCAAGGTGATGGCCTGGGTCGCCGTCGACCGCACCATCAAGCTCATCGAGTCCGGGGACGCGCACGGCCCACTGGAGAAATGGCGCGAACTGCGCGACGACATCCACCGGGACGTGTGCGAGAAGGGCTACGACCAGGAGCGGAACACCTTCACGCAGTCCTACGGCTCCAAGGAGCTCGACGCCTCGCTGCTGCTCATCCCGCAGATGGGCTTCCTGCCGCCGGACGACAAGCGGGTGATCGGCACCATCGAGGCGATCCAGCGCGAGCTGTCGACCTCCGACGGCTTCATCCTGCGCTACCCGACCTCCGGCGAGCACGCGGGCGTGGACGGACTGGAGGGCGACGAGGGCGCCTTCCTCGCCTGCTCGTTCTGGATGGCCGACGACCTCGCGATGATCGGCCGCGTCGACGAGGCCCGCAAGCTCTTCGAGCGCCTGCTGGACCTGCGCAACGACCTCGGTCTGCTGGCCGAGGAATGGGACCCGCGCCTCCAGCGCCAGGTCGGGAACTTCCCGCAGGCCTTCAGTCACGTTCCGCTGATCGACACGGCCCTGCGGCTGACGGCGAGCGGGGCGTACGGCGGCTGAGCCGCACCACGCCGGGCGCGCCGGGACCTCCCCGACGCGCCCGATGCGCCGTGCCCGCCTAGCCTGGAAGGAGTCCTGTCCCCTCATGGAAGGGGGCGGCTTCCATGGCTCCCCTTTCGAAGGCCGGCGCGGCGCTGACCGCGCTCCGCGCGGGTCTCTCCGGTGATGTCCTCACCCCCGACGATCCCGGGTACGACGAGGCCCGGACGATCTTCAACGCGATGATCGACCGACGGCCGGCCGTGATCGTGCGCTGCGAGGGCGAGGCCGACGTGACACGCGCGGTGCGCTTCGCGCGTGAGCTGGATCTGCCGATCGCCGTACGCGGAGGCGGTCACAGCGTCTCCGGCATGTCGCTCAACGACGGCGGTCTCGTCATCGATCTCAGCCGCATGCAGGCCGTCACCGTCCACCCCGGGTCCGAGACGGTCCGGGTCGAGGGCGGAGCCCTGATGAGCCATCTCGACCGGGCCACCCAGCCCTACGGCCTCGCGACCACCGGCGGCCGCGTCTCGACGACCGGCGTCGGCGGCTTCGTCCTCGGCGGCGGCAGCGGCTGGCTGGACCGCTCCCTCGGCCTCGCCGTCGACAACCTCCTCGGGGTCGAGCTGGTCACCGCCGACGGTTCGCCGGTACGCGCCACCGACCAGGAGAACCCGGAGCTGTTCTGGGCCCTGCACGGCGGCGGCGGGAACTTCGGCGTCGCCACCGCGCTCACCCTCAAGCTCCACCCGCTGCCCGAGTTCTCGATCGCCATGGTGATGTTCCGGCCGGACGCGGGCCCCGACGTCCTGCGCGTCTACCGCGAGATCATCGAGAACGGGCCGCCCGAGGCGAGCGGCGGCGTCCTCTACCTGACCGGCCCGCCCGAGGAGTTCATGCCCGAGCATCTGGTCGGCACGCGGCTGTGCGGCGCCCTCGTGGCGTACGCGGGCGGCGAGGAGGACATGCGCAAGATCGCGCAGCCGCTGCTGGCGCTGCCGCACGAGGTCGAGATCGTCACGGCCCTGCCCTACCCCGACTTCAACTCCATGCTCGACGACCCGCCCGGCCTGCGGAACTACTGGTCGGCGGAATACCTCACCGGCGCGCCCGACGACTTCCTGGACGTCTTCTGCGCCCTCGGCGAGGCCATGCCCGTGCCCACCGGCACTCAGCACGTGCTGTTCCCGCAGGGCGGCGCCATCGCC
The DNA here is from genome assembly GCF_055565895.1 of Streptomyces sp. NPDC028298. Taxonomy (NCBI): domain Bacteria; kingdom Bacillati; phylum Actinomycetota; class Actinomycetes; order Kitasatosporales; family Streptomycetaceae; genus Streptomyces; species Streptomyces sp. NPDC028298. The sequence goes on from NZ_JBVHTL010000009.1 coordinate 412,763, forward strand.
GCCGGACCGTCCCGGTTCCCGGTCCCCTACCGCGACGCGCCGTGGGCGGTGCATCCCTTCGGGATCTGGGAGGACCCGGCCGACGACGAGCGGTGCATCGACTGGGTCAGGAAGGTCCGCGAGGACGTGAGGCCGTGGAGCACCGGCGCGGTCTACCTGAACTTCATCGGGGACGAGGGCACGGACCGCGTCACGGCCGGCCTCGGTGAGGACAACCTGCGCCGGCTGGCCGCGGTGAAGGCCGAGTACGACCCGGACAACGTCTTCCGCTTCAACCACAACATCGCCCCGGTACCGGCCGGCGCCTGACCTCGGCGCCCGCCCCGGACACCACCCGCGGCGGCTCCGGCCGTCCCCCGCCGGGGCCCGGAGATGCCCCCGGAAGCCGTCCGCGGGTAGCGTCCGCTCCATGGACAGCCGTTACGACACCCAGGGCGCCGGAATCACCGTGCAGCGGGCCCTCGAGCTGCCCGGACTGCGCGGCGGGCTGCCGGAGATCATCGCCGGGGCCGACCGCCTGAACCGGACCGTGCGCTGGGTGCACGCGGGCGAGGTGCCGAACATCGCCTCGCTGCTCAAGGGCGGCGAACTGCTGCTGACCACGGGCTACGGTCTCGGCACCCGCCCCGCCGACCAGCGCGCGTTCGTCCGCACGCTCGCCGAGCGCGGGATCGCCGCGCTCGTCGTGGAACTCGGCCCGCGCTTCGCCCGGCTGCCCGCAGCGCTCGTGGAGACGGCACGCTCCACCGGTCTGCCGCTGGTCCAGTTGCACCGCGAGGTGCCCTTCGTGACGGTCACGGAGGAGATCCACACCGAGATCGTCAACGGACACTACGCGCTGCTCCAGCAGGCGGAGGAAGTCCACCGGCGCTGCACCGAGGCCCTGCTCGGCGGCGGCGGCGTGCCTCAAGTCCTGTGCATTCTGGCCGACTTCAGCGGCAGCCCGGTCTTCCTGGAGACGGCCGACGGGCAGCTCCTGTACGCCGCCGGGGCCGGCTCCTCGGGCGCCGATCCGCTCCAGGTCTGGGAGGGGCTGCGCGGCCAGCACAAGGAGGAGCCGCCCGCGGGGACCACCCTGGTCGACGTGCCCGGAGGCGGTCCCGGCACCGGCTCCGTACGGGCGCGTCTGGTGCTGCTGCCCGTGGGCGCGCCGGTCGCCCCGGTGCACCGGATCGCCGCCGAGCGGGCCGCCGGCATCCTGGCCGTCGTGCTGATGCAGGCCCGCCAGGAGGAGGAGCTGGCGGCGCGGGGGCGCGGCGACTTCCTGACCGACCTCGCCGAGGGCCGGATCGAGGCCGAGGACGCGCCGGCGCAGGCCCGCGTCCTCGGGTTCAAGCCCGGCGCCGGTCCGCTGCTGCCGGTCGTGATGCGGCTCGCCGACGGTCTGGCGCCCGGCGGCGGCTGGGCGGTCCTGGCCCGCGCCGTCGCCGAGGAGCTGGCCTCGGTGGGCGTCCCGGTGCTGCTGGGCGTCCGTCCCGTCGAGGGCCGGGTCCCGCTGCTGCTCGGCCTGCGCTCGGAGTCGGAGCGGGCGGCCGTCGCGGACCGGGTCGCGGCCGCGCTGCGCGCCGGGGTGGAACGGGCCGGCATGCAGCGGCCGGGGGCGCAGCCGCCGGTGGTGGTCGTCGGGGTCGCCGGGGGCTGGGCGGCCGCGTCGGCGGGCCTGCGGCACGCGGCGGAGACGGCGACGGCCGCGCAGGGCCTGTCGGACCGGCCCTGGTACGACGCGCGCCGGCTGGACATCGACCTGCTGCTGTGGCGCCTGCGGGAGCATCCCGACCTGGCCGCGTTCGTGGAGCGCGCGATCGGCCCGCTCCGCGACCACGACGTCCGCTCGAAGCCGCCTCTTCTGCCCACGCTGCAGACGTACTTGGCGCACGCGGGCCGCAAGGCCGAGACGGCCCGCGAACTGCACCTCAACCGGCAGACCCTGTACAACCGCCTCGCCAGGATCGGCGAGTTGCTGGGCATGGACCTGGACGACCCGCAGACCGTACTGGCGTTGAGCCTGGCGCTGCGGGCCCGCAGACACGTCCCCTGAGGTGCGCCCGCCGCTTCGCCGGTCAGGCCAGCGGCCGGAAGCGGGTGAACTCGTCGTAGACGCTGAGCACTTGGGCGACCGTCTCGTCCTCGGTCGGCCAGGTGGCGGCCTGCCGGGCGCCCTTCTCCCGCAGCGCCTCCTGACGCGCCGGATCGGTGAGCACGCGTACGACGGCGTCGCCGAGCGCCTTCGCGTTGCCGTACGGGACGAGTTCGGCCGCGTCGCCGACCAGTTCGGGGATGCCCCCGACCGCCGTGGCGACGAGCGGGACGCGCGCGTGCAGGGCCTCCTGCGCCAGCACCGAGCGGGACTCCCATCTGCTGGGCAGCAGCACGGCGTCGGCGGCCGCCAGGAGTTCGGCGACGTCCTCGCGCCGCCCGACGAGCCGGACCGGCAGTTCCTCGTCCTCGATCCGGCGCTGGAGGACCGCGCGGAGCGGCCCCTCCCCCGCGATCACCAGCAGCGGCATCGGATCGAGGCGGCACCAGGCGCGCGAGGCGTCCAGGAGGGTGTGGTAGCCGCGGTGCCGGTCGAGCGAGCCGACCGCGATGAGCAACGGGCGGTCGGTCGCGCCGAGTTCGGCCCGCGCCTTGTGCCGGAACCGGTCGGGTTCCACCGGCTCGACCGGCAGCCGCGGCGCCGGGAACGCGACGGCGGCGAGCCGCGCGTCGCGCGCGCCTCTCCTGCGGGCCCGGTCCACCAGGTCGGAGGAGGTCCCGAGCACCACGGCGGCGGCCCTGGCGACCCGGCGTTCGACGAGCCGCAGGACGTGCGCCCGGGCGCCGTCCGCCTCCGAGCGGGTGTGCCAGGTGACGACGAGGGGGACGCGGCGCCCGCTGAGCGCCAGCGCCGCGCGCAGGGCCGCGTGGATCCCGTGCGCGTGCACCAGGTCGGCGTCCGCGCAGGCCGCCCGCAGTGCGGACACCGAGGCGGGGTCGCTGCTGCGGGGCACGGGGACGTGGTGCGCGCCGACGCCGGTGAATCCGTAGACGCGGTCCGCCTCGGCGGGGGCGCAGACGGTGACCCTGACCCCCCGGGCGACCAGACCCGCGGCCAGCGACCGTACGTGCGCGCTGCTGCCCGCGCTTCCGCCGCCGAGCACCTGCACGGTGCGCAGCGGCGACTGGCCGTGCGCTGAGTGGCTGCTCACGTGGCTCACGTGGCCGGGGCTCCTGGTTCGGCGTCGGACGGTCACGAGGAAACGTACAGAAGGATCGTGCGGGGAAGGGGGTACCGCACGTCGTGCACCGCGTACTACGCCAAGGATGCCAGGCCGTCCGGGCGTTCCGGCACCGCCATCACGACGAGGGCACGTCAGACAAGGCAACCCAGCGACGACGATCACCCGCACGAGTGACGAATGCTCCGTTCCGGGGAGGACCGGACCACAAGAGCGAATAGGCCCCTGTGGCCCCGCGGTTCACCTCGGTCTTTGCAGGGCGCCTGGCGCATCACGCGTCACCTCGGCACCGCAGACGCCCTCGCACGCGACACCGACGGCGAAGGTGCACCCGCGCACCGCACGGCGCACCCAGGCCCTCGCACTCCCCGCCCCATCCGACAGCGCGGCGCAGATTCAGCCCCTCCGGCGTTTGAGGAGCGGGGTCTGGGGCGGAGCCCCAGGTACGGGACGGGTAGGGGCGGAGGGGGCGAAAAAAGCCGACGGTACGGCTCCGGAGCAGCCCCGCCCCGGCCAGGGCGACGGACGGCCCCCGGCGAGGGAGGCAAGCCCGCCCGGCCGGGGGAAGCACCTCGGCTACGCGTCCGCGCGGGCCGCCGCCAGAAGTTCCTCCGCATGGGCCCGCGCCGTCTCGGAGTCCTCCTGCCCGGCCAGCATCCGGGACAGCTCGCGGATGCGCTCCTCCCCCTCCAGCACCTTCACCCCGGACCGGGTCACCGAACCGTCGTTGGTCTTCTCCACCAGAAGCTGCCGGTCGGCGAACGCGGCCACCTGCGGCAGATGCGTCACGACGACGACCTGCGCGCTCTTGGCCAGCCGTGCCAGCCGGCGCCCGATCTCGACCGCGGCCTTGCCGCCGACGCCCGCGTCGACCTCGTCGAAGAGATACGTCGGCACGGGGTCGGTCCCCGCGAACACGACCTCGACCGCGAGCATCACGCGCGAGAGCTCACCGCCGGACGCGCCCTTGGCGATGGGCCGCGGCGGCGCCCCGGGGTGCGGGGCGAGCAGCAGTTCCACCTCGTCGGCACCGGCCGGGCCGTAGGCCACCGGACGTCCGCCGACCTCCACGCCCTCCGGGTCCTCGGTCTGCCGGATCTCGAAGGACACGCGCGCGTGCGGCATCGCCAGCGAGGCCAGCTCGGCGGTGACGGCCGCGGCGAACCGCTCGGCGGCCTCCGCGCGGGCGTCCGTCAGCGCCTGGGCGAGTCCGCCCAGCTCGCCGCGCAGCGCGTCCCGTTCGGCGGTCAGCTCACCGATCCGGTCGTCGTCGCCGTCCAGTTCGGTGAGCCGTTCGGCGCTCCGCTCGGCCCAGGCGATGACAGCGTCGATGTCCTCGCCGTACTTGCGGGTGAGCTGAGTGAGCGCGGCCCGGCGCTCCTCGACGGCCGCCAGCCGCAGCGGGTCGGCGTCCAGGTCGTCGGCGTAGCCCGCGAGTTCGCCCGCCACGTCGCCGAGCAGGATGGCGATCTCCCCGATGCGCCCGGACAGCGTGGCGAGGGCCGAGTCGTGCGACCGTACGGCCTCCAGGGCCCGGTGGGCGCCCGCGACGAGCGTGGCCGCGTCGATGCCCTCCGGGTCCTCGGGGTTGCCCGCCAGCGCGGCGTGCGCGGCGGTCGCGGCGGACGCCAGCGCCTCCGCGTGACCGAGCCGCTCGGCCTCCGCCGCCAGCTCCGCGTCCTCGCCGGCGCGCGGCTCGACGGCCGCGATCTCGTCGAGTCCGAAGCGCAGCAGGTCGGCTTCCTGGGCCCGTTCCCGCGCACGGGTCGTGATCTCGTCCAGCTCGGCCGATACGGCCCGCAGCCGGCGGTAGGCGCCCGCGTACTTGGCGAGCGGTACGGCGACCGCGTCACCCGCGTACCGGTCCAGGGCCTGCCGCTGCCGGGACAGCTTGAGCAGTCCCTGCTGGTCGGTCTGGCCGTGCACCGCGACCAGTTCGTCGGCGAGCTCGGCGAGCACGCCCACCGGAACCGAGCGCCCGCCGAGATGGGCGCGGGAACGCCCCTCGGCCGAAACGGTACGGCTGATCAGCAGCATGCCCTCGTCGAGCTCGGCACCCGCCTCCTCGGCCCGTACGACGGCCGTCCCGCCCGCGGGCACACTGATCCGCCCCTCCACGACCGCGCTCTTGGCGCCGATCCGCACGAGGGCCGGGTCCGCCCGGCCTCCCAGCAGCAGCCCGAGGCTGGTGACCACCATCGTCTTGCCCGCACCGGTCTCACCGGTCACGGCGGTGAAGCCGGGTGACAGCTCGACGACCGCGTCGTCGATGACTCCGAGCGACCGTATCCGCATCTCCTCCAACACGTCCCCGACCATACGAGGTTTTCCTCGCGCCGTGCGACGCCGCCCCCCGCAAAGAGAACCGAGCGTTACTTTCGGGGGGTGGTCTCGTTCGCCGACGGACCGTGCGGAGGCGGCCGGCACCCGGGCGGAACCCGGGTGCCGCGTGTCCCTAGTGCGGTGCCCCGCGCCACCCGGAGACCGGCAGCGCGAACTTGGCGACGAGCCGGTCGGTGAACGAGGCGTGGTGCAGCCGTGCGAGCCGTACGGGCACGGCCCCGCGGCGCACCTCGACCCGCGCGCCCGGCGGCAGCTCCACGGTCCGCCGCCCGTCGCACCACAGCACGCCCGGCGGGACGTGCGGCAGCACCTCCACGGCGAGCACCGAGTCCGGCGAGGTCACCAGCGGCTTGGCGAACAGGGCGTGCGCGCTGATCGGCACCATCAGCAGCGCCTCGACCTCGGGCCAGACCACGGGCCCGCCCGCGGAGAAGGCGTAAGCCGTCGACCCGGTCGGGGTCGCGCAGACGATCCCGTCGCAGCCGAACCCGGTGACGGGCCGCCCGTCGATCTCCAGCACCACTTCGAGGAGCTTCTCGGCCGACACCTTCTGCACGGCCGCCTCGTTGAGCGCCCAGTCGGTGTGCACGATGTCGCCGTTGCGGTGCACGACCACATCGACGGTCATGCGTTCCTCGACCTCATAGGCCCGGGTGACGACCCGGTCGACGACCTTGTCCAGGTCGTCGCGCTCGGCCTCGGCGAGGAAGCCGACGCGCCCGAGGTTCACGCCGAGCATCGGCACCCCGGAGGCGCGGGCGAACTCCGCGCCGCGCAGCAGCGTTCCGTCACCGCCGAGGACGATGAGCAGCTCGCAGCCGTCGAGGCACTGCGGGGTCGCCTCCTGGACCAGTTCGACCTCGTCCGGCAGCGGCAGATCGGCCGCCTCGGCGGCGAGGACCCGTACGCCGATCCCGGAACGCAGCAGGCCCTGGACGACCAGCTCGGCACTACGGATGGCTGCCGGCCGCCCGGTGTGGGCCAGCAGGAAAACAGTACGAGCTCGGGTCTGTGTCAACGCGGCCCCTCCGCCACTGCACGGTCAACGTCGGCCGGGTCGAGTTCGGGTGCCCCGGCACGCAGCCACAGAAAGTACTCGACGTTGCCCGACGGTCCGGGCAACGGGCTCGCTGTCACGCCCTTCACTCCGAGCCCCAGTTCCCGGGCTCGCCCCGCCACGCCGCGCACGCTCTCGGCGCGCAGCTCCGGACTGCGCACGACACCGCCGCTGCCCAGCCGGTCCTTCCCCACCTCGAACTGCGGCTTGACCATCATCACCAGGTCGGCATCCGGCGCCGTGCACCGCGCGAGGGCGGGCAGCACCAGTCCGAGCGGGATGAAGGACAGATCCCCGACAACAAGGTCCACGGGCTCCCCATCGATCGCCTCCAACGTCAACTCGCGTACGTTCGTACGGTCCTTGACGGTGACGCGTTCATCGCTCTGGAGAGACCACGCAAGTTGTCCGTAACCGACGTCCACGGCGACGACATGGGCGGCGCCCGCGCGCAGCAGTACGTCGGTGAAGCCTCCGGTGGAGGCGCCGGCGTCCAGCGCCCGCCGTCCCTCGACCTTCAGGCCCTGCGGCCCGAAGACGGCGAGGGCGCCGGCGAGCTTGTGTCCGCCGCGCGAGACGTAGTCGGGGTCGCTGTCGTCCGTGCTGACCACGATCGCCGCGGCGGTCTCGACCTGCGTGGCGGGCTTGGTCGCGAGGGTCTTGCCCACGCTGACCCGGCCCGCGGCGATGAGCTGCCCGGCGTGCTCGCGCGAGCGGGCGAGCTTCCTGCGGACCAGCTCGGCGTCGAGGCGGCGGCGTGCCACTCCTGCCACGTTCGGTTCAGCTCCTGCGGTCGTACGGCGATGGAAAGGGGGGCCCGGAACGTTCTCCGGGTGACCCGAAGGATCTCACTTACGGGCCGGCGGGCGGGCGGCCGGCGGGAGCCGGGGCTCCCGGGCGGACGTCGAGCGCGGTGAGCTCGTCGCGCAGCCCCCGGTGCACATCCTCGTACACCTCGAGGTGTCCGTCCGTCGCGAGGTGGTCGGCGTCGGCCAGCCGGTCCAGCCGGGCGTCGACGTCGGCGTGGCCCGTCGGGACGCGCGGGACGTCCAGCGGGGCCGGCGCGGCGGGGTCGTACGCGGGTTCCGGTTCGGCCTCCGCGGCCGGGCCGGGCTCCCCCGCGGTCCCGGGCTCGGGGAGCTCGCCCTCGGGCACTGAGTCGTTCATGCCCCGACGCTACCGCGAAGGGCTGCGGTACCGTCGATCACGATGGCGACGACTGAGGAGTGCCGCGCCGCACTCGACAAACTTTCGGACAACATGGCGGGCGCCGACGGCGACGTACGCGCCGCGGCGGCCCTTGACCGCTCGCTGAGCTGCCGTATCACCGACCTGGACATCACCTTCGTCGGCCGGCTCAGGGGCGGCCGGATCGAGGTGCTCGACACCCTCCAGGGCCCGCCCCCCGAGCGGGCCCAGATCCGCCTGACGATGAAGGGCGACGACCTGGTGTCGATGGTGAACGGCGAGCTGAACTTCGCCAAGGCCTGGGGCTCGGGCCGGGTGAAGCTGGAGGCGGGCCTGCGCGACCTGCTGCGGCTCAGGACGCTTCTGTAGCGGCCACCGCGGCGCGGACCCTGGCCTTGCGGGCCGCGGGCACCACGAGGGGCGTCCCGGTCTCGGGGTCGTCGATGACCTGGCAGCGCAGCCCGAAGACCTCCTCGACCAGGTCGGCCGTGACGATGTCGTTCGGGGCGCCCTGGGCGATGACCTCGCCGTCGCGCAGCGCGATCAGGTGGGTGGCGTAGCGGGCCGCGTGGTTGAGGTCGTGCAGGACGGCGACCAGGGTGCGGCCCTGCGTCTCGTGGAGCTCGGCGCACAGGTCGAGGACGTCGATCTGGTGCTGGATGTCGAGGTAGGTCGTCGGCTCGTCCAGGAGGAGCAGCGGGGTCTGCTGCGCGAGCGCCATCGCGATCCAGACGCGCTGGCGCTGGCCGCCGGACAATTCGTCGACATAGCGATCGGCGAGTTCGGCGACCCCGGTCGAGGCCATCGACTCCTGGACGACCTGCTCGTCCTCCGCGGACCACTGGCGCAGCAGGCCCTGGTGGGGGTAGCGGCCCCGGCCGACGAGGTCGCCGACCGTTATCCCGTCCGGCGCGATCGACGACTGCGGCAGCAGCCCGAGGGTGCGCGCCACCTTCTTGGCGGGCATCGACTGGATCGCCTGCCCGTCGAGCAGCACCCGTCCGGCCGAGGGCTTCAGCATGCGCGACAGGGCCCGCAGCAGGGTGGACTTCCCGCAGGCGTTCGGGCCGACGATCACGGTGAAGGAGTTGTCGGGGATCTCCACCGACAGCTTCTCCGCGATGACGCGCTGGTCGTAGGCGAGGGTGACGTCGTCGGCGGACAGGCGGTTCACAGTGCTCCTTGGGGTGTTCTCGTCCGCGGTCACGGGGGTGGCCTGCACCGGGCCGCTCATATCCGGCCCGCCTTGCGTTCGGTGACCAGCAGCCACAGCAGGTAGACGCCGCCGAGGACGCCGGTCACGACGCCGACGGGCAGTTGGTCGGCGCCGAAGGCGCGCTGCGAGGCCCAGTCCGCGACGATGAGCAGGGTCGCGCCCATGCACATCGAGGCCATCAGGTTCGGTCCGGGCGAGCGGGTGAGCCGCCGGGCGAGCTGCGGCGCGGTGAGCGCCACGAAACCGACCGGGCCCGCGGCGGCGGTGGCACCCGCGGTGAGCAGCACGGCGGCCACCATCAGCAGCAGCCGCGTCCGCTCGACGCTCACTCCGAGGGCGTACGACACGTCGTCGCCCATCTCCATCATCCGCAGCCCGCGCGCGTTGCCGAGGACGAGCGGGACGAGGACGGCGCACATGATGAGCAGCGGCCAGACCTGGGCCCAGTCCCGCCCGTTGAGGGAACCGGTCATCCAGACGACGGCGCGGGCCGCGTCGACGAGGTCGGCCTTGGTGAGGAGGTAGCCGTTGACCGCCGTGACGATCGCGGAGACACCGATGCCGACCAGGACGAGGCGGTAGCCGTGCACGCCCCGCTTCCAGGCGAGCAGGTAGATGGCGAGCCCGGTCAGCAGCCCCCCGACGAGCGCTCCGAGGGCGACCTCGGTCGCGCTGCCCGAGAACAGCACGATCATGACGAGGGCGCCGGCCGTGGCCCCCTGTCCGAGCCCGAGCACGTCGGGGCTGCCCAGCGGGTTGCGGGAGATCGACTGGAAGAGCGCTCCCGCCAGCCCGAGCGAGGCGCCCACCAGCAGTCCGACGAGGACGCGCGGCAGCCGCAGGTCGTTGACGATGAACTCCTGGCTGGGGCTGCCGTCGCCGGCCAGGGTCTTGAGGACGTCGCCGGCCGGGATCGGGAAGTCGCCGGTGCCGATGAGCACCACACTCGCCGCGGCCGCGGCCAGCAGCAGCAGGACGACCACGACGGCCGTGCGGACGTCGAGCCGGACGGACAGGCCGCCGACGGTGCGGACGGCCCGGACACGGCGCGCGGGGAGTGCCGGGGCGCTCCCCTCGCGGGCGGTCCGGGTGCTGGGGACACGTGGGGTCGTCACAGCTGCGCCGTCCTCCGTCGCCGTACGAGAAAGATGAAGACCGGGCCGCCCAGCACCGCGGTGACGATGCCGACCTGAAGCTCCGCCGGCCGGGCGACCATGCGCCCCAGGACATCGGCGCCGAGCAGCAGCACGGGCGACAGGACGGTGGCGTACGGCAGGATCCAGCGCAGGTCGGGCCCGGTGAAGGAGCGGACGGCGTGCGGGACCATGAGCCCGACGAACACGATCGGTCCGCAGGCGGCGGTCGCGGCGCCGCAGAGCACGGTCGCGGCGGCCATGGACAGCGCGCGGGTGCGGTTCAGGTTGGCGCCCAGCGCTCGGGCGGTGTCGTCGCCCATGGCCATCGCGTTCAGCGGCCGGGCGAGGGCCAGTGCGACGAGCGCGCCGACGCCGAGGAAGGGGGCCACCTGCTCGATCGTCGAGTCGGTCGCCGAGGCGAGCGAGCCGACGGTCCAGAAGCGCATCTTGCCGAGCGCCGCGTCGTCCATGATCATCACGGCCTGGAGATAGCCGTACAGCGCGGCGCTGATCGCGGTTCCGGCGAGCGCGAGCCGCACCGGGGTCGCGCCCCGGCTGCCGCCCAGGAACCAGACGAGCGCTCCGACGGCCGCGGCGCCGAAGAAGGCGAACCAGACGTAGCCGCTCAGCGAGGTGACGCCGAAGTACGTGATCGCCGTGACGACGGCGGCGGACGCGCCCGCGTTGATCCCCAGCAGACCGGGGTCGGCCAGCGGATTGCGGGTCAGCGCCTGGAGGACGGCACCGGAGAGGCCGAGCGCGGCGCCGACCAGCAGCCCGAGCACCGTTCGCGAGATCCGGTCACCGACGACGACGTCCGCGTACGTCCCCGAGTCGTGGAACAGGCCGTGCCACACCTGGTCCAACGGCAGCGCTTTCGCGCCGATCGCGATGCTCGCCAACGCGACCAGCAGCAGGATCCCCACGGACACGAGGAGTCCAAGAGTGCGTATCGCCCGGCGGCTTGGGGGCGCGGGGGCGGTTTCCGCGCGCTGTTCAGGAGGACTGTCGACCAACACGAGGTTAGGTTAGCCTACCCTCGCGTCGCGCCTGGAGGTGCCCGCACACCTGATCCCGTACCGAAGCCCGGGTCAGGCCGCATGCCGGGTCAGATCGCATGCCGGACCGGCCCGGCATGAGCAGGCACCGCCCACGACGCCCGCGCCCCGGGCCGGCCAGGACCGGCCGGTGCTGGCCGGTCTGTCCTGGCCGGTCTGTCCTGGCCGGTCTGTCCGAATCCTGGCCGGTCGGGGGCCGAGCCGGTCCCGCAGTGCCTACAGGCCCAGCCGGGCCAGCGCCTTTCCGCCGTCCAGCTCGCACACGCCCTCGCCCGCCGCCGTCCAGGCCGCCGCGCACAGCGCCCGCAGCCCGTCCAGGGCCTCGCCCTCGCCCGTCAGCTCCAGCGCGTCGCCGCCGGCCGTGGCCGTCCAGCCGCCGCAGCGGAACCCTTCACCCGCCTCGACGACCTCGGGCTGCCCGGTGAGCATGCCGCGCAGATCGGCGTCGACATACGTCGGACGGTGCTGCGGCGGCGCGGCCAGGAGCTGCGCCCCGTCCGTCACACCGGTGAGGACGAGCAGCGAGTCCACCTCGCCGTTGAAGGCGCCCTCGATGTCCGTGTCCAGCCGGTCCCCGACCACCAGCGGCCGATCGGCCCCGGTCCGCAGAATCGTCTCGCGGTGCATCGGGGGCAACGGCTTGCCCGCCACCTGCGGCTCGGCACCCGTGGCGATGCGGACCACCTCCACCGCGGCGCCGTTCCCCGGCGCGATTCCCCGCGCGCCCGGAATCGTCAGATCCGTGTTGGAGGCGAACCAGGGCACCCCGCGCGCGATGGCGTAGCACGCCTCCGCGAAGCGGGACCAGGTCAGATCGGGACCGCCGTACCCCTGCACGACCGCGACGGGCTCGTCCTCCGCCGAGTCCACCGGCTCCAGCCCCCGCTCGCGCAGCGCGACCCGCAGCCCCTCGCCGCCGATGACCAGCACCCGCGACCCCGCCGGCACCTGCTCGCTGATGAGCCGGGCCACGGCCTGTGCCGAGGTGATGACGTCCGACGCCACCGTCGGGACGCCCAGCTCCGTCAGATGCCCGGCGACCGCGTCCGGGGTGCGCAGCGCGTTGTTGGTGACGTACGCGAGGTGCATCCCGCCCGCGCGCGCCGTCGCCAGCGAGTCCACGGCGTGGGCGATGGCGTCACCGCCCGCGTACACCACACCGTCCAGGTCCAGCAGCGCGGTGTCGTACGCCTCGCTCAGGGCCTGCCGACTGCCCTCGGGCCGCGTCCTGACGGTCTGGCTCATTGCGCATCGCTCCTCGTTCGATCCCGTTGCCCCGATCATCCCGCATGCGCCGGACACACTTACGATGCCCCAATGAACTATGCAGGTCCCGAGGAGGAAACACCGGCAGGGAGCGGCCTCGAACTCACCCCGTTCCGAGGCCTGCGCTACGACCCCGACCGGGTCGGCAGCCTGGCCGCCGTGACGTCCCCGCCGTACGACGTGATCGTCCGGCCCGACGGACTGCTCGAACTCGAATCGGCCGACCCGTACAACATCGTCCGGCTCATCCTCCCGCAGGACGGCACCCCGGCCGCCCGCAACCGCCAGGCGGCCGACACGCTGGACCGCTGGCTGTCGGAGGGCATCCTGGCCGCCGATCCGGAGCCGGGCCTGTACGTGTACGAGCAGCGCGACGGCGACCTGCTGCAACGGGGCGTGATCGGCAATCTGCGGCTGTCCGACCCGGCCGACGGTGTCGTGCTCCCCCACGAGGACGTGATGCCGCACGTCATCGCGGACCGCGCGGCCCTGATGCGTGCCACGTCCGCCAACCTCGAACCCCTGCTGCTGACCTATCGCGGCAACGGCTCCGGATACGGCACCGCCGCCGTCATCGAGCGCACCGCCGACCTGCCGCCGCTGCTGTCCACCACCACGGAGGACGGCATCAGCCATCGCCTGTGGGCGGTCACCGACCCGGCGGAGCTCACGGAGATCCGCACGGACCTCGGCCGGCACCAGGCCCTGATCGCCGACGGACACCACCGCTGGGCCACGTACCTTCGTCTACGCGCGGAGCATCCTTCGCCGAGCCCCTGGGACTACGGCCTGGTGCTCCTGGTGGACACCGCCCGCTACCCGCTGCGCGTCCGGGCCATCCACCGCCTGCTGCACCGCCTGCCGGTCGCCGACGCGCTGGCCGCGCTCGGGGACTCCTTCCGCGTACGGCGCCTCGACGTACCCCTCCCCGAGGCGCTGGAGGCCCTCGGAGCGGCGGCCGCCGAGGGGAACGCCTTCCTCCTCGCCGGCGACGGCGCCTTCCACCTCGTCGACCGCCCGTCGCCGGACCTCCTCGCCCGTACGATCCCGGCCGAGCACCCCGAGGCCTGGCGTTCGCTGGACGCGACGGTCCTGCACGCCACGCTCCTGGACCATGTCTGGGGCATCCCGGAGGACTCTCCCGCGCACATCGCCTACATCCACGACACGACCGCCACGGTCGAGAAGGCGGAGCACGACGGGGGCACGGCCGTCCTGATGCACCCGGTCCACGAGGAAGTCGTACGCGAACTCGCCCGCCAAGGGGTCACGATGCCGCGCAAGTCGACCTCCTTCGGGCCGAAGCCGGCGTCCGGTCTCGTCCTGCGGGCACTCACTCCCTGAGACACCGCGATCCCGGGAAACACCCGCGGAAACGCCACGTGGGCGGCAGGGCACCTTCCGGTGTCCCGCCGCCCACGTGTTTGCGCCGTGGTGTCCGGCGTCAGCTCTGCGGACGGTGAGGAGCGTCGTCCTCGTCTTCGTCCTCGTCGTCCGCGTCCTCGTCGAGGGCGTCGGCTTCGTCCGTGACCGCGTCCGCGGTCACGGACTCGATCTCGTCGTCCTCGTCGTCCTCGTCGTCCTCGACGTCGTCCGCGTCCTCGTCCCGGTGCTCGTCGGTGACGCGGGGCTCGGCCGTGACCGCCGTCGGGGCCTCGTCGTCCTCGACGAGGGCGTCGACGAACTCGACGCCGTCCATCTCAGCCAGGCGGTCCGACGCGTCCGTGCTGCCGTCCTTGTCGGACTCGACGGTCTTGGCGAACCACTCACGTGCCTCGCCCTCACGTCCGGCGGCGAGGAGCGCGTCGGCGTAGGCGTACCGCAGTCGGGCGGTCCAGGGCTGGACGGAGTTCGAGGCGAGCTCGGGGCTCTGGAGGGTGACGATGGCCGCGTCGAGCTGATCCATGTCACGCCGGGCACCGGCCGCCACGAGCCGCATCTCGACCTGGCTCGCCTTGTCCAGCTTCTGCACCTCGGGCGCGCCCGCCATCTCCAGCGCCTTCTCGGGCCGGCCCATGCCACGCTCGCAGTCGGCCATCACGGGCCACAGCTCCACGCCACCGGTCATCCGGCGTGCGGCACGGAACTCGGCGAGCGCCTCGCTGAACTTCTGGTTCGCGTACGCGGCGAAGCCGGCGGCCTCGCGCACGGCGGCGACACGGGAGGCCAGCCGCAGGGCGATCCTCGAGTACGCGTAGGCGGCCTCGGGGTCCTCGTCGATGAGCCGGGCGACCATCACCAGGTTGCGGGAGACGTCCTCGGCCAGGCCCTTGGGCAGGCTGAGGAGCTCCTGCCGCACGTCCTGGTCGATCTCCTCACCCGTGACGTCGTCCGGGATCGGCAGACGCTTGATCGGCTCGCGGTCACGCTCCCGCTCGTCGCGGTAGCGGCCGCCTCCGCGGCGGTCGTCGCCACCGCGGTCGTCGCGGCCGCGGAAGCCACCGGGACGCCCGCCCCGGTCGTCGCGGCGCGGTCCACCACGGTGGTCGTCGCGCCCCCGGTCGTCACGGCCACGGAAGCCGCCTCCGCTGCCACCACGGCTGTCGTCGCGGCGGAACCCACCACGGTCGTCGTCACGGCGCGGGCCGGAGGGCCGCTCGTCACGGCGGAAGTCGCCACGGTCGTCACGGCGGAACGGCGGACGGTCGCTGTCCCTGCGCTCGTCGCGACGGAAGCCGCCACCGCTGCCACCGCTGCCACCACGGCTGTCGTCGCGGCGGAACCCACCGCGGTCGTCGTCACGGCGCGGGCCGGAGGGGCGGTCGTCACGGCGGAAGGACGAGGGACGGTCCGGGTCGCGGCGGAAACCGCCCCGGTCGTCGCCCCGACGGTCGTCACGCCGGTCGTCACGACGGAAGTCGCCACCGCCCCGGCTGTCGTCACGGCGGAAGCCACCACGGTCGTCGTCGCGGCGCGGGCCGCGGTCGTCACGGCGGAAGTCGCCGCGGGGCCCGCGGTCGTCGTCGCGACGGGGGCCGGAGGGCCGCTCGTCACGACGGAAGGGGGCCGGACGGTCCGGGTCGCGGCGGAAACCGCCCCGGTCGTCGCCCCGACGGTCGTCACGCCGGTCGTCACGACGGAAGTCACCACGGTCGTCGCGACGGAAACCGCCGCCGCTGC
>NZ_JBVHTL010000009.1:428461-429372 GCF_055565895.1 Streptomyces sp. NPDC028298
CGCCGCCACCGCGGTTGTCGTCACGGCGGAAACCGCCGGCACTGCCACCACGGTCGTCACGACGGAAGCCACCGCCGCCGCCACCACGGTTGTCGTCGCGACGGAAGCCGCCACGGTCACCGCCGCCGCTGCCGCCACCGCGGTTGTCGTCACGGCGGAAACCGCCGGCACTGCCACCACGGTCGTCACGACGGAAGCCACCGCCGCCGCCACCACGGTTGTCGTCACGGCGGAAGCCGCCACGGTCACCGCCGCCCTGGCGGTCGTCGCGGCGGTAGCCGCCGCGGTCGTCATCACGGCGGGGGCTGCTGGGACGGTCGTCGCGGTTGAAAGCGGGACGGTCGCCGTCACGGCGGAAGCCGCCGCCGCTGCCACCACGGTCGTCACGGCGGGGGCCGCCGCTCGGACGGTCGTCACGACGGAACGGCGGCCGGCCGCCCCGATCGCCTTCACGGCGGTCGTCACGGCCACGGTAGCCACCGCCGCCGCTGCCGGCACCGCGGTTGTCGTCGCGGCGGAAGCCGCCACGGTCGCCCCCGCGGTCACCGCCACGGTCGCCGTCGCGGCGATCGTCGCGACGGCCGGCGCCACCACGGTCGTTGTCTCGGCGCGGACCACCGCGGTAGTCACCGCGGTCACCACTGTCACGACGGCGCTGGTCGCGCTCCGGTCGCTCGTCGGGAGAGTTGGTGGACATGGGGTGACTCCTGTCTTCGGTACCGCAAGTCATTCTCGCGCAGCCGGGTACCCGGCGCGCTTCGGCAAAACAAAAAAGGACCCTCAGCCCCAGCGAGTCGCTGGGACCAAGGGTCCTCCAAATTTAGTTCGGCGGCGTCCTACTCTCCCACAGGGTCCCCCCTGCAGTACCATCGGCGCTGTGAGGCTTAGCTTCCGGGTTCGGAATGTAACCG
>NZ_JBVHTL010000010.1:0-377 GCF_055565895.1 Streptomyces sp. NPDC028298
TGAGTTCTCAAGGAACGGACGCTTCCTTTGTACTCACCCTCTCGGGCTTTCCTCCGGGCGCTTCCCTTCGGTCTTGCGTTTCCGACTCTATCAGATCTTTCCGGACCTGATTTCCTCGGTGCTTTTCAGGTAATCCGCTCTCGCGTTTCCCTTTCCAGCGGCTCCGACTTTATCAGATTCTCTGAGTCGGAATTCCCACCCGGTTCGGGGACTGCCTCCGAGCACGAAGCTTCGGTGGTTCCCGTTCAGGCGGAGCCGTAAACGTACTGGAGCGGGGCGGCCCCCGGCCAAGCCAGGAAGGCCGCCCCCACGCGCAGTCTTCTCTGCCGCCAACAAGCTAAGAACCACGAGAGGAAGAATCTTGTTCCGAAACAAGT
>NZ_JBVHTL010000010.1:387-378893 GCF_055565895.1 Streptomyces sp. NPDC028298
ATGAGGGACGCACTCCAAAAAAACGAGTTTTTTTTCTCCCCCCCGAAGGAGCCCACGAAAGCGTATGGAACTCCACCCCCACAAACACCACACACCCCCCCCGCTCCAGGTCGAGGCCTTGCCGGCCGTCAGACCTCGACGACGACCGGGAGGATCATCGGGCGCCGACGGTAGGTGTCGGACACCCACTTGCCCAGCGTGCGACGGATGAGCTGCTGGAGCTGATGGGGCTCCACCACACCGTCCTGGGCCGAGCGCTCCAGGACCTCCGTGATCTTCGGGATGACCTCGGCGAAGACGGAATCGTCGATGCCGGAGCCGCGTGCCTGCACGTGCGGGCCGGCCGTGAGCTTGCCGGTGCTGGCGTCCATCACCACGAAGACCGAGATGATGCCCTCGTCGCCGAGGATCTTGCGGTCCTTCAGCGCGGGCTCACCGACGTCACCGACCGAGAGGCCGTCGACGTAGACGTACCCGGCCTGGACCTTGCCGGCGATCTTGGCCTTGCCCTCGATCAGGTCGACGACGACGCCGTCCTCGGCGATGACGATCCGGTCGTGCGGGACGCCGGTCAGGGCGCCCAGCTCGGCGTTGGCGCGCAGGTGGCGCCATTCGCCGTGGACCGGCATCAGGTTGCGCGGCCTGCAGATGTTGTAGAAGTACAGGAGCTCGCCCGCGGAGGCGTGACCCGAGACGTGCACCTTGGCGTTGCCCTTGTGGACGACGTTGGCGCCCCAGCGGGTCAGGCCGTTGATGACGCGGTAGACCGCGTTCTCGTTGCCCGGGATCAGCGACGACGCGAGGATCACCGTGTCGCCCTGGACGATCCGGATCTGGTGGTCGCGGTTCGCCATCCGGGAGAGGGCGGCCATCGGCTCGCCCTGGGATCCCGTACAGACGAGGACGACCTCGTGGTCCGGAAGGTCGTCGAGCGTCTTGACGTCGACGACCAGGCCCGGCGGGACCTTCAGATAGCCGAGGTCGCGCGCGATGCCCATGTTGCGGACCATCGAGCGGCCGACGAAGGCGACCCTGCGGCCGTACTCGTGGGCGGTGTCGAGGATCTGCTGGATGCGGTGCACATGGCTGGCGAAGCTGGCCACGATGATGCGCTTGCCGGCGTTCGCGAAGACCTGGCGCAGCACGTTCTGGATGTCGCGCTCGGGCGGGACGAAGCCCGGGACCTCGGCGTTCGTGGAGTCCGAGAGGAGAAGGTCGATGCCTTCCTCGCTCAGCCGGGCGAACGCGTGCAGGTCGGTGAGCCGGCCGTCCAGCGGGAGCTGGTCCATCTTGAAGTCGCCGGTGTGGACGACCATGCCCGCGGGGGTGCGGATGGCGACCGCGAGGGCGTCGGGGATGGAGTGGTTGACCGCGACGAACTCGCAGTCGAAGGGGCCGATGCGCTCGCGGTGGCCCTCGGCCACTTCGAGCGTGTAGGGCCGGATGCGGTGCTCCTGGAGCTTCGCCTCGATGAGCGCGAGGGTCAGCTTGGAGCCGATCAGCGGGATGTCCGGCTTCTCGCGGAGCAGGAAGGGCACGCCACCGATGTGGTCCTCGTGGCCGTGCGTGAGCACGATGCCCTCGATGTCGTCGAGGCGGTCCCGGATGGACGTGAAGTCCGGCAGGATCAGGTCGATTCCGGGCTGCTCCTCCTCGGGGAAGAGCACTCCGCAGTCGACGATCAGCAGACGGCCTCCGTATTCGAAGACCGTCATGTTCCGGCCGATCTCGCCGAGGCCGCCGAGCGGGGTGACGCGCAGGCCGCCCTTCGGGAGGGCCGGCGGTGCGCCGAGTTCAGGATGCGGATGACTCAAAAGACTCTCCTCACCACGCGCGCCACGTACCTGGCAAGGCACGTGGCGCGCGTGACGTTCGTGCAGTAGCTGTTGTGTGTGGGGTGCAGGCTCATGGCCTGCGTTCATACGTATTCAGTTGTGAAGTCTGTGGTTAGAGCTCTACCCCGCCGGCGCCAAGATCGATCTTGAGCTGGCTGGTCTCCTCGGGCGACAGTTCGACCATCGGGGCGCGGAGCGGACCGGCGGGCAGGCCCTGGAGGGCGAGCGCGGCCTTGGTCGTCATGACGCCCTGGGTGCGGAACATGCCGGTGAAGACGGGGAGCAGCTTCTGGTGGATCTCGGTGGCCTTCTGGACGTCCCCGGAGAGGTAGGCGTCGAGCATCGCGCGCAGGTCCGGGGTGACGACGTGACCGACGACGGAGACGAAGCCCACCGCGCCGACGGAGAGCAGCGGCAGGTTCAGCATGTCGTCGCCCGAGTACCACGCGAGGCCGGAGCGGGCGATCGCCCAGCTTGCGCGGCCGAGGTCTCCCTTGGCGTCCTTGTTGGCGACGATACGCGGGTGTTCGGCGAGCCGCACCAGGGTTTCGGTGTTGATCGGTACGCCGCTGCGGCCGGGGATGTCGTAGAGCATGACCGGCAGTTCGGTCGCGTCGGCGATGGCCGAGAAGTGACGGTACAGACCCTCTTGCGGGGGCTTGTTGTAGTACGGCGTCACGGTCAGCAGGCCGTGCGCGCCGGCCTTCTCGGCGTCGCGGGCGAGCTCGATGCTGTGGCGGGTGTCGTTCGTGCCGACGCCGGCGACGATGTGGGCGCGGTCGCCCACCGCCTCCAGCACGGCTCGTACGAGCTCCGATTTCTCCGCGTTGCTGGTGGTCGGGGACTCACCGGTGGTGCCGTTGATGATCAGGCCGTCGTTGCCTGCGTCCACCAGGTGGGTCGCGAGCCGCTGAGCGCCGTCGAGGTCGAGTCCGCCGTCCGCCGTGAAGGGCGTGACCATGGCGGTGAGGACCCGCCCGAAGGGGGTCTGCGGAGTGGAGGTCGGAGCCATGGGTAATACGCTACTCGCTGCTCACCGCGTGGTCTGCCCTCGGGGGCCACGACAAAGCATGACAAAGGTGGAACCCGGCACTGCCTGCTCGGGGGTTCAAGCAGTGCCGGGTCCGTTTGATCAGGCTAGATGAACTTCGCGAAATGCCGCAATACGGACACTTCGCTCGGCTGAACCGTACATCTGTGCCGGACCGGTGCGCGGTGGCGCGTTACGGCGCCACGCGCCCGTTGGCGTTGTAGGCCGCGTGCGTGAGAGGCATGAGCCGGGACCACTCCGCCTCCATCTTCTCGGCGACCATCTCGATCTCCCGCTGCGGGAACGACGGCACCTTCGCGAGCTCGTGCTGGGTGCGCAGGCCGAGGAAGTGCATCAGCGAACGGGCGTTGCAGGTGGCGTACATCGAGGAGAAGAGTCCGACCGGAAGGGTGGCGCGGGCGACCTCGCGGGCGACACCGGCCTTCAGCATCTCCTGGTACGCGGCGTAGGACTGCCGGTAGGACTCCTCCATGGCCCGGGTGACGGTCCTGTGCTGTTCGGGGGTGCCCTCGACGAACTCGTACTTGCCGGGGCGGCCCTGCTGGACCAGCTTGCGGTCCTCGGCGGGGACGTAGAAGACGGGCTCCAGCTCCCTGTAGCGACCGGACTCCTCGTTGTACGACCAGCCCACGCGGTGCCGCATGAACTCGCGGAAGACGAAGATCGGCGCGCTGACGAAGAAGGTCATCGAGTTGTGCTCGAAGGGGCTGCCGTGACGGTCCCGCATCAGGTAGTTGATCAGGCCCTTGGAGCGCTCGGGGTCCTTCTGCAGCTCCTCCAGCGACTGCTCACCGGCGGTGGAGACGCGGGCGGCGAACAGCACGTCGGCGTCGGAGGCCGTGTGCTTGATCAGCTCGACGGTGACATCGCCGCGGAAGCTGGGCTTGAGGTCGTCGGCTGGGGTGTCGGTCACGGTGAGCGGGGTCCTTCCATCACTGGCTTCGGGCGGCGACCACTCTACGGCCCGGCACCGACAACGGGCGTTCGGTGCCGGGCCGCGACATTCATCGGCGAACTTCTGCGAATTCGGTGATTCCGGGCACCTCTTGTAACGTTCGCCCGTCTGTATGAGTGAGAGCGGCGTGTTCGAGAGGTTCGCGCCGCTTGCCATCGGATCGCCCCGGTCGCCCGGAACACCCAGGTCGCCCGGAACACCCCGGATCACGTCACCGTGCCCGCAGGCCCCCCAGAGGAGAAGCACCGCCCATGTCCAGTCGGCGCGAGCCCGTCCCGTTCGCCTTCACCGCCGAAGCCGACTCCTTCCGCAGCAACGTCACCCCGCCGCCGCGTGAGCGGTCCACCGCCGGGCAGATAGCCGGCCGGTGGCTCTTCGGCCTCACCCTGGCCGCCGGGATAGCCGGATCCCTGATATTCGGAATGCCCGCCCTGTCGCAGGATCCGTCACCCGCGCAGACGCAGCACTCCGTGGCGTCGGACGGCCGCTGACTCTTCCGGACCCCCAAGGGTGGTGAGCCGGCAGCCGGCTCGATAACCTCACCGGGCACTGCCCTTGTGTGGATCGAGTGAGGATCGAACGTGCCCCTGGCCTTTCTGACGGCGGACCGCGCCTTTGACGAGGCGGCGGAGGATGTCGCGCTTCCCTTCGACGACCGCGACCGCTGGAGGCGCCCCTACCGGCCCGGCCCCTGGCGGGTGGGCGCGGCCGCGCTCGTCCTGCTGCTCGCCTCGTACGTGCTCGTCGCGGCCGTGATCATCGCCGTCGCCGGGACGCTGCCCGGTGCCGCGGCCTGCATGGCCGCCGCGGCGGTCGTCATCCTGTGCGCGCTGCGCCTGCTGCGCATGGGCGTGTGGGTCAGCGCCCGGGGGCTGCGCCGGGTGGGCTTCTTCGTCACGCGGACGACCCCCTGGAAGCAGGTCCTGGCGGTGCGCACGGTGCAGCAGCCGGTGCGCTGGATGGGGCTGCCCCGCACCGTCCAGGGCCAGGCTCTGACGCTGGTGAGCACGGACCGGGAGCCGGGGGACGTGCCGCCGCTCATGACCACGCACAACGCCGACTTCCTGGCGCGTACCGAAGCCTTCGACCGGGCGGCGGACGTCGTCGAGGTGTGGGCCGACGAGTACCGCCGGGCCTGAGGCGCCGGGGAGAAACGTCACGGCGAAGGGGCCGGTCCGCACGGGGTGCGGGCCGGCCCCTTCGCCGTACGAGGACGACCTGGTCAGGCTTCCAGGGTCCGGCCCTCGTGGAGGGCGATGGCCCGTTGCATGGCCTTGCGGGCGCGCGGGGTGTCGCGGGCGTCGTGGTAGGCGACTGCGAGGCGGAACCAGCTCCGCCAGTCGTCCGGGGCGTCCTCGGTCTCGGCCTTGCGGCGGGCGAAGACCTCGTCGGCCGAGTCGCGGTCGATGCGGCCGTTCTCGGTGCGCCGCAGTTCGTCGACGGGCAGTCCGCCCTCGGCGTCGAGCACCGAGGCGAGCCGGTTGGCCTTCCGGACGAACTGGGTGTTCTGCCAGAGGAACCAGATGCCGATGACCGGCAGGATGAGCACCGCGACACCGAAGGTGACGGTGATCAGGGTGCCGTTCTGGATGAGCAGCACCCCCCGGCTGCCGACCAGGACGAAATAGACGACCAGGACGGCGGCCGTGATGGCATAGGTGATCTTCGCGCGCATGTCTGCCGGCTAACTGTCGTACGTCCCCGGCTCAGCCGAGGTCGAGGAAGTGTTCCAGACCGAAGGTGAGGCCCGGGGTGGTCACCACGCGGCGGGCGCCGAGCAGGATGCCCGGCATGAAGCTGCTGTGGTGGAGGGAGTCGTGGCGGATGGTCAGGGTCTCGCCCTCACCGCCGAGGAGGACCTCCTGGTGGGCCAGGAGACCGCGCAGCCGGATCGCGTGCACCGGGACGCCGTCCACGTCGGCGCCGCGGGCGCCGTCCAGGGCGGTGACCGTGGCGTCGGGCTGCGGGGCGCTGCCCGCGCGCTCACGGGCCGCCGCGATGAGCTGGGCGGTGCGCGTGGCCGTGCCGCTGGGCGCGTCCACCTTGTTCGGGTGGTGCAGTTCGACGACCTCGACGGACTCGAAGTACGGCGCGGCCGCCTCGGCGAACTTCATCGTCAGGACGGCCCCGATGGAGAAGTTGGGCGCGATGAGCACGCCCGTCTCCGGGGACGCGGCGAGCGAGGTGCCGAGCTGCGCGAGGCGCTCCTCGGTCCAGCCGGTCGTGCCGACGACGGCGTGGATGCCGTGCCGGACGCAGAAGTCGAGGTTGCCCATCACCGAGGCCGGGGTGGTCAGTTCGACCACGACCTGGGTGCCGGCCTCGACCAGCGTCTCCAGCTTGTCGCCACGGCTCAGCGCGGCCACCAGCTCCATGTCCTCGGCGGCGTCGACGGCTCGTACCGCCTCGGCTCCGATCCGGCCCTTGGCACCGAGGACCGCCACGCGCAGCTTGCTCATTGCTTCGTTCCTTACCGAGACGGGATTTACGCGACCGCGTCGTGCAGCCGGGACGCCTGCTTGTCCTTGACCGGGCCGATGACCGCCAGCGAGGGCCGCTGTCCCAGGATGTCCCGGGCGACGGCGCGGACCTCGTCGGGGGTGACCGACGCTATCCGGGCGAGCATGTCGTCGACCGACATCTGCTCGCCCCAGCACAGCTCACTCTTGCCGATGCGGTTCATCAGCGCGCCGGTGTCCTCCAGGCCGAGGACCGTGGAGCCCTGGAGCTGGCCGATGGCGCGGCCTATCTCGTCGTCCGAGAGTCCGTGCTCGGCGACCTGGTCGAGCTCGTCGCGGCACAGCTTGAGGACGTCGTGGACCTGGCTCGGGCGGCAGCCCGCGTAGACGCCGAAGAGGCCGCAGTCGGCGAAGCCCGAGGTGTACGAGTACACGCTGTAGGCCAGGCCGCGCTTCTCACGGACCTCCTGGAACAGGCGCGAGGACATGCCTCCGCCGAGGGCGGTGTTCAGGACGCCGAGGGCCCAGCGGCGCTCGTCGGTGCGGGCCAGGCCCGGCATGCCGAGGACGACGTGGGCCTGCTCGGTCTTGCGGCCGAGGAGCTCGACGCGGCCCGCGGTGCGGATGCTGCGCAGGCCGTCGCGCGGGGCGATGGGGGCGGCCGTGGCGTTCTTGAAGGCGCCGGCCTTCTCGAAGGCGGCGCGGACCTGGCGTACGACTTTGTTGTGGTCGACGTTGCCCGCGCAGGCGACGACGAGGTGCGTCGGGTCGTAGTGCTTCTTGTAGAAGCGGCGGATGCGGTCCGCGGTGAGCGCGTTGACGGTGTTGACCGTGCCGAGGACAGGGCGGCCGAGGGGGGTGTCGCCGAGCATGGTGTGCGCGAACAGGTCGTGCACGCAGTCGCCCGGGTCGTCCTCGGTCATCGCGATCTCTTCGAGGATGGCGCCGCGTTCGACGTTGACGTCGTCCTCGAGGATGAGCGAGCCGGTCAGCATGTCGCAGACGACGTCGATGGCCAGCGGCAGGTCGGTGTCGAGCACGCGTGCGTAGTAGCACGTGTACTCCTTGGCCGTGAACGCGTTCATCTCGCCGCCGACCGCGTCGATCGCCGAGGAGATGTCCAGGGCGGACCTGCGGCTGGTGCCCTTGAAGAGCAGGTGCTCCAGGTAGTGCGTGGCGCCGTTCAGGGACGGCGTCTCGTCGCGGGAGCCCACGTGCGCCCAGATGCCGAACGTGGCGGAGCGCACGGAGGGGAGCGTCTCGGTGACGATGCGCAGCCCGCCGGGCAGGGTGGTCTTGCGGACCGTGCCGATGCCGTTCGCGCCCTTGATGAGGGTTTGGGTACGGGCGACGGCCCGCGCCTCCGAAGAGGTGCGGGCCGTCGTCGTGGAGCTACTCGACGTCACTGGTCGGTGTCGTCCTTCTTGTCGTCGTCGCCTTCGCCCTCGACCACGGGGATGAGGGAGAGCTTGCCGCGCGAGTCGATCTCGGCGATCTCGACCTGGACCTTCTGGCCCACACCGAGGACGTCCTCGACGTTCTCCACGCGCTTGCCGCCGGCGAGCTTGCGGATCTGCGAGATGTGCAGCAGACCGTCCTTGCCCGGGAGCAGCGACACGAACGCGCCGAAGGTCGTCGTCTTCACGACGGTGCCCAGGTAGCGCTCGCCGACCTCCGGCATGGTCGGGTTGGCGATGCCGTTGATCGTGGCGCGGGCGGCCTCGGCGGCCGGGCCGTCGGCGGCACCGATGTAGATGGTGCCGTCGTCCTCGATCGTGATCTCGGCGCCGGTGTCCTCCTGGATCTGGTTGATCATCTTGCCCTTGGGGCCGATGACCTCACCGATCTTGTCCACGGGGATCTTGACCGTGATGATCCGCGGGGCGTTCGGGGACATCTCGTCCGGCGTGTCGATCGCTTCCATCATCACGTCGAGGATGTGGAGGCGGGCGTCGCGGGCCTGCTTGAGGGCCGCGGCCAGGACGGAGGCGGGGATGCCGTCCAGCTTGGTGTCGAGCTGGAGGGCGGTCACGAACTCCTTGGTGCCGGCGACCTTGAAGTCCATGTCGCCGAAGGCGTCCTCCGCACCGAGGATGTCGGTGAGGGCGACGTAGTGCGTCTGGCCGTCGATCTCCTGGGAGATGAGACCCATGGCGATGCCCGCGACGGCGGCCTTCAGCGGCACACCGGCGTTGAGCAGCGACATCGTGGAGGCGCAGACCGAGCCCATGGACGTCGAGCCGTTGGAGCCGAGGGCCTCGGACACCTGACGGATCGCGTAGGGGAACTCCTCGCGGGTCGGCAGGACCGGCACGATCGCGCGCTCGGCGAGCGCGCCGTGGCCGATCTCGCGACGCTTCGGGGAGCCGACGCGGCCGGTCTCACCGACGGAGTACGGCGGGAAGTTGTAGTTGTGCATGTAGCGCTTGCGGGTCACCGGGGAGAGGGTGTCCAGCTGCTGCTCCATGCGGAGCATGTTGAGGGTGGTGACGCCCAGGATCTGGGTCTCGCCACGCTCGAACAGCGCCGAGCCGTGCACGCGCGGGATGGCCTCGACCTCGGCGGCCAGCGTACGGATGTCCGTGACGCCGCGGCCGTCGATGCGGACCTTGTCCTTGATGACGCGCTCGCGGACGAGCTTCTTGGTCAGCGCGCGGTAGGCGGCGGAGATCTCCTTCTCGCGACCCTCGAACTGCGGGAGCAGCTTCTCGGCGGCGATCTCCTTGACGCGGTCCAGCTCGGCCTCGCGGTCCTGCTTGCCGGCGATGGTGAGCGCCTGGGCGAGCTCGCTCTTGACCGCGGCGGTGAGGGCCTCCAGGACGTCGTCCTGGTAGTCGAGGAAGATCGGGAACTCGGCGGTCGGCTTGGCGGCCTTCGCGGCGAGGTCCGACTGCGCCTTGCACAGGACCTTGATGAAGGGCTTCGCGGCGTCGAGACCGGCGGCCACGACCTCCTCGGTCGGCGCCTCGGCGCCACCCTGGACGAGCTGGATGGTCTTCTCGGTGGCCTCGGCCTCGACCATCATGATCGCGACGTCGCCGTCCTCCAGGACGCGACCGGCGACGACCATGTCGAAGACGGCGTCCTCGAGCTCGGTGTGCGTCGGGAACGCGACCCACTGGCCGTTGATCAGCGCGACGCGGACGCCGCCGACCGGGCCGGAGAAGGGGAGACCCGCGAGCTGCGTGGACGCGGAGGCGGCGTTGATCGCCACGACGTCGTACAGGTGGTCGGGGTTGAGCGCCATGATCGTGGCGACGACCTGGATCTCGTTGCGAAGGCCCTTCTTGAAGGACGGACGCAGCGGACGGTCGATGAGACGACAGGTGAGGACGGCGTCCTCGGAGGGGCGGCCCTCACGGCGGAAGAAGCTGCCGGGGATCTTGCCCGCGGCGTACATCCGCTCCTCGACGTCGACCGTCAGGGGGAAGAAGTCGAGCTGGTCCTTGGGCTTCTTGGAAGCGCTGGTGGCCGACAGCACCATGGTGTCGTCGTCCAGGTACGCGACGGCGGAGCCGGCGGCCTGCTTGGCCAGGCGGCCCGTCTCGAAGCGGATGGTGCGGGTGCCGAAGGAACCGTTGTCGATAACGGCCTCGGCGTAGTGGGTCTCGTTCTCCACTAGCGTTTTCTCCTCGTCTTCGTCCCGTCCTGCCCGTGTGGCAGGGGGACGGTGGCGGAGAAGCGCTCCTTCTCGTGCGGGCCGGTCTTCGATCGAAGCACCCGGGGCTCTGACGCCCGGGGGCCACTACCGAGGACCGGCGGCGATGAGGCGCGCTTCTCCTCGTTCGTTGTCGTGAGATGCCCTACCCGGCGGGTACGGCGTCGTCACGCTGTGTTCGTCCGTGCTGTTTCCTGCGTATTGCGTTGTGCTACCACACTACAAAGCGTCGGTGACACTCCGCACGTAGAGAGCTCCCTCGGCAGCACATACAGCAAAAGGAGCGGTCCCCAAGAGGTGGGAACCGCTCCCTTCACGGCGTCTTACTTGGCGCCCGCCGCACCGCGGCGGATGCCCAGGCGGTCGACCAGCGCACGGAAGCGCTGGATGTCCTTCTTGGCCAGGTACTGGAGAAGGCGGCGACGCTGACCGACCAGGATCAGCAGACCACGACGGGAGTGGTGGTCGTGCTTGTGCGTCTTGAGGTGCTCGGTCAGGTCCGAGATGCGGCGCGAGAGCATGGCGACCTGGACCTCGGGGGAGCCGGTGTCGCCCTCCTTCTGACCGAACTCGCTGATGATCTGCTTCTTCGTAGCGGCGTCGAGCGACACGCGTACTCCTCGTAGTCTCATGTGTGCCACCGAGTGCCCCTGGTCCACTTCTCAGGGGAGCTTCCGTAACTCGGGAGGCGGGGATCCGCTGGGCGCGGCCTCCAGAGCAGCGCTCCGGGGGTGCGTACACAAACGGCCGTTACACAGGGTACCAGCCGGGGCGGATACGTCTGTCCGGGTCCGCGAACCTCCCCGGACGGCGCGGACCAGGCCACTAGGGTGACGGCAGAGGTCATTCATACGTGGGGAAGGGGCCGGCGGAACATGGCCGAGGAAGCGGAGAACGACGTCAGGGCGCGCAAGGAGCGGGAGAAGGACGAGCTCTACGCACTCGACATCTCGGGCGCCGAATGGCAGAGCGCGCCGGGCACCGAGCAGCACGAGGAGCGGGTCGAGATCGCCCACCTGCCCGGGGGCGCGGTGGCCATGCGGTCCTCGCTCGACCCGGGGACGGTCCTGCGGTACACGGAGGCGGAGTGGCGGGCCTTCGTGCTGGGCGCACGCGACGGCGAGTTCGATCTGGAGCCGGCCCCGCGCGCGGGGGGACTGCCGGCGGAGTAGCGGGGCGTGGGGAACCGGGGCCGGTGCGGAGAGTCTTCCGCGGCGGCCCTTTCGTCTGCCCGGCCGTCGTCCGTCCGCGCCGCGTGCCTGACCGTCGTCCGTCCGTGGCGCGTACCTGACCGTCGTCCGTCCGTGCCGCGTGCCTGACCTTTCGTTGTCCGTCCGTGTCCGTCCGTGCCGCGCGCCCGGCCGTCGTCCCGCCGTGCCGCAAGTGTCCTTCCGGTGCCGTCGTTTGT
Source organism: Streptomyces sp. NPDC028298 (assembly GCF_055565895.1). NCBI lineage: Bacteria > Bacillati > Actinomycetota > Actinomycetes > Kitasatosporales > Streptomycetaceae > Streptomyces > Streptomyces sp. NPDC028298. The sequence goes on from NZ_JBVHTL010000010.1 coordinate 11,754, forward strand.
CCGCTTTCGGGGTCAATGGTGAGCGTGCGTGGGCCACTTCTGGGCAGGGTGTGCCGTAACGGGCTTCCGCGGTGCGGTGGACGGGCCTGCCCCGCGAACAGTCATGGTGATTAGGCTGGGACCGGGCGCGACGCCTGAACCCGTGCACGGGGGGCTCGCGTTATCCGGGGGGCCGGTCAATCCGGGCGGTCTCGTACGGACTTCGGGCGGCCTCGGTCGTCCGTGAACGTCAACGGACGACAAGCAGACGGTCGACCCGGCACGGCTTGCGGGTGCTCGGCCACACCAGGAGGAATTGTGAACAGCGATCGGGGCGGGATCCGCGGGGGCTGGGCCACGCCCGGCGATGACCAGTCCGACGCCGAGTCCGCCGTCGAGACGACGGGCGAGTTCACCATCGACTACGCGCCGCCCGCCTGGTACACGCAGAACGCCTCGGCCGGTTCCGGGGATTCGGGCGGCACAGGCGACTCGGGGGACTCGGACGGTCCGGTGGGCTCGGAGGGCTCGGAGGAGTCCGACGGCCCGAAGGAGGCCGAGGGCGTGACGGACACCGGGGAGCGGCAGGAGTCGCCGGGTGCGAAGGACGCCGCGCCTTCGGGTGACTCGGCTGCCTCGGACGCCGCGGAGGGCTCGACGGCCGACGACGACGGTCCGGTGGCTGCTCCGTCGGCTGCTTCGGTGACCGGCTCGGCGCCCGTCGCCGGTCCCGGGGGTGGGCCCGACGCCGGTCCCGAGGACGTCCGGCCGCCCGTCGCACTGCCCCATGCCGTACAGCCTCAAGCGCCCGCGCCGGAATCGGCACCGACTCCGGTCGCGGAAGTCGGTGGCCCGACCGCTCTGCCGAACCTGCCCGCGGGCGGGTTCCAGGCACCGTGGACGGCTGCCGCTCCGGTGGCCTCCGTTCCCGGCCCCGCGTCCGACGCGCAGGACTCCGCGAGCGGGGACCTCGAGAGCGGCGCGACCATGCGGTTCTCCGCTGTCGCGCTGCAGCGGGAGATCGCGGAACGGGCGGCCGCCGAGGACGCGGTCGTCGCCGAGTCCGGCGACACGGACGCTCAGGCCGAGGGCCCGGCCGAGGCGGAGGCCGAGGCGGAGGCCGAGGCGGAGGCCGAGGCGGAGGCCGAGGCGGAGGCCGAGGCGGAGGCCGAGGCGGAGGCCGAGGCGGAGGCCGAGGCCGAAACCGCCTCCACCTCCACCTCCGACGAAGGCGACGACCGGGGCGACGAGGGCACGGTGTCCGGCGAGGACGCGGCCGAGGCCGCGGGCCCGCCCGCAGCCCTGGCCCTGGTCCGGCCGGAGGACGCCGCCCCGTCCGAGCAGGTGGCTCCCGACCGGCCCGTGGCCGCGCCCGAGCCCGCCTCCTCCCCCGCGCCCGCCATCGATCCCGTGCTCGCCTACCAGTCGCTCGAGGCGGCCTCCCAGTCCCAGCGCGGCGTTTCCGACGTGCCGGTGGCCGACCGGTCCGCCCCGGCCGACGCCGTCGCCGTTCCCTCCGGCTCCGAGTCCACCGGGGTCCCGGCCGAGACCGACGGCGCGGTCCGCACGGACACCGGTACAGACGCCGGTACGGACGGCGTCACCGACTCGGGTGCGCACGACGACGCCGAGTACGAGCTCCAGGACGTCTCACGCCAGGACGGTGAGCCGCAGGACTCGGTGCCCCAGGACGGCGAGCCCCAGGACGCGGTGCCCGTGGTCCGGCCGCAGGAGCCCGAGGGTGTCCAGGACGCGCCTCCGGCCTGGGCTCCGCCGCCGCTGCCGCAGGGTGGGCTGCCGCCGCTGCCGCCCTCCTACCAGCCCGCCGCCCCCGCTCCGGCTCCGCAGTGGCCCGCCACGACGGAACCCGCGCCGGCCCCGCAGGGCCAGGTGCCGCACCAGGCGCCGATCCCGCAGCAGGCACCCGTGGCTCCGGCTCCGGGCCAGCCCTTCCAGGCACCGGCCGCACAGGCACCGGCTCCCGGTCAGCCCTTCCAGCCCCCGGCCCCACAAGCACCAGCTCCCGGTCAGCCCTTCCAGGCACCCGCGCCGGCGCCTGCTCCCGCACCCGGTCAGCCCTTCCAGCCCCCGGCGCCGCAGCACGTACCGGTTCCCCCGCAGGCCCAGCCCGCGGAGGCGCCCGCTCCTGCCGCGCCGCAGCAGGGGAGTTACGGGTTCCCGCAGTCCGGCGCCCCGGACCCGGCGTCCGCCCCGCAGGGCAGCTACGGCTTCCCGCACCCGGGCGTGCCCGCTCCGGCCCCCGCTCCCGCGACCCCGCCCGCCCCGGCCCCGGCCCCGGGCTACGGATTCCCCCAGCCCGGCACCGCACCCCAGGACCAGCAAGCGGCCCACCCCGCCGCCCCGCAGGCAGCACCCGGCTACGGCTTCCCGCAGCCCGCCCCGGCCGCCCAGCCCGCGCCGGACCCCGTACCGCAGCAGGCCCCGGCACCCGCCCCTGCTCCCGCTCCTCAGCCCGGCTACGGCTTCCCGCAGTCCCAGGCCCCGGCACAGCCGGCCCCCGGGCCGGGCTACGGCTTCCCGCAGCCGGGCACCGCACCCCAGGACCAGCAGGCCGCCCACCCCGCCGCCCCGCAGGCCCCCGGCTACGGGTTCCCGCAGCCCGCGCCGGACGCCGCGCCGCCGCAGGCCCCGGCGCCCACCCCTGCTCCGGCCCCTCAGCCCGGCTACGGCTTCCCGCAGCCGGCGTCCGACTCGCCCGCCCCGCAGCCCGGTTACGACCTCGCGCAGCCGCAGGCCGCCCCGGCCCACCCGGCACCGGCTCAGCAGCAGCCCCCGTACCAGCCGGGTCCGCCGGCCGGGCAGCAGCAGCCCGCCGCCCCGGCCGCCCCCGTGGACCCGCGGACCGGTACGGCCTGGCCGCAGCCGGTGCGGCACGACCAGCGGCAGCCGACCAACCCCGGTGCGGCGCCGCTCGGTTACACCGCGGCGGTGGAGCTGTCCTCCGACCGGCTGCTCAACAACAAGCGGCAGAAGGTCAAGAGCGGCCGTCCGGCCGCCGCGCAGTCGCGGTTCAAGCTGGGCGGCAAGAAGGAAGAGGCCGAGCGGCAGCGGAAGTTGGAGCTGATCCGGACCCCGGTGCTCTCCTGCTACCGGATCGCCGTCATCAGTCTCAAGGGCGGTGTGGGCAAGACGACCACGACCACCGCGCTCGGCTCCACGCTCGCCACCGAGCGTCAGGACAAGATCCTCGCCATCGACGCCAACCCGGACGCCGGCACGCTCGGCCGCCGGGTGCGCCGCGAGACCGGGGCCACCATCCGTGACCTCGTGCAGGCGATCCCGTACATCAACTCGTACATGGACATCCGGCGGTTCACCTCGCAGGCGCCCTCCGGGCTGGAGATCATCGCCAACGACGTCGACCCGGCCGTGTCCACGGCCTTCAACGACGAGGACTACCGGCGCGCGATCGACGTCCTCGGCAAGCAGTACCCGATCATCCTGACCGACTCCGGCACGGGTCTGCTGTACAGCGCCATGCGCGGGGTGCTCGATCTGGCCGACCAGCTCATCATCATCTCGACGCCCTCGGTGGACGGGGCGAGCAGCGCCAGTACGACGCTGGACTGGCTGTCGGCGCACGGGTACGCGGATCTCGTCTCGCGGTCCATCACGGTCATCTCCGGAGTGCGCGAGACCGGCAAGATGATCAAGGTGGACGACATCGTCAGCCACTTCGAGACGCGCTGCCGCGGTGTCGTGACCGTGCCGTTCGACGAGCACCTGGCCGCGGGTGCCGAGGTCGACCTCGACATGATGCGGCCCAAGGTGCGCGAGGCGTACTTCAACCTCTCCGCGATGGTGGCCGAGGACTTCGCGCGGCACCAGCAGTCGCACGGTCTGTGGACCAACGACGGCAACCCGCCGCCGGTGGCCGCACCGCCGATGCCGGGTCAGTACGTTCCCGGGCAGTACGTTCCTGGACAGCAGGTTCCGGGGCAGCAGGTTCCGGGACAACCCGCGCCTGGTCAGGCCCCGCAGCAGCCGCCGCAGCCCCAGCAGCCCCAGCAGCCGCAGCAGCAAGGGCCGTACGGACAGCCGGGACAGCCCTATCCGCCGCAGCCCGGTCAGCCCTATCCGCAGGCGCCGGGACAGGGCCACCCGCAGCCGCAGCCGCCCCAGCCCGGTCAGCAGTACCAGCCGGGGCAGCCGTACCAGCCTGGTCAGCCCTACCAGCCGAACCAGGGGCAGAACCCGCCGCCGCCGGCGCCCCCGCAGCAGTAGCGGCCCGGCTCCCCGGCGGACACCGCCGGGGAGCCGGTACGTGTGAAGGCCCGCACCGTCCTGAACGGTGCGGGCCTTCACACGTCCGGGCACTGCCCGGGCTGTGTCCGTGCTCTGTCGTGCTCTGTCCGGGCGCTACTCCCCGTCGTACGCCTCGATCAGTTCGCGCGAGCGCTTCACGTCGTCGCCGATGGCCACCAGCAGGGCCTCGATGGAGTCGAACCTGGCCTGGCCGCGGACGAACGCGAGGAAGTCGACGGCGACGTGCAGACCGTAGAGGTCGAGGCCGACGCGGTCGATGGCGTACGCCTCCACCGTGCGCTCGGTGCCGTCGAACTGCGGGTTCGTGCCCACCGAGATCGCGGCGGGCATGGCCTCGCCCTGGGCGTGCAGCCAGCCGGCGTACACGCCGTCGGCCGGGATCGCGGTGTGCGGCAGGGTCTCGACGTTCGCCGTGGGGAAGCCGAGTTCGCGGCCGCGCTGGGCGCCGCGGACGACGACGCCCTCGACGCGGTGCGGCCGGCCGAGGATCTCGCGCGCGCCCTCGACATCGCCCTCGGCGACGAGACGCCGCGTGAGGGTCGAGGAGAACGGCTCGCCGCCGCCCGCCTCGCCGGACACGAACAGGTCGACGACCTCGACCTCGAAGTCGTAGGTCTCCCCCTGCTCACGCAGGAAGTCGACGTTGCCCGCGGCCTTGTGGCCGAAGCGGAAGTTGGGGCCCTCGACGACCGCCTTCGCGTGCAGCTTGTCGACCAGCACCTTGACCACGAAGTCGGCGGGCGACAGCTTCGAGAACTCGGTGGTGAACGGAAGGATGAGCAGGGCGTCGACGCCCAGTTCGGCCATCAGTTCGGCACGGCGGTGGTGCGGGGCGAGCAGCGGGGGGTGGCTGCCCGGGCGGACGACCTCGCTGGGGTGCGGGTCGAAGGTGACCACGACGGACGGGACGCCCAGCTCGCGGGCACGGTCCACTGCATGCCGGATGATGACCTGGTGTCCGCGGTGCACCCCGTCGTAGGAACCGATGGTGACGACGCTGCGCCCCCAGTCCTCGGGGATGTCCTCCAAGCCACGCCAGCGCTGCACTGTGACCGCTCCTTGTCGAACCCGTGTCCGTGATTGCCTTATTCGCAGCTCTAAGGGTGCCATGCCGTGCGCTCTCGGCTTGCATCGGCATCAGGCTGTGACCGATCGCTCAGCGCCGCGGTGTGCGGTGCCGAGTGCGTCGGGGTGCTCGTCGCCGCGGGCGTCGCGGTGCGGGCGTGGGTCAGGCGGGAGCCCTCGCCCCGGCCAGGTCCTCGATCAGGTGGCGGGTGCCGGGGCTCAGGAGGACGGCCCCTTCCTCGGGGGTGTCGGTCACCCAGCGGGCGAGCAGGGCGGCGAAGCCGGGGACGCGCCGGGCCAGATCGGCCAGGCCCCGGTCGAAGGCGCCGGCTCCCGCCGGGGTGCGGACGAGGAGGAGGCCGACGCGGTGCACCAGCTCGCGGGTGGGGGTCTCCCCCCTGCGGTCGAGGCCGTCGGCGGCGGCTCTCAGCACGGTGTCGAGGACGACCGGATCGCGCTCGTGCGCCAGCAGCAGATCGAGCAGTTCGCGTCGCAGCGGGGCCGCCGCCCGGTCTCCCCGCTCCGGCTCTCCGGGCGTCGCCAGGACCTGGGCGAGCGCGCTGCGCACCGTGCCGCCACACGTCTCCAGCAGTCCGCTGACCAGGGGGAACAGTGCGCCTTGAGCGGCGCTTCCGTGGTCGATGCGGCGGTCCACGTGGGCGGCCAGGTACGCGGCGACTCCCGGGCACAGCTCCACCGTCTCCCGCACCAGCGCGGCGACCGGGCGGGCCAGCGCGGGGGTGGTGGCGTCGGCGAGGGCGCGCAGCAGCTCGGCCGTGTCGGGGCCGAGCCGGCGCAGCCGGTCGCGGAACGCGGCGAGGACGGGCTCCGGGTCGGTGCCGAGCGCGGCGGCCAGAGCGCTCGCCGGCAGCCGTGGGTCACCGGCCGCGAAGCGCTCCAGGGCCTGCGGCAGGCACCGGGCCCGCGCGAGCGGATCCTGTACGAGGATGCCGAGCGCCCCGCCGTGCAGGGCCCGGTCGGCGGGACGGGCGAGCAGGGCGAGCGCCGCGTGACGCAGTGGTTCGCGGTCGGCCGGGCGGGCCGCGAAGGGCGCCGCGCGCAGCCCGTGGGCGACGGCCGCCGCCCGGCGCCCGGGCCGTTCGTCCTGGGCCCACCGCTCGACCGCCCGGCACACGGCCGACGGTTCCTCCTCGGCCAGCACGGCCAGCAGTTCGTCGCCGCGTGGGTGGGAGGCGGTCATCAGGGCCTCGGTCAGATCGTCCGGGGCGCGCCGCCGGTGCGCGTACAGCAGTGCCTGTGCGGCGGTCGCGACGGTCGCGTCCGGCGTCGCGGCCAGGGGTCGCTCGTCGTCGAACCAGCGGGTGAGGTGGCGGTGTACGGCGACGGGGTCGGCGGCGAGGAGCCGCGAGACCGTGTCGAGGTGGCGCGGAGCGGCGGGGGCCTCGTCCGGGTACGGGGGCTCGGTGGTGGGCGGCCTGCGGGGGTCGGCGGCCACCAGGCGCCTGAGCAGGTCGAAGCGTTCCGCGTCCGGGACGGGCAGCGCCACCCAGAAGCCCGGGCCGAACGCGTCCGGAACGGCTCTGCCCTGCCGCCGCCACACCACGATCCGTTCGGTGAGCAGCCGCAGCGCGCTGATGTACGGGGTGGCGTCGGGCACCCGGAGCAGGACGGTCGCGCACAGGCGGGTGGCCCACCACAGGGGGTCGCCCGTCGGGGCGGTGAGCCGGTCCGGGGTTTCGGGCGGGGGCAGCAGGTCGTCGACCGCGTGGACGAGGTCTTCGAGGTGGAGCGTCAGTTCGGCGGTGGCCTGCCGACGGGCCAGCAGGAGCAGGGTCTCGACGACGGGGCCGATCCGGTGGCGGGGGACGGGCAGGACGCCCGTCCCGGGAGCCGGGGTCCTGACGTCGGGTGCCCCGGCGTCGGGAGAGGCGGACCGGGCGCGGCGGGCGTCCCGGCGGCCGGGTGCCGTGGTCCGCGTCGGCCCGGGGCCGGTGCCGAGGGTGGGGCGGCCGCGGTGGACCAGGCTGTCCAGGGCCGCGTCCAGGTCGAGATGGGTGCCCTGGATCCAGTCGGCGAGCTCCTCGTGGGCGAAGCGGTAGCCGTCGCCCGCGGGGACGAGGAGCCCTTCGGTGAGGACGGCGGACGCCCAGCCGGTGATGCCGGTGAGGTGTCCCCGGGAGGGGCCCCAGGGGAAGACGCTCTCGAAGGAGGCCCGGTCCAGTTGCCCCTGTCCTGGGCCGAGGCAGCGCCGGGCTGCTTCGTGCACCTGGCCGGAGACGCGGGCGGCGAGCCGGCGCACGGCGGTGCCGCGCAGTCCGTTGGCCGCGGCGAGGCGGACCGCGACGCGCAGGCACATCAGGTCGAGGTGAGCGGCGAACACGTCGTCCCGGTCGAGCGGTTCGGACCGCGGGTCCACGGGCGCGGCCATCACCTCGGCGAGCAGCCGCAGCACCAGGGGGCGGCGGGCGGCGGCCGACGCCAGGGCGCCTTCCGGAATCCCGGCTCGCGCCCGCGCCGATCGTGCCTCCGCCTCGGTCAGTTCACCGAGCAGCACACAGGCGGGCAGCCTCCCGCCCGCGTCCGGCGCCGACACGCTGGCCCCGTCCGGCGCCGACACCCCGGCCCCGCCCGCCGACGGTGACCCGCTCGCGCCCGTCCGCGCCCACGCGTCCGCGTACACCGGCCCTCCGATGTCCTCCGCCGCGCCCTTTCCGAAACCGGACGCCTCCCCGGCCGAGTGGGGTGCCGGGTGGTGCAGCAGCGCCGTGGGGAATTCCGCCCCGGCCCGTTCCCAGTACTCCGCGCGGCAGGCGACCGCGAGCCGGGTGCCGGTCTCCGTCAGCCAGGCCGTCGTCGCCTCCGTCCAGGCCGGGAGGCGGTGGGCGAGCTCGGGGGGCATCTCCTCGGGGCCGTCGAGCAGGAGCAGCAGGGGCCGGCCCGCTGCGCGTGCAGGCGCGGCCAGGCGGTCCGGCGCGATGTCGCCCAGTTCGCCGCCGTACCCCTCGGGGGGCAGGACGCTCCGGTCGGCCGTGGCGCGCCGCGCGGCCGCCGCTCCGGTCGCCCCGGTGGTGCGCCGGGACGCGGCGACGATCCGCCCGGCGCGTTCCAGCGCGCGTGTCGCCGCGTCGGCCACGGAGGTGTCGTCGGCGCGGAGGTCGGCGCCGCGCAGCCAGAGGGTGGGAGCCGGCTCGGGACCCCGCAGGCGGCGGGCGGCGAGGGCGGCCAGTTCCGTCGTACGGCCGCTGCCGGGCGGGCCGACGAGGCCGAGGACGAGGGCCGGGCCGCGCTCGAAGGACGCGAACTCCCCGACGACATCGGCCCGTTCGACGATCCCCGGGTGCGGGCCCGGGGATCCGGACGGCACCGGTGGGCGGGGTCCGTCCGAGCCCACCGAGGTCGCGGTGAGCTCCAGCGCGGCCGCGAGGTTCAGATCGGCGCCGTAGGCGGGCACGGTGGCCGCGTTGCGGGCCAGCAGCTCGGCGAGCGGCCCCGCGCCGCGCCGCAGGGGGACGGCGGATCCCGGCGCCCGGCGGCCCGGCGGGGTGTCCCCGGGCGCGGTGCCGTCCGGGCCGGCGGCGCGGGGGGCGGTGCGGACGACCGCGACGACGGCGCCGGTGCGGGCGTCCAGGACCGGCCCCCCGGCCGCCCCGCCGCCCGGCCTGAGCGCGTCCGCGCCCGCCGTGCCGATCGCCAACTCCAGTGCTTCGTGAGGAAGACGGGCCCGGCCGCCGGCCGGGGGCGGCACGGCGGAGGAGCCCAGCACGCGTGCCTCGCGCCAGCCGCCCGCGGCGAGCCTGACGTAGGTGCCGGTCGCGACGCGGTCCCGCACGGTGACGGGGAGCGGGAGGAGGCCGAGACCTCGGGTGCGTACGAGGGCCAGTCCCAGGTCGGGCAGTGGAGTGACGGCGTCGGCGCCCAGCACACACGTGTGGCCGCCGGGGGCGTGCAGGACGAGCCGGTCCAGGCCGTCGACGGCGTCGTGGCTGGTGATCACCGTGCCGTCGTGATCGGCCGCGAATCCCGTGCCGCGTGGCCGGCCGGCCAGGTCGTGGACGCGTACGAGGGCGTCGTCCCCCGGCTGAACGGTGCCGTCCGCCGCCTCTTCGTACCCCGTCCGCGGGCCTCGCCCCGCCATACTCGAACCTCCCCGCCGCGCTCCTGCTCACGACGGTAGGGGTGAGGTGATCAATGGGACAGATCGTGAGGCGAACGCGCCCCCCTCTACTCCCCTGGTTCACTCCGAGCGCCCGCCCGATGGGGTGAATACGGCAGGTCGGATGGATACACCCTTGGGTGGGGGAACCGAGGGGGGACCGTCGAGCGGCGGGCACGAGACCCCGTGACCGCCGCTCCACGGGCGCCCTGTCCGCCCGGTCTCGCGACCGGCAGGTCCGCCGTGTCGCGCGCGACCGGCGGTCCGCCCGGCCGCGCGTCCGACGCGGGCGGGCGGTCCTCAGGCGAAGACGGCCAGGCTCTTGGCCTTGCCCTTCTGTTCCTCGACCAGCGCGACGAACGCGCCCTCGGGATCGAAGACCGCCACGGTGCCGTTGCCGGCGTACTCGTCGGGCATCTCCAGCCGGACGCCGTTGAGCAGCAGCCGGGCCCGCTTGGCGTCGACGTCCCAGCGCGGGAACGCGGCCGCGGCCGCCTCCGCGATCGGCATCACCGTCAGCTCCTCCTGGAGCTGGTCGAGCGTGCGCGCGGAGTCCAGCTTGTACGGGCCGACGCGGGTGCGGCGCAGGGCGGTGAGGTGACCGCCGACGCCCAGGTCCGCGCCGAGGTCGCGGGCGATCGCCCGGATGTACGTCCCGGAGGAGCAGACGACGGAGACGACGAGGTCGAGCACCGGGGTGCCGTCCTCGGCGACCGCGTCACGGATGTCGTACACCGTGAACGACGAGATGGTCACCGGGCGGGCCGGGATCTCGAAGTCCTCGCCCTCGCGCGCCCGCTTGTACGAGCGCACGCCGTCGATCTTGATGGCGCTGACCTTGGACGGCACCTGCATGATGGCGCCGGTCAGCTTGGCCACCCCGGCGTCGATCGCGTCGCGCTTCACGGCGGAGGCGTCCGTCGAGGAGGTGATGTCGCCCTCGGCGTCGTCGGTCAGCGTGTTCTGGCCGAGCCGGATCGTGCCGAGGTACTCCTTCTCGGTCAGCGCGAGGTGTCCGAGGAGCTTGGTGGCCTTCTCGACGCCGAGGACGAGAACGCCCGTCGCCATGGGGTCGAGGGTGCCCGCGTGGCCGACCCGGCGGGTTCTGGCGATCCCGCGCATCTTGGCGACCACGTCGTGCGAGGTGAAGCCCGACGGCTTGTCGACGATGACAAGCCCGTCGGGCGTTTTGGTCTGCTGCGTCATCGAGCCGAGTCGTCCTCGTCCTCGTCGTCCTCGCCCGGCTTCTTGTACGGGTCCGCGTCGCCCGCGAAGGCCGCGCCGGCCGAGACCTCGCGCACCTTCGCGTCCGAGGCCCGTGCCTTGTCGAGCAGGTCCTCGATGGTCTTGGCGGTGTCCGGCAGGGCGTCCGCGACGAACGTCAGCGTCGGCGTGAACTTCACGCCCGCCGCCGCGCCGACGGCCGAGCGGAGCACGCCCTTGGCGCTCTCCAGGCCCGCGGCCGCCTCGGCGCGCGCCTCGTCGTCCCCGTACACCGTGTAGAAGACGGTGGCCTCCCGGAGGTCCCCGGTGACCCGGGTGTCCGTGATGGTGACGTGAGTGCCGAGCCGCGGGTCCTTGATCCCGCGCTGCAGCTTCTGGGCCACCACCTCTCGGATGAGGTCCGCCAGCCTCTTCGCCCGCGCGTTGTCGGCCACTGGTCCGTCTCCTTCTTCGCCTTGCGTGTTGCGTCGGTCTTCGTCAGTCTTCGTCGCTGTGGAGTCTGCGTCGTACCGACAGCAGTTCCACCTCCGGTCGGGCCGCTACCAGCCGCTCGCACCGGTCCAGTACGTCGGCCAGGTGCGTGGTGTCCCCGGAGACCACCGCCAGGCCGATCTCCGCCCTGCGGTGAAGGTCCTGGTTGCCCGTCTCGGCGGCACTCACCGCGTACTTCCGCTGGAGTTCGGCGACGATCGGCCGGACGAGAGAGCGTTTCTCCTTGAGCGAGTGAACGTCGCCGAGGAGCAGATCGAAGGACAGCGTCCCCACATACATGTGTAACCGGATGTCCCGCCGGTACGGGGTAGATGGCCTGCCAATGCACTTGGCAGGGACATCAGAACCGTACAACGAACCGTCGGCTCGCTCGACGGGGTTTCCGGGCCCGGTCACGCGATTCCCCGCGCCCCGGGAAGGGACGCGGGGAGTCGCGTGATCCCGCAAAAGCCAGGCTGGCCGGCGGTGACTGCTCACCGCCGGCCAGCCTGGGAACCGCTTTACGAGCGCGGCTTCTCGCGCATCTCGTACGTCGCGATGACGTCGTCGACCTTGATGTCGTTGAAGTTTCCGAGGTTGATACCACCCTCGAAGCCTTCGCGGATCTCGGTGACGTCGTCCTTGAAGCGACGCAGCCCGGAGATGTTGAGGTTCTCCGCGATGACCTTGCCGTCGCGGACGAGGCGCGCCTTGGTGTTGCGCTTGACCTCGCCCGAGCGGACCAGGACACCGGCGATGTTGCCCAGCTTGGACGACTTGAAGACCTCGCGGATCTCCGCCGTGCCGAGCTCGACCTCCTCGTACTCCGGCTTGAGCATGCCCTTGAGGGCCGCCTCGATCTCCTCGATGGCCTGGTAGATCACCGAGTAGTACCGGACGTCGACGCCCTCGCGCTCCGCCATCTGCGCCGCGCGGCCCGCAGCGCGGACGTTGAAGCCGATGACGATGGCGTCGGAGCCGGTCGCCAGGTTGATGTCGGACTCGGTGACCGCACCCACACCGCGGTGCAGGACACGGATGTCGACCTCGTCGCCGACGTCGAGCTGGAGCAGCGAGGACTCGAGAGCCTCCACCGAACCGGACGCGTCGCCCTTGATGATGAGGTTGAGTTCCTGCACCAGACCGGCCTTGAGGGCCTCGTCCAGGTTCTCCAGGGAGAACCGGACACCCCGGCGGGCGAAGTTGGCGTTGCGCTCGCGCGCCGCCCGCTTCTCGGCGATCTGACGCGCCGTGCGGTCCTCGTCGACGACCAGGAAGTTGTCGCCGGCGCCCGGGACGTTGGTGAGACCGAGGACGAGGACCGGGGTCGAGGGACCCGCCTCTTCCACGTTCTCGCCCTTGTCGTCGAGCATCGCGCGGACACGGCCGTACGCGTCGCCGACCACCATGGTGTCGCCGACCCGCAGGGTGCCTCGCTGGACCAGGACGGTCGCGACGGCACCGCGGCCGCGGTCGAGGTGGGACTCGATCGCAATACCCTGCGCGTCCTGCTCCGGGTTGGCCCGCAGGTCGAGCGAGGCGTCCGCGGTCAGGACCACGGCCTCCAGCAGGCTCTCGATGTTGAGGCCCTGCTTGGCGGAGATGTCGACGAACATCGTGTCGCCGCCGTACTCCTCGGCCACCAGACCGAACTCGGTGAGCTGTCCGCGCACCTTGGTCGGGTCGGCACCCTCGACGTCGATCTTGTTGACCGCGACCACGATCGGCACGTCGGCCGCCTTGGCGTGGTTCAGCGCCTCGATCGTCTGGGGCATCACACCGTCGTTGGCCGCCACCACGAGGATCGCGATGTCGGTCGACTTCGCACCACGGGCACGCATGGCGGTGAACGCCTCGTGACCCGGGGTGTCGATGAAGGTGATCTTGCGCTCTTCGTCGTTGACCTGGGTCGTGACCTGGTACGCACCGATGTGCTGGGTGATACCGCCGGCCTCGCCCGCGACGACGTTCGTCTTGCGGATGGTGTCGAGAAGGCGGGTCTTACCGTGGTCGACGTGACCCATGACGGTCACGACCGGCGGACGCGCGACGAGGAACTCCTCGCCACCCTCGTCCTCGCCGAACTCGATGTCGAAGGACTCGAGCAGCTCGCGGTCCTCCTCCTCCGGGCTGACGATCTCGATGACGTAGTTCATCTCGCCGGCGAGGAGCTGGAGGGTCTCGTCGGAGACGGACTGCGTGGCAGTGACCATCTCGCCGAGGTTCATCATCACGGCGACGAGCGACGCCGGGTTGGCGTTGATCTTCTCCGCGAAGTCGGTGAGGGAGGCACCGCGCGACAGGCGGACGGACTGTCCGTTGCCGCGAGGCAGCATCACGCCGCCGACCGACGGGGCCTGCATGGCCTCGTACTCCTGGCGCCTCTGCCGCTTCGACTTGCGACCACGACGCGCCGGACCGCCGGGACGGCCGAACGCACCCTGCGTGCCACCACGGCCACCGGGACCACCCGGACGACCGCCGAAGCCGGGACGACCGCCGCCGCCACCACCGGGACCACCCGGACGGCCGGCGAAACCGCCGCCACCGCCACCGGGACCACCGGGACGGCCGGCGAAACCGCCGCCACCGCCACCGGGACCGGCCGGACGACCGGCGAAGCCGCCGCCCGGACGACCGCCACCGGGACCACCGGGACGACCGCCACCGGCACCGGGACCACGGCCACCGGGGCCGCCGCCGGGACGCGGGCTGCCCGCGGCCGGACGCTGAGGCATCATGCCGGGGTTCGGACGGTTACCGCCCGGACCGCCGCCGGGACGCGGGGCCTGCGGACGGGGCATGCCGCCCGGAGTGGGACGGGCACCGCCCGGACCGCCCTGCGGACGCGGAGCGCCGCCGGGACCGCCCTGGGGACGGGGAGCACGGTCCTGGCCGCCGGCACCCTGCGGGCGCGGGCCACCGGGGGCACCGGCGCCACCGGGACGCGGGGCACCGCCGGGACGGGGCGCCTGCGGGCGCGCCATGCCGGTGGAACCACCAGAGGTGAACGGGTTGTTGCCCGGACGGGGACCCGCGGGACGGGCACCCGGACGCGGAGCCTGGCCGCCGGGACGCGGGGCGCCCTGACGGTCGCCGCGCTCGGGACGGTCACCACGGCCCTGACCGCCCTGGCCGGGACCACCGGCCGGACGGGCACCGGGACGCGGGGCCTGACCGGCGGGACGCGGGGCGCCCGGACGGGGACCCGCGGCCGGAGCCGAGGGGGCCTGCTGCTGCGGCGCGGCCGGCGCCGACGGGGGCGCGGTGAACTCGGCCGCGACCGGAGCCGGAGCCGCCGGAGCGGGCTTCGGGGCCGGCTTGGGACCCGGAGTCGGGCGCGGGCCCGCAGCCGCCGGGGTCACCGGAGCGGCCGCGGGCTTCTCGGCCGCGGCCGGCTTCGGGGCCGGCGGGCGCGGGGCGGCCGGACGTGCGGCCTGCGCCGGAGAGGGGGCGCCCGGCTTGGCCGGGGCAGCCTTGCGCGGGGCGGGCTTGCCGCCACCGTTGCCCTGCTGGAGGGCATCTGTCAGTTTGCGTACGACGGGGGCCTCGATCGTCGAGGACGCCGAACGGACGAATTCACCGAGTTCTTGGAGCTTGGCCATGACGACCTTGCTCTCTACGCCGAACTCCTTGGCGAGTTCGTATACCCGGACCTTAGCCACTTCGCTCCTTTTAGGTCCGGGTCTGCGTCCGGACCGTCGCTACTTCATGGGCGTACTCATCGCGTGCTCATCGAGTGCTCATCGCAATCTCGACCTACTTCCAACTCGCGGAATACCAGGCCGCACGGGGGTTCCGTACGACGCGTCTTACGGTGTTGCCTGCTCGACGTAGAGGCGCAACGCCGCGGTGTCGAGCGGTCCCAGAGCGCGCAGCGCCCGCGGGATCGCCCGGCGGCGGACCGCCAGATCGAGACAGACCAGAACGGGATGCACGTACGCACCCCGGCCGGGCAGCGTACCGCGATGATCGGGGGCGCATTCGCCCTCGACCGCCACGATGCGCAGCAAGTCTCTCTTGGCCGCTCGCTCCCGGCACCCCACACAGGTGCGTTCAGGGCATGCGCGGGCTCGCGTCCGGCCAGACACTCTTAAGTCTACCTCCCCGTACCGACCTCACCCCTTTGGGGCAAGAATCGAACGGTTGTTGTCGTGATGTAAGCGTTGCGCGGGCCGGATCTATTCCCGGTCTATTCCCCGCGCTGCTCGGCGGGCTGCTCGGTGTCCGGACGGATGTCGATCCGCCAGCCGGTGAGGCGGGCGGCGAGGCGGGCGTTCTGGCCCTCCTTGCCGATCGCCAGCGAGAGCTGGTAGTCGGGGACCGTCACGCGCGCCGAACGGGCCGCGAGGTCGACGACCTCGACCTTGGAGACCCGGGCCGGGGAGAGGGCGTTGGCCACCATGTCCGCCGGGTCGTCCGACCAGTCGACGATGTCGATCTTCTCGCCGTTCAGCTCGGCCATCACGTTGCGCACCCGGCCGCCCATGGGGCCGATGCAGGCGCCCTTGGCGTTCAGACCGCTGCGGTTGGACCGGACGGCGATCTTCGTGCGGTGGCCGGCCTCACGGGCGATGGCGGCGATCTCGACGGAACCGTCGGCGATCTCCGGCACCTCCAGCGCGAAGAGCTTCTTCACGAGGTTGGGGTGCGTACGGGACAGGGTCACGGACGGACCGCGGACGCCCTTGGCCACCCGTACGACGTACGAGCGCAGGCGCAGGCCGTGCTCGTAGTTCTCGCCGGGGACCTGCTCCTGCACCGGCAGGATGGCCTCCAGCTTGCCGATGTCGACGAGCACGTTCTTCGGGTCGCGGCCCTGCTGGACCACACCGGTGACGATGTCGCCCTCGCGGCCCGCGTACTCGCCGAGGGTCGCGTCGTCCTCGGCGTCCCGCAGACGCTGCAGGATCACCTGCTTGGCGGTGGTGGCGGCGATCCGGCCGAACCCCGAGGGGGTGTCGTCGAACTCGCGGGCCTCCTGCCCCTCCTCCAGGTCCTCGGGGTCCTCCTTCGCCCACACCGTCACATGGCCGGTCTCCCGGTCGAGTTTCACGCGCGCGCGCCGGCGGCTTCCCTCGGTGCGGTGGTAGGCGATGAGGAGGGCCGACTCGATCGCCTCGACCAGCAGGTCGAAGGAGATCTCCTTCTCCCGCACCAAACCCCGCAGGGCACTCATGTCGATGTCCACGGCTACGCCTCCTCTTCCTTCTTGTCCTTGCGGCTGAACTCGACCTGGACGCGGGCCTTGACGATGTCCCCGAACGCGAGCCGTCTGGCGGTGGGCTTGCGCCCCTTCACACCCGGCACCTCGACGTCGAGCCCGTCGTCCTCGACCCGCAGGATCCTGGCGAGCAGTTCGCCTTCCTCCGCGAGCTGGAACTTCACCAGGCGGTCGGTGGCGCGTACGTAGTGACGGTGCTCCTTGAGCTCACGCTCGGCACCGGGGGTTCCGACCTCGAGGGTGTACTCACCCGAACCCATCACGTCGGTCTCGTCGAGCTTCGCCGAGAGCGCGCGGCTCACATCGGCGATCGCGTCCAGGTCGGCACCTTCGTCCGAATCCACGACGACGCGCAGTACACGCTTACGGCCTACGGACTCCACTTCGATCTCTTCCAGATCGAGGCCCTGGGAGCTCACGAGCGGATCCAGGAGTTCTCGAAGCCTCTCGCTCTGGGTCGTGCTCATCCGGGTGACTCCTCGGCCGCGTGTGCTGTTGTGGGTTGGTCGCGTGTCAGCTCAAAGGGTATCCGGTCGCGGAGGGTGTTGCCGTCCACCGGGCGGGTGCTGCCGCACGGACGGGTGCCCGCCGACCGCCCTGGAACAGCGCCGTGAACAGTTGGAGGAGAGCCGCTGGGCCGTGATCGGCCCCTGCGCGGGTACCGTGATCACGGGCAGTTCGCCCATACATTCGTACGAGCCCTCCGAGGACGTCTTCCGTGTCGTTCCCCCTGCCGTCGCGCACCCCGTCGGGTCCGCGCCGAAGGACCCTGCTCGCGGCCGCCGCGGGTGCCTTCGCGCTCGCGGGCTGTTCCGCCGCTCCCGAGTCGTCGAACGACACGACCGGCGGGAGCCCCTCGCTCGCCGACCGGGCCCGCGCCCGCGCGGCCCGGGACAGCATGACGCTCTCCGACCGCTACACCGCGGTGATCGCCGCCCATCCCGGGCTCGCGGAGCGGCTCGGCCCGCTGCGGGCCGAGGTCGTCCGGCACGCGACGGCGTTCGGGGGCGGCAGCGCGGGGGCGTCCGGGGCCGCGTCGGCACCGGTGTCCGGGGCGCCCACGGCGTCGGCCTCCTCGGGCGAGTCCCCGTCCGCCTCCTCGTCCGCCCCGGCCTCGGAGTCTCCGTCCGCTTCCGGTTCGGCATCGAGTTCGGCATCGAGTTCGGCATCCGCCGGGGTCTCCCCCGGTGTCGCGGCCCGGCCCAAGGACGCGCTCGCCGACCTCGCCTCCGCCGAACTGAAGCTCGCGGACGAACGGACCCAGGCCCTGGTGGACGTCCCCGGCGAACTCGCCCGGCTGCTCGCCTCCGTGGCGGCGGCCGGAGCGGCCCACGCGTTCCTGCTGACGAAGGCGGCGAAGTGAGCAAGCGGAGCAAGACCGAGGAAGCCGAACTCAAGGCCCTGCAGGCCGCGCTCGGCGCCGAGCACGCGGCCGTCTACGGCTACGGGGTCGTGGGCGCCCGGATCGGCGCGACCCGGCAGTCGGACGCCCGGTCGGCGTACGACGCCCACCGGGCCCGGCGGGACGAACTGACCCGCGCGGTCAAGGACTTGGGCGCCGAGCCCGAGGCCGCGTCGGCCGCGTACATGCTGCCGTTCCCCGTGACGGACACGGCCGCCGCCATACGGTTCGCGGCCGAGCTGGAGGAGCGCGTCGCCGACGTGTACTCCGACCTCGTGCGCGCCTCCGCGGACGACCGGCGGCGCATGGCGGCCGGGGCGCTGCGCGAGGCCGCGGTCCGCGCGGTGCGCTGGAGCGGCGAGAGCGTAGCCTTCCCTGGGCTCGCCGAGCGGGCGGGCACCCCGTCCGCCACGGCACCCTCGCCGACGTAACGCGACCTGGAAGGAAACATCTCGCGCATGGACTCGCGCATGGCCTTCGATCCGCCGCGACGCCTTGTCCGGGCGCTCGGCGAGACCCGCCGCGGCGGGCCGGAGGGCGCCGACGAGGCCGACGAGTGGCTGGAGCGCCTGCCCGAGCTGGCCCGACGGGCCGTCGCTCTGCGCGAGTTGACCGTGGAACGGGTACAGGCGCCGGGCGGGCGCAGCAGTCTGGTCGTCCTGGTGCGCCGGGCCGACGGCACGCCCGCCGTGCTCAAGCTGGCGCCCGGACGGGCGCGGCCGGAGGCCGAGCGGGTCGCGCTCGCCCACTGGGACGGCCGCGGCGCGGTCCGTCTCCTCGACGCCGACGGCGCTCCGGACGCGCCCGGCACGGATGACACGGACGGCGTCCTGCTGCTGGAGCGGCTGCACCCGGACGTCTCGGTGCGGTCGCTGCCCGAGGCGAAGGCCCTGCTGGAGGCGTCCGGGACGCTGCGGCGGCTGTGGGTCGAGCCGCCCGCCGACCCCGTCTTCGAGACCGTCGCGGAGCGGACCGGGCGGCAGGCCGAGGCCATGCGGGCCACGGTCGCGGCCGGCCCGGGTGCCGGCGCCGGCGCCGAGACCGCGGCCCTGGTCGACGCCGCGCTCGCGGCCCGCGAGGAGCTGCTGGCCGGGCCGCCGGAGGAAAGGCTGCTGCACGGCACCTTCCGGCAGAGCAAGGTGCTCGCCGGGGAGCGGGTGCCCTGGCTGGCGGTGGGGCCGGACCCGGTGGTCGGCGAGTGCGCGTTCGACCTGGCCCGGCTGGTCCGCGACCGGGTGGAGGACCTGATCGCCTCGCCTTCGGGGCCGTCGATCACCCGGCGGCGGATCAAGCGGCTCGCCGAGTCCCTGGAGGTGGACCAGGCGCGGCTGCGCGGCTGGACCCTGTTCCGCGCCGTCGAGTCCGGTGTCCGGGCGTCCCGCGTCGGCCGCCCCCAGGACGCCGAACTGCTCCTGGAATTCGCCGGCTGGCTCTGAGGACCGGGCGGCCCACGGTGCCGGGCCCGACCGCGGGCGTGACGGCGACGGGCCTGATCCGGCCGGGCCCGCGGACGCCGTGCCGTCCCGCCGGCGCAGACGGTGGTCCCCCGCGCACGCCACACCCTGCCCCGCCGCCCGACCGGCGCACCCCACTCCCCACAGCGGACGGCACGCACAGCGGACGGCACGCACGGCGGACCCGGGCCGCGCCGGCCCCTCACGCCCCCGAAGGGAGACGGCCCACGCGGGCGGAGCGCCCCGACCCGTCAGCGGGGCCGGCACGCCGACTCCCTCCCGGGCGAACGGCATGAGCGGCCAACCCAGGCCGCGCCCCGGCCCTTCACGGCCCACGGACGGCGACGCGCCGGTGCCCCGTGCCTCCGGGGAGGAGGTACGGGGCACCGGGAGGTCAACGGCTACGCCGTCAGGCGGGCGATCGCCTCTTCGACGGTCAGTTCCTCGCGCTCGCCCGTGCGGCGGTCCTTCAGTTCCACGACGCCCTCGGCCGAGCGGCGGCCGGCGACCAGGATCTTCGGGACGCCGATCAGCTCGGCGTCGGTGAACTTCACTCCCGGGGAGACGCCCGCACGGTCGTCGACCAGGACGCGGACGCCCGCGGCGGAGAGCTTCTCGGACACGTCGAGCGCCAGCTCGGTCTGGAGGGCCTTGCCCGCGGCGACCACGTGCACGTCGGCCGGAGCGATCTCCTTGGGCCAGCACAGGCCCTGCTCGTCCGCCGACTGCTCGGCCAGCGCGGCGACGGCACGGGAGACGCCGATGCCGTACGAGCCCATGGTCACGCGGACCGGCTTGCCCTGCTGTCCGAGCACGTCGAGGCCGAAGGTGTCGGCGTACTTGCGGCCGAGCTGGAAGATGTGGCCGATCTCGATGGCGCGGTCCAGCTTGAGGCCGGCATCGCACTTCGGGCAGGGGTCGCCCTCTTCCACCACGACGACGTCGAGGTAGTCGTCGACCTCGAAGTCACGGCCGGCCACGACGTTCTTCGCGTGCGTGTTGATCTTGTTGGCGCCGGTGATCCAGGCGGTGCCGGGGGCGACGCGCGGGTCGGCGATGTAGCGGACCTTCTCCAGGCCCTGCGGGCCCACGTAACCGCGTACGAGATCACCGCGGCCCTCGAAGTCCTCGGCCGTGACGAGCTCGACGACGGCCGGGGCGAGGTGCTCGCCCAGCTTGCCGAGGTCGACCTCGCGGTCGCCGGGCACGCCCACGGCCACGATCTCGCCGTCGACCTTGACCAGCAGGTTCTTCAGGGTCGCCGAGGCCTGCACGCCGAGGTGCTCGGCGAGCGTCTCGATGGTCGGGGTGTCGGGGGTGTCCAGCTCCTCGACCGGGCCGTGCTCCTCGGAGACGGGCGTGAGCTTGAAGGTCACGGCCTCCGTGTTGGCGGCGTAGTCGCAGGCCGGGCAGTCCACGAACGTGTCCTCACCGGCGGGGGCCGGCGCGAGGAACTCCTCGGAGGCCGAGCCGCCCATGGCGCCGGAGACGGCGGACACGATGCGGTAGTCGAGGCCGAGACGCGCGAAGATCTTCTGGTAGGCCTCGCGGTGCAGGCGGTAGGACTCGGCCAGACCCTCGTCCGTGATGTCGAAGGAGTACGAGTCCTTCATCTGGAACTCGCGGCCGCGCAGCACACCGGCGCGCGGACGGGCCTCGTCGCGGTACTTGGTCTGGATCTGGTAGAGCATGACCGGCAGGTCCTTGTACGAGGCCACCTGGTCCTTCACGATCAGCGTGAAGATCTCCTCGTGCGTCGGACCGAGCAGGTACTCGGCGCCCTTGCGGTCCTTGAGACGGAACAGGAGGTCGCCGTACTCCTCCCAGCGCGCCGAGGCCTCGTAGGGCTCCTTGGGCAGCAGGGCCGGGAGGAGGACCTCCTGGGCGCCGATCGCGTCCATCTCCTCGCGGACGACGCGGGAGATGTTGTCGAGGACCTTCTTGCCGAGCGGCAGCCAGGTCCAGATGCCCGCGGCGTTGCGGCGCACGTAACCGGCGCGGACGAGCAGCTTGTGGTTGAGCGTCTCGGCGTCCGCCGGGTCGTCACGCAATGTCTTGACCATCAAACGGGACATGCGCTGGACCTGGGCCATGGTTCTCGACTCCTGCTGCGTAAGGGTGATGCCTGGAGGTTATCCGGGCAGCGGCCGTCCCCGGAAATCCATTAGGAGTGTCGCAGGGGGAGCGGAGCGCCCATCACGGCGTACGGCTTGGGTGCGCTGGGGAACAGGACCTGCCGTGCCAGGTCCTCGTAGCCGAGGGAGCGGTACAGGCCGCGGGCAGGGCTGTCGATGTCGATCGCGGACAGGATCGAGCGGGGTTCGGCCGCCGTGTCGGTGATGGAGGTGATCAGCGTGCGGCCGACGCCCCGGTTCTGGAACCGGGGGTGGACGTGCAGTTCGGTGATCACGAAGGAGTCGTCGAGCCAGCCCTCGTGGCCCCGGCCGCGCAAATACGGCTCGACGACGGTGGACCACCAGTGCGCGCGGTCGTTGGGCATGCCGTAGACGAATCCCACGAGCCGTCCGTCGGTGGTGGTGGCGCCGAGCGCGCGGGCTCCCGGGTACGTGAGGTGGCGCAGCACGATCTGGCGGCGCACGGCGATCTCGTCGGCGCCGAGCCCGAAGGCGAGCGCCTGCACGGCGAGCGCCTCGTCGACACGCGCGGCGAGATCGAGCGGGCCGATGACCACGTCGGCGTCGCGGTGGCCGTGACCGGGGAAGCGCAGCATGCCGGGAGACTACCTGGCGGACCGTGTGACGCGTGAGGTGCCGACGGGCCCGTGGCAGGCGTCAGAACAGGACACTCATGAACGCGCCGGCCTCCTGGAAGCCGACGCGGCGGTACGTCGCCCGGGCCGCGGTGTTGAAGTCGTTGACGTAGAGGCTGACGACCGGGGCGACGTCGGCGAGGGCGTAGCGCAGCACGGCGGCCATGCCGGGGGCCGCGAGTCCCCGGCCGCGGTACTCGGGGGCCACCCACACGCCCTGGATCTGGCAGGCCTCGGCGGTCGCGGCGCCGATCTCCGCCTTGAAGACGACGTTGCCGTCCTGGTCGAGGCGGGCGAAGGACCGGCCGGAGCCGACGAGCTCGGCGACGCGGGCCTGGTAGAGCAGGCCGCCGTCGCCGGCCAGCGGGGAGACGCCGACCTCCTCGGTGAACATGGCGACGCAGGCCGGCATGATCGTCTCCATCTCGTCCTTGCGGATGCGGCGGACGTACGGATCCGGGGTGATGTCGGCGGGCAGCCGGTCGGTGACCATGAGCGGCTGGTGGGCGCGGATCTCGCGGGCGGGGCCCCAGCTCGGTTCGAGCAGCCGCCAGAGCTGGGCGGTGGATTCGGCGGGCCCGACGATCGAGGAGCAGCGGCGGCCGCTCCTGCGGGCGCGGTCGGCGAAGCCGCGTACGGCGCGCGGGGTGGCGCAGATCGGGACGAGGTTGGCGCCCGCGTAGCAGAGGGACTGGAGCATGCCGTCCTCGTACCAGCCCCACATCTCGCCGCCGAGCCGCCATGGGTCGAGTCCGGCGATCTGTACACGGGAGGTGACGAACGCGTTCGCCACCGGCTCGCGGCCGAGGACGGCGAGCGCGGCGTCCAGGTCACTCGGTTCGAGGACCCTGGTGGTGGTCTGGGTCAACACGTGCGGGGCCCTCACCCTGGGATCTGCTGATCTCCGCACTGTACCTGGCGAGGTTGTGCCACGCCGCCCCTCGTCCCGGCGCAGCGGTCCCACCGGGCACCCGGTCAGGGGGCCACGAGCTGCTGGCCGCCGTCCACGTCGAAGGTCGCCCCGGTGAGCGCTTCGTTGACCATGACGTGGACGGCGAGCGCTGCCACGTCCGCGGCGCCCACGACCCGTCCGATGGGAAGCGTCCGGCGCAGCTCCTCCCGGCGTGCTTCGAGCCGGTCGCCGAGGAGCGCGGCGGACAGGGGGGTGTCGACGAATCCGGGGGCGATGAGGTTCGCCCGGATCGGTGCGAGTTCGAGCGCCAGGTTGGCGGTGAGGGCGGGCAGGGCCGCGGTCATGGCGCCCACGACCGCCATGCCGGGTCCGGGCCGGCGGCCGCCGGTGCCGCCGATGAAGATCAGGGTGCCTCCGGCCCGGACCTTGTCGCGGCTGCCGAGGGCGACACCGAGGGTCATGGACAGACGCTGGGCGAACGCCCGGCTCGCCTCGGCCAGGTCCATGGTGTCCAGGGGCATGTAGGCCGGGCTCCCCGCCGTGAGCAGGATGTGGTCGACCGGCCCGGACAGGTTCTCGAAGAACTCCGCGAGGCGTCCGCTGTCGCTCGCGTCGAAGGCCGCGGTGGCGACCGGCCGGAGATCACGTGCCGCTTCCTCCAGACGGTCGGGATTCCGGCCGACCAGGACCAGGCGCCCGCCGCCCGCGCGCACCTGCCGGGCGGTCTCCCGTCCGATGCCCGCGCTCGCTCCGATCACCACGACCGTCTGGCCGGCGATGTCCGGCGGGCGAGGTGTCACCCGCTCTTCTCGATCAGCGGTCATGGTGTGCCTCCTGGGCCGGGCGTCCGGCCGTGCGGTCGCGTGAGGGGGACGGCGGTCGCGCCCTGCCCTTCGTGCCTGCGGAAACCGGCGCCGGACCCGTGTCGTCCGGCGCACCGACCCATCGTCGCTCCCGGACCCGCCGCGCGCCTGTCGGCGAACCCGGGCCGCCGGACGCGGCGGAACGGCGAAGGCCCCCGGTTCCCCGCGCTCCCCGAGTGCCCTGCCGGTCCGGTGTCGGATCGCTGGGTTCGGGGGACGCGCGGGGCCCGGGGGCCTCGTACGAACTGCCGGGGGCGTCAGCCCGCCACGGAGACCGTCGGCTCGCCGGAGGCGATTCCGTCGGCCTCCATCTGCTCGGCGAGCTTCATCGCCTCTTCGATCAGGGTCTCCACGATCTTCGACTCGGGGACGGTCTTGATGACCTCGCCCTTCACGAAGATCTGGCCCTTGCCGTTGCCGGAGGCGACGCCGAGGTCGGCCTCGCGGGCCTCGCCGGGACCGTTGACGACGCAGCCCATGACGGCGACGCGCAGCGGGACCTCCATGCCGGTGAGACCGGCGGTGACCTCTTCGGCCAGCTTGTAGACGTCGACCTGGGCGCGGCCGCAGGACGGGCAGGAGACGATCTCCAGGCCGCGCTGGCGCAGGTTCAGCGACTGGAGGATCTGCAGGCCGACCTTGACCTCCTCGACCGGCGGGGCCGAGAGGGAGACGCGGATGGTGTCGCCGATGCCCTCGGAGAGCAGGGCGCCGAACGCGACGGCCGACTTGATGGTGCCCTGGAAGGCGGGGCCGGCCTCGGTCACGCCGAGGTGGAGCGGGTAGTCGCAGGCGGCGGCGAGCTGGCGGTAGGCGTTGACCATGACGACCGGGTCGTTGTGCTTGACCGAGATCTTGATGTCACGGAAGTCGTGCTCCTCGAAGAGGGACGCCTCCCACAGCGCGGACTCGACGAGCGCCTCGGGCGTGGCCTTGCCGTACTTCTGGAGCAGCCGCTTGTCGAGCGAGCCGGCGTTGACGCCGATCCGGATCGGGGTGCCGGTGTCCTTGGCGGCCCGCGCGATCTCCTTGACCTGGTCGTCGAACTGCTTGATGTTGCCGGGGTTGACACGGACGGCCGCGCAGCCGGCGTCGATCGCGGCGAACACGTACTTCGGCTGGAAGTGGATGTCCGCGATGACGGGGATCTGGGACTTCTTGGCGATGGTGGCGAGCGCGTCGGCGTCGTCCTGGGTGGGACAGGCCACCCGCACGATCTGGCAGCCGGACGCGGTCAGCTCCGCGATCTGCTGGAGCGTGGCGCCGATGTCCGACGTGCGCGTGGTCGTCATCGACTGCACCG
Organism: Streptomyces sp. NPDC028298; assembly: GCF_055565895.1. Taxonomy (NCBI): domain Bacteria; kingdom Bacillati; phylum Actinomycetota; class Actinomycetes; order Kitasatosporales; family Streptomycetaceae; genus Streptomyces; species Streptomyces sp. NPDC028298. Next base: position 36,823 of record NZ_JBVHTL010000010.1, read on the forward strand.
AGACGGGAGCGTCTCCGCCCACGGCCACGGTCCCGACCTGGATCTGCCGGGTCTTCCGGCGCTCGGCCAGCTTGGTCGGAACGGACGGCATGCCGAGAGAAATCGCAGTCATCTGCTGTGCAACCCCAAGTTATGGATCAAGGTCCCGGAAATCGTGGGCTCCGGGCTTCGAGATTACGGTACGAGCGCGCCACCGAGCACATCACGCCCCCGGCACTCAAACCCACTCAATGGAAGGCGGCCGGACACCCAGGGTGTCCGGCCGCCACCAACGCAGTATGACTAAGAGATTTTCACGGGATTTACGACGTCCGCGATGAGGACGAGGACCGTGAAGCAGACGAAGATCCCGGCCACCACGTAGGCCACCGGCATCAGCTTCGCCACGTCGAACGGGCCCGGGTCCGGGCGGCGCAGCACCCGGGCGAGGTTCCGGCGCAGGGACTCCCACAGGGCGCCCGCGATGTGCCCGCCGTCGAGCGGCAGCAGCGGGAGCATGTTGAACAGGAACAAGGAGAGGTTGAACCCGGCGACGAGCAGCAGCATCATCGCGACCTGCTGCGACGCGGGGATGTCCAGGGTGAAGACGTCGCCGCCGATGCGGGCCGCGCCGACCACGCCCATCGGGGAGTCGGCCTTGCGCGGAGCGTCGCCGAAGGCGGCGTTCCACAGGTCGGGCACCTTGCCGGGCAGCGAGACCAGGGACTCGATGCCGTTCTGCATCATGTCGCCCATGCGGTCCACGGACTGGCCGAAGGACTGCTCGACGATGCCGGAGGCGGGCGTGAAGCCGAGGAAGCCGGCGTACACGTACTTGCCCTCGACGTAGCCGCCGTTGCCGTCGGTCTTGCTCACCTGGTTCTTGATCAGGTGGGCCTTCAGGGGGACCTGCTGTCCGTTGCGCTCGACGGTGATCGTGACGTCCTTGCCGGGGTTGGCCCGGATGTCGGACTGGAGGGCCGCCCAGTCGTCGACCGGCTTGCCGTCGAAGGCGACGATCTTGTCGCCGCCGCGGAGCCCGGCGGCCTTGGCGGGGGCCGCCTGGTCGTCCTTGGCGCACTTCGTGCGGTTCTCGCTCTGCTGGATGACGCAGTCGGAGACCTTGCCGACCGTGGTGGTCTGGGTCTGGACGCCGAACGTCATCATCACGCCGAGGAAGATCGCGACGGCGAGGATCAGGTTCATGAAAGGACCGGCGAACATCACGATCACGCGCTTCCACGGCTTGCGCGTGTAGAAGAGGCGGGTGTCGTCACCGGGCTGCAGTTCCTCGAAGGCGGCCGACCGGGCGTCCTCGATCATGCCCCGGAAGGGGGACGTCGAGCGGGCCTCGATCCGGCCGTCCGGGCCGGGCGGGAACATCCCGATCATGCGGATGTAGCCGCCGAGCGGAACGGCCTTGATGCCGTACTCGGTGTCGCCCTTCTTGCGCGACCAGATGGTCGGCCCGAAGCCGACCATGTACTGCGGCACCCGGATGCCGAACAGTTTGGCCGTCGACAGATGTCCCAGCTCGTGCCACGCGATCGAGATCAGCAGGCCGACCACGAAGACGACTATGCCGAGGATCATCATCAGGGTCGTCATGCACGAGCCTCCGCGATTGTCGTCTGTGCCGTCAGTTCACGGGCCCGGGCCCGTGCCCAGGTCTCCGCTTCGAGGACGTCCGCGAGGGTCAGGGAAGTTCCCGTACGCGGTGTGCCGTGTTCCTCGACGACCCGGGTGACGGTCTCCATGATCCCGTTGAACGGCAGTGTGCCGTTCAGGAACGCGTCCACGCACTCCTCGTTGGCGGCATTGAACACCGCCGGGGCCGTACCCGCGAGCTGCCCCACGTGCCGGGCGAGTCCCACCGACGGGAAGGCGTCGTTGTCGAGCGGGAAGAACTCCCAGCTCGACGCCTTCGTCCAGTCGAAGGCGGGTGCCGCGTCCGGGACGCGCTCGGGCCAGCCGACACCGATGGCGATGGGCCCCCGCATGTCGGGGGGCGTCGCCTGGGCGATCGTCGAGCCGTCCGTGAATTCCACCATCGAGTGGACATACGACTGCGGGTGCACGACCACCTCAATGCGGTCGAAGGGAATGTCGTAGAGGAGGTGTGCCTCGATGACTTCCAGTCCCTTGTTGACCAGGGTCGCGGAGTTGACGGTGATGACCGGGCCCATGGCCCAGGTGGGGTGCGCGAGGGCGTCGGCCGGTGCCACGTTCGCCAGCTCCGCCTTCGTACGGCCGCGGAACGGTCCCCCGGAGGCGGTCACCACGAGCTTGCGCACATCGGCACGGGTACCCGAGGCCAGCGCCTGGAACAGGGCCGCGTGCTCGGAGTCGACCGGGATGATCTGGCCCGGCTTCGCCAGCGCCTTGACCAGCGGGCCGCCGACGATGAGCGACTCCTTGTTGGCGAGCGCGAGGGTGCGGCCCGCCTCCAGCGCGGCGAGGGTGGGCGCGAGGCCGATGGAACCGGTGATCCCGTTGAGAACGGTGTGACAGTCCGACGCGGCGACCTGGGTGGCCGCGTCCGGTCCGGCGAGGATCTCGGGAAGGGTCTCGCCGGACGCGTACAGGGCCGCGAGGGCCTCCCTGAGCGCCGGGACGGCGTCCTCGCGCGCGACGGCGACCGTCCGTACCCGCAGCCGGTGCGCCTGCTCGGCGAGCAGGGCGACCCTGCCGCCGGCGGCAGACAGCGCGGTGACCCGGAACCGGTCGGGGTTGCGCAGCACGAGGTCGATGGCCTGGGTGCCGATCGATCCGGTGGAACCGAGGATCACGACATCCCGGACTCCGTTCACGGGGTCGAAGACGAGATGCGGATCAGCGAGGGGGGCTGGACTGTCGCTCATCCCCCCATTGTGGCCGCATCGCGGCCGCCGAAAGACAGGGCGTCCCTCATTCCCACCGACTCTCCCCGTGAACGGGGTGCCCGGGCGCGTCGGGAAGCCCCGGCGGAGGCGTGCGTCCAGGTTGCGTCCGGACGTGTGTCCGGGTGTGCCTCCCGGTGCGCGCCGCCTCGGGTCGTGGGCCCGGGCGGCCGCCGGGTACGGCCGCGCACGGGCCGTCCGCCGGCGGGCCCGTGCGCGGTCGCGGGACGAGGGTCAGCGAATGGGCCGGTGCACGTTCTCCCGGGTGCTCGCGCCGGGAGTGGCGTCGGCGATCCAGGGGCCGTCGCCCGAGGGGTCCAGGACGCCTTCCTCCAACCAGGTGTAGGTGCCCGACAGGACTCCCTTGACGACCTTGCGGTCGAGGTCGTCGGTGTTGGTCCACAGGCGTCCGAAGAGTTCCTCGACCCGGATGCGGGACTGGCGGCAGAAGGCGTCGGCGAGCTGGAAGGCCTCGCGCCCGTGTTCGCCCTTCTTACGCAGGTGCTCCGCCCGTACACAGGCCGCGCTCATGGCGAAGAGCTCGGCCCCGATGTCGACGATCCGGCCCAGGAAGCCCTGCTTGGTCTCCATGCGGCCCTGCCAGCGCGACATCGCGTAGAAGGTGGACCGGGCGAGCTTGCGGGCGTTGCGCTCCACGTACCGCAGATGCGTGGAGAGGTCCACGTCCTGGTCGAACTCGCTGTACGAGCGCGGGAGCTGACCCGCGCCGGCGACCAGTTTCGGCAGCCACTTGGCGTAGAAGACACCGGCGTTCGCGCCCGCCTTCGCCTTCTCCGAGAGGGACTTGTCGGGGTCGATGAGGTCGCCGGCGACCGAGAGGTGGGCGTCGACGGCCTCCCGGGCGATCAGCAGGTGCATGATCTCCGTGGAGCCCTCGAAGATGCGGTTGATGCGCAGGTCGCGCAGGACCTGTTCGGCGGGGACCGCGCGCTCGCCGCGGGCCGCCAGCGACGCGGCCGTCTCGAAGCCGCGGCCGCCGCGGATCTGGACCAGTTCGTCGGCCATCAGACAGGCCATCTCGGAGCCGTACAGCTTGGCGAGCGCGGCCTCGATGCGGATGTCGTTGCGGTTCTCGTCGGCCATCTGCGACGACAGGTCGAGCACCGCCTCCAGCGCGAAGGTGGTGGCCGCGATGAAGGAGATCTTGGAGCCGACGGCCTCGTGGAAGGCGACCGGCTTGCCCCACTGCTCGCGCACGGACGTCCACTCACGGGCGATCTTCAGGCACCACTTGCCGGCGCCGACGCACATCGCGGGCAGCGAGAGGCGGCCGGTGTTGAGCGTGGTGAGGGCGATCTTCAGGCCCGCGCCCTCGGGTCCGATGCGGTTGGCGGCCGGCACGCGCACCTGGTGGAAGCGGGTGACGCCGTTCTCCAGGCCGCGCAGGCCCATGAACGCGTTGCGGTTCTCGACGGTGATGCCCTCGGAGGCGGCCTCCACCACGAAGGCCGTGATGCCGCCCTTGCGGTCCTCGGACTTCGGGACGCGCGCCATGACGACGAGGAGGTCGGCGACGACGCCGTTCGTCGTCCAGAGCTTCACCCCGTCGAGGATGTAGTCGTCGCCGTCCGGCACGGCGGTCGTGGCGAGCCGCGCCGGGTCGGAGCCGACGTCCGGCTCGGTGAGCAGGAAGGCCGAGATGTCGGTACGGGCGCAGCGGGGCAGGAAGACGTCCCGCTGCTCCTGGGTGCCGAAGAGCTTCAGCGGCTGGGGCACACCGATCGACTGGTGGGCCGAGAGCAGCGCGCCGAGCGCCGGGTTCACGGAGCCGACCAGGGCGAGGGCCTTGTTGTAGTACACCTGGGTGAGGCCCAGGCCGCCGTACTTGGTGTCGATCTTCATGCCGAGGGCGCCGAGTTCCTTGAGCCCGGTGATGGTCTCGTCCGGGATCCGTGCCTCGCGCTCGATCCGGGCGGAGTCGATCTTCGTCTCGCAGAAGTCCCGCAGTTTGGCCAGGAACTCCTCGCCGCGCAGCGTGTCCTCGTCGGCCGGGAGCGGGTGCGGGTGGATCAGGTCGAGCCGGAAGCGGCCGAGGAAGAGTTCCTTCGCGAAGCTGGGCTTGCGCCAGTCCTGTTCGCGCGCGGCCTCGGCGACCTGTCGGGCTTCGCGTTCGGTGACTGTGGGCTGGTGGGGTGTGGCGGACATGAGGCTCACCTCGCCGCGAATAGGGATCTTGGGACAGTCCATTACCGACCGGTTCTACTCGATCGTATTTACCCGATTCCGGATGACCCCACCAGTCCTCGCGCAGCGTTCGGCCCGATGCGCTCCCCCGCGAACCGGCCATGGGTGTTGCGCCGGGGGCCCGCTCCGGGGGACGGTCTGGATGCGCCGAACGGGGGACGTGCCGCCCGACCGCCGGGAGGTGCGCCGCGGCCGGGACCCACCATCGCGTCGCGGCCGGGAACCGAGGCCGGGAAAGGGCTGTCGAAGCGCTTCGACAGCCTATGGACACCATTCCTCCACCGGGCTAGTGTCGAGCCACCCTCATTCGCCCCGATCGGTACCGCGCGCACTGTCGAAGCGCTTCACAAAACTGGGAGAGCTGGATGGTCACCCTCGCCGAGGTCGCCCAGCACGCCGGAGTCTCGGCGAGCACGGTGAGCTATGTCCTCAGCGGCAAGCGGTCCATCTCCGCGACCACCCGGCAGCGGGTCGAGCGGAGCATCCAGGAACTCGGCTACCACCCGAACGCGGGCGCCCGCGCCCTGGCGAGCAACCGGTCCAACATCATCGCGCTGATGGTCCCGCTGCGCACCGACATGTACGTACCGGTGATGATGGAGATCGCCATCGCCGTGGCCACCTGCGCCCGGACGCACGGGTACGACGTCCTGCTGCTCACCGGCGAGGAGGGGCCAGACGCGGTGCGCCGGGTCACCGGCAGCGGGCTCGCCGACGCGATGATCCTGATGGACGTCGAACTCGACGACGAGCGGCTGCCGTTGCTGCGCGCCACGGACCAGCCGTCCGTGCTCATCGGGCTCCCCGCCGACACCACCGACCTGACCTGCGTCGACCTCGACTTCGGGGCCACGGGTGCGCTGTGTGCCGAGCATCTGGCGCTGCTCGGTCACCGTGACATCGCTGTCATCGGCGAGGCCCCCGCCGTCTACGAGCGGCACACCGGTTTCGCCGTGCGGACGCTCGACGGACTCCGTGCCCGCTCGCGGGAGTTGGGGCTGGGTGTGCTGCACCGGCCCTGCGAGGGCGGCTACGACGCGATGGCCCTCACCCTGGCCCGCATCCTCGACGAGCGCCCGGGCACCACGGGCTTCGTCGTGCAGAACGAGTCGGCGGTCGAACCGCTGCTCGCGCTGCTGCGCCAAAAGGGCCGTGCCGTGCCCGAGGACGTCTCGGTGATCGCGATCTGCCCGGACCAGGTCGCCACCCAGGCCTCGGTGCGGCTGACGTCGGTCGCCATCCCCGCGCAGGACATGGGCCGCCATGCCGTCGAATATCTGATCGCCAAGCTCGAAGGGCGCGGTAAGGACGAGGTCGTCTTGCTCGCACCCGAGTTGACGGTGCGGGCGAGCACGGGGCCGGCGCCGGCCGCTCCCTGATCCGCTTCCCCTCGGGGGCACACCCGGCCGGCGCCCCCGTCGTGAGACCCCGGCGAACCCTCCGCCGGACACCGCTGTCCGCGTGCCCTCCCCGTGCCGCTCTGTCCGCACCCCGCTTCAGGACCCCGCTTCAGGAGCATCCACGTGAATCAGTCCGCCGCAGTCCAGCCCCAGGTCGGCCTCGCGCAGTCCTCCCCCACCGTCGGCACGTTCCGTGAACGGGACGGCGCGCTGGAGTGGAGCGGGCGCACCGAGACGGTCCGGATCGAGCCCTGGGGTCCCGACGCCGTGCGGGTCCGCGCCCGGCTCGGCGGCCCCCTGCTCGAAGGGCTGCCCGGAGCGCTGCTCGACGAGCCGCGGGGCACCGCGAGCACGCTGGAACTCGGCGACGCCGAGGGCCGGTTGACGGTGGGCGCGCTGACCGTCGAGGTGAGCGCCGAGGGCCTGATCCGCTTCACCCGGACCTCGGACGGCGGTGAACTCCTCGCCGAGGAGCGCGCCCACTTCTGGTGGCCCGGATCACGGCTGTACACCCCCACCGGCAACGGCCACCACCGGCTGGAGCAGCGCTTCGCCGCGTACGACGGCGAGCGGCTGTACGGCCTCGGGCAGCACCAGCACGGGCTGTTCGACCAGAAGGGCGCGGTCCTGGACCTGATCCAGCGCAACGCCGAGGTCACCGTGCCGGTGCTCACCTCCAGCCGCGGCTACACCCTCCTGTGGAACAACCCGGCCATCGGCCGGGTGGAGCTCGCGGGCAACGGCACCCGCTGGGTCGCCGACTCGGCCCGGCAGATCGACTACTGGATCACCGCGGGCACGCCGGCCGACGCCCAGCGCCGCTACAGCGCGGTCACGGGCCGGACGCCGATGCTGCCCGAGTGGGCGGCCGGGTTCTGGCAGTGCAAGCTGCGCTACCGCACCCAGGACGAACTCCTGGACGTGGCACGGGAGTACAAGCGCCGAGGTCTGCCGCTCTCGGCCATCGTCTGCGACTTCTTCCACTGGACCCATCTCGGCGACTGGAGGTTCGACCCGGCCGAGTGGCCCGACCCCGCGGCCATGCAGGCCGAACTCGCCGGTCTCGGCGTGAAGCTGGTCGTGTCCGTCTGGCCGTCGGTCTCACCGCTCTCGGAGAACCACGCGCTCATGGAGCAGCGGGGCTGGTTCATCGGCACCGAGTACGGGCCGATGGCGCACGCCGACTGGCCGGACAAGCAGGTCGCGTCCACGGTCCAGGTGGCCTTCTACGACGCCACGAACCCCGAGGCGCGTGACTTCCTGTGGTCGCGGGTGAAGGACAACTACCTCGACCCGTACGGGATCTCGGCCTTCTGGCTGGACGCGTGCGAGCCAGAGCTGAAGCCGGGCTTCTCCGAGAACCTCCGCTATCACGCGGGCCCGGGGCTCGAAGTGGGCAACCTCTACCCGCGGGAGAACGCCCGCACGTTCTACGAGGGCCTGCGCGCCGCCGGGGAGACCGAGATCGTCTCCCTCAACCGCTCGGCCTGGGCGGGCAGTCAGCGCTACGGTGCGGCTCTGTGGTCGGGCGACATCGGGACCGACTTCGCGACCCTGCGGCGGCAGATCGCCGCGGGGCTCAACACCGCGCTGTCGGGGATCCCCTGGTGGAACACGGACATCGGCGGCTTCCACGGCGGCGACCCGGACGACCCGGCGTATCGCGAGGTCATGGTGCGCTGGTTCCAGTTCGGCGCGCTGTCGCCGCTGATGCGGCTGCACGGCTTCCGCGACCCGGGGCTGCCGCTCGGTCCCGCCATGACCGGCGGCCCGAACGAGGTCTGGTCGTACGGCGAGGAGGCCGGCGCCGTCATGGAGAAGTACCTGCGGCTGCGGGAACGCCTGAAGCCGTATCTGCTGGACGTGATGCGGGAGGCACACGAGGAGGGGCTGCCGGTGATGCGCCCGCTGCTCCTGGAGTTCCCCGGCGACCAGGCGGCCTGGTCGGTGGACGACGCCTATCTCCTGGGCCCCGATCTGCTGGTGGCTCCGGTCCTGACCGCGGGCGCGACGACCCGTACGGCGTATCTCCCGGCGGGCGCGCGCTGGACGGACGCGTGGACCGGGGAGTCGTACGAGGGCGGCGCGTGGGTGACGGTGGACGCGCCGCTGGACCGGATCCCGCTGTTCCTGCGGGACGGCGCACGGCTGCCCGTGGCGGACACGGCCTAGAGCGTCCCCAGGTGCGGCCGGCCCCTGGCGAGGGACCGGCCGTACCCGCGCGGCTCGGATCAGCCGCTGCTGACCGTCAGGTTGTTCGTGACGAAGTCGAGGCCGCCCGCCGAGGAGGTGATCTCGAAGCCGAACTGCACGTCGCCGATGGTCGCGCCGCTCGACATCCAGCCCTTGGTGTTCGCGATCCACCGCAGGATCGGGAGGATGTTCATGGTGCCGGAGCTGGAGTCGGAGCTGCGCAGGAACGAGAAGACGTCGTTCGCGCCGTTGTTGCCCTTGTAGACGGTCCAGGTGTTGCCGTTCAGCGTGAGCGTTCCCTGCGAGGTGCCGAGCGCGCCGACGGCTCCGTTGTAGTTGACCCACAGCATGATCTCGTGGGCGTAGCCGGTGTCCCAGATGTCGTACGAGGTGTTGTACGCCCCGGAGGACGGGACGGTGACGTCGTAGCTGCTGGTGAGGGAGGACAGCCCGGCGATCGTCTTGCCCACGTACTTCTTGGAGTTGGGGTAGGACTTGATGCCGCCGGTGGCGGGGTGGTTCGCCCAGACGCCCCAGTTGGTGCCGGAGTTGGCCCAGACGCACTGGCTGCCCGCTCCGGAGCCCCAGATGTTGTTGTAGAGCGTGTAGCCGTTGAGGGTGGTGTTGCCCCACTGGTCGCAGGAGGACCAGACGGCGGCCTGGGCGGGGGCCGAGGCGAGACCGATCGTCGCTCCGAGCGCCAGGGCGGGGGCGATCAGGGCTCTGGTGATCCTGTTCCGGGTACGAAGCGCCATGAGGTCCCTTTCATGGGTGGGGGGATGTTCGGGGGCTACCGCGGCCCCAGGGTGAGGACGCGGTCTTCTCCGGCGCTCAGGGAGAGCGGTCGCGCGCCGGCGGAAGTCCGGAGTTCGATGCGGCAGGTGCGGTCCGGGCGCAGGACGACGGTGGCGCCCTCGGGGGTCCAGGTGAGGTCGGCACGGGCGCCGAACCTCGTACGGACGCCGTGGAGTTCGCCGCTCGGCAGGCTCGTGGGGAGCGCCGGGAAGAGGACGAGTCGCCGTGGGGTGGACTGGACGAGTGCCTCGATGAGGACGGCCGGCAGGGTGTGGGCGGCGTCGGCGTTGTAGACGTGACGGTTCGGGTAGTGGCCGCTCATCAGGGAGACGTGGAAGAAGTCCCCGGCCAGGACGTCGTCGAGGGCCCCCGCCACCCGTCCGGCGTCGCGCAGCCGTGCGGCCACCAGGGCGTGGTGGAGGTGGCCGTGCGCCGAGTCGTTCTCGGCGCCGCGCAGTTCGAGGGCGCGGTGGGCCGCGGCGGCGAGGCCGGGGGTGTCGTAGGGGTTGATCTCGTCGAGGGGCCAGACGCCGTAGAGGTGGCTGAGGTGCCGGTGGTCGTAGGTGTCGTCGAGTCCGGGGCGGGCCCATTCGGCCAGCGCGCCGTCGGAGTTGACCCGGTGGGGCGGCAGCCGGTCGGCGAGGGCGAGCCAGCGTTCGGCGGCGGGGCCCGGGTGGTAGGCGGCCGCCGTGCGCAGGGCGTGCCGGGCCGCCGAGAGGTCCATGGCGGCGTTGACGGTCACCCAGCTCGCGTTCGCGGGCCGGTTCTCCGGGGAGTAGGACGGCACGATCACCAGGTGGCCGGCGGCGTCGGTCCGGGTGAGGAAGTCCTCGTAGAAGCGGGCGGTCTCGGCGAGGGCGGCGGCGAGGCGCGGGTCGCGGGCGCCGCGGGTCTCGTCGTGGTCCACGAGGGGCTTGAGCAGCCAGTCGGCGCCCGCGGTCCACACGTGCAGCGGGTAGGCGCGGCTGAGGTGGTAGGTGTGGCCCGACTCGCCGTCGGTGTGGGCGGGGGCGACCACGCCGCGGGCGCCGAAGACGGCCCGGGCGTTGTCCCGCCAGTGCGGCAACTGGCCGTGGACCAGGGCCGCGTGTGCCTCGGTGACCTCGGGGAGGGCGGCCGCGGCGGCGGACGCCGTCTGCAGGTTGAGGTTGGCGTCCGTGGTGAACGCCCCGGACCAGGCGGTGTCCCAGTCGCCGGTCCACAGGCCCGTCAGGCGTGGCGGGAGGGTGCCGGACGCGGACAGCAGGTGGTACCGGCCGGCAGCGAAGAGCCGTTCCAGGAGGGCCGGGCTCCTCGGGCGCAGGACCAGTTCCGATCCGGGCAGCGCCCGTTCGGCGGGGTCGGCGCCCAGGTCGAGGGTGACGCGGAGGTAGGCGGCGCGGTGGAGGTCGGTGTGCCGGGCGAGCAGGTGGGCGTACGCGTGCCCGGTGTCCTCGGGGCCGTGCCCGGTCTCGGGCAGCAGGTCCCGCAGGGCGCGGAGCTCGGCGAGGACGTCCGGGGCCCCGGGGTGCCGGCGCACCCGGGTGAGCAGCAGCATCGAGCGGGCGCCGTCGACGCGTACGCCGGTGAGCGCGGGACGGACGGCGCCGTCCGTGACGAGGAGGGTGACTCCGGTGTACGCCAGGTCGCTGCCGGGATAGCGGGCGCGCAGGGTGAGCAGCGCGCCCTCGGGGGTGTGGACGGCTCCGTGCTCCACGGCCAGGTCCGGGGGCGCTCCCGGCAGCCGGTGGTCCAGCGTCACCTCGGTCGCGGGGCCGGGGGTGGTCACGTACTGCGTGATCACGTCGTCTGCGCGCGAGACGAACACCTCGGCGCGCCGGTCGCCGCACAGGGCGCGGACGACCCCGGTGGTGAAGTCGCTCTCGCGCCGGCAGCCGCGCGGTTCCCCGACGGGGCGGCGCAGCCGCACCTGGAACGCCGGGTGGAAGGGCTGCACCCACAGCAGCGGCCGGCCGTCGGTGAAGTCCTCGCCGGCTCTCACGTCTCCGGCGAGCAGCCGGTCCTGCACGTCGGTGAGGCGGTCGGCGAGTTCGGGCGGGCGGGCCCGCGAGCTGCCGTTGGGGCGGACCAGACGGTGATGGGTGACGATGACCCGGTCGTCGTCCGGATCGCCGAACACCATGGCGCCGTGGGTGCCGTTGCCGCTCAGGAAGGCGTCCTCCCAGCGGGCGGCGGGCCGGGGTTCCCAGGTGCCGTGGACGGGGGCGGAGCCGGGGCCGTCCTCCGCCGCGGGGCGGTCCGCGTGGGGGCCGGGGCGGGCCTGAGCGGTCATGGGGCGAGCACCGCCGCTCCGTACCGCTCCAGTCGTACGGAGTCCCGCACGGACGCGCCGCCGAGCAGGTCTCGGTGGCTGCCCGGCACCTCGACGGTCACCGGGGCGCGCCCGTGATTGAGCAGGAAGAGCAGGTCGCCGCGCCGGACGGCCTCGACCCCCTCGGGCAGTCCGTCGAGCACCGTCCGGACGCCCGCGCTCAGGGCCGCCCGCGCCAGCAGGGCGCGCAGGGCGGCCGGTTCGGGGAGCGTGGAGAGGTAGCGGGCGGTGCCCCTGCGGAGCACGGCGGGCAGTCCGTCGAGTTCGCCGCCGCGGTAGCGGGCCTCGACGGCCGCGGCGTCCTCGGCCTCGATCTCCTCGGACCAGAGCGTGCCCGTGAAGCCGTCGCACGCCACCTTCTCCCCCGCGTCCAGCGGCCACCATTCGTGCAGCACCCGGATGCCGAACAGCGCGCGCAGCCGCTCGTCCATGCCGCCCGGCCGCACCCGGTCGTCCTGGTCCGCGACGCCGGTGAGGAAGCCGCAGACGAGTGTGCCGCCGGCGCGCGCGTAGGCGAGGAGGTTCTCGACGGCCACGTCGGTGAGCAGGTAGAGCTGGGGCACGACGACCATCCGGTACGCGGAGAGGTCGTGCTCGGGATGGGCGAACGCCGTGGTGAGGTGGGCCTCCCACAGGGCGCGGTGCCAGGCCCGTACGACCTCGGCGCAGTCGTTCTCGGCGGACAGCCGGCCGTCGTGCGCTCCCGCCCACCAGGAATCCCAGTCGTGCAGGACCACGATGTCCGCCTCGACCCGGGTGCCCGTCACGTGTGGTGCGAGGAGTGCCAGTTCGGCGCCGATCCGTTTGATCTCCTGGAAGGTACGGCCCCGCTCCCCCGCGTGGCCGATCATCCCGGAGTGGAACTTCTCGGCGCCCTGCCGGGACTGGCGCCACTGGAAGTAGCAGACGGCGTCGGCGCCGCGCGCCACGGCCTGCAGGGACCACAGGCGGTTCAGCCCGCGTGGCTTGGGGTGGTTCACCCCGCGCCAGTTGACCGCTCCGGCGGCCTGTTCCATGAGCATCCAGGGGCCGCCCGCCGCCTGGGAGCGCGTCATGTCCTGGACGAGTGCTCCGTGCTGTGCTCCGAGGGGGTCGCGCGGGTCGGGGTAGAGGTCGACCGAGACGACGTCCTCCTCCCGGGCCCACCGCCAGGCGTCCTGGCCCACCCACATCGGCATGAAGTTGGTGGTCACCGGGATGCCGGGGCTGTGGCGGCGGACGATGTCCCGCTCGGCGAGGTGACACTCCAGGAGCATGTCGGAGGTGAACCGTTTGAAGTCGAGGACCTGCGTCGGGTTCTTCATGTAGTGGGCTCGGCGCGGTGGGATCACCTCGTGCCAGTCGTCGTAGGCCTGGCCCCAGAAGGCCGTGCCCCAGGCCGTGTTGAGTGCCTCGACGGTGCCGTATCTCCTCCGGAGCCAGCGCCGGAAAGCGGTGGCCGCCTCGTCGCCGTGGTCGAAGGTGCAGTACTCGTTGTTGATGTGCCACATCGTGAGCGCGGGGTGGCCCGCGTAGCGGGCGGCGAGGTCCTCGGTGATGGCGGCGGCACAGCGGCGGTAGACGGCGCTGGAGTGCGAGAAGTGCTGTCGTGAGCCCCACCATTCGACGCGGCCGTCCTCGTCCCGGGGCAGGGTCTCGGGGTGCAGCCGGCCCATCCAGGGCGGTGGCGAGGAGGTGGGGGTGGCGAGCACGACGCCGACGCCGTGGTCGTGCATCAGGTCCATCAGCCGGTCCAGCCACCCGAACTCGCGGGCTCCTGGGCGTGGTTCGAGTCTCGCCCAGGAGAAGACCCCGACGGTGACGGAGTTGACGCCGGCCTCCTTCATGAGGCGGACGTCCTCGTGCCAGATCTCCTCGGGCCACTGCTCGGGGTTGTAGTCGCCGCCGAACAGGATGCGGCCCCGGGTGGCGTCGCTCAGACTCGGCCGCCCGGTCTCTTCGCCGGTTCCTGGGGGCGTGCGCATGAGCCACCTCGATCGGGGTGAGAGATGTGGTCCGCCGCGGCCGGCCGCCGGTCAGGAGCAGGCCGGCCGCGGCGAGCTGGAGGGATGGCGCGGGCGGTTGGGGTGTCCCGGCGGGGAGGGCCGGCCGGGTCAGCCCTTCACGGCGCCGGTGAGCATGCCCTTCTTGAAGTGCCGCTGGACGAAGGGCGAGAGGACGGCGACGGGCAGCAGCGCCAGCACCATGACGGCCATCTGGACGGCGAGCGGCGACAGTTGGCCGGTGTTGATCTGGGTGGCGAGGCCGACCGGCCGTTCCTGCTTCTGCACCAACTGGATCATGACGTTCTGCAGCGGCATCATGTCCTGGTCGCTCAGGTAGATGGAGGCGTTGAACCAGGCGCTCCAGTAACCGACCGCGTAGAACAGCGAGATGACCGCGAGGACGGCGCGGGAGAGCGGCATCACGATCTGCCACAGGATGCGCCAGTCGCCCGCGCCGTCGATGCGGGCGCTGTCGACGAGTTCGGGCGAGATGCCCATGAAGAACGCCCGCAGCACCAGGATGTTGAACACGCTCACGGCGCTGGGGAGGATCAGCGCGAGATAGGTGTCGGTCAGGCCGAGCGCCTGCACCAGCAGATAGGTGGGGATGAGGCCGGCGCCGAAGAACATCGTGGCGAGCAGCAGCATCAGGAACCAGCGGTGGCCGAGCGACCCGATCCGGGAGAGGCCGTACGCGCACAGCACCGAGACCGCCATGCTGAACAGGGTTCCGGTCAGGGTCACTCCGACGCTGACGAGCGCGGCGCGCTGCACTTGGCCGCCGGTGAGCAGTTCCCGGTAGGCGATGAAGGTGACGCCCTGGGGGACGACGACGAGGCCGCCGGCCGCGTCTATGGTCTTCTTCGACTGGAGACTGGTGACGACGACGATCCAGAGCGGGAAGAGGATCGCGAAGGCGGCCAGGCCGAGGGCGATCCCCTTGCCCGCGAGGCCGGCCTTCGACGGCTCCTCCTCCCAGGGCGGCCGGGGCGGCGCCGCCCAGCGGCGGTGCCTGTCGCCCGGTGCCCGGGTCACGGCGGTCATTTCTCGTACACCCCCTGCTCGCCCATGAGGTGGGCGGCCTTGTTGGCCGCCAGGACGAGCCCGAGGCCGACCACCCCCTTGATCAGTCCGGCCGCCGCGGCGTAGCCGAAGTCCTGGTTGCGGATGCCGTTCCACCACACGTAGGTGTCGAGGACCTCGGAGGCTCCGGGGCCCACCGCGTCACGCTGGAGCAGGAGTTGCTCGAAGCCGACGGTGAGCGCGTCGCCCACGCGCAGCACCAGGAGGAGGGCGATCACCGGGCGCAGGGCGGGCAGGGTGATGTGCCACATCCGGCGCCAGCGGCCGGCCCCGTCCATGGCGGCGGCCTCGTACAGGTCGGGCGACACGGACGCGAGAGCGGCGAGGAAGACGATGATGCCCCAGCCCGCGTCCTTCCAGACGCCCTCGGCCGTCACCAGGAACTTGAAGATCCCCGGGTCGGTCATCAGGTCGATGCCCTGGTGGCCGTGGCGGCGCAGGGTCTGGGCGATGATCCCCGCGCCGCCGAAGATCTGCTGGAAGACGGTGACGACGAGGACCCAGGAGAAGAAGTGCGGAAGGTACATGACCGCCTGGGCGACGGCCCGGACCCGGGGTCTGACCACACTGTTGATGAGGAGGGCGAGGGCGACCGGGATCGGGAAGTAGAGCACGAGCTGGAGGAAGAACAGGACGAACGTGTTCTGCACGGCGTGCCAGAACTGCGAGTCGGCGAAGATCCGCTGGAAGTTCTCCAGTCCGGTCCAGGGGCTCTCGAAGATGGCGACGAAGCCGTTGTCGCTCAGATAGGGGTCGTAGTCCTGGAAGGCGACCACGTTGCCCAGCACCGGTATGTAGGTGAAGACGAGCAACAGGGCGACCGCGGGCAGGGTCATCAGGATCAGGGTGCGGTCGCGTCTGAACCGCAGCCGGAAGGCCGGCTTTCCCGCGCCGTGCCGGGCGCTCCCGGCGGCGGGCTCCGCGGCCGCGCCGTCCGGCGGGTTCCCGTCCTGCGCTTTCTCGCCCGCCCTGGCCCCGGCCCTGCTCCGAGGCACCGTGCTGTGGGACACGGCCTTCTCCTTGCCTCAGTTCCGGGTCACTTGGCCGTGGAGCCGTTGTCGTCGAGCAGCTTCTTGTACCAGGCGCGCAGGTCGTCGCCGCCCTTCTGCTTCCAGTCCGCGACGGCCTGCTGCATGTCGGCGATCTTCTTGCGGCCGCGGACGATGTCGTCCTCGAGCTGCTCGAAGTCGTTGGCGAGGTTGGTCCACCGGCTGGGCTCGGTGATGGTCAGGCCGTAGAAGGAGGACTTCTTGGTGAAGGCGCCCATGCGCTGCTGCCACTCCACCTGGAGCTTGGCGATCTCCGGCAGATCGGGGTGGGCGAGGTAGGCGGCCGGGTCCCCGGTGTAGTCGTAGGCGCCGTTGACCTCGTTGGTGCCCTTGGTGGTCTTGGTGGGCAGTCCGTCCTTGACGGTGTAGTCGGTGCCCTCGACGCCGTAGACCGTCAGCATGTACTCCTTGGTGCCGTACGGGGCGGCGCAGAAGTCGGCGAGCGCGAGGAAGTCCTTGATCTGCTGCTTGGACGCCTTCTTGCTGACGAAGGTGAAGATCCCGGCGGGCTGGGTCGCCCAGAGCGTGGGGTCGCCGCCGTCGGGGCCGAAGATGTCGAAGGCGCCCATCTCGAAGTCGGTCTTCTGGGTGCGCTGTTCGGCCGTCGATCCGTACCAGTAGGACAGGTCGCCGTTGAAGACGAGGGACTGGCCCGCGGTGAAGCGGTTGGACGCGTCGCCCTTGACGGCCTTGGCGTCGGGGTGGACGACACCCGCCGCGTACAGCTTGCGGGTCCACTCCAGGGCTTCGAGGTAGGCGTCGGTCTCGATCCGGTTGACGAGCTTGCCGTCCCTCAGGTCCCACCACAGGGCCTTGTCGCTGCCGTTGAGGACGCCGTAGATGTTGAAGGCCGTCCACTTGAGGTCGTCGCAGGCCCACACCTTCGCCTTGGCGTCGGTGGCCTCCTTCGCCCAGGCCAGGAACTCGTCGGGCGACGTGGGGAGGGTGTAGCCCTTCGCGGCGAAGACGTCCTTGCGGTAGAAGGGCGCGATGTTGGTGACGTACGAGGCGGGCATCGGGATCGCGCGGAGCCGGCCGCCGAAGATGGAGCGCTGCCAGGCGTCGGTCGGTACGGCCGCGAGGTTCGGGTAGTCCTTGACCTTGTCGCCCGACAGGTACGGGCCGAGGTCGGCGAACTTGGCGTCGATGGCGCTCGGAATCCTGCCGTTCAGGTTCCAGCCGGGGACGACCACGACGTCCGGGATGTCGCTGGAGGCGAGGACCGCGCCCAGCTTCTCGTCGTAGGTGTTGCCGTCCTGGTTCTGCCAGGTCGCCTTGATGCCGATGGCCTCGTTCATGGCCGTGTAGTAGGCGTTGTCGCCCGCCGGCGGGGTGCCCCAGAACGGCGACATGATCTTCAGGTCGCCGCCGGTTCCCAATTTCTTCGGGACGGACGTCTTCAGCGCGTCCAGGTCGATCGCCCGGGTGAAGCCGGCCGCCGATCCGTTCTTCGACGGCAGGTCGGGCGTGACGATGCTCGACGCCACGAACGCCGGAAGGATCTTCTGGGCGTCCTTCCCCGAGGTGGTGCCGTCCTTGCTGCCGTCCTGTCCTCCGCCGCACGCGGCGAGCAGGGGCGTTCCGCCCGCCACGGCGGCCGCTGCGACCGCCGTGGAGGCGAGGAAGCTTCTCCGGCTGGGGGCGGATGGGGCGGAGTTCGGCGTCATTGCGTCAACCCTTCATGGCGCACAGCAGGACACCCGGCGGTGGAGCCGTCGGCTGCGGTGTCTTGAGTGGATCTGCCTGAGCTGAAGCGGTCCTCGGGGGACTGTTCCCGGGAAGAGGGGAGCCCGACAATCGAAGCGCTTCGATGTTGCTGCGAGGTTAAGTGAACGCCTGGGGGTGCACAAGGGTCGCTCCCAAGATTCCTCGGAGGCTCGGGCAACAGAGCATGTCCATATGGCACTTGACCCTGTTGGCGAGAAACGGAGGCCGTGCGGTCAGGTGTCTTGACACCCACCCGTCGGTCGATCGAGCATCGAAGCGCTTCGAAAGACCTTCGATGCCCCACCGCGAAGGGATCACCACGTGCCCGAAGAGATGCCCTCCATGCCGCCCTTCCGTGACGCGAGCCTGCCCTTCGCGAAGCGCATCGACGACCTGCTGACGCGGCTCACCCTGGAGGAGCGCATCGCGTTCCTGCACCAGTACGCGCCCGCCGTCGAGCGGCTCGGGGTGGCCGCCTTCCGCACCGGCCAGGAGGCGCTGCACGGGGTCGCCTGGATGGGCCCGGCGACGGTGTTCCCACAGGCCGTGGGGCTCGGCGCGACCTGGAACACGGAGCTCGTGCGCCGGATCGGGGAGGCGGTCGCCGCGGAGGCGCGCGCGATGCGCACCCGGGACGACCGCGTGGGGCTCAACGTCTGGTCCCCCACGGTCAATCTGCTGCGCCACCCGCTGTGGGGCCGCAACGAGGAGGGCTACTCGGAGGACCCGGCGCTCACCTCCGCCGTCGCCACCGCCTACACCCGCGGACTGCGCGGCGACCACCCGGTCTACTGGCGCACGGCACCGGTCCTCAAGCACTGGCTCGCGCACAACAACGAGACGGACCGGGACACCTCGTCCTCCTCCGTCCGGCCGCGCGTGCTGCACGAGTACGACCTGCGCGCCTTCCGCGACACCGTCCTGGCGGGCGCCGTCGCCGGGGTCATGCCCGCGTACAACCTGGTCAACGGCCGCCCCAACCACGTCTCGCCGTATCTGCGCGAGCACCTGCGGGCCTGGACCGACCAGGAACTGCTGGTCTGCTCGGACGCGGGCGCGCCCTCCAACCTGGCCGACTCCGAGCACTACTTCGACACCCACGAGGAGGCGACCGCCGCCGCGCTCCTCGCCGGCGTCGACAGCTTCACCGACCACGGCACGGACGGCTCGCGGATCACCGCACGCGTCCGGGGTGCCCTGGAGCGCGGCCTGCTGACCGAGGCCGACATCGACACCGCGGTCCGGCGCCAGCTCGCCGTGCGCTTCCGGCTCGGCGAGTTCGACCCGGAACTCGACCCGTACGCGGGCACCGGAGACTTCGACACGCCCGCCCATCGCGCGCTCGCCCTCGAGGCCGCGGAACAGGCGGTCGTCCTGCTGAAGAACGACGGACTGCTGCCGCTGCGCCCCGGCGTCCGCCTCGCCGTCGTCGGACTGCTCGCCGACGAGTGCAAGCTCGACTGGTACAGCGGCACGCTCCTCCACCGGTCGACACCGCTGGAGGGCCTGTACGAGCGTTTCGGCGCCGAGCGGGTGGACTTCGCCGAGGGCGTGGACCGCGTACGCCTGAGGACCGCGTCCGGCCGGTGTCTCGCGGTGCCCACCGTGGACGACGCGTCGGAGGAGGCGCGGGGTGCCGAGGCGCGGGGTGCCGAGGGCGCCCTCGATCCGGCGCTGATCGCGGGCCGCACCGACCTGCCCCCGCTGACCGCCGACGCCGTCGGCACCGAGCTGGCGCTGATCGACTGGGGCGAGGGCGTCCTCACGCTGCGTGCCCCCGACGGCCGCTACCTGTCGGTCGCCGAGGACGGATTCCTCCGCGCCTCCGCCGAACAACCGGGCGGCTGGGTCGTCCAGGAGACCTTCCGGCTGGAACCCTGCGCACCCCATCGAAGCGGCCACCTCCTGAAGCACCTCGGGACGGGCGGATACGTCTGTGTCGCCGCCGACGGCGTGAAGGTTGCCGGGCGGGACGCCAGGGAGGCCGAGATCTTCGAGGTGGAGTTCACCGAGCGCGGGGAGGACGCCGTGGCGCGGGCCGCCGCCTCGGCGGACGTGGTCCTCGTCGTCGCGGGCAACGACCCGCACATCAACGGCCGCGAGACCGAGGACCGTACGACGCTGCGGCTGCCCGCCCACCAGCGGCGTCTGCTGGAGGCGGCCCGCGCGGCGAACCCGCACACCGCGCTGGTCCTGGTCTCCGCCTACCCGTACGCCGTCGACCACACCGGCCTGCCCGCCCTGCTGTGGACCGCGCACGGCGGCCAGGCCGCGGGCACCGCGCTGGCCCGTGTCCTCGCCGGGGACGTCTCCCCCGCGGGTCGGCTCCCGCAGACCTGGTACGCCGGGGACGACGACCTGCCGGGTCTGCTCGACTACGACGTGATCGGCGGCCGGCAGACCTACCTCTACTTCGAGGGCACCCCGCTCTTCCCGTTCGGGCACGGGCTGTCCTACGCCTCGTTCGCCTACGCGGACCTGCGGGTCCTCCGCGAGGACGACGCGCTGACCGTCTCCTGCGCCGTGACGAACACCGGGGCCGTGACCGCCGACGAGGTCGTCCAGCTCTACACCCGGGCGGTCGCGCCGTCCGTGCCCCGCCCGCGCCGCGCGCTGGCGGCGCACCGCCGGATCCGGCTCGCCCCGGGCGCCTCGACCGACGTCACCTTCGAACTCCCGCTCTCCGAGATGGAGTTCTGGGACGTGGCGTGCGGCCGCCGACGCCTCGAGCCGGGCGCGTACGAGGTGCTGGTCGGGGCGTCCAGCGACGACGTCCGGCTGACCGGGACCGTCGAACTCGACGGAGAACCCGGCGCGTTCCGTCCGGTGCGCGAACACGGCCTGAACGCGGTCGACTTCGACGAACAGACCGGCATCGCCATCGTCGACCGTACGAGGTCGGCGGGCGACGCGGTGACCACGGTGGACGGCGGCTCCGGCGAACTCCTCTATCTGGGCTGCGACTTCGGAGCGGGCGTCGGCGGTGTGGTCGTCGAGGTGGCGGGCGAGGGGGTCGTGGAGGTCTCGCTGGACGATGGCCCGTCGGTGCGCGTGCCGACGCGGGACCTCGCAGCGGCCACCGGGCAGGACCCCGCCCCGGTCACCGGAGAACCGCCGGGCTCAGGTCCTGCCGTCGAACTCGCGTCGAGCGGGACGGACGGCCCCTACGACTACCGCGTTCTCACCGCCGCGTTCACCGCCGCGGGTGTCCGCGACATCCGCCTCGGACTGCGCGGCCGGCTCCGGCTCGCGCACGTCGGCTTCTCCGGTTGAGGGTCCGGAGAGGCCGGCACGGGGGCCCGGCACCGGAAGGCATCGGTGCCGGGCCCCTCTTTCCCGACGTTAACTGAAAACGATTGCCACTAGACACGCCGTTTTCGGTCACGTCCGAGCCCACCGGTCGGCCTCGCACGACGGGACCCGGCATCGGGACCTCCTACTCCACCCCCCTCACCCGAGCAGCACAGGTCGACGGGCCAGGCCTGGCACGGGCCGGTCTGGATCGCCATCAGCGTCCCCCCTTCACGCCCGTACGGGCCGGGGGAACTCGGCCCGGATGCACCGGCAGACGAACGCGTCGGCGAAGGAGCCGTTCGTGATCCACGGGAGCGGGAAGTGCACCCACGCTCCGGCGGCGAGGCCGTTGGTGACGCAGACCTCTTCCCCAACGACCTCGCTCCGGCCCTCCAGGGCAAAGCCGGTGTCGCAGGAGATCGAGACGTCGCCCCATCCGTTCGGCCTGCCGTTGTAGCCGAGGACCAGGGGGTTGCCCGTGGCGATCTCGATGATCTCCGAGGAGACGCTGAAGAAGTTCAGTTCGAGGTCATAGCCGCAGAAGGTCGGGCAGCCCTTCTTGTAGCCGCAGACGCGGCCGTCGGCGGCCTTGCACTCGACGTCCGCGCCGTCGTCCGAGTCGACGTTCACGCCCAGAGACGCGATGCGGTCGAAGGCGATGCCGTTGTCGGCACCGCAGACAAGCCGGCCGCAGGAGTCGAGACGCGTCAGCCGCACCGTGTCGAGGTTGGCGATCAGGGGGCAGGCCATGCCTGGAACCTCCGTGCGCCTGGAGACCCGGCCCAGAACCAGCGGCGTCATCGAAAACAAAGCTGCGCCCTGTGCTGACGGGGACTCAATGCAGCCTCGGCGGCTTGCCCGCGGATCAGGTCCGGCACGGGGGGCGGCCGGTGAAGCCGTCCCAGCCAACGAGATACGTGCAACCAGCATTGACGTGCTCCGAACAGCGGTGATACAAGATCAACACGGTTTCTAGCGATCTTCTTCACGCAAAACGCACATCTCTTTGACGTCCCGGCACACCCCTTCGAACCAAAGGCTCCCTCTCATGCGATCCATCACCGGGCGACGTGTCGCCACCCTCGGCCTTCTCGCGGCGGCCACGATGCTGACTAGCGGCTGCGGCTCTGACGGCCCCCAATCCCCGAAGGCCGCTGTCGACGCGTTCTACGACGCCGGGATAGACGACGATGTCAACGCCCTCACTGACGCCCTCTGCCCGAAGTACAAGGGCGACGCCAAGGAGGTACTGGACGAAATGTTCAGGGCGGACCCGATTACCTCCATCAAGCACCGCAGCGAGACGATGAAGAGCGATCACGCAGTGGTCGTTGTCGATGAGAACAGCCCCGGAGCCACGACCACATACGTCCGCTGGGTCGTCACCCAGGACGACGGTTCCTGGCACGTGTGCGGAAAGGCCTGATGAGGGCCGGGCGATAACCCGAGGCCCGCCTTCTCATGACGGCCTGCCAGCTCGCGGCAGGCCGTTTCCATCAGCCGTGCGCCTTCACGGCTGGATGCCGCACTCGACAGCGTGGCAGTGCACAGCGACGCCTGGGGCACACACAACCAGCCTTTAGGAGCCTTCGGCCTTGTCCCACACAATCACGTTCCACGTAACGCGATTCTTCTGAGTGTCGCTCAACGCAGTGACGGTCCCGAAGGCAGGACGTCCCTCGTCTGTAATGAGGCACACGGTCCGACCCACTGGAACCAACGCATCGTAGGCCCCCTGAGTCTTGACTAGGTCAATGCATTCAGCAGGTGTGGTCTTACTCCCTTTGGGGAGCAGGACGACAGGGATGGACAGGCCTCCAATCTGCGCTTGCCCTGCGGAAGTGACAGCCTGGACCCAGATATCGGTTCCGCCGCCACTCGTTGGAGGGACGGTGTCGAAGTCGAAATACCCGTTGAAGATGAGCTTCCCAGTCCATCGAACGGAGTACTGACCAGCAGCTTCGGGTGTTTCCGGTCCGCCAGCTCCAGACGGCGCTGCCGGTTGCGCCGAGACAGTTTCTGTAGCTGTAGCTGTAGTCGTGGTTGTAGCTGTAACCGTCGCGACGCCACCCACCGGTGACTTGACCCCAGCGGCTGGCAGACCGATAAAGCCGACTACGAACGTCAGTACGCCCACTACCGCCGTAATGAGCGCCGCCATTGCGGACCAATGTTCGGGTGTCCTCTTCGGGCGACCCGGGACGGATGGTGAAGGCGATCGTGGAGGCACCGGCGGCGGTGCAGGAAATGACATGAGGCCCCCCGGATTCATGTGTAGCTCCGGAGTGTGACAGCGAGAAGGACGTCGCACAACTAATCAGCCACCCTTGTGACACAAGGGAAAAAAGTTGACGACTTATCTTGATGTCACGGTGATCGCTCCGGGCCTGGCACGCCTCAGCCATTACCTGAAGCCAGTTCTGCTCGGGCCTGCGTTCGACGAGCGACCTGTACATACTCACGTTGGCCGCCGCGAACATTTCGATGGCTCGCGGATCCGCTTGCAACGGTCGTGCCGATCTCGCGCGGTATCGGCTGGATCCGCACGCCACGCTTCCCCACGGTCGGGGTGCGCAGCGCGGCGGTGACCGTCGAGGCCCCGTGCCGTCTTGTACGGCTGGCCGCAGTATCCGCAGGTGTGCCCGTCGGCTACCGGACTGGGTCGCTCGGGTCACTGCCGTCGTCGGCCTGGTCGACGGCAGGCACGTGTCGAGCGGGGCGAAGTCCAGCGGCGGCGGCTCGACCGCGTCCGGCCCGTACGCGGAATCCGGGACGGGCGGCAGGGCGGTGCCCGGCTCCCCGTCACGAAATCGCCGCCGGTTTCGGGCTCCGGTTCTCGTCCTCGTCCGGAGACACGTACCGCTGCCCGTCGGCCAAGGCGCCGATCAGGATCTCCTCGGGCGCCACCGTTTACAGCTCCGGGGCACAGCAGCCGAGGAGCGCACCGGCGCCCACCGGGAGGTGCCGCAGGCCGGTGCCGCCGTACTCGGTGCCCGGCCAGTCGCATTTCTCGAACTTCTCCAGGTCAACCGAGTGACAGTCGCCCGGACCGTCACTCGGCAAGTCCGGCACTACGATGCCCTCCACAGCCCAGCGGTCGAAGCCGTAGCGGTGCTCGGAGCGAGAACCAGCTGAAAATCGGACGTCTTTGCACGTCAGCACGCTGGATACGCCGACGGCCCGAACCCCCGCACAGTCGGGCTCGGGCCGTCGGCCTCGGGTGGGTCTCCGTCAGAGTGCGAGACCCGTGAGAACGAGCACGCGCTCGTAGGTGTAGTCGTCCATCGCGAACTTGACGCCCTCGCGGCCCACGCCGGACTGCTTGGCGCCGCCGTACGGCATCTGGTCGGCGCGGTAGGACGGAACGTCGCCGATCACGACGCCGCCCACCTCCAGGGCGCGGTGCGCGCGGAACGCGGTCTGCAGGTCGTGCGTGAACACGCCGGTCTGGAGGCCGTACTTGGAGTTGTTGGCGGCCTCGAAGGCAGCCGCCTCGCCGTCCACCTTCTGCACGGTCAGGACCGGTCCGAAGACCTCCTCGCAGGAGATCGTGACGTCGGCCGGAACGTCCGCGAGCACGGTCGGGGCGTAGGAGGCACCGTCGCGCTTGCCGCCGGTGAGCAGCGTGGCGCCGGCCGCGACGGCCTCGTCCACCCAGGACTCGACGCGCTCGGCGGCGGCCTCGCTGACCAGCGGGCCGACGTCCGTCCTGTCGTCGGACGGGTCACCGGTGACCTGGGCCTCGACGGCGGCGACGATGCGCGGCAGCAGGCGCTCGTACACCGCGGCGTCCGCGATCACGCGCTGCACCGAGATGCAGGACTGGCCGCCCTGGTAGTTGGAGAAGGTCGCGATCCGGGTCGCGGCCCAGTCCAGGTCCGCGTCGCTCGCGAAGTCGGCGAGGACGACGGCCGCGCCGTTGCCGCCGAGCTCCAGGGTGCAGTGCTTGCGCGGCACCGAGTCCATGATCGCGTAACCGACCGTCTCGGAACCGGTGAAGGAGATGACGGGAAGGCGCTCGTCCTGGACCAGGGCGGGCATCTTGTCGTTGGCGACCGGCAGGATGCTCCAGGAACCGGCGGGCAGGTCCGTCTCGGCGAGCAGGTCACCGAGGATCAGGCCGGACAGCGGGGTCGCGGGCGCCGGCTTGAGGATGATCGGGGCACCCGCGGCGATGGCCGGGGCGACCTTGTGGGCGCACAGGTTCAGCGG
This sequence comes from Streptomyces sp. NPDC028298, assembly GCF_055565895.1. NCBI lineage: Bacteria > Bacillati > Actinomycetota > Actinomycetes > Kitasatosporales > Streptomycetaceae > Streptomyces > Streptomyces sp. NPDC028298. Next base: position 61,915 of record NZ_JBVHTL010000010.1, read on the forward strand.
GAAGTTGAAGGGCGCGATACCGAGGACGACACCCTTGGGGAAGCGGCGCGTGAGAGCCAGTCGGCCCTGGCCGCCCGCGTCGGTGTCGAGGCGCTGCGCCTCGCCGCCGTTGAAGCGGCGGGCCTCCTCCGCGGCGAACCGGAACACGGACACCGCACGGCCGACCTCGCCGCGGGCCCACTTGATCGGCTTGCCGTTCTCGGCGGAGATGAGCTGGGCGATCTCCTCGGTGCGCTCGGCCAGCCGGCGCGAGACGTGGTCGAGGGCGGCGGCGCGTACGTGGGCCGGGGTCGCGGCGAACTCGTCCCGCACGGCGTACGCGGCGGCCACGGCCTCCTCGACCTGGGCCTCGGTGGGCACGCTGACCTGGCCGACGAGGCGGCCGTCCCACGGCGAGGTGACGTCGAAGGCGGTCTCGCCGGTGGCCTGGCGGCCGGCGAGCCAGAAGGCGTGGGTTGAAGTCATGTGCGAGTCCCGGGCCCTTACGTAGTGGGGGTGACGACTGGGATGTTTCTGGTGGTGCTGCGCTTTCCCGTCCACGGTAGGTCCGCGAGCATCACCGGTCGTTTGTCCGACGCGTAACAGTCGGAGGGCGAGGTGCGCCGGTTTGGCCTGGTCGCCCGCGGGCGGGCGCCTCATGCCCGGGCGGGCCCCGCCGACGGCGGGACGAGGGGTCCGGGAAATCCGTGAGCGGGCCCCGTCACGGAGCCCCGTCGCGGAGCCCCGTCAGGGAGCCCCGTTCACTCGCCGGTCGCGGCCGTCGCCTTCAGGGCCAGCCAGAGTTCCATCCGGACGTCGGGGTCGTCCAGGGAGCGGCCGAGGATCTCCTCCACGCGGCGCATCCGGTAGCGCAGGGTGTGCCGGTGGACGCCCAGGTCGGCGGCCGCCGCGTCCCACTGGCCGTGCCGGGACAGCCAGGCCCGCAGTGAGGCGACGAGGTCCCCGCGGCCGGTGGCGTCGTGTTCGTGCAGGGCCCGCAGGAGGCCGTCGGCGAACGCGCGCACGGCGTCGTCCGCGAGCAGCGGCAGTACGGATCCGGCCGCCAGCTCCTCGTGCTCGACGAGGACCCTGCCGCGGCGCCTGGCGACGGACAGGGCCTGCTCGGCCTGCTTGTAGGCGGCGCGGGCGGCGATCGGCCCGGCGGGGGCCGAGAGCCCGACGACGATCTCGTCCTCGTCGCCCGCGGCCCCGGCGGACTGCTCGCGCGGGACGGCCCGCGCGGACTCCAGCCCGACGGCGTAGTCACCGCAGGCCGCGACGGCGGCGCCGCCGTCCACGGCGAGCACGACCAGCCGTTCCCCGTCGGGCACGACGAGCACGGACTCCCCCGCCCGCGCGGCGGCCGATTCGACGACCTCCGCGAGGCCGCCCAGGGGATCGCCCTTGACGTCGGGCACGGCGACGGCGGTCTTCGAGGGCGCGGCGGCGTTCACGCGCGCGTGACCGTCGGCGTGCGCCCGGCCGGCCGACCCGGACACCGACTCGGCGATGATCAGCCGGAAGGGGGCGTCGAGCAGTTCGCCGTACAGGTCCCCGGCGACGGCCCGCGCGTGGTCGGGTTCCCCGGCGAGCAGCATGCCGAGCACGGCCGCGCCGATCCGCTGCTCGGCGGCGTGCAGGGACCGCGAGCGTTCGGTGGTCAGGGTGAGCAGGGCGATGGCCGAGTGCACGGCGTAGCGCTCGGCGGTGCCGAGGGCGCCGGCGGTTCCGACGGCGAGCGCGGCGCGCGGCCTGCGTCCCGTGCCGAGGGAGTGCAGTTCGACGCGGTCCTCGCCGCCCACGACCGAGCTCGCGGGCGCGGGCCGCTCGCGCAGCCGCTCCACGTCGGGGGTGAGCCGGGCGGCGCGGCGGCCCGCCCAGTCGGGTGCGGCGGCGACGACGGCGCCGGAGGCGTCGTAGAGCGCGGCCCAGCCGTCGACCTGTCCGGCGAGCGCGGTGAGCAGTCCTTCGGGGCCGTCGTTCAGGGCCTGCTTGGTGAGTTCGCGCTGTGCTGCGAAGCCCGCGGTGACGGCGCGGTACTGGTCCGCGGCGATGGCCGCGGACACGGCCTTGCTGATGGCGAGGAAGGGGGTGCGCCGGGGCACTTCGAGGAGCGGCAGCCCCTCCTCGTCGGCGGCGTCGACGAGGGCCTTGGGGATCTCGTCGTAGTTGACCCCGACGGCGAAGCCGATCCCGACGACTCCGGCGCCGGCCAGCCGCTTCACGTACCGCCGCATGACCTCGGGGTCGTCCGCGTCCAGCTTGAGCGCGGTGATCAGCAGCAGTTCCCCGCCCTCCATGTACGGCACGGGGTCGGCGAGCTCGCTGACATGAGCCCAGCGGACGGGCACGTCCAGGCGGTCCTCGCCCGCGCGCACCGTGAGCTTGAGCGCGGAGTGGTGGACGAGCGAGGCGAGCGTGGGGGGCATGGGGCCTTCAGGTCGGTGTGAGCTCGGTGATCTCTGTGATCTTTTGGCCGCGGCGTATGAACGGCCTGTGTCGATTCTGCCTCACCGTACGGTCGCCGTGTGCGTTCATCCTCATACGCCCAGGTCAGCGGGTCCGCACGTCCTTACCTTCGGCCGACCGCCAGGCCCGCCCCGGCAGCCCTTTCACCCCGCGTCCGGCCGCCCCTCAGCCCCGCAGGTCCACCAGGAGCGGCGGGGCGTGTTCGCCGTCCACGCTGGTCAGCGACAGTACGGCGTGGCCGGGCGGGACGGCGTGGGCCAGTTCGGAGGCGGACCAGCGTTCCCGCTCGACCTGCCGCACGGTCACGGCGTCCGTGGTCACCGCCTTGCCGGTCACCAGTTTGCGCAGCGCGTGGATGGCGCGGGTCATGGGCTGGTCGGCGAAGACGGTGTGCTTGGCCACGTCGCGCGCCTCCACCCACTCGGTGCCCCAGGACTCGGCGAAGCGGCCGCCGTCCCAGGTCGTGACGCCGGAGAAGGCCATGCGGCAGCCGACCGCGCCGTACAGCGGTCCGTGCAGCGCCTCGGGGATGTCGCCGATGGTCCGCAGGGCGAGGACCACTCCGGCGTTGTGCGCCCGCAGGCCCTGGATGCGGCGTACGGTCTCGGCGGTCAGGGCGCCGGTCGCGTCGTCGAGGACGAGGCAGGCGAAGTGCCCGCGACGGTCGCCGCCGCGGACGACGGCGGCGAACTGGGCGAGCAGGAGCCGGGTGACGAGCTGCGACGCCTCTTCGTAGCCGCGTTGCGGGAGGTCTACGCGGACCCGCAGCGGATGATGGGCCACCGCCCGCAGCGAGAACGGCCGGGCGCTCGTGCCGGCGCCGAAGAAGTCGGCGAAGACGGGCCGGTCCAGCAGCGCGAGGCGGTCGGCCAGGACCGGGCCGGGGTCGTTCGGGCCGCCGCTCTGGCGCAGCCGTGCCTCCAGTTCGCGGAGCATCGCGGGGTGGCCCCCCGCCGACAGGTCCTGCCGCAGGGGCTCCAGCAGCGCGGGCACTCCTTCGAGCAGTTCGCGCAGCACGGGAATCGTGGGGAACGTGCCGTGCACGGCCCGGTAGGGACCGAGCAACTGGGCCAGGGCCGTGGCGGCGCGCCGCACGTCGACGCCGTCGGCGCCGCCGACCAGGCCTTCCGCGAGGAACGCGGCGGCCTCGTCGGCGTCGTCGCAGTCGGCGTACAGGTCCAGGTCGTGGACCGACTCGGGGTCGCCGAGCTTCACGACGACGTCGTACGACGCCTCGGGGCCGACCGGTGTCCCGGCCGCGGCCACGACCACGACGGCGCAGCGGGCGGTGAGGGCCTGCAGCCCCAGGGATTCGGCGACGGGCGCGACGAGGTGGCGGGTCTTGCCGGAACCCGCCGGTCCGACGGCGAGGAGGGAGGTGCCGAGCGTCGCCGGGCCGAGAGCGGCGCCCGCGCCGGAGTAGGCGAGCGGAGTGCGCTCCCTGGCGACCCAGCGGCCGAGCCGCACCTGGGCGGCGAGCAGGTCGTGGGAGGCGGCGCGGACGGGCAGGTCGCGGGCTCCGGAGGGATGGGTCCAGGCCGCCGCGCCGCGGCGCAGCACGGTGTCGCTGAAGACGCCGAGCTGTCCGTCGCGCCTGGCCCGGGTCCAGGCGCGCAGGATCCTGGCGCAGTCGACGTCGTTCATGCGCTCGGTCAGCACCTCGGAGGACAGCAGTTCCGCCGCCTTGTGCTGTCCGGTGGCCCTCAGTTCGGGCCATTCGGCCGGGGGGCCGGACGGCTCTTCCGGTGCGGCCGGGGAGGCCGTCACGGTGCCGGTCGCGGCGCCGGTGGCGGCCGGCCGGGATCCGAGGCGCTCCTTGAGGAGGGGCCACCAGCCGCCCAGCTTGGCGAAGGGCAGCACGACGAGCACGGTGACCAGCGTGTAGACGCCGTAGGTGATCCCGAGCGATGCGAACACGTCGTCGCCGCCGGCGATCAGCGCCACCAGGGACAGCACCGGATTGACGATCGGGAGGGGCTCCCAGCCGACGCCGGGGAAGGCGTCGGGCCACACGAACGTGAGGGTCAGCAGGGCCCCGAGGGCCGCGATGACGGCCCGGCCCGGCTGCGCGCGCTGCACGACGAAGTGGTGGGCGATCTCGCGCCAGCTTCCGAGGCGCCCCATCGTGTAGATCAGCGCGGCGAAGAAGAGGCCGTCGTAGACGACGCGGGCGTCCACGCCCTGCCAGCTCTTCGGGGCCGTCGTCCCGCCCCACCACCAGTCCTCCGGGGTGAAGAGTTTCAGGACGACCAGTTGGTAGGGGACGTTCCCCCGGCGCCACAGGGACCAGACGACGAGCCCGAGCACCAGGGGGATCACCAGGCCGACGATCGTCACGGAGGGCAGGCGCCGCCTCTCCTTCGACTCCCGGGGGGCGGTGTATCCGTACCGCCAGATCCCGAGGGCGGCCTCCGGGCGGGGCGCGTTGAGCCAGTCGCGCAGGGCGGGGCGGGCCGTCGGCGGGCCGGACGGGGCGGGCGGCGGGCTCGCGGGCCTGGGCGGAGCGCCCCCGGGGACGGCCCCGGGGGGTGCGGCCGGACGAGGCACGGGGTCGGCATGCGTGCCACGTGCGTCGCGCGTACCGTCGAAGTCCATCGTGTGCGCCCCCTGACCAGCCAGTCCGCCTGTCGCTCTCAGGCCAATCTAGTGGTCCCGCGGGGCGAGTTCACCGTTTACGCGGCCGGGCCCGCGGTGGGACGGGAGGACCGGGCGTCCGCTCCTCTATGTCCATCGCGGACAACGGATTCCTCCGACAACGCCCACATGGCGCATGCCGAGCCCCCCTCGTCGGCTCTAGCCTGCGAAGAAAGAAGGCAAGCGTCCGAAAACCCCCCGCCCGGACCGCCCCGCATCCGTCGGGGACCGTCCGGTTCGCAAGATCATCAGGGAGCCCCTCATGACCGCACTTCCGCAGGAGCGCCGCGTCGTCACCGCCATCCCCGGCCCGAAGTCGCAGGAGCTGCAGGCCCGCCGCACCGCCGTGGTCGCGGCCGGTGTCGGGTCGGTGCTCCCGGTCTTCACCACGCGCGCCGGCGGCGGGATCATCGAGGACGTCGACGGCAACCGCCTCATCGACTTCGGCTCCGGCATCGCCGTGACGTCGGTCGGCGCGAGCGCCGAGGCGGTCGTGCGCCGGGCCTCCGCCCAGCTCCAGGACTTCACCCACACCTGCTTCATGGTCACGCCGTACGAGGGTTACGTCGCCGTCGCCGAGGCGCTGGCCGAGCTGACCCCGGGCGACCACGCCAAGAAGTCCGCGCTGTTCAACTCGGGCGCCGAGGCCGTCGAGAACGCCGTCAAGATCGCCCGTGCGTACACCAAGCGCCAGGCCGTCGTCGTCTTCGACCACGGCTACCACGGCCGTACGAACCTGACGATGGCGCTGACCGCCAAGAACATGCCGTACAAGAACGGCTTCGGCCCGTTCGCGCCCGAGGTCTACCGCGTGCCGGTCGCCTACGGCTACCGCTGGCTGACCGGCCCGGAGAACGCCGGCGCCGAGGCGTCCGCCCAGGCCATCGACATGATCAACAAGCAGATCGGCGCCGACAACGTCGCCGCGATCATCATCGAGCCGGTCCTCGGCGAGGGCGGCTTCATCGAGCCCGCGAAGGGCTTCCTGCCGGCCATCAGCAAGTTCGCCAAGGACAACGGCATCGTCTTCGTCGCGGACGAGATCCAGTCCGGCTTCTGCCGCACCGGCCAGTGGTTCGCCTGTGAGGACGAGGGCATCGTCCCGGACCTGATCACGACCGCCAAGGGCATCGCGGGCGGTCTGCCGCTCGCCGCCGTGACGGGCCGCGCCGAGATCATGGACGCCGCCCACGCGGGCGGTCTGGGCGGCACCTACGGCGGCAACCCGGTGGCCTGCGCCGGTGCGCTCGGCGCGATCGAGACGATGAAGGAGCTCGACCTCAACGCCAAGGCCAAGCACATCGAGTCGGTCATGAAGACCCGCCTCGGCGCCATGGCGGAGAAGTTCGAGATCATCGGCGAGGTCCGCGGCCGCGGCGCCATGATCGCCATCGAGCTGGTCAAGGACCCGGCCACCAAGGAGCCGAACCCGGAGGCGGCCGGCGCGCTCGCCAAGGCCTGCCACCAGGAGGGCCTGCTGGTCCTGACCTGTGGCACCTACGGCAACGTCCTCCGCTTCCTGCCCCCGCTGGTCATCGGCGAGGACCTCCTGAACGAGGGTCTCGACATCATCGAGCAGGCCTTCGCCCGCATCTGACGACGACGGCACCCGCAGCACCGCGTCCCCGAATCCGCCCCCGGGCGGATTCCGCCGGGGGCGCGGTGCTGCGGCGTTCCCGTGGGGGCGTGTGAAGAAGGTGTGCGAGGTGCATGGCGGGACGCGAATCCGTCTGTCGGAGGCGCACCCCCTGCCGTAGGTTCTAACCAGATCAGGGATGCACCCGCCCGCAGGGAACTGTGGGCTGTACAGGGCCGAGGCCTCCCCAGCTTCGCCCTGGTCGTGCCCTCGCGCACACACCCGGAGCTTGCGGCTCCGGTTCTCCTCACCGATCGGACGGTCGCCCGCCCCAAACCCCCCGGGGCGCGCGGCATCTCCGGTCCTGCGGCCGCCCCGGAACCACCCCCCCTGTTCCGGGGCGGCCGACTCCTTCTCCGGCCGGCCCCCGGACCCCGCTCGTCCGCGGGCCCCTTCCTTCCGCTTGTTCGGCTCGGCCGCATTTCCGCCGTCGACGGCGGGTGGGCGCGCGCCGCGGCGGGCGCGGACAGTGGCAGGCTGTCCCCCATGTCCCGCACGCCTCTTCTGTTCGGCCTGCCCGGCCTGTGTTTCCTGCTCATCACCTGGCAGGTCGTGGCCGACGGTCCGCTCGTGCGTCTGGACGAGCGGCTGAGCGGCGGCCTCGTGCACCCGGACCGCTTCTCCGAACTGCTCGCCGACCTGGGCAGCGTCCAGGTGGCGGTCCCGGTGCTCACGCTGGCGCTGGTCCTCGTCGCCCTGCACAACCGTGCCACCGGTCTGGACCGCTGGTGGCTGCCCCCGGCCGCCGCCGCGGTCCTGATGCTTCTCGTGCCCGCGGTGATCGTGCCCCTGAAGGAACTCGTCTCCCGGCCGGGCCCCCCGGTCATGGGGCCCGGCACCGGCTTCTATCCCTCGGGGCACACCGCCACCGCCGCCGTCGCGTACGGCGCGGCGACCCTGCTCCTCCTTCCGCTGCTGCGCACCGCGGGCGCCCGCGGTGCGCTGCTGTGCGTGTGCGTGGCTCTCAACGCGGGCGTGGCCTTCGGCCTGGTCCGGCGCGGCTACCACTGGCCACTGGACGTGGTGGCCAGTTGGTGCCTCTGCGCGGTGCTGCTGTCGGCCCTGTGGCTCTTCGTCAGCCGAAGTACGCGTCGAAGTTCCGCGAGAACTCCCAGCCTCCGAACCGGTCCCAGTTGACCGACCACGTCATCAGACCGCGCAGGCCGGGCCAGGTGCCGTGGGTCGCGTACGAGCCGCAGTTGGTCTTCTTCGTCAGGCAGTCCAGGGTCTTGGTGACCTCGGCCGGGGCGACGTAGCCGTTGCCCGCGTTGGTGGTGGCGGGCATGCCGATCGCTATCTGGTCGGGGCGCAGGGGCGGGAAGACGTTGTTCGCGTCGCCCGCCACCGGGAAGCCGGTCAGCAGCATGTCGGTCATCGCGATGTGGAAGTCGGCGCCGCCCATGGAGTGGTACTGGTTGTCGAGGCCCATGATCGACCCGGAGTTGTAGTCCTGCACGTGCAGCAGGGTCAGGTCGTCGCGCAGGGCGTAGATCACCGGGAGGTACGCCCCGGCGCGCGGGTCCTGGCCGCCCCACTTCCCGGTGCCGTAGTACTGGTAGCCGAGCTGGACGAAGAACGTCTCCGGGGCCATGCTCAGGACGAACTTCGAGCCGTACTTGGCCTTGAGGGTCTTCAGGGCCGAGATGAGGTTGACGATCACCGGGGTGGTCGGGCTCTTGAAGTTCGTGTCGCTCGCGTCGAGGGACAGCGAGTGGCCCTCGAAGTCGATGTCCAGGCCGTCCAGGCCGTAGGTGTCGATGATCTTCGAGACCGAGGAGACGAAGGTGTCGCGGGCGGCCGTCGTGGTGAGCTGGACCTGTCCGTTCTGCCCGCCGATCGAGATCAGCACCTTCTTTCCGGCGGCCTGCTTGGCCTTGATCGCGGCCTTGAAGTCGGCGTCGCTCTCCACCGTGGGGCACTCGCTGACCGGGCAGCGGTTGAAGCGGATGTCGCCCGAGGTGACCGAGGTGGGTTCGCCGAAGGCCAGGTCGATCACGTCCCAGCTCGCGGGCACGTCGGCCATGCGTGTGTAGCCGGCGCCGTTGGCGAAGCTCGCGTGGAGGTAGCCGACGAGCGCGTGCGTGGGCAGGTCGGAGGAGCCTCCGCCGCCTCCGCCCGAGCCCGCCGAGGTGGTCGCGGTGACGGTCGCCGACTTCGCGGACTCGCCCGCGTCGTTGGTCGCGGTGACCTGGAAGGAGTACGCGGTGGAGGCCGTCAGCCCGCTCACGGTGGCCGAGGTCCCGGTGACGCTCTGGACCTTCACCCCGTCGCGGTAGACGTTGTAGCCGGTCGCGCCGGACACCGCCGTCCAGGACAGGCCGACCGACGAGGACGTGACCGTGCCGGCCGTCAGACCGCCGGGCGCGGCCGGCGGCTGTCCCACGTCGACGCCGGGGCCGGTCAGCGAGAGGTCGTCGGCCCAGTAGGAGCCCGTGCCGTACCAGCCGTGCGTGTAGATCGTGACCTGGGTGGTGGACGCGCCGGTGCGGAAGGTGGTGGCGAGCTGCTGCCAGTCGGCGGCGGACGGGGTCCAGGTGCTGACGTCGGTGGTGCCGGTGCCGCTCGCGCCGAGGTAGACGTAGGCGCCGCGGACGTAGCCGGAGAGGGTGTACTGCGCGTCCGGCTTCACGGTCACGGTCTGCGAGCACTGCGCGTAGTCGCTGCCGGCCGGGGTCGCCATCATCGCCGACCCGCCGCTGTGCACAGGCGAGTTGACGATCGTGGACGCCGTGCAGGTCCAGTTGCCCAGGCCCGACTCGAAGCCGCCGTTCTTGGCCACGTTCACGTCGGCCGCCTGGGCGGTGGTGGAGAGCGCCACCAGTCCGGGCACGGCCAGGACGGTGGCCGCGCAGGCGGCGAGCAGCCTGCGGCGGCGGGGTGCGAGGGGTCTGTCGTGTCTGGTGGGGGCCATGAGTGCCTCCGGGCAGGGGGGAGTTGGGGGATGGAGCGCGCGCCCAACTTGGTCCAGACCAATTCGGTTGTCAAGACCCCTGGCGGGCAACGGAGTTCACGTGACCGCCGGAACCTCCCCCTCACCACCGCCGGCCCTCCTCACCGGCGAGGCCGGCCGCGGCCTCGTGCATGGCCAGTTCGAGCAGCGCCGGATCCGTGAGCGTGCCCGAGCCGTCCGGCGCGACGAGCCAGCGGACCCCGCCGGTCGACCGTCCCGGGTAGGGCACCACGATCCAGGTGCCGAGGCCGGCCGTGCGCACGCCCGTGCCCAGCCACCGGGCGGCGGTGCCCGCGGGCACGAAGAAGCCCATCCGGGCGTCGCCGAAGTCGACGAGCACCGGCCCGGGCTGGTCGAGCACCCGGGTCAGGACGTCGAGGGTGGGATAGCCGAGCCCGGCCGGCAGGATCAGGACGTCCCAGGCCTTCCCCGCCGGCAGCAGCGCGACCCCGCGGGGGCTGCGCTCCCATTCCCATCGGCAGGCCTCGGGGTCGGGTGCCACGGATGCCAGCCACTCGACCGCCGCCTTGGGCCCTGTCATGACGGAACCTCCCTCTCGTGTCGACGCGGGTCGCGTCACAGAGGAGAGGGAGGTCCGGGCGGTTCATTACGCGGGTTCGGACGACGAATTGACAGAAATTCAGTTCGCCGGTCCCGCACGGGGCCGGGCGGTGCGCCGTCGTCGGCGGCCGGCCGCCGCGCCACCGGCGCCGAGCCGCCCCCGGTCACCGGTCACCGGTCACCGGTCACCGGTCACCGGTCACCGGGACGCGCGTGACCCTAGCTGTCGAAGCCGAGGCCGAGTTTGTCCATCGTCTTCAGCCACAGGTTGCGCCGGCCGCCGTGCGTGTCCGCGCGGGCCAGCGACCACTTGGTGAGCGCGATGCCGGTCCAGGCGAACGGCTCGGGCGGGAACGGCAGCGGCTTCCTGCGGACCATCTCCAGCTCGGTGCGTTCGGTGCGCTCCCCCGCCAGCAGGTCGAGCATCACCTCGGCGCCGAACCGGGTGGCGCCCACACCGAGGCCCGTGTAGCCGGCCGCGTAGGCGACCTTGCCCTGATGAGCGCTACCGAAGAACGCCGAGAACCGGGAGCAGGTGTCGATGGCGCCGCCCCAGGCGTGGGAGAAGCGCAGGCCCTCCAACTGCGGGAAGCAGGTGAAGAAGTGCTCGGCGAGCTTGGCGTACGTCTCGGGCCGGTCGTCGTACTCGGCGCGCACCCGGCCGCCGTAGGGGTAGATCGCGTCGTACCCGCCCCACAGGATGCGGTTGTCGGCCGACAGCCGGAAGTAGTGGAACTGGTTCGCCGAGTCGCCGAGGCCCTGGCGGTTCTTCCAGCCGACGGAGGCGAGCTGGTCGGCGGTGAGCGGTTCGGTCATCAGCGCGTAGTCGTAGACCGGGACGGTGTACGGGCGGACGCGCTTGACCAGGTTCGGGAAGATGTTGGTCCCGAGGGCCACCCGGCGGGCACGGACGGAGCCGTACGGGGTGCGGACGGCCATGCCGGCACCGGCCGGCCTCAGTTCGAGGGCGGGCGTGTGCTCGTAGACCCGCACGCCGAGCTCCACGCACGCGCGCTTGAGGCCCCAGGCCAGCTTGGCCGGGTGGAGCATGGCGACCCCGCGCCGGTCGTGCAGCCCGGCCAGGAAGGTCGGGGAGTCGACCTGTTCGCGCACCGCGTCGGTGTCGAGGAACTCGATGCCTTCGGCGAGGCCCCTGCGTTCCAGTTCCTCGTGCCACTCGCGCAGCTCGGCCGCCTGGTGCGGTTCGGTGGCGACGTCGATCTCGCCGCTGCGCTCGAAGTCGCAGTCGAGGGAGTAGCGGGCGACGGCCGCCTCGATCTCGTCGAGGTTGCGGGCGCCCAGCTCCTCCAGCTTCGCGATCTCGTCCGGCCAGCGGGTGAGCCCGTTGGACAGACCGTGGGTGAGGGAGGCGGCGCAGAAGCCGCCGTTGCGGCCCGAGGCGGCCCAGCCCACCTCGCGCCCCTCCACCAGGACGACATCCCGCCCGGGGTCGCGCTCCTTGGCGATCAGCGCGGTCCACAGTCCGCTGTAGCCGCCGCCGACGACCAGCAGGTCACAGGTCTCGGCGCCGGTGAGCGCGGGCTCGGGGTGGGGTTTGCCGGGGTCGTCCAGCCAGTACGGGACCGGCTGGGCGTCGGAAAGGGATTTCGTCCACTGATTACCACGGGTCATGGCGCTTGGGGCCATGATTTCAACTCCCTACAAGGGTGACGGTTATGCCTTCTGCCTGTTCCGGCGATTTCCGATGATCATTCCGGACAGGACGAACAGTACGGCGACGAGGAACATGGCCGTACCGATGACATTGATCTGAACGGGTGTTCCGCGCTGCGCCGAACCCCAGACGAACATGGGGAACGTGACGGTCGAGCCGGCGTTGAAATTGGTGATGATGAAATCGTCGAAGGAGAGCGCGAAGGCGAGCAGCGCGCCCGCGGCGATTCCGGGGGCCGCGATGGGCAGGGTGACCCGCAGGAACGTCTGCGCCGGTCCGGCGTAGAGGTCCTGGGCGGCCTGTTCCAGCCTCGGGTCCATCGACATGACGCGGGCCTTGACGGCCGTGACGACGAAGCTGAGGCAGAACATGATGTGGGCGATCAGGATCGTCCAGAAGCCGAGCTGGGCGCCCATGTTGAGGAACAGGGTGAGCAGCGAGGCGGCCATGACGACCTCGGGCATCGCCATCGGCAGGAAGATCAGCGAGTTCACGGCGCCGCGTGCGCGGAAGCGGTAGCGGACGAGCGCGAAGGCGATCATCGTGCCGAGGACGGTGGCCCCGATCGTCGCCCAGACGGCGATCTGGAGGCTGAGCCCGAGCGAGCCGCACATGTCGGCGACGCCGCACGGGTCCTTCCAGGCGTCGGTGGAGAACTGCTGCCATTCGTAGTTGAAGCGCCCCTTCGGTTTGTTGAAGGAGAACACGGTGACGACGACGTTGGGCAGCAGCAGATAGGACAGCGTCAGCAGTCCCGCGATGACGACGAGATGGCGCTTGAGCCAGTTGACGAAGGGCATTTAGACCAGATCCTCCGTCCCGGACCGGCGGATGTAGACCGTGACCATGAGGAGAATCGCGGCCATGAGAATGAAGGAGAGCGCGGCGGCCGTCGGATAGTCCAGGATCCTCAGGAACTGGGTCTGGATGACGTTGCCGATCATGCGGGTGTCGGTCGAGCCGAGGAGTTCGGCGTTGACGTAGTCACCGGCCGCCGGGATGAAGGTGAGCAGCGTTCCGGAGACCACGCCCGGCATCGACAGCGGGAAGGTGACCTTGCGGAAGGTCGTCCAGGGCCTGGCGTACAGGTCGCCCGCGGCCTCGTGCAGCCGGCCGTCGATGCGCTCCAGCGAGGTGTAGAGCGGCAGGATCATGAACGGCAGGAAGTTGTACGTCAGACCGCACACCACGGCCAGGGGTGTGGCGAGGACGCGGTCGCCCGCGGTCCAGCCGAGCCAGTCCGTGACGCTCAGGATGTGCAACGAGTTCAGCGCGTGCACGACCGGACCGCTGTCCGCGAGGATCGTCTTCCAGGCCAGGGTGCGGATCAGGAAGCTGGTGAAGAAGGGCGCGATCACCAGGATCATGATCAGGTTGCGCCAGCGGCCCGCGCGGAAGGCGATCAGGTAGGCCAGCGGGTAGCCGAGCAGCAGGCACAGGACCGTGGCGGCGGCCGCGTAGGAGACCGAGCGCAGGAACTGCGGCCAGTACTCGGCGAGCGAGTCCCAGTAGGTCGCGAAGTGCCAGGTGACCTTGTAGCCCTCCTCCAGGGAGCCCGTCTGCACGGACGTGGAGGCCTGGTAGATCATCGGCAGCGCGAAGAAGACGACCAGCCAGAGCAGGCCGGGCAGCAGCAGCCAGTACGGGACCAGGCGGCCCCGCTTCTTCGGCGGCTTCTGCTCGGGCGCCGGCGCGAGGGGTGGCGCTTCGGCCTCGGTGACGGTGGCCATCAGGCGGCCTCCTCCTCGGCCGTGTCGACACCCGCGTCGATGTCCTGGGCCGCGTCGAGGCCGAAGGTGTGCGCCGGGCTCCAGTGCAGGACGACGTCCGCGCCGGGGACGAGCCGGGAGTCGCGCTCGATGTTCTGGGCGTAGACCTCGAACTCGGGGCAGACGGCGCTGTCGATGACGTACTGCGTGGACACACCGATGAAGCTGGAGTCGGCGATCTTGCCGGTGATCCGGTTGCGGCCGGCGGGTATCGCGCCCGCGTCGTCGGCGTGCGTGAGGGAGATCTTCTCCGGGCGGACGCCGACGAGCACCTTGCCGCCGGCCCCCGTCGGTGCGGAACATCGCGCCTGGGGCAGCACCAGCTTGCCGCCGCCCGCCTTGAGGACGATGTCCTCGCCGCTCCTGGTGTCCACCTCGGCCTCGATGAGGTTCGAGGTGCCGAGGAAGTTGGCGACGAACGTGGTCTGCGGGTTCTCGTACAGGTCGGCGGGCGAGCCGAGCTGTTCGACGCGGCCCGCGTTCATCACGGCGACCGTGTCGGCCATGGTCATGGCCTCCTCCTGGTCGTGCGTGACGTGGACGAAGGTGATGCCGACCTCGGTCTGGATCCGCTTGAGTTCGAGCTGCATCTGGCGGCGCAGCTTGAGGTCGAGGGCGCCGAGGGGCTCGTCCAGGAGCAGCACCTTGGGGTGGTTGATGAGCGCGCGGGCGACCGCGACGCGCTGCTGCTGGCCGCCGGAGAGCTGGTGGGGTTTCTTGCGTGCCTGCTCGCCGAGCTGGACGAGGTCGAGCATCTCCTCGACCTGCTTCTTGACGCTCTTGATCCCGCGCCGGCGCAGGCCGAAGGCGACGTTCTCGAAGATGTCCAGGTGCGGGAAGAGCGCGTACGACTGGAAGACGGTGTTCACCGGCCGCTTGTACGGCGGCAGGTTGGTCACCTCCTGGTCGCCGAGGTGCACGGTGCCGGAGGAAGGTTCCTCCAGACCGGCGATCATGCGCAGGGTGGTGGTCTTGCCGCAGCCCGAGGCACCGAGCAGGGCGAAGAAGGAGCCGTGCGGCACGGTCAGGTCGAGCGGTTGCACGGCGGTGAAGCCGTTGTCGTACGTCTTGCTGATTCCGGAGAGGCGGACGTCGCCGCTGTTTTCTGTCGTCATGATCGTCACGCCCCTGTGAGCTTCGCGAACTTCTCTTCGTAGGCGGTCTCTTCCTTCTGGCTCAGCGCGCGGAAGGAGTGGGACCTGGCCTGCATGGCCTTGTCGGGGACGATCAGCGGGTTGTTCGCCGCGTCCTGGTCGATCTTGGCAAGGTAGGGCTTCACGCCTTCGACCGGCGTCGCGTAGTTGATGTACGCGGCGAGCTCGGCGGCCTGCTGAGGCTCGTAGTAGAAGTCGATCAGCCGCTCGGCGTTCGTCTTGTGACGCGCCTTGTTGGGGACCAGCAGGTTGTCGGTCGACGTCATGTAGCCGCTGTCGGGGATGACGAAGTCGACGTCCGGGCTGTCGTTCTTGAGCTGGACGATGTCGCCGGCCCAGGCGACACAGGCCGCGATGTCGCCCTTGGTCAGGTCGGACGTGTAGTCGTTGCCCGTGAAGCGGCGTATCTGGCCCTTGTCGACGGCCTTCTGGAGCCGGGCGATCGCCGCGTCGAAGTCGTCGTCGGTGAACTTCGCCGGGTCCTTGCCCATGTCCAGCAGGGTCATGCCCATGGTGTCGCGCATCTCGGACAGGAACGAGACGCGGCCCTTGAGCTTCGGGTTGTCGAGGAGGTCGGAGACCGACTTCACCTCGATCCCGTCGAGGGCCTTCTTGTTGAAGGCGACGATGGTGGGAATGCCCTGCCACGGGTACGAGTAGGCGCGTCCCGGGTCCCAGTCGGGGTTGCGGAACTGCGGCGACAGGTTGGTGTAGGCGTGCGGCAGGTTGGACGGGTCGAGTTTCTGCACCCAGCCCAGGCGGATCACGCGCGCGGCCAGCCAGTCGGTGAGGACGATCAGGTCACGGCCGGTGGGCTGGCCCGCGGCGAGCTGCGGCTTGATCTTGGCGAAGAACTCGTTGTTGTCGTTGATGTCCTCGGTGTACTTGACCGAGATGCCCGTCCGCTTGCGGAAGGTCTCCAGCGTCGGGTGGTGCTTGCCGCTGTCGTCGAGGTCGATGTACTCGGTCCAGTTGGAGAAGTTGAGGGTCTTCTCCGTGGCCGAGTGGTCCTGGGCGGACGTGCCGCCCTGGGTCCTGCCCGCCGCGGGGATCCCGCAGGCGCTCAGCGCCCCGAGTCCGCCGACGGCCAGCGCGCCGCCCGCCGAGGCGCGCAGCAGTGAACGACGGGTGAGGGACGCCCTGCCGTTGCGGAAGCTGCGCCGCATGGCGGCCAGTTGCACCGGGGACAGGCGTTCGGGCTCGTACTGCTCCATGCTCTGGTGCCCTTTCGAGAGGGTCGCGGCCGTGGTCGCGGCCTGGTCTGCCACAGGGCCGTAGCCGGTGAACGGACTACGGCCGGTCCCCGAAGACCGTGCGGTGCCAGTCCTTCCTGGCGACCGCGGTGTTGTCGAACATGACGTGCTTGACCTGTGTGTACTCCTCGAAGGAGTAGGCGGACATGTCCTTGCCGAAGCCGGATGCCTTGTAACCGCCGTGCGGCATCTCGCTGATGATCGGAATGTGGTCGTTGACCCATACGCAGCCGGCCTGGATCTCGCGGGTCGCGCGGTTGGCCCGGTAGACGTCGCGGCTCCAGGCGGAGGCGGCCAGTCCGTAGGGGGTGTCGTTGGCCAGCGCGATGCCCTCGTCGTCGGTGTCGAACGGGAGCACCACGAGGACCGGGCCGAAGATCTCGGCCTGCACGATCTCGCTGTCCTGCCCGGCGTCGGCGACGAGCGTGGGCGCATAGTACGCGCCGCTCTTGAGGTCTCCCTGTGGAGCCTCACCGCCGGTCACCACGCGCGCGTAGCCGCGGGCCCGGTCGACGAATCCGGCGACGCGGTCGCGCTGGGTGTGCGAGATCAGCGGGCCGAGGTCGGTGCCGGGCGCGAACGGGTCGCCCACGCGGACGGTCGCCATCAGGGCGGCGGTGCGCTCGACGAACGCGTCGTAGAGCGGCCGCTGCACGTACGCGCGCGTGGCGGCCGTGCAGTCCTGGCCGGTGTTGATGAGCGACCCGGCGACCGCGCCGTTCACGGCGGCCTCCAGATCCGCGTCGTCGAAGACGAGGAAGGGGGC
Organism: Streptomyces sp. NPDC028298; assembly: GCF_055565895.1. Classification (NCBI taxonomy): domain Bacteria; kingdom Bacillati; phylum Actinomycetota; class Actinomycetes; order Kitasatosporales; family Streptomycetaceae; genus Streptomyces; species Streptomyces sp. NPDC028298. The sequence continues at coordinate 78,761 of NZ_JBVHTL010000010.1, forward strand.
CTTGCCGCCGAGCTCCAGGTGGAGGCGCTTGACGGTCGAGGTGGCGATCTCGGCGACGCGCTTGCCGACGGCGGTCGACCCGGTGAAGGACGTCATGGCGATGTCGGGGTGGCCGACGAGGTGTTCGCCTGCCTCCTTGCCAAGACCCGTGACGATGTTGACGACACCGTCCGGGATGCCCGCGTGGGTGGCCGCCTCGGCGAACAGCAGGGAGGTGAGCGGGGTCAGCTCGGCGGGCTTCAGCACGATCGTGTTGCCGGCCGCGATGGCCGGGAGGATCTTCCACGCGGCCATCTGGAGCGGGTAGTTCCAGGGCGCGATGGAACCGACGACCCCGATGGGCTCGCGGCGTACGTACGAGGTGTGGTCGCCGGAGTACTCACCGGCCGACTGGCCCTGCAGATGCCGGGCTGCGCCCGCGAAGAACGCGGTGTTGTCGATGGTTCCCGGGACGTCGAACTCGCGGGTCAGCTTGAGGGGCTTTCCGCACTGCAGCGACTCGGCCTGCGCGAACTCCTCGGCCCGCTCGGCGAGCACGGCGGCGAACCGGTGCAGCGCGTCGGACCGCTCGCCCGGGGTGGTGGCCGCCCAGCCGGGGAAGGCCGCGCGGGCGGCGGCGACGGCCGCGTCCACGTCGGCGGTGCTCGCCAGCTCGTAGGTGTACACCTCCTCGCCGGTGGCGGGGTCCACGACCGCGTGCGTGCGACCGGAGGTGCCCTGGGTGAGACGGCCTCCGATGTACTGCGCGCCGTCCGCGAGGCGGTCCTGCGCCTGGAAGCGATGGCCCGGATTGTGCATGTCGCTCTCCTCCGCCGTCCTCCCCGTCGAGACGGGGGTCGGCGTAGCTCCAGCTCGATTTGAGTGCCGATCCTGGCAGAGCAAAGGGACTCCAACAAGTGATTCCGTTGTTGCCTTTTGGTTACGCGACGGAATCCTTTGACCAGGTGTCGAGTCCTCCCGGAAAAGGCGGGACGGTGTGTCAGTGGTGCGTGCCAAAGTGGCGTGCATGGGGATGATCGACACTCGGGACGCGCTGGTCAGTGCTGTCGCGTCCGGGACACCGGTGAAGTATCTGCATTTCTGGGGGCACCGCCCGAGGCCGGACGGCCAGGTGGGGACGAGCTGTCTCAGCCAGTGGTGGCCGTCACCCTTCGTGGTCGAAGGGATCGCATACGCTACGGCCGAGCACTGGATGATGGCGTCCAAGGCCCGCCTCTTCGGCGACGCCGAGGCCGAGCGGCAGGCGGTCGGCGCGGCGAGCCCCGCGCTCGCCAAGAAGGCCGGACGGCTGGTGCGCGGCTTCGACGAGACCGTCTGGCGGCGCGAGCGGTTCGGGATCGTCGTCGAGGGCAGCGTCCACAAGTTCTCCGCCGACCCCGGCCTGCGGGCGTTCCTGCTGGGCACGGGCGGGCGGGTGCTGGTCGAGGCGAGCCCCATGGACCGCATCTGGGGCATCGGGCTCTCCGCGAACGACGACGGCGCCTTCGACCCGCGCCGCTGGCGGGGTGAGAACCTGCTGGGCTTCGCCCTGATGGCGGCACGGGAGCGACTGCGCGCGGCGCCGACGCCCACGGAGGCGGGCGCCTAAGAACCGCGCCCGAGGGCGGTACCCCAGGGGCAGGGGCGGCGGTCACCGGAGGCCGGGGGCGGCTCCGGGGTGGCGATCACCGGATGCGGCAACGCCCCCACCGGCCAAAACTGTCCGTGTGACGGGCATGTACGCGAAGCAGAACCACGTCTCGTCCACCGCGCCCGGCGCGCCCCGCCAGTCCCTGGCGCTGGCGGCGATGCTGTTCGCGGTGGCGATGACCTTCATCGACCAGACGATCGTCTCCATCGCGGCGCCGGACATCGTCCGCGAACTGGGGCTCTCGGCGTCCGGCATGCAGTGGGTGGTCAACGCCTACCTGCTGTCGCTGGCGGCCTTCTTCGCCCTCGGCGGGCGGCTGGCCGACCTGCTCGGGCCGCGCCGGGTCGTGGTCGTCGGCACCCTCGTGTTCGTCGTCTCGTCGGTGCTGTGCGGCTGTGTGCCCAAGGGAGACTTCGCCCAGACGTGGCTGATCGTCTTCAGGGCGACCCAGGGCCTGGGAGCCGCCCTCCTGTTCCCCGCGGCACTGGCCGTGGTCGTGGCCGTGTTCCCGGTGGAGCGGCGCGGCCGGGCGCTGGCGCTCTTCTTCGGGCTGTCGGGAGCGCTGACGGCCATCGGACCGCTGCTGGGCGGCTGGCTCACGGCATGGACCTGGCGGGCGATCTTCTGGGTCAACGTGCCCGTCGCCGTGGTGGCGCTCGTCCTGACCGTGCTGGCGCACATCCCCGACCGGCGGCGCGACGAATCGCTGGACGTCGTCGGGGCCGTGCTCATCGCGGTGGGCATGGGAGTGAGCGTGCTCGGCTTCCAGCAGGCCGCGTACTGGGGCTGGGGCAGCGTGGCGACCTGGGCCTGCATCGTGGGCGGCCTCGTCGTCCTGGTCCTCTTCTGCCGCTACGAACGCGACCGGCGCCACCCGCTGGTCAATCTGGCGGTCTTCCGGGACAGGGCGTTCACCGTGGACTCCCTGGTGCTCTTCTTCGCCATGCTGGCGTTCGTCCCGGTCTTCTTCTTCGCCTCGGTGTACGCGCAGGTCTCCCTCAGCGCCTCGCCCAACCAGGCGGCGCTCTACCTGCTGTACTTCTTCGCCGGCTTCGCGATCGCCTCCCAGTGGGGCGGCCGCATGCTCGACCGGCAGGGACCGCGGCCGGCGCTGAAGATCGGCACCATCCTGGGCGCGGTCGGCTTCTACCTCTGGGCCGGCAAGCTGACCGACCTGTCCATGCACGACCAGTGGCCCTACGTCGCCCTCGCGGGAGCCGGGATCGGGTTCATCCTGGCGCCCGCCTCCACCGACGCCGTCAACCGGTCCATCGGGGCCTCCTACGGCGAGGTCACCGGCATCACCCAGACCGTCCGCAACTACGCGGCCAGTGTCGGGCTGGCGATCTTCGGGACGATCCTGACGCACAGGATGACGGACAACGTCGTCTCGACCCTCACCTCCCACGGTCTGTCGTCGGCCAGGGCCCACGACGTCGCCGACGACATCGCCCAGGCCGTCACGGGCAACGCCGACGCCCAGCAGCCCACCGGCACCGGCGCCGCCGCGTCGACCATGCGCGAGGTGATGTCGAACGTGCGGATGGACTTCGCCGAGGCCAACCAGTACGTCTTCTACGGCATGGCGATCGCGCTCGCCGTCGGCTTCTTCTGCGCCCTGCGCCACCCCGGGGGCCGCGGCGGGACGACGGAGGAGGAGCAGGAGGAACCCCCGCCGTCCGGCTGACCCCACCGCGTCATCGCCGGTGGGTCACCAGGGAAGCCGGTGTGTCACCAGGGAGGTGGAAAAGCCGTCGTCGCCACCCGTGTCGCTGCCGCCGTCGTCCGGTGCGTAGAGGATGACGAGGACGAACACGGCGACGGCGAGGAGCAGCCCGACGGCTCCGCAGATGACCCCGGCCAGCGCCTGCCCGGCGTTCGTGGCCTCGCCGCGACGCGCCTTGGCCCCGCCGACGAGCCCGAAGATCACGGCGAGGACGCCCAGCACGATCGCCAGCGGCCACACGATGAAGAGGACCGCCGCGATGATGCCCAGCACGAGGCCGGCGGTTCCTAGCCCGTTGCTCGGCATCGGCTGCCCCACGGGCCAGCCGTATCCGGGCGCGCCCGGGTAGGCCCCACCCGCGGGAAAGCCGGGGTACTGCGGGTAGCCGTAGCCGTACGGGAGGCCGGGGCCGCCGGGGGCGATCGGTGGCGGCGGGACGGGCTCGCCGGGTGAGGGCTGCGGGTAGGGGGTGCGGACCGCCGGTGGTGCGAAGGGGTTGTCCCAGGGACCGCCGGGGTTCCCGGGTCCGGACGGGGCCGGCGCGCCGGGCAGCGAGGTGATCGTCGGAAGCCCGTACGCCGGTGGGGGCGTGGCACTCCCCCGTACGGTCCTGGAGGGCGAGGCCATCTCCTCGGGCGGGGCCCAGGGGTCGAGTTCGGCTCGCGGGCCGGGGTCGGGCTTCCCGAGCGAGACCCGGGTGTCGGGTGCGGCGAAGGGGCCGCCGCCCTGCGCGGGCACCGAGGCCGCGGGCGCGGCACCGAAGGCCCCGCCCGTCGAGGGCGCCGCGTGCCCCGGTCCCTCGTCAAAGGCCCTGTCCACCCACAGCGCGGCCTCCTCGGCGCCGGAGCCGGCTCCACCGCCCGAGCCGCCGGCCGGACCCTCGTCCCTGCCGGGGTCCGACTGAGGTGCCGCCCGACCGGGGCCGGCGGCGGGTGCCGTGTGCTCAGGGCCGGCCGCGGACGCCGCGTGGTCCCGGTCGGCGTGGTCCCGGTCGGCCGCGGGTATCGCTCGGTCCGGACCTGCCGCCGACGCGCGATCCGCGCCCGGTGCCGCGTCCTCGGCGGGACCGGGCTCGGTGCCCGCACCGGACGCTCCACGCCCCTCGGGTGACCCGTGCCGGTCCGGCGTCGGGTTCGACCCGCCCGGTGGAGCCCACGTACCCGCCTCGCGTGGGGCTGTCGGCCTCTGGGCGTCGTCGGACATGGTCGAGTCCCCTCTCTCGTACGTTCCGTCATGCTACGGCCCGTGCCGCGGCGGCGGATCTCCCTCGTGCGACGGCCCGCTCGCCCCGCGTGGGGCCCACGGGCCCGGACGGCGGTGGCCGCCTACGATGATCCCGAACCGTCGATCAGCCGATCACCCGCGTCCGGACCCACACGGCCCAGGGACGCCGTTCCGGGGAGGAACCCGTTGACCGAGCACATCACCGCACGCGACGACGCCCGCGACCTGCACACCTTCATCGCGGGGCTGCCCAAGGCCGAACTGCACGTCCACCACGTCGGCTCCGCCTCCCCGCGCATCGTGTCCGAACTCGCCGCCCGCCACCCCGACTCCAGGGTGCCCACCGATCCCGAGGCGCTGGCGGACTACTTCACGTTCACGGACTTCGCGCACTTCATCGAGGTGTACCTGTCCGTCGTCGACCTCATCCGCACCCCCGAGGACGTGCGGCTGCTGACGTACGAGGTCGCCCGCGACATGGCCCGTCAGCAGGTGCGCTACGCCGAACTGACGATCACTCCGTGGTCGTCCACCCGGCGCGGAATCGACGAACGCGCCTTCATGGACGCGATCGAGGACGCCCGCAAGGCCGCCGAGGCCGATCTCGGTGTCGTGCTGCGCTGGTGCTTCGACATCCCGGGCGAGGCCGGTCTCGAGGCCGCCGAGGAGACCGTGCGGCTCGCGACCGACGACCGGCTGCGGCCGGAGGGGCTCGTCTCCTTCGGACTCGGCGGCCCCGAGATCGGCGTGCCCAGGCCCCAGTTCAAGCCCTACTTCGACCGTGCCCGCGCGGCCGGACTGCGGTCGGTGCCGCACGCCGGTGAGACGACGGGCCCGGAGACGGTCTGGGACGCGCTGAACGTCCTCGGCGCCGAGCGCATCGGCCACGGCACGAGTTCCGCCCGGGACCCCCGGCTGCTCGCCCACCTCGCCGAGCACGGCATCGCGCTGGAGGTGTGCCCGACCTCGAACATCGCCACCCGCGCCGTGCGCACCCTCGACGAACACCCCGTCAAGGAGTTCGTGGCGGCCGGGGTGACGGTCACCGTCAACTCCGACGACCCGCCGATGTTCGGCACCGACCTCAACACGGAGTACGCGGTCACCGCCCGCCTCCTGGGTCTCGACGAGCCGGGCATCGCGGAGCTCGCCAGGAACGCGGTGCACGCCTCGTTCCTCGGCGAGGCGGAGAAGGCTGCACTCGCCGCGGAGATCGACACGTACACCGCGGCCTGGCTCGCGCTCTGACCCGGTCACAATGGCCCCATGCGCACCGTGACCGCCGTCGCCCACCGCGGCGACCCCTATCGCGTCCGTGAGAACACGATCGACTCACTGGCTTCCGCGCTCCGACAGGGCGCGGACGCCGTCGAGATCGACGTACGCCTGACGCGCGACCGTGTACCCGTCCTGCTGCACGACGCGACGCTCAAGCGTCTGTGGGGACACGACCGGCCGCTGAGCTCGCTCTCCGGCGACGAGGTGCGCGGGCTCACCGAGGGCGGTGTGCCGACGCTGGCGGACGCCCTCGAAGCGACCGGGGACAGCAGGGTCATGGTCGATCTGCCGGGAGCGGTGGACGCGCGGGTCGCGCGCGAGATCGTGGACGTGGTGCGGGCGTGCGGGGCCGGCGAGCGGGTGTACTACTGCGCGTCGGCCCCCGCCATGCTCGCGGTGCGGGCCGCCGACGCGTCCGCGGAGATCGCGCTGACCTGGACGACCGTGGCCCCGCCGCGCCCGGGCCTGCTCGACGTCGTACGCCCGCGCTGGCTCAACTACCGCTTCCCCCTGGCGAGTCGCGAGCTCGTGGCCCGGGTCCACCGCGACGGCCACCTGGTCTCCGTATGGACGCCGGACACCCGGCGCTCCATGCGCCGCCTGCTCGACGCGGGGGTCGACTCGATCACGACCAACCGGATCGACACGCTGACCGCCCTGCGCCGGGACTGAGACGAGGTCAGCCGGCGGGCGCCGGCACGGGCACCGGTCCGGCGCCGAGGGCTTCCAGGCGCTTGATCTTCTTCCGTACGACGTACAGCGGGATCACCCCGAAGATCCCGAAGGACATGTCGACGACCGTCCACCAGAAGGGAATTCCGCGGATCGGTCCGCAGATCAGGGCGAGCGGGACGATGCCGGCACAGGCGATCATCCCGAACTCGACGACCCAGATGTTGCGGACCGGATCGCGGTACGGGCCGTAGAACGCGACCGCGATGACGAGATGCGCGAACGCCAGCCAGTCCGTTCCGTAGAGCAGGAAGGGGTATTGGGCGTCGGCGGTGTCGAGGCCGCGGCTCACGCGTTCGATCCAGTCCATCAGGACGGGCAGGTGTTCCGGCACGGACAGGGTCCGCAGCAGGCCCTCGGTCCAGTGCAGCTCGTGCACCAGCGGGAAGGCCGTGGCGCCACTGAGCACCAGGCTGACGACGAAGAAGGCAAGCCAAACGCGAATGCCCCGGAGCAGGGCGGCTCTGTCGCTCATACCGGGAGCGTACGCCCCGACTTGAACGTGTTCAAAACCGCCCCGGTCCGGGGCTCCGGTGACTCAGGCGCCGCTCTCCCGCAGCATGTCCTCGCGCTCCACCAGCTTCACGCGCTCACGGCCCTGCGGTTCGCCCAGCGCCTTCTCGGCGGCGTCGAGCCGGTACCAGCCCTCCCACGTGGTGAAGCGGACGTCCCGCTCGCCGAGGAAGGCGTCGACGGCCTCCGGGTCGGGCGAAGTGGGCGTGAGCAGAAGGCCGTTCGCGTGGTCGTCGAGCAGGCTCGCGACCGTCTCGTTGGCGTCGCCCTTCGTGTGACCGATCAGACCGATGGGACCGCGCCGGATCCAGCCGGTGACGTAGGTGGAGGACAGGTGCTCGCCCGACTCCTCCAGCACCCGGCCGGCCGCGTCCGGAACGGTGCCCGAGTCGACGTCCCAGGGCAGCTTGGGCAGGCTGTCGGAGAGGTAGCCCACCGCGCGGTAGACCGCGCTGACGTCCCAGTCCTTGAACTCGCCGGTGCCCTTGACGTTCCCGGTGCCGTCGAGGGCCGTGCGCTCCGTGCGCAGGCCGACGACCTCGCCGTTCTCGCCGAGGATCTCGGTGGGCGACTCGAAGAAGTGCAGGAACAGCTTGTGCGGGCGGTCGCCGGTGTCGCGGATCGCCCAGTTCTCCAGGGTCTTGGCGACCATGTCGGCCTGCTTGTTGCCGCGCCGGGTGGCGATCGAGCCCTCGTCGTAGTCGATGTCCTCGGGGTCGACGATGACCTCGATGTTCGGCGAGTGGTCCAGCTCGCGCAGCTCCATCGGGCTGAACTTCGCCTGCGCGGGGCCCCGGCGGCCGAAGACGTGGACCTCCAGCGCCTTGTTGGCCTTGAGCCCGTCGTACACGTTCGGCGGGATCTCGGTGGGCAGCAGCTCGTCCGCGGTCTTGGCCAGGATGCGGGCCACGTCGAGCGCGACGTTGCCGACACCGAGGACGGCGACCTTCTCGGCCTCCAGCGGCCAGGTGCGCGGGACGTCCGGGTGACCGTCGTACCAGGAGACGAAGTCCGCCGCGCCGTACGAGCCGTCGAGGTCGATGCCGGGGATGTCGAGGGCACGGTCGGCCGTCGCGCCGGTGGAGAAGATCACCGCGTCGTAGAAGGCGCGCAGATCGTCGAGGTTGATGTCGCGCGGGTAGTCGACGTTGCCGAAGAGGCGGATCTGCGGCTTGTCGAGCACTTGGTGCAGGGCGGTGATGATGCCCTTGATCCGGGGATGATCGGGGGCGACGCCGTAACGGATGAGACCGAACGGGGCCGGCATCCGCTCGAACAGGTCGATGGAGACACCGGGCTCGGCGGCCACTGCGGATTTCAGCAGCGCGTCGGCGGCGTAGATTCCGGCGGGGCCGGCTCCGACAATGGCTACCCGCAGAGGGCGAGGCATGATCAGATTCCCTTCGAGCAGGGGCAGGGGACTCGTCGGGAAGCCTAAACTGAGGCAAACCTAAGTCAGTAGGCGGGTCCGGGCTATGACCTCATAAGGCCGACTTATGGCTCCTGAAGGACCGCTTTATGGGTGGCGGCGTCCTCTGCCGCCGGCCCCCCTGAGCAGTCACCTCTGGTCCGCCCTGGACGGCGTGGGAACGGCCCCGGTGCGGGCGGCGGACGGGCGGGCGGTCGCGGGGGCGGAAGCGGACGCCCGCGTGGCCGACGGAGTGCGGGTGAGCGTCGGAACGGCGGTCGTACGGGCCGTGGGCACGGTAGCGGGCGCCGACGTCCGGCGCGAGGGACCGCTCCCGCGGGGACGGGGGACGGCGCTCTCGGGCGAGACCGACGGAGTGGGCTCGGGCGACGGGCCGCTCGCGGGCGGCGGGGCCATCGGGACCACCGGGGACACGGGCGCCTCGGGCGCGGCCGACCGGAGCGGCAGCACCACGAGCGCGCCGAGCGCGCACGCCACGGCCGCCCCGGCGGCGGCGCGCAGCAGCCGGCGCCGGGCCGCGCCCCGGCGGATCGCCTCGTAGCGGCCGGGCGGTGGCGAGAGGTACTCGGACGGGGGCCGCATGATGACGGCGAGCGGGTCGTCGGGGCCGAAGTCCGGACCGTCGTCAGAGTGTGTGATCAAGACTTCTCCTCAGATGGGCGCGGAGCGTTTCGCGGGCCGCGTGGAGATCGGCCTTGATCGTTCCTTCCTTGCGCCCGGTCAGCGCGGCCACCTCCCGGATCGGCATGTCAGCGTAGTAGTGCAGCAGGATCGGGACGCGCAGCCGTTCGGGCAGCGACTGCACGAGCAGGCGCACGGAGGGATCGGCCTGTTCGTTCGGCGGGCCGACGGCGGCCTCGGCGGTGGCCCGGTGCACGGCCCTGCGCTCCCGCTCCAGCTTGCGCCAGTGGTCCCGGACGAGGTTGGCGGCCGTGACGTAGAGGAATCCCCGCGGCTCGGCCACGGAGGTCCAGCGGGACCACAGCCGGGTGAACGCCTCCGAGGCGATCTCGTGGGCCGTGCCGTCGTCGTCGACGAGACGGCGGCACCAGCCGGCGAGGCGCGGGTAGAGGGCGGCGAACAGCTCGGAAGCCGCCTTCTCACGGGACCCTTTCAACATTCTCCATGGTCGTGACGGTGCCGGGAGCGGACGATCCCGGGCCGCGGGGGGTACGGTCCTGCGGCCCAGGATCCCGGACTGCCGGCCGGGGGTCAGGGGCTCGCGGACGTCAGCTCCGCGAACACGATCACGTTGTCGCGGTAGCCGCTTCCGGAGCGGGGACCTCCGCAGGTGATGAGCCGCAGCTCCGGGCGGTCCACGTCGCCGTAGACCGCGTCCGACGGGAAGTCGGCCTTGGCGACGGTACGGACGTCGTCGACGGTGAACCCGGCCGACCCTCCGTTCTCCAGGCGCACGACGATCCGGTCGCCGTGGCGCAGGCGCGCGAGGTGACGGAAGACGCCGTCGCCGTACGGGCCGACCGTCACATGACCGAGGATCACCGAGGGACCCTTCTGGCCCGGCGTCGGCGAGTACCGGTACCAGCCGGCCCGGTCGTGTGCCGTGACCGGCGGCACCTGCACGCCGCCGTCCGGTGCCAGCCCGAGCCGCGTCAGCGGGGTGTCGACGCCGATGGCCGGTATCCGCAGCCCGACCGGCGCCGAACGTGCCATCGCACGCACGGGCTTCGCGGCGGACGGCGAGGCCGTGGAGCCGCCACCGGCCGGCGCGGTCGCGGGTGTGCCGCCGGGCTTCGGCTGCGCGGACGAAGTGGCCGGACGGCCGCCGCACCCCACGAGCAGCGCGGCCGCCGCCGTGGCGACGAACGCGCGCCTGGAGAAGGAGGTCATGCCCCGGTCGCCCGCCGACGGCGTACGGCGAAGACGCCCGCGCCCACGGCGAACACGGCGGCGGCGCCCCCGCCGACCAGCCCGGCCGCCGGGCCGGAGGACGGCGTCGCGGTCGGGGCCACACCGGTGTCGGGCGCTCCGTTCGGCCGGACGGAGACCTGCCGCGAGGCCGGCGCCCGCGTCGGCGCGGCGCTGGGCACGGCGGAGGGTGCCCGGGTCGCGGTGGGGCTCGCCGGGGCGGGGGCCGTGGTGGGGCTCGCGGAGGCCGGGGCCGCGCTGACGCTCGGTCGGGTCGAGGGGCGCGGGGACGCCCCGTCGGCGAACGCGGGCACCGTGCCCACCAGCACGGCGGTGCACGCGAGTGCCGTGGCACTGAAGACGGTTCGGCGCATGGATCGCTCTCTTTCGTCGGTCCGCCCGCCGGTGGAGCGGCGGGCCGGTTACGGATCGAGCGGAGAGACGAGCGGGCGGTGGACGGGGTTGTAAAGAGCGGGCAAAGACGCTGAGGGGAGGGCCGGTTCGCCTTCGGCCGGGGCGACCCGCTCGCGTTCGGTGCTGACCTCGGCCGGGGCGACCCACGCCTGTTCCCACGCCAACTTCGGTCAGGGCGACCCGCTCGCGTTCGGTGCCAACCTCGCCCGGCGCGCTCGGCGTTGGTGTGAGGGTTGGGGCGGGCGAGGTCTGGTTCGGCCTGGAAAGAGGGCAGTTGTACGGCCGGGCCGAGCCCTGTAATGCCCGAGTAACGGCGTCTGCCTAGCGTCCGTGCTCCCCCTACCGTTCCCGGAGGAGCACCCCCGATGCACCTGCCCCAACCGCCCCGGCGCAGAGGCGCCGTCTGGGTGGCGGCCGCGTTCACCGCGACCGCCCTGCTGACCGCGTCGACCCCCGCACTCGCCGCCGGCGCCGCCCCGTCGTCGGCCGAGGTCGACTCCGCGCTCACCGCCGCCGTGGCCAAGGGCGGTGACGCGACGTTCTTCGTCGTCCTGAAAAACCAGGCCGACCTGTCCGGCGCCAAGAAGCAGAAGACGCACGCCGCCAAGGCCAGGGCCGCCTTCAAGGAGCTGCGCGCGAACGCCGCGGACAGCCAGACCTCCCTCAAGTCCTTCCTGGACAAGAAGAAGATCGGTCACCAGGACTACTGGATCGCCAACGCGATCCAGGTCACCGGTGGCCAGGACCTCGTGAACGAACTGGCGAAGCGTCCGGACGTCGCGTCGATCGTCAAGGAGCAGCACTACAAGCTCGACGACATCGAGACCGCCGACAACAAGATCACCACGTCGCGCACGGACTCCTCCGCGAACGGAGACGACACCCCCGAGTGGGGCGTCGCCGACATCAACGCCGACGACGTGTGGAACCAGTACGACGACCGCGGCGAGGGCATCGTCATCGCGAACGTCGACTCGGGCGTGCAGTACAACCACCCCGATCTGGTCGCCCAGTACCGGGGCAACAACGGCGACGGCTCCTTCACGCACGACTACAACTGGTACGACCCGACCGGCCAGTGCGGCACCAGCGGCGTCCCCTGCGACAACAACGGCCACGGCACCCACACGATGGGCACGATGGTCGGCAAGCACGGCATCGGTGTCGCGCCGAACGCCAAGTGGATAGCCGCCAAGGGCTGCGAGTCCTCCTCCTGTTCGGACGAGTCGCTGCTGGCGGCCGGCCAGTGGATCCTCGCGCCGACCGACCACAACGGCCAGAACCCGCGCCCGGACCTCGCGCCGAACATCGTCAACAACTCCTGGGGCGGCGGCGACACGACGTTCTACCAGGACATCGTCGAGGCCTGGAACGCCGCCGGCATCTTCGAGGCGTTCGCGGCCGGCAACGACGGTGACGGCAAGACCTGTTCCACCGCGCACGCCCCCGGCTCGCAGGCCCCGTCCTACGGCGTCGGCGCCTACGACTCCACCGGCACCATCGCCTCCTTCTCCGGCTTCGGCCCCTCGCTCGTCGACGGCTCGATGAAGCCGAACATCTCGGCTCCGGGTGTCAAGGTCGAGTCCACGTGGCCCGGTTCGTCCTACACCACCGAATCCGGTACGTCGATGGCGACCCCGCACGTCGCGGGCGCGGTCGCGCTGCTCTGGTCGGCGGCCCCGTCGCTGATCGGCAAGATCGACGAGACCCGTGCGCTGCTGAACCAGGGCGCGCGCGACGTCGACGACACCCACTGCGGCGGCACCGCCGACATGAACAACGTGTGGGGCGAGGGCAAGCTCGACATCCTCGCCTCCGTGGACAAGGCCCCGCACACCGCGGCCATCGTCACCGGCAAGGTCACCGACAAGGCGACCGGCGCGGCCCTCGCCAACATCACCGTCAAGGCCACCGGCACGGGCGGCGACGTCCGCACGGTCACCACCGCCGCCGACGGCTCGTACAAGCTCCCCCTGCCGGCCGGCACGTACTCCTTCGCCTTCAGCGGCTACGGCTACGCGAACGGCTCGGCCACCGGCGTCACGGTCGCCGAGAACCAGGCCCTCACCCAGGACATCGCGCTGACCGCGGTGGCCTCGCACAAGGTCGGCGGCACGGTGCTCGACGTCACCGGAAAGGCGCTCGCGGGTGCCACGGTCGAGGTGACCGGTTCCCCGGTCGCCTCCGTCACCACCGACGCCAAGGGCAAGTACTCCTTCGCGAAGGTCGCCGAGGGCAGCTACGGACTGACGGTCAAGCCCGCGGCCCCGGTCCTGTGCAACGGCGTCTACACCGGTACCGCCACCGTCACCGCGGCCGACCTGACCAAGGACGTCCAGGTTCCGGCCCGCACCGACAACTCCGGAAACAGTTGCGCCCCGGCCGCCTACTCCTGGATCGCCGGCACCAAGAAGGTCTCCCTGACCGGTGACGAGGACTCCGCGACGGTCTCCCTGCCCTTCCCGGCGAAGCTGTACGGCGTCTCGTACTCCTCCGCCTCCGTCACGACCGACGGCCTGGTGAACTTCCTGTCCTCGCGCGTCGGCGACTACTCCAACACCGCGCTGCCGACGACCGGCGCGAACGGCGTCAAGGGCATCGTCGCCCCGCTGTGGGACGACCTGACCCTCGACAAGAAGTCGTCGGTGCAGACCGCCACCACCGGCACCACGGGCAGCCGCAGGTTCGCCATCGTCTGGAACAACGCCGCCTACGCCAACGGCACTTCGGGCCGCTCCACCTTCGAGGTCGTCTTCGACGAGGCGACCGGCGCGGTGACGGTCCAGTACCAGTCGGTCGCGGACAAGGGCGCGGGTGCCACCGTCGGCATCGCGAACCAGTCCGGCACCGACGCCCTCCAGTACTCCTTCAACCAGTCCGTGATCGCCGACGGCACCGCCGTCCGCATCGCGCAGGGAGCCAAGTGATGAGAGCCCCCCAGTCCCGGCGGGCCCTGCGGCTCGCCTCCGCCCTGGTCGCGGCGGGCCTGTGCCTGAGCGTGAGCCCGCAGGCCCTGGCGGCCGACGACAGCGGCACGGCCATGAAGCTGACCAGTGCCGAGGCCGAGACCCTGGCCGCCCACGTCGCCCTCGACCCGAACGCCGGTGCCGGCGACACCGCCGCGGTCAGCCCGAAGTCCCCCGACTCCCCGAAGCCCGCCGACGACGGCACCGGAACGGACACCGGCTCCGGCTCCGGCACGGACACCGGCAGTGGCAGCGGCTCGCAACTGGACGGCGCCTCCACGGACGCCGACGCGAGCGCCAAGGTCACCCTGACCGCCGGGGCCACGCTGGAAGGCGTGCGCGGCATGGGCGCGACCGTGCCCGTCGGCAGGAACGGCGACTACTTCACCTTCAACAGCATGGGCTACGTGCAGCGGCACGCGGCCGACGGCAGTGAGGTGTGGGCCCGCACCAGCAGTTCGTTCTTCCCGGAGTGGCAGGTCAAGCCGACGCAGCCGTGGCGGATCGAGCCGTACCCGGCGCAGATCCTCATGGGCTACAACGCCGTCTCGCCGTTCTCCGCCAACTCGGACAACGGCTACTCGACCGGCGACCTGACCGGCGACGGCGTGCCGGACGTGGTCTTCTCGGCGCAGGTCGGCACCACGCCGTACCCGCGTCCGTTCACCTCTCCGGGCTCGTCGCTGACCACGGGCACCTTCGTCACCATCCTCGACGGCAAGACCGGCAAGACCATGTGGTCGAAGCTGTACAACCGCGCGTCCATGGTCAAGATCGTCGATGGCACCCTGCTGGTGGCCGACGCGCCGCGGATGAGCGGCGACTCCAAGGTCCCGGCCGCCGCCACGATGACCCTGACGGGCATCCGCTTCTCGTCCGCGGACGGCGTGCTGACGCCGGCGACGACCTGGACGTACGACACCGGCGAGGCCCGCAGGGGCAACTGGGGCGACATCCAGGACCTGGGCAAGGGCAAGGTCGTCGTCTCCTGGAACCTGGCCAAGGCCACGGGCGTCGACGCGCGCGGCCGCACCCTCGTGCTCGACACCGCGGACGGCTCGGTCACCTGGCAGACCGACAGCATGCTCTACAGCCGTCAGCTCCGCGTGGACGCGGGCCGCAAGCGGATCGTCGCGCTCGACCAGCAGGACTCCACCGACGCCGTGCGCTACGAGGTCGCCTCCTACGACCTGAAGACCGGTCACCGCGCCACGCTGGAGACCCGGGACAACGTCCTGCCCACCGCGCTGACGGTCGGTGACCTCACCGCGAAGGACGGCGACGAGTACGCGGTCGCCGAGTCCTCGCTCGACGAGGACTACTACGTCAACGCCAGCACGGTGCGTGTGCTCGACGGCACCGACCCCGACAAGCTCCTGTGGTCGAGCACGGTCAAGCGCGACGCCGGCAACGCCAAGGACGCGGCGAGCGTCTGGCGCCTCGCGGTGGCCGACGGCAAGCTGGTCACCTCCGCCCAGGACGACCGCGAGATCAACGGCGCGGGCAACCCCGGCGGCGGCCGGTACGCGTCCCTGACCGTCTACAACGCCAAAGGTGTGGTCGGCTGGCAGAGCAGGGGCGTCGCGGCCGCGCCGATGTACCAGGACGTGTTCAGCGACGCCGCGGGCACGCACGTGCGGATCGTCGACCAGGCGGAGAACATCCGCACGTTCAAGCTCGCGAGCGGCAAGGCCGAGGACGTGACGCCGCTGATGGGCGACATCGCGTACGCCAAGGCCGCCGACCTGAACAAGGACGGCAGGAACGACGTCGTCATGGCGGGCCAGTCCGACGGTGTGTGGGCCTACTCGGGCCCGTCGCTGGTGAGCGGCAAGCCCGAGAAGCTGTGGCAGGCCACCGTGCCCGGCGCGGTGCACGACATCGAGACCGGTGACGTCAACGGCGACGGCAGGCCGGAGATCGTGGTCGCGGCCGACACCGCCGTGGTCGTCCTCAACGGGAGGACCGGCAAGACCCTCGCGACCATCGAGGGCGGCGCGGGCCAGTACGTCCGCTCCGCGAAGCTGGCCGACCTGGACGGGGACGGCGAACTGGACATCCTCGTCCCGACCGACGCCCTGCGCGCCTACTACGGCGACGGCCACGCGCTGTGGACGTACAGCGCGCCCAAGAGCGCCGGCGACGTCCGCTTCACCGACCCGTCGGTGAACGACGGCCAGGTGTACGCGGCCTACGCCAGCCTCGACGCGTACGACCTGGACAGCCCGGTGACCGACGCCGTCGCGCTCAACGCCAAGAACGGCAAGGTCCGCTGGGACCTCGCGCCGAAGGCCCCGGCCGACGCGGTGGGCCCCGTCCGCACCGCCACCCCGAACGACGGCATCCTCGCTTCCGAGGAGATCCCGTACGCGGACGGGCACGCGGTCGTCTACCAGTGGAACGTCACCGCCCCGATCAACATCGACGGCGCCGAATCCCTCAACCCGCGCAACTACTTCGAGATCCGCGACGGCCGCACCGGCGCGGTGCTGCACTCCGGCTACGACGGCGGCCTGTGGACGCACTTCAGCTACTGGGCCGAGGACGGCGCACTGTACGAGGGCGGCACCGCCGCCTTCCGCCGGTACGAGGCCGACGGCAAGGACAGCAAGGCCGGGACCGTCGCCCAGTCGTACGGCGGCGGCTTCATGACGGGACCCGGCGGGCGCAAGCTGCTGGTCGCCGGTGCCGACGGCGGGCTCGATCTGTGGGACCCGAGCATCTTCGACAGCCCCGACACCTGGTCCAACAGTGTCGGCGGCGTCACCCTGATGGGCGCGCGCAACTATCTCGCCGCCGACCTGGACGGCGACGGGGTCGACGAGGCGCTGTCGCTCGCGGGTGACGACAACGGTTTCGACCGGACGGCCGAGGAGTTCGGCGGCCGCTACTACATCCCGAACAACGCCATCCACCAAGTAGCCACGTACAAGCTCTCCTGACCGGCTCCACACCGGTCCGACCGGAACCCCCTGGGCCTCGCCCAGGGGGTTCTCGGCCTGCTCGGCTACGCTGTCGCCCCTATGAGCACGCGCCAGACGAACGGGACGGAATCCAGCCCTCCGTTGCTGCGTCTGCACCTTTTCGACGGCTTCCGGGCTTCACGTGACAGCGGCCCCGAGCCCGCCGAACGCTGGCCGCGGCCCGGCGCCCGCACCCTGGTGAAACTGCTCGCCGTCGTCCCCGGCCACCGGCTCCACCGCGGCCAGGCCATGGACATCTGCTGGCCCGACGCCGACCCGCAGGCCGCCGCGGGCAGCCTGCGCGTCGCCCTGCACGCCGCACGCCACGCCCTCGAACCCGAACTGGCCAAGCGCGCCGCCTCCTCGTACCTGATCTCCGACGGCACGCTGCTCCACCTCGACCCGGCCACGGTGTGGATCGACGCCGACGACGCCGAGACGGCGGCCAGGTCCGCCCTCGCCGACGGCGGCGTGGACGAACTGACCGACGCGCTGGGCCGGTTCACCGGTGAGATCCTGCCGGAGGACCGCTACGCGAGCTGGGCCGCGGAACGCCGCGAGCAACTCGCCCTGCTGCGTGAGCAGTTGCTCCTCCGGCTCGCCGAAGCGCACCTGGAGCGGGGCGCCGCCGCCGAAGCGGCGGCCGTGGCCGAACAGGTCCTCGCACAGAGCCCGGCCGAGGAACTGGCGCACCGCGTGCTCATCGACGCCCTGCTCCGCCAGGGGCTGCGCCGCCAGGCCGTACGCCAGTACCACGCGTGCCACGAGGTGCTCTCGGCGGAACTGGGCGTACGGCCCGGGCCGGAGACGGAGCGGCTGCACCGGGCCGCCCTGGCCGCGGCACCCGCCCCCGTCCCCACCGCCCCGCCGCTCCCCGCCCTGCTGCGGGCCACCCGCAGCGCACCGCCGCTGCGGGGCCGGGACACCGTGCTCGCACGGCTCCTCGCGACGGACGGGCCGCCCGTCACCCTGCTCACCGGCGAGGCGGGAGTCGGCAAGACCCGCCTGGTGAGCGAGGTCGCCCGGCGTGCCGCCGCGGAGGGCACGGCCGTGCTGTGGGGCGGCGGCCAGGACGCCGAGGGGCACACGCCGTACGGGGTGTTCGCGGAGGCGCTGGAGGGCTGGCTCGCCGGGCACGGCGCCGCCGAGCGGGCCCGGGTCGGGTCCGAGTACCCCGAGCTGGCCTCGTTCCTCCCCTCGCTCGGGCAGGTGGGAACCTCCGGCGAGCGCAGCCCGGAGGAGGAACGGGACCGGCTGTTCCGGGGCATCACGGCACTGCTGGGCGACCTCGCCGCCGCCCGTCCCGTACTGGTCGTCCTCGACGATCTGCACGCCGCCGACACGGGCTCGTACCGCCTGCTCGGCCATCTGGCCCGGCGGGCCGTGGAGCGGGACACCGCCCTGCGATTCCTCGCGACCTACCGCGAGGAGGAGCTGCCCGACGGCGACGCGCGCCGCTCGGCCGTGGCCTCCCTCCTGCGCCGACGTCACGGCGTACGCGAGGAGCTGAGCCGCCTCGACAAGGAGGCCTGCCTGGCGGTCGTCCGCGACGCGGCCGCGGACCCCTCGCACGAGGAACGGGTCCACCGGGTGTGGGAACTCTCCCTCGGCAACCCGCTGTTCGCCCTCGAACTCGCCCACGGCCTGGCCGACGGGGACGGCGGAGGCCTCGCCCCCGAAGGGGTACGGGGGCTGGTGGCCGACCGGCTCGTACGGCTCGACGCCGACGCCCGCCGCGTCGTCGAGGCGCTCGCCGTCGCCGGCGGCGACACCGCGCTGTCCGAACTCCTGGACGTCGCCGAACACGGACTGCACCCCCCGGTCGCCGGGGCCGCGGCGGCCGACGCCCTGGAACAGGCCATCGCCGCCTCGCTCGTCGAGGAACGGCCCGTCGTGGTGGCCGGGCGGTCCGAGGAAGGCGTGGCCTTCCGGCATCCGCTGGTCCGGCTCACCTGCTACGAACAGCTCGCGGCGGTCCGCCGCCGGCAACTGCACGCCGCGTTCGCGCAGGCGGTCAGACGGCGGCGTCCCGACGCCGTCGACACCCTGGCCTCCCACTTCGCCCGCGCCGACGACCCGCGGGCGGCCGAGTACCTGCGCCGGGCCGCGGAGCGGGCCGCGGCCCTGTACGCGAACGACACCGCCGACCGCTATTACCGCGACCTGGTGGCCCGGCTCGACGTCGACGCGGCCCGCGCCCGGCTCGCCCACGCCCATGTCCTGCGGCGGATGGGCCACTTCGAGCAGGCGGCCGACGCCCTGCGGCTCTCGCTCGCGGAGTTCGAGCGGCGCGAGGACTGTGACGAGGCCGTCCTCGCCTCGGCGCTGCTCGCCGAGACCCTGGCCAGGACGAGCGCACCGGCGGCCGCCCGCCGCACCCTGCGGGAACATCCGGTGACCGCGGACACCGGTCCGGAACCGGCAGCCAGTCACTTCCTCGCCCTGTCCGTGGTCCGCTGCGTCCAGGGGCGGTACACCGCCGGGCACGAGGCCGCCCGGCAGGCCCTGACCTCGGCGCGGAACGTACCGGGAGCGTCCGGCCAGCGGCTGCTGGCCCGCGCCTTCGCGATGCAGGCCGCCAACCTCGGGCTCGCAGGCCGCTTCGACCAGGCACGCGAGGCGGGCGACCAGGCGCTGGCACCGGCCGAGGCCTACGGCGATCCGACCCTGCTCGGCTCGGTCCTGTCGATGCTGCGCGAGAACGCGCGGCGGGCGGGCAGGCTGCGGGAGGCGGTCGACATCGGAACCCGCGCGCTCGGCCTCGCCGAACAGTCGGGTGATCCCACCGCCGCCGCGTTCGAGCGCGGGAACCTCGCGGAGCTGCGGCTGCTGCTGGAGGAGCCGGGGCCTGCCCTCGCCCTCGCGGAACAGGCGGTCACGGGCGCGGAGGCGTACGACGCCTGGTGCCTTCCGTACGCGCTCGCGACGCTGGCCCGCGTACGGGTCTTCACGGGCGCGGCGGAAGCGGCCGTGCCCCTCCTGGACCGCGCGGAGGCGGTCGCCGCCGAGCTCGGGGACCGGCAGGCGGAGCACGAGGTGCGCACGGCGCGCGCCGAACTCGCCCTGCGCACCGGCCACCCGGACCGGGCGCTGCGCGCCCTGGACGGTCACACCGACGACGCGCCGGTGCTGGTGGCCTGGGCGGAGCTCCTGTCGGGACGGGCCGAGGCCGCGCTGCGGCTCGCGCGCGCCGAGGCGGCCCGGGCCGAACGGACCGGGGAACGCCTCACCGAGGTGGAGGCGCGCATCGTCCTCGGCGCCTCGCTGTCGCGGCTCGCCCCGACGCGGGAGGGCGCGAGGGAGCTGACGCGGGCGGAGTCGCTGGCCCAGGCACTTCCCTATCCGGCCGGGACCCGTCGGCTGACCCGCGCCCGGGCCCTGCTGCGGGAGCTCTGAACCCGGTCTCCTCTTGCGTCGTTCGCGGGCGTCAGAGGGCCCGGGCCGGCCAGTCCAGCAGCCGTGCGCCGATGACCGCGGTCTGGAGCATGTAGCGGTGGGCCGGGTCGGCGGGGTTGGCGCCGGTGAGCTTGTGGATGCGCTCCAGACGGTAGGTCAGGGCGCGCACGCTCAGGCTCAGGCGGCGGGCGGCCTCGGCCGCGACGCAGCCGCAGTCGAAGTACGCGGTGAGGGTGTCCAGGAGCGGCTGGGCGCCGCCGCGGCTCGTCGTGAGCGGTCCGAGGGTGTCGAGGACGAGGTCGGCCATGGCCTGGCGATCCCGGGTCAGGACCGGGTAGACCAGGAGGTCGGCGGCCCGCAGGACCGGATCCTCGAGGCCCAGGCGTTCCCCCAGTTCGAGGGCGTTGAGCGCTTCCTCATAGGAATGGACGACGCCACCGGGGCCGGGCTGGGGACGGCCGATGGCGACGCGCCCTCCCTCTGTGGCGGCGTAGGCCTGCTTGGCGAAGTAGCCGAGGACGTCGTCCTGATGGCCGGGCGCGACGCACAGCAAGCGCCCGTCCTTGGTGGTGATCAGGACGTCGCGGTCGCCGAACCGGCCGATGAGCGCCCGTTCGACCTGCCGCAGCACCGGGTCGCTCTCGTCGTACGCGGCCGGGCCCTGGGCGACGGCGACCGCGTGGGCGTGCGAGAGGCGCAGCCCGAAGCGTTCGGCGCGTTCCGCGAGGCGGCCCAGGTCGCTGCGGCCGTAGAGAAGGTCGTCGATGAACTCGCGGCGCGCGGCCTCCTCCTGACGTACGGCATGGCGCTGGGCGCGCTCGTAGCCCTCCGCGAACGCGTCTATCGCCTGCTGCACGGCGCCCAGAGCGGCGTCGGTGGAACCGGGTGAGGCGGGCCAGGCCGAACGCGCGGCGGTCAGGTGGTCGCTGACGAGGGTGCGCAGCCCGTGTCCGGCTTCCGCCGCCTGCTCACCCAGGGCGCGCCGGGACTCGATCTCCTCGCGCGTGAGGCGCCGGCCGGTGGCCGAGACCGCGGCCAGGATCTCGGCGTAGCCGTGCAGATGGTCCACCGGATGCTCGCGGTCGGTCACGTCGTCCCCCGAATCTTGACGCGCCGGTGACGGTTTCTTGACGGCCCACCGGCATGCAGACCCTAATGAACGCTGCCGGGAATCGGCAATGCGGGTGCGCGTCCCGGCCGTGCACCATGACGTGCGGGGAGCACTGCGAAGGTTCTGGTGCCGGACACCGGCAGGTGGTGCCCGGCCCGGAACCGGGAGGGGAGCAGCGCCCCGGGGTGTGTCCGGTCCGCTCACGGACCGCGCAGGCATCGGCGGCCAACGCACCGGTGAACCGCTCACGCGAGTCTCGGGAATGGTTGATAAGGCCCGACCCTGCCGGGAACCGGCAATCTCCTGGTGCTGCCGCGGTTCGGCGCCGCCGGGGTCAGCCGCACTCGGCAGGCCCGGCCCCCCGGTTCACAGGCCGGCTATCGCGTTCCAGCGCTTGGCGAACGCGGTGCGTTCGCCGGCGGTGATGTCGCGGGCGATCGCGAGGCGCTTGCGCATGGTCGCGTCCGGGAAGATCAGCGGGTCCTCGGCGAGGGCCGCGGTGTCCTTGTCCTTGGAGGAGGCGAGGACGTCCTGGGCGGCGGGGACCGGACAGACGTAGTTGACCCAGGCCGCCAGCTCGGCGGCGACCTCCGGCTGGTAGTAGTAGTCGACGAGCTTCTCCGCGTTGGCCTTGTGCCGGGCCAGGTTGGGGATCATCAGCGACTCGGCCCACAGTTCGGCGCCCTCCTCGGGGACGACGAAGCGGATGTCGGGGTTGTCGGCCTGGAGCTGGATCACGTCGCCCGAGTAGGCCTGGCAGGCGAGGACGTCCCCGCTCGCGAGGTCCTTGATGTAGTCGTTGCCGGTGAAGCGGCGGATCTGCCCGCGGCGCACCTGCTTCTCGACCCGGTCGCACACCCGGTGGAAGTCGTCGGCCCGCCACTGGGTGATGTCGACGCCGTCGGCCTGCATGAGCAGCGCGAACGCCTCGTCCAGGCCGGAGAGCAGGGTGACCCGGCCCTTGAGGTCGTCGGCCCACAGGTCGGACACGTGCCTGATCTCGCGGCCGAGCTTGCGGCGGTTGTACGCGATTCCGGTGATCCCGGACTGCCACGGCACCGAGGACTTGCGGCCGGGGTCGAAGGCGGGCGAACGCAGCAGCGGGTCCAGGTACTTGGCGACGTTCGGCTGCCGGGACCGGTCCATCTCCTGGACCCAGCCGAGCCGGACGAAACGGGCGCACATCCAGTCGCTGATGACGATCAGGTCGCGCCCGGTCCGCTGGTGGTTCATCAGGGACGGGCTGATCTTGCCGAAGAACTCGTCGTTGTCGTTGATCTCCTCGACGTAGTCGACGGCGATCCCGGTGCGCTTCTCGAAGGCCTCCAGCGTCGGCCGCCGGGTCGTGTCCTCGTCGTCGGTGTCGATGTACAGCGGCCAGTTCGCCCAGGTCAGCCGCTTGTCCGAGGCGGAGAGGTCGGCTCCGGACCGGTCGCCGGGTGCCACGTAGGCGGCCGGTACGCCGCATCCCGCGAGGGCTCCGAGGGCGGCACCGCCGCCCAGGGCGCGCAGCAGGGACCGGCGGGACGGGGGCGAGGTCTTCCGATTCACGGGCACGCGCGCAGCATGCCGAACCCGGCTCCTTCCGGACAATGGACGCTGCGTCGATCAGTCGCCCGCCGACCCGACACCCTGTCGATCCGTTTCCGGGCGGCGTTTCGAGGACTCCGGACGCGTGACCGGCGGCCGGCCCCGGCCCGGCTCACGGCCCGGGACGTTCGCGGGCGGGGCGCACGGCGGGAACGTGACCCGTACCGACAGGCCGCCCTGCGGACGGGGCCACGCCTCCACCGTGCCGCGGTGGGCGGTGGCGACGGCCGTGACGATGGACAGGCCGAGGCCCAGCCCCTCACGGGGGCGGCCCTGCCCGTGCGGGCGGGTCCGGGGCCGTGCGCGGGTCCGTTCCGTGCCGAGCCGCCGGAACGGCTGGAAGAGTCCGGCCACCTGGTCGCGCGGGATCACCGGGCCGGTGTTGTCGATCCGCAGGACCGGGAGCCCCGCCTCCGTCCCGGTCCACACACGGACCCACCTCTCACCGGCCCCGCCCGCGTTGTGCCGTACGGCGTTGTCCGCGAGGTTGACCACCAGGCGCTCGATCAACTGGGGATCGCCCAGCACGGGAGCCGAGCCGAGGTCGGCCCGTACGGTCGGCGCACCGGCCTCGGACCCGGCGTCCGGCAGCAGTTCCCGTACCGTCTCGGCGAGGTCGAGGAACTCCCTGCGCTGCAGACCGCGTTGGCTGCGGGCGAGGGTCAACAGGGCGTCGATGAGCCGCTCCTGTTCCTGCCCGGCGACCCGGACGCGCAGGCACGCGGCCCGCAGGGTCTCCACCGACGCGCCGGGGTCGGCGAGCGCGACGTCCACGATCGCCTGCTGGAGCGTGAGAGGCGTGCGCAGTTCGTGCGAGGCGTTGGCGACGAACTGCTTCTGCGCCTCGAACGCGCCCTCCAGCCGCCCCAGTACGTCGTCGAAGGTGTCCGCCATCGCCTTGAGTTCGTCCTCGGGTCCCGGCACGGCCAGCCGCTGGCGGAGGTTGTCCGCGGAGATCCGCCGGGCGGCGGCGGTCATCGTGCGCAGCGGGGCGAGGACCCGGCCGGCCATGATCCAGCCCAGGGCCACGGAGGCGAAGGTCATCACGGCGAGCGCGACACCCGCCTCGACGAGCAGTTGGTGCAGTTGGTCGGCGCGCAGGGCCTCGGCGTACGTCGTGAGCGCCGGCGGGTCGGGCGTGGTGAGGGCCTGGCCCGCGGGCAGCCCGGGTTCGATGGACGAGACGACGCCTGCGGAGGGCTGGGACCGTGACACCAGGAAGTAGGTGAAGCCGAGCAGGGCCGCGCCCGCCGCCACGAACAGCGCGCTGTAGAGCAGGGTCAGCCGCCACCGGATACTGCGCGGCACCATTGGCCGGGGCACCCCGGCGGGCCCCGGCCGCCGGAGACCCCGGGGGCTCCACCGCCGGCTCCCACCCGTGTTCGTCATGCGATGCGGTATCCCGCCCGGTCCACCGTCGCGATGAGCGGCGGCTCCCCCAGTTTGCGGCGCAGCCGGCTCACCGTGACCTTCACGGTCTGGCTGAAGGGGTCGGCCGCCTCGTCCCAGGCCCGCTCCAGCAGTTCCTCGGTGGAGACCACGGCACCCTGCGCGGCCAGCAGGAGTTCGAGCACGGCGAACTCCTTCGGGCTGAGGGCGAGGCCCGAACCGCTCCGGGTCGCCTGCCGCCGTGCCGGGTCGAGCCGCAGTTCGCCGCGGACCAGGACGGGAGGCAGGGCCGGTTGCGCCCGGCGCGCCAATGCCCTTATCCGCGCGACGAGTTCGGCGAACGCGAACGGCTTGGAGAGATAGTCGTCGGCTCCGAGGCCGAGTCCCGTGACCCGGTCGGCCACCGTGCCGGACGCTGTGAGCATCAGCACCCTCGCGCGGCTGCCGCCCGCGGCCAGCGTCCGGCACACCTGGTCGCCGTGGACGCCGGGCAGGTCGCGGTCGAGCACCACGACGTCGTACCCGTTGACGGTGGCGCGCTCCAGCGCCGTGGGCCCGTCCAGCGCGAGATCGACCGCCATTCCCTCGCGGCGCAGCCCGGCGGCCACGGTCTCGGCGAGCTCTTCATGGTCCTCGACCACCAGCACACGCATGGCGGTCAGTGTGACGCGCCGCTGGTTACACGGGGATAAGGGCCCGTTGACAGGGTCCCCCGTCGCGGGAGCCCGGCCGGGCCTGTCGCGGTGCCGTAAGGAAGACCGTTCCCGTGCCGTAACCGCCCCCCGGCTTGGCTGGAGCGCAGCACGGCACCGGACGTCCCGCCCCGACCCGCCGGACCACGGCGCGTGACGGCACGGCGGTGCGTCACCGTGCGCCATCGCGTCCGAACCGGCGGCACCGCCGCCCGCCCCATGGAGGAAAGCCCATGCGTGCACCGGCCACCCGGCCCCAACGACTCGCCCTGGCCTGCGCCTTGATCTCGGCCGCCACGCTGGGGACCGTCAGCGCCTCGGCGGCGACGGCCGCCTCGGCGTCCGACCGGACCACCGTGACCGCCGCGACGACGGGGACCGCCGGCGCGCCCCTGCTCACGCGGCACGGCGGGACCGGGGTACCCCCCAAGGGCGGACTGCCGTCCGGCGGAGCCCTGCCGGCCATCGCCTACCGTCCGACCTCGCACGCTCCCGGTGACGTGAACACGGCCGACGACGCGTTCGCGGCCTGCATGCGCGACCGCGGCCAGAAGTACTTCCCGGCCTTCCACGCCTCGAAGGACGGGCGGGGCCGGATCCGGTTCGACGTGCGGATGAGGGCGGGCAAGGGGTTCGACCCGGCCTCGAAGAGCTACCGGACCGCGCAGAAGGCGTGCGCGCCGATCCTGAGGAAGGCCGGCGTCACCTTCTCGACCGGGTCCGGGCTGCCGCCGGTGACCGTGCCCGGCAGGCCCGGCAAGGGGTCGGGAGGCGGCGTCGGCGAGCTGCCCGGCTTCCACACGGAGAAGGGTGAGCCGGGCGCGCCCGACGGGCCCTCGCTCTCCGGCGTGACCGAGAGCGCCTGAGCCGGCGCCCAGGGGGAAAGGCGTGGCCCCGGCCGGGATCGACTCCCGGCCGGGGCCACGCTCACACCTGGGTGCGGTCAGCCGTCCAGCGACGTCATCACGTGCTTGATGCGCGTGTAGTCCTCGAAGCCGTAGCCCGACAGGTCCTTGCCGTAGCCGGACTTCTTGAAGCCGCCGTGCGGCATCTCGGCGACCAGCGGGATGTGGGTGTTGATCCACACGCAGCCGAAGTCGAGGGACTTGGACAGGCGCATCGCGCGGCCGTGGTCCTTCGTCCAGACCGAGGAGGCGAGCGCGTAGTCGACGCCGTTGGCCCACTCGATCGCCTGGGTCTCGTCCGAGAAGGACTGGACGGTGATGACCGGGCCGAAGACCTCGTTCTGGATGATCTCGTCGTCCTGCTTCAGGCCGGAGACGACGGTCGGGGCGTAGAAGTAGCCCTTGTCGCCGACCTGCTGGCCGCCCGCCTCGACCTTGGCGTGCGCGGGCAGCCGCTCGATGAACCCGGCGACCTGCTTGAGCTGGTTGGGGTTGTTCAGCGGGCCGTAGAGCACGTCCTCGTCGTCCGGCTGACCGGTCTTCGTCTCGGCGGCGGCCTTGGCGAGCGCGGCGACGAACTCGTCGTGGATGGAGTCCTGGACGAGGACGCGGGTGGCGGCCGTGCAGTCCTGGCCGGCGTTGAAGAAGCCCGCGACCGAGATGTCCTCGACGGCCTTGGGGATGTCGGTGTCCTCGAAGACGACGACCGGGGCCTTGCCGCCCAGCTCCAGGTGGACGCGCTTGACGTCCTTGGACGCCGACTCGGCGACCGAGATGCCCGCGCGGACGGAGCCGGTGATGGACGCCATGGCCGGGGTCGGGTGCTCGACCATCGCGCGGCCGGTGTCGCGGTCGCCGCAGATGACGTTGAAGACGCCCTTGGGCAGGATGCCGCCGAGGATGTCGGCGATCAGGACGGTGGAGGCCGGGGTGGTGTCCGAGGGCTTGAGGACGACCGTGTTGCCCGCCGCGAGCGCCGGGGCGAACTTCCACACCGCCATCATCATCGGGTAGTTCCACGGCGCGACCTGGGCGCAGACGCCGACCGGCTCACGGCGGACGATCGAGGTCATGCCCTCCATGTACTCGCCGGCCGAGCGGCCTTCGAGCATGCGGGCGGCCCCCGCGAAGAAGCGGATCTGGTCGATCATCGGCGGGATTTCCTCGGACCGGGTCAGACCGATCGGCTTGCCGGTGTTCTCCACCTCGGCCGCGATCAGCTCCTCGGCCCGCTCCTCGAACGCGTCCGCGATCTTCAGGAGGGCCTTCTGACGCTCGGAGGGGGTCTTGTCCCGCCACTCCGGGAAGGCCGCGGCGGCGGCCGCCATCGCGGCGTCCACGTCCGCCTGGCCGGAGAGCGGCGCGGTCGCGTACGCCTCGCCGGTCGCGGGGTTGACCACCTCCGTGGTCCGTCCATCGGCGGCATCGCGGAACTCTCCGTCGATGTAATTGCGCAGACGACGCAGCTCGGTGCTCACTGCCCGGCCCTCCTGTCGGATGTACAACGGCCCAGGTGTCCACTACCTGAGATGCCTGGACCCCACCCTAATCCGTGACTCCACGTTTTCAACACCCCCGAACGGCCCAGAGCTGCGAAATCCGCAAGACACGTACCCGTAAACAACGAATTTCATCGCCTGAACCTTGCGGAACTGTCGATACGTCGTGCACAGTGGGGTCGTGGTCAGTCGAAGCGCGGAACCAAGGGACTCCCGCGAGTCCAGGAACGGCAGTCCCCAGTTGGACACCGTCTCCCTCGCCATCATCGAGCAGCTCCAACAGGACGGACGCCGCCCGTACGCCGCGATCGGCAAGGCCGTGGGCCTCTCCGAGGCCGCCGTGCGGCAGCGGGTCCAGAAGCTGCTCGACCAGGGCGTCATGCAGATCGTCGCCGTCACGGACCCGCTCACCGTGGGATTCCGCCGGCAGGCGATGGTCGGCGTCACGGTCGAGGGCGACCTCGACCCGGTGGCGGAAGCGCTGGCTGCCATGTCGGAAGTCGAGTACGTGGTGATGACCGCGGGCTCGTTCGACATCCTCGCCGAGATCGTCTGCGAGGACGACGACCACCTGCTGGACGTCATCAACAAACGCATCCGGGCCCTGCCCGGGGTGCGCTCCACCGAGAGCTTCGTCTACCTCAAGCTCAAGAAGCAGACCTACATGTGGGGAACCCGATAACCGTGAGCACCAAGGACCTCAGCAAGACCGCGTACGACCACTTGTGGATGCACTTCACCCGCATGTCCTCGTACGAGAACGCGCCCGTTCCCACGATCGTCCGTGGTGAGGGCACCTACATCTACGACGACAAGGGCAAGCGCTACCTCGACGGTCTCGCGGGCCTGTTCGTGGTCCAGGCCGGCCACGGCCGCCGGGAGCTGGCCGAGGTGGCCGCCAAGCAGGCCGCCGAGCTGGCCTTCTTCCCCATCTGGTCCTACGCCCACCCCAAGGCCGTGGAGCTCGCCGAGCGCCTCGCGCACCACGCGCCGGGCGACCTGAACAAGGTCTTCTTCACCACGGGTGGCGGCGAGGCCGTCGAGACCGCGTGGAAGCTGGCCAAGCAGTACCACAAGCTCACCGGCAACCACACGAAGTACAAGGTCATCTCGCGCGCGGTCGCCTACCACGGCACCCCGCAGGGCGCCCTGTCGATCACCGGCCTGCCGGCCCTGAAGGCCCCCTTCGAGCCGCTCGTCCCGGGCGCGCACAAGGTGCCGAACACCAACATCTACCGCGCCCCGATCCACGGCGACGACCCGGAGGCCTTCGGCCGCTGGGCCGCCGACCAGATCGAGCAGGAGATCCTCTTCGAGGGCGCGGACACCGTCGCCGCCGTCTTCCTGGAGCCGGTGCAGAACGCCGGCGGCTGCTTCCCGCCGCCGCCCGGCTACTTCCAGCGCGTGCGCGAGATCTGCGACAAGTACGACGTGCTGCTCGTCTCGGACGAGGTCATCTGCGCCTTCGGCCGTCTGGGCACCTACTTCGCCTGTGACAAGTTCGGCTACATCCCGGACATCATCACCTGCGCCAAGGGCATGACCTCGGGCTACTCCCCGATCGGCGCCGCGATCGTCTCGGACCGCATCGCCGAGCCGTTCTACAAGGGCGACAACACCTTCCTGCACGGCTACACCTTCGGCGGCCACCCGGTCTCCGCGGCCGTGGGCCTCGCCAACCTCGACCTGTTCGAGCGTGAGGGCCTCAACCAGCACGTGCTGGACAACGAGGCGAACTTCCTGAAGACCCTCCAGAAGCTGCACGACCTGCCGATCGTCGGCGACGTCCGCGGCAACGGCTTCTTCTACGGCATCGAGCTCGTGAAGGACAAGGCCACCAAGGAGACCTTCACGGACGAGGAGTCGGAGCGCGTGCTCTACGGCTTCGTCTCCAAGAAGCTCTTCGAGTACGGCCTCTACTGCCGTGCCGACGACCGCGGCGACCCGGTCATCCAGCTCTCGCCGCCGCTGATCTCCGACCAGTCGACCTTCGACGAGATCGAGGGGATCGTCCGCCAGGTGCTGACGGAGGCGTGGACCAAGCTCTGATCGCGAGCCCCGCCGATCCCCGGCCGTGAACCCGGCCCCGCCGACTTCCCCACGGCGGGCCCGGGTCTTCCGTCCGACTGATCAACACCGGCCCCGGTGCCGCCCGTTCGAGTGAGAATGGGCGGCCCGGGGCCGCGTGCTGTCCGGCCTCCCCGCCCCGACTCCTTAGCGTGCCCTGTGACCGATCGGCCCTGCCTTCGTTCCCCCGTCCGGGGGACCGAGCGACCTCGAAGAGGTCGCCGGGCACGGCACATCAGCTCTGAACGAGGTGTACGCGATGGTGGCCCCGCCTGACAACGACGTGCTCTGGGCACGCGCCCTGCACGTCAAGCACAACGGCTCGCCCGCGCTCAGCGGTGTCTCGCTCGGCATCCGTGAGGGCGAGATCCTCGCCGTCTGCGGCCCGCGCGGCAGCGGCAAGACGACCCTCCTGCGGTGCCTGTCCGGCCAGCTCCTGCCCCAGCAGGGCGAGGTCTGGTTCAACAGCTCGCCCGTGCACACCATGGGCCCGCTCACCCGCGAGCGGCTGCGCCGCGACCGGTTCGGCTGGATCGACCCGGTCCCGACCCTGATCCCCGAGCTGAACGCCTGGGAGAACACCGCCCTCCCGCTGATGCTGCGCGGCTGGACCCGCCGGGCCGCCAAGACCGCCGCCCTTGAGTGGCTGGAGCGCCTGGACGTCGGCCGCTGCGCCCGCAAGCGCCCGCACGCCCTGCTCCAGGCCGAACGGCAGCGCGTGGCCGTCGCCCGCGCCCTCGCCCCCACCCCCACCGTGCTGTTCGCCGACGAGCCGACGGCCCCGCTGCACCGCGCCGACCAGACCCAGGTCCTGCGCACGCTCACCTCGGCGGCCCGCTCGCACAACATCACCGCCGTCCTCGCCACCCACGACCCGGACACCGCGGCCCTCGCCGACCGCACGATCTCGCTGCTCGACGGACGGCGTGTGAACACCGTCCACCTGCCCCCGGTCACCGAGACGGAAGGCCGGGCCGCGTGCTCGCTCTCCGTCTAGCCCGCGGGGGCCACCCCCTCGTCCAGCTCCGCCGGCTCCTGGTCGCCGCCGCCTCCGCGGGCACCGGGTTCCTGCTGCTGTGCACGCTGGGATACGCGATGAGCCACCCGGACGCCTCGGCCGCCGGCGCGCTGCGCCTGGCCTGGTGCGTCGTGCCCCTCGCCGCCACGGTCTACTTCGCCGTCGCGGTCGCCCGCACCGACCCCGCCACCCGGCCCCGGCCCGGCCTGTCCGCCGTCGGCCTCGGCCCCGGCCGGCTGATGGCGATCTCCGCCGCCACCACCGCCCTGTCCACCCTCCTCGGCTCGCTGATCGCCCTGCTCCTGTTCCTCCATCTGCGCGGCGACCTGACCGGCGGCCCGATCGGCGGCGCGGCGGAGGACTTCCTCGCCTCGGGCCTCTCGCTGCCCCTGCCCGCGGCGCTCACGCTGCTCGGCCTGGTTCCGGTCGCGGCCTCGGGCGCGGCCGCCCTTTCCCTGCGCCCCCGGGACAGCGGTCCCGTGCGCGCCGCGTGGTCCTACGGCCGTACGTGGATGTCGACGCGGCAGAACCCCGTCGCGAGCACTCCACGGACCGTCGTGCGCCGTGACGCCCGCCCCATCGGCAGCGCTCCCGGCACCCTCGCGCCGTTCACGGCACCCGGTGGGCCCACGGGCTTCGCGACGGCCGGCCTGACCGAGGGGCTCACCTCGACCGGCACGGGCGACGGTCTCACCGTGACCGGCACGGGCGACGGGTTCCGGACCCCCTCGGCCGCCCCCGGCGGCGCCGCCCTGCCGGCACCCGACCCGCTCGCCCCCGGAGCGAACGGCTCCGGCGGCCCCGACTTCCACTGGACCGCCGAGGCGTACGCCTCCGGGGAGACCGGGACGACGGCGGCCGAGGGGCACCGGGCCGCCGTCACCCACGGAACGCCGTCCTCGTACCAGCGCGTGGACCTGCCGTACGTCGACACGGACGCGGTGTACGAGGACCCGCGACCGGCGTACGAGGGCGCCGCCGTGCCCGGGGCGCGCCCGGACCCGCGCCGGGTCGCCGAGGCCGGCGGGCTGCCCGCCGCGCCGGGCTACCCGAACGGTCTCCCCTGGGGCGCGGCCACGCTGGCGGCCGGGCTGGCCGTGGAGACGTACGCGAGCCGCTCGGGAGCGGCGCCCGCGCTCGCGCTGCCCGGCGGATTCGCCGGCGGTCCCGCAGGGGTGCTGCTCGGCTGGGTGCTGACCGCGGTCGGTCTGGCCCTCGCCGGGCCCGCGATCACGTATCTGTGCGGATGGCTGCTCCAGGCCGTACGTCCCGGCGCGCTGCGGCTGCTGGCCGGGCGGGTGCTCCAGTCGGAGGCGCGGCGCATCGGACAGCCGCTGGGCGTGGTGTGCGCGGTGGCGTCGGGCGCGTTCGCCATGACGACGCTGTACACCGGCGCCCGGCCCGACTTCGGTCCGCTGACCACCCTGGGCGCCGCGCTGGTCGCCGGGTGCACGGTGCTGACGCTCGCGACCGCCGCCGTCGAGGCGCGGCAGGCCCGGGCCGACACCACGGCGGCCCTGCTGCGGCTGGGGGCGCCCGCCACCCTGCTGCGCGGTGCGGCGGCCCTGCGTGCCGGGGTGCTGTTCCTCGCGTTCGCCCCGCTGACCTGGGCGGTCGCCGAGCTGGCCGCGCTTCCCCTGATCCGCTGACCGGCCCGCGGAGCACTCCGCGCGACGTACGGGAAAAAGGGTCCGCGCCGGGCGATGAGTTCCGGGCGGACCCCCGGTCTATCCCTGCGAACAGCACGACACCGACGGGAGAACCTCGCATGTACCAGCAGATGATCTTCGTGAACCTGCCCGTGTCCGACGTGGCCGCATCCAGGAAGTTCTTCACGGAGCTCGGCTACTCGATCAACCCCCAGTTCTCCACGGACGACTGCGCCTGCGTGGTGATCAGCGACACGATCATCGCGATGCTCCTGAGCAAGCAGCGCTACGCGGACTTCACCAAGAAGGAGATCGCGGACGCGACCAGGACCAGCGAGGTGCTGCTGTGTCTGAGCGCCGAGAGCCGCGAGAAGGTCGACGAACTGGTCGACGGCGCCATCGCGGCGGGCGGCTCGGGGTCCGGCGAGGCACAGGACCAGGGCTTCATGTACGGCCGCGCCTTCGACGACCTGGACGGCCACACCTGGGAGGTCATGTGGATGGACCCGGCAGCGGTCCAAGGCTGACCCTCCCTCCCCAAGGCCCGGCGCGCGGTACAGGGGTCCGCGCGCCGGACCTTGGGGACGCCCCCGCCGGGAAAGGTCCAGCTCTCAGCACCTCGGCCCCGCGGGGTCAAATCCAGGCACTCCGGCCGGGGAATCTCAGACGCTCCGGAGAAGATTCAGCCCCTCCGGCGTTTGAGGAGCGGGGTCTGGGGCGGAGCCCCAGGGGGTGGAACAGGGTCCGGGGCGGAGCCCAGTTAGGGAGCGGGATCCGGGGCGAAGCCCCAGGCAGGGAAAGGGGGTCCGGGGCGAAGCCCCAGGTAGGCAACGGGTGGCCCGGAACCCCGGTGTCCCTCGGGCGGCAGCCCCTAGCATGGGCGGGATGCTGCCACCTCCCCCGCACGTCTCCCCCGACCGCGAGATCGAATCCCTCGCCGAGTTCGACAAGGTCGTCTCGACGGACGCCTCGCTCGCCGGATTCCGCGTCCAGGCGGTCGATCTGACGGCCCGTACGGCGGACCTCCTGTCCGTGGACACCACGGGCGCCGTCTTCCTCGGCTGCCCGATGGAGCCCGAGGCCGCCGAGCGGGTCCGCCTCTCCGGCGCGCTCGTCTTCCCGCCCGTACCGGGCCTCCCCCTCGACCCCTACCGGGGTCACCTCTACTCGCCCGACGAACTCTTCGCGTCGCTCGACGCGGGGTACGAGTCGACACCCGACGCCCGCGCGTACGCCTGGTTCCAGAAGACCAAGGCCGACGGCGACATATTCGCGTCGATGGTGCGCGCGGTCCACGACGACTCCGTCTCGGACGCCCTCGACGAACTCCTCACCGGCGTACGGGTCGTGGGCGTGATGGGCGGCCACGCGATGGCGCGCGGCACGGAGGCGTACGCGGGAGCCGCACGCCTCGGCCGCACCCTCACGCGCTCCGGCCTCATGGTCGCCACCGGCGGCGGACCCGGCGCCATGGAGGCGGCGAACCTCGGCGCGTACGCGGCCCCGTTCGACGACGGCATGCTCGACGAGGCCCTGCGCATGGTGGCGGCCGTCCCGTCGTTCACCCCCTCCGTCACCGACTGGGCGCGCGCGGCGTTCGAGGTGCGCGAGCGCTGGCCCTCCGGCGGCGCCTCGGTCGGCATCCCCACCTGGTTCTACGGCCACGAACCGCCGAACGCGTTCGCCGCGCACATCGCCAAGTACTTCGCCAACGCGACCCGTGAGGACGGGCTGCTGGCCCGCTCGAACGCGGGGGTCGTCTTCCTGCCGGGCGCCGCCGGGACCGTACAGGAGATCTTCGACAACGCGACCCCGAACTTCTACGGGTCCAGGGGCGAGCCGACCCCCATGGTCCTGGTGGACCGGACGCACTGGACCGAGAAGTACCCCGCCTGGGACCTGCTCACGTCGCTGGCCAGGGAACGGGCGATGGAGTCACGGATCGCCCTCGTCGACGGCGTCGATGACGCTCCGGAAGCGCTCAAACACTTGGGACGTTAACAACTCGGCAAAGCCAACAGCGAGGCAGGACCTACGCATTGACAGCACTTAGGTCGCGCTTATAGACCTGTGAGACTCCTGGGGGCGCTGTTGCTGGAAAGACCGCAGCAAATCCCCCCACACCCCCCGCAGTTGCGCAACCTGTGAAGGGCAATCGTGTCCATATCTCGACGCACCGCACGTACCGTGCGAATCCTCGGCGTTGCCTCCGCCTCTGCCGCGCTCGCGCTCGGCGTCGCCGGCAACGCACTCGCCTGCAACATCAAGGACTTCTCGGCTGCCGCCACTTGTGACGGCAACGGGAAGGGCATCATCACCGTGACCGACGTCGACTCCTCCGCCAAGGAAGCCACCATCACGGTCTTCCTGGAGCGCAACGGCGCCGACGACCACCAGGTCGGAGACGCCCAGAAGGTCACCGGCAGCAAGGACGGCGCCACCGTCTCCTTCTCGGAGGACTGGGCGCCCAAGGCCGAGTACCGCATCCACGTCAGTGTCCCGGGCATCGTGGACAAGGACATCTCGCCGAACCTGGTGACGAAGGACGAGGCCTGCAGCACCAAGTCGGAGTCGCCGTCCCCGTCGGCGAGCCCCGAGCCCTCGGAGTCCGCCCCGTCGGACACCCCTTCGGACTCGGCCACCCCGTCCGACTCGGAGAGCAGCGCCGCTCCGGCCACCCCGGGCGACAACCAGCCGTCCGCCGCCGCCGGTGAGTCCAACCTCGCCGAGACCGGTGCGAACTCCAACACCCCGATGATCGCCGGTATCGCCGGCGCGTTCGTCGTCGTCGGTGGCGGAGCGGTCTACTTCGGCATGCGCCGCCGCGGCGCCTCGAAGGCGAGCTGACCCGCTTCCCGAACGACCGTGTGGCCCGCCCCCGTTTCGAGGGGGCGGGCCACACGCCTGTCCGGACACCGCGCTCGACCGGCGTGCCGCGCCGGTCCTTTCCCCGGGGTCACGCCCCGAGGACGACGATCTCGCCCGCGTCGAACTCCACCCCGACCACGTCCCCGGACTCCGGAGCGTCCCGCAGCGCGCACGCCGCCTCCAGCTCGGGCGCGCCCTCCGGCCGCAGCCGTACGGCGACGTGCGTGCCCCGGAAGGTGCGCGCGGCGACCGTGCAGCGCAGCCCGTCCGCCGCGGCCACGAGCCGCACCCCGGCGGGCCGTACGAGGAGCGTCCCGGGCCCCTGGGGGGTGCCCTCGGGCACGGGGACCTTGCCCCACGGGGTGTCGGCGACGCCGGCGCCCACCGTCGCCTCGACGACGTTGTCGAAGCCGAGGAAGCGGGCCACGAAGGCGTCCGCGGGCCGCTGCCAGACATCCAGGGGCGTACCGGACTGGGCGATCCGCCCGTCCCGCATCACCACGACCCGGTCCGCGAGCGCGAAGGCCTCGCCCTGGTCGTGCGTGACGGCGAGCACGGTGGTGCCCAGCGCGCCGAAGAGCTGGCGCAGTTCGACGACGAGCCGTTCGCGCAGCGAGCGGTCGAGCTGGCCGAGCGGTTCGTCGAGCATCAGCAGCCGGGGGCTCGGGGCCAAGGCGCGGGCCAGCGCCACGCGCTGCTGCTCCCCGCCGGACAGCGAGGCGACGGCGCGGTCACGCGCTCCGGGCAGACCGACGAGGTCGAGCAGCTCCCCCACGCGGGCCGCCTGCCCGTTCTTCGACGTGCCGTGCATCCGCAGCCCGAAGGCCACGTTGCCGCCCACGTCCCGCTGCGGGAAGAGCTGGTGGTCCTGGAACATCAGGCCGACGCCCCGCTTGTGCGCGGGGACACCCCCCTGGTCCCGCCCGTCCAGCAGCACCCGGCCCGCGTCCAGCGGCTGGAGTCCGGCCACCGTCCGCAGCAGCGTGGACTTGCCGCTGCCGCTCGGCCCGAGCACGCAGACGATCTCGTGTTCGGCGACGTCGAGGTGGACGGCGTCGAGCACGGCCCGCCCGCCGAAGCGTACGGTCGCGCCCTGAAGGCTCAGCAGCATCTAGAACTCCCCGGTCCGGTCGGTCCGTACCCGCTCCAACAGCAGCAGCGCCACCGCGCAGACCACCATCAGGATCGTCGAAAGGGCCATGGCCTGGCCGTAGTTGAGGTCGCCCGCGCGTCCGAGCAGCCGGGCCACGGCGACCGGGAGCGTGGGGTTGTCGGGGCGTGCGATGAAGACGGTCGCGCCGAACTCGCCGAGGGAGACGGCGAAGGCGAAGCCGGCCGCGATCAGCAGGGCCCGCCGCACCATCGGCAGATCGACCTCGCGCCACACCCGCCACGGCGACGCCCCGAGGACGGCGGCGGCCTCCCGCAGCCGCCCGTCCACCGCGCGCAGCACGGGCAGCATGGTCCGTACGACGAAGGGGACGCCGACCAGCGCCTGGGCCAGCGGCACCAGGATCCAGCTCGCGCGCAGGTCGAGCGGCGGTTCGTCCAGGGCGATCAGGAACCCGAAGCCCACGGTCACCGCGGAGACGCCGAGCGGCAGCATCAGCAGGGCGTCGAAGCCCCGCATCAGCCGGCCGGCGCGGCGGGTGAGGGCGGCCGCGGCGAGACCCCCGATCAGCACGGCGATGGCGGTGGCGGCGAGCGCGTACTCGAGCGAGTTGCCGACCGCCTCGATCGGGGCGACGAGGAAGACGCCTCCGTCGGCGTCGGCCAGGGCCCGGTAGTAGCCGAGTCCCGGGGCGTCGAGGGAGCGCTGGACGAGGACCGCGAGCGGCAGCACGAGCAGCACCGCGATGCTCACGAGCACGCCCGCGAGGAGCGCCCACTGTCCGCCGCCGCGGGGCCGGCGCGCGGTGGTGTCCGGGGCCACCAGCCGCAGGGCGGTCTCGCGTCGGCGTACGGTCGCCGCGTGCACGGCGAGGATCGCGCCGACGGCGGCGAACTGGACGATCGTCAGCACGGCCGCCGTCGTGAGGTCGAAGATCTCGGAGGTCTGCCGGTAGATCTCGACCTCCAGGGTCGAGAAGGTCGGGCCGCCGAGGATCTGCACGACCCCGAACGAGGTGAAGGTGAAGAGGAAGACCATGAGGGCGGCGGCGGCCACGGCGGGCCCGAGCGCCGGCAGCGTCACCTTGCGCCAGGCCGCCAGGCGCGAGGCGCCGAGCATGCGCGCGGCCTCCTCCTGGCGCGGGTCGAGCTGCGACCAGAGCCCGCCGACGGTCCGTACGACCACGGCGTAGTTGAAGAAGACGTGCGCGAGCAGGATCGCCCACACGGTGGTGTCCAGGCGTACGCCCCACAGGTCGTCGAGCAGTCCGCCCCGGCCGACCAGCGCGAGGAACGCCGTGCCGACGACCACGGTCGGCAGCACGAAGGGCACCGTCACCACGGCCCGGAGGATCTGTTTGCCGCGGAAGTCGAAGCGCGCGAAGACGTACGCGCCGGGGAGCGCGACCAGCAGCGTGAGCGCCGTCGAGGCGAGCGCCTGCCAGGTGGTGAACCACAGCACGTGCCGGATGTCGGAGCGGGTCGCGACGTCCCAGACGCGGCCCAGTTGCCAGCCGCCGTCCCCGTGGAGCCCACGCGAGACGATCGCGGCGACGGGATAGGCGAAGAAGACCGCGAAGAACGCGACCGGCAGCGCCATCAGGGCGAACCGCACCGCGTTCTGTCCGCGGGCCCGGCGCGGAGCCCGGTCGGCACGGTCCCGCCCGCCGGGCCCGGCCGGTCCGGCGGTCCTCTCGGGACCGCCGGCCTTCACCGTCCCGTCGGCGGCTACTTCAGTACGAGCGAGGTCCACGACTTGACCCACTGGTCGCGGTCGGCGGCGATCTTCGCGGGCGCCAGGATCTCGGGATCCTTGGCCTGCGGACCGTACTGCGTGAACTCGGCCGGCACCCGCGCGCCCTCACGGACCGGGTAGACGAACATGTTGAGCGGCATGTCCTCCTGGAACTCCTTGGTGAGCAGGAAGTCCAGGAGCGCCTTGCCGCCCTTGGTGTTCTTGGCGTTGCTGAGCAGGCCCGCGTACTCGACCTGCCGGAAGCAGGTGCCGTCCGCGACGCCGGTCGGGGCCGTGGCGGGCTTCGGGTCGCCGTAGATGACCTCGGCGGGCGGCGAGGAGGCGTACGAGACGACGAGGGGCCGGTCGGCCTTGGCCTTCTTGCCGCCCGCGGACCCCGAGAACTCCTCGTTGTACGCCTGCTCCCAGCCGTCCACGACCTTCACGCCGTTGGCCTTGAGCTTCTTCCAGTAGCCCTGCCAGTTCTCGTCGCCGTAGTGCGCGGCGGACCCGAGCAGGAAGCCGAGGCCGGGCGAGGAGGTGGCGGCGTTCTCGGTGACCAGGAGGTTCTTGTACGCGGGCTTGGCCAGGTCGTCGAAGGACCGCGGCGGCGCCAGCTTGTGGTCGCTGAACCAGGCCTTGTCGTAGTTGACGCAGATGTCGCCCGTGTCGATGGGCGTGACCCGGTGCTTGTCCTGGTCGGTCCGGTACTGCGGCAGGACCTGGTCCGCGCCCTTGGCCTCGTACGGCTGGAAGAGCCCGTTGTCGAGCGCGCGGGACAGCAGGGTGTTGTCGACGCCGAAGAAGACGTCGCCCTGGGGGTTGTCCTTGGTCAGGATGGCCTTGTTCACGGCCTGGCCGGCGTCGCCGTCCTTGAGGACGCGGACCTTGTAGCCGGACCGCTTCTCGAAGTCGGCCAGGACGCTCTTCGACACGAGCCACGAGTCGTGGCTGACGAGCGTGATCGTCTTCGAGTCGCCCGAGCCGGCGCTGTCGGACGAGCCGCACGCGGACAGCACGGGCAGCGCGACGAGACCGAGCCCGACGGCCGTGACCGCGAGCCGCCTGCCGCCGCTGGTGTTGGTGATCACTGATTCCTCCTGGGTGACCAGGAAGAGACGCGGCCCTGCCCGGGACCTCTGACGGTTCCCGGGCAGGGCGCAACAGCTTGAGTAAGTGACCGAACTTCCTACCCAGAATGACCTGGGCAAGGTTCAGAGGGTCTGCGGTCTGTCCCGCACTCTCAGCGCTGTGGCGCTCCCCTGTCGGAATATGAAGATGTCGGACGGTGATGTGCCGGGCCGGACTCGTCGACTCGTGGAGCCTTCGGCTCGTGAAGCGGACGAGACGGACCGACTCGGTTCAGACTACCGCTCGGTCGCGGCGAGCTGACCACACGCTCCGTCGATCTCCTGGCCACGGGTGTCCCGGACGGTGACCGTGACGCCGTGGGCGGCGATCGCCTCGACGAACGCCTTCTCGTCCTCGGGCCGCGACGCGGTCCACTTCGAGCCCGGGGTCGGGTTCAGCGGGATGAGGTTGACGTGCACGGGCTTGCCCTTGAGCATCCGGCCGAGCCGGTCGCCCCGCCAGGCCTGGTCGTTGATGTCGCGGATCAGCGCGTACTCGATGGACAGACGGCGCCCGGACCGGTCCGCGTATCCCCAGCCGGCGTCCAGTACCTCGCGCACCTTCCACCGTGTGTTCACGGGGACGAGGGTGTCGCGCAGTTCGTCGTCCGGGGCGTGCAGGGAGATCGCGAGCCGGCACTTGAAGCCCTCGTCCGAGAACCGGTTGATCGCGGGAACCAGGCCGACCGTCGAGACGGTGATGCCGCGCTGCGACAGCCCCAGCCCGTCCGGCTCCGGGTCGGTGAGGGCACGGATCGCGCCGACCACCCGCTTGTAGTTGGCGAGCGGCTCGCCCATCCCCATGAAGACGATGTTGCTCAGCCGCGCCGGACCCCCGGGGATCTCGCCGTCACGCAGCGCCCGCATCCCGTCGACGATCTGGTGCACGATCTCGCCGGTCGACAGGTTCCGGTCGAGGCCGGCCTGTCCGGTGGCGCAGAACGGGCAGTTCATCCCGCAGCCGGCCTGCGAGCTGATGCACATGGTCACCCGGTCCGGGTAGCGCATGAGCACGGACTCGACGAGCGTGCCGTCGAAGAGGCGCCACAGGGTCTTGCGGGTGGTGTCCTGGTCGGTCGACAGGTGCCGCACGACCGACATCAGCTCGGGAAGCAGCGCCTCCTGGAGCTTGCCGCGCGAGGCGGCCGGGATGTCCGTCCACTCGGCGGGGTCGTGCGCGTACCGGGCGAAGTAGTGCTGCGAGAGCTGCTTGGCACGAAACGGCTTCTCACCGATCGCGGCAACCGCCTCTTTGCGCTCGGCGGGCGTGAGATCGGCAAGGTGCCGCGGCGGCTTCTTGGCTCCGCGCGGCGCGACAAAGGTGAGTTCTCCGGGCTTCGGCATAACCCTTCCAGTGTCGCAGATCAATACCACCGGCCCGGGCCAGAGCAGGGTGGGGGCGGTCACCTGCGGGTGCCGTCCGTCGGCGTCGGTCGACCTGGGACGGCCCGGAGACGGCCCAAAACTCGGCGGGCCCCGGCCGGCCATCCCCCGGCAGCGGCACCACCACCCATCACTCCAGTTGCACGGGAGCGACAGGGAGCTGTTCCCTGTACGGCCAGGTGAAGCTGCGGTCGGGTTCGAGGTGGGCGTCTCCCCAGTGGATGGCGTGGATGCCGTTTTCGGCGTCGGCCGTGAAGAACACGCAGACCAACCTGGTGGAGGCTCCCAGCTCCTCGAACGCCTCGTGCAGCCCCAGGTACTCCTCGGTCGCCAGGTCCTCATCGACATCGAACAGGGCTTCCGGCGGCTGCGGCCCGTGGGCCCGTAACAGCCGGTGCCGAGTCGGCGACGCATTGGCAGGCAGCCGGGCACGGTCCAGGGGCCTCGGCCGGTCCGCGTACCGGAAGGGGAAGAGAGCGTGATCGCTGATCACCGCATACTCATACCCGCGCACATCGCGAACGGCTTCCTCCAGCTCGCGTGCCGTCTCCGCCAGGTTCTCGCGCACCAGGCCCGCAAGGGCGACACCGTACGGACTCCGCTTCTTCAGTCCCGCGGCGAGGTGCGCGGCATGAGCCTTCGCATGCGCCTCTGCCAGCCGCACCGGGATCGCGGCGGCCAGGGCACCGGCACGCCTCCCAAACCGCTCGACGGCCCAGGCCGACGGCCCTACCGGATAGCCACCCAACACCGACATGCAGTGCCCCCTCCCCCAGGTCCCCGCCTCTGAACTGTGTGACACGCACACGAAGGACCCACAAGGGAGCGATCCGGCCAGGCCGCGACCGGGCATGCTCCTCACCCGGAACAGCCACGAGTCGCGTGGGGCTGCTGACGGCTGACTCGGGTCGCGACGGTGGCTGTACCTCGCTGCTCTACGGCACGAAGGGCTCTGCTTGGATCGGCCCATGATTTCTGTCGGCACCCCGGACGAGACGCAAGAGAAGGCGCAGCTTGCGGTCTGGTTCGGCGGGGCGTCCTTGGCGTTCTGGTTCTGCTGTCCGTTCTGGATACTGGTCAGCTTCGTCGCGCTGCCGCTGGCGCTCGTCGGCCTGGTGCGGGCCTTCGTCGAGTACCGCGCGTCAAAGTCGGGGCGAGCGAACAGGACGCGAGCTGTCGTGGGCGGCGTGTTGTCCCTCTTGGGGGCAGCAGCCGCGGTCGCTTACATGATCTTCCTGGCCACCCATCCTGATCTTCCCGTCCAGGGGTAGCCGCCTCATCGGCGGCCTGCTCGATGCGGGTCAGGTGCACGAATGGGCCCACCGTTCAGGAGCGAGGTTGGGCGACCGCGCGCATGACCTGCGGATTCCCCAGACCCGAATGGCTGTTCCGTCGGCCGGCTTCCAACTCTTCGGCCCGTCGCACGAGTTCCGCCGCGATGGCGTCCCCATCAGGCCCGTGCAGCCACAAGTTCTCCGCGGCCTCCCGCAGAAGAGCCGGCTCGTCCGGCCTCTGCAACAACAGAAGGCGATAGGCGAGATTACGGATCCACACCGGGAGATGACCGTCGACGATCTGCGGACAGAGCTCCCGCAGCATCGAGAGGATCGCGTCCGCATCAGCGAAGGTCAGCTCTTCGACGAAGTAGTGCTCGCGATGTTCCTGACCGCACGCCGGTGTCGGACGGTACTCGTCTCCGTAGAGACACCGGGCGTGCTCGGTCAGCGTGCTGTGCATGCGCCGCAGCCTACGACGTCATGATGTGCCAGACGGAAACTAGGCTCGAGGCGTGGTCACTTGCTGCCAGCCGTCGGTGGATCGCGTCACGAACATCACGCGATAGACCTCGCGGGTCCACACCGTTGCGCCTTCCCCGTGGTCGGAAAGCTCCTCGAACGCCTCGCCCTCCGAGTCGTAGCTGTACTTCCGGCCCTTGGCGTCCCGGACCATCCACTCTCTGCCGGGCATCCCCGCGGCTCCCATGACCATGACGATCTTCCCTCCCCTGGGTGTGGAGCGAGATGCTAGCTCTCGCAGGCGTCCGCGCTCCACACCAACTCCTCCTGATCAGCGAGCGGTCGACCGAACGGGCATGAGAGGGCACGTCCAT
This sequence comes from Streptomyces sp. NPDC028298, assembly GCF_055565895.1. NCBI lineage: Bacteria > Bacillati > Actinomycetota > Actinomycetes > Kitasatosporales > Streptomycetaceae > Streptomyces > Streptomyces sp. NPDC028298. Next base: position 121,157 of record NZ_JBVHTL010000010.1, read on the forward strand.
CGCTGGCCGAGCAGGAGCTCCAGGCGTTTGGCCAGGCAGGGGCTCCGGGCGTCCGGCTGGGCAATCCGCGGGGAGTGTGTCAGGATCCGGCCGAAGTGGAGGCCGATCATGTTCTGGCAGTGCATCGAGATGGTCGGCGCGTCGGTGCTGATCGTCGGGGGAGTCGCCACCCTTGGTGGGGGCTGGCTGCCGACGTGGGTCCGTGACAGCGTCCGCCGGCCGGTCATGTTCGGCTGGGCACAACTGACCATGGCTGTCGGACTGATCGGCTATCTGGTCAGCGATTCCTTGACCGGCACGTCACACCTCGGCCTGGCCGTGAAGGCATCCGGCTGTACCGTCTGGCTGCTGGGCCTCACATTGCTCGACCTCGCCGACCGCGAGTCGCGGCGCCGCTGACCGGGGCCGGACGGTCACCGTTCGTTCACTGGCCGCAGGCGCATCCGGCGGCTGCCGGGGCGGCTTCCTCGGTTTCCTCGGCGAACCCGCCGGTGCAGCAGCCGTCGCCGGTCGGGGACGGGTCGGCGCTCTTGCCCAGCGTGGCGGCGTCGGCCTTGACCACGTACACCTCCCACGGCTCCTTGCCGGGGCCGTGCACCCACACCTTGTCCTGGAGCGCGTAGCAGCAGGACGTGTCGTTCTCCTCGAAGGTGGCCAGGCCGGCGTCCTTCAGCCGGGTGGTGGCGGCGCTGACCTGGTCGGTGGACTCGACCTCGACGCCGAGGTGGTCGAGCCGGGTCTCCTCGCCGGGCCCGCCTTCGATCAGGACGAGCTTGAGCGGCGGCTCGGTGATGGCGAAGTTGGCGTAGCCATCACGCCGCTTGGCGGGTTCGGTGCCGAACAGCTTCGAGTAGAAGGTGATCGACGCTTCGAGGTCGCTGACACGCAGGGCGAGCTGGGCACGGGACATGGCGGTCTCCCATCGGCTTGCATTGATGTCTGTCGATACAAGCTTGCGCCCTGTATCGAAGGGTGTCAACATAGACGCATGTCGAAGCAAGAGCTTGTGGTCCTCGGGCAGGCCGACGAGAGCGGGGCGTGCTGCCCAGGCCTCGTGACCGCGCCGCTGGACGAGGACCAGGCGGCCGAGCTGGCCAAACTGTTCAAGGCGCTGGGCGACCCCGTACGCCTGCGACTGCTGTCGATGATCGCGTCGCGGGCCGGCGGTGAGGTCTGCGTCTGCGACCTGACCCCAGCCTTCGACCTGTCCCAGCCGACGATCTCGCACCACCTCAAGCTCCTGCGGCAGGCCGGCCTCATCGACTGCGAGCGACGGGGCACGTGGGTCTACTACTGGGCACTGCCCGCCACCCTCGACCGGCTCGCCGCCTTCCTGAAGACGTCGCAGTCCGCCGAGGCGACCGCGTGAGCGTCCCCCTGGCCCGCCGGGCCGTCACCGAGGCGGTCGGCTCGGCCGCCCTGGTCGCCGTGGTCGTCGGCTCCGGCATCCAGGCCACCGAACTGACCCACGACGTGGGCGTGCAACTGCTCGCCAACTCGCTGGCCACCGTCTTCGGTCTGGGCGTGCTGATCACACTCCTCGGCCCGGTGTCCGGCGCGCACTTCAACCCCGCCGTCACCCTCGCCACCTGGGCCACCGGCCGCCGCACGGGGGACGGACCGACCGGGCGCGAGGTCGCCGCGTACATCCCGGCCCAGGTCGCCGGGGCCGTCGCGGGCGCGGTCCTGGCCGACGCGATGTTCGGCGAACCGCTCGTACGGTGGTCCACCCACGACCGCTTCGCCGGTCACCTGTGGCTGGCGGAGACCGTCGCGACCGCCGGCCTCGTCCTGCTGATCTTCGGCCTGGCCCGCACCGGCCGGGAGCGCTACGCACCCGTGGCCGTGGCCTCGTACATCGGCGCCGCGTACTGGTTCACGTCATCCACCTCGTTCGCGAACCCCGCGGTCACCATCGGCCGGACCTTCACCGACACGTTCGCCGGAATCGCCCCCGGCTCCGTCGGCCCGTTCGTCGCGGCCCAACTGGTCGGCGCCGCACTGGGACTGGGTCTGGTCGCCACCGTCTTCGGACGCCCGGCACCCGCGCCGGAGGCCGCCCCAGAGTCCGGCACGGAGTCCGACCCGGACGGCCTCCGGAGCGAACCCGAACCCGCCGCCCCCGCACTCCCCTGACCCGACCCTCCCCCGCGCTCCCCTCACCCGCCCTCGCCAGAAAGCGCCCCCGCCGTGAACACCCCTGCCGACGCGAACACCCCCGCCGACGACAACACCCCCGCCGAACAGCCCTCCGTGCTCTTCGTCTGCGTCCACAACGCCGGACGCTCGCAGATGGCCGCCGCCTTCCTCACCCACCTGGCGGGCGACCGCGTCCAGGTGCGCTCCGCCGGTTCCGCTCCGGCCGACACCGTGAACCCCGCCGTCGTCGAGGCCCTGGCCGAGAGCGGCATCGACATCTCGGCCGAGGTGCCCAAGGTCCTCACCGCGGAGGCGGTCCGGGCCTCTGACGTCGTCATCACGATGGGCTGCGGCGACACCTGCCCGGTCTACCCCGGCAAGCGCTACCTCGACTGGCAGCTCCCCGACCCCGCCGGGCAGGGGGTCGCGGCCGTCCGCCCGATCCGCGACGAGATCGAGAAGCGCGTCCGCGTCCTGATCGAGGAGATCGCCCCAGGGACTCGGTGATGAGTACCGCTGACGGGGTCCGCGTCGCCACGATGACCGCCGAGCACGCGGACGAGGTCCTGGCCATCTATCAACACGGCATCGACGAGGGCGACTCCAGCTTCGAGACCACGGCTCCGTCATGGGCCGAGTTCGACAGGGCCAAGCTCCCGCACCATCGATACGTCGCCCTGGGCGCCTCCGACGAGGTGCTGGGCTGGGTCGCCGCGGTGCCGGTCTCGGACCGCTGCGCGTACGCGGGTGTCGTCGAGCACTCCGTATACGTACGTCCCGACGCCCGCGGCCGGGGAATCGGGAGCGCCCTGCTGAGCGCCCTCATCACCTCGACCGAGACCGCGGGCATCTGGACCATCCAGTCGGGCGTCTTCCCCGAGAACACCGGCAGCCTCGCCCTGCACCGCACGGCGGGATTCCGGGTCGTCGGCACCCGCGAACGCATCGGCCGCCATCATGGCGCCTGGCGCGACGTCGTCCTGATCGAACGCCGCAGCCCCCTCGTCTCCTGACAGCCCGGCACGCAAGTTCCCCGCGCGGCCGGAACACGACCGGGCCCGAGGCGGCTACGCGCCCGGCGGCCGGAACGCGACCTCCCTGCGGGCGGCCTCGTCGATCTCGTCGAGGGTGAGGAGCGGGGTCGCCCGGGTCTGCAGCGCTCCGCTGGCCTTGACGCTCAGGCTGACGGCGGCCATGGAGACCGTGTCGGGGAAGTCGAGGACGCACACGAAGTCGTCCTCCCCGAAGGAGAAGTACATCGCCTCGACGGTCCCGCCGAGGCCGGCGACGACGTGCTCGACGGCGGCGCGGCGGCCGCTCGCGCCCTCCTTGAGAACGCCCTTGGCCCCCTCGGGCGTGTAGCGGGCCTGGATGAGGAACTTCGGCATCGGGGTGCTCCCTGCCTGTGACGTGACGTGTCGGGTACGCGGAAGGCCTTCCCGCCGCCGCCCCGGCCGCCGGTCGGAGAACGGGAGGATTCACTCGTACGACACCGGTCCGGCGAGCGATCTCGCGAACACCGGCCGGCGGCCGGCGGCCGATCCCAGGAGCACCGGTCCGGCGGCCGATCCCGGGAGAACCGGTCCGGGGCCGACCCCGGGAACACCGGCGGCCCGGCGGGCGATCCGAGTCCGGCCCGGTGAGCGCCGGACCCGCCCCGCCCACCCCCGACTACGCGAACTGGCCGGGCCGGTAGTCGCCCGCCGGCTGCTGGATCATGACGTTGGCGCGGTTGAAAGCGTTGATGAGGGCCACGCAGCACACCAGGGCCGCGAGCTGCTCCTCGTCGTAGTACTTGGCGGCGTTCGCCCAGCACTCGTCCGAGACGCCACCGGCCGCGTCGGCGATGCGCGTGGCCTGCTCCGTCAGCTCCAGGGCGGCGCGCTCGGCGTCGGTGAACACGGTCGCCTCCCGCCAGGCCGCGACCAGGTTGAGGCGTACGGAGGTCTCGCCCGCGGCCTCCGCGTCCTTGCTGTGCATGTCGGTGCAGAACCCGCAGCCGTTGATCTGGCTGGCACGGAGCTTCACCAGTTCCTGCGTCGCGTGCGGGAGCGTCGACTCCGCCAGCGGCCTGCCCGCGGCGACGATGTGCTTCATGAACTTGGCCGACACCGGGCTGGCGAAGAGGTTCAGACGGGCTTCCATGTGCGCTCCTCAGGTTGCTTCTCGTGGTTACACCTGATTGACGGAGCGGCCCGGCAAGGTGTGACCGACCTGGATGTGACCTGCGTCTCCTCGCGGCGCGGCAGGGGGTGCCGCCTTCCGCGGGAAATCCACCAGGTTCGGGCCGGGGCGCGGGCGGGCACGCGAGGGGTGCTGTCACGACTCCACGCCAAGCCCTAGAATCGAATATGTGTCCGAAAAAGTGTCCCGCCTGCAGCACCTGCGCAGCGTCCGCGCCTGGCTGCTCTGGCAACTGCGCCGCACCGACGACACCATCGCCGAGCTGGAGCGCCAGGAGGTCGCCGCCACGCGTGCGGCCCGTACGTCGCCTCCGCCGCCGCGCGGCTGGAAGCTCGCGATGCGACGGTCGGGCGGTGGCGGTACCGGCGCGACCCCTGACGCCGTCCACACCGGCGACTGCGGCATGGCGGGGAAGAACACGAGGCCGCTCGCCCGCGAGCAGGCCCTCCGGGCGATCACCGAAGACGGCGTCACGGCCTGCCCGTACTGCCGCCCCGACACGGATCTGGGTGTCCTGTGAACCACGAACGCATACAGCCGAACGACGACCACGCACAGCAGGACGACGACCACGCGCAGCCGGACGGCCGGCAAGCGGCGCCGGACCACGACCGAGCGCGGCCGGACGACGAGCACACACCGGCGCCGGCGCCCGCGCCCATCACCGTCGGCCGCCCCGCCGGCACCGGCGGGCGGCGCGTCACGATCCGCGGGCGGAGCGCCGGCATCGCCCACAGCGACGCCGACGTGGTCGAGTTCCTGCGCCGCGCGGGCCTGCCGGACGCGTGGGACTACCTGGACGATCCGCAGTGGGTGGACTGGCAGGACGGCGGACCCCGTACATACGACACCACCCCTCCGGGTCACGGGGATCACGGTGAGGTGATCGGATGACCCGAAGGGGTGGTGTCGTCGATGTGCGCCCGTCGCGGACGCGTACGCCGTGGACACGTACGCGTCGCAAACGCGTGCGGAAAAACGATCAGCCGGATCCGACGAAGAGCACGAGCAGCAGCCAGACGACCGGAGCCGTCGGGAGCAGGGAGTCCAGCCGGTCCATGATGCCGCCGTGGCCCGGCAGCAGGGTGCCCATGTCCTTGATGCCCAGGTCCCGCTTGATCATGGACTCGCCGAGGTCACCGAGCGTGGCGCTGGCCGCGACCGCGAGGCCGAGGACCAGACCCTGCCACCAGGTGCCGTCGTCGATCAGGAACTGCATGCACAGCGCACCCGCCGCCATCGCGAAGGTGACCGCTCCGAACAGGCCCTCGCGGGTCTTTCCGGGGCTGATCCGCGGTGCCAGCTTGTGCTTGCCGAAGCGCCAGCCGATGGCGTACGCCCCCGTGTCGCTGACGACCGTCAGAAGCAGGAACGTGAGAACGCGGCGCGGGCCGTCGTCGGCCGTGAGCATCATGGCCACGAAGGTCGCCAGGAACGGCACGTAGAAGGCCGCGAAGACCCCCGCCGTGACGTCCTTGAGGTAGCCCTCGGGCGGTTCCGTCATCCGCCAGACCAGGACGGCCAGCGCGGTGAGCGCCATGGCCACCCAGGCACCCTCGGCGCCGCGCACGTACCCGGCGACGACCATGGCGGCCCCGCCCAGCGCGAGCGGCACGAGGGGCGCCTTGATGTCCTTGCGTTCCTGCAGCCGTGACGTGAGCTCCCAGAGGCCCACCACCACGGCGACCGCTATCACGCCGACGAAGACGGCCTTGACGACGAACAGCGACGCGACGATCACCGCGCCGAGCCCGACACCCACTCCTATGGCCGCGCCCAGGTCGCGTCCCGCACTCTTCTTCTGAGGTGCGGGGGCGGGCTCGGGTGTGGTGCTGGGCATGGGCTCCTGCGGGCTCTGCGGGTTGTGCGACGGCTCCCCGTAAGGCGCCGTCGGTGGCGTGTCGTTGCCGACCGAGGGGCCGCTCAGCCGAGCGGCCCCCCTGTCGTCATCCTGGTCTCCGCCATGTGCGGGTACGTCGGGCGCGGTGGGCATGGGCCGAGTGTGCTGCGCGTCATGCGCATCGTACGTGGGACCCGCCGGGGCCGCCCCCTGAGCAGGCCCCTGCTCGGACGGCCCCCAGTACCCGGCTTGTGGCGGCGCTCCCCAGGAAGAGTCGTTCATCAGACCTCGAGCAGCTCCGCTTCCTTGTGCTTCAGGAGCTCGTCCACCTGGGCGACGTACTTCGCCGTGGTGTCGTCGAGTTCCTTCTCCGCACGGCGGACCTCGTCCTCGCCGGACTCCTTGTCCTTGACGAGCTTGTCGAGAGCGTCCTTGGCCTTGCGGCGCACGGCGCGGATCGAGACCTTGGCGTCCTCGCCCTTGGTCCGCGCGACCTTGATGTAGTCCTTGCGGCGCTCTTCGGTCAGCTCGGGGAACGTCACCCGGATGATGTTGCCGTCGTTGCTGGGGTTGACGCCCAGGTCGGAGTCGCGGATCGCCTGCTCGATGTTGCGCAGCGCGCTCTTGTCGAACGGGGTCACCACGGCCATGCGCGGCTCCGGAACGGAGAACGAGGCCAGCTGGTTGATCGGCGTCAGCGCGCCGTAGTAGTCGGCCACGATCTTGTTGAACATCGCCGGGTGCGCACGACCGGTGCGGATCGCGGCGAAGTCCTCCTTGGCGACCACGACGGCCTTCTCCATCTTCTCCTCGGCCTCGAGGAGGGTCTCTTCGATCACCACTTGCTCCTGCGTGTCTTGAGTAGGCCCGGCAGCGGTTCCTCGTAGGAGCCCGGCGGCCGGCTGCGTCGCGTCTTGTTCCTGCACGGTTCCGGACCGGCAGGACATTGTCCATCCCCCGGTCGGGGTCCGTCCCGGACCGGAAGGCGTCTCCGGTCCGGCGCGTTCCCCGTCAGGCCCGGCCGCTCTGGTCGCCCACGAGTGTGCCGATCTTCTCACCCTTGACGGCCCGCGCGATATTGCCCTCCGCCAGGAGTTCGAAGACCAGGATCGGCAGCTTGTTGTCACGGCACAGCGTGATGGCGGTCATGTCGGCGACCTTGAGGTCCCGGGTGATGACCTCGCCGTAGCTGAGCGCGTCGAACTTGACCGCCTCGGGGTTGGTCTTCGGGTCGGAGTCGTAGACCCCGTCCACGCCGTTCTTGCCCATGAGGAGCGCCTCGGCGTCGATCTCCAGGGCCCGCTGGGCGGCAGTGGTGTCGGTGGAGAAGTACGGCATGCCCATGCCCGCGCCGAAGATGACCACGCGGCCCTTCTCCAGGTGCCGCACGCCGCGCAGCGGGATGTACGGCTCCGCGACCTGGCCCATGGTGATGGCGGTCTGGACGCGGCTGTCGATGCCTTCCTTCTCCAGGAAGTCCTGGAGGGCGAGGCAGTTCATGACCGTGCCGAGCATGCCCATGTAGTCGGAGCGCGCCCGGTCCATGCCGCGCTGCTGGAGTTCGGCGCCGCGGAAGAAGTTGCCGCCGCCGATGACGACGGCGATCTGGGCTCCGCCGCGCACGACGGCCGCGATCTCGCGGGCGATCTTGTGCACCACGTCGGGATCGACGCCCAGTCCCCCGCCACCGGCGAACGCCTCGCCGGAAAGCTTCAGCAGGAAGCGGCCCGCGCCTTTGCCGTCGTCGCTCTTCTCGCCGTTTCCGGCCTGGGTGGTGGTCATGGAGATCTCCTCATGGTGCACATACGAAGAAGGCCATTGCCGGTGGGGTGTGTTTGCATCCCATGCTCGGCAATGGCCTCCTCGTCAGATCTGCTGTCGTCCGGCACACACGTATGGGTGCCGACGTACGCGGACGACTGCTGTCGACCCTATCGGGGTCGCGCGTCGATCGCTGTACGGACTCAGATGCCGACCTTGATGCGCGAGAAGCGCTTCAGGGTGACACCGGCCTCGTCCAGAACCTTCTGGACGGACTTCTTGTTGTCGAGCGCGTACGGCTGACCGAGGAGGGTGGCCTCCTTGAAGAAGCCGTTGACGCGACCCTCGACGATCTTCGGGAGCGCGGCCTCGGGCTTGCCCTCGGCGCGCGTGGTCTCCTCGGCGACGCGACGCTCGGTCTCGACGACCTCGGCCGGAACGTCCTCACGGGAGAGGTACTTCGGCGCGAAGGCGGCGATGTGCTGCGCGATGCCCTTGGCGAGGTCGGCGTCGGCCTTGTCCAGCTCGACCAGGACACCGATCTGCGGGGGCAGGTCGGGCATGGTGCGGTGCATGTACGCGGTCACGAACGCGCCGGAGAACTGGGCGAAGCGGTCCAGGACGATCTTCTCGCCCAGGTTGGCGTTGGCCTCGTCGACGAACGCCTGAACCGTCTTGCCCGGCTCGATCTCGGAGCCGAGAAGCGCCTCGATGTCGGCCGGCGACGTCTTGACGACGTGCTGGGCGATCTCGTTCGCGACGGCCTGGAACTTCTCGCCCTTGGCGACGAAGTCCGTCTCGCACTTCAGCTCGACCAGGACACCGGAGGTGTTGTCGTCAGCGATGATGGAGACCACGGCGCCGTTCTCGGCGGAGCGGCCCTCGCGCTTGGCGACGCCCTTCTGGCCCTTGATCCGCAGCGCCTCGACGGCCTTGTCGACGTTGCCGTCGGCCTCGTCCAGCGCCTTCTTGCAGTCCATCATGCCGGCGCCGGTGAGCTCACGGAGCTTCTTGACGTCGGCGGCGGTGTAGTTCGCCATGATTCCTGGAATCTCTCTCGAAGTCTGAAGATCTACGGGACGAACGGCGGGGGCTTTTGGGCCCCCGCCGTTCACAAACCCGAAGGGGTGAGGGGTCAGGCCTGCTCGGCGTCCGCGGCGGGGGCCTCGGCAGGAGCCTCGGCGGCGGCCTCGGCCGGAGCCTCGGCCGGAGCCTCGGCCTGCTCGGCGTCGGCGACCTTCTCCGTCTCGGCGGAGGTCTGGACCTCGGCGTCGTCGGCCTTCTTCTCGCCCTCGAGCAGGTCGCGCTCCCACGCGGCGAGCGGCTCGCCCGCGGCCTTGTCACCGGCGGCCTTGCCGGCGCCGGAGCGGGAGATGAGTCCCTCGGCGACGGCGTCGGCGATCACGCGGGTGAGCAGGGTGACGGAGCGGATCGCGTCGTCGTTGCCCGGGATCTTGTAGTCGACCTCGTCCGGGTCACAGTTGGTGTCGAGGATGGCGACGACCGGGATGTTGAGCTTCCGGGCCTCGCCGACCGCGATGTGCTCCTTCTTGGTGTCCACGATCCAGACGGCGCTGGGCACCTTCTGCATCTCGCGGATACCGCCGAGGGTCTTCTCCAGCTTGGCCTTCTCGCGCGAGAGCACGAGAAGCTCCTTCTTGGTGAGACCGGAGGCCGCGACGTCCTCGAAGTCGATCTGCTCGAGCTCCTTGAGGCGCTGCAGACGCTTGTAGACGGTGGAGAAGTTGGTGAGCATGCCGCCCAGCCAGCGCTGGTTGACGTAGGGCATGCCGACGCGGGTGGCCTGCTCGGCGATGGCCTCCTGCGCCTGCTTCTTCGTGCCGACGAACATGACCGTGCCGCCGTGGGCGACGGTCTCCTTGACGAACTCGTAGGCGCGGTCGATGTACGACAGCGACTGGAGCAGGTCGATGATGTAGATGCCGTTGCGCTCGGTGAAGATGAAGCGCTTCATCTTCGGGTTCCAGCGACGGGTCTGGTGACCGAAGTGGACGCCGCTTTCCAGCAGCTCCCGCATCGTGACGACGGCCATGGCCGTTCTCCTCGGTTTTCTCGGTTGTGCCGCGTGTGCCGGACGGCACTCGCGCCTGACGCCCGCGACGCGCCTTGCCACAAAGGACCGAGAGGCGCTGACACCGGTGGTGACCGGATGTCGGGGCGTGCGAAGTCGACCCGATGACCCGGGTCGCCATCAGAAGTGTACGGGACCCGAGAGGGCGCAGGTGACGCCGCTGTCCACAACCGGCCGGTACTCCACAGATCCCGGCCATGATCCGTCCGATGCGCGACGGTTCCCGCATGCGAGTGAACCGATGTGCGCGTACGTGGCTTCTGCTGGGCCTGGCCGTGACCCTCCTCGGCGCTTCGGACCCGCCGGCGCCGGCTACCGGAACCGGTCCCGGGCCGCGCGCCCCGGCCGCTCCGGCAGGAAGGCACGGGCCGCAGGCTCTGGGCGCTCCGGCGGGAAGGCACGGCTCGCAGGCCTTGTCCTCTCCGCCGGCGGCCGACCCCTCGGTGCCGGCCCTCGCGCGCGCATGGCCCGTGGGTGTCAGGCCGTTCGTCGTACGGGGCTGGGAACCGCCGGCGACGGCCTACTCCCGGGGCCATCGCGGAGTCGACCTCACGGCCGCGCCCGGCGCCCCGGTGCGGGCCGTCGCGCCCGGCCGGGTCTCCTACGCGGGCCGGGTCGCGGGGCGCGGGGTCGTCTCGGTGGAGCTGTCGGGCACGGGGGCGCCTCCGCTGCGGACGACGTACGGTCCCGTGCGGGCCTCGGTGCACAAGGGCGACGAGGTGCTCGCGGGCCAGGTGGTCGGCACCCTGGAGGCGCCGGACCCGCACTGCGGAGCGACGCCCTGTCTGCACTGGGGTCTGCGCAGGGGCCCGGACTATCTGAACCCGCTGGCCCTGCTGCCCCCGTGGCTCCTGAACACCGGTCCGTCCCGCCTGCTGCCGGTAGACGGACCGGCCACCCGCTCCTGACCTGGGCGGACCAGGGCGGCCAAGGGGACGAGAACGCGGCGCATGCGTCGGCGGCGGGACCGGGAGGCGGGCCGGCCGTCGGCGCCGGTGGTCAGCCCCGGACGCCCCGGAGCGCCATCGTCACGGCCGCCTCCGTGATCGCGGAGGGGTCCTCGGCGGCGCCCAGCTCGATGCGGCGCACCGCGGCGTCCACCACGCCCTGGAGGAGCATCGCGGCCAGCCGCGGCTCGGCGTGCCCCATCGCGGCGAGCGCCTCGCCGATCATCGTGACCAGCCCGCCGTGCGCGGCCCTGATCTTCTCCCGGGCCCCCGCGTCGAGTTCGCTGGCGGAGATGGCGACGACGGCCCGGTGTCTGCGGTCCCCGACCAGGGCGAGCTGACTGCGTACATAGGCCTCGACCGTGGCCTCGGGGCCGTCCGCCGCGGCCATCGCGGCCGAGACCTCGGCCGCCCAGACGGGGAAGTCGACCGCGCACAGTTCCTCGACGACGGCCGCCCTGGAGCGGAAGTACTCGTACACGGAGGACCGCGCGAGCCCCGTGCGCTCGGCGAGCGCGGGGAAGGTCAGCGCCTCCGTCCCGCCCTCGGACAACAGGGACCGCGCCGCGTCCAGCAGGGCGGCTCGCTGCATCGACCGGTGCTCGGCCACGGAGGCCGCTCGAATCCTTGGCACGTCAACCACTGTACGGACGCGGCGCCGCGGACGGGAACCACTCCGGCGAGCCCGCCGGAGTGGCGTCCGCCGCACCGGTCCGGCCGCCCGGCGGGACCGTCCGGGCGGCACGGCGTGATCGTCCGGCGCCACAGCGGGACCGCCCGGGCGGCACGGCGGGATCGTCCGCCGTCGCGGCACGACCGGGCTCAGCGTCCGAAGCTGGCCAGTTTGGCGCGGAGCTGGAGCACCGACTTGGTGTGGATCTGGCTGACGCGGCTCTCGGTCACCCCGAGCACGTTGCCGATCTCCGCCAGGGTGAGCCCTTCGTAGTAGTAGAGCGTGACGACGGTCTTCTCCCGGTCGGGCAGCGTGTTGATCGCCCGCGCCAGCAGCCTGCGCAGCTCCCGGTCCTCGGCCACCTCGACCGGGTTGTCGGCGGCGGTGTCCTCCAGCGTGTCCATCAGGCTCAGCCGGTCGCCGCCCTCGCCGCCGACGTGCAGCAGCTCCTCCAGGGCGACCACGTTGGCCAGCGACAACTGGCTGAACACCGCGTGGAGTTCCTCCACACCGATGCCCATCTCGGCGGCGACCTCGCTCTCCGAGGGGGTGCGCCGCAGCCGCGCCTCCAGCGTCGCGTAGGCGCGCTCGACATTGCGCGCCTTCTGCCGCACCGACCGCGGGATCCAGTCCAGCGCCCGCAGTTCGTCGATCATCGCCCCGCGGATGCGGGTGATCGCGTACGTCTCGAACTTGATCTCGCGTTCGATGTCGAACTTCTCGATCGCGTCGATGAGTCCGAACACTCCCGACGAGACGAAGTCGGCCTGCTCGACATTGGCCGGCAGACCCACGCTGACGCGGCCCGCGACGTACTTCACCAGCGGTGAGTAGTGCAGGATCAACTGTTCCCGCAACCGTTCGTCACCGGTCGACTTGTACGACCGCCACAGCTCGTCGAGTGTCGAGGGCGCGGGCGGGCGCACGCTGCCGCCGTCGCGGGCGGCTGGCGGGATCGCCGTCCGGTCGGACCCGGAGGTGTGCTGGGGCATTCGTCGCCTAGTGCCGTTCTGCCGTGAACTGGGATGACCTGGGTGTCCTGTCGGCCTCGTGCCGAGATCGCGTGCCTGCTTCGGATCCTTGTGAGCGTAGCGTGACTGAGCTGTCGCAGTGCGCGAAGAGCGGGCTGTCACCCGCACGCGAAACCTTTCCCCGGGACGTCTCCCGGAGTCACGACGGTCGCCCTGTGTCACCGTCAGGGGTCGCCAACTGCGAGGATTCCCAGGCGTGTCGGCGTTCCCCCGGACGGCCGAACACGCTCGGTCAGCATCCCTTCCGATCACCTCCGACGGGGGCCGCCGCCTGGCGTGTCAACTTCCAGCCGTCGCCGTGTCGTTCGACGAATCCAAGTGCTCGGAGTTCGTACAGTCTCCCGACCGCGTCGTCCGCGCTGGTCGCCGCGCGCCGGGCGATCTCCCCGGTCCCGGCCGGATCCCGCGCCGGCAGCGCGGCCAGGACCCGGGCCGCGTCCGGGTGCAGCAGGTCGCGGGGCAGCACGGGACCACGCCGGTCCGGCGCCAGCTCCCCCATGTCGCCCACCTGTTCGGCGACTTCCGCGGCGTCCGACACCAGGACGGCCTCCCCGCGCAGCAGTTCGTGCACCCCGGCGGACAGGGCGCTGGTGGCCGGTCCCGGCACGCCCATCGTGAACCGGCCCAGCCGCTGCGCGGCACGGGCGGTGACGAGCGCTCCGCTGCGGTACGCCGCCTCGACGACGACGGTGCCCCGGGTGAGCGCGGCGATGACCCGGTTGCGGAGGATGAATCTGCTGGGCGTCGGGTGCTCGCCCGGCGGCAACTCCCCCACCACGAGGCCCTGTTCCGCGATCCTGGTGATCAGCCCGGTGTGTCCGCGCGGATAGGGCCGGTCGACGCCGCAGGCGAGCACCGCGACGGTGGCACCGCCCGCTCCGAGGGCTCCCCGGTGGGCGGCCCCGTCGATGCCGTAGGCGCCGCCCGACACCACCACCCAGCCCCGCTCCGCGAGTCCGGCGCCGAGGGTGGCGGCCATGTGCGCGCCGTACTCGGTGCAGGCACGCGCGCCGACGACGGCGACGGATCTCAGCGCCCACAGCCGCAGGCCGGCCCTTCCTCGCACCCACAGGCCGACGGGCCGGGCGTCCCCGAGGTCGTCGAGCTGCGCGGGCCATTCGGATTCACCGGGACAGATGAAGCGCACCCCGGCGTCCCGGGCGAGTGCCAGGTCGCGCTCCGGGGCGGCCCGCGCGGCTCTGGCCCGCAGCCCGGCCCACCTCCGGTCGGTCATGCCTCTCGGCTGCCCCGGCTCCCCGTAGAGCCATCGCACCGCTTCCGGGGCTCCCACCTCCCTGATCCAGCGCCCGCAGACCTCGTCGCCCGGTTCGACGACCCGGGACAGCGTGACCCGGGCCAGCCGCTCGCCGGCTGTCATGCCGGCGAGCCGATCGCCATCGGCACCCCGCGCGGAACTCCGGTGCGCAGTTGCAGGGCCAGGGCGACGTCCCCGGCGTCGGGCCGGTCGTGTCCCGACAGGTCCGCGACCGTCCACGCGACCCGGAGCACCCGGTCGAGCCCCCGGGCGGTCAGGACCCCGCGTTCCAGGCCCCGCTCGGCCTCGTCCATCGCTCCCGCCCGCGCCTGCCAGCGTCCGCGCAGCTCGCGTCCCGGCACCTCGCTGTTGGTGTGCCAGGGAGTCCCCTTCAGGCGCTCGGCGGCCCGCTCCCGTCCGGCGAGGACCCGGTCCGCGACCGTCTTCGTCGACTCGCCCCGCGCCCCGCGCGCGGTGAGCTCGGCCCGGGTGACCGGCTCGACGTCCACCCGCAGGTCGACCCGGTCGAGCAGCGGCCCGGAGAGCCTCGCCTGATAGCGGCGGATGAGCGAGGGCGGACACTCGCAGAAGTCGTTCGTCGTGCTGAAGCGTCCGCAGGGGCAGGGGTTGGCGGCCAGGACCATCAGGAACTTCGCGGGGAACCTCACGACACCGGCGCTGCGCGCGATCACCACGTGTCCCGCCTCCAGCGGCTGCCGCAGGGCGTCCAGCGCGAAGCCGCTGAACTCCGGTGCCTCGTCCAGGAACAGCACGCCTCGGTGCGACAGGGACACCGCGCCGGGCCGCGCGAGCCCCTTGCCGCCGCCGACGAGCGCCTGCATGGTCGCGGAGTGATGGGGCGCGCAGTACGGGGCGACGTCCACCAGCGGTTTGCCGGGCGGCAGCAGGCCCGCGACGGAGTGGATCGCCGTGACCTCAAGGGATTCCTGCCGGGTCAGGCGCGGCATGATCAGCGGCATCCGCTCGGCCAGCATCGTCTTGCCGGCGCCGGGTGGCCCCTGGAGGAAGACGTGATGCCCGCCGGCCGCCGCCACCTCCATCGCGGTGCGCGCCGAGTGCTGGCCGACGACGTCCCCGAGGTCGTGGCCCGGGTCGTGTTCCGGCACGGCGATGCCGCACAGGCCGGTGGCCTCGCCCGTGCCGGGCAGGCGCAGGCCGGCCGCCAGCGGGTCCGGGCGGCCCCGTTCGTCCGGCTCCTCCTCGGGCACCGGTTCGTCCGCCAGCACGGCGATGAGCTGGCGCAGGCTGCGGACTCCGAGCACCGAGATTCCGGGGACGAGGGAGGCCTCGGCCGCCGCGCACTCGGGGACCACCACCTGTTCGTAGCCGGCGTCCGCCGCGGCGATGACGGCCGGCAGGATGCCGCGGACCGGGCGCACCCGGCCGTCGAGTCCCAGCTCCCCGATCATCACGATGTCGGCGAGCACCCGTGGATCGATCCGCTCGGCGGCGCCCAGCACGGCCGAGGCGACGGCGAGATCGAAGCCGGAGCCGCCCTTGGGCACCGAGGCCGGGCTCAGCCCCACCGTCAGCTTCTTCTGCGGCCAGGTCGCGCCGGAATTGACCACCGCGGCCCTGACCCGGTCCCGGCTCTCCGTCAGGCTCTTGTCGGGGAGCCCGACCAGGGTGAAGGCGGCGATGCCCGGTTCCAGGTCGGCCTGGACCTCGACGACGACGCCCTCCACGCCCACCAGGGCCACCGAACACGTACGGGCGAATCCCATCAGGCCACCCCCCGCGCGTGCTCGACCACGGGTGCGCCGCGTTCGGGGATCAGGACGCCGACCAGGTCGATACGGACGCCGCCCGGCGGGGCTCCTCCGTGTTCCTGGAGCCAGCGTTCGGCGAGGCCGCGCAGCCGGCGGGCCTTGGCCGGCGCGACGGCCTCCATCGGATGCTGGAACGCTCCCGCCCTGCGGGTCTTGACCTCGCAGACGACCAGCGCGTCGCCGTCCCGGGCCACGATGTCGATCTCGCCCGTACGTCCACAGCGCCAGTTGCGTGCCAGGACCGTCATGCCGGTCCCGGTCAGCCGCCGTGCGGCCAGTTCCTCGCCGTAGGCGCCCAGTGCGTTGCGTGCCTCGGATGTCTTCATGTCGGCACCACCTCCGGCACCGACGATGAGGCCGGATCACACAACTTTTGGATCTTGGTGGACGAACGGGTGACTGTGGAAAACCCAGTCACCCGTACGAGTCACCACCCTGCTTCAGGGCCTCAGCCGCCCGGCAGCTCCAGATCGCTCTTGTTCAGCTCTTCGATGTTCACGTCCTTGAATGTCAGGACACGCACCTGTTTCACGAAGCGGGCGGGGCGATACATGTCCCACACCCAGGCATCCGCCATGGACACCTCGAAAAACACCTCACCCTGGACCGAGTGCACCTGCATCTCGTAGTCGTTGGTGAGATAGAAGCGCCGTTCGGTCTCGATCACATATTTGAACAGACCGACGACATCGCGGTACTCCCGATAGAGCTTCAGCTCCATCTCGGTCTCGTACTTCTCGAGGTCCTCGGCGCTCATGGCATGTTCCCCTTCAGCCGTGCGTCCCCCTATTGTGCGCCAGCCCCGAGAGCCCCTAGACGATTTCCGTGTCGAGGACCTCGGGCGTGGCCGGGGGACCCTCGTCGAGCACCCTGCGGAGCAGCCCGGCGAGCTTGGTCGGATACACCGTCTCATGTGCCTCGGTCAGTTCCCGGCACGTCCACCAGCGCGCTCCGGCGACGCTGCGCCGCTCCAGGTCCGTCAGCCCCGTGGCCGCGGTGGCGGTCTGGGTCGTACGGGCCAGGAAGTACCACTCGTCCTGGTCCCAGCGCCTCCCCGCGAACGGGAACGAGCAGATCCGCCGCCACAGCACGGGGCCGAGTTCGACCTCGGTGATCCCGGTCTCCTCGACGAGTTCCCGCAGAGCCGCCTGCTCACGGGTCTCGTCGCCCTCGACCCCGCCGCCGGGCGTGAACCACCAGTCGTCGGAGGGATCGTCCGGCTCGTGGCCGTGGAGCAGCAGGACACGGTCCTCGGGGTCGAGCAGGACGACCCGGGCGACCTTGCGCAGCCCGTCCCGGCCGGGGGCCTCGTCCGCCGCGTCAGCGGGCACCGGCGGACTCCGTGCGCGCCCGGGACCGCCCGGCCAGCTTGGCGACGGGCCCGTAGGCCGCTCCGCCCAGCACGAGAACGGCGCCGGCGATCACGAGGGCGATCATCGTGGGGAGCGGTCCGGGCTGGGACAGGGCGCCGAGCACCTTGAAGCCGTCGGGGCGGGCGAGCATGCCGTTCATGGGCCAGGCGACGGCGTCGACGCGGGCCTTCACGGCTCCGCGCGCCACGGTGCCGCTGGCGGCGTCCGTCAGGTGCGCGGTGGAGTCCAGGGAGCCGCGCCGCTCGTCACCCAGCAGGAACAGCCGTCCCTCGGGGACCTTCACGGTCGGGAAGCCGGTGAGCTCGGCGAGGCTTCCCTCGGGCAGATACGATTCGTCGATCTTCTTGCCGTTGACCGTCAGCTTGCCCTCGGAGCAGCAGGCCACCGTGTCGCCGCCGACGGCGACCACGCGCTTGACCACCGACGAGCCCGTGACCCACGTCTTGTCCTCGAAGACGACGACGTCACCGCGGCGGACCTCGCTGCCGTCGACGCGCTGCGCCAGCACCCGGTCGCCGATCTTGATCGTCGGCGCCATCGAGCTCGTGGGGACGGTGTAGGGCCGGTAGTCGACCGCCGCCCAGGCGAATCCGCCGAGGAACAGCAGCAGGCCCAGCGCGACGGCCAGTCCGGACAGCCGCTGTCCGGTCTTGCTGCCCGCCGGGGCCTTGCCCGTGCCACCGCTGCGCGGGGCCGTACGTGTTGCGCTCTCGCCACCCATAAGCCCGCACCTTACCCAGGGGTACGGTCCGGGGTCAGCCCCCGCCGGATCACGATCGCCGGAGGGCACCGGATCCTCACCTGGAAACGAGCGGAGACCGGATCCTCGCCGGGAAAACGCGCGGGGCCGGCTTCCGCGGACGGATCCGCGGAAGCCGGCCCCGAAGGCCGTGAGGAGGCTCAGTCGTCCTTGGACACCTTGCGCCTGCGTCGCACCAGCACGAGCGGCACCGCGCCCAGCAGGGCCACGGAACCCGGCGAGGTGACCGCCGCGGCCGCCTGGTCGCTCAGACCGGGCTGGTCGAAGGTGTCCGGGACCGGGAGGGTGCCCCAGCGGTTGATGGGCCAGGCCTTGACGATGGCGCGGCCGACGACGTCGTTCACCGGGACCATGCCGTGGTGCTTGTCCGCCTGGTTGTAGCGCGAGTCCCGCGAGTTCTGGCGGTGGTCGCCCATCACCCAGATCATGCCCTTGGGGACCTTGACCTTGAACTGTCCGCCGTCCTCGTCCTGGCTGCACGGGGTGTTCCCCGCGTACACGTACGACGACTCGTTCAGCGCCTTGCCGTTGACCTTCAGCGGGCCGGTGCCCTTGCACTCGACCGTGTCGCCGCCGACGCCGATGACCCGCTTGATGAGGTCCTTCTCCTCGGCCGAGGGCATCAGGCCGATCCAGCTCAGGACCGTCTGCAGGGCGTTCGGGTTGGCCGTGGGCTCGCCCGCCAGCCAGTTGTCCGGGTCGTGGAAGACGACGACCTCGCCGCGCTGCGGTTCGGAGCCGAACCACGGAGTCAGCTTGTCGACGAGGACGCGGTCACCCTGCTGGAGGGTGTTCTGCATCGAGTCCGACGGGATCGAGAACGCCTGGACCAGGAACGTCTTGATAATCAGCGCGAGCACCAGAGCGATGCCGATCAGGATCGGCAGCTCCTTCCAGAAGGAGCGCTGCTTGGTGGACTTCGGGTCCCGTCCGGAACGCCCGGTCGAGGCGTCCCCGTCCTCGGAGCCGCTCCCGGAATCCGGATCGGGCTCTACGGCCGGGGCAGCCGCATCCTCGGGCCTCTCCGGCTGTCCCTCGGGACCTTCGTGCCCAGATCGCGCGCCGACCGCCACATCCCCCACATCCACTCCTCACTCCGTGCCGCCGCCGGCGCCGTATTCGGCGCAGGCCCACCACTCCCATAACGAGCGGGAGTTCCGCAGGGCTCGGGAGCGGGATCAATCCATCAGGATCCGCAGAGGCCACCCTATGCGACAGGACTGGACCGGAAGCCGACCCTCCGGGCGCGTCGGCCACCGTCGAGAACGTGTTCGGCTCGGTCAGGCGGGTCCAGTGCCCGATGGGCCAGCCGATGACCATCGCCCGGCCCACGACCGAGTCCTCGGAGACGGTGCCGCTGAACTTGTCGCTGCGGTGGTACCGGGAGTCCGCGGAGTTGCCCCGGTGGTCACCGAGCACGAACAGACGCCCCGCGGGCACCTTGACCTCGAAGGAGAAGTCCGACGGTTTGTCCCCGGCGTAGATGTAGGGCTCGTCCAGGGGGGTGCCGTTCACGGTCACCCGGCCCTGGGTGTCGCAGCACTTGACGGTGTCCCCGCCGAGTCCGACGACCCGCTTGATCAGGTCCTTCTCGTTGTCGGAGGGCAGCAGACCGATGAAGGTCAGCCCCTCCTTGAACTGCTTGACGACCACGGGGTCGTTCTTCTTCTGGGACTCCTCGGCGGTGAGCCAGCCTCCGGGGTCCTTGAAGACGACGACGTCACCGCGCTTGGGCTGGGAGCCGAACCAGGGGGTGAACTTGTCCACCAGGACCCGGTCGCCGATCTGGATCGTGTTCTCCATGGAGCCCGACGGGATCACGAAGGCCTGGACGAGGAACGTCTTGAGGACCAGGGCTATCAGCACGGCCACACCGACGAGGAGAGGGATCTCCTTGACCGCCGAGCGGCGCCTGCGCCGCTTGATCTTGCGCGCGAGCTTGCGGCGCTCGACCCGGCTGGGCCGGGCGGCGCCTCCGGCGGCGCGCCGGGACCCGGTGGGGAGCAGGTTGTCGGCGGCACTGGCGGAGACCCCGCGCGCCCGTCCGCGGTTACCCACGGGCACCGCCGGCGGCGGGCACGCGCGCGTAGGCGTCGGGACGCGTCAGACGCGTCCAGTGGCCCGCGGGCCAGGCGATCCAGTCGGCCCTGCCGATGACGTCGCCGACGGGGACCATGCCGCCGCCGGGCGAGCCCAGATGATCACGGGAGTCGCTGGAGCGGCTGCGGTGATCACCCAGGAGGAACAGGGAGCGCTCGGGCACGACGACGTCGAAGGGCACCTCGGACGGGCTGTCGCCCTGATAGAGAAATGTCGACTCGTCGACCGCTCGGCCGTTCACCTCGAGTCTCCCCTCCTTGTCGCAGCAGACCACGTGGTCCCCCTCAACCCCGACGACGCGTTTGACGTAGTCCGCGTTCCCGAAATAACCGGTGCCGTCGAAGACGACGACATCGCCCCGCTGCGGCTCGGAACCGAAACGGTACGCCAACTTGTTTACGAGAACGCGGTCCCCGATCCTCAATCCGGACTCCATGGAGCCGCTGGGAATTTCGAAGGGCTGCATCACGAAGCGGCTGACCAGCAGCAGAAAAGCGAGACAGACCAGCGCGGTCAGGGTGATCCGGCCCCCGGGGAGCCACGCGGCGATCCTGTCGAGGAACGCAGAACGCGACCGCTCCTCCGGCCCCGCTGTGTCCGAGATCTCCTCGGAAGCGGAACGGCTGGAGGAGCGGTCGCGCTCCACGGGCTGTGCTTCGGTGTCCATCGGGGCCAGATGCTATCCGGCCTCCATGAGACGCCTTCTTACCGGCTCGACCGGCCGCGGAGAACCGCGGCGGAAGGAGCTCAGTTGTCGCGCTTCTCCTTGATCTTCGCGGCCTTGCCGCGGAGCTCACGGAGGTAGTACAGCTTGGCGCGACGGACGTCACCGCGGGTCACGAGCTCGATCTTCTCGACGATCGGGGTGTGCACCGGGAAGGTGCGCTCGACGCCGACGGAGAACGAGACCTTGCGGACCGTGAAGGTCTCGCGGACGCCGGAGCCCTGGCGGCGGATGACTACGCCCTTGAACTGCTGCACACGGGAGCGGTTGCCCTCGATGACGCGGACGTGGACGTTGACGGTGTCACCCGGGCGGAAGGCCGGGATGTCGGTGCGCAGCGAGGCGCCGTCGACGGTGTCGAGCAGGTGAGACATTGTGTCTGCTTTCTTCGCTGATGCCACAGGTCATCAACGGGAGAGAGGTTCGAAGATGATGCCGTCTCGTCGGGACGGGCGTCGTGTCCCCCTGTGGCAGGGGCGCACGCCGGACGACGGAGAGCAGCGGCCTATTCTTCCACGACGTCCGGCCTGCGCCAAAATCGGCCGCCGGCGTCCGGCTGCCAGCCCAGGATCGAGAGCATCTCGCGATCCTTCTTGTCGAAGGCGGAGGCGTCGCAGCGCTCGATGAGGTCGGGGCGGTTCGCCGCGGTACGGCGCAGCGCCTCGTCGCGGCGCCAGCGGGCGATCTTGCCGTGGTGGCCGCTGACCAGGACGTCGGGGATCTCGCGGCCGCGCCACCGCGGGGGCTTGGTGTACACCGGGCCCTCCAGGAGGTTGGCCATGGCGCCGGGGGCGAACGAGTCGTCCCGGTGGGACTCGGCGTTGCCGAGGACCCCGGGCAGCAGCCGCGCCACGGCCTCGGTCACGACCAGGACGGCCGCCTCGCCGCCGGCGAGGACGTAGTCGCCGATGGACACCTCGTAGACGGGCATCCTCGTCGCGTACTCGTCGATGACGCGGCGGTCGATGCCCTCGTAGCGCGCGGGCGTGAAGACCAGCCAGGGGCGTTCGGAGAGTTCGACGGCGAGCTGCTGGGTGAACGGGCGCCCGCTGGGGGTGGGGACCACGAGGGCGGGGCCGTGGGCGCCCGTCTCGTAGCCGTCCGCCAGCGCGGTGTCCAGGGCGTCGCCCCAGGGCTCGGTCTTCATGACCATGCCGGGGCCGCCGCCGTAGGGCGTGTCGTCGACCGTGTTGTGGCGGTCGTACGTCCAGTCGCGGAGGTCGTGCACGTGCACGTCGAGCTGCCCGCGCGCGCGGGCCTTGCCGACGAGGGAGACGTTCAGCGGTTCCAGGTACTCGGGGAAGATCGTGACCACGTCGAGCCGCATCAGGCGTCGGCCTCCGTGGCGTCCTCGCCGGCCTCGGCGGAGCCGCTGCCCGTGTCCCCGGCGGAGGCGTCCTCCGCGTCCCGGGTGGAGGCGATCTCCGCCCGGTCGTCGATCAGGCCGGGCGGCGGGTCGATGACGGCCCGCTGCTCCTCCAGGTCGATCTCGACGACGATCTCCTCCACGAACGGGATCAGCACCTCGGTGCCGTCCGGGCGCTCGACCACGAACAGGTCCTGCGAGGGCAGGTGCGAGATCTCCGTGATGCGCCCGACCTCGGCGCCGTCCACGGTGACGACGTCCAGGTCCATGAGCTGGTGGTCGTAGTACTCGTCCGGGTCCTCCGGCGCCTCGTCGGGGTCGACCTCGGCGATCAGCAGGGTGTTGCGCAGCGCCTCGGCGGCGTTGCGGTCCCGCACGCCCGCGAAGCGCAGCAGGAGACGGCCGCTGTGGACGCGGCCCGTCTCGATGGTCAGTGGTCCGGTGGAGGCCGGATCGGTGAGCAGGACGGCACCGGGGCCGAGCCGGAGCTCCGGCTCGTCGGTGCGGACCTCCACGGTGACCTCGCCCTTGATGCCGTGGGCACGGCCGACGCGAGCGACTACCAGCTGCACTGTGCTTGATCTCCTGTCGTGTGCCGACGGCGACGGTTCCGGACGGCCGCGGGAGCGCGGGCGTCCGTGGGGGTGGCGGGTGTCCCGCCGGGAGCGTCCGGCGGACCGCCTGGACGGGTTCGCAGACGACTACGGGCCGGGGACGGCTCGTAAGCCCTCCCCGGCCCGAGCCGGTGTTGCCTGCTACGTCAGCGGACGTGGTCCACGTCGACGAGGTCGACGCGGACACCGCGGCCGCCGATGGCGCCCACGACGGTCCGCAGAGCGCGCGCGGTGCGGCCGTTGCGGCCGATCACCTTGCCGAGGTCGTCCGGGTGGACCCGGACCTCGAGAACGCGCCCGCGGCGCAGGTTGCGCGAGGCGACCTGCACGTCGTCGGGGTTGTCGACGATGCCCTTCACGAGGTGCTCGAGAGCCTCCTCGAGCATGCTCAGGCCTCGGTCGACTCGGACTCGGCCGCAGCCTCGTCCTTCTTCTCAGCCTTCTTCTTCTGGGTGATGGCCTCACCCTTGCCCGTGTCCTCGCCACCGAGGGCGTCGAACAGCGGGCGCGCGGCCTTCGGCTCGGCGACGAGCAGCGGAGCCGGGGCCGGCAGGCCCTTGAACTTCTGCCAGTCACCGGTCAGCTTCAGGATGGCGAGCACGGGCTCGGTCGGCTGCGCGCCGACACCCAGCCAGTACTGCGCGCGGTCCGAGTCGACCTCGATGCGCGAGGGGTTCTGCACCGGGTGGTACAGGCCGATCTCCTCGATGGCCCGGCCGTCACGGCGGGTACGGGAGTCGGCGACGACGATGCGGTAGTGAGGCGAACGGATCTTGCCCAGACGCTTCAGCTTGATCTTGACTGCCACGGAAGTGGTGTCTCCTGGTCTTGACGGGGTTGGGCACGCAGAGATGGCCGCGTGGGGTTGCGGTACCCGAGTGCCCGATGGACGCGTCAGCCGGAGGAGAGAGGGGTCCTATGCGGCTGTCGAGTACAGCTAGCCATTCTGCCACATCCCTCGCTCCGCCCGGACCGAGGGTGTTCGAGCCCACGTCCACCGCACGTGCGCGCGCCAGGACCAAGCCCGTGCCCGGACGAGCGCATGCCTGTCGGGCACCCGGCGTTCCCGGGTGCCCGACAGGCATGCGCGACGTACACCGGCCACGAGGGCCTCGGAGAGACGCCGCCCGCGCGCACTCGTGCCTCCTGAATTCCCCCACGTGCTCCAGGGCAGTGGGGGAGGCACGACTGCTCACGGGCCGCACGAACTCGTCCGGCACCCACGAGACGCCGGTGGAGCCCGCTCCTCAGCTCGCGGCCGCGCCGACCACCTCCGGAATCCGGAAGGGCTTGCCGCACCCTCCGCACACGATCGGCGCCTGCGCGAGGACGGACGGAACCACGCGGACGTTGCGACCGCAGTCGCAGACGGCCTTGACGCGGACGCCTCCCCCGGAGGAGCCGTGACGGGCGGCCGGGCCGCGGAACGAGCGGGCGGTGTCCGCGGACGTGGCGGCCGTGTGGGCCTTCAGCGCCCGCTGGAGCCGCTCGATGGTCGGGCGGTAGCGGCGCTTCGCCTCGGGGTTGAGCGTGACCAGCGAGAAGCCACTGCTGGGATGCGGCTCCTCGGGGTGGTCCAGGCCCAGCTCCTCGGCGATCGCGAGGAATCTGCGGTTGTGATAGCGGCCGGCGCGCGAGGTGTCGCGGACTCCACGGGCGGCGGCGATGCCGTGGACTGCTTCGTGAAGCAGTCGCTCGAAGGAGAGTTCGTGCCCGCATGCGGACGACGATTCTCCGATCAGGGACTCTGGCGCGGCAAGATCGGGCAGTTCGGGGTGGTGCCGCTGAATGTCGGCCCACGCCCCTGCCAGCTCTGCGGCGAGAACAGGTGGTGTCGTGCTCACGTAATGAGAACGAGCGGGAGTGCCTCCGTGTTCCTATTACGGGGCATCCCAAATAATTTGCACGTACCCGTCAGTTGGCACTGATGTGAACCGACGAGGTCGGGTGCGCCGATCTGCGGAGAAGTGTCACAGCTCGTACCAAGGCGGTACGTAGTCACACGTACGCCCCGGCGCGTAGACGACATCCGTACGCCGGGGCACCTGTGGTCGGCAGATGCGCAAGGGGCGTTTCGGCCGCTCTGCCGTCCGGCTCAGTACGCGCGGGCGACGACCGCGACGTTACCGGGTGCGTCCTCGGCGTCCGGCACCGACCCGTCCTCGGCGACCAGACACCGTACGGTCACCGCGTGCTCGGCGAGCCTGGCCTCGCCCTCTTCTCCGAGGTCCGCCCAGGGAATGCGCGCCCAGCCGCCGGACACGGCCGCCTCCACGGCCGCGTCGATGGTCGACACGTCCGTCGTACGGGACTCGCGGCGCTCGCGCGACTGCCTCAGCAGGAGCGCCTGGTCCTCCTCCAGGGCGCCGGGGAGCAGGGCGGCCAGCGCGTCGAGGGCCACCGGCTCCTTGCCTCCGGGGATACGGCGGACGAGCATCGCCGTGCCGTTCTCCAGGTCACGGGGGCCGACCTCGATCCGTACGGGGACGCCCTTGAGCTCCCAGTCGACGGCGCGGCGCCCGAAGGGGGTGTCCGTACGGTCGTCGACCTGGACCCTCAGGCCCGCCGCGGTCAGCCTCGCGCCGATCTCGCGGACCTTGGCCAGAACCGCCTCGTCGCCCTTGATCGCGAGGACGACCACCTGTACAGGGGCGAGCCGGGGCGGCACCCGCAACCCGCTGTCATCGCCGTGCGACATGATCAGGCCACCCACCATGCGGGTCGAGGAGCCCCAGGAGGTCTGCCAGACGAGCTCCTGCTTCCCGTCCTTGGAGAGGTACTGGGTGTTGAACGCCTTGGCGAAGTTCTGCCCCAGCTCGTGACTCGTGCCCATCTGGAGCGCCTTGCCGTCGCCCATCATGCCTTCGAGCGTGAGGGTGTTGATCGCGCCCGCGAACCGCTCGCTCGCCGTCTTCCGGCCGAGGACGACGTCGACGCCGAGGACGTTCACCATGAAGTCGGCGTACACCTCTGTGTGGATGTGCGCGGCGTAGTCCCGGGCGTCCTCGTACGTGGCGTGCGCGGTGTGCCCCTCCTGCCAGAGGAATTCGGTCGTCCTCAGGAACACCCTCGGGCGCATCTCCCAACGGACCACGTTCGCCCACTGGTTGATCAGCAGCGGAAGATCGCGGTAGCTCTGCACCCACTTGGAGAAGTACTCGTTGATGATCGTCTCGGAGGTGGGGCGGACGACGACCGGCTCCTCCAGCTCCTTGCCCCCGCCGTGCGTGACGACCGCGAGTTCCGGCGCGAAGCCCTCGACGTGCTCCGCCTCCCGGGTGAGGTACGACTGCGGGATGAACAGCGGGAAGTAGGCGTTCTGGGCACCCGCTTGCTTGATGCGGGCGTCCATCTCCTGCTGCATCCGCTCCCACAGTCCGTACCCGTAGGGCCGGATGACCATGGTGCCGCGCACCGGGCCGTTGTCGGCGAGCTCGGCCTTGTTGATCAAGTCCTGGTACCAGCGCGGGAAGTCGTCCGCCTGGGGCGTGAGAACGGGTGCCTTTGCCATGCGGCCGATGCTACGGGCCCACGTTGCCGGTATGTGAATTCTTGCGCCTTTCGCGTCCGGGCCGCAAACGGGCCCCCGAGACCCCTGGACGGCACGTCGAGGGCGGAGTTACCTGACATACGGGGGGAGTGCGGGCCTCGTGCGCGGGGGCGGAGGAGAGGGGGCCCGGCAGCAACTCTCGGCGGATTGGGGCACTTTCGATGACACCTACGCTCGTGCGGCAGCACCTTCCTCATGCGGGCCCAGCGCCCCGCCCGGACCGGGGTGCACGCGCGCGTGACTGGGCCGAGATCCAGGAGCGGATGCTGGTGCCGCTCTTCGAGGCCGTCTACGAGCGGCTCGAAGTGGGCGGTGGGACACGGCTGCTCGGGCTCGGCTGCGGGTCGGGGCTCGCCCTGCTGATGGCCGGCTCCCGCGGCGCCGCGGTCACGGGTGTCGACTCCTCGTCGCCCGAACGACTGGCCCTCGCGCGGGAACGACTCCTGCCGTCCGAACGGGACGCCGGCCCGCGTCCCGGTGCCCGGGTCGTGTCCGGGTCCCCCCGGGACGCCGTGGTGGCGGGGGCGCCGGCGTACAACCTGGTGACCGCGTTCGAACCGATCGGGTGCGTGGCCGGCGACTCCGAGGGGCTCGGCGCGCAGCTCGCCGAGGCCGCGCCGCTCGCGGGCCGGGGAACGCCCGTCGTGCTTGTCGGGTGGGGGCCGCCGGAGCGGTGCGCCACCTCGGCCGTGCTGCGGGTGGCCACGAAACTGGCCGATCCGCTGCGTGGTGCGGCGAGCTGGCGTGCCGCCCGGCGGGACGACCTGGAGGAGGTGGCCCAGCGGGCCGGGCTGCGGCCTGACGGCTCGGGGCGTGTGGCCTGCCCGTTCGGCTACGCCGACGTGGACAGTGCCGTGCGCGGGCTGCTCTCCACGGGGCTGTTCGACGCGGCGGTCGACGCCACCGACCAGGCGCAGGTCGACAAGGAGGTGACGGAGGCGCTGCATCCTCATGTGCGGCGGGACGGCACCGTGTGGATGCCGAACGTGTTCCGGTATCTGATCGCCCGTACGCCCTGAGAGACCGGTGGGTGGGTCGGGGCCGTGCCGGTGCGTCAGCCCGTCGCCGTCGGACGGAGACGTGACCGTTGGTGGCGACGGGCATCGATTCACCCGGCACGGCCCCTCGCGCGCGTGGCCGGGTGCGGGTGATTCGTGGTGGCTGCGGGCATCGGTGTACCGGCACCACCCCTCACACCGTGTCCCGGCTGTGGGGGTACGGTCCTGGGCGCCCGGTTCACACCTCCTTCGTCGTACGGGGCACCCCGGCGATCCGGTAGGCCTCGGCCTCCTCCAGCGTCTCGTTCGCGAGGAGCGCCTCCGCCAGGGCGTCGAGCTGTCCCCTGTGGTCGCGGAGCTTCTGGCAGGCCTCCTCGTAGCACTCGTCGACGATGCGGCGCATCTCGTGGTCGATCGAGTCGAGGGTGCCGGGGGCGGCCGCGAGACCGTAGGCCTGCTGGGCGTCGTTGGGCAGCGCCGACAGCCGGCCCACGCGTTCGCTCATGCCCCAGCGGGCCACCATGCCGCGGGCGAGGTTGGTGACCTGTTCCAGGTCGTTCTCCGAGCCGGTGGTGATGACGTCGTAGACGACGTGTTCGGCGGCCATGCCACCGAGCGCGCCGATGATCCGGCCGCGCAGATACGCCTCGGTGTACGCGTACCGGTCCGCGTCCGGTGTCGAGAGCGTGACGCCGAGCGCGCGGCCGCGCGGAACGATGGTGATCTTGCGGACGGGGTCGGCGCCGGGTCGCAGCATCCCGAGGAGGGCGTGGCCGCTCTCGTGGTACGCGGTGCGGCGGCGTTCCTCGTAGGGCATGACCAGGGAGCGTTCGGCGCCGAGCTGGACCTTTTCGAGCGCTTCGGAGAGGTCGCTCTGGGTGACCTCGGCCTGCTTGCGCTTGACGGCGAGGAGTGCCGCCTCGTTGGCGAGGTTGGCGAGATCGGCGCCGGTCATGCCCGGGGTCGTACGGGCCACCTGGGTCAGGTCCACGTCCTTCGCGAGCGGGATCTCGCGGGTGTGGATCTCCAGGATCGCCTTCCGGCCGCCGCGGTCGGGGGGCGAGACGTTGACGACGCGGTCGAAGCGGCCGGGACGTGTGAGCGCCGGGTCCAGGATGTCCGCGCGGTTGGTGGCGGCGATGACGATCACGCCCTCCGAGCCGGAGAAGCCGTCCATCTCGGTGAGGATCTGGTTGAGCGTCTGCTCGCGCTCGTCGTGGCCGCCCATGGCGGAGCCGCCCGACCGTGACCGTCCGATGGTGTCGATCTCGTCGATGAAGATGATGGAGGGGGCCACCTTGCGGGCCTCGGCGAACAGTTCGCGCACGCGCGAGGCGCCGACGCCCACGATCATCTCGATGAACTCGGAGGCGGAGGCGGAGAAGAACGGGACGCCCGCCTCGCCCGCGACCGCCCGCGCGAGCAGGGTCTTTCCCGTGCCGGGCGGACCCGCGAGCAGCACGCCGCGCGGCATCTTCGCGCCCATCCTTCGGTACGCGTCGGGGTTCTTGAGGAAGTCCACGACGTCGTCGACCTCGCCCGCCACCTCGTCGATGCCGGCCACGTCGGAGAACGTGGTGCGCTTGCCGCCGGGCACGAGTTCGACCGGTTTCGGGGGTGCCTTGCGGCCGAGCATGCCGCCCGCCCCGCCCATGCCGGAGCCCATCCGCCGGGCGATGAAGATCCACAGGACGACGAGCAGGATCATCGGGGCGAGCGAGATCAGCAGGTTGAACAGGAAGCTGCGCTCCTGGACCACCGGCGAGGCGGTCACCGTGACGTCGTGCTTCTGCAGGTCGTCCCACAGCTTGTCGTCCGCGAAGACCGGTCGCTGGGTCTTGAACTTGGTGTACTTCCCGTCGCCGTCGGGCTTCTCCTGGGAGGTCTTGAGCTGTCCCTGGATCGCGTCGCCCTTGGCGTAGATCTTGGTGACGTTGCCGTCGTCGACCTGCCGGCTGAACTCCGTGTACGAGATGGTCGGCTCGTTGCCCTTGTTGTAGAAGGACAGCACCAGGTTGGCGATCAGGAACACGATGAGCGCGGCCAGGGCCAGACTCCACCAGCCGCCCGGCAGCTTCCGCCGGCCGCCCGGCGGCGGTGTCGGCTCGGGTGGCGTGCCCTCGGTACGCCACGGCTGGTCCGGTGCCTTGCGCGGGGGCACAGGGTTGCTCATAAGGGGACGTTACGACAGATGGTGGACAGCGGCACCCGCGGTCATGCCACTGGGGGCGCCTCTCGTGACGAGAGACGCCCCCAGTGGGCGATGCACGGCAGGGCCGCAGGGCCCCGTACGGGCCGAGACGTCCGTCAGCCCATGAACTTCTTGAACTCGTCCGGCAGCTCGAAGTCGTCCTGGGCGCTCTGCTGCGGGAGGCCGAAGGCGTTGCCGCCCTGCGCGCCGGCCTCGCGG
The DNA here is from genome assembly GCF_055565895.1 of Streptomyces sp. NPDC028298. Lineage (NCBI taxonomy): Bacteria > Bacillati > Actinomycetota > Actinomycetes > Kitasatosporales > Streptomycetaceae > Streptomyces > Streptomyces sp. NPDC028298. Next base: position 150,764 of record NZ_JBVHTL010000010.1, read on the forward strand.
CGGGCGGCCTCCTCTTCCTCCTGCTGCTTGCGCTTCATCGGGTTGCCGGAGCGCTGCTTGCCCTTGGCCACCTTCGGCTTCTTCTTGGCGCGGCCGGGGCCGCCGCCCATGCCCGGCATCCCCGGCATGCCCGGCATCCCGCCGCCCTGGGCCATGCGGGACATCATCTTGCGGGCCTCGAAGAAGCGCTCGACCAGGCCCTTGACCGCGCTGACCTCGACGCCGGATCCCTTGGCGATACGGGCGCGGCGCGAGCCGTTGATGATCGTCGGGTCCTGGCGCTCGCCCGGGGTCATCGACTTGATGATCGCGCCGACGCGGTCGACGTCCCGCTCGTCCAGGTTGTTGATCTGGTCCTTGATCTGACCCATGCCCGGGAGCATGCCGAGCAGCTTGCTGATGCTGCCCATCTTCCGGACCTGCTCCATCTGGGCCAGGAAGTCGTCCAGGGTGAAGTCCTGGCCCTTCTTGGACGCCAGCTTGGAGGCCATCTTCTCGGCCTCTTCCTGGCTGAACGTCTTCTCCGCCTGCTCGATCAGGGTGAGGAGGTCACCCATGTCGAGGATGCGGGAAGCCATCCGGTCCGGGTGGAAGGCGTCGAAGTCGTCGAGCTTCTCGCCGTTCGAGGCGAACATGATCGGCTTGCCGGTGATCTGCCGGATCGAGAGGGCGGCACCACCGCGGGCGTCACCGTCGAGCTTGGAGAGCACCACGCCGTCGAAGCCGACGCCGTCGCGGAAGGACTCGGCGGTGTTGACCGCGTCCTGGCCGATCATCGCGTCGACGACGAAGAGGATCTCGTCGGGGCTGACGGCGTCGCGGATGTCCGCGGCCTGCTGCATCAGCTCCTGGTCGATGCCGAGGCGGCCGGCGGTGTCCACGATCACGATGTCGTGGACCTTGGCCTTGGCGAACTCGATGGAGTCCTTGGCGACCTTGACCGGGTCGCCGACGCCGTTGCCCGGCTCGGGGGCGTAGACGGCGACGCCCGCGCGCTCGGCGACGACGCTGAGCTGGTTCACCGCGTTCGGGCGCTGGAGGTCGGCGGCGACGAGGATCGGGGAGTGGCCCTGGTCCTTGAGCCACTTGCCGAGCTTTCCGGCGAGCGTGGTCTTGCCCGCGCCCTGGAGGCCCGCGAGCATGATCACGGTGGGCGGGTTCTTGGCGAACCGGAGGCGGCGGGTCTCACCGCCGAGGATCGTGACGAGCTCGTCGTTCACGATCTTCAGGACCTGCTGGGCGGGGTTCAGCGCCCTGGAGACCTCGCTGCCGAGGGCCCGCTCCTTGACGTTCTTGATGAAGGTGCGGACGACCGGCAGGGCGACGTCGGCTTCGAGGAGCGCGATGCGGATCTCGCGGGCCGTGGCGTCGATGTCCGCCTCACTGAGGCGCCCCTTGCCGCGGAGGTTTTTGAACGTCGCGCTGAGGCGGTCGGAGAGGGTATCGAACACGGTGGCTTCGGTCCTCGGAGTCGGGGTCGGTTTCGGGCTGCCCTCCAGGGTATCTGGCCCCGCAAGCGATTCGTCCCCGCACACCGCATTCGACGGGCGGCGACGCGGCCCGCGGGGGCGGGCACCCGAGTCTCCGGCCCCGCGGGACCGCCTTCCGGCGACCGGAGGACTCCCCGGGTCGCGGAGATCACATCCCGGCCGGCACCGCTCGGGTGCGGAACGGCCGGTGGGGGGCGGGAGGTCCGGAGCCGCGACGCCCTCCCCCGCCCGGGCCACCGAGGCCGCCGCCTCCCCCGGCAGGGGCTCCCTGTCGGGTGCGCAACGGCCGGTGGGGGGCGGGAGGGCAGGAGCACTGCGCTTCCTCCACCGCCCGGGCCACCCAGGCCCGGGAGGTCAGGAGCGTCCTCCACCTCCGCCGGGCCACCCAGGCCCGGGACGTCAGGAGCGCAGTGCTTCCTCCACCGCCCGGGCCACCGAGGCGGCCTCCTCCCCCGGCAGGGGCTCCCCCTTCGTGCCCGTCACGTAGAAGGCGTCCACGGCGTTCGCGCCGAGCGTGGAGACGTGCATGCTCCGTACCCGCACCCGCGCCGTCTCCAGGGCCCGCCCGATGCGGTGCAGCAGGCCCGGGGCGTCATGGGCGCGGACCTCGATGACGGTGGCCAGGCGGGACGCCGCCGGAGCGACGGTGACGCGCGCGGGGGGCGCGACGACCCCCCGGCGGCGCGGGTAGGCGGCGTCGCGTTCGGCGAGACGGGCGCTGATGTCCAGGGAGCCGTCGAGGGCGCGTACGAGGTCGGCGCGCAGCCGGGCGGCCTGCGGCAGGGAGCCGTACTCGGCGGCGACGCGCCAGTTGAGCAGCAGCACCGAGCCGTCGACACCGTCGGGCAGGTCCAGGGCGCGCAGCTCGGCGGTGCGGACGGTCAGCCGGTGCATGGCGAGGACGCCGGCCACCGACGGGAGCACGCCGGGCTGGTCGGGGACGGCGATGAGGAGTTCCACGCCGAGCGGTTCCGGATCGGCCGGGGCGGCGGGTTCGGCCTCGGTGTCGACGGGTTCCGTCTGCGCGCGCAGGGACAGGACGGGCCCGCCGGTGCGGCACGCCTCGATCGCGAGGCGTTCCATCTCGGCGGTCGGCGCGACGGCCTCGGGCTCCTCGGGAGCCTCGCCGGAGAGCACGGCCGAGACGCGTTTGACCAGGTCGGCGACGAGGGAGCCGCGCCAGGAGGACCAGGCGGCGGGCCCGGTGGCCAGCGCGTCCGCCTCGGTGAGCGCGTGCAGCAGTTCCAGGGTGCCCTGCGATCCGACGGCCTCGGCGACGGAGCGGACGGTGGCCGGGTCCTCCAGGTCACGTCGGGTGGCGGTGTCGACGAGCAGCAGATGGTGGCGTACGAGGGTGGCGAGCACCGTCACCTCCGCGCGGTCGAAGCCGATGCGGGCGGCCACGTCCCGGGCGATGATCTCGCCGGCGACGGAGTGGTCGCCGGGCCAGCCCTTGCCGATGTCGTGGAGGAGGGCGGCGACGAGGAGGAGGTCGGGGCGGCCGACGCGGCGGGTCAGTTCGGAGGCGCGGACGGCCGTCTCGATGAGGTGCCGGTCGACGGTCCAGATGTGGACGGCGTTGCGCTGGGGCCGGCAGCGCACCCGCTCCCAGTCGGGGAGCAGCCGGGTGATGAGCCCTTCGGCCTCCAGTGCCTCCCAGACCTCGATGGTCGGGCTGCCCGAGCCGAGGAGGGTGACGAGCTGTTCGCGTGCCTCGGCGGGCCAGGGTGTGGGCAGGGGACGTACGGCGGCGGCCATGCGCCGTACCGCGTGCAGGGACAGCGGGAGGTCGGCCTGCGCGGCGGCGGCCGCGGCGCGCAGCGGGAGCACGGGGTCGCGCTCGGGCCGGGCGGCGCGGGCGAGCACCACCTCGCCGTCCTGTTCGACCACGCCCTCGGCGAGCGGGGACCGTTCACCGACGGGTTTGCCGCCGCCCAGCATGGCGCGCAGCCGGGGTCGCACGGAGCGTGAGCGCAGGACGCGTCCGACCTCGCGCCAGGTGACGTCGCTGGCGTACGACACGACGCGGGCGGCCTCGTACACCTGGCGCAGGAGGGTGTCGGCGTCCAGCAGTCCGAGCTCGGCGGCGACCTGGTCCTGTTCCTGGAGGGCGAGGCGGTCGGTGGCGCGGCCGGTGGCGAGGTGCAGGGCGTCGCGGACGTCCAGGAGCCGGCGGCGGGCGTCGGCGAGGCCTTCGCGGGGCGCGTCCGCGAGCCAGGAGGCGGCGACGGCGCGCAGGGCGGTGGCGTCGCGCAGTCCGCCGCGGGCTTCCTTGAGGTCGGGTTCGAGGAGGTACTGGAGTTCGCCCTGGCGTTCGGCGCGCTCCGCGCACAGTTCCTGGAGCTGGGGCAGCCGCTTGGGCGCCTGGTTGCGCCAGTCGGCGAGGACGGCCGTGCGCAGTCCGGCGGTGAGGCCGAGGTCGCCGGCGATGTGGCGGGCGTCGAGGAGGCCGAGCTGGGCCTTGAGGTCGTCGGCGGCGGTCTTGCGGGCCTCGGCCGGGGTGCGGACCGAGTGGTCGAGATCGAGGCCCAGGTCCCAGACCGGGTACCAGACGCGGTCGGCGAGGGCGGCGACGGCGCCCGGGTCGGTGCCGTCGTGCAGGAGGAGCAGGTCGAGGTCGCTGCGTGGGGAGAGTTCGCCGCGGCCGTAGCCGCCGACGGCGATGAGGGAGACGCCGCGCAGGCCCTTGGATCCGGCGGTGAACAGGCCGGTCAGCCAGTCGTCCGTCAGTTCCGCGAGGGCGGTACGGCGCGGCGGCCCGGACCGCGCCCCCTCCTGGAGGAGGCGCAGCCGGGCCGCCGCGTAGCCGCTGGGTCCCGAGTCCTCTGCTTCCACTCGCGTGTCCGTACTCGTCACCCAGCGACTCCTGTCTTTCCTCTTCGTGCGGGCCGGTCCGTCAGAGCGCGTCGGGGCCGCGCTCGCCGGTGCGGACCCGGACGGCCGTGTCGACCGGGACGGACCACACCTTGCCGTCACCGATCTTGCCGGTGCGGGCCGCCTTCACCACGACGTCGACGAGCTGTTCGGCGTCGTCGTCCTCGACCAGCACCTCGATGCGGATCTTGGGGACGAGGTCGACCGTGTACTCGGCACCGCGGTACACCTCGGTGTGTCCCCGCTGCCGACCGTAGCCGCTCGCCTCGGTGACCGTCAGTCCGTGGACGCCGAACGCCTGCAGCGCCTCTTTGATCTCGTCGAGCCGGTGGGGCTTCACGACGGCGGTGATGAGCTTCATGCGTCCACCTTCTTGGCGTCCGTGTCGGCCGGGGCGGCGGGCACGGCGGTCCGGGCGGCGCCACCACCGGCGCCGCTGAAGTCGTATGCGGTCTCGGCGTGCTCGGCCTGGTCGATGCCGGCGATCTCCTCGTCCTCGGTGACCCGCATGCCGAGGGTCTTGTCGATGACGAAGGCGAGGATCGCGGAGACGACCAGGGAGTAGCCGAGGACGGCGAAGACGCCGGCGCACTGCTTCCAGAACTGGGTCAGGCCACCGCCGTAGAAGAGGCCCTCGACCGTGGACTGGCCGTGGCCGCTGGCGAAGAGGCCGATGAGCAGGGAGCCGATGACACCGCCGACGAGGTGGACGCCGACGACGTCGAGCGAGTCGTCGTAGTTGAACCTGTACTTCAGGCCGACGGCCATGGCGCACAGGACACCGGCGATGGCGCCGACCGCGATGGCGCCGAGCGGGGAGACCGCGCCGCCGGACGGGGTGATGGCGACCAGACCGGCGACCGCGCCGGAGGCGGCGCCCAGCGTGGTGAACGCGCCGTGCCGGATCTTCTCGTAGAGGAGCCAGGCCAGCATGGCGGCGGCGGTGGCGACCTGCGTGTTGACGAACATCAGCGCGCCGACGCCGTCGTCGTTGCCGAGCCACGAGCCGGCGTTGAATCCGAACCAGCCGAACCACAGCAGACCGGAGCCGAGCATCACCAGCGGGAGGCTGTGCGGGCGCATCGGGTCCTTCTTGAAGCCCACGCGCTTGCCGATGACCAGGATCACGCCGAGTGCCGCGGCACCCGCGTTGATGTGGACCGCCGTACCACCGGCGAAGTCGATCACTCCGAGCTCGAAGGCCCAGCCGCCCGCGCCCCACACCCAGTGGGCGACGGGGAAGTAGACCAGCGTGGCCCACAGCGTGATGAACAGGGACCACGCCGTGAACTTCACGCGGTCCGCGAGGGCACCGCTTATCAGTGCGGGCGTGATGATCGCGAACATGAGCTGGAAGACCATGAAGACGAAGACCGGGATGGTGTACCCGTCCCACAGCTCCGTCAGGCCGATGTTGCTGAGGCCGACCCAGTCCGAGGTCCAGCCGATGAACGATCCCTTGTCCGTGCCGAAGGCGAGCGAGAAGCCGTACAGCACCCACAGGATGGTGATGATCCCCATGCTGATGAAGCTCATCATCAGCATGTTGAGCGTGCTCTTGACGCGGACCATGCCTCCGTAGAAGAAGGCGAGGCCCGGCGTCATGATGAGCACGAGGGCGGAACAGATGAGCATGAACCCTGTGTTGGCGGCAGACAGCTTGGGTGCCTCTGCGGCAAGGGTGATGGCTGGTGCCATCGGCGTCTCCTCGTCGTTGGTACGGCCCCGTGCGGGCGAAGCCTGAATGGGTCGTGAGGGGTGGGCCGGTTATGCGCCATGAGATTGACGCAGCGCGGTTTCCGTGGACGCCCCTCGATGTTTCGCACCAGTGACGAAGGCGCTCTGCGTGTTACACGTTCATGAACTGCCTGATTGTGGTCGAAGCGATCGTTATCGTGACGCAATCTCCCGGGGGACGCTCGCGGCGCCCCGGGGCGCGCGGAGACCCGCCCACGACATGGCGGATTCTCGCGGGAGCGGGCCGGGGCGGCGCGTACGACGCGGGCGGGGGCCGCATACAGCGGAACCGGCCACGTCCGGCCGTCCGATGACCTGGCATGGGGGAGCCGAGTCGGGCAGTTCAGGACGACCGGCCGCGGCCGGAGTACTGCGCGGGGCCGGCGCCGCGGCCCTGGGTCAGACCGCCTCGGCGGTCTCGGGCAGGTCGACGGCGAGCTGGTCGGTGAGGTCGATGACCTCGGCGAGGTCCCCGAAGTCGCGGACGGCGGTGTCGACCGTCTTTCGGATACGAGTGTTGACGCGCTCGGAGCGCACCTTCTTGCCGATCCTCAGGGCTTCCTTGGCCAGGACGGCACTCTGCTCGGGCTCACGCTGCAGCAGGTGCACGGTGGCCATGCCGATGAGGTTGAGCGCGTACGACCTCTGGTGCTCGGAGTCCTTGCCGAAGAGGTCGACCGCCTTCTGCATGAGGGGCTCGGCCATGGAGGCGTACGTGGGGCTGCGGCCGGCGACGTACGCGAGGTCACGGTAGGAGTGCGAGTTCTCGCCATACAGCTCGGCCCGGGAGAAGAAGCGGATCCAGTCGGGGTCCGGCTCGTCCCACTCGTGCACGTCGGCGAAGGTGTCCTCGGCCATGCGGACGGCCCGCTTGCACTTTCCGGGCTGGCCCATGTTGGCGTAGGCGCGGGCCTCCATCGCATACAGCATCGACTGGGTGCGCGGGCTCGCGCAGTCACGGCTGCCGTACTGGGCGAGGTGGATCAGCTCCAGCGCGTCCTCGGGCCGCCCGAGGTGGATCATCTGCCGGCTCATGCTGGAGAGGATGTACGAGCCGAGCGGCTTGTCGCCCGCCTCCTTCGAGGCGTGCAGGGCGAGCACGAAGTACTTCTGCGCGGTGGGCTGGAGACCCACGTCGTAGCTCATCCAGCCCGCCAGCTCGGCCAGTTCGGCGGCGACCTTGAACAGCCGCTTCTCGGTGGCGGCGGGCTGCGGTTCCTGGAGGAGGTCCGTCACCTCGTGCAACTGGCCGACGACGGCCTTGCGTCGCAGTCCGCCGCCGCACTGCGCGTCCCACTGACGGAACATCACGGTGGTGGACTCCAGGAGATCCAGCTCCGGTTGGGAGAGTCTGCCGCCGCGGCGCGTGGAGGCCGGCGGTTCGGCGGGCTCGTACGCCGCCGGCGGGGTGGGCACGAGCCAGCGCTGCATGGGCTCGATGAGGGCCGGGCCCGCGGAGAGCCCCAGCGAACTGCCGAGGAAGCCGCGCCGGGCCAGCATCAGGTCGCTGCGCGAGTACTCGCTGATGAGCGCGACGGTCTGGGGGCCGGTCCACGGAAGGTCGACGCCGGACACGGAGGGTGCCTGGTGGGCGGCGCGCAGACCGAGGTCCTCCACCGCGACGACACAGCCGAACCGCTCCGAGAACAGCTCCGACAGGATCCGCGGGATCGGCTCGCGCGGGTTCTCCCCGTCCAGCCAGCGGCGCACCCGCGAGGTGTCCGTCGAGATGTGGTTGGCCCCCAACTGACGGGCCCTGCGGTTCACCTGGCGCGCCAGCTCGCCCTTCGACCAGCCACTGCGCACGAACCACGAGCCGAGCAGCTCGTTGGGGCGCCTGTCAGCGTTCGTCCCGCCTCCGCCGTTGCCGCCCACTGGAACGCCCCCACTCCCCGAGACCACTTGTCGCCGCTCTGCGCCAAGCCCTATCAGAATGCCCGTAAACGCGGCCGCGCGTCCGGTAGTTCTCACCCTTCGAACGGGAACCCGGCTTGCCCTTGGCATACTCGCGAGTAAACAAAAGCCCAGGGCTCGTGCACTCAAAGTAATCCTACGATCACGCGTCCAGCCATGGCGATCCGTGAAACGCCACCATTCGCCACCCCTTCGAATGAACTCCAGTCGCCCTGCTCGCGATTCACTTGACACAGAACGACCAAGGGTGGGCGGAGAAGCGCACTCCAGGGCGCACGGAGCCGAACACACCACCCCTTGCGCGACAAGGCGCTGTCTGGATCGCGTGAAACCGGGCAGGCAGGAACAGAGGGTGACAATCCGGTTCCGTCACGTAACCACGGGCGCACCGGACCCGTTGGAGGGGGCATGGGCTTCACGATCGGCAGTAGTCGGGCGATGCGCGACATCCGGACCGGTGCTCGGCGCCGCGGCCGCTCGTCGGAGGGCGGCGCCGTCGCCGCGTTCACCGGACTGTGGGGATGGGACGTGGTCCCGGGTGCCCGAGCCGCCGCGGGGGCGTGCTCGTGCGGCCGGGCCGACTGCCCGGCACCGGGCGCGCACCCCCTGGCCTTCGCCCCGACGATCCCGGCGGGCACCACGCTGAACGAGGCGACGGGCGTCTGGGCGGACTTCCCCGGCGCCGCGGTGATGCTGCCGGTCGGCCGGGCCTTCGACGTCATCGAGGTCGCCGAGGCGGCCGGGCGGCGCGCGCTCGTCCGGCTGGAGCGCATGGGGCTGCCGCTCGGTCCCGTGACGGCCGGCCCGGACGGCCGCGCCCACTTCTTCGTCTCCCCCGGTTCGGCCGCCGAACTTCCCGAGCTGCTCTACCGCATGGGCTGGGACGACGCCTCCCTCGACCTGCACGGCCTCGGCCCGGGGACGTTCATCACCGCCCCGCCCTCCGACCGCGCGGGGCTCGGCCCGGTCCGCTGGCTGCGCTCCCCCGCCCTGGACGCCGCCCCGAAGCCGCCCCCGGCCAGGCTGCTGCTGGGCACCCTCGCCTACGTGGCACACCGCTCCCGGGCCTGACCCGAGGAGCGAGCGGAACGGACGAAGCGCCCGTCCCCCGCAGTGCTGCGGGGGCGGGCGCTTCTTCGGGCACCTACGCGTTCGCGCGGGTGGTCACTCTCCGATAAGGGCGTCAACGAACGCCTCCGGCTCGAACGGCGCCAGGTCGTCCGCGCCCTCTCCGAGACCCACCAGCTTGACCGGGACGCCCAGCTCGCGCTGGACCGCGATGACGATGCCGCCCTTCGCCGTGCCGTCGAGCTTGGTCAGCACGATGCCGGTGATCTCGACGACCTCGGCGAACACGCGCGCCTGCACCAGACCGTTCTGCCCGGTGGTCGCGTCGAGGACGAGCAGCACCTCGTCGAGCGGGGCGTGCTTCTCCACGACGCGCTTGACCTTGCCGAGCTCGTCCATGAGGCCGGTCTTGGTGTGGAGCCGGCCCGCGGTGTCGATGAGGACGACGTCCGCGCCCTCCTCGATGCCCTCCTTGACCGCGTCGAACGCGATCGAGGCGGGGTCGCCGCCTTCGGGGCCGCGGACGGTACGGGCGCCCACGCGCTCGCCCCAGGTCTGGAGCTGGTCGGCGGCGGCGGCGCGGAAGGTGTCGGCGGCGCCGAGGACGACGTTCTTGCCGTCGGCGACGAGCACGCGCGCGAGCTTGCCGGTGGTGGTGGTCTTGCCGGTGCCGTTGACGCCGACGACCATCACGATGCCCGGGGTGTCGAGGTTCGAGTCGGTCTTGACCGCGCGGTCGAACTCCGGGACGAGAAGCTGGATCAGCTCCTCGCGCAGCAGGGCGCGCAGTTCGTCCGGCGTCCGCGTGCCGAGCACCTTCACCCGCTCACGCAGCCGCTCGACCAGCTCCTGGGTGGGCTGCACACCGACGTCGGCGACGAGCAGCGTGTCCTCGATCTCCTCCCAGGTGTCGTCGTCGAGGTGCTCGCGCGAGAGCAGCGTGAGCAGCCCCTTGCCGAGCGCGTTCTGCGAACGCGAGAGCCGGGTGCGCAGGCGCACCAGGCGCCCGGCGGTCGGTTCGGGGATCTCGATCTGGGGGGCGGCGGCCGGGGGTTCTTCGACGACGACCGACGGGGCGGCCGAGCCGTCGGGGAGATCCACCTCCTCCAAAGTGCGGCGCGGCTCGTCGTGCGGCGCCTCGGCCTCGTCGCCGACGTGCGGTTCGGCCGGTGGAGCGGTGATGTCGGGGGCGGCGGGGGGCGGCGGGGGCAGCTGCTTCCGCTTGCGACTGCCGACGACGAGCCCACCGAGCGCGCCGATCACCACCACGGCGATGACTACAGCAAGGATGATGGTTTCCATAACGTCCTCAGTATCGGCCATCCCCTGTGCGGGAAGCTTTCTCCCCGCGCGGGGGAACGCTTGTAGTTTCGTACGAAGACCGGAGTCCCGGGGTGGCCCCCGGGTGTCCGCGGCTATGGCAACCTGACGCCCTGTCAGTTACCGTCCCCCTCCACATACGAAGGGGGGCTCCCCATGCCCGTGACGGTCGTGCGCTTCAACCTCGTCGAACCCGACGCCACCCCCGCCTCGCTCAGCGCCCGCTACCGGGCCGCCGTCGAGATGGCCACGTACGCCGACGACCGCGGGGTCACCACGGTGCAGACGGAGGAGCACCACGGCGCCGTCAACAACTGGCTGCCCTCGCCGTTCGCGTTCGCGGGCGCGGTCTTCGGGGCGACCCGCAGGATCGCGGTCACGGTCTCGGCGGTCATCGGCCCGCTGCACGACCCGCTGCGTCTCGCCGAGGACATCGCCGTGCTCGACCTGCTCAGCGGCGGCCGCCTGGTGACCGTGGCCGGCATCGGCTACCGGCCCGAGGAGTACGCGCAGTTCGACGTCGACTGGAAACGGCGCGGCAGGCTCCAGGACGAGCTTCTGGAGACGGTGCTGAAGGCCTGGACCGGCGAGGAGTTCAGCTACCGGGGCCGTACGGTACGGGTCACCCCGCGCCCGTTCTCGGACCCGCACCCCCTGCTGCTGGTGGGCGGCTCCTCCCCGGCGGCGGCCCGGCGTGCCGCCCGGCTCGGTCTGCCGTTCTTCCCCAGCGCGCATCTGCCCGAGCTGGAGGCCTACTACAAGGAGCGGCTCACCGAGTACGGCACCGAGGGCTGGACCATGATGCCCGGCGCCGAGACGCCGCTGCTGCACATCGCCGAGGATCCGGACCGGGCCTGGGCCGAGTACGGCCGGCACTTCCTGCACGAGGCGCGGACGTACGCCTCCTGGCAGTCCGGCGAGATCCGCTCGGCGGTGAAGTCGGCGGCCACCACGGTCGAGGAGCTGCGCGCCGAGGGCGTCTACCGCGTCCTCACGCCCGACCAGTGCGTGGAGCTGGGCCTGGACAGCCTCGTCCTGCATCCGCTGTCGGGCGGGATGCCGGTGGACGAGGGCTGGCGCAGCCTGCATCTGTTCTGCGAAAGCGTGCTGCCCCGGCTCGGGTGACCTCTCGGTCCGGGCCGGGGCGGCACGCCCTCTTCACGAGTACGAGGAGAGGGGCAGCGGGGACTTGGCCCTTCTCCTCGAGTCCGGGGGCACCGGCGGCCGTGGGGAGCCGCCGGTGACACGGGCGGTCAGCCCATCTCCTCCAGCGTCTTGCCCTTCGTCTCCTTGACGAACTTGAGCACGAAGGGGATGGAGAGCACCGCGAAGCAGGTGTAGATCACATAGGTGCCGGAGAGGTTCCAGTCGGCCAGCGACGGGAAGCTCGCGGTGATGGCCCAGTTGGCGATCCACTGCGCGGAGGCGGCGACACCGAGCGCGGCGGCGCGGATCCGGTTCGGGAACATCTCGCCGAGGAACACCCAGACCACGACACCCCAGGAGAGGGCGAAGAAGAGGACGAAGACATGGGCGGCGATCAGGGCGACCCAGCCCTGGGTGGCCGGGAGCTTGCCGTCGACCAGGTCGTAGGAGAAGGCCCAGGCCTCCAGGCCGAGACCGATGGCCATACCCACCGAGCCGATGAGGGCGAGCGGCTTACGCCCGATGCGGTCCACGAAGATCATGGCGATCACGGTGCCGATGATGTTGATGATCGACGTGGTGAACGAGTAGAAGAACGAGTCCGTCGGGTCGACGCCGACCGACTGCCACAGGGTCGCGGAGTAGTAGAACGCGATGTTGATGCCGACGAACTGCTGGAAGACCGAGAGCCCGATACCGACCCAGACGATCGGCAGGAAGAGGAAGCCGCCGCCGAGCAGGTCCTTGAAGGTCGACTTGTGCTCGCGCTTCATGGCCGTCTCGATCTCGTCCATGCGGGCGTCCAGGTCGATCTTGTCGCCCTCGACCTCCTTGAGCACCTCACGGGCCCGGTCCCTGCGGCCCACTTCGAGCAGGAAGCGCGGCGACTCGGGGATGGCGAAGGAGAGCAGACCGTAGAGGACGGCCGGGATGACCATGACGCCGAGCATGACCTGCCAGGCCTCCACGCCCAGCAGCTGACCGCGCTGGTCACCGCCGGCGGCGTTCAGGATGGCGTAGTTGACGAGCTGGGAGATGGCGATGCCGACGACGATCGCGGCCTGCTGGAACGAGCCGAGCCGTCCGCGGTAGGCGGCCGGGGAGACCTCGGCGATGTAGGCGGGGCCGATGACCGAGGCCATGCCGATGGCGAATCCGCCGACGATGCGCCAGAAGGCGAGGTCCCACAGGGCGAAGGGCAGCGCCGAACCGACGGCGCTGATGGTGAACAGGCTCGCGGAGATCTGCATGCAGCGGATGCGTCCGATGCGGTCGGCCATGCGGCCGGCCACGGCGGCACCGATGGCACAGCCGATCAGGGCGATGGCGATGACCTGGGCCAGGGCGGCGGAGCCGATGTCGTAGCGGCTCCGGATGGCCTCGACCGCGCCGTTGATCACAGCGCTGTCGTAGCCGAACAGGAAGCCGCCCATCGCGGCCGCCGCCGCGATGAAGATGACATGCCCGAGATGCTCGGGAGGAGCCGGCTTGACTCCTGGCACAGGTGCCTGCGATGCGCTGGTCACGTAAGACTCCTCGGGCCACCGGCCTCGCTGCCGGGGGTGGGGGGCGAAAGCCTTCGCTGGTGGTTACCAGTGGCGCACAGGTTCACGCGGGCCACCACCTGAAGGTAAAAGCAACGTCGCAGAGACTATGCCTTCAACTTTCGAAGTCAAACCTGGGGGTGGGTGGGAGCTTTCTTGGTGCTTTCCCGGGCGATGTGACGTAGTTGTGTTCAAGCTTTGAACATCAAGTGCCCGAATGGTCCAACGAACGCCGGTTGCCTGCCGTGCTCGCGTTGCTCCCGGCCGCCCGAGCGGGGAGGATCCGGTCATGCCGCAGACCACGGTCGTCAACCTCAAGGGTCACCGCGACGATCCCGCGTACGCCGATGTCGTCTACGTCGGCCGGGCCATGCACCGGGGCGGCTGGCACCTGGCCGGCTCCCCGCTGGCGAGCCCGTTCCGCCCCGGCCACGACGGCACCCGGGACGAGGTCGTCGAGATGTACCGCGGCTATCTGCTGGCACGTCCGGAACTGCTGGCCCGGCTCCCCGCCCTGCGCGGTCACCGCCTCGGCTGCTGGTGCGTCCCCGAGCGCTGCCACGCCGAGGTGCTCGCCGAACTCGCCGACGAGGGCGTGGGCGAGGACCTGCCGGCACCGGACGACCGGCCGTAGACGGCGGCCCGGACCGAAAGCGGGCGCACGACCGCGGACGGCGGTCCCGACCGGAACCGGGGGGACGGCCCCGGGCGGCGGACCCGGTGGTCAGCGCAGGCGCTGGCTGATGACCTTCGAGACGCCGTCGCCCTGCATGGAGACGCCGTAGAGCGCGTCGGCGACCTCCATCGTGCGCTTCTGGTGCGTGATCACGATGAGCTGGGAGGCCTCCTGCAGCTCCTGCATGATCCTGATCAGCCGCTGGAGGTTGGTGTCGTCCAGCGCCGCCTCGACCTCGTCCATCACGTAGAACGGGCTGGGACGCGCCTTGAAGATCGACACGAGGAGCGCGACGGCCGTCAGCGACCGTTCGCCGCCGGAGAGCAGGCTGAGCCGCTTGACCTTCTTGCCCGGCGGCCGGGCCTCGACGTCGACACCGGTGGTGAGCATGTTGTCGGGGTCGGTCAGGATGAGCCGGCCGTCCCCGCCCGGGAACAGCCTGCTGAAGACGCCCTCGAACTCCCGGGCGGTGTCCCGGTACGCCTCGGTGAAGACCTGCTCGACGCGCTCGTCGACCTCCTTCACCACCTGAAGGAGGTCGGCGCGGGTCTTCTTGAGGTCCTCGAGCTGCTCGCTGAGGAACTTGTGGCGCTCCTCCAGCGCGGCGAACTCCTCCAGGGCCAGCGGATTGACCTTGCCGAGCTGCTGGTAGGCCCGCTCCGCCGACTTCAGCCGCTTCTCCTGCTCCGCACGGTGGAACCGCCGGGGCTGGTTGCGCGGGTGCTCGGGGTCCTCGGGCAGTTCCTCGCCCTCGGCGGGCAGCGACGGCGGTACGAGCTGGTCGGGGCCGTAGTCCGCGACGAGTCCCGCCGGCTCGACGCCGAGTTCGTCCAGCGCCTTCGCTTCGAGCTGCTCTATGCGCATCCGCTTCTCGGCACCGAGCACCTCGCCCCGGTGCACCGAGTCGGTGAGCTTGTCGAGCTCCTCCTTGAGCTCGCGGCCCTGGCTCCGCGCCGCCACGAGCTCCTGCTCCCGGCGGGCCTTCGCGCTGTCCGCGGCGGTGCGCTCCTCCTCGGCGCGAGCCAGCGAGACCTCGACGTGCGCGAGAAGCTGCCGCGCCCCGGAGGCGACGGCCGCGGCGACGGCGGCCTCGTGGCGGAGCCGGGCCCGCCGCTGTTCGGCACGCGCGCGTGCCTCGCGTTCGGCACGGGCGGCGCGGTCCAGCGAGTCGGCCCGTCCGGCGAGCCCCTTGACCCGCTCCTCGTGCGTACGCACCTGGAGCCGGGCCTCCATCTCCGTCTGCCGCGCGTTGGCGCCGTCCGCGGCGAGCCGGTCCCGCACCGAGGTGTCGGGCTCCTCCTCGACCGGCATCTCCTCGGCCACGGCGAGCCGTTCGGCCAGCTCCTCCGCCTCGGCCACGGCCCGGTCGAGGGACTCCTGCGCGCGGGCGGCCGCGGCGGTGCTCCGCTCGGCCTCGCCGGCGGCGCCGCGCGCCTGCCCGGCCAGCCGTCCGAGCTGCTGGGCGACGGACGACTTCTGCCGTTCGGCGGCCCGCCGCCGCTCCCCCAACTCCTCGACGAGAGCGGCCCGTTCCTTGCGACGCTCGGTCGCCAGCCGCTGCTCCTCGGTCAACTCCTCGCAGCGTACGGCCAGTTCCTCCAGCTCGGCCGCCGCCTCGTCCACGGAGGCCTGCACTTCGAGCAGGCTGGGCGCCCCGGCGGACCCGCCGTGCGCGAAGTGCGCCCCGAGCAGGTCGCCCTCGGCGGTCACGGCGGTGAGTCCGGGCCGCGCGTAGACGAGGTCCTCGGCCTCCTCCAGGGTGCCGACGACGACGGTCCCGCGCAGCAACCGCCTTACGGCGGGCATCAGTTCGGTGGGGCCCCGGACGAGATCGGCGGCGTACCGCGGCCCGCCGTCGTCGAGCGGTACGTGCGGGGAGGCGCCGTCCGCCGGACCGGCGGGGGCGTGCGCTTCGGCGCCGGGCTCCTCGGGTGCTCCGGCGAGGAGCAGGGCCGCGCGTCCCGCGTCCTGCTTGCGCAGCAGCCGGATGGCCTCGGCGGCGGACGCGGGGGTGGCGACGGCGACGGCGTCGGCCGCCGCGCCGAACGCGGCGGCGAGCGCGACCTCGAAGCCGGGGGTGACCGTCAGCAGTGCGGCGGCGGGACCGAGCACGCCGGTGAGCCGGTCCGTGGCGCCGAGCAGCGCTCCGGTGCCGTCCTTGCGCCGCAGGCCGAGGGCGAGGGCGTCGCGGCGGGCCTGGGTGGCGGCCCGCCCCCGTTCGGCGGCCGTGGCGGCCTCGCGGGCGGCGCTCAGCGCGGCCTCCGCGTCGGACAGGGCCCGCCTGGCCGCCTCGTGCTGCTCGCCGAGATCGGCGTCGCCCGCGTCGAGCCCGTCGACCTCGGCCTTCAGCTCCTCGTACTCCTCCTGGGCCGTGACCGCGCGTTCCTGGGCCTCGTCGCGGGCGGCGGCGAGGCGGTCGATCTCGGCCTGCGCGGAGGCGGCGCGCGAGCGGGCGGCGTTGACCTGACCGCCGAGCCGGGCGAGGCCCTCGCGGCGGTCGGCGATGGCCCGGGCCACGTCCTTGAGGCGGCGTTCCTCGACGGTCAGCTCGCGCTCCAGCTCGGCGCGGTGCGCGACCGTGTCCTCCAGGGCCCGCTCGGCCGCCTCCAGGGCCGCTTCGAGCTCGGCCTCCTGTTCGCGGACGCGGGCGGCCTCGCGCTCCATGTCCTCCGGGTCGCGTCCGCGCCGTTCCTCGGCGGGCACGGAGGTGGCGCTCTTCACGCGCGCGTCGGCCAGCGAGACCGTGCCGCGCACCCGCTCCGCGAGCTGGGAGAGTTCGTACCAGGTCTGCTGGGCGCGCTGGAGACGCGGTGTGAGCCGGCGGACCTCGTCCTCCAGCAGGGCCTCGCGCTGGAGCGCCTTCTTGAGCTCGGCCTCGGCGGACTCCTTGCGCTGCTTGAGCGCGGCCTCGTCGGCGATCTCGGACCGCAGGGCACCTCGCAGCCGTACGAGGTCGTCGGCGAGGAGGCGCAGCCGGGCGTCGCGCAGGTCGGCCTGGATGACGGCGGCGCGGCGGGCGACGGCGGCCTGCCGGCCGAGCGGCTTGAGCTGGCGCCGCAGTTCGTCGGTGAGGTCCTGCACGCGCGCGAGGTTGGCCTGCATCGCGTCCAGCTTCCGCAGCGCCTTCTCCTTGCGCTTGCGGTGCTTGAGGACGCCCGCCGCCTCCTCGATGAAGGCGCGGCGGCCCATCGGGTCGGCGTGCAGCACGGAGTCGAGCTGGCCCTGTCCGACGATGACGTGCATCTCGCGGCCGATGCCGGAGTCGGACAGCAGTTCCTGGATGTCGAGCAGGCGGCAGGTGTCGCCGTTGATCTGGTACTCGCTGCCGCCGTTGCGGAACATGATCCGCGTGATGGTGACCTCGGCGTACTCGATGGGCAGCGCCCCGTCGGAGTTGTCGATGGTCAGGGAGACCTCGGCACGGCCGAGCGGCGGGCGCCCGGTGGTGCCGGCGAAGATGACGTCCTCCATCTTGCCGCCGCGCAGCGACTTGGCCCCCTGTTCGCCCATGACCCAGCTCAGGGCGTCCACGACGTTGGACTTGCCCGAGCCGTTGGGGCCCACGACACAGGTGATGCCCGGCTCGAACCGCAGCGTGGTCGCGGAGGCGAACGACTTGAACCCGCGCAGGGTCAGGGCCTTGAGGTGCACGCCGCCGGACTCTACCTTTCGGGCCGGTCTCACTCCATGAACGCGCGGTTTCGCCCATGAACGCGGAGGGCACACCAGACGTTGAAGAGGGGGGTTGGTCGCTCGGGGGAAAGAAAGAAGGGACGCCGGACGGCGTCCCTTGCAAATCTGACTGCGTAGCGGTTGATTCGGGCCGCCCGACCACTGCTGTCATGGTGCGGTGCAGTGATCAGGTGAGCGCAGGCTCCGCCTGGGGTACGTCGATGCTCTCGAGAATCGAGTCGTGAGAAGCGGCAGCCGCGAGCGCGTCGTTCTCGGCCTGGATCCGTACAAGCTCGGATTCGAGGTCCTGGACGCGCTGCTGGAGCCGTCGCATCTCGGCAATGAGTCGCGGGTCGGAACCGCCGACGTAACCGAGAAGCGCCTTTGCCATGATGGATGGTCCTCCACACTGAGTGACCGACCGAAGCGGTGTGGGTCGTGAGGGAATCGCACCCGCGATGCTTGACACTGCTGATGTCCTGCTGCCGTTCCACATGCCAAACAGCTAAGGTGCGCGGGGCTTTCAGCGTCTCACCAAAAAGTTTGACGGTCAACACGATCACGCCCTGTATCGGCGGGCAACCCACTGTCGCGCGGCTTGTGGAGCGGCGGCGCTACGACACCGGTGGGACCCTCAGGGCGTCGGGATCATCGTTATCTCGGGAGCCTGCCACTTCGCGCCGTTCTTGGCAACCACCAGGCCGTTTCCACTACTGACGGGTGCCGGTGGCATACGCCACGCCACCTCCAGGAGGCCGCGCGGGCGTCCCCGTCAGCGGATCGCGAAGCCGTCGTAGATCCCCCGGGGCGTGTCCCAGATCTCAGTGACTCCGTCCACCCGGCCGGGCGTGTCGTCTCCCTGGAGCCAGTCGAGCAGACTCTGGCAGCCGGCCCGGGGGCCCTCCGCGACCACCTGGACGCGTCCGTCGTCGAGATTGAGAGCAAAACCACTCAGCCCGCCGATCTCCAGTGCCCTGGCCCGCGTAAACCAGCGGAAACCCACACCTTGGACCCGTCCGCGGACCCAGACGACCAGCCGTGAAACCTCGTTCATGGCTGCACGCTAACCGGACAATGTCTCGTGGAGCACATCCTCCCCACGCGCCATGGGGTACCGTCCCGGACCAATGAGTCTCACTAGAAACTCACTCTTCCGGGTGAGTTTGAAGTGAGGATCGCTGACTCAAGATCGAGGAAGGCCCAAGAGATGGGACGCCACCGACGCTCCGACGCCGGCCGCGCCGCCACAGGGCGCGCCACCGGAGTCACAGATACGAGCGGTACCCCCACGGACGGCTACGGCCCGGAGAACCTGTACGGCTACGCGGCCGTCGCCGATCTCCCGTCCGCCTCCTCCGCCCGCTCGCACCGCAAGCGGAAGGGCCCGAGCCCGGTCAAGACGGGACTGCTCGGCGTCTCGGCGGCCGTGGCCCTCGGCACCGTGGCCGTCGCGGCCGGTGTCGTGCCCGGCGCCGACAACTACGCGCTCGGCGGTGGCAGCAACAACTCCGACAACGTCCAGGCCGCGAGCTCGCCCTCCAGCGTGGAGACCCAGCAGGGCGGCACCTCGGGCAGCGCGGACGCCCGCGAGGGCACGTCGACGAGCCGTGGCTCCGGTCGCGCCTCGACCCCCTCGACCGTCGCTCCTTCCGCCTCCGCCTCCGCCTCGGCGCCGGCCGCTCCGACCACCACCGAGCCCTCGAAGAACGAGGGCAAGGGCAACGGGGCCTCCAAGGAGAAGACGAAGGAGCCCAAGGCTCCGAAGACGACCGAGCCCTCCAAGAAGGAGACCAAGGCGCCGGTCGCCAAGACCCCGGTGAACGTGTCCGCGGAGTCCGCCGCCGAGACCGAGGTGCTCAAGCTCGTCAACGACGAGCGCGCCAAGGTCGGTTGCAGCCCGGTGGCCGCGAACAGCGCCCTGACGGACCTGGCCAAGGCCTTCAGCGAGGACATGGCCGCCCGGGACTTCTTCGACCACACCGACCCGAGCGGGCTCAGCCCCTGGGACCGCGCCGCGAACGCCGGCATCACCAGCCTCGGCGGCGAGAACATAGCCCGCGGCCAGGCCGACGCGGCAGCCGTCATGGACGCCTGGATGAACAGCCCCGGCCACAAGGCCAACATCCTGAACTGCGACTTCAAGACCCTCGGCGTGGGAGTCCACTTCGGCGAGGGCGGCCCTTGGTGGACGCAGGACTTCGGCTACTGAGACAGCCGCAGGTCAGAGGGCTAAGCGCCCTCCTGGGCCGTGTCCGGGCCGTCGTGAATGGAATCTTCATCCGTGAAGACGCCATCCACGGCGGCCCGAGTCCGTTTCCCGCTCGACGGCATCAGGTGCGTGTACGTCCGCAGCGTGAAGCCGGGGTCATGGTGCCCCAGGTACTCGCTGACCGCCTTGATGCTCTCCCCCGCGTCCAGCAGTACCGACGCGTAGAAGTGCCGCAGCGCGTGCATGCCGTTGTCCCGCCCGGTCTCGACGCCCGCGGCCCGAAGCGCCGGCCGCCATTCGCGATCGTTGAAGCGGTTCAGGTCCAGCGCCAACCCCATGGGTCCGGTGAAGATCAGCGATGCCGTGACGGGCGGACCGTCCAAGGTCTTCCACGGCAGCGTGATCCTGACTGCCGGGTACCGCTTGAGGTGCTTGGCCAACGCGAAGGCGACAGACTCCGGCAGAGGCACGTCGCGTTCCTTGCCGCCCTTCGGCGGGGCGAACAGAGCGCGGTTGACTGGCTCACGCCCGAAGAGGTTGCCGAGCGCATGGCCGAGGTCTTCGCGATCCGGCTCCTGGATGCCTTGGACGGCAACGGCCCGCACGTGCGGAGCCACGACGGCAAGCAGCTGCTGCGCCGCTAGGGTGCCCAGATGACTGCGCCAGATGGAACGCGACAGAAGCCGAGGCAGCTGACCGAGCTGGGCGACGTAAACGACTTCCTCGATGAAGTCCGTCTACGCCCTGGGATGTGGCTGCCGGGCAGTTCCCTGCAGCATCTCGACTCCATGCTTGTTGGATACCGAGTCGCGTTGGCAGTGCACGGCACCCCAGAGGACTTCGACTTCTGGAACCCTGGCTGCCAGGGGCCATTCGCCGAGTGGTTGTGGAAGCGGCTGGGCCGACACAGCTCCCTGGGATGGGCAGTTGAGATCGAGCGTGAGGCCGAGGTCTCCAACACGCCAGCGGTCGAGTTGTTCTTCAGCCTGCTGGACGAGTACCGCGCTGAGCGCAGCCAGCCCAAGGGATAGAACTTTCTCTACTTCATCAAGTGCCCGCGCGAGCGCGGGCTGGCCCCTGGGCTTTGGCCCCTCTGCGCCTTCGGCGGCGGGGCCAGGCCCTGGGCCGCAGCGAGTGCGGGCCCGAGTCGAGAACGGTAACCACGCTGTGGGCCGGTTGGCTCCGAGACTTTAGGCAGCCACCATGGGGCGAGTCTCGAAGATCATGGCCCCAACGTCGTGCTTTAACGGGTAGGTCCACAGACTGCCCGACTCGCCGGAAGCTTAAGGGGCCATGATCACTCGCCCCATGGCAGCTCCCGCCCAAAGTCGCTCCGCCGACCGCGATATAAGGTGCGCGTAAGGGGGTCCAGTGCCAGCGAAGCCGCGTATGTCTATTCAGGACCGATTGATTGTGGGGGCGTGTGTAGCCGCGTTCGTCAACATCGGAGGAAAGGCGTTTTTTGCCTCCAGCGCTATCGTGCGAGCGGGGGCGATCTTCGGTCTGGTCTCTCTCGCCTTCGGCGCGGGAGCTCTCTTCGGCCGACTAGCGGAGCGGCGGAAGCTCAATGCCCAAGAACCCAAGGACGCCCCCGACTCTGACATCAGCGCCTGACACCAACAACCGCGAACCGCGCCAGACGGCACTGGACGTCCACAGCCTGGCAACCGGAGCCTTGCGTGGACAGACCGACGTCGGTGGCTCCCTGTCATCGACCTGATGAGGATGAGGCCACAGCTCAAAACGTGTCAGCCGTCCAAGTAAGCCCACAACCTTCGACAGTGGCGAAGGAGTTCGCGCAACGGCGGACCGTCGCAGCCGCTCAGAAGCCCGCCGACATCGCCGTGAAGGGTTTCGTCATTTCGCGCGGCCACTTCCAGGCAGCGAGGTGGCCGTGCGAAGATCACGGCTGGCGGCCATCGAGTCGCACATTTGTGGCAAGGGGGACTCGCCGTGGAGGGCATCGACTGGGCTCTGTTGGTGCTCTTTTGGCTCATTACCTTTGTCTCCGGCACTGCCGCCATCTGTGCCGGATGGATCGCCCCATGGTTCAGGAAGACGGTTTCCTCGCCGCGCCTCGGGGGCTGGGCAGACATTTGCATGGGCATCGGGGGCACACTCGCGGCGGGTCCTGTGCATCGCCACTTGGGGTCGATTCCAATGACAGCAATCGCCACAATCGTGGGTTACTGCTCCGTCTTCACCGCCCTAGGTCTCTACCGACGGTCCTACCGACCCGAGCCGTCGGGGTCAACGGCATACCAACACCCTGCAGCCTCAGTCGCTGCTGTACAGCAGCGAAGTACAGCAACCTCGCCGCCCGTGACCGGCCACCGGCAGACCGAAGCAGCCGACTAGCCTGCGGTACTGACTCAGCGACCGTCGCGCCCACAGTTCGCATCGAGCGGGTCCAGAGGCTTCGCACGCTCGTCGGCTGTGGCCGGCTGGCTTGGAGCCATTGAGACTCCGCCGACCGCGTCGGTTGCTGAGAGGCCCCGGATAACACGGCAGGCAGGTTGAGCTGTGGGAGGGCCATGCCCAGCGCAGAGCCAGGCCGAGGGCTCCGGCAGTCGGGAACTCCCGCTCGTTGTGACTGTGGTGGGCCCTGTGCTCTGCACGCAAGGGACCACTTCGGACACGGTGCGCTCGGACCGGGCGCAAGGGGAGGCGTGGTTGTGAAAGATCTTGTCGCTGGCGAACGGTCGAGATCCGGGGGCGACGAAACCGACGACGGAACGGCGGGTGAGCGCCGGCGGAAAACGCGCTCGTTCTGGAAGGAGTTGCCGATTCTCATCGGCATCGCGTTGGTGCTCGCGCTGGTCATCAAGACGTTCTTCGTGCAGGCGTTCTCGATCCCATCCGGCTCGATGCAGAACACGTTGCAGCCTGGCGACCGCGTGCTGGTCGACAAGTTGACGCCGTGGTTCGGATCCAAGCCGCAGCGCGGAGAGATTGTGGTCTTCCACGACCCGGGTGGCTGGCTCCCTGAGAAGGCCGAGGAACCGAACGCGGTGCAGAAGGTGCTCAGTTTCGTCGGCCTGATGCCGTCGACGGACGAGAAGGACCTGATCAAGCGGGTGATCGCGGTGAGTGGCGACACCGTGGAATGCTCGGGAAGCGGTCCGGTAAAGGTCAACGGGAAGGCGATGGACGAATCGTTCATCCACCCCGGCAACACCCCCTGCGGGGACAAACCGTTCGGGCCGGTCAAGGTGCCGACAGGGAGGATCTGGGTGATGGGTGACCACCGCCAAGACTCTCAGGACTCCCGGTACCACCAGGACCAGCCCGGCGGTGGCACGATCGACGAGGACCAAGTAATCGGCCGGGCCTTCGTCGTCGCATGGCCGGTCAACCGGTGGGCCCCGCTGCCGGTGTCGCGGTAACGAGCCACGCCGTCCATCGAGACGTCAAGCTCGCCCCCTGCGTGCCCTACTGGGCCGAGGGGGCGTGCCACTTCCGTGCCAGAACGGACGGGGCCTCACGGGGAATCGAGGTTCGCCAGGGTGCGTACCGCCCCACGCTGCCGGAGGCACGGATTCCCAGGTCACGCCGGTGATCACCCCACCTCGCTCCTAAAGTGGATGTCCGGCGCGCTTACCGGGTCCACACCCTCTGGAACTCCTCGGCCGCAACGGGCTCCAGCGGATCCGCTTCGGGATCGATCGCCTGGTCTGTCAGGCCGCCGTGGCCGTCCTCCAGGTGCTCCCAGCTGTAGCGGTGGAGTTGGCCGGCAGGAGTCAGCTCGGCTTGCTTGATGACGATCAACTCGCCACGGTCGGGCACGGCCTCCACGTACCAGAGGCCGCCTTCCTCATCAGCGTGGCGGAAGTGGCGCCGCGAGGTAGCGCCCTCATCGAGTGCTCGGAGGTACGCCAGGCTCTCTGCTTTGATGCGCTCCAGGTCAACCACAGGAGCATCGTGCAGCGAGCGCGTGCGGTTGCACCGTTCTGACATCCATAGGCGACATCAACGACCCCGGACGCCAGCACCTCTGGGCGGTCCTGCACGGCCAGCGGGGCCAGGCAGCTCCCCGCCAGCGCCGAGGAGCGATCGAACTCCTAAAGCGGTGGTCAACGGGCCCGTGCCCCTCGCGCGCCAGGACCGGCGGGAAGCCGTAGTGCCGTTGGCCGGAGGTCACAAGGCCAGATCAAGGTAGCTCTGCACTACAAGCCCGAAGGCAACGAAGAAGGAGCCAATCGTCTGTTCCCGCAAACCACGAATCGTCGCCCGCTTCGACTCCTCATCGCGAGCGGTGAGACGAGCCTCGAGGTCGTTGCCGATCTTCCGGTCTTCCTGTTCTCGTGCTTTCGTCTCTCTCGCCCTAGGTCGTGCCGCACGTCCTGGGCCAGTGTGAAGACACGATTCAGGCGTTCTTCGACCGCGGCCTTGAAGGCGCCAGCGTCCTGTGCGGGGTCAAGCAGGGGCCCGAACGTGACGATGCCCCGAGCGCTTCCCGCGAAGTTGATCTCCATTGCCGCGCCGAGAGCATGAACCACTGTCGGTCGCGGCGTCCGAGGAGGCGACGGCAAAGGCTTTTGAAGCCGGTCCAAAGTCGTCGGACTACTCCTGGCACGGTCGCCAGAAGCTGACGGGTCCGCGACCGGTCTCCCGATCCGGTCGCGGCCCCGTGTCTGGGGGTGTTGCAGGTGGTTACGAGCCGCAGTAGCCGCCCGCCGGCGTTTCCTGCGTGGCGGTGTTCGCACCGAGCTGGATGGGTTGCGGTGCCGGGGCGCAGCAGCCGCCCTCAGCCTGGTCCGCTTCGGGGGCGTCGAAGAGTCCTGCTCCGCCACAGACTCCGGTTTCGGGGAGGGTGAGTTCGACGCGGTCGGCGGAGTCGATATCGCCGGCAATAGCTGCGACGACGGAGCGGACCTGTGCTCGCCGGATGTACGCAGGAGAACCCGCCCGCTGCATCCCGCCAGGTCGCGAACCGACGCGCTACTGCGCCCAGGTGGTGCGGCCTACGTACGCCGATCCTCCCGGAACATCTCGCGGGCCGCGAACACACCGCAGGTGCCAAGGGTGGCGATGCAACTCGCGAGCGAGAGCAGAACGCGCTGTTCAGCCTCGACGGCGGCTTCGTATCCAGCCTTCGTCAACTCGATTTGGCTGTGGTGACCGTTATAGGCGTAGTACCGGTCCCCCAGAGCCTGCGGATCCTGGTAACGGGGATCGCCGTGCACCACCGACAAGACGAGCGCAGCGGCAGCCGTCAGCAGCAGCACGACAAGCGCCTTCCGCAGACGCCGGTGCAGCGCCAAGAAAGACGGCCACCAATCGACGTCCACGTCGTTCAGCGCCAGGCGCGCCCCGGTCGCGAGCGGCACCAGGACGATGACCCCTATCAAGGTCAGGCCGGCCCACCCCGTGCCGTCCACGGGCGAGGGCCCCGGCAGCCAGGTGATCGCCACGAACAGCAGAAGGGCGACGGCAAGCACTGCTGCGAACGCGCTGTGCACCCTGAAAGATCCACTCACGCCCGGAGAGTCGCACACGCGTCCGGCCGCCGTCATACCTTTCTCGGAAATCCACGTCTGCCTGCGGATCTCACCCCGGACGGCGCACCACTAGACCTGTTGCCGACCCGAGAGCCGAGTGCTCCACCGTTGAGGTCTGGCCCCAGGCGACGGCTCGCGGAACTGGACAGCGTGCGCCGGCCAGCCGCCTCTACCTGGCCATCGGCGCGCTCGGCACCGATGCAAGTCAAAGCGGCGGACATCAGCCAGTCTCGTGCCCGCAGCTTCCCAAGCCGATGGCTCGCAGCACGTGTCGGACGACGCGGCGTGTTGTGGCATTCACTCGGACCGTGACCTTCCTGACCCTGACAGTGACGAGGCACGGCGAGAGCGATCCATCTCTCTCGGCGGGACTCTGGCATCGAGGGGCTTCATCGGTCATGGTGTTGAGCAACCTCCGGGCCGCCCCTGGGCCGTCCGAGGGTGCTCGACGAAGACCGACGCTGACAACCGTCGACGGCTAAGCCGCAGGTCACAGCGTTGGACGGTTGTAGGGGTGCAGGTCGGAGACCCGGCCCCGCACTTCTTCGGCTACTGAGACAGCCGTGCAGCGCATGGCCGGCCCGCTCGGGGGGTCGGCCATGCGGCGTTTTTCAGGGGCGGACGGCGAGGGTGTGGAGCAGGAGGGCGCCGGCTCCCAGGACGGCGAGTTGTACCGCCGCGGTGACGCGAAGGCGCAGGGCGAGCAGCGCGCCGCCCGTGACCACCGCAGCGCCGGCCAGGATCCACGCGCCCTGACGCGCGACCCCCGGAGCCTCGGGCGCGTTGACCTCGTCGTAGGAGTCCGCCCAGCCCGTGATGCCGTAGCCGTACACCAGCCAGGCGATGACCAGCAGGTCGAGGACGAGCAGCAGCACGCCGATCGCCACCTGCAGGCCGGTCGACGGCCTCTTCCCCCGTTCCGTTCCCACGCCCGTCCCTCCGTGGCCGCCGCTCCCCGATCGTGCGGGGCCCAGCCTGCCGGACCGGTGGACTCCGCACATGAGTACGTCTACTCACTGGTACTCAGAGCCGAAGTCGTGGATCAGGGTCGGGGCGGGGACGGGCGGGGCGTGTGGCTAACCAGGAGTTAGTGCTCTCTGTCGGGTGGCGCTGTGGCTGAGTATGCTGGGCGTATGGATTCGTCCGCGGGGATCACCGAGCGTGCCGAGAGCGGCGAGGGTGGCGCGGGTGTCGGCGCCAAGGACCTCGCCTACGACGTGTTCGCCCGTGGCTGCCCGTCCCGGGGCACGCTGGAGAACGTCACCGGCCGCTGGGGCTCGCTGACGCTCGGAGCGTTGTACGACGGCACGTTCCGGTTCAACGAGCTGCGCCGCCGGGTCGACGGCGTCAGCGAGAAGATGCTCTCGCAGACCCTGCACGCGCTGGAGCGCGACGGTCTGGTGCACCGTGACGCGCGGCCCACGAACCCGCCGCGCGTCGACTACACCCTCACCCCTCTGGGCCGCGAGGTCGCCGAGCGCCTGCTGGCCCTCATCGACTTCGTCGAAGGACGCATGGACGAGGTCCTGGAGGCCCGCGGGCGGTACGACGAGACCCGCGAGGCCGTGCGGGCGGCGCGAGAAGCCTAGGGGTCGAGACCCCGAGCCCGGAAGCTGGGCCAGGCGGTCGGGCCCCGGGCCTCAGGCGGTCGGGCGGGGGGCTCGCTGGCAGCGTGGGCAGAAGTAGCTGGAGCGGTTCATCCAGGCGCGGCGGCGGATCGGGGTCCCGCAGCGGCTGCACGGCTCGCCCTCGCGCCCGTACGCGTCGAGCGAGCGATCGAAGTAGCCCGACTCGCCGTTGACGTTGACGTACAGACTGTCGAAGCTCGTGCCGCCGACGGCGAGGGCGTCGTTCATGACCTCGCGGACGTGGCCGAGGAGTTCGGCGGTGCGCGGCCGGGTCATGGTTCCGGCGGGGCGTTCGTAGTGCAGCTTGGAGCGCCACAGCGCCTCGTCCGCGTAGATGTTCCCGACCCCGCTGATCAGTGACTGGTCGAGCAGCGCGCGCTTGAGGGTCGTACGGCGGGCGCGCAGCGCGGTGTGGAACGCGGTGTCGTCGAAGAGGGGGTCGAGCGGGTCGCGGGCGATGTGCGCGATGACGTCGGGGAGGCCGTCCGGGGTGGTCTCGTGCAGCGACAGCCCGCCGAAGGTGCGCTGGTCGACGAAGCGCAGTTCGGTGCCCTGTTCGTCCTCGAAGCGGACGCGGATGCGCAGGTGCTTCTCGTCGGCGGCGTCCTCCGGCTGCACGAGGAGCTGACCGCTCATGCCGAGGTGGGCGAGCACGGAGTACGGCGAGTCGTCGAGGGGCAGCCACAGGTACTTGCCGCGGCGCATCGCCTCGCCCACGCGGTGCCCGGCGAGCGCCTTCGCGAAGCCGTCGGGGCCGGCCGGATGCCTCCGCACGGCCCGCGGATGACAGACCTCCACCGACCGCACCATCCGCCCGGTGACCCAGCGCTCCAACCCCCGTCGCACGACTTCGACTTCGGGCAGCTCGGGCACGGGACTCCTCCTGAGGGGTGGGCTGGGCCGGTGATGCCGGAAGGGTACATCGCACCGACCGCCGACCGCCGACCGCCGCCGAGCGATTCACCGCCGGGCCTGCGGCACGCGTCTACCGGGTTCGAAGCCGCCGCCTCGCCACCGGGGCCCCAGAGCGACGCCGAGGGCCAGAGCGGAGCCGAGGTCCCGGGCCGAGCCGAAGGGTCGGGGCGGAGCCCAGGTCCGGGGCGAAGCCGAGGCTCCAGAGCGAAGCTGAGGGGCTGGGGCGGAGCCCAGGGGCCGGGGCGGGCTCCCGGCCGCACGGAGCGTGGAGTCGTCTCCCGCCGCCCGGCCTCGGCGCCCCGTCGTACCCCGGTCCCCCCGCGGCAGCGGGAACGCAGCGACCCCGTCCCGCCGCGAGTGCGGCGGGACGGGGTCGGGTGGTGCTTGGTTCCGAGCGGGGGCGCGGATCACCGCGTACCCGTGTCGGGTGAAGGATTCAGGCCGTGGCCGTGTCGGAGCTGGGCGTCGAGGAGGTGTCGGCGGTCTCCTCGATGTCCTGCGCCGCCTGCTCGGCGGCGACAGCCGCCTGTTCGGCGGCCTGCGCCGACTTCGCGCGTTCGTCCGCGGCGGAGTGGATGGCACGCCACGCGGATTCCGCGGCCTGCTGCTCCGCCTCCTTCTTGCTGCGGCCGGTGCCGGTGCCGTACGAGACGCCTCCGACGCGGGCGGCAGCAGTGAAGACCTTCTCGTGATCCGGGCCGGTCTCCGTGACCAGGTACTCGGGAACCCCGAGCCCCTCGGTCGCGGTGAGTTCCTGGAGACTGGTCTTCCAGTCCAGGCCGGCACCGAGATTCGAGGACTTCTCGATCAGCGGGTCGAAGAGCCGGTGGACGAGTTCGCCCGCGGCCTCCAGCCCCTGGTCGAGATAGACGGCGCCGATCACCGCTTCGAGGGTGTCGGCGAGGATGGACGCCTTGTCCCGGCCTCCCGTGCCTTCTTCACCCCGGCCGAGCCGGATGAAGGAGCCGAGTTCGAGGCCGCGGCCCACCTCCGCCAGCGCACGAGAATTGACCACCGCGGCCCGCAGTTTGGCCAACTGGCCCTCGGGCAGGTCGGGGTGGGTGCGGTACAGCGTGTCCGTGACCACGAGGCCCAGTACGGAGTCCCCGAGGAACTCCAGACGCTCGTTGGTCGGCAGACCGCCGTTCTCGTACGCGTAGGAACGGTGGGTCAGCGCACGCACCAGAAGGGCGGACTCGAGCTTGTAGCCGAGCCGCCCTTCCAGAAGCGTGTGGGACGAGGCTGTGTTGTCCGCCTTTTTCTTGGCGTTTGAATCCGCCTTGGCGTCAGACATCAGACCTCTCACCAGCCGCTCAGACCTCGAGGACCTGGCGCTTGTTGTAGGTGCCGCAAGCCGGGCACGCGATGTGCTGCAGCTTGGGCTCGTGGCAGCGCTCGCACGCAACCAGGGTGGGGACCGCAGCCTTCCACTGCGACCGGCGGTGGCGCGTGTTGCTGCGCGACATCTTCCGCTTCGGAACAGCCACGGCTACTTCTCCTGCTTCTCGTCGACGCCAGGTTCGGCGCCGCTCAACTCGTCCTTCTCGCCATCTTCGAGTGAACCGGCGAGTCCCTGCAGTGCCGCCCAACGGATGTCGACGGCGTCGTGGTGGTGGTCCGGGTCGTCCGCCAGCCGCGCTCCGCATTCGGAGCACAGACCCAGGCAGTCGTCCTGGCACACCGGCTGCATCGGCAGTGCGAGCACCACCGCATCCCGCAGCACGGGTTCGAGGTCGAACAGGCCGTCCTCGAGGAAGAGAGTGTCCTCGTCGTCCTCGGCGTCGTCGACCGGCTCCGCCTTGGGGCGGCCCCGGTCATCGGCGTCAGGGTACGAGAACATCTCCTGGAAATCCGCTTCGAGCACCTGCTCAAGCGGCTCCAGACACCTTACGCACTCCCCCTTCGCCGATGCACGAGCGGTGCCTGTGACAAGCACCCCTTCCATGACCGACTCCAGACGGAGGTCGAGCTCCACCGGTGCACCTTCCGGCACTCCGATGACACCTTGGATCCCGAGATCCACGGGAGCGTCTATCGTGCGGGTCAGGCGCTGCATCGCGCCAGGACGCCGCCCCAGCTCGTGTGTGTCGAACACGAGAGGATTGCGGTGGTCGAGGCGGGCGTTCAGAGCCATTCCTGCTTTCGATCTACGAACTCAAGGGATGCCACCCAAGGTGTCCCTCGGGCAGCGCTGATCGCGGACGTACACGCGACCGAAGAGCCAGGATACTGGACCTTTCGCTCTCGGCCCAATCCGGTGCGTACAGGCCCCCCGGCCGGAGGCGCGCACCCCTCCTGACCGGGCGGTCAGTGGCCGCCGCGCCCCTGCTCGTACGCCCTGAGCTGCTCCGCGCTGATCATGCTGGTGTCGAAGAGGCTGGCCTCGTCCAAGGCGTGGTTCTGCTGGTCCACGGCGTGGGCCTGCTGGCCGTAGACCTGCCCGTTCTGGTCGTAGCCCTGCTGGTCGTAGCCCTGCTGCTGATAGGCGGCGTACGGGTCGGCCTGCTGATAGCCGTAGGCGTCCTGCTGCTGGGTGTACTGCTGCTGCTGATAGCCGTACGGGTCGGCCTGCTGCTGATAGGCGTACGCGTCCTGCTGCCCGTAGGACGGCTGCGCGGCCGGTTCCTGGGTCCGGGCGCCCGGCTCGGGACCGTCGGCGAGCTCCGCGAGGCCGGCCAGGTAGTCGGCGTCGCTGGTGTGCGCGCCCGGCGTCCCGTCCTCCGCGAAGGTGCCCAGTTCGCCGAGGTCGTCGCTGGCGATCCGGCCCTGGAGCTTCTCGCGGCCACGGCCGACGGCCTCCAGGGTCTTGGCGAGGACGGCCTCGAAGGCACCGAGCTTGGCGTCGACGTAGTCGTCGGCGTTGCGGCGCAGGGTCTCCGGGTCGTAGCTGCGCTCGGGGGCGTCCTCGTCCTCGTAGCCCTGCTCGTCGAGGCCGGGACCGGTGCCGAGGAGCTTCTCGCGGCCGCGGCCGACCGAGCCGAGGGTCTTGGTGAGGACGACCTCGAAGTTGGCGAGCTGGGAGTCGACGTAGTCGTCGGCCTCCGCGCGGATCTCCTCGGCCTCCTTGCGCGACTCGTTGAGAATCCGGTCCGCCTCGTTCTGCGAGCGGCGGGCGACCTCGGTGTCGGAGATCAGCGAACCGCGCTCGGCGTGCGCGGTCTCGATGATCCGCTCGGCCTCCTGACGGGCCCGCTCGACCATCTCCTCGCGGCCGCCGATCAGCTCCTGCGCCTGGGCGAGGGAGCCGGGCAGCGCCTGGCGCACCTCTTCCAGCATCGAGAGCAGGTCGGCGCGGTTGACCACGCACGACGCCGACATGGGCATGGAACGGGCGCTGCCGACCGCCGAGACGATCTCATCGAGCTTCTTCTGTACGTCCACCGTGTGCTCGCCACTCTCTACAGCCGTGATGGAGACGGACGGGACGACTGTACGACCACTCCCGCACCGCCCGACACCGGGTGACGGACAGTCAGTCGCTCAGTCCTTGCCGAGACGCTCCGTGAGCGCCTCCAGGACCACCGGCGGCACCAGGTGGGAGATGTCGCCGCCCCAGTTCGCGACTTCCTTCACCAGCGACGAGGAGAGGAAGCTGTAGGTGGGGCTGGTCGGGATGAACAGGGTCTCGACGCCCGAGAGGCCGTTGTTCATCTGGGCCATCTGGAGTTCGTAGTCGAAGTCGCTGACCGCGCGCAGGCCCTTGACGATGGCCGGGATGTCCCGCTGCTTGCAGTAGTCGACGAGGAGGCCGTGGTAGGCCTCGACCTGGACGTTGCCGAACTCGGCCGTGACCTCGCGGATCAGCTCGATCCGCTCGTCGACCGTGAACAGGCCCTTCTTCGACTGATTGATCATCACCACGACGTGCACCACGTCGTACAGCGCGGAGGCGCGGGCGATGATGTCGAGATGTCCGTTGGTGATGGGGTCGAATGACCCCGGACAGACGGCGCGGCGCAACAGTGGTCCCTCGCTCTCCGGTCCGGTCATCGTGCGTCTTCGCACGTAGAGGCGGCGCGACCGTACCAAAAGGTCCCCTCGCCGTAACGACGGGCCCTGACGGCCTCGAAACCCTCGGGCCAGCCGAACTCACCGCCTCTTGTGCTGCGCTCCACGGTGACGAGCGCATCCGCCGTGAGCCAGCCCCCGGTGCGGAGTGTGAGCAGAATCTCCCGAAGATCGTCGTCCGCGACGGCGTACGGAGGGTCGAGGAAGACCAGGTCGTACGGCTCCTGCGGCGCCGCCGTCCGGACGATCTGCTCCGCTTTGCCCGCTCTGACCTCGGCGCCGGGCAGGCCCAGCGTCTTCACGTTGTCGCGGATGACCTTGGCCGCGCGGGCGTCCGCCTCCACGAGCAGGGTGTGGCCGGCACCGCGGCTGAGCGCCTCCAGGCCGACGGCGCCCGAGCCCGCGTACAGGTCGAGCACGCGCTCGCCCTCCAGCGGGCCGCCGAGCAGGGACTGCCAGGTGGAGAAGAGGCCCTCGCGCGCCCGGTCGGAGGTGGGGCGGGTGCCGGTGCCCGGCGGGACGGCCAGACGGCGTCCGCCGGCCCGGCCGGCGATCACGCGGGTCATGAGGGTCCTTTGCGCTGGGGGTGGTCGGTTCCTCCCAGTCTCTCAGCCGCCGACCGCCCGCCGCCGCTCAGCCCTTGTCCAGGTACTGCTCCCGTTCCTCGTCCAGCAGGGCGTCCAGGGCCACACGCAGGCCGGGCAGGCCCGTGAGGTCCGGGTCGGCGGCGACCACGGCGGTGGCCTCCTCGCGGGCCTCCGCGATGATCTCCTCGTCGTCGATGACGGCCAGCATGCGCAGCGAGGAGCGGACACCGGACTGGGCCTGACCGAGGACGTCGCCCTCGCGGCGCTGTTCGAGGTCGATGCGGGAGAGTTCGAAGCCGTCCAGGGTCGAGGCCACCGCGTTCAGCCGCTGGCGGGCCGGGCTCGCCTCCGGCATCTCGGAGACCAGCAGGCACAGTCCCGCCGCCGAGCCGCGGCCGACCCGGCCGCGGAGCTGGTGGAGCTGGGAGACGCCGAAGCGGTCGGCGTCCATGATCACCATGGCGGTGGCGTTCGGCACGTTCACCCCGACCTCGATCACGGTCGTGGCGACCAGGACGTGCGTCTCGCCGGCGGCGAAGCGGCGCATGACGGCGTCCTTGTCGTCCGGGTGCATCCTGCCGTGCAGGACCTCGACCCGCAGGCCCTGGAGGGGACCCTTGGCGAGCTGGTCGGCGACGTCCAGGACGGCCAGCGGCGGACGCTTCTCCGCCTCGTCCTCGGCGGACTTCTTGCGGGCGCCCTTCTTGTCGTCCTCCTCGTCGCCGATGCGGGGGCAGACGACGTACGCCTGATGGCCGTTCTCCACTTCCTCGCGCACGCGCTCCCACGCGCGCGACAGGAAGTGCGGCTTGTCCGCGGCCGGGACGACATGGCTGGCGATCGGGGAGCGTCCGGCGGGGAGCTGGTCGAGCACGGAGGTCTCCAGGTCGCCGAAGACCGTCATCGCGACCGTGCGCGGGATGGGCGTGGCGGTCATCACCAGGAGGTGCGGGGGCTGCTTTCCCTTGCCGCGCAGGGCGTCGCGCTGTTCGACGCCGAAGCGGTGCTGTTCGTCGACCACGACCAGGCCCAGATCGTGGAACTGGACCTTGTCCTCGATCAGCGCGTGGGTGCCGATCACGATCCCTGCCTCGCCGGTGACCAGGTCGAGCAGCGCCTGGCGCCGGCCGGCCGCCCCCATGGATCCGGTGAGGAGCACGACCTTCGTCGCGTGCTCGGCCCCGCCGAGCATGCCGCCCTGGGCCAGCTCGCCCATCATCTCGGTGACCGACCGGTGATGCTGCTGGGCGAGCACCTCGGTGGGCGCGAGCATCGCGGCCTGCCCACCCGCGTCGACGACGGCGAGCATGGCGCGCAGGGCGACCATCGTGTTGTGGGTGACGGTGAAGTTGTCCGTGACGTAGGCATGGCTCGGGTGAGCGACGCTGATGCACTGGACCGGTTTACGGCCGACGTACTCCACGGCCCGGATGCCTCGTCGGAACGTGGTGTATTTCGGGCGGGGGCCGACACGATCGGCCTTACGGGACAGCCTGAAAGGCGCGTATGCGGCGGGGAGTGCCACCGAGACGTTGAAAGCCGCCTTTTTCGGCAGCACGCGAGCCCGTCCGCCCAGGGAGCGCACCAACCAGGCGACGTCGTCGGCGAGCCTGAGCGACGCGGAGCAGAGGGAAATGCTCAGACCGTCCTTGTGCACCGTTCCGTCCGTGTCCAGGAGTCCTTGGAGGAGGGCGAGACGGTTCTTGATGGACGTGTTCTTGAACTGATCAGGGATGAATTTGCCGTGCGAGGTCATTCCCCAGAGACCCAGGTTCCGCAGAGCCTGGATGACTGGATTTCGTACGCCTCCGGAGCGCTCCTTCAACTGGATCGTGTAGTCACAACGGGATCCCTTCACAGGAACCAGCAGGCAGTCCGGGGCGATGGCGCTCGCCGCCGCGTCGCGGATCTCGTCGTCGATCGTCGAAAGACGCAGGTTGTGCCGGAATGAACCGTCACCCAGCAGCAGCCCGAAAAGGTAGGGATCCAGGGGCAGCTCGAAGTCCGGTCCGATGTCGACGGGCACCGCGGGAGGGATGTACCACTTCGAAGATCCGTTCGCCTTGAACGTGTCGAGCCGGATCTCCCTGGTGGTCATCGTCTTGGGCGCCTGGCCGCGATGCCACCCACAGCTCGTCCCGACGATCCACAGGTGTTCGTCGTCGCACTCCACCGAACTTCCGTCGGAGAGGACCAAGCGCCAGACGTCGCGCTCTCCCTGCGGAAAGATCCCGTCGATCACGGCGATCTCGCCGTCGGGCACGACCACTTCGTCGCCTTCCCGCAGGTCTCCCATCCGCCGGAAACCCGTGGGTGTCAACACGGTCGCGTCAAGGGGCTGAGCCTTCCCGGAACCCACCTCCCCCTGGAGCAGTCGGTGCATCGGGTGTTCGGTGGCCAGGCCGTCGAAGATCTCCTTGGAGACCTTCTGCTGGCCCTCGGTGAGGGTGAAGGGCAGCCGGGCGTCGAAGGCGGTCAGCAGGCCGTCCGGGGCGGGGGTGCGGGCGACGGCCGGGAGCTGGGCGTCGGCGTGCCGGCGGCGGGCCAGGGCGACCTGGAGGACGAAGGCCTCGTCCCACTTGAGGCGGGCGCGGGCGTCGTGGACGTCCGCCTTGGTGTGCGGGCGGTGGATCTTGAGGAGTGCCTCGGGGAGGGTGACCAGACCGCGGCCGTCCCGCAGCGAGTCCGGGAGGGGGTCGACCGCTTCCTGGGCACTGGGCAGCACCGTCTGCACGGACTTGGCGATCTTCCAGGACTCCAGCTTGGCGGTGGCCGGGTAGATCGGGATGAGGGCGCCCGCCCAGCTGTCGACGCTCTCCGCGGCCTCGTCGCCCTCGCCGCGCAGCAGTTCGTAGGCCGGGTGGGCGAGCTGGAGGCGGCGGTTGAAGACGGAGGCCTTGCCGGAGAACATCGCGCGGGTGCCGGGCAGCAGGTCCTTGTGGGGCTTGTGCACGCCGTTGCCGAAGAAGACGAGCTGGACCCGGCCGCTGCCGTCCGTGATGGTCACTTCGAGGCGCTGGCCCTTGCCGCGGGGCGCCTTGGAGGAGGCGAAGGTGTGCAGGCGGGCGTCGGCGACCTGGGCCACCACCGTCACATGCTCGTCCATCGGCAGGTCGGCGAGGTGGGTGAGCTGCCCGCGCTCCTCGTATCTGCGGGGGTAGTGGTGCAGCAGATCGCCGACGGTGTGCAGGCCGAGGTGCTCGGCCATCACCTTCGCGGTGGCGGGACCGAGCGCCTTCTTCAGTGGTTCTTCGAGCACGGGCACGAGATCCATTGCACACCACGGCACTGACATTGCCGTATACGTCCGGGAAATCCGCTGGTCAGACGGCTCGTTCCGGGCCTAGGATGACGCGCTCCGGCCCTCTTCGCGGTCACCTCTTCCGGGACCGCCCGACCCCGCGCCGTCGCCCGTCCCCCCACCGACCGGCGCAGCGACGATGGACTCCCAGACCTCACAGCCGTCCCAGGCCTCCCCGTCACCTCATACGTTCCAGGTCGACCTGCGCGGTCTGGTCGACCTCCTCTCCCATCACCTCTACTCCAGCCCCAAGGTCTATCTGCGCGAGCTGCTGCAGAACGCCGTCGACGCGATCACCGCGCGGCGTGCCGAGGATCCGGACGCCCCGGCCACGGTGCGGCTGTACGCCGAGGACGGAACCCTGCGGGTGGAGGACTCCGGCGTCGGGCTCACCGAGTCCGACGTGCACAGTCTGCTGGCGACCATCGGCCGCAGCTCCAAGCGGAACGACGGTCTGGAGTCGGCGCGTTCGGACTTCCTCGGGCAGTTCGGCATCGGGCTGCTGGCGTGTTTCGTCGTAGCCGAGCGGATCCGGGTGGTCAGCCGCAGCGCCCGTACGCCCGAGGCGGCGCCGGTCGAGTGGACGGCGGCCGACGACGGCTCGTACACGGTGCGGACCCTGCCGCAGGAGGCGCGCACCGAGCCGGGCACCACCGTGCACCTGGTGGCGCGGGCCGGGGCCGGCGAGTGGCTGAGCCCGGAGCGGGTCCGGTCGCTGGCGCGCGACTTCGGGGCACTGCTGCCGTACGACGTACGGGTCGGCGACGAGGCGATCGCGGACCTGCCCGCGCCCTGGGACCGGCGCCACCCGAGCCCCTCCGCCCGGCGGGTCGCCCTGGCCCGGCACTGCCGGGAGCTGTTCGGGTTCACTCCGCTGGACTCGATCGACCTGGACGTCCCGCTCGCCGGGATCCGCGGTGTGGCCTATGTGCTGCCGACGGCGGTCAGTCCCGCCCAGCGCGCGAGCCACCGCGTGCACCTGAAGGGCATGCTGCTCACCGAACGGGCCGAACAGCTCCTGCCGGACTGGGCGTTCTTCGTGCGCTGCGTCCTCGACACGGACAGCCTGCGGCCCACCGCGTCGCGCGAGTCGCTGTACGAGGACGAGACCCTCGCCGCCGTACGGGAGGCGCTGGGCGAGCGCATCCGGTCCTGGCTGACCGGACTCGCGGCGGGTGAACCGGAACGGCTGGCCGCCTTCCTGTCCGTGCACCACCTGGGAGTGAAGTCGCTGGCGCGGCACGACACCGGGATGCTGCGCACGATGCTGCCGTGGCTGCCCTTCGAGACGACCGACGGACGGCTGTCCCTGGAGGAGTTCGCGCAGCGGCACCCGGTGGTGCACTTCACGCGGACCGTGGAGGAGTACCGGCAGGTCGCGCCGATCGCCTCCGCGCAGGGGGTCGGGGTCGTCAACGGCGGCTACACGTACGACAGCGAGCTGATCGAGGCACTGCCCGCCGTCCGTCCGGGTACGGCCGTCTCGGAGCTGGACGCGGACACCGTCACGGCCCACCTGGACACGGTCGACCCGGCCGAGGAGCTGGCGCTGGCCGGCTTCCTCGCCGCCGCGCGGGCCCGGCTCGACCCGCTGAACTGCGACGTCGTGCTGCGCGCCTTCCACCCGCTGTCGGTGCCCGCCCTGCACCTGGACGACCGGGCGGCCCGTCACGAACAGGCCCGGGCGGAGGCGGAGGAGCAGGCCGACGACCTGTGGGCGGGCATCCTCGGCTCGCTGCGCGGCAGCGCGCCGCGCGCGCGTCTGGTCCTCAACCATCTCAACCCGCTGATCCGCAGGATCAGTTCGCTCGGTGATCCGGACCTCGTCGGAACGGCCACGGAGTCCCTGTACGGACAGGCCCTGCTGATGGCCCAGCGCCCGCTGCGGCCCGCGGACTCGGCGCTCCTGAACCGCGCCTTCATCGGCCTCCTGGAATGGGCCACCCACACCGACCCCGGAAAGGACGACCGCCGATGACCCCGGCCATGGACTTCGACACGCTGCGCCGGGCGATGGCGGACAACTACGAGCAGCCCGAGGGGCCCGGCCGCAACGCGCGCGCGGAACAACTGCTCGTGGAGGCCGAGGGGCTGGACATCCCGCTCGCCGTGATCGAGGCGCTCGGACACCAGCTCAAGGTCTACAACTACAGCTCCGAGAAGGACAAGATGTTCGTCCCCTTCGCGCGCCTGCTGCGCATGTGGGACGAACACCCCGAGGACTTCGACGAGTTCGAGATCCACTCCCTGCACTGGGTCTTCAAGTGGATGTCGGCGGGCATGCTCGACCAGCCGCACGTTCCGCTCGCCTCCATAGAGAAGTGGCTCGGCGAGATGGAGCGGCGCTACCGTCTCGCCGGTCACTCCGAACGGGCCGTGCGCAGCGCCGAGTTCAGTGTCGCCGCCCATCTGGGCGATCTGGGGCGCGCCGACCGGGCGTACGGCGCCTGGCTGGCGGCGGACCGCGACTCGATGGCCGACTGCCACGCGTGCGAACTGCACGGGCAGGGCTGGTGGCGCGCGGTGCGCGACGCGGACCTGGAGGCGCTGGAGCTGTGGGCGCCGGTGCTCCAGGGCGAGTACACCTGCGCCCACGAGCCGCACACCGTCCTCGCGTCCTCCCTGCTGCCGCTGCTGCGCCTGGGACGCGTCGAGGAGGCGCGCGCCCATCATCTGCGGGGCTTCCGGCTGGTGCGGGCCATGGAGAGCATGCGCGGCGCGTACGCGGACCATGTGGAGTTCTGCGCTCTGACCGGCAACGAGGCGCGCGCCCTGGAACTGCTCGCGGAACGACCGGCCTATTTCACGGACTCCGGGGATCCGCGCAGCAAACTGGACTTCATGGCGGTCGTGGCGCTCACGATGGACCGGCTGACCGCGCTCGGGCTCGGCGGGCAGCCGGTTCCAGGGCCCGCGGGGCGGGCGTGGACGGCCGCGGAACTCGCCGTGCACGCGCGCGGGGAGGCGCTCGTGCTGGCCGCGCGGTTCGACGACCGCAACGGCACGTCGTACGTCGGGGAGCGGACCCGCGCCCGCATGGACCAGCCGGTGCTCGTCGGCCGGCTGCCGCTGGGCGTCCGGTCCGCGGCGCCGGCACGCGCGGGTGCGCGTCCGCAGGTGCCCGTGCCCTCGGCCGCGGCCTCGGCCTCGGCCTCGGCCTCGGGGCGGACGGTGGCGGAGGCCGCCGCCCGACCGGGCCCGGACACGCTGGAAGCCCTGCTCGCCGAGGCCCGGCGGCTCTCGGCGCTGCGGAACCCGGACGCGGTCGAGGCGTGGGCGGCGGTCTCGCGCGCCGCCGAGGGCCACGAGCTGGAGGTCCGCGACCGCGCGGAGATCGCCGATCACGCGGCGATGGGTCTCGGGCCGGAGGGCGCCGCGCTCTTCCAGCGGGCCGCCGCTCTGTACGCCGAGGCGGGCGACCCCGGTGAGGCGCTGGCGGCCCGTTCCCGCGCCGCGTACGTCCAGGCGCTGTCGGGCGGGTCCGCGCAGTCGCTGGAGGTCGTCACGGAGCTGCGCGCGCGGGCGCTCGCCCTGTTCGCGGAGGGCGGGACACAGGTCTCGCAGACGGCGTCCGTGCTGGTGAGCCGGGCCCGGACGCTGATGCGGCGGGTGGACGAGCTGGAGTCCGACGCGGTGAACGGGCACCCCCTGCCCGCCACCGGCGGCGAGACCGACACCGACACCGACTGGTACTCCGAGGCCGATGTGATGGTCGCCGCGGAGGAGGCCGCGCGGGAGCTGCTGGACCTCGCGGAGCCGCACGCCGGGGACGACGTGGGCCTCGCGTCGCGGGCCGCCGAGGCGTACGCGATGCTCGGAGAGCTCGCCGCCCGCGCCGACGACGCCGAAGGGGCCGCCGGATTCCTCCGGCGCGCCGTCGACGGGTACGTGGCGGCGGGGCTGCCGTGGTTCGCCGTCGAGTACGACTCCCGGCTCGCCGGGATCGCGACGCATCTCGGCGACCTGGAGGCGGCGGAACGGGCGACGCTCGACGCGCTGGACCACGGAGGGTCCCATCTGGAGCCGATGGGCCATGCCCAGCTCCATCTCCGGCTCGCCGAGACACTCGCGGCCACCGGGCGCTTCGGCCCGGCCTCGGAGCACGCCCTGGAGGCCGCGCACTGGGCCGACGAGGCGGGCGAGGCGGCCACGTTCGGGGCCTGGGCGCGTCACCACCTGGGTGATTTCCTGCTGCGGCTCGGCCGGTGGGCGGAGGCCGCCGAGATCCTGGAGTCGGCGCTGCCGGACCTGACCGCCGAGATGCACGGCGAGGGCGCGATCGTGCAGACGCGCTGGTGGCTCGGCGACTGTCTCACCGAGCTCGGCGAACACCGCGAGGCCGCCGGACACTGGCTGCGGGCCGCCGACATCGCCCGGCACTGGCCCGAGCAGCGTGACCACGCGATGCTCGCGAACCTGGCGGCCGAGGCCCTCACGCACGCGGGGCTGGGCGCGCAGGCCGATCAGGCGTACGTCCGTGCGTGCGACCTGTGGCGCGAGCTGGGCGACGTGGACGGGCTCGTCCGCACGCTCCGGGCCCGCGCGTGGGGCGCGGCCCGGCGGGACGGCGGGCTCGGCGAGGCGCGGGAGCTGATGGCACTGGCGATCCGGGAGTGCGAGTCTGCCGCGCGGGCGGGAGCGGGTGCCGGTGGCGATGCCGGAGCCGGAGCCGAAACCGGAACCGGAACCGGAGCCGGAGCCGGAGAGGGTGCCGGTGGCTGTGGCGGAGCCGGTGGCGATGCCGGTGGCGCGGACGGCGGAGCGGACGCGGGGCTTCGTGGCCTCGCCGAACTCGGGCACACCCACCGTCAGTTCGGCGACCTGTTGGCCCGTTCCGTGGCGGAGGACGCGGAAGAGGCCGTCGTGCGGGAGGTGTTCGAGGAGGCACTCGGGCACATGGTCCGGGCGGTCGGCGTGTTCGGCTCCCTCGGCGACCTCTCGCTCGGTGCCCGCACGGGCGCCGAACTGGCGGCCGGCTGGCTGGAGGCCGACCTGGGTCGGCACGAGGCCGCCTCGGCCCGCGCCCGCACGGTCCTCGCCGCGTGCGCCCGGCTGGACGGGGAGCTCGCCCGGTCCCGGCGGGCGGAGGCCGAGAAGATGGTCACGCTGATGGAGAACGCGGGCTCGGACGGGTCCTAGGGCCGGTCCGGCCGTTCCCGTCGTCGCCGGAACGCCGGACTCTATGGACCGGCGCCGGCGGGATGCGGGTGGTCGGCGGCGCGGATCGTCTCGGCCGCGCGGCGCAGTTCGTCGAGGACCGTGCGTACGGCCTTGCGGGCCGCGCGCTCGGGACGGTGGAGCACGTCGATGCGGCGTACGGCGTGGACCCCGGTCAGGGGTCTGAGGACCAGCGCGGGATGCGGGCGGGTGGTCCAGCGGGGCATCAGGGCGATACCGCCTCCGGCGGCGACGGTCTCCGCGACCACCGCGAACTCGTTGATGCGGTGGACGATGTCGAGCCGCCGGTTCGCGGCGGTCGCGACGGCGTCGACGGTGGCCATCAGCGGGAACCCGTCGTGCACGGTGATCCAGGGCAGCGCCGCGACGTCGTGCGGCGTCAGGCTCGCCTCGCGGGCCAGCGGGTGGCCGGCCGGCAGCGCGACGTCGAGAGGTTCGCTCAGCAGCGTGGTCGCGGTGACGGTGCGCGGCCAGGGCGGCGTGTGCGCGAGATGGTGGGCGACCACGAGGTCGTAGTCCCGGGTCAGCCGGGGGAAGTGGTCCTGCGCCACGTCCTCGTCGGCGAGCGCGAGCCTCGGCGCCGTCGCGGCCCGGTCGCGCAGCAGGACCGGGAAGAACGTGGCGGCCGCGCTGTGGAAGGCGGCGATGGACACGTCTCCGGCCGGCTCGTCCACGAACTCGTCCACGCAGTGCCGTGCCCTGGCCAGGGCGCTCTCCACCTCGATCGCGGCACCGGCGAGCACCCGTCCGGCGTCGGTGAGCACCAGCCGCCGGCCTTCGCGTTCGGTGAGCGGGACCGGAATAGCGCGTTGCAGCAGGCGCAGGTGCTGCGAGATCGCCGAGGGGGTCATCAGCAGCGCCTCCGCCACGGCGGTGACACTTCCCAGCTCGCCCAGTTCACGCAGGATCCGCAACTGCCGCTCGTTCACCCGTTCATTGTAGTGATGCTTAAAAGACCTTGAAGAACTTCGCTCTGGGCTTCAGGGTCGGAGTGGGGGAGCGTGTGGGCGTGTCCCGAGTCCGCAGCACCGACGCGGTGCTTCTCCTTGTCGCCGTCGTCTGGGGTTCCAGTTATCTGGCCGCCAAGTCCGCCACGTCGGCTCTCCCCGTCCTGCTCGTCCTGTTCGCGCGGTACGGCATCTCGGCCGTGGCCTGTGTCGCGCTCCTCGGCGTCCGCTGCCGGACACGGCGCTGCACCCGCGACGAACTGCGGGTCGGGGCGGTGCTGGGGGTCACCCAGGCGGCCGTCCTGGTCCTGGAGACGTACGGGGTCGCCCACACCAGCGCCGCCAACGCGGGCCTGCTGATCAGCCTCACGATCGTGCTCACCCCGCTGCTGGACCGTACGTCGGGCGGGCCGGGGCTGCCGCCCCGCTATTTCGCCGCGACCGGCCTGTGTCTGCTCGCCGTCGTCCTTCTCGTGTCCGGCAGCGGCTTCCACTCGCCCGGCGGCGGCGACCTGCTGATCCTCGCCGCCGCGCTGGTCCGCGCGGCCCATGTGGCCCTGGTGGGACGGCTCACCGCCCGTCACCCGGTGCGGCCGTTGCAGGTCACGGCCGTGCAGACGCTCGTCGGCGCCGTCCTGTTCGCGGTGCCCGTCGCGGGCACCCTGACGACGCTCGGCGGGGTCGACGCGGGCGGCTGGGCGCGGCTCTTCTATCTCGCCCTGTTCTGCGGCCTGTTCGCCTTCCTCGCGCAGACCTGGGCGGTGCAGCGCAGCTCCGCCAGCCGGGTCAGCCTGCTGCTGGGCACCGAGCCGGTCTGGGCCGTCGCGGTCGGTGTCGTCCTGGGCGGCGAACACCTGACGGCCCTCACCGCTCTGGGCGCCCTGCTCATGGTCGCCGGGACCTACTGGGGGCAGGCGGTCGAACGCGCCCACCGGTCGGCCGTGACCCCGGAGGTCCTCCGGCCGGCCGAGGTGCCCGCGAGCGCCTGACCGCCGGCGCCGAGGGCCGCTACTCGACCCCGATCAGCAACAGCGCGCCCTGGCGTCCGCCCCGGTACACCACGGTGTCCACCGCGAGGTAGGACTCCCGAACCCGTGCCTCCAGGTGCGCGGCGATGCTCTCGGGGGCGTCGTCGCCGAGGACGAGGGTGACCATCTCGCCGCCCGCGGCGAGCATGCGGTCGAGGACGGTCTCCGCCGTGGCGGTCACGTCGGCGCCGATGACGGCGACGTCACCGTCGATGAGGCCGAGGACGTCCCCGGCCTGGCAGATGCCGGCCATCGTCCAGGACTGCCGCTCGGCGACGGCGACTTCGGCGTAGCGGGTGGCGCCCGCGGCGGACGTCATGGCGACGACGTCCTCGTCGAAGCGGCGCTCCGCCTCGTGCACGGCCAGCGCGGCGATGCCCTGCACGGCCGAGCGGGTCGGGATCAGCGCGACCCGGACGCCCTCGGCGCGGGCCTGTTCGGCGGCCGCCGCCGCTGTGTGCCGCAGGTCCGCGTCGTTGGGCAGCAGCACCACCTCGCGCGCGTGGGCCCGGCGTACGGCCGCCACGAGTTCCCCGCTGGCGGGCGGCTCCCCCGGACGCGCGAGCACGGTGGTCGCCCCGGCCTCCGTGTACAGCCCGGCGAGGCCCTCGCCGGGCACGACGGCCACGACGGCTCGCTGTGTCCGCTCCCGGGGCGGTCGTCCCGCCCCCGCGGTGTGGGCGTCGCCGAGCCCGAAGTGGGTGATCCGGATGCGGTGCGGACGCCCCGCCTCGACGCCCGCCTCGACGGCCGCGCCCGCGTCGTCCACGTGCACATGGACGTTCCACAGGCCGTCGCCGCCGACCACGACGAGGGAGTCGCCGAGGCCGTCGAGCCGGTCCCGCAGACGGTCCACGGCGGCGTCCTGCGCCTCCAGGAGGTAGATCACCTCGAAGGCGGGATGACCGCTCTCCGCTCCCCCGTCCCCGCAGGCGGGTGCCGCGTCGGCGCCCTGGCCGTCCGGCCCTCGCGTCGCGGTCCCGGGAGCGGCGTCCGGTGTCCCGGCGGAGCCGGGCAGGTCCGTGGTGCCGGGGACGCGCGTGACACCGGGGGCGGTCCCCTCTCCGGGCCCGTACGGGGCGGCGGAGGCCGTGAACGGCCGCGGCGCCTCTCCCGTGAACGTCTGCACAAGTGCGGCGAGCACCGCCACCAGTCCCCGCCCGCCCGCGTCGACCACACCGGCGTGCTCCAGGACGGCGAGCTGTCCGGTGGTGGCGGAGAGCGCGGTGCCGGCGCCCGCGTAGGCCGCGAGCGCGACGGCGCCGCAGTCCCCCTCGGTGCCGGAGGCGGCGTCGGCGGCGGCCGAGGCGACACTGAGGACCGTGCCCTCGACGGGGTGTGCGACGGCCCCGCGGGCGGAGTCGGCCGCGTTGCGCAGGGCCAGGCACAGGCCCCGGCCGTCGGTGTGAGCGGTCTCACCGTCGGCCGCGAGCACCTGGGCCATGCCCCGCAGGAGCTGCGCGAGGATGGTCCCGGAGTTGCCCCGGGCCCCGATCAGGGCCCCGTGGGCCATGGCCCTGATGGCGTCGGCGAGGGAGACCTCACGATCTCCGTCGGCGAGGGAGCCCTCACGGTCTTCACCGGCCCCGGCCCCCGCGGCCCCTGACCTCTCCCCGGTCCCGGTCCCCGCCGCGGCCACGGGCCCCCGCGCCGTCCCGGGCGCCGGTGCGGCCACCGCCTCGTGGGCCGCGAACACCGCCTCGACCGCCGCCGCGGCCGACTCCAGGGTCAGATACAGGTTCGTCCCGGTGTCCCCGTCGGCGACCGGGTAGACATTGATCGCGTCGATCTCCTCGCGCGCGCGGCCGAGGGCCTCCAGCGCGAGCCCGCACCAGGTGCGCACCGCGAGAGCATCGAATGTCTGCGGCACCTGCGGCACCTGGCCTCCTTGAGCTGCTGGACGTGGGAGGCAGCGTAGTCCCAGAAGGGGTTACTGCCGGTAGAGGGCCCCGGCCCCCGCGGGTGGGCCGTCAACCGGCAGGTCATGGTAGTTTCGTTCTCCGGACGCAGTCGTTGTATGCTGCTCCAGTTGCCCGATCCGATCGGGCCATCCCCCTGGCAGCGCCCCTCAGATCCTAGATCTTGATCCTCGGCATGCCGGGATCA
Source organism: Streptomyces sp. NPDC028298 (assembly GCF_055565895.1). Lineage (NCBI taxonomy): Bacteria > Bacillati > Actinomycetota > Actinomycetes > Kitasatosporales > Streptomycetaceae > Streptomyces > Streptomyces sp. NPDC028298. The sequence goes on from NZ_JBVHTL010000010.1 coordinate 195,613, forward strand.
ACCGTAAGTGCATCTGAAGTCTTTGGAGTGACCCGTGGCTGCCAACTGCGACGTCTGCGGCAAGGGGCCGGGCTTCGGCAACAACATCTCGCACTCGCACCGCCGTACACCGCGTCGCTGGAACCCCAACATCCAGCGCGTCCGTACCGTGGTGGGCGGGACGCCGAAGCGCGTGAACGCTTGCACCTCGTGCATCAAGGCCGGCAAGGTCACGCGCTGACAACCGCTAGCGCGCGGCCACTGCTGGTTCGCTTGCACTGAACCCGTCCACCTCACGGTGGGCGGGTTTTTTGCTGCCCTCGTGCCATGGGTGGCGCCCCCGGCGTCCGAGGTGTGCACCCCGGACGCCGGAAGCCTCAGGACTCGATGTCCCCGAAGTGGTCCCAGCCGCCCTTGCTCGTCCAGGGAGCGCCGTCCACGGTCACCCGCGGCAGGGCCGACGGGTTGAGCACCTCGCCGATCACCTTCCAGCGCGCGGGCAGCTTCACGTCCGGCGGGAAGGTGGCGACGATCGCGTGGTCCTCGCCACCGGTGAGCACCCACTGGATGGGGTCGACGCCGACGGCCTGGCCGATGTCGTTCATCTGCGAGGGGATGTCGATGTCGCCGGAGCGGATGTCGATGCGCACCTTGCTGGCCTCGGCGATGTGCCCGAGGTCGGCGATCAGGCCGTCGCTGACGTCCGTCATCGAGGTCGCGCCGAGCCCGGCGGCGGCCGGACCGGCGTGGTACGGCGGTTCGGGCCGGCGGTGGGCCTCGACGAACGCGCGCGGCGAACGGAAGCCCCGGGAGAGCACCGCGAACCCGGCCGCGGACCAGCCCAGCCAGCCCGTCACGGCGACGACGTCACCGGGCTGCGCGCCGGCCCGGGTGACCGGCTCGTGGTTGCGCAGATCGCCGAGCGCCGTGATGGCGACGGTGATGGTCTCGCCCCGTACGACATCCCCGCCGACCACGGCCGCGCCCGCGACCTGGCACTCGTCGCGCAGCCCGTCCATCAGCTCCGAGGGCCAGGTGGCCGGGAGTTCGGCGGGCACGACCAGGCCGAGCAGCAGCGCGGTCGGCACGGCGCCCATCGCGGCGATGTCCGCGAGGTTCTGCGCGGCGGCCTTGCGGCCGACGTCGTACGCCGTGGACCAGTCGCGGCGGAAGTGACGTCCTTCGAGGAGGATGTCGGTGCTCGCCACGACCCTGCGGTCCGGCGCTGCCACCACCGCGGCGTCGTCGCCGGGGCCGACCCGGACCGCCGGGGTGGTGGTGAGGCGCGAGGTGAGCTCTCGGATGAGCCCGAACTCCCCCAACTCGCCCACGGTGCCCTTCATGATCGTCGTGCTCCCTCTGTCGCTGCTCGTGCCCGGTCGCGAGCCGTCTGAGTACTCGGTACGGTCGAGTTGACCGTCAACTTGCGCAGTCCCTCCACCCCGGCGCGCGAGCCCCAGTCACCGCGGGTCTCCCCGCGGCGCGCGGCAACGCGATACCGTGGCGTTCCTTTTCCCCACATGATCCTCGTGGCCGCCCTGGAGGTTCCGTGGTACAGGCGTACATCCTGATCCAGACGGAGGTCGGCAAAGCGTCGACCGTCGCCGAGACGATCAGCAAGATCCCGGGGGTGATCCAGGCCGAGGACGTGACCGGACCGTACGACGTGATCGTGCGGGCCCAGGCCGACACCGTGGACGAACTCGGTCGCATGGTGGTGGCCAAGGTCCAGCAGGTGGACGGCATCACCCGCACCCTGACCTGTCCGGTCGTGCACCTGTAGCCCCCGTCTACCCTTGGCCGGTGAACTTCTTCCGTCACCGGCACGCCGCTTCCCCCGGGCTGCCCGTTCTCGCGGCGCTGATCGCGATCGCGGGCTGCTCCTCAGCAGACGACAGCGCGTCCGTCGCGGTTCCGAGTCCGGACACTAAGGTCACCGGGCTGTGCCAGAACCTGGACAAGGCGCTGCCGCGGACCGTGGACGGCCGTCACCGTGAGGACCCTGAGCCCCGGTCCGCGCTGACCGCGGGCTGGGGAAGCCCGGCGATCATACTGCGCTGCGGTGTCGAGCGGCCGCCGAAGATGACCGACCCCAAGGTCGCGGCGGGCGACGACCCGAAGGCCGTGGCCGGAGGAGTGAACGGCGTCGACTGGCTGATGGAGCAGCAGGACGACGGGACGACCCGTCTCACCACCGCTTCGCGTCTGGCCTACGTCCAGGTCACCGTGCCGAAGGGCGCCGACGCCTCCGGTGTGCTCGTCGACCTGGCCCCCTCCGTCAAGAAGGCGATCCCCGAAGGGATCGCCGACTGACGTCCTGGTCCCGCGGGCCGCTCAGCGCAGCCCGGTGGACCGCCGCAGTGCCGCCTGGATCAGACGGTCGACGAGCTCCGCGTAGCCGACGCCCGTCTCCCGCCACATCCGCGGGTACATGGAGATCGGCGTGAAGCCCGGCATGGTGTTGATCTCGTTGATGACGAACTCGCCGTCCTCGGTGAGGAAGAAGTCCGCGCGGACCAGACCCTCGCAGGAGGCCGCCTCGAAGGCCTCGACGGCCAGCCGGCGGACCTCGGCGGTCTGCTCCTCGGTGAGCGGCGCCGGCACGATCCCGTCGGCGGCGTCGATGTACTTGGCCTCGAAGTCGTAGAACGCGTGCGACTGCACGGGCGGGATCTCGGCGGGGACCGAGGCGCGCGGCCCGTCCTCGAACTCCAGGACCCCGCACTCGATCTCGCGGCCGCGCAGCAGCGCCTCGACGATGATCTTCGGGTCGTGGCGCTGGGCCTCCGCGATGGCGTCGTCGAGGCCCGCGAGGTCGTCGACCTTCGTGATGCCGAACGACGAACCCGCGCGCGCGGGCTTCACGAAGAGCGGCCAGCCGTGCTCGCCCGCGAAGTCGACGATCTTCTTGCGGGCGGCGGACTCGTCCTGCTGCCACTCGCGCGGCCGGATCACCACGTACGGGCCCACCTTCAGCCCGAACGAGGTGAACACCCGCTTCATGTAGTCCTTGTCCTGGCCGACGGCCGAGGCGAGGACGCCCGAGCCGACGTAGGGGACGCCGGACAGCTCCAGGAGGCCCTGGAGGGTGCCGTCCTCGCCGTACGGGCCGTGCAGCATCGGGAAGACGACGTCGACCTCGCCGAGCGCCTTGGGGACCGACCCGGGCTCGTTGTAGACGACTTCGCGGTTGGCCGGGTCGACGGGGAGCACCACGCCGCCCTCACCGGACTCGGCGAGCTGCTCGACGCTCGGCTGCTTGCGGTCGACGATCGCCATGCGTTCCGGCTCGTCCGCGGTGAGCGCCCAACGGCCGTCCTGGGTGATGCCGATCGGCAGTACGTCGTATTTCGTACGGTCGATGGCGCTCAGGACGGCGCCGGCGGTGACCACGGAGATCCCGTGTTCGGAGCTGCGGCCGCCGAAGACGACGGCCACGCGCGGCTTGCGCGTCGGCCGCTCAGGGCTCTGGGGGAGGTTCTCGGTGCTCATATCGCGTTGAGAGTACCCGGTGGTACGGCGGTGAGTCAGCGCCCCACGGCGGCTGTTGCTCAGCGTCGTACCCACCGTCGCGGAGCGTCGCCCACCTGGCGGTTCGCCGGGTGGCTCAGCGGCGTTCGGACTTCGCGCTGCGCCCCATCAGCTCCTTGAGGGCGACCACCGGCGGCTTGCCCTCGTGGACGATGCTGACGACCGTCTCGGTGATCGGCATGTCGACGCCGTGCCGGCGCGCCAGATCCAGCACCGACTCACAGGACTTGACTCCCTCGGCGGTCTGCCGGGTGACCGCGATGGTCTCCTGGAGGGTCATGCCCCGGCCGAGGTTGATGCCGAAGGTGTGGTTGCGGGACAGCGGCGAGGAGCAGGTCGCGGCGAGGTCGCCGAGGCCCGCGAGGCCGGAGAACGTCATCGGCTCCGCGCCCATGACGAGTCCGAGCCGGGTGGTCTCGGCCAGGCCGCGGGTGATCAGCGAGCCCTTGGCGTTGTCGCCCAGGCCCATGCCGTCCGCGATGCCGACGGCGAGGCCGATCACGTTCTTGACGGCTCCGCCGAGTTCACAGCCCACCACGTCGGTGTTGGTGTAGGGGCGGAAGTACGGCGTGTGGCAGGCGGTCTGGATGCGCCGGGCCACCGCCTCGTCGCGGCAGGCGACGACCGCCGCCGCGGGCATCCGCTGGGCGATCTCCTTGGCGAGGTTGGGTCCGGTGACCACGGCCACGCGGTCCGCGGAGACCTTGGCGACCTCCTCGATGACCTCGCTCATCCGCTTCACGGTGCCGAGTTCGACGCCCTTCATGAGCGAGACGAGCACGGTGTCGGGGGCGAGCAGCGGCACCCAGTCCGCGAGGTTGCCGCGCAGGGTCTGGGAGGGCACCGCGAGGACGGTGAAGTCGGCGTCGCGGGCGGCCTCGGCCGGGTCGGCGGTGGCCCGCAGGTTCTCCGGGAGTTCGATCCCCGGGAGGTAGTCCGGGTTCATCCGCGTGGAGTTGACCGCGTCGGCGAGTCCGGGACGGCGTGCCCACAGGGTGACGTCGCACCCCGCGTCGGCGAGCACCATGCCGAAGGCCGTACCCCACGATCCGGTCCCGAAGACGGCCGCCCTGACCGGCTTGCTCACGTGCCCTGCCCTTCTTCCTGCTGTGCCTTCGACTTGGCCGCGGCCTTGCGGCGCTGCGCGATGCGCACCTCGCGCGGGTCGTACACGTTCTCGGGCGCCTTCTCGCCGCGGATCAGCTCGAGCTGCGCGGTGATGGCGGCCATGATGACCTCGGTGACCTCCTTGAGGAGGTCCGGGTTCATCTCCCGGTCGTAGAAGCGCGAGAGGTCCACCGGCGGGCCCGCGAGCACGTGGTGGGTCTTGCGCGGGAGGATGTCGGGCTTCTTGGCGTACGGGGGCAGCAGTTCGTTGGCGCCCCACTGGGCCACCGGGATGACCGGGCACCTGGTCTGCAGGGCGACGCGCGCCGCACCGGTCTTGCCGGTCATCGGCCAGCCGTCGGGGTCACGGGTGAGCGTGCCCTCGGGGTAGAACGCGACGCACTCACCGCGTTCCACGGCGTCGATCGCGGCCCGGAAGGCGCTCAGGGCGTCGGTGCTCTCGCGGTAGACGGGAATCTGTCCGGTGCCGCGCATCGCGGCGCCGACGAATCCCTTCTTGAAAAGTCCGGCCTTCGCCAGGAACCGGGGAACACGTCCGGTGTTGTACTGGTAGTGCGCATACGCGAACGGGTCCACGTGGGAATTGTGGTTCACCGCGGTGATAAATCCGCCCTCGGCCGGAATGTTCTCCATCCCACGCCAGTCCCGCTTGATCAGAACCACGAGCGGCGGTTTGCAGAGAACCGCTGCGAAGCGGTACCAGAAGCCGATTCTGCGGCGGGGCACGCGGACACCTTCCTCTAGAGCCTGGGGGGCCGCACAAGTGTCGCTCCAGGCCGCCTGTCTGTCGAGAACACCGTACGCCCCGACACCCGGACCGCCAGGGTGACCAGGTCACAATAAGGCGTGACCGGAGAGGGTGGAGTGTTCGTGCGGTGGACCTTGGTCGTACCCCTCAAACCCCTGGCGCGTGCCAAGAGCAGGCTTGCGGACACCGCTTCCGACGTACTGCGCCCGGGCCTCGCGCTCGCGTTCGCGCAGGACACGGTGGCGGCGGCGCTGGCCTGCGCGGCGGTGCGGGATGTGGCGGTCGTCACGGGTGACGCGGTGGCCGGCAGGGAGCTGGCCGCGCTCGGCGCGCGGATCGTCGCGGACGAGCCGGGCGGGGGTCTCAACGCGGCGCTGGCGCACGGCGCGGGTGTCGTACGGGCCCGGGATCCCGAAAGCGCCCTCGCCGCCCTGAACGCCGATCTGCCCGCTCTGCGGCCTTCGGAATTGGCCCGGGTCCTGGCCGCCGCGAGTGAATTCCCGCGCGCTTTTCTGGCCGATGCTGCTGCAATCGGCACCACGCTCCTGGCCGCGTCCCCGGGCCGGGAATTGCTCCCTGCTTTCGGTGGTGATTCCCGGGCCCGCCATCGCGCCTCGGGGGCGGCGGAACTCCGTCTCGACGCGGTGGATTCCGTACGGCGGGACGTGGACACCCGGGAGGATCTGCGGGCGGCGCTGACGCTCGGGGTGGGACCGCGCACGGCGGCCGCGGCGGCGCGGCTGCTCATTCCCGGGCAGTGAGGGACACCGGGCGGCCGGTCCGCGCGCGGCGCCCCCGGCGGCGGGATCAGTAGGCTGCCCCCATGCAGGCGACCTCGTACACGTACGACCCCGAGACCCGCAGCGGACAGGTGCTGCTCGACGACGGCACCCCGGTGCCCTTCGACGGTCCGGCGTTCGACGCCGGCGGGCTGCGGCTGCTGCGGCCGGGACAGCGGGTGCGGATCGAGACCGAGGGCGCGGGCGCGGAGCTCCGGATCACCCTGATCACGCTGCAGACGTTCTGAGCCCTCGCGGCGCGGGCGTCGCGGACCCCCGCGGCGCGGCCGTCGCGGACACGCCGCGGGCCGGGCTCCCTCGGGGAGCCCGGCCCGGCGCGTGAGGTGCCCTGTACCCGTCTCTAGCGGGCGGTGGCCTTCTTGGCGGTGGTCTTGCGGGCGGTCGACTTCTTGGCGGGGGCCTTCTTGGCCGTGGCCTTCTTCGCCGGAGCCTTCTTGGCGGCGGTCTTCTTGGCCGCGGTCGTCTTCGCCGTGGTCTTCTTGGCGGCGGTCGTCTTCGCCGTCGTCTTCTTCGCCGTGGTCTTCTTCGCGGCGGCCGTGGTCTTCTTCGCCGTGGTCTTCTTCGCCACGGCCTTGCTCGCCGCCGCCTTCTTGGCGGTGGTGGCCTTCTTGGCCGCGGCCTTCTTCACCGTCGCGGAAGCGCCGCCGGAGAGGCTGCCCTTCGGGGCCTTCTTGACCGCCACGTCGTTCTTCGGGAGCTTCTTCGAGCCGCTCACCAGGTCCTTGAAGCCCTGGCCGGCACGGAACCGCGGCACGGACGTCTTCTTGACCCGAACACGCTCACCCGTCTGAGGGTTGCGGGCGTAACGGGCGGGACGGTCGACCTTCTCGAAGGAACCGAAGCCCGTGACCGAGACCCGGTCTCCGCCGACAACCGCACGGACGATGGCGTCCAGTACCGCGTCGACCGCGTCGGCGGCCTGCTGACGCCCGCCGACCTTGTCGGCAATCGCTTCTACGAGCTGCGCCTTGTTCACGTCTTCCCCTTCGGAGACATTGCCCGAACGAATGCGTTCAAGCTTTTTCGCACGTTAGGCAGATATATACCGCAAATCAAACACGAAACGGGCTAATCACCCTTGTGCCGCAACGAACTCGGGCCGCAGCGCAGTTCGTCAGTGATCCCCTTCGAGGAATCGACCCTCGTCAAGGTCGCTGGTGAACCGCTCCAGCCGCCTTGCCGCGTCGGCGAGATCGTGTTTGGCCGCGGCCGTAATGACCAGCAGCTTCCGGGTCAGCGCCATCCGTACGCCCTCCGGGACTTGCAGTGCGCGCACTGTTGTGTGCGCTTCCTTGAGTTGGGCCGCGACCGCCATGTAGAGCTCGAGTTGGCCGTCACGTTCCATGCACAGATTGTGCCATCTGGGGCGAGTTGTCGCCTGCGCAGGGGGTAACTGCCGCCCCCCGGCAGCCTCCTGACCCCCTTGGCCGGAAGTCGCCCAGGTAGCCGCCTACCCAGACAACCCGCCTTGTAACTAAGGGAGTTGACCGCCCTCGTGGGGGCCCGCGGGAGCCGTCCGGAGGCGGAAACGGCTGTACCCCCAACCGTCCACGATTGGGGGTACAGAGGGGTGTTGCGTGGCTGAAATGAGTCGGGCCGGGCCGTGGCCCGGCCCGGGGGTCAGACCTGGAGCGTCTTCGGCTTGTGCGAGGGCCGCTTGGCCTCGTACGCCGCGATGTCGCCCTCGTTCTGGAGGGTGATGGAGATGTCGTCCAGCCCGTTCAGCAGCCGCCAGCGGGCGTTCTCGTCGAGCTCGAAGGCGGCGGTGACGCCCTCGGCGCGCACCTCGCGGGCCTCCAGGTCGACCGTGATCTCCGCCTGCGGGTCCCGCTCGGACAGCTCCTGCAGGGCGTCCACGATCTTCTGGTCCAGAACCACCGTGAGCAGGCCGTTCTTGAGCGAGTTGCCGCGGAAGATGTCGGCGAACCGGGAGGAGATGACGGCCTTGAAGCCGTAGTTCTGCAGCGCCCAGACGGCGTGCTCGCGGGAGGAGCCCGTACCGAAGTCGGGGCCCGCGACCAGAACCGTGGCGCCCTGGCGCTCCGGCTGGTTGAGGACGAAGGAGGCGTCCTTGCGCCAGGCCTCGAAGAGACCGTCCTCGAAGCCGTCCCGGGTCACCTTCTTGAGCCAGTGCGCGGGGATGATCTGGTCGGTGTCGACGTTGCTGCGGCGCAGCGGGACGGCCCGGCCGGTGTGCTTGGTGAATGCTTCCATGACTCTCAGACTCCAGCGGGCACGGGGGCGTCGGACAGGTCGGCCGGGGAGGCCAGGTGGCCGAGGACCGCCGAGGCGGCGGCGACCTGCGGGGAGACCAGGTGCGTACGGCCGCCCTTGCCCTGCCTGCCCTCGAAGTTGCGGTTGGAGGTGGACGCGGAGCGCTCACCGGGGGCGAGCTGGTCGGGGTTCATGCCCAGACACATCGAGCAGCCCGCGTGCCGCCATTCGGCGCCGGCCTCCTTGAAGACCACGTCCAGACCCTCGGAGACGGCCTGGAGTCCGACCCGCGCGGAACCGGGGACGACCAGCATCCGTACGCCGTCGGCGACTTTGCGGCCCTCGACGATCGCGGCGGCCGCGCGCAGGTCCTCGATGCGGCCGTTGGTGCACGAACCTACGAAGACGGTGTCGACCTTGATGTCGCGCAGCGGCTGTCCGGCGGTCAACCCCATGTATTCCAGGGCCTTTTCGGCTGCCAGGCGCTCCGAAGCGTCTTCGTACGAAGCAGGGTCGGGGACGTTCGCCGAAAGCGGCGCTCCCTGGCCGGGGTTGGTGCCCCAGGTGACGAACGGCGACAGGGAGGCGGCGTCGATGACGACCTCCGTGTCGAATGCGGCGTCGTCGTCGGACTTCAGCGTCTTCCAGTACGCGACGGCGGCGTCCCAGTCCTCACCCTCGGGCGCGTGGGCGCGGCCCTTGAGGTAGGCGAAGGTCGTCTCGTCGGGGGCGATCATGCCCGCGCGGGCGCCGGCCTCGATCGACATGTTGCAGATGGTCATCCGGGCCTCCATCGAGAGCTTCTCGATGGCGGAGCCGCGGTATTCCAGGATGTAGCCCTGGCCGCCGCCCGTACCGATCTTGGCGATGATCGCCAGGATCAGGTCCTTCGCGGTGACGCCGTCGGGCAGCTCGCCCTCGACGGTGATGGCCATGGTCTTGGGCCGGGCCAGCGGCAGCGTCTGGGTGGCCAGCACGTGCTCCACCTGAGAGGTGCCGATGCCGAACGCCAGGGCGCCGAACGCGCCGTGCGTGGAGGTGTGCGAGTCGCCGCAGACCACCGTGGTGCCCGGCTGGGTCAGACCGAGCTGCGGCCCCACCACGTGCACCACGCCCTGCTCGACGTCGCCCAGGGAATGCAGCCGCACGCCGAACTCGGCGGCGTTCTTGCGCAGCGTCTCGAGCTGGACGCGCGAGACCGGGTCCGCGATGGGCTTGTCGATGTCGAGGGTCGGGGTGTTGTGATCCTCGGTCGCGATGGTGAGGTCGAGGCGCCGCACCGGACGGCCCGCCTGGCGCAGGCCGTCGAAGGCCTGCGGGCTGGTCACCTCGTGCAGCAGGTGCAGATCGATGAAGAGGAGGTCGGGCTCGCCCTCGGCGCGCCGGACGACGTGGTCGTCCCAGACCTTCTCCGCGAGTGTCCTACCCATCGCTTTCCCTCCGGCCGGCTCGTGTGGCGCCGGCCCAACTAGAGATTTCCGGGGCGGTGGACGTCCGCACCCCTAGTGCCGGACGTCGTCCGCCGGACCCGTTGGTCCGCGGGCCGCTGTGCCTACCAGGGTGGCGCGTTTCACCGGAAATTGAACTTGCGTTTCACAGAGTGAGACGCGAGTATCGTTTCATGGACAACAGTAGCGGCGTCGGCGTTCTGGACAAGGCAGCCCTTGTCCTGAGCGCTCTGGAGTCCGGTCCGGCCACCCTCGCAGGCTTGGTCGCGGCGACCGGACTGGCACGACCCACGGCACATCGCCTCGCCGTGGCACTTGAACACCACCGCATGGTGGCGCGCGACATGCAGGGCCGTTTCATCCTCGGGCCCCGGCTCGCCGAGCTGGCCGCGGCCGCCGGCGAGGACCGTCTCCTCGCGACGGCGGGCCCGGTGCTCACCCACCTCCGGGACATCACGGGCGAGAGCGCGCAGCTCTACCGCCGCCAGGGCGACATGCGCATCTGCGTCGCCGCGGCCGAGCGGCTGTCCGGTCTGCGGGACACGGTGCCGGTGGGCTCCACCCTCACCATGAAGGCCGGTTCCTCCGCCCAGATCCTGATGGCCTGGGAGGAGCCGGAGCGGCTGCACCGCGGCCTCCAGGGCGCCCGCTTCACCGCCACCGCGCTGTCGGGGGTACGGCGCCGGGGCTGGGCCCAGTCGATCGGCGAGCGCGAGCCGGGCGTGGCGTCCGTCTCCGCGCCGGTCCGCGGCCCCTCGAACCGCGTCGTGGCCGCCGTCTCGGTCTCCGGGCCGATCGAGCGCCTGACCCGGCACCCGGGCCGCATGCACGCCCAGGCCGTCATCGACGCCGCCGGACGCCTCTCCGAGGCCCTGCGCCGCACGGGCTGACCTCCGCTCCGCTCCCGCGTGCGACGGGAGGGCCGGCCTCAACGCCGCGGCAGGCTCTCCCCGATGCACACCGTCCCGTACACGGGGTGTACCGGCCCTCGGGCCCGGTGCACCCCGTGACTCGTCTCCGGGGTGATCCAACTCATGGCGAGATGGCACGAGTTGATCGCCGAACGCCGAAAGGGCCCCCACCGAAGTGGAGACCCTTGCGGACCGTGTACCCCCGACCGGATTCGAACCGGCGCTACCGCCTTGAGAGGGCGGCGTGCTAGGCCGCTACACAACGGGGGCCTGAATCCTGCGTTTCCGCAGATTCGGAGCTGGGCTACCAGGACTCGAACCTAGAATGACGGTACCAGAAACCGTAGTGTTGCCAATTACACCATAGCCCATGGTGGTTTAGACCATTGGTCGAGACCAGTTGGTCAGTACCCCCGACCGGATTCGAACCGGCGCTACCGCCTTGAGAGGGCGGCGTGCTAGGCCGCTACACAACGGGGGCCCTAGCGATCCTGCATGAGGGGCAGCGGGTGCGACCCGAACTGCCTCCCTGGGAAGGATCTGTACCCCCGACCGGATTCGAACCGGCGCTACTGCCGTGAGAGGGCAGCGTGCTAGGCCGCTACACAACGGGGGCTTTGCGGATCTGGATCTCCGCGGTGCAGATGAGCTCTGCGAGCTGGCCTACCTGGACTCGAACCAAGACTAACGGAACCAGAAACCGTCGTGCTGCCAATTACACCATAGGCCACTGAAACTCAACCCCGCGTGGGGATCTTGTTTTAGCGAGCGCCTCCGAGCTCCGGCCTTTCGGCCCGCTCCCGGCGGCGCAGAAAGAACATTACCCGAAGGTGGACGGCGCTCCAAAACGGGTATCGGCGGCGAGGATCGCGGGCAACTCGGCGAGCGATCCGATCCGATGCGGACCCCTTCGTCCGGCGGTGCCGGCGGCACCGGCGCCGCCGCGGTCGATCCACACCGAGAGCAGACCGGCGTCGGCGGCGCCGCGTCCGTCGATCTCCGGATGGTCCCCGACGTAGGCGACGCGGCCGGGCGGCAGCCCGAGGGCGTCGCAGGCCGCGTGGAAGGCGGCCGCCGCGGGTTTGGAGACGCCGAGCTCGGCGGCGCACAGGATGGCCTCGAAGCGGTCGTGCACACCGAGGACGCGCAGCTTGCGGTCCTGCACGAGGAGGCTGGAGTTGGACAGCACCGCGTGCCGGTGGCCGGAGGCGAGCGCGTCGAGGGCGGGCAGGACGTCGGGGAACAGCGCCCAGGCGCCCTCGTAGTGCGTGATGTACCGGTCGAACCACGCGTCGGCCTCGGTGTCGCTCAGCGACTCCCCCAGGAACACCCGGACGCGGTCCCGCCGCTGGCCCTGCCAGTCCGTCTCACCGGCCGCGTACCTCGCCCACTGGGCGTCGGTGATCTCCCGCCAGCGCGTGAGGGCCTGTTCGACGCTCGTACCGCCGTCGAGCAGTCCCTCGGCCGCGAGATGGTCCCGCATGCCCGCCCTGTCAGCGCTCGTGTAGTCGAAGAGCGTGTCGTCGATGTCCCAGACCACGGCGTCGATGCCCATGGCCCGACGGTATCGCCGGGGACGGGCGGCTGTCCCGCGGGCGGCGGTCATCCGCGACGGCGAGGACCGGAACCCCCGCCGTGACGACCACCACGTGGCACCGGTCCGTGTGACGACGGCCACCCGGCGGCGGTTCACGCGACGACCGCGCCCGGCCTGCGGGTCCGCGTGACGACCATCACCGGGCGCCGGCCCGATGACGACCGCCTTGGCGCCGGTCCGGACATGCGTGAGGGGCGGCACCCGGACCGGGTGCCGCCCCTCTTCCGCCCTCTGCCTGTCAGGGCTAGGCGGCCAGCTTCGCCAGGGCCGCGTCGACGCGTGCCAGCGTCTTCTCCTTGCCCAGGATCTCCAGGGACTCGAAGAGCGGCAGGCCGACCGTGCGGCCGGTGACGGCGACACGGACCGGGGCCTGGGCCTTGCCGAGCTTCAGGCCGTGCTCCTCACCGGCGGCCAGGACGGCCTCCTTGAGGGACTCCGGAGAGGTCCAGTCGGCCGCCTCCAGCTTCTCGCGGGCCGTACGGAGCAGGGCGTCGCTGCCCTCCTTCATGGCCTTCGTCCAGGACGCCTCGTCGACGGCCGGCTCCGGCAGGAACAGGAAGTCGACGTTGTCCGTGATCTCGGAGAGCACCTTCATCCGCGACTGGGCGTGCGGGGCGATCGCCTGCCACTTCGCCTCGTCGAAGTCCTCCGGCGCCCAGGGGGCGAACGGGGCGCGCAGCCACGGGGCGCAGCGCTCGGTGAAGTCCTTCACGTCGAGCATGCGGATGTGGTCGGCGTTGATCGCCTCGCACTTCTTCAGGTCGAAGCGGGCCGGGTTCGGGTTCACGTCGGTGACGTCGAACGCGGCGACCATCTCGTCGATGGAGAAGATGTCGCGGTCGGCGGCGAGCGACCAGCCGAGCAGCGAGAGGTAGTTCAGCAGGCCCTCGGGGAGGAAGCCGCGCTCGCGGTAGAGGTTGAGCGAGGACTCCGGGTCGCGCTTGGAGAGCTTCTTGTTGCCCTCGCCCATCACGTACGGGAGGTGGCCGAAGGCCGGGGTCTCCTTGGCGATGCCCAGCTCGGTCAGCGCCTTGTAGAGGGCGATCTGCCGGGGGGTGGAGGAGAGCAGGTCCTCGCCGCGCAGGACGTGGGTGATCTCCATCAGGGCGTCGTCGACGGGGTTGACGAGCGTGTACAGCGGCGCGCCGTTGGCGCGGACGATGCCGTAGTCCGGCACGTTCTCCGGGAGGTACGTGATCTCGCCGCGGACCAGGTCCTCGAAGGTGATCGCCTCGTCGGGCATCCGGAAGCGGACGATGGGCTTGCGGCCCTCGGCCTCGTAGGCGGCCTTCTGCTCGGCGGACAGGTCGCGGCAGTGGCCGTCGTAGCCGGAGGGCTTGCCGGCGGCGCGGGCGGCGTCGCGGCGGGTGTCCAGCTCCTCGGTGGAGCAGTAGCAGTGGTACGCGTGGCCCGCGTCCAGGAGCTTGGCGGCGACGTCCGCGTACAGGTCCATGCGCTGCGACTGGCGGTACGGCGCGTGCGGGCCGCCGATCTCGGGGCCCTCGTCCCAGTCGAAGCCCAGCCAGCGCATCGCGTCGAGGAGCTGCTCGTACGACTCCTCGGAGTCGCGGGCCGCGTCGGTGTCCTCGATGCGGAAGACCAGGGTGCCCTCGTTGTGCCGGGCGAACGCCCAGTTGAACAGGGCGGTGCGGACCAGCCCGACGTGGGGGTTGCCGGTCGGGGAGGGACAGAAACGTACACGGACGTTAGCCACGCTTGATCACCTTGTTGGTGAGAGTGCCGATGCCTTCGATGGTGACGGCGACCTCGTCGCCGACGTTCAGGGGGCCGACCCCAGCCGGGGTGCCGGTGAGGATCACGTCGCCGGGGAGCAGCGTCATGGCCTCGGTGATGTTGACGATCAGGTCCTCGATGGAGTGGATCATCTCGCTGGTGCGGCCGAGCTGGCGCTGCTGGCCGTTGACCGTGCACTGGATCGTCAGGTCGGCGGGGTCGAGGTCCGTCTCCACCCAGGGGCCGAGCGGGCAGGAGCTGTCGAAGCCCTTGGCGCGGGCCCACTGCTTCTCGCGCTTCTGCACGTCGCGGGCCGTGACGTCGTTGGCGCAGGTGTAGCCGAGGATGACGTCCTTCACGCGCTCGCGCGGGACCTCGCGGCACATGCGGCCGATGACGACGGCGAGCTCGGCCTCGTGGTGCAGCTCGCTGGAGAACGAGGGGTACTGGATCGGGTCGCCGGGGCCGATCACCGAGGTCGACGGCTTGAAGAAGGCGAACGGGGCCTCGGGCACCTCGTTGCCGAGCTCCTTGGCGTGCTCCGCGTAGTTGCGGCCGTAGGCCACGACCTTGTTCGGGAGCACCGGCGGCAGCAGCCGGACCTTGTTCAGCGGGACCTTCGTACCGGAGAGCTCGAAGTCCGCGAACGGGATGCCCTTGATGATGTCGAGGACGAGCTCGTCCGGCTTGTCGCCCTCGACCGCGCCGAAAGCGACGTTGCCGTCGATGGAGAATCTGGCGATGCGCACGGGATCCTTGCGCCCCTCACTGAGCTGGCTGGAGTCTGACGCTCCAGGCTAACGCGGCAAGGGCTGCCGACTTCGCGTATATCCGCCGGGGTGGTCAGCGGCGGGGCGCCGGTCCGGGGGCCGGACGGCGGCTTCCTCGGCCAGGGGCGGCCGTGGCCGGCCGGGCCGCGCGCAGGGGGCGGCCGTCCCCGACCGGCCGGGCCGCGCGGGCCGCGGCCCTCGGCCGGTCACCGGGTCACTCCGCGGCGGCGACCGCGACCGGGGCGTCCATCAGGACGGTGCGGCGGGGGTTGGCCGTCTGCAGCGGGAGGACGACGGCGTGCTCCGGCAGCTCCGGCGTGCGCAGGGCGTCGGCGTCCTCGAGGTGCGCCAGCGTCGTGCGCCGCGGGTTGGCAATGTTGCGGAACATCATCGTCGTCTTCACCGTTTTGCTCGACCTTGTCGTCCTGGGCGCCGGTCGGGGTCAAAGAGCCCCAGATGGACGCGGGTTGTCGGATTCGCCATGCCTGTAAAGCGTCAGGCTAAACATTCAATTCCCTGGCGATGGCGTGAAGAGGCCATGATCGGTGTGTGAGTTTCCTCACTCACCAAGGGGCAAACCGGTCAATCGAGACCCTCAACTCGGTGCGACCAAAGGGACATTACGCCACTGAACCAATCATTCCGCTCCTGATCATCGCGACTGGGACAGGGTATGCACCCCCATGGCTCGTAGGCGTATGCCCGGTATGTACGAGAACCCTTTGCACACCTCGTGACCTGTCACTCACATCCTGTCACGAAGGTCACAGCCTGGTACACGGGCCTTGTTGGAGATCCTGGGCTGTGCTGGAATTCCTCGGACCGCCGCGGATTCACGATCCGGCGCGCAGGGGCGCTACTCAGCGCCGAGTGGCGGCGGGAAGGGGGAACCTGCGCCGGTCACTCAGACCACATACACAGGGCGCATCTGCGTCCGTGTACAACGCCGACACCGTCCCGCCGTTCCAGCGGAGGGGCGCCTGGTCCAGAGGTTGCGACGCTAGTGCAGGGACGTTTCAAGAGGGATGGCAGCGCTTCGGCGGAGCCGGAGCCGCGCGGCGGGACCGACCGCGGTTCCTCGCCCCAGCACGCCCAGAACCCGGGACCGGCAGAGGTCGGCGGCAGCGGTGAACACTCCGCTCGCGCCGGCGCGAAGCCCAAGGCTCCCGCCACCACGACCGACGCCACGCAGAGCGCCACTCCGAGCCACGGCTCGCGCGTAGCCCTGCGGAACTGGCGCATCTCGACACGACTCGTCTCGCTGCTCGCACTCCCCGTGGTCGCAGCGACCTCGCTGGGTGCACTCCGCATCAACGAGTCGATGGACAACATCCAGCAGCTCGACAACATGCGACTGCTGACCGAGATGACCAAGCAGGCCACCGAGCTCGCCGCCGCGCTCCAGAAGGAGCGCGACGAGTCGGCCGGTCCGCTGGCCCACGGCGCCCTGTCCAACGACTACGAGGTCAAGTCCGTGCGCGACGCCACGGACGTGGCGAAGAAGCACTTCCTCGAGGGCACGCAGCAGGTCGACGACGCCACGGCCAAGGGCCAGCTCTCCGGCGTGCACGACAGCCTCGTCGGCGTCGTCAGCGAGCTCTACAAGCTCAACGCGATCCGCAGCAGCGCCTACAACGACCCGCAGAACGCGACCCAGACGGTGGACGCGTACCACCGCCTGGTCACCGAGCTCCTCGCGCTCTCGCAGGACATGGCCGAGGCGACCAGCAACCCGGAGATGATCCAGCGCACCCGCGCGCTGGCGTCGTTCTCCGCCGCCAAGGAGTACGCCTCCGTCCAGCGGGCCATCATCGCCGCCGCGCTCCCCACGCGGCCGACGACCTTCGGAACCCTCTCCAAGAACGACCAGCAGTACGCGCAGTCCGCGCTGGAGAGCCAGGACTCCGAGAACCAGGCCTTCAAGAACATCTACGGCTCCGGCAGCACGGAACTCCTCCTGCCGATCGAGGGCGACAACCCGACGATCAAGTCGGCCGACCAGTACGCCAAGCGCGTGCTGAGCAACCCCGAGGGTCTGCGCACGCAGAACAAGCGGTCCTACAGGGACTGGCTCGACGACGACTCGTCCAAGATCGACCAGATGTCGAAGATCGAGACCACGCTGCTCAGCGAGATGGAGCAGAAGGCCCGTGAGCTGCGTAACCAGTCGCAGAGTGAAGCGATCATCTCCGGTGTCCTGATCCTGCTCGTCCTCGGTGTCTCGCTCGTCGGCGCCTTCGTCGTGGCCCGGTCCATGATCCGCTCGCTGCGCCGCCTGCAGGACACCGCCACCCGGGTCGCCCAGGACCGACTGCCCGAGCTCGTCAAGCAGCTCTCGGAGTCGGACCCGCAGGACGTCGACACCTCCGTGGAATCCGTCGGTGTGCACTCCCGGGACGAGATCGGCCAGGTGGCCGCGGCCTTCGACGACGTGCACCGCGAGGCCGTCCGCCTCGCCGCCGAGCAGGCCCTTCTGCGAGGCAACGTCAACGCGATGTTCACCAACCTCTCGCGCCGTTCCCAGGGCCTCATCCAGCGTCAGCTCTCGCTCATATCCGAGCTGGAGTCGCGCGAGGCCGACCCCGACCAGCTCTCCTCGCTGTTCAAGCTCGACCACCTCGCGACCCGCATGCGCCGTAACGGCGAAAACCTTCTCGTCCTCGCCGGTGAAGAGCCCGGCCGTCGCTGGACCCGTCCGGTCCCGCTGGTCGACGTCCTCCGCGCCGCCGCGTCCGAGGTGGAGCAGTACGAGCGCATCGAGCTCGCCTCGGTGCCCGGCACCGAGGTCGCCGGCCGCGTCGTCAACGACCTCGTCCACCTGCTCGCGGAGCTGCTGGAGAACGCCACCTCGTTCTCCTCCCCGCAGACCAAGGTCAAGGTCACCGGTCACGCCCTGCCCGACGGCCGCGTGCTGATCGAGATCCACGACACCGGTATCGGTCTGTCCCCCGAGGACCTGGCCGCGATCAACGAGCGGCTCGCCGCTCCGCCCACGGTGGACGTCTCCGTCTCCCGACGCATGGGTCTGTTCGTGGTCGGTCGTCTGTCCCAGCGTCACGGCATCCGCATCCAGCTCCGCCCGTCCGACTCCGGTGGTACGACCGCGCTGGTCATGCTGCCGGTGGACGTGGCCCAGGGCGGCAAGAAGCCCATGCCGAACAAGCCCGGCCAGGGTGCCGCCGGCGGCGGCCCCGCCGCCGCGCAGGCCTCGGCCGGTGTGGCCGCGGCCCGTCGCTCGGGCGGTGGCTCGCTCGGTGCCGGCTCCCCCTCCGCTCCCGGCGGTCCCCTCGGGGCCCCGCCGCAGCGCGGGCAGGTCGGCTCCGGCCAGGGTGCGCGGGCCGCGCTGCCCGGCACGGGCCAGGGCTCGCGCCCGGGTGCCTCCGGCGGAGCGCGTGGTCCGCAGGGCGGCCAGGGCCAGCAGGGCCGGCAGGCCCCCGCCGGCGCGAACGCCTTCGGGCAGAGCCCTCAGCAGGGCTTCCCCGCCCAGAACGGCTCGCAGCAGCAGGGCTTCGGTGACGGAGCGGGTTCCCAGAACGCCTTCGGCGACACGTCCGGCGGCCGCAAGAACTCCTTCGGCAACGGCTCCGGCACGGGTCAGACCGGCCAGACGGGCCAGAACGCCTTCGGCGACGGCAACCAGGCCCCCGCGGCGCCCGCGAAGGCGTCCGGCGGCAAGAGCGGCCGTCGTCGCCCGCAGCTTCCGGGCCGCGGTGGCGCACGCGCCGAGCTGCCCGGCGGCAACACCGGGTCCCGCACGCCGAGCTGGAGCGACGAGAACGCCCAGCCGCCGGTTCCGCGGACCTCGCTCGACACCCCGCGTGGTCACGAGGACCCCGACGCCACGTCGCGCATGCCGCGCATCGACGACCGGCAGGGCCCCGCCTCCACCGCGGAGTTCGCCCGTCCCGACTTCGACGCCCCGCGCCCCGGCGCGGGCGCGCCGCAGAACAACGGCCAGAACAACGGCCAGTACGGATACGGCAACCAGTCCCCCGCCGGCCAGAACCCGGCCGCAACGGGGCAGTTCGCCGCCCAGGGCTACGGCGCCTCCCAGGCTCCGTCGTCCACCGGCCAGTTCGCCCAGCCGGGCTACGCGCCTTCCCAGGACCCCGCGTCCACCGGGCAGTTCGCGGCACCCGGCTACGGCAACGGCCAGGGATCCTCCACCGGACAGTACGAGCGGCCGGCCACCCCACAGGCCCCCGCCCGTCCGCAGGCCCCCGAGGCGCTTCCCCCGGCCTCGAACCCCGGTGACGGCCGTACACCGCTGTACGACACGCTGGAGACCAACTGGTTCCACGGTCAGGCGAACGGCTCGGACGGTGCGCCCGCGGGCGGTGCCGCCCAGAGCAACGGGTCCCACGGGTCCCCGACCAACGGCTCCCAGGGATACGCACAGGCCGCCCCCCAGCAGCCGCAGACTCCCCCGGTTCCGCAGCGGCCGGCAGCCGCACCGGCCGCCACCTCGTGGCGCAGCTCTCCGAACGACGATCTCGTCAAGCAGGCGGAGCGTTCCCGTAAGCCGTCGGCAGGCGGGGTCACCACCTCAGGCCTGCCGCGTCGAGTCCCGCGAGCCAACCTCGTCGCGGGCACGGCACAGCAGCAACAGCACCAAAGCGGTCCGCAGGTCTCGCGTGCGCCCGATGACGTACGCGGCCGGCTGACCAATCTCCGTAGGGGCATTCAGCAGGGTCGACAGGCCGGTAACGGTCAGACCGGCAGCTTCCCCAGCCCCACTCACCAGCAGGAGCGTTAGTTGAGCCCGATGAGCCAGGCGGCACAGAACCTCAACTGGTTGATCACCAACTTCGTGGACAACACCCCCGGGGTGTCCCACACCGTCGTCGTGTCCGCCGACGGACTCCTTCTGGCGATGTCCGAAGGCTTCCCCCGCGACCGCGCGGACCAACTGGCGGCCGTCGCCTCCGGACTCACTTCGCTGACTGCCGGGGCCTCCCGGATCTTCGAAGGCGGCTCGGTGGCCCAGACGGTCGTGGAGATGGAGCGCGGTTTCCTCTTCCTGATGTCGGTTTCGGACGGATCGTCCCTCGCGGTCCTCTCCCACCCGGAGTGCGACATCGGCCTTGTCGGCTACGAGATGGCACTGCTCGTCGACCGTGCGGGCGCCGTCCTCACGCCGGACCTGCGTGCCGAACTACAAGGCAGTCTGCTTCACTGACCGCCGCCGGATCCAGACACCGCACGAAATCACCGTCCGGCCGCCACAATCCCCCCACCGGCCCCAACAGACGGCACGACTGACCGACTTGCTGTCCCGCCCGGAGGATTCATGACCCCGCCCCCCGCCTCTCATGATCCGTACGCCGAGTCGTACGGGGATGAAGGCGACCAGCCGCTGGTACGTCCGTACGCGATGACCGGCGGCCGGACCAGGCCGCGGTACCAACTGGCCATAGAAGCTCTGATCAGCACCACGGCCGATCCGGCCCAGCTGATGGGACTGCTCCCCGAACACCAGCGCATCTGCCATCTGTGCCGGGAAGTGAAGTCGGTGGCCGAGGTGTCGGCCCTCCTGGGCATGCCGCTCGGCGTGGCCAGGATCCTTGTCGCGGACCTCGCCGAGGCCGGACTTGTCGCCATTCACCAGCCTGGCGGCGATGAGAACAACGGCGGCGCGCCGGACGTGACACTGCTCGAAAGGGTGCTCAGTGGACTTCGCAAGCTCTGACGGAGGCCGGGCGACCACCTCCGCGAAGATCGTCGTAGCGGGTGGTTTCGGTGTCGGCAAGACCACGTTCGTGGGTGCCGTCTCCGAGATCAACCCCCTGCGTACCGAGGCCGTCATGACCTCCGCCTCGGCGGGCATCGACGACCTCACCCACACCGGGGACAAGACCACCACCACGGTGGCCATGGACTTCGGCCGTATCACCCTCGACCAGGACCTGATCCTGTACCTCTTCGGTACGCCGGGCCAGGACCGCTTCTGGTTCATGTGGGACGACCTGGTCCGCGGCGCCATCGGCGCCGTCGTCCTGGTCGACACCCGGCGTCTCGCCGACTGCTTCCCCGCGGTCGACTACTTCGAGAACAGCGGCCTGCCGTTCGTCATCGCCCTCAACGGCTTCGACGGTCACCAGCCGTACAACCCGGAGGAAGTGCGCGAGGCTCTTCAGATCGGCCCGGACGCTCCGATCATCACGACGGACGCGCGACACCGTGCAGATGCGAAGAGCGCTCTCATCACGCTGGTCGAGCACGCCCTCATGGCACGGCTGCGGTAGCAGCCAAGTAGACGGCTCCCTATGGAAGTTGTCGTAGACGCATTGGAGCCGGCTGTGTCATTTGACACGGCCGGCCTCGGTGTTCATAACGTTTCGACAGAGAATTTCGCCGGCCCCGACACGCATAGCGGTCGCCCGATGCCCCTGCGTTCATGAAAGCCCCGTCTTTTGGCGGGGCTCGCTCTTTATGACCGTTTTATCTGTGGCCGGCACCACTCGGAATCACCCGTTCCGAGTGTTTGGAATGGCGCTGCTTGGCATGCTGGAATGCGCTGAACTGCCCAGTAGTCAAGGGCGCTGGTAGATACGGCGGCACACAGCAGGTGCCGACGCCGAGAGGTTGTTGGTCGAGTGAGGCGAAGCATGAACGGTCCCGAGCCGTCGGCACGGGGCAACTTCACCCCGCCGGCGCGCGGAGCGGCGCCCGCACAAGTCGCCGGCCCCGAGCCCACGCCGGCGCCCGCGCCGAGCGGGAGCCGATTCTCCCCGCGCAACTGGCGCGTGCCGACCAGGCTGAACGCGATCCTGCTCATACCCGTGGTGGTCGGCCTCGTCATGGGCGGCTTCCAGGTGAAGGGCTCGATCGACACCTGGCAGGAAGCGCAGGACGCCGAGAAGACGGCCCGCCTCGTGCAGGCGGCACTGACGTACGGCGACAAGCTGTTCGAAGAGCGCGACCTCAGCGCCGCGCCCCTGCTGTCCGGCAAGGGCGACAAGGACGCCACCGTCGTCAAGGTCCGCCGGGAGACCGACCTGGCCGCCGACGCCTTCGACGAGGCCGCCCAGGACATGCCCAAGACTCCGGGCCTGGAGCGCCGTCTCGCGGTCTTCCGCAACGTCGAGCCCGGTCTCGAGAAGCTGCGGAAGTTCGCGTACACCACCACGCTGACCGGCGTGAAGACCGAAGAGGGCTACCTCCAGATCCAGCACCCGCTGATGGAGTTCGCCAACGAGCTCGGTCTGGGCACCGGAAACATCACCAGCTACGGCCGTACCGTCTACGCGATCTCGCTGTCCAAGGCCGCGCTGTCGCTGGAGCGGTCCATCGGTCTGCACCTGCTGATCAAGCCGGGCCCCGGCAACAGCGGCCTCGCCAGCCAGCGCGTCGCCCTGTCCTCGTACGCCTACCTCGAGGGCATCGCCATCGAGGAGTACAAGGGTGGTGGCACCGAGGCCGACAGCGCCAAGCTCGACGAGGCGTCGGCGAAGATCAAGTCCGAGCTGACCGCGAAGGCCAAGGAAGCCGCCGCCGCCGACCCGGCCTACGTTCCGCCGCCCACCGGCGACAACGAGATGGTCAAGGAGCTCTCGGGGCTCCGGTCCACGCTGGAGAGCGACCGTGCGCTGCTCGCCGCGAAGGGCGTCACCGCGCAGAACTGGATGGCGGTCAACACCGCCAAGTACGACGCGTACCGCCAGATCGAGTCCGACCTCGCCGACAAGGCCGTGGCCGAGGCCGGTGACATCTCGAACACCGCCCGCACCGACGCCTTCATCACCGGTGCCATCGTCGTCGTCGCCCTGCTCGCCGCGTTCATCCTGGCCGGCATGGTGGCCCGCCAGATGAGCCGCTCGATGCGCCAGCTCCGCAGCGCCGCCTTCAATGTCGCCGAGCAGCGCCTGCCGATGCTGGTCGACCAGCTCTCGCGCACCGACCCCGGCCGGGTCGACACCCGCGTGCAGCCGATCCCGATCAACACCACGGACGAGATCGGCGAGGTCGCCCGCGCCTTCGACCAGGTCCACCGCGAGGCCGTGCGACTGGCCGCCGAGCAGGCCCTCCTGCGAGGCAACATCAACGCGATCTTCACGAACCTCTCGCGCCGCAACCAGTCGCTGATCGAGGGCCAGCTGACCCTGATCACCGACCTGGAGAACAACGAGGCCGACCCGGACCAGCTCGAGAACCTCTTCCGGCTGGACCACCTCGCGACCCGTATGCGCCGCAACGGCGAGAACCTCCTGGTCCTCGCCGGCGAGGAGCCCGGACGCCGCTGGGACCAGCCGGTCCCGCTGGTCGACGTCCTGCGCGCCGCCTCCTCCGAGGTGGAGCAGTACGAGCGCATCGAGCTCTCCGGTGTCCCGGAGGCCGAGATCCACGGCCGCGCCGTGACCGACCTCGTGCACCTGCTCGCCGAGCTCCTGGAGAACGCGACCACGTTCTCCTCCCCGCAGACCAAGGTCCGTGTCACCGCGACCCGTCTCCCCGACGGCCGCGTCATGGTCGAGATCCACGACAAGGGCATCGGCCTCACCGCCGAGGACTTCGCGGACATCAACCACAAGCTGGCCAACCCGCCGACCGTGGACGCCGCGATCTCGCAGCGCATGGGTCTCTTCGTGGTCGGCCGTCTGTCGGACCGCCACGGCATCCGCGTCCAGCTCCGCCCCTCGGGCGAGCAGGCCGGCACCACGTCCCTTGTCATGCTCCCCGACGCCATCACCCACGGTGGCGGTGGCGAGCAGCAGCCGATGACCGACGAGTTCACCGTGTCGCAGATCATTCCCGAGCAGCAGCAGCACCAGCAGCAGCAGTTCCCGGGCGAGAACTTCGGTGCGCAGCAGCAGCCCGTGCTGACCGCCGCGGACCTCGGTTTCGACGACAGCCGCTACGAGGTCCCGGACGACATCCGTGACCTCGACCCCGTCGGCCGCTCGCTGATGCGTGAGGAGCGCCGTGCGGCCCTGGAGGCGCAGGCGCAGGGCCCGGAGGCCATCGAGGGCTCCCAGGGCTACACCGACGCCTTCGACGCCCCTGCCGGCCCCTCGTACGACAACGGACAGCCGTCCTTCGACGGCGCCCCGGCGTACGACGGCGCCCAGGGTGTGCACGAGGAGCAGCAGACCACGTACGACCAGCAGACGTCGTACGAGGAGCCGCAGCAGGCTGCGTACGACGAGGCGTACTTCCCGTCCAACGGCGGCTACCCTGAGCCCTCCTACACGGAGCCGGGCCGGCAGGACCACGCCGGAATGGGTGGCTCCGCCCCGGAGACGGTGTCGGGCTTCGGTGAGCCGTCCTACCAGGACGACTGGCCGCAGCAGGACACGCACCAGGGTGGCTACCAGGGCGGGTACCGGCCCGACTACGCTCCGCAAGCGGAATCTCCGCAGGTCGCTGACGCGGCCGAGCAGAACAGCGTAGGCTTTGGTCGTCCGGGTCCGGCCTCTTCGGCCCCCCACACGATGACCAACTCGGGACTCCCCCGTCGCGGACCCGCCCCCGCCGGCAACGGCCGGCGCCCCGCGGAACCGGCGAGGGAGCAGGCGGCGCCCATGTCCTCCGGGAACACGGGCGACGACTGGCGGTCGTCGAACGACGACCGCTGGCAGCGCGCCGAGCAGCTGAAGAAGCCCAAGGCGGGCGGGGTCACCTCGTCCGGTCTGCCGCGGCGGGTGCCCAAGGCCAACCTGGTCGAGGGAACCGCGGAATCGACCCCCCAGGGAGGCCCCCAGGTCTCCCGTGCTCCCGAAGACGTCCGGGGCAGGCTGAGCAACCTGCGTCGCGGTGTCGAGCGGGGACGCAGTGCAGGTACTGAGACGAACGGTCAGGGCTTCGGCTCTGACAGCACCTACAACCAGGAGCGTTAGTGTGAGCCCGATGAGCCAGGCGGCACAGAACCTGAACTGGTTGATCACCAACTTCGTGGACAACACCCCCGGTGTGTCGCACACAGTGGTGGTCTCCGCCGATGGACTCCTTCTGGCTATGTCCGAAGGCTTTCCCCGCGACCGCGCCGACCAGCTCGCCGCCGTCGCGTCCGGTCTGACCTCCTTGACCGCGGGCGCGTCCCGTATCTTCGAGGGCGGCCACGTGAACCAGACCGTTGTGGAGATGGAGCGAGGATTCCTCTTCCTCATGTCCATTTCGGACGGTTCTTCACTCGCAGTACTTGCACACCCTGAGGCGGACATCGGTCTCATTGGGTACGAGATGGCGCTTCTGGTGGACCGTGCGGGCACGGTCCTGACTCCGGATCTTCGTGCGGAGCTCCAGGGCAGCCTTCTCAACTAATAGACAGACGGTGCGAATTGTCGTCCCGGGGCCGTAAGGTTTCGGGACGCGGTCCCAGCGTTGGGTGCCCGGCACGGTCGGAGGAGGAGAGAAAGTGGTAACACCCCCAGGCGGTTCGTCTTCGGGCAATTGGTCGTACGGCCCCGGCCAGGGGCAGGGCGACGGTTCCGGCGACCCGAACCGGTACAACTTTCCTCCCTCCGCACCCCACCAGCGACGGCAGCCGTACGCGCCTCAGGGTCCCCAGGGCCCCGGGCCGTCTCCGTACGACCAGCCGTCGGCTCCGCGCATCCAGCCGGTGCAGCCGCAGCGACGCTCCCCCGAGGCGTCGCCGGCCGGTGCGGCCAACAACCCCCTGGTGCGTCCGTACGCCATGACGGGTGGCCGCACCAGGCCCCGCTACCAGCTCGCCATCGAGGCGCTGGTGCACACCACCGCGCAGCCGCACCAGATGCAGGGCCAGTTGCCCGAGCATCAGCGGATCTGCAACCTCTGCCGGGAGATCAAGTCGGTGGCCGAGATCTCGGCCCTGCTGACCATCCCTCTCGGTGTTGCCAGGATCCTCGTCGCCGACTTGGCGGAGGCAGGCCTGGTCGCCATCCATCAGCCCGGCGGCGACGAAAACGCCGGCGGCCAGCCAGACGTGACTTTGCTCGAAAGGGTGCTCAGTGGACTTCGCAAGCTCTAGCGGAGGGCCTTCCCGCTCCACCACGTCCGCGAAGATCGTGGTGGCGGGCGGCTTCGGCGTGGGCAAGACCACGTTCGTCGGCGCCGTCTCGGAGATCAACCCGCTGCGCACCGAGGCCGTCATGACGTCCGCCTCGGCGGGCATCGACGACCTCACGCACACCGGAGACAAGACGACGACGACCGTCGCCATGGACTTCGGCCGTATCACCCTCGACCAGGACCTGATCCTGTACCTCTTCGGTACGCCGGGCCAGGACCGCTTCTGGTTCATGTGGGACGACCTGGTCCGCGGCGCCATCGGCGCGATCGTCCTCGTGGACACCCGGCGTCTCGCCGACTGCTTCCCCGCGGTCGACTACTTCGAGAACAGCGGCCTGCCGTTCGTCATCGCCCTCAACGGCTTCGACGGCAACCAGCCGTACAACCCCGAGGAAGTCCGCGAGGCCCTTCAGATCGGCCCGGACGCCCCGATCATCACGACGGACGCCCGTCACCGCGCGGACGCCAAGTCGGCGCTCATCACGCTGGTCGAGCACGCCCTCATGGCGCGCCTGCGCTAGCAGCCTCCGCCCGTACGACGACGGCCCCCGTTCCTCCGCCCGGAGAAACGGGGGCCGTTCTCGTGCCGCCGGCCGAACTCCTGCCCCGTACGGCCCCGTTGGGCGGGCCGGCGGCGGGGAGTGCCCGAACCCCGGCCGCGGAGGCTCCTGTCGGCCGTGGAGGGCGTCCGCGGGCTTCGGACACACCACAGCCCCGCCCTCCGTCGGAGGGCGGGGCTGTCGGCGTCGGATCTCAGTGCCAGCTGTGCGGCGCCCGGAAACCGGGCTCCCGCTCCAGGCGGCGCCAGCCCGCCTTGCGGTGCGGACGGTGGGAGGGAGCGGCATCAGTGGGAGCGGAGGCGGCACGGGCCAGGAGGATCGCCGTGATGGCGGCGACCTCCTCGGGCTCGGCGTGGCCCTTCTCGACGCGGATGTCAGGGGTGCTCATAGGTTTCAGTCTCCATGAGAGAGGTTTCCGCGGGGGTACCGCGGAGGATCCGCCGGGTTACTGCGGGGGGTTGCCGTGCTTGCGCGAGGGCAGGTCCGCGTGCTTGGTGTGGAGCATCGCGAGCGACTTGATCAGGACCTCGCGGGTCTCGGCGGGGTCGATGACGTCGTCCACCAGTCCGCGCTCGGCCGCGTAGTACGGGTGCATCAGCTCGGCCTTGTACTCCTTGACCATGCGGACCCGCATGGCCTCGGGATCGGCGGCGTCGGCGATCTGGCGGCGGAAGATGACGTTGGCGGCGCCCTCGGCGCCCATCACGGCGATCTCGTTCGTCGGCCAGGCGTAGGTGAGGTCGGCCCCGATGGACTGGCTGTCCATGACGATGTAGGCACCTCCGTACGCCTTGCGCAGGATGAGGGAGATACGCGGCACCGTCGCGTTGCAGTACGCGTAGAGCAGCTTCGCGCCGTGCCGGATGATCCCGCCGTGCTCCTGGTCGACACCCGGGAGGAACCCGGGCACGTCCAGCAGCGTGATGATCGGAATATTGAAAGCGTCACACATCTGGACAAAGCGTGCAGCTTTTTCGGACGCCTCGATGTCGAGCACGCCCGCCAGGCTCTGCGGCTGGTTGGCGACGATGCCGACGACCTGGCCGTCGAGGCGGGCCAGCGCGCAGATGATGTTGCGGGCCCAGCGCTCGTGGACCTCGAGGTAGTCGCCGTCGTCGACGAGCTCCTCGATGACCTTGGTCATGTCGTACGGACGGTTGCCGTCGGCCGGGACCAGGTCCAGCAGCACCTCGCTGCGGCGGTCGGCCGGGTCCGAGGACTCCGCGCGCGGCGGGTTCTCGCGGTTGTTCTGCGGGAGCATCGACAGGAGGTAGCGCACCTCGGCGATGCAGGTCTCCTCGTCGTCGTACGCGAAGTGGCAGACGCCGGAGGTCTCCGCGTGGACGTCGGCGCCGCCCAGACCGTTCTGGGTGATCTCCTCGCCCGTC
The DNA here is from genome assembly GCF_055565895.1 of Streptomyces sp. NPDC028298. Lineage (NCBI taxonomy): Bacteria > Bacillati > Actinomycetota > Actinomycetes > Kitasatosporales > Streptomycetaceae > Streptomyces > Streptomyces sp. NPDC028298. The sequence continues at coordinate 223,410 of NZ_JBVHTL010000010.1, forward strand.
ACCGCCTTGACCACGTCCGGTCCGGTGACGAACATCTGCGAGGTCTCGCGGACCATGAAGACGAAGTCCGTCAGCGCGGGCGAGTAGGCCGCGCCGCCGGCGCACGGGCCGAGCATGACGGAGATCTGCGGGATGACCCCGGAGGCCTTGGTGTTGCGCTGGAAGATGCCGCCGTAGCCGGCGAGGGCGGAGACGCCCTCCTGGATACGGGCGCCGGCGCCGTCGTTCAGGGACACCAGCGGCGCACCGGCCGCGATGGCCATGTCCATGATCTTGTGGATCTTCGTGGCGTGGGCCTCGCCGAGGGCGCCGCCGAAGATGCGGAAGTCATGGGCGTACACGAAGACCGTGCGGCCCTCGACCGTGCCCCAGCCGGTGATGACACCGTCGGTGTACGGCTTCTTGGCCTCCAGGCCGAACCCGGTCGCCCGGTGCCGGCGGAGCTGCTCGACCTCCTGGAACGAGCCCGCGTCGAGCAGCAGCTCGATGCGCTCCCGGGCGGTCAGCTTGCCCTTGGCGTGCTGCGCCTCGGTCGCCTTCTCGCTGGGACCCCGCAGCGCCTCCGCACGGATGGCGTGCAGCTCGGCCACCCGGCCACGCGCGTCCGTCGGTTCGTCTGAGGGGATCGTGGAGCTCGCGGTGTCGGCCTCGTCCAAAACGGTCATGTAGCGACCATACGAAGTCCACCAAGGAAAGAGGCCCGTCGACTCTGCACAGTCTCCGGACCGTTTTCCTGGTGCCCCTGAACAGAACCACCATCACATGCAGGCGATCCGACTGCCCGGAGGGGCTCGGTGTTGTGGAGGTCTCACAAACCGTTCGGCCGACTGCCATCTCACATTCATGAGCGGCACATGCCGTCACCGGGGTGACGCGGACGCCCGTTCGGGGGTCCGCGCACCCCGGAGGCGCCGGTTCAGCAGCCGCCGCAGTTGTAGTACAGGACGTCCCAGTGGTTGCCCTCGTCGGCGTAGATGTTGCCGGCGCCGGACTGGTACTGCGGAGCGCCGTCGCCGCGCAGGCCTATGTAGGTGAAGGTGTTCTTGATGTACGCGGTGACACAGGTGTTCTTGCCGTAGTCGAGCTTGTAGCCGTTCCAGTGCGAGTACGTGCCGCTCGCGTGCCCGATCTCGGTACCGCCGGTGATGTTGAGCGCGCAGCCGCTGGACCCCTTGAGGGTCTGGGCGCCCTGCGCGGTGGCGAGGTTGAGCTGCTCGAACGAGGTGCAGGTGGAGTTGTTGCGGTCGGAACAGTTGCCGGAGGAGGACCAGGTGATGCCGGACTGGCGGAACATCGAGGTCGCGGTGGCGTGACTGATCTTGCTGACGGCGAAGGCGTCGGTGGCGGTGCCGACGACGGCGACGCCAGGGGCCACGAGGAGGGCCAGTGCGGTCAGCGCGGACCTGAACTTCATCTGGGGGGACCTTTCCTGCGGAGGACCGTCGGTACGGCCGCACGGGCGTGCGGCCGCGTTTCCTGTGGGGCGGCTGTGCAGGGGGTGCACGCAGATGGTGCCCGAGTTCTACGCGCGTCCGCCAGAGGGCCGACAGGACGACCCGCCACGACTTCCCACCCGCCGGCACCCGCGCCCCCGCGCCACGACCCACCGCACCCTCGCACCACGACCCACCGCGACTCCCAACGCCCCCGCACCACGACCCACCGTGACTTCGCGGACACCCTCCGGATGATGTTGAAAGTTGAACGGAATAGGTCTACGGTTGCCCTTGTTGGAGTCGTTGAACATTAAACAGACTGACGCCGTGGCTCTCCCCGGAACCGCGGCCCGTCCCCCCAAGGAGCACCTCATGGGCATCTTCGGCCGCAAGACCACCGACACCACCGCGACCTCCGCCACCGCGACGGCCACCGCGACGGCCGGTGCCGTCAACCCGGACCTGGCCGCGCTGACCGGCGAGTACACCATCGACCCGGCCCACTCGACGATCGGCTTCGTCGCCCGGCACGCGATGGTGACCAACGTCAAGGGCAGCTTCAAGGACTTCGAGGGCACGCTCCACCTGGACGGCGGCGACCCGTCCCGCTCCACCGCTTCCCTCGACATCAAGATGGACAGCATCGACACCGGGTCCGCCGACCGCGACGGTCACCTCAAGAGCGCCGACTTCTTCAAGACCGACGAGTTCCCGGCGATGACGTTCCGCTCCGTCAAGGCGGAGGCCCTCGGCGGTGACGACTACCGGATCACCGGCGATCTGGAGATCCTCGGCACCACCAAGCAGATCAGCATCGACCTGGAGTTCAACGGCGCCGCGAAGGACCCGTTCGGCAACGAGCGCGTGGGCTTCGAGGGCAAGGCCGAGATCCTGCGCTCCGACTGGGGCCTCACCTGGAACGCGGCCCTGGAGACCGGTGGCGTCCTCGTCTCCGACAAGATCAAGCTGAACTTCGACATCTCGGCGATCAGGAACGCCGGCTGAGCCGCCGGCCCGACCGCCGCTGTCGGCCACACCGGCCTGGCCTCGGCCGGGCCGCCGGCCCGGTGGCACACCGAGCGCGCCCGCCCGCTTTCTCCGTACGGAGGAGGCGGGCGCTCTCGTGTCCGGTCCCGGGGAGGGCCGGCTCGTGTCCCGTTCGCGCCGCCGAGGGGTGCTCGCCCCACGGGGAGGGCCCGGTCGTGTCCGGTACGGGGAGGTGCGCCGGGTGCGCCCGGCGTCAGAAGCCGCCGCCGAAGTCCCCGCCGCCCCCGCCGAAGTCCCCTCCCCCGCCGTCGCCGAACCCGCCGCCGAAGTCCCCGGAGTCGAAGTCGGCGCCGGAGACGTCGCCTCCGTCGTAGCCGCCGCCGAAGTCGCCGTATCCGTTGCCGTACGCGGCCCCGTACCCGGGGCTCGCCATCATGCTGCCCAGCAGGGTCCCGACGAGCAGGCCCGGCAGCACGCCGCCGCCGAAGTAGCCGCCCGCCCAGGGGCCGTAAGCCGGGCCCGCGTCCCAGTACGGGCGGCGGCCGTACTCCGTCTCGACCTCGCGCACCGCCGGCTGTTCGCCCCCGGTGAGACGCATCCAGTCCGCCTTGCAGACCGGGACCTCTCGAGGCGCGCCCCCGGCGGGTGTCCAGGTCGCGTCGGTGACGGACGGGCCGTGCCGGGGGTCGAAGAAGCAGGGCGCGCGGCGCTCGGGGACCGGGCGGCCCTCGCGGCGCGCGGCGAGCACGGCGAGGGAGAAGCGGCCCTCCTCCAGGGACTGGGTGACGGAGCGCACGTCCTCGGGGCGCCCGGCCTGCGCCATGTACGTCTTCGCCTGTTCGTAGGCGTCCAGCGCGCGTTCGTAGTCCGCCCGCATCGCGTCGTCGGCGCCGGCCTCGGCGGGGTGGAAGTCCAGCCGGTCGAGTTCCTCGCCGAAGGCGGTGATGTCCTCGTCCACGACCACCCGGAGCCGGTCGAGCGCGGCGCGCTGTTCCTCCTCCTGCCGGCGCCGGTTGCGCCGTACGACCGTGTACGCGCCCGCGCCGCCGATCACGGCCACCGCGCCGACCGCGATCAGCGCGCCCGTCGAGACGCCTCCGTCGTTCGCGCCGCCGCCCCAGCTCGCGGGGGCGGCGCCGTGGATGTTGGCGAGCGCGCGGTCGGTGAAGTCGTTGAGCTGGGTGTTCGCGTCCTTCACGCCCTGGACGCTGGCGACGAGGTTCTGCACGGCCGAGCGGGACATCACCGCGGAGTCGGCGCGGGCGTCGAAGCGGTCGCCGAGCCTGATCGCGTAGAGGCCGGTGATCCCGGTGTCGGTGCGCAGGTTCCGGAACAGGTCCTGGGTGGGGAAGCCGGCGGGGAGCACGGCGACGAAGACCGGCTTGTCCGCCTTCTTGATCTTGGCGGCGAGGGCGTCGGCCTCCGTGGCGGAGAGCTGGCCGGAGGCGGCCGGGTCCACGTAGACAGGACCCTTGCGCAGGGCCGCCGCGACGGTGGAGACATTGGTGGCGGCGTGGGCCCGGGGCGCCGGGAGCCACACCATCGCCAGGGCCGCGAGCATCAGTGCGACCAGCAGGCCTGGAAGTCCTCGGGTGAGTGCGGCCCTCATGCCTTGAAGCTACCCGAACCAGAGCGAAACCGGACATCGGGAGAGCGGCCCCCCGCGCTCACCGGAACGCGGGCCGGAACGCGGGCCGGAACGCGGGCCGGAACGCGGGCCGGCCGGGGCTGAGTGTGCAGCCCCGGCCGGCCCTCCCGTTTCTCCCTCACGCGGCGCGGTACGCCTGGGTCAGCTTCGCCACCGCCTCTCCGTAGTGGCCGGTCAGCAGGAGATGGTCCGCGTCCGCGAAGGGACCCGCGTTCGCCGCGGTGACCGAGGTGCCGATCTTCTGCTGGACGAGCAGGCGGGCCCGGGTGACGGCCGCGCGGGCCGTCCCGTCGGCTCCGCGCCGCTCCGCCGCCGAGGCCACCCGGGCGAGCTCCCGCAGGGCGGCGGCGCCACCCCCCGGTGTCTTGGTCAGCGTGGTGAGTCCCCAGCCGTACGGGAACTGCGGATCGTAGGAGGCCTCACCGACGTTGATCGGGAGCTGGGACTCCGACCTGGGCCAGGTGACCGGGAGCTGCCCGGTGAAGGCGCGCTTTCCGTAGAGGACGTCCGCGACCCCGTCGCCCTCGGTGCCGGGCAGCCAGGAGGCGACGAGGGCGTCGATGTCGCCGAGCCGGTCGCCGACGAGCTGCGGGCGGCCCGAGACGATCAGCACCGCGCACTTCATGGCCGCGCACACCTTGTCCACGGCCGCCTTGTCGGCCGCCGTCAGCTCCAGGTCGTTGCCGTTGCCGACGTCGCCGACGCCCTCCGCGTACGGGGTCTCGCCGACGACGACCACACCGACGTCGTAGCCGCTCGTCGGTGCCGAGGCGTCCTTGGAGTAGGTGACGTCACCGCCGGCGTTCCGCATGCCCTGGAGGACCGTCGTGCCCTTGGTGATGTTCCCGGAGGAGCCCTGCCAGGTGAGGGTCCAGCCGCCGGTCTGGTTGCCGAGGTCGTCGGCGTTCGAACCGGCGACGTACACCTTCTGGGACTTCTTCAGCGGCAGGACGCCGCCCGCGTTCTTCAGCAGGACCTGGGACTCGGCCGCCGCCTGCCGTGCCACGGAGCGGTGCGCGGCGGAGCCGATCCGCGAGGCGCCGCTGGTGTCGGCGTACGGCTTCTCGAAGAGCCCCAGATCGAACTTCTGGGTGAGGATGCGCGACACGGCATCGTCGATCCGGCGCTCGGTGACGCGGCCCGCCTTCACCTCGTCCGTGAGCGTCGTACGGAAGTCCTTGTACGAGTACGGCACCATCATCATGTCCACGCCCGCGTTGACCGAGGTGCGCACGTGCGAGGCGTAGTCGCCGGGGAGCTGGTCGATGGCGTTCCAGTCGCTGATGACGAAGCCGTCGAAGCCCATCCGGCCCTTGAGCACGCCGTTGATCATGTCGGCGCGGGCGTGCATCTTCACCGGGCCCTGGCCGTCGCCGATGATGTCGAGCGAGGAGTACGACGGCATGACCGAGCCGACGCCCCGGTCGACCGCGGTCTGGAACGGCGAGAGGTGGACGGCCTCCAGCTCCTTCCTGGTGACCTTGGTGACGCCCTGGTCGACGGTGTACGAGCCCGTCGTGGACGTGCCGTAGCCGGTGCCGCCGTCGCCGACGTAGTGCTTGGCGGTCGCGAGGACCTTGTCGTCGTCCTTGAGGTCGCTGCCGTCGCGGGCGCCCTGGAGGCCCTGGACGACCGTCTCCATGGCCTTCACGAGCGCGGGGTCCTCGCCGAAGGACTCGTAGGAGCGGCCCCAGCGTTCGTCGCGGGTCACGCACAGGCAGGGGGCGAAGTCCCAGGGGATGCCGGTGGCGCGGACCTCGGAGGCGGTCACCGCGCCCGTCCGCTCCGCCAGGGCGGGGTCACGGGTGGCGCCGATGCCGATGTTGTGGGGCATGACCGTCGCCCCGGCGAGGTTGTTGTGGCCGTGCACCGCGTCCACGCCGTAGATCAGCGGGATCTGGAATCGGGTGGCCTGTGCCCGGAGCTGGTAGCCGTCGATCATCGACGCCCACGCCGCGGCGGTGTTGGGGGTCGGAGTGGAGCCGCCGCCGGAGAGCAGGGACCCGAGGTCATAGGCGGCGATGTCGCCGCCGGTGCCGATCGCGCCGCGCTCGGCCTGGGTCATCTGCCCGGTCTTCTCCTCCAGGGACATCCGGGAGACCAGGTCGGCGACCCGCTTCCGCACGGGCAGCTTCGGATCGAGATACGGCAGCCCGTGGGCGTCGATGACGACCTGCGGGGTCTCGGCGGGAGCCTTGGCGCCGGTCACCGTGAGCTTGAGGGGGATCGTCTCGGCCGCTTCGGCGGACTTGTCGCGCAGGGTCCGGACGGTGACGGTGCGGCTCGTGCCGGACGTCGTACCGGCCGGGAAGGTGATCTCGCCCTTGACGGGGGCGTAGTCCCTGCCGGGCTCGGCGCCGCCGCCCGCGCTCTCGTACGCGACGGTCACGGGCTCGTCGATCGGGGCGGAGCCGGTGGTGGCGACGGAGACCTTCACCCGCGCGGTGCCGCCCTCCCTGACCGGGTAGACCGCCGCGTCGGTGGTGACGGAGGCGCGCAGGGACTGGTCGGCCTTGCCGTACAGCTCGACGTCGTCCATGGCGAACTGCCCCTGGACGCCGACCGGGAGCGTGAGGGCGTAGCCCCACATCTGGGTCAGGCCCAGGACGTGGTCGATACCGCCGACGGGCTGGTAGTCCGTGCGGTAGACGAAGTCGGCGAAGGGGATCTCGACCTGCTTCCAACCGCTGAAGTCATCGGTGAAGGAGGTCGTCCACAGCTCCGAAGCCTCGCCGTCGGCGCCGCCGTCCTTGATCTCGAAGGAGATCTTCTTGGCGGTGTTCCGGCCGTCCCACCAGAAGCGGATGCCCTTGTGCGCGGACCAGTCGTGGGCCGGCTGGTCCGCGGCGAAGTCGTGGGTGAACCCGCCGTAGCCGCTGATGTCGTAGTCGCCGGTGAGGACCTTGGCGCCCTCGGGTGCGTCGGAGCGCGCGGTCAGGGCGAGCTTCGGCGGGTCGTCGCTGTCGCCGCCCCAGGTGAAGAGGCCCTCGGCGGGCTGGTTCGCGAAGGGCACCTCGCCCTCGAAGCGGTCGACCGGGACGGGCGCGGGATCAACGGCCGCCGCCGCGCCCGCCGAAGCGAGCGGAAGCAGTCCGGCGATCAGCGCGGCACCGGCCAGCAGAGCGGTTCTTCGTACGGAATTCCGATCGAGCCCGGTCAATGGGGTTCCCCTCGACTCTCACGTGGTTCTGACGACGTGCTTCCTGACGATGACGTGCTGCTCTGTTCCCTCGCTCTTCTCACGACTTAGATCACGGCGTGAGTTAACTGGTGCCCCGGCAACCCGTCAAGACTTCACGCCAGAACCGGTACAGACTCAAGTCCCGGCCGGATCAGGGCAGTTGTTCCTTCAAAGTCTGAACGCGCAACCCCTTGACGCGCCTTCGCAGCCGTCATTTACTCACGCCTCGCACGCCTCCCCACCCCCACCTCCGAAAGGGCGGCGCTCCATGAGGAGATCCACTCGGGCGGCCCGGCTGATCGTCGCCGGGCTGCTCGCCACCGCGGGATTCACGGCGGCCGCGCCCGCGCACGCCGCGGGCGAACAGGTCACCGCCTATCTGACGACGACGGACGACGACGGCGGACGGCACGTCGTGCGCGGGCTCCAGGCGCAGGCGCCGTTCGCCTTCCAGTCGGGCAGCGGCGGCAGCGGCGAGAACATCACCGTCGACGAGAACACCCGGTACCAGACCTTCACCGGCGGCGGCGCGTCCTTCACGGACACCGCGGCCTGGCTGATGAACAGCAGCGGCGCGCTGTCGCAGAGCACCCGTGACGCGACGATGCGCAAGCTCTTCTCCCCCACGGACGGGATCGGGCTGTCCTTCCTGCGCAACCCGATGGGCGCCTCGGACCTCGCGCGCTACGGATACACCTACGACGACGTGCCGGCCGGACAGAGCGACGCGAACCTGGCGCAGTTCTCCATCGCGCACGACCTGGCCGACGTGGTGCCGCTCACGAAGCAGGCGCTCCAGCTCAACCCCTCGCTGACGGTGATGGCCTCGCCGTGGACGGCGCCGGCCTGGATGAAGGACAGCGGGTCGCTGAACGGCGGCTGGCTGAAGGCGGAGGACTACGGCGCGTACGCCTCGTACTTCGTGAAGTACCTCCAGGCCTACCGGGACCAGGGCGTCCCCGTCTCGTACGTCACCGCGCAGAACGAGCCGACCTGCTGCTCGGGCTACCCCTCGATGAGCTGGAACGCCTCGGGGCTCGCCTACTTCACCAAGAGCGAGCTGCTGCCCAAGCTCCAGGCCGCCGGGCTGTCCACGAAGGTGCTCGCCCACGACTGGAACTGGGACGTGTACGACTCCTACGCCGCCCAGACCGTCGACGACGCGGCGGTCCGCTCGCATCCGAACTTCGGCGGGATCGCCTGGCACGGGTACGGCGGCGACATCGCCAAGCAGACGTCCGTGCACAACCAGTACCCGGGTCTCGACGCCTTCGGGACCGAGCACTCGGGTGGCACCTGGATCGCCAACCAGCAGCGCGAGGACATGCTCAACATCGTCGACTACACCCGCAACTGGGCGAAGTCGGTGACCAAGTGGTCGCTCGCCGTGGACCAGAACAAGGGCCCGCACAACGGGGGGTGCGGCACCTGCACCGGGCTGATCACCGTGCACAACGGGGACGGCGCGAGCGGGACCGTCGACTACACGGTCGAGTACTACACGATGGGCCATCTGACGAAGTTCGTCCGGCCGGGGGCGCAGCGGATCGCCTCCACCGCCTCCTCGGCCGTCCCGAACGTCGCCTGGCGCAACCCGGACGGTTCCAAGGCGCTGATCGCCTACAACGACGCCTCCGCGGCGAAGACGGTCACCGTCAACTGGGGCGGTCAGCACGCGACCTACTCGCTGCCCGGCAAGACGTCCGCGACCTTCACCTGGTCCGGCACGCAGTCGGGCGGGGGCAGCTCGTCCGGAGCGTTCGTCGGGCTGGCCGGCAAGTGCCTCGACGTGGCGGGCGCATCGAGCGCCAACGGGACCGCGGTGCAGCTCTACGACTGCAACGGCAGCGCCGCGCAGTCCTGGACGGTGGGGGCCGACGGTTCGGTGCGCGCGCTCGGCAAGTGCCTCGACGTCACCTCGGGGTCGACGTCCGACGGCGCCAAGGTCCAGCTCTACGACTGCAACGGCTCGGGCGCCCAGCGGTGGTCGTACAACTCCTCGACGGGTGACGTGGTCGGCACGGCGGCGAACAAGTGCCTCGACGTGACGGACAACTCGTCGGCGAACGGGGCGCGGGCGCAGATCTGGTCGTGCACCGGGGCCGCCAACCAGAAGTGGCAGCTGCGGTAGCGCGGTCCGTGTCCCGTCCCTGCCGGGGACGGGACACGGACTCCCGCCGGGTGGCCGCTACAGGGCCGGCTCGACCCCGGCCCGCAGCAGGCCGTAGGTGTACGCGTCCTCCAGGGCCTGCCAGGACGCGGCGATGACGTTCTCCGCCACGCCGACCGTGGACCACTCCCCCGCGCCGTCGGACGTGGAGATGAGCACCCGGGTCGTGGACTGCGTGCCGTGCTTGCCCTCCAGGATGCGGACCTTGTAGTCGACCAGCTCCAGCTTGGCGAGCTGCGGGTAGAGCGTCTCCAGGGCCACGCGCAGGGCGCGGTCCAGGGCGTTGACGGGGCCGTTGCCCTCGGCGGTGGCGACGATGCGCTCGCCCTTGGCGAAGAGCTTGACGGTGGCCTCGTTGGCGTGGCTGCCGTCGGGGCGGTCCTCGACGATGGCCCGCCAGGACTCGACCTCGAAGTAGGTGCGCTTGCGGCCCTCGGCCTCCTCGCGGAGCAGGAGCTCGAAGGACGCGTCGGCGGCCTCGTACGTGTAGCCCTGGAGCTCGCGCTCCTTGACGCGTTCCACGACCCGGGCGACCAGTTCGCGGTCGTCGCCGAGGTCGACGCCGAGCTCCTTGCCCTTGAGCTCGATGGAGGCGCGCCCGGCCATGTCGGAGACCAGCATCCGCATGGTGTTGCCGACCTGCTCGGGGTCGATGTGCTGGTACAGGTCCGGGTCGACCTTGATCGCCGAGGCGTGCAGGCCGGCCTTGTGCGCGAACGCCGACACGCCCACGTAGGGCTGGTGGGTGGAGGGGGTCAGGTTCACGACCTCGGCGATCGCGTGCGAGATCCGCGTCATCTCGCGGAGCGCGCCCTCGGGGAGCACCTTCTTGCCGTACTTGAGCTCCAGGGCCGCCACCACGGGGAACAGGTTGGAGTTGCCGACCCGCTCGCCGTAGCCGTTGGCCGTGCACTGCACGTGGGTGGCGCCCGCGTCGACGGCGGCCAGGGTGTTGGCGACCGCGCAGCCGGTGTCGTCCTGGGCGTGGATGCCGAGCCGCGCGCCGGTGTCCGCGAGGACGGTGGAGACCACGGCCTGCACCTGCGCCGGGAGCATGCCGCCGTTGGTGTCGCACAGCACGACCACGTCGGCGCCGGCCTCGTGCGCGGCCCGCACCACGGACTTCGCGTAGGCGGGGTTGGCGCGGTAGCCGTCGAAGAAGTGCTCGCAGTCCACGAAGACCCGGCGGCCCTGCGCGACAAGGTGGGAGACGGTGTCGCGGACCATCTCCAGGTTCTCCTCCAGCGTGGTGCGCAGCGCCAGTTCCACATGCCGGTCGTGGGACTTGGCGACCAGCGTGATCACCGGGGCACCCGAGTCCAGGAGTGCCTTGACCTGGGGGTCCTCCGAGGCCTTGCCGCCGGCCCTGCGGGTCGCTCCGAAGGCCACGAGCTTGGCGTGCCGGAAGTCGATCTCCTGGGCGGCGCGGGCGAAGAACTCGGTGTCGCGGGGGTTGGCGCCGGGCCAGCCGCCCTCGATGAAGCCCACCCCGAAGTCGTCCAGGTGCCGCGCGATGGCCAGCTTGTCCGCCACGGTGAGGTTGATGCCCTCGCGCTGCGCGCCGTCGCGCAGCGTCGTGTCGAAGACGTGGAAGGAATCGTCGACTTCGCTGGTTTCCGTCATGGTCTCAAGGCTCCTGTATTGAAACTCGGTCTACCGGAATGACCGGCTCCACCGTCCCCCAATGATCCCTCGCGCTGCGCTCCCGGCTGAAGGTGGGCCAGAAATGCGAAAAACCCCTCGCGGGTGCGAGAGGTCTGCGCGCGGGTCGAGGACGACGGTGTCCGCCCGTACCTGGTCGTACGTGGCGGTCACTGCGGACCGGCGCGCCTGCTGCCAATAATCATGGCGAACGAGAGCACGGGGGCAGTCTGGCACATACCGCCCCCGTGGTCACACGGTGTCTCAGGATGCGAGCACTGGGCTACATGATCGGCGGACGCCGGCCGCTCAGGCCAGCGCGTCGTCGAGGAACTCCCGCACGTGGGACAGGACCTGCTCGCGGCTGGTGCCGCGCAGGCCGATCGCCACATGGATGGAGAAGCCGTCCAGCAGGGCGCGCAGCCGGGCGCCGAAGCGGTCCGCGTCGAGGGGGCGGAACTCCCCGCGCGAGACGCCCTCGGCGAGCAGCGCGACGAGGTCCCGGTGCCAGGCGCCCTCGATGGCGGCCTGCCGTTCGCGGGCGTCGTCGTCCGCGTTCTGGGAGTGGTTCCAGACCTCCAGCCACAGGGTCCAGTGCGGGTCCCGGTGGCCGTCGGGGACGTACAGGTCGACATAGGCGTCCAGGCGCTCGCGGGCGGTGCCGCGCGCGGCGAGCAGCCGGCCGCGCTCGGTGCCGAGTCGGCCCTCGCTCCACTCCAGGGTGCGCAGCAGCAGCTCGTCCTTGGAGCGGAAGTAGTAGAGGAGATGGCCGCTGCTCATGCCGACCTCACGGCCGAGCGCCGCCATGGTGAGTTTCTCCAGACCGCGTTCGGCGATCATCTCCATGGCGGCGGCGAGGACCTCCTCGCGCGGTGGCGCGTTCTTCCGCGCACCGGCCATCCGTGACTCCCGTTGTCAGACCTTCGGCTGCTGCTGGGTGATGCAGTGGATGCCACCGCCACCCGCGAAGATCGTACGTGCGTCCACCAGCGTCACGGTCCGCTCGGGGAAGAGCCGGCGGAAGATGCCCGCCGCGGTCTCGTCGCGCGGGTCGTCGAAGCCGCACAGGACGACGCCGTCGTTGCAGAGGTAGTGGTTGATGTACGAGTAGTCGGCCCAGTGGCCGTCGGCCTCCAGGACGGTCGGGGCGGGGACCTCGACGACCTCGATGGCGCGGCCGCGCGCGTCGGTCTGGGCCCTGAGCAGCCCGATGACCTCCCGGCTGACCTCGTGGTCGGGGTGGGCGGGGTCCTGCTGGGAGTGGGCGACGATCACGCCGGGCCGGGCGAAGGCGGCGACGATGTCGACGTGGCCGAGGGTGCCGAAGCCGTACGGGGGGTAGTCGCCGGTGAGGCCGCGCGGCAGCCAGATGGCCTTCTCGGTGCCGAGCTGGGCGTGGATCTCCGCCTCGACCTGTTCGCGGCTCCAGCCGGGGTTGCGCTCGGGGCCGAGCTGCACGGTCTCGGTGAGCAGTACGGTGCCCTCGCCGTCGACGTGGATCGCGCCGCCCTCGTTGACGAGCCGGGAGGCGTACGTCTTCGCGCCGGCCAGTCCGGCGACCTGGGCGCCGATCTTGGAGTCGTGCTCCCAGCGGGCCCAGTCCTGGGCCCCCCAGCCGTTGAACGTCCAGTCCACGGCGGCGAGTCCGCCCCGGCCGTCGGTGAGGAAGGTGGGGCCGATGTCGCGCATCCAGGCGTCGTCGAGTTCCCGCTCGACGATGTCGATGCCGGGGCCGAGGAGTTCGGCGGCCGCCGCGGTCTGGTCCGGGCCGCACACGACGGTGACGGGTTCGAAGCGGCGGACCGTGCGGGCCACCTCCGCCCAGGCGGCGCGGGAGGCGGCCAGGTCCTCGGGGCTGTCGAAGGTGGGGTTGGGGCCCGGCCACGCCATCCAGGTGCGCTCGTGCGGGGTCCACTCGGCGGGCATGCGGAAGCCGTCGGCGGCAGCAGACATGGGGGGTTCCTTACGGGCTGTGTCCATCAGAGGAAGTACAGGCGGTTGAGGGAGACCGCGTCGGCGGGGTCGGAGCGCAGGGGTTCGCCGTCGAGGGTGACGAGGCCGGTGCGCCCGTCCACGTCGACCGCTCCGGTACGGGAGTTGAGGCGCAGGTCGGCGGGGCCGATGCCGCGGGTGCCGCGGACCGCGACGCGGCGGCGGCGGGTGGGCATGGTGTCGTTGCCCTGGTCGAGGGCGGCCTGGGCGACGAAGGCCACGGAGATCTCGGCGGGGGTCGCGCCGTGCGCCCCGAACTGCGGTCCGAGGACGAGGGGTTCGCAGGTGTCGGTGGCGGCGTTCGGGTCGCCGACGACTCCGTAGGCGGGGAAGCCGGCCTTCAGGACGAGCTGCGGTTTGGCGCCGAAGTACTCGGGGCGCCACAGCACGATGTCGGCGAGCTTGCCGGTCTCGATGGAGCCGACCTCGTGGGCGAGGCCGTGCGCGATGGCGGGGTTGATGGTCAGTTTGGCCATGTAGCGCAGGACGCGTTCGTTGTCGTGGTCCTCGGGGGCGCCGAACTGGGCCTTCATCTTGCCGGCCATGGCGAAGGTGCGGCGCACGGTCTCGCCGGCGCGGCCCATGCCCTGCGCGTCCGAGGAGGTGATGCCGATGGCGCCCAGGTCGTGCAGGACGTCCTCGGCGCCCATGGTCCCGGCGCGGATGCGGTCGCGGGCCATGGCGGCGTCGCCGGGCAGGTCGGTCTTCAGGTCGTGGACGGAGACGATCATGCCGTAGTGCTCGGCGACCGCGTCCCGGCCGAAGGGCAGGGTCGGGTTGGTGGAGGACCCGATGACGTTCGGGACGCCTGCCATCTTCAGCACGTTCGGGACGTGGCCGCCGCCGCAGCCCTCGATGTGGAAGGCGTGGATGGTGCGGCCTTCGAGCACCCTGAGGGTGTCCTCGACCGACAGGCACTCGTTCAACCCGTCGCTGTGCAGGGCCACTTGGACGTCGTGCTCTTCGGCGACCCGCAGGGCCGTGTCCAGCGCCCGGGTGTGCGCGCCCATGTCCTCGTGGACCTTGAAGCCGCTGGCGCCGCCCTCGGCGAGCGCCTCGATCAGCGGGGCGTCGTGGGAGGACGAACCCCGGCCCAGGAAGCCGATGTTGACCGGCCAGGCGTCGAAGGCGGAGAACGCGTGACCCAGCGCCCAGGGCGAGTTGACGCCGACGCCCCACACCGGGCCGAACTCCTGGCCGATGATCGTGGTGACGCCGGAGGCGAGCGAGGCCTCCATGATGCGCGGGGACAGCAGGTGGACGTGCGTGTCGACGGCGCCTGCGGTGGCGATGAGCCCCTCGCCGGAGACGATGGACGTGCCGGTGCCGACGACGACGTCGACGCCGTCGAGCGTGTCGGGGTTGCCGGCCCGCCCGATCGAGCAGATCCGGCCCTCGCGGATGCCGATGGACACCTTGCGGATGCCCTGGACGGCGTCGATCACCACGACGTTGCTGATGACGACGTCGCAGGTGTCCCGGACGGCGGCGGCCTTCAGGTGCAGTCCGTCGCGGGCGGTCTTGCCGAATCCGGCGAGGAACTCGTCGCCGGGGAGCTGGGCGTCGGACTCGACACGGACGGTCAGCCCCGAGTCGCCGAGCCGGACCCGGTCGCCGGCGCGGGGGCCGTGGGTGGCGGCGTACTCGTAGGGGGTGAGGCGGCGCGCCTCGGCGGGGTGTCCTCCGGGGCGGCTCATCGCCCGGCCTCCTTCGCGCGGGTGTCCGGTACGCCGAGGTAGCCGCAGGCGGCGGCGCGGCGCAGGGCCTCTTCCCTGGCTCCGGACGCGTCCAGCGGTCCGTCGACCAGACCGGCGAAGCCGATGGCGACGCGTGCTCCGCCGATGGGCAGGAGCCCGACCTCGGCGCTCTCCCCCGGGCCGAAGCGGACGGAGGAGCCGGCGGGCACGGCCAGCCGCATGCCGTAGGCGGCCGGGCGGTCGAAGTCGAGCCGGGGGTTGGCCTCGAAGAAGTGGAAGTGGGAGGTGACGGAGACGGGGACCGTGGCCGTGTTCGTCACGGTCAGGTGGACGACGGCCTCCGGCTCGGCGTGGTCGGGGCCCGGCAGCAGGGCTCCGGGGGCCCGCTCGCCGAGGCCGCCGCCGATGGGGTCGCCGACCACCGCGAGACGCGAGCCGTCGTCGAAGACGGCCTCGACGTGCACCTCGGTCACGATGTCCGCGACGCCGGGCAGGACGTCGTCCGGGCCGAGGACGGACCGGGCCGCCTCGACGGCCTCGGCCAGCCGTCCTCCGTCACGGGCGACCTCGCAGACGGTGTCCGCGATGAGCGCGGTGGCCTCGGGCACGTTGAGCCTGAGGCCGCGCGCCCGGCGGGCCCGGGCCAGCTCGGCGGCCGAGAACAGCAGCAGTCGGTCACGTTCCGTGGGGGTCAGTCTCACGCCGCGACACCTCCTCGCCTTCCTCCGTTTAGAGCATCACTCTAAACGTCGGATTCATGGAAGGGAAACATTGACGGATAAGCATCGGAGGCGCCACATTGAGCGTCGCTCAAACTCACGTGATGCTGCCCGCACCACGCCGGGCGGCCGTCAAAGGAGACCAGCCATGCCGATCGAACAGCGCGGAGTCGACACGATCCCGGACGAGGAACGCACCAGCGGGCCGCGCGACCTCGTGTCGATCCTGCTCGGTTCCAACCTCTGCCTCGGGGTGATCATCTTCGGCTGGCTGCCGCCCTCGTTCGGGCTCGACTGGTGGTCCTCCGTGAGCTCGATCGTGGCAGGCACCGTCGTCGGCACCGCGCTCACCGCGCCGCTCGCCCTGGTCTCGCTGCGGACCGGCACCAACCTCTCCACCTCCTCCGGCGCGCAGTTCGGCGTGCGCGGACGGCTGGTCGGCTCGGTCGTGGGCCTGCTCCTCGCCCTCGGCTACACCGCGCTGACCGTGTGGATCGGCGGTGACGTCATGATCGGCGTCCTCGGCCGCCTCTTCGGTCTCCCGGCGAACGGGGTCTCGTACGCCGTGGTCTACGCGGTGCTCGCCGCCGCCACCGTCGCGGGCGCCGTCTACGGCTACAAGGTGCTGCTCGCCATGTCCCGCGCCCTCGCGATCGGCATGTCGGCCCTACTGGTGGTCGGCGTGATCGCGTACGCCCCGCACTTCACCACCGCGGCGCTCCCGGAGGCCGGCGGCTATCTGCTCGGCTCCTTCTGGCCCACCTGGCTGCTCGCGGCCGTCGCCGCCGGTCTGTCGGGCCCGATCGCCTTCATCACGCTGCTGGGCGACTACACCCGCTACATCTCGCCCGAGCGCCACTCCTCCCGCACGGTCCTGCACGGCACCTGGCTCGGGCTGATCGCCGGTCTGCTGGTGCCCCAGCTGTTCGGCACGTTCACGGCGTACGGGGCCCGCGCGGCCCTCGACTACGCGGGGCCGCTGGTCTCCGCGTCCCCCGGCTGGTACCTGATCCCGCTGCTGCTGGCGGCCTCCGCGGGCTCGGTGGGCAACGCCGGTCTGATGCTCTACTCGATGGGCCTGGACCTCGACGCGATCCTGCCCCGCGCCTCACGCGCCCGCGCCACCTGCGCGGTCGCCGTCGTCGCCATGCTCTGCGTGTTCGTCGGTCACTACGCCTGGAACGCCCAGTCCGCGATGACGTCCTTCGTCCTGCTGCTGACCGCGATCGGCACCCCGTGGGCGGTCATCACCCTGATCGGCTTCGTCCGCTGCCGCGGGATCTACGACGCCGACGCCCTCCAGGTCTTCAACCGCCGTTCGCGCGGCGGCGTCTACTGGTACCGGGCCGGCTGGAACGTCCGGGCCACGGCGGCCTGGGCGCTGGGCGCCGTGGTCGGCCTCCTGGCCGTGTCCCTGCCGTCCTACGAGGGCCCGCTGCTGTCCCTGACGGGCGGAGTGGACTGCAGCTTCATCCTCTCCGGCCTGGTCGGCGGCCTCACCTACCTGGCCCTGACGGCGCGTTCCGCCTCACCCCGGCCCGAGCCCGTCCAGGAACCGGTCGGCGCCGAAAGCGGGCTTTAGGTCGGTCCACCAGGTGGCGCGCTCGTCGAACGCGGCGAAGAACGGGCGCCCCACCAGGTCCGGATCGCGGGCCTGGATGAGGTGGAGCACGAAGACCTTCTCACCGGCCACCTCCGCCGGCCCGTCCACACAGACCTTGCCCGGCATCGCCGACATCACCGGGCCGCGCACGGTCCGCGCCAGGCCGGACACCTGGGCGTAGGCGTCGCGGAAGATCTCGTGACAGCGGGCCAGCGGCACCCCGAAGTAGCCCTGCGGGCCGGTGTCCCGCTCCACGAACTGGTAGTAGGGCACCGCCCCCAGCGCCGTCGTCTCGTTCCACAGCTCGGCCCACGCCCCGGCGCTGTCGTTGATCCCCCTGACGAGGGGACCCTGGCAGCGGATCACGGCCCCCGTGTCGCGCACCCGGCGCATCGCCGCCCGCACGGCCGGGGGCCGCAGCTCCTGGGGATGCGTGAAGTGGGCCATCAGCGCGAGGTTCCGGCCGCTCGCCACCACCTTCTCCAGCAGCCTCAGCAGGTCGTCGGCGTCGCGGTCGGTGAGGAAACGGTACGGCCAGAAGGCGAGCGACTTGGTGCCGATGCGGATCGAGCGGACCGTGTCGATCTCCAGCAGCGGTTCGACGTACCGGCGCAGCACCTCGGTGCTCATCACCATCGGATCGCCGCCCGTGATCAGGGCGCTGGTGACCTCCGGGTGGGCGCGCAGATAGGCCGACGTGGCGGCGATGTCGTCGGTGGCGATCCGCAGCTCGGACTCGCCGACGAACTGGGGCCAGCGGAAGCAGTACGTGCAGTAGGCGTGGCAGGTCTGGCCCTGGCGCGGGAAGATCAGCACCGTCTCCGGGTACTTGTGCTGGAGACCGGTCAGGCGGACGCCCTCGTGCACGGGGACGTTGGCGTCGAGCTGTCCTGAGGGGTGCGGATTGAGCTTCATCCGGATCTCGTGGGCCGCGCGCAGCACCTCGGCCTTCGGGGCCTCGTGGCGGAGCAGGTCCGCCATCTGCTTGAGGTCGGGCTCGGGCAGCATCTCGGCCTGGGGGAACGTCAGCCGGAAGACCGGGTCGTCGGGCACGGCCGACCAGTCGATCAGCTCGTCGACCACGTAGCTGTTCGTACGGAACGGCAGGACGGCCGCCACGGCCCGCAGCGCGAGCCGTTCGTCGGGCGACAGCGCCACGCGCCGGAGGAGGCCGTCGAGGTCGCGCGGGGTGAAGGCGCGAAAGCGGGGGCTCGTGCCGGGGGAGCCTGTGCTCGCGTGCGGAGCCGGGTGGAGCGCTGAGCACATGGGTGACCGGGGCCTCTGTTCCTGTTCCCGCTAGTCGGCGATGAAGCCCTGCGGCCTCAGTTCGACGAAGGCCGTAGACGACGCATCGTACTTCTCCGTGAAGTGCTGGAGCAGTAAGGCGTGCAGCTCGCTTTCGTCGTCGACCACGACGAGTTCGTGTGCGCCGGGGGCGCTCAAGGCATCGCTGTGCGCCGACAGTTGGTCCAGCCGGTGGCGCGCCATGTACGACACGAGGTCGTGCCCCGCGACGTACAGGGCGTCGTCCACGTAGACGAAACGGCAGCTGAACACCCTGCGGCCGTCGGTCGCGTCGACCAGGGTCACCGGCAGATGGGTGAACCGCTCCATGGGCTTGCCCTGCTGCCACAGTTCGTCGAACCGCTGCTCGACGAAGGTGCCGAGCGGGGACCGGACCGCCACCTCGAGCTGGACGCCTTCACCGGAGAGCCGGCCGACGGTGAGGAAGGAGACGAGGGAGCGGTCGTCCCAGCGGTAGAGGGTCACGCCCGGGGAGGTGGAGCACAGCCGCACTTCGAGGAGGTGACGCAGTCCTCGTCGAGCCGCAGCGCGAAGCGGTCCAGGGTGCGCAGGTTGCGCATGATGTCGCGGCGGATGTCGGCGCTCTGCTCGCCCAGTTCACGGCCGCGCAGGATGACCGCCAGCGAGTCCGGGTCCAGGAGCAGGATCTGGACCCGGGCGCCGTGCGCGGTGGCCGCCTTGATGCCGCGGAAGAGCCGTTCGGAGAACTGCGGGCCGAAGACGCTGGAGAAGGTGTCGAGGACCTTGACGTTCGAGGTCGCGCCGTAGACCTGGGCGCTGAACCATTCGTAGTCCAGCCGGGTGTGCTCGCGGACCCGGCCCTCCTGCGCTCGGCTGATCAGCGGGCCGATCACGAACACGGTGACGACGACGCCGACGATGTCGGTGCCCAGGTTCAGGGTGAGGTTCTCCCCGTAGTTGTCCATCCGCCTGCTGCTCCAGAGCAGCAGGGCGGCGACGGCGGCGAGCAGGCCGAGGACGGTGAGGCTCTGCGGCCGGCGCGGCGTGCGCAGGGTGCGCAGCAGCCAGCTCGGCCGTGACAGCGGCGACCTTGCCCTCACCTGCGCTCCCTCCGTGACCGTGCGGGCGCACCGGAGGACACGCTCCCCCCGTGGACTGTGTGGATACCCGTGTCGCCGGGGCGCTACGCGTCGGACCAACAGCCGGTCCCCGCAACCCTGTTGGGAAGGCGGGGACCGGACGAAGGAGTGCGGGGATCAGGCCAGCGGGTGCATCCAGCCGTGGGTGTCCTCCGTGATGCCGCGCTGGATGTCGAGCAGGGCCTCGCGGAGGCGGAGGGTGACCTTGCCGGGCTCGCCGCCGGACTGGCGCCACTCGATGCCGTCGCGCTTGACCGTGCCGACGGGGGTGATGACGGCGGCGGTGCCGCAGGCGAAGACCTCGGTGAGGGTGCCGTTCTCGGCGTCGGTCTGCCACTGGTCGATGGAGACGCGGCCCTCCTCGGCGGTGTAGCCGAGGTCGCGGGCGACGGTCAGCAGGGAGTCGCGGGTGACGCCCTCCAGGATCGAGCCGGTGAGGGACGGGGTGACGATCCGGTCGCCGTACACGAAGTACAGGTTCATGCCGCCGAGCTCCTCGATCCACTTGTGCTCGACCGCGTCGAGGTAGCAGACCTGGTCGCAGCCCTTGGCGGCGGCCTCCTTCTGGGCGAGGAGCGAGGCCGCGTAGTTGCCGCCCGTCTTCGCGTCGCCCATGCCGCCGGGGACGGCGCGGACGCGGTCCTCGGAGAGCCAGATCGACACCGGCTTCACGCCGCCCGCGAAGTAGGCGCCGGCGGGCGAGGCGATGACGAGGAAGAGGTACTCGTTGGCGGGCTTCACACCGAGACCGACCTCGGTCGCGATCATGAACGGACGCAGGTAGAGGGACTCCTCGCCGCCGTGCGCGGGAACCCAGTCGCGGTCCTGGCGGACGAGCGCGTCACAGGCCTCGATGAAGGTGTCCACGGGAAGCTCGGGCATGCCGAGCCGGCGCGCGGAGGCCTGGAAACGCTTGGCGTTCTTGTCGGGGCGGAAGGTCGCGACGGAGCCGTCGGGCCGGCGGTAGGCCTTGAGGCCCTCGAAGATCTCCTGCGCGTAGTGCAGGGTCATGTTCGCCGGGTCGAGGGAGAGCGGTCCGTACGGGACGAGCTGGCCGTCGTGCCAGCCGCGGCCCTCGGTCCACTTGATGGTCACCATGTGATCGGTGAAGTGGCGGCCGAACCCCGGGTTGGCCAGAATCGCCTCGCGCTCGGCGGCGGCGAGCGGACTGGCGGAGGGCTTGAGCTCGATCGTGGGCTGCGTCATGAGTGGTTTTGTCCTTCACCGGTTGTATGTGACGGGCCGCGCTCACATCCGAACCGTCCGTGGCCAGTGCTAGGACGTCCGAGCATTCCCTCGTTCCGCGGCTCCGCCTCGATTATCGCGCGCGGAGGACCGTGGACGAAACGGTGTGAATACGGCCCGGGGAATGCCCCGGGAGCACCCCGGGGACGACCCAGGGGTCGATGGTGGCACCCGGCGAGGGCACAGCGAAAGCCGCCGGGTGCGGATGCGACCCGGCGGCTGCTACGGAACGTAGTCGGTGCGCCGGGTCAGCCGGCTACTCGCAGGGCGAGCGCGTCGCCGATCTCCTCGGTGCTGCGGGCGGGCTTGCCGACGCGCTCGGCGAGGTCGGCGGAGACGGCCTCCTCGATCCGGGCGGCCTCGGTCTCGTAGCCGAGGTGGCGCAGGAGCAGGGCGACGGACAGCACGGTGGCGCTGGGGTCGGCCTTGCCCTGGCCCGCGATGTCGGGCGCCGAGCCGTGCACGGGCTCGAACATCGAGGGGAACTCGCCGCTGGGGTTGATGTTGCCGGAGGCGGCGACGCCGATACCGCCGGAGACGGCCGCGGCCAGGTCGGTGATGATGTCGCCGAAGAGGTTGTCGGTGACGATCACGTCGAAGCGCTCGGGCTGGGTGACGAGGAAGATCGTCGCCGCGTCCACGTGGATGTAGTCGGTGGTGACCTCGGGGAACTCCTCGGCCACCTTGTTGAAGATGTTCGTCCACAGGTGGCCCGCGAAGGTCAGCACGTTGTTCTTGTGGACCAGCGTGAGCTTCTTGCGCGGGCGGGCCTGCGCACGGGCGAAGGCGTCACGGACGACCCGCTCGACGCCGAAGGCCGTGTTGACGGAGACCTCGGTGGCGACCTCGTGCTCGGTGCCCTTGCGGATCGTGCCGCCGTTGCCGGTGTACGGGCCCTCGGTGCCCTCGCGGACCACGACGAAGTCGATCTCCGGCTGGCCCGCCAGCGGGGTGGCGACACCCGGAAGGAGCTTCGACGGACGCAGGTTGACGTGGTGATCGAAGGCGAAGCGGAGCTTGAGCAGGAAGCCGCGCTCCAGGACACCGGACGGGACCGAGGGGTCGCCGATCGCGCCGAGCAGGATGGCGTCGTGCCCCTTCAGGGCGTCGAGGTCGGCGTCGGTGAGGGTCTCACCGGTGGCGTGGTAGCGCCGGGCGCCGAAGTCGAACTCCTTGGTCTCCAGCTTCACGTCCTGCGGGAGGACGGCGGAGAGGACTTTGAGCCCCTGGGCCACGACTTCCTGGCCGATGCCGTCACCGGGGATCACTGCGAGATCGATGCTGCGAGACATGACGGCACCGTACTCCTTGTCCCATGGAATGACACGCGATGTCCGGCATACGGACAGACGGGTGTCGCGGCACGTCCATGCCTCGGCACGGGCGGAGGCACGGCGCACCCCGCACTTCGACGCCGGCGAACGCGCGACCCGCCCCGCAGTCCGACGCGGGTGGAGGCGCGCAACGTCTACGCTTCGACCCACGTTCACTCGTATGTATGAACGCCGTTGGCGCAGGGTGGGAACTTTCCAGACATGACCGCTCCCTCCCCGGGGACCTCCCCCGAGTCCCCCGTCCCCGATGTCGGCATCCCGTACGAGCTCGCGCGCGACATGAGCATGGCCGAGCAGTACGAGTACCTGAGGACGAGGCTCACGCGGCGCCGGGCCCTCGTCGCGGCGAGCGCCTTCGCGGGCGGCGGGCTGCTGGCCGGCTGCGCCCAGGGCACCACGTCGCCCGCCCGGTCGGCGTCCGGCTCCTCGCCGCATCCCGCCACCAGCAGGGTTCCCGGCTCCGCCGTCACGCCGTTCGGCCGCCACCTCGCCTTCGGCGCGGACCCGAAGACCCAGATGCGGATCTCCTGGCAGGTGCCGTTCGCGGTCAGGAAGCCCTTCATCCGGGTGGGCTCGACGCCCTGGGGGCTGAGCCGCAGGATCGAGGCCGAGGTCCGCCATCTGCACACCCCGGGCCTCACCGGGCAGCGCGCCGCCCTGGACCAGTACTACCTGCACGCGGCGCTCGACGGACTGCGCCCCGGGACGACGTACTACTACGGGGTCGGCCACGAGGGCTTCGATCCGGCGAGCAAGGAGCGGCGCCCCACGATCGGCCGCTTCCGCACGGCGCCCGCGCACCCCGAGAAGTTCGTCTTCACCGCTTTCGGCGACCAGGGCGTCACCCCCGACGCGCTGGCCAACGACAAGGTGCTCCTGGGCCGCGGTCCCGCCTTCCATCTGCACGCGGGCGACATCTGCTACGCGGACGGGGTCGGGCTCGGCCAGAAGTCGGACATCTACGACCCGGCGGCCTGGGACCTGTTCCTCAGGCAGACCGAGACGGTCGCGAAGACCGTGCCGTGGATGGTGACGACCGGCAACCACGACATGGAGGCCTGGTACTCGCCGAACGGCTACGGCGGCCAGTCGGCACGCTGGGCGCTCCCCTCCAACGGCTTCGACCCCCGGAACGCGCCGGGCGCCTACTCGTTCGTGTACGGCAACGTCGGCATCGTGGCGCTGGACGCCAACGACGTGTCGTACGAGATCCCCGCCAACAAGGGCTACTCGGACGGCAGACAGACCGCCTGGCTCGACAAGCGGCTCGGCGAGCTGCGCGAGCAGGTCGACTTCGTCGTGGTGTTCTTCCACCACTGCGCCTACTCGACGTCGACACACGCCTCCGACGGCGGGGTGCGCGACGCCTGGGTGCCGCTGTTCGCCAAGCACCAGGTGGACCTGGTGATCAACGGGCACAACCACGTGTACGAGCGCACCGACGCCATCAAGGGCGGCAAGGTGGGCAGGCGGGTGCCGGTGGGCGCCTCGACCGATCCGACCCGGGACGGGATCGTGTACGTGACGGCGGGCGGCGCGGGCAAGAGCCTCTACCGCTTCCCCACCGGGGTGGAGGACAGCTTCGAGGGCAAGGTCACGCGCCACGAGGCCGTGGAGACCTTCCACTGGACGAAGTCGAAGCAGCAGAAGGCGGACACCGTGGACTGGTCACGGGTGCGGTACACCGGCTTCTCGTTCCTGTCGGTGGAGGCGCAGGCGGGCCCCTCGCCCCGGCTCACGGTGTCGGCGCTGGCCCAGAGCGGTGAGCGCATCGACCACTTCGAGGTGCGGCGCGGGACCTGACGGCACGGCGGCCGGGACGGCACGTCGAGGTGCGGCGCGGGGCAGGACCCCGCGCCGCACCTCTGCGGGTGCGGCTCCCGGTCGAGAGGGCGGCGGGCCTCAGTGGCCCGTCGCTCCGCCGTTGTCCCTGCGGTCGAGGGCGCGCTGGAGGGCGGCGGCGGCGTTCTTGCGGTCGGACTCGCTGCTCGTGCGGGAGAGGTGACGGACTCGGCGGACGGTCGTCTCGGCCATGATGAATCGACTCCTTGCCTCCGGCGTCACGCCCACACGGGCGGCCGGAAGTGCGATGAGGGATTTACGAGACGCCGGAAGGGGCGGGGAGCGGTGCCGCAGGGGTTGCCTGCCAAGGGCTCCGGCTCACGACCGCCATTCGCTTGGTCGAGCGAGACGTTCGGCTTCTTCCAAGCTAGGCGAGGACGGAGCATCTGTCTCCACAATTACTCGGACTTCCTACTATCTGAGACGGCGGGTTACGTCACACCGCTCCGACCTGCGACGACGACCCGCACGGCGGCACCGCCCCGGGTGCGGCCGGACGGCGTACCCGAGATGACCTAACCTCCAAAAACTCCTTGACCGGTTAGAGCCAGTCGTGCTGAACTGACCTCACCACCGAAGAGGCTTTCAGGGGTTAGGGGATCCGATCATGCGCAGTCACCCGGTCCACCACCGCGTCGTCACCGTCGCCGGCCACCGCATCGCCTACCGCGAGGCGGGTCCCGCGGACGCTCCCGCCCTGCTCCTGCTGCACGGCTTCCCGTCCAGCTCGCACATGTTCCGGGACCTGCTGCCGCTGCTCTCCGACCGCTACCGCCTGATCGCCCCCGACCACCTCGGCTTCGGGCGCTCGGACGCCCCGGCGGCGGACGACTTCCCGTACTCCTTCGACCGACTGGCCGAGATCACCGGGGAGTTCACCGAGCGGCTCGGCCTGGAGGAGTACGCGCTCTACATCCAGGACTACGGCGCCCCCATCGGCCTGCGCCTGGCGCTCGCGCACCCCGAGCGGGTGACCGCGATCATCACGCAGAACGGCAACGCCTACGAGGAGGGGCTGGGCGCGGACGCCTGGGCGCCGGTGCTGGCGCTGATCGAGAAGCGCACCCCCGAGACGGAGGCGCCGGTCCGGGCGATCAGCGGCCCGGACGGGATCCGGTGGCAGTACCTGACCGGTGTCCAGGACCCGACCCTGGTGAGCCCCGACGCCTACGAGCACGACGCCGCCCTCATGGCCCGCCCCGGCCAGCCGGAGATCCAGCTCGACCTGATCTCCGACTACGGTTCCAACTTCGCGCTCTACCCGGCGTTCCAGGAGTACTTCCGCACCAGCCGGGTCCCGCTCCTGGCGGTCTGGGGCGGCCACGACGAGATCTTCGTCCCGGAGGGCGCCCTCGCCTTCCGCCGCGACCTCCCGGCCGCCGAGATCCATCTGCTCCCGACGGGACACTTCGCCCTGGAGACCCACGCGGCACAGATCGCGTCCCTCGTCCGGGACTTCCTCGGCCGGCAGGTGACGGCCGGCGACCGGCAGCCGGATCACCCGCACGACTGATCCTCGGCCGGGCATGCCGCATCGGGCCCCGGCAGAGGGAACGGTCACGGCATGAGCGACACGACGAAAGCACTGCTCGAGGGCGGCCCGGACGACCTGCCCGAACGGATCGTCCCCGCCCCGGACCCCGGATCGGACGTGAAGATCGCGCTGCGCGGTGGATACGAGCACTTCAGGGCGACCCCGCGGCACGCGGACTCGCCGGAGGGCCGGCTGCCCGTGTACGAGTGGTGGGAGCGGACGGAGCTGCCCGGATAGCTCCGGGGCGGGGGCGGCGGATCACCGGGCCGCCGCCGGCCCGGCCTCGCCGGGCCCCCGCCCGCCGCTCCGGGAACTGGAACCGCCCCCGCTCCACGGACGGGGGAGACCGTGAGGCGGGGGCGGAGTCAAGGGCGGCCGGCCCGGGGGGGGGCGGTGGCCGCGTTCGGCTGTCAGCCCATGTGCGGGTAGCCGTAGTCGGTCGGCGGGACCAGCGTCTCCTTGATGGCGCGGGTCAGCGTCCAGCGCATCAGGTTCTGCGGGGCGCCCGCCTTGTCGTTGGTGCCGGAGGCACGGCCGCCGCCGAAGGGCTGCTGGCCGACGACGGCGCCGGTCGACTTGTCGTTGATGTAGAAGTTGCCCGCCGCGTAGCGGAGCTTGTCCATCGTGTACGCGGCCGCCGCGCGGTCGCTCGAGATGACCGCGCCGGTGAGCGCGTAGTCGGACGCCGACTCCATCTGGGTCAGCATCTCGTCGTACTTGTCGTCCTCGTAGACGTGCACGGCGAGGAAGGGGCCGAAGTACTCGGTCGTGAAGACCTCGTTCTCCGGGTCCGAGCACTCGACGACGGTCGGGCGCACGAAGTAGCCGACGGAGTCGTCGTACGTGCCGCCCGCGACGATCGTGCAGGTCGGGTCGGCCTTCGCACGGTCGATGGCCGCCTTGTTCTTGGCGAAGGAACGCTCGTCGATGACCGCGCCGATGAAGTTCGACAGGTCGGTGACGTCACCCATGGTCAGTCCGTCGACCTCGGCCGCGAACTCCTCCTTGAAACCGGAGTTCCAGATGGAGGCCGGGACGTAGGCGCGGGAGCTCGCCGAGCACTTCTGGCCCTGGTACTCGAAGGAGCCGCGGGTCAGGGCGGTCTTGAGGACCGCGCGGTCGGCCGACGGGTGGGCGACGACGAAGTCCTTGCCGCCGGTCTCGCCGACCAGACGCGGGTAGGCGCGGTACTTCTCGATGTTGTTGCCGACCGTCTTCCACAGGTACTGGAAGGTCTTGGTCGAGCCGGTGAAGTGGATGCCGGCGAGGTCGCGGTGCTCCAGGGCGACCTTGGAGACCTCGATGCCGTCACCGGTGACGAGGTTGATGACGCCCTTGGGCAGGCCCGCCTCCTCCAGGAGCTGCATCAGCAGCACGGCGGCGTGGGTCTGCGTCGGGGACGGCTTCCAGACGACGACGTTGCCCATGAGCGCCGGAGCGGTGGGCAGGTTGCCGGCGATCGCGGTGAAGTTGAAGGGCGTGATCGCGTAGACGAAGCCCTCCAGCGGGCGGTGGTCCATGCGGTTCCACACGCCCGGGGAGTTCGCCGGGGGCTGCTCGGCCAGGATCTGCCGGGCGTAGTGGACGTTGAAGCGCCAGAAGTCGACGAGCTCGCAGGGGGTGTCGATCTCGGCCTGCTGGGCGGTCTTCGACTGGCCGAGCATGGTGGAGGCGGCCAGCGTCTCGCGCCAGGGACCGGCCAGCAGCTCGGCGGCGCGCAGGATGATCGCGGCGCGGTCGTCGAAGGACATCGCGCGCCAGGCGGGAGCGGCGGCGAGGGCCGCGTCCACGGCGTCCTGCGCGTCCTGCTGCGTGGCGTTGGCGTAGGTGCCGATGCGCGCCTTGTGGTTGTGCGGCTGCACGACGTCGAAACGGTCGCCGCCGCCCATCCGCTTCTCCCCGCCGATGGTCATCGGCAGGTCGATCGGGTTCTCGGCCAGCTCCTTGAGCCTGGCCTCCAGGCGAGCACGCTCGGGCGAGCCGGGGGCGTAGCCGTGCACCGGCTCGTTGACGGGGGTGGGGACCTGGGTCACAGCGTCCATTTTTTCCGTAACTCCTTGAGTCGAGCGGGTGGTTCGGTCTCAGCCCTTGGTGAGGATCGAGCGGGCGAAGAAGAGCAGGTTGGCCGGCTTCTCCGCGAGGCGGCGCATGCTGCGCCTTCCCGGGGGACAACCCCCGGACCCCCGGCCGATGGTTCGTGTGGCCGTCATCTGTCAGCCCTTGGTGAGGATCGAGCGGGCGAAGAAGAGCAGGTTGGCCGGCTTCTCCGCGAGGCGGCGCATGAAGTAGCCGTACCAGTCGGTGCCGTACGCGGTGTAGACGCGCATGCGGTGGCCCTCGGCGGCGAGCCGCACGTGCTCGTCGCTGCGGATGCCGTAGAGCATCTGGAACTCGTACTCGTCCAGTTTGCGCCCGGCCGTCCGCGCGAGCTCCTGCGCGATCGAGATGAGGCGCGGGTCGTGGGACCCGATCATCGGGTAGCCCTCGCCCTCCATCAGGATCTTCAGGATGCGGACGTACGCCTTGTCGGTCTCCGCCTTCTGCTGGTAGGCGACCTCGGCGGGCTCCTTGTAGGCGCCCTTCACCAGACGGACGCGGCTGCCGCTCTCGGCGAGGCGGCGGGCGTCGGCCTCGGTGCGGAACAGGTAGGCCTGGATCACACAGCCGGTCTGCGGGAAGTCCTTCCGCAGCTCCTCGTGGATCGCGAACATCGAGTCGAGGGTGGTGTGGTCCTCGGCGTCCAGCGTGACGGTGGTGCCGATGGCGGCGGCGGCCTCGACGACCGGGCGGACGTTGGCGAGGGCCAGCTCGTGCCCGCCCTCCAGCGCCTGGCCGAACATCGACAGCTTGACGGACATCTCGGCCTTCGTGCCGAGGCCGAGCTCCTCGAGGCGGCCGATCAGCTCCAGGTACGCGTCACGGGCGGCGTACGACTGCTCGGGGGTCGTGATGTCCTCGCCGACGACGTCCATCGTGACCTCGAGGCCCTTGCCCGTGAGGTCCTTGATGATCGGGAGGACCTGGTCGACGGTCTCGCCGGGGATGAAGCGGTCGACGACCGGCTTGGTCACCGGGGCGGCCGAGATCAGACGGCGCATCTTGTCGCTGCGCGAGGCGGCGAGAATCACGGGACCCAGCACGGGGCACCTCCACAACGAAGTCAGCAGGTGGCCGAATCCCGACGATTCGGGTACGGCACGGAGAACCACCGTGAAACCTAGGGATCTCTCCGATCCTGGGCCATCGACACCTGTCACGCATCCCTGACCCAGATCTCAGACATTTGTATGAAGGGTCCCCGGAAATGCGCGAGAATGCCGGGGTGAGCGGTGAACACAGAGGCGACTATCAGGAGCTGGTCGACGAGATCTCGGCGCTCCTCGGCGTCCCGGCGACGCTGGAGAACCGCGATTTCGAGCTGATCGCCTTCGGCGCGTACGACAGCGAGGGCGACCTCGACCCGTCCGACCTGGACCCGGTGCGCACCCGCTCGATCCTCACCCGGCGGTCCACCACCGCGGTCCGCACCTGGTTCGAGGGCTTCGGCATCACTCGCGCGACCGGGCCGGTCCGCATCCCGCCCACCCCGGAGGCGGGGGTCTACCGGGGACGGATCTGTCTGCCCGTACGGCATCGGGGCGTCGTCCTCGGCTATGTCTGGCTGCTCGACGACGACCCGGGCCCCACGGACGCCCAGCTCGCCGGGGCCATGCAGGTGGCCTCGCGCATCGGCGCGCTGCTCGCGGACGAGGCGCAGGCCGGCGCCGACCTCACCCGGGAGCTGCGGGCCGTCCTGACCGCCGAGCGCGGCTGGCAGCGGGACATGGCGGTGGCCGAACTGCACACGGCGCTCGGTCCGCGCGGCGAGGGTCTGCACACGGTGGTGTGCGTGGCGCCGTGGCCCTCGGCCGACCCGGACGACGCCCCGTCCGCCCGTACGGTGCCGGGCGCGACGGCGCTGTGCACGATCCCCTGGGGCACCACGGGCCAGAGCCTGGCCCTGCTGATCCGGCTGCGGTCGCCGGACGTCATGACTCCGGCGCTGACGGCGGCCGGCCGGTTCGTACGGGAGGCCGCGGGAGCCCGCGGCGCGGGCACCGCCTCCACCGCGGGAGCCCGCGGCGCGGGCACCGCCTCCACCGCGGGCGTCCGGGGCCCGGGCACCGCCTCCGGGGGCGGGCGGGGTGCGAGCTCCCCGCCCGGCGGCCCGGGTGCCGCGACGCACGGCGGCGGTCCGGGGGCCTCCTCCGACGCGGGTCCCGCGTCGCACGGGACGGTGGCCGCCGGAGTCGCCGGGGCCCGGGAGGGGCTCGGGGAGCTGGGCGCCGCCTGGCGCGAGGCGGCGGCCGCCGCGCGTGCGGTGCTGGCCGAGCCGCGGCTCGGTCCGGTCGCCGAGTGGGGCGCGATCGGCCCCTTCCGGCTCCTCACCGCGCTGCCGCCGGACGCCGCCCACGACCCCGCCGTGAGCGCCCTGTTGGGCACCGCCCACCGCGAACTCGCGCGTACGGCAGAGGTGTTCCTCGACCGGGCGGGCCAGGCCGGGCGCACGGCGGCCGAGTTGGGCATCCACCGCCAGACGCTGTACTACCGCCTGTCCCGCGTGGAGCAGCTCACCGGCCTGGACCTGGACGACGGCGAGGACCGGCTGCTGCTGCACATGGCACTGAAGGGCGCCCGACTCTAGGGCCTGTCCGACAGGACCTGGCGAGCCCTGCCGGTCAGCAGGTCGCCGACGGTCGCGATTCCCTCGGCGATCGCCCGCTCCCCCACGTCACCGAAGCCGAGCACCAGCCGGGGCGGTGTCGCCGACCCGTCCGAGCGGCACGCGCTCATGCCGTACAGGCCGACGGCACGCTCCCGGGCCGCGAGGACGACGGACCGCTCGTCGGTGGCCGGCGCCAGGTGCAGGACCGCGTGGAAGCCGGCGGCCAGGCCGGTGAGCCGGACCTCGGGAGCGTGCGCGGCCAGCGCGTCGACCAGGGCGGTGCGCCGGGCCGCGTAGAGCATGCGCATCCGGCGCAGATGGCGGTCGTGGCGCCCGGACTCGATCAGCCTGGCCAGGGCGAGCTGATCGAGGGTCGGGGAGCCTCGGTCGCTCAGGAGCTTGGCCTCCGCCAGCGAGGTGGCGAGCGCGGGCGGGCAGAGGATCCAGCCGAGGCGCAGCGCCGGGGCGAGCGACTTGCTGACGGTACCGATCGAGACGACCCGGTCGGCGGCCAGGCCCTGGAGCGCGCCGACGGGCTCCCGGTCGTAGCGGAACTCGGCGTCGTAGTCGTCCTCGATGACGTACGCGTCCCGGCGCATGGCCCACTCGATCAGGGCGATCCGGCGTTCGGGGGCGAGGACGACCCCGGTGGGCCACTGGTGGGCCGGGGTGACGATGACGGCACGGGCCCCGGTCGCGTCGAGCGCGCGCACGTCGACACCGTCCTCGTCGACCGGCACGGGCACGGCCGTGAGACCCGCGGCGCCGGCGGCGGCCGACGCGGTGGCGGGGCCGCCCGGATCCTCGTACGCCACCACCCGCACCCCGGCGAGCGCCAGGCCGCGCAAGGTGAGTCCGAGCCCCTGCGCGTAGCCGGAGCAGACGACGATCCGTTCGGGGTCGGCCGCGGCCGCGCGCACCCGGCGCAGGTATCCGGCCACGACCTCACGCAGCGCCGAACTCCCGCGTGGATCGCCGTAGTCGAGATCCGACGTCGGCATCGCGCGGGCCGCCTCGCGGGTGGCCCAGAGCCAGTCGGCGAGCGGGAAGCTCCCCAGGTCCGGTACGCCGTGCCGGAAATCGGCGATCAGCCGTGGGGCCGTCCGGCCCCGGGGCGCGGGCGCGGGCGGCACGTGCGCTCCCGCGGCGACCCGGGTGGCGGAGCCGACCCGGGTCACCAGATAGCCCTCCGCCTGGAGTTGGGCGTAGCAGTCCTGGACGAGACCGCGGGACAGACCGAGTTCGCGGGCGAGCCCGCGGGAGGAGGGAAGCCGTTCGCCGGCGCCGAGGCGGCCCGTGCGGATCGCGTGGCGAAGCTGCCGTTCGAGCTGGACCCGCAGGTGCTCGCCGCTGTCGCGGTCGACGGACAGCAGCAGGGCGGGTGACGAACCGGTCCACTGCGGAGGCATGGAATTGGAGCTTACCGGCGGTCCGGCCGGAGCCTAGCGTCGTTCGCATGACGCCTTTCCCGATGCGACGGACCTCCCGGCCGACCACGCGGACGCCGGTCGCGGCGCCCGCACCGCCCTCGACCGCGTCCCCGAAACCCCACCCGACGGCCGTGACGGCTCCGGCCGCCGGATCGACGGAGGGCGCGGCAGCGGCGGAGGGGGCGGCAGGGGCGGAGGGGGCGACCGTTCCGGCAGGCGGGGCGGCAGGGGGTGCGGCGCGTCCGGCCGAGGGATCCGCCGGGCGGCCTCCGCTGCTCACCCGGCCCCTGATGCTCCGCTTCGTGAGCATGATCGGGGCGTCGGTGAGCTTCTTCCTGCTGCTGTCGGTCGTGCCCGCCTACGCCACGGCCTCGGGGGCGGGCCCGGCCACGGGCGCGCTGATGCTGGCCACCGTGCTCGGCGAACTGGGCGCTCCCCGTCTGGTCGCGCGCTACGGCTACCGGGCCGCGCTGACCGCCGGCCTCGCGCTGCTCGGCGCTCCGGCGCTGGTGCTGACCCTGTCGCACTCGCTGGTGTGGATCGTGCTGGTGTGCCTGGTCCGCGGCCTCGGCTTCGCGCTGACGCTGGTGGCCGGCGGGGCGCTGACCGCCTCGCTGATCCCGGCCGAGCGGCGGGGTGAGGGGCTGGCGCTGGTGGGCGTGGTCTCGGGCGTGCCGTCCCTGATCGCCCTGCCGCTGGGCATGTGGCTGGCCGGGCGCGTCGGCTTCGCCCCGGTCGCCGTCGCCGCCGGGGTGGCCGCGCTCGCCGCCGTCGCGTCGGTGCCGGGTCTGCCCGGCCGGGAGCGGGCGTCGGAGAAGCCGGTGGGGATGTCGGCGGCACTGCGCACCGGTGGGCTGGCGCGGCCCGCGGCCGTCTTCGCGACCACGGCTGTCGCCGCCGGGATCGTCGTCACCTTCCTGCCGGTGGCGGTGCCCACCGCCGCCTCCTCGGTCGTCGCGGCGGCCCTCTTCGTGCAGCCCGCAGCGTCGACCGCGGCCCGGTGGGCGGCGGGCCGGTACGGCGACCGGCACGGGCCCGCGGGGCTCGTGGTGCCGGGTCTGCTCCTGTCGGCCGGCGGCATGCTGATCACCGCGTTCACCGGGAGCACGGCCGCCGTCCTGACCGGGATGGCCGTCTTCGGAACCGGCTTCGGCATCGCGCAGAACGCCACGCTGAGCCTGATGTACGCACGGGTCCGGGCCTCCGGCTACGGCACGGTCAGCGCGCTGTGGAATCTCGCCTACGACGGCGGCATGGGCGTCGGCGCGCTCGGCTTCGGCGTCCTGGCCGGACCGTCGGGGTACCCGGCGGCGTTCACCGTCACGGGTGTCCTGATGCTGTCGGCGCTGGTCCCGGCGCTCCGGGACCGGCATGTCCCCGCCCCCCGGGAATGAGCGGGGGGATCGCCCTCGTTCACCCCGCCTCGCGCACCCCTTCGATCACCTGGCGCAGCCCCTCGGTCAGGGCGTCCCCGTCGGGAGCGGTCTTCGGGTCGAAGGTCCACTGCGCGATGAGGCCCGTCATGAGGGTCAGGTAGAAGCGGCCCAGCGTGTCCGCGGACTCGTCGGTCACCTCCTCCTCGGGCACGCCCATGAGGATCGCGACCAGGCCCCGCCCGCCCTCTCGCTGGGCGCGGGCCAGATGGTCGCGCACCTCGGGCAACTCGATGGTCATGACCTCCATGCTCAGCCGCCACAGCGAGCCGGGCTCGCGCATGGTGCCGACGATGTTCGACCAGACCTCGCGGAACCGCTCCAGCGAGCCGGGCGCGCCGCTGATCCCGGTCACCCCGTCGCCGTCGAAGGGCATCTCCTCCACCAGGGCGACATAGGCCTGCGCGAGGAGCGCGTCCTTGGATCCGTAGTGGTAGCCGATGGACGCCAGGTTCGTCCCCGACTCCTTGACGATGTCGCGCGCCGTGGTGCGCGCGAAGCCCTTCTCCAGCAGGCAGCGCTTGGCGCCTTCGAGCAGATCCTCACGGTGTCCCATGCCGGTCACCCTACCCCCGATTCAGACAACCGTCCCATACGCACGTCAAGGACAACCGTTTGATACGCACGTCTTAAACGCACGTACTAGACAAGCGTTTAATACGCCCGTACAGTCCCTGCCATGACGAACCCGACGAGCACGACTCCCGCCGCCGACGCCCCCGGCGCTCTGGCCGGCCGCCGCGAATGGACCGCCCTCGGCGTCCTGATGCTTCCGCTGCTCCTGGTCTCGATGGACGTCTCCGTCCTCTACTTCGCGATCCCCTCGATCAGCGCGGACCTGGAGCCGAGCGGCACCCAGCAGCTCTGGATCTTCGACATCTACGCGTTCGTGCTCGCCGGTCTGCTGATGACGATGGGCTCGCTCGGCGACCGCATCGGGCGCCGCAAGCTGCTCCTGTTCGGCGCCGCCGCGTTCGGCACCGCCTCGGTGCTGGCCGCCTACGCGAACAGCGCCGAGATGCTGATCGCGGCCCGCGCGGTCCTCGGCGTGGGCGGGGCGACCCTGATGCCGTCGACGATGGCGATCATCCGGACGATGTTCACCGACCCCGGACAGCGGGCGAAGGCGATCGGCCTGTGGTCCGGCGTCATGACCGGCGGCATCGCCCTCGGTTCGGTGATGAGCGGAGTCCTCGTCCAGTACTTCTGGTGGGGCTCGGTGTTCCTGGTCAACCTGCCCGCGATGGCGCTGCTGCTGGTCCTCGGCCCGTTCCTGCTGCCCGAGTCCAGGAACCCGGAGCCCGGCCGCTTCGACCTGCCGAGCGTTCCGCTGTCGATGGCCGCCGTCCTGCCGGTGATCTACGGCATCAAGGAGATCCCGTCCGAGGGCTGGAAGACCGAGTACGTCGTCTCGGTCCTCGTCGGCCTGGTCTTCGCCGCCCTGTTCGTCCACCGCCAGCGCACCGCGAAGTCCCCGCTGATCTCCCCCGCCCTGTTTCGCGGCCGCGGCTTCGCGCCCGCGGTCGTCCTCAACCTGATCTCGTCCTTCGGCATGCTGGGCTCGGCGTTCTTCACCACCCAGTACCTCCAGTCGGTGCTCGGGAAGAGTTCCCTGGCGGCCGCCCTGTGGTCCCTGCTCCCCACCGTCCTGGTCGGTGTGGCCGCGCCGGTCTCCGCGCAGCTCGTGCAGAAGGGCGTCCACCGCGCCCACGTCGTCTCCGGCGGCTTCGTCGTCGCCGCCCTGGGCTACGGCCTGCTGGCCCTCGCCGGCACCGACTCCCTGTGGCTCGTGCTGGCCGGCGCGGGCGTCCTCGCCTCCGGGATCGTCACCGTGATGTCCCAGATGATGGACCTGGCCCTCGGCACCGTGCCCGTCGGCAACGCGGGCTCGGCCGCCTCGCTGCTGGAGACCGGCGCCGAGTTCGGCGGGGCCCTCGGCATGGCCGTCCTGGGCTCCATCGGCACCGCGGTCTACCGCCACGACATCCCGGCCGGCGCCCCGGCCGCGGCCCACGAGACGCTCGGCGGCGCGCTCGCCGTGGCCGGACGTCTGCCGGGCGACGCCGGGCAGGCGCTGGCCGGCGCGGCACGGGAGGCCTTCACCCACGGCATGCAGGCCGCCGCCGTCGCCGGAGCGGTCCTGCTGCTGGGCGCCGCCGCCCTCGCCGCGGCGAGCCTGCGCAAGGTGGCGGTACGCGAGGACGGCGACGCCCCCGACGCCGGAACCGGCAAACCGCTCGAAGCGGCGGTGTCCGATCCGGGGACCGGCCTGACACCCGCCTGAACCCGCCCACCGGGCGGACCACGCCCTGAAACGCCCCCCGCCGGGCGGACCGGAGAACCCCGGTCCGCCCGGCACCGGCATGACGGCGCCCGGGCTCTCCGGCCGGCTCGCGGTCCCCGTTCCCGATCAGGGAGGCGACGCCGGGGAGTTGTCGGCGGGGCGTGCCAGGATGGGCCTGTGACACAGACTTTCGGTACGCCGTTCATCGGCCGGAGTGACGAACTCGCCCGGCTCACCGGCGTGCTGGAGCGCGCCGGGGGCGGCGAGCCGCGCGCGGTCCTGGTGGCCGGCGACGCCGGCGTCGGCAAGACCCGCACGCTCACGGAGGCCGCGGCGCACGCGACGGCCTCCGGGACGACGGTCCTGACCGGCCACTGCGTGGACCTCGGCGACGTCGGCCTGCCGTACCTCCCGTTCACGGAGATCCTGGGCGCGGCGGCCGCCGACGAGCGTCTCGCCCCGGCCTTCGCGGCCCACCCGGCGGTGGACCGGCTGACCGGCTCCGGCCCGGGGCCCGGCGGCGCGTCCGACCCCGGCGGCCGGCTGCGGCTCTTCGAGGCCGTCGCCGCACTCCTCGCCGACCTGGCCGACATCACCCCGCTCCTGCTGATCATCGAGGACCTGCACTGGGCGGACCAGTCCTCCCGCGACCTGCTGCGCTTCCTGCTCAGCCGGGGCGTGCTCCAGCGGCCCCGGGCCGGGGATCCGGCCCGGCGCCTCGCCGTCTTCGCCTCGTACCGCGCGGACGACCTGCACCGCCGCCATCCGCTGCGCCCCCTGCTCGCCGAACTGATCCGGCTGCCCGCCGTCGACCGGCTGGAGCTGCGGCCCATGGCCGACGCCGACGTGGCCCGGCTCGTGCGCGCGCTGCGCACCGGCCCGGTCTCCGACACCACGGTCCACAGCATCGTCGAGCGCGCCGAGGGCAACGCCTTCTACGCCGAGGAGCTGCTCGCCGCGCTGCCCGGCGACGACTCCCCCGTCTCCCCCGCCATGCCC
Organism: Streptomyces sp. NPDC028298; assembly: GCF_055565895.1. NCBI lineage: Bacteria > Bacillati > Actinomycetota > Actinomycetes > Kitasatosporales > Streptomycetaceae > Streptomyces > Streptomyces sp. NPDC028298. The sequence goes on from NZ_JBVHTL010000010.1 coordinate 259,695, forward strand.
AGCGGACTCGCCGACGTCCTGCTCATCCGCATCGAGCAACTCTCCGAGACCGCCCAGCAGGTGCTGCGCACGGCGGCGGTCGCGGGGCGCCGCGTCGAGCACGAACTGCTGCGTGATGCCGTACAACTCCCCGAGGACGAACTGGAGTCGGCGCTGCGGGAGGCCGTCGGCCACCAACTCCTGGTGCCCGGGGGCGACGCGACGTACTCGTTCCGGCACGCGCTCACCCGGGAGGCCGTGTACGCGGACCTGCTGCCCGGTGAACGGGTGCGGCTGCACAGCCGGTTCGCCGGACTCCTCGCCGGCCCGGCCCGTTCGGCGAAGAGCGCGGCCGAGCGCGCCCACCACTCGCGCGAGAGCCACGACCTGGCCGACGCGCTCACCGCCTCCCTCGAAGCCGCCGATCACGCCCAGCGCGTCGGCGCGCCCGCCGAGGAGCTGCGCCACCTGGAGACCGCCCTCGAACTGTGGCCCGCGGTGGACAGCGCCGCCCGCCCCGAGGGCGCCGGTCCGGTCCCCCTCACCCTGCGCGCCGCGGCCGCCGCCGCCAGCGCCGGGGAGACGCATCGCGCGGTGCACCTCACCCGTGACGCGCTCGCCAGGGTCGGCTCCGACGCCGACTCCGAGCTCGCCGCCCGGGTCCGCTACACCCTCGCGGGCAACCTGATGCGGATCGACAGCCTGAAGGACGCGTTCACGTACAGCAGCGAGGCGCTCGCCCTGATCCCGTCCGAACCGCCCTCGTACACCTGGGTGTGGGCGGCGGCCACCCATGTCATGGCGGCCCGTCTGGTGGGGCGGGGCGAGGACGCCGAGCGGGTGGCCCGCCAGGCGCTCGGCACCGCCGAACAGCTCCGGCTGGCCGACGCCCAGGCCGACCTGACGATCTCCCTGGTCGGCATGGAGGCGGACAACCGGCGCACCCCCAAGGGCCGCGAACGCCTGCGCCGGGCGCGTGAACTGGCGCACGACGCCGGGAACTTCCCGGTGGAGATGCGGGCGCTGTTCAACCTGGCCATCGGGTGCTACGAATCCGGTGACCTGGAGGAGTGCCTGACCTGGCTCGGCGACGGTGTGGACCGCGCCCGTCGCGCCGGCCTCCTCCCCTCTCCGTACGCCCTGGAGCTGCGCTACCTCCAGTCGCTGGTGCTCTACACGCTGGGCCGCTGGGACGCCTGCGCCCGAGCTGCCGCCGAGAACGCCGAACTGCTCCCGGCGGCGGCCGGGTTCGCCTCCGGGCCCGCCCTGTACGTCGCCCTCGCCCGCGGCGCGCACGAGGCGGCCGTCACCGGAGCCCGCGCGCTGCTCGACCAGCCCTTCGAATGGATGTCGACGCTCGTCGCGAGCATCGTCCTGACCGACGCGGCGGCCCTCGGCGGCGACGCGGAGGAGGCCGTACGGCGGCTGCGCACCGCGGCCGAGGCGCTCACGGACGTCTCCGGCACCGGCCCGCCGCCCGTCGTGGTGCGGCTCGCCGCGCTCGCGCTGGCCGCGGTCGCGGACGCGGCGGAGGAGGCGCGCCGCGACGGCGACACGGCCGGCGGCGACCGCTGGGCGGACACCGCGACCGAACTGGTGGAACTGGCGAGGACCGCGGCGGGCCCCGACGGCAAGGAAGCCGAGCAGGGACCCGAGGGCCGGGCCTGGACCGCCCGTGCCGAGGCGGAGTGGCTGCGGGCCCGCACCGGTCCGGACGTGGCGGCCTGGGAACAGGCGGTCGCGGCCTTCGGCTACGGCGATCCGTACGAGCTGGCCCGCTGCAGACGGCGGCTCGCGGAGGCCCTGCTCGCGGCGGGCCGCCGGGAGGAGGCCGGCGAACAGGCCCGCGCGGCCCACGACACCGCCGTACACCTCGGCGCGGAACCGCTGCGCGAGGCCCTGGACGCGCTCGTACGGCGCGGCCGCCTCGACGGGTCACCGGCCGCCGGGGACCGCATCGCCGCGCTGACCGCCCGGGAGAGCGATGTGCTGCGGCTGCTCGGCCGCGGGCGCACCAACCGCCAGATCGGCGAGGAGCTGTTCATCAGCGGCAAGACGGCGAGCGTCCATGTCTCCAACATCCTCGCCAAGCTGGGTGCCGCGAGCCGCACCGAGGCCGTGGCCATCGCCTACCGCGAGGGATTGATCGAACCGGAGACGACACCGTCCGCCTGAGGGTTCCGCCCGAGGGCCCGAAACGGCCGAGGGCCGGGACACCCGTGGGTGTCCCGGCCCTCGCTCACGTGGGGCGAGCCGTCGCGAACCGGCCTCAGACCAGGTTGACCGACCGCGCCGACGTCGCGCCGATCTCCTCGGAGAGCTCGGCGAGAACGGCCGGCGGCACGGTGTCGTCGACGGTGAGGACCGCGAGGGCCTCGCCACCGACGTCCGCGCGGGCGACCTGCATGCCGGCGATGTTGATGCCGGACTCGCCGAGGATGCGGCCGACGGTGCCGACGACACCGGGACGGTCCTCGTAGCGAAGGACGAGCATGTGGTCGGCGAGCGCGAGGTCCACGTCGTACTCGCCGACGGCGACGATCTTCTGGAGGTGCTTCGGGCCGGCCAGCGTGCCGGAGACCGCGACCTCCTGGCCGTCGCCGAGCGTGCCGCGCACGGTGACCACGTTGCGGTGGTCGGGGGACTCGGAGCTCGTGGTCAGCCGGACCTCGACGCCGCGCTCCTGCGCGAACAGCGGGGCGTTGACGTAGCTCACGGTCTCGTCGACGACGTCCTCGAACACGCCCTTGAGCGCGGACAGTTCGAGCACCTTGACGTCGTGCTGGGTGATCTCGCCGTACACCTCGACGTCGAGGCGGACCGCGACCTCGCCCGCGAGGGCGGTGAAGATGCGGCCGAGCTTCTCGGCGAGCGGCAGACCCGGCTTGACGTCCTCGGCGATGACGCCGCCCTGGACGTTGACCGCGTCCGGGACGAGCTCACCGGCGAGGGCGAGGCGCACGGAGCGGGCGACGGAGATACCGGCCTTCTCCTGGGCCTCGTCCGTGGAGGCGCCGAGGTGCGGGGTGCAGACGACCTCGTCGAGCTCGAACAGCGGGGAGTCCGTGCAGGGCTCCTTCGCGTACACGTCGAGGCCGGCGCCGGCGACGCGGCCCTCCTTGAGCGCCGAGTACAGCGCCTCCTCGTCGACGATCCCGCCGCGCGCGGCGTTGACGATCCGCACGGTCGGCTTGACCTTGTGCAGCGCCTCGTCGCCGATGAGACCGAGGGTCTCGGGGGTCTTCGGCAGGTGCACGGTGATGAAGTCCGCGACCTCGAGCAGCTCGTCGAGGGTGAGGACCTTGACGCCCATCTGCGCGGCCCGCGCGGGCTGGACGTAGGGGTCGTAGGCGACGACCTTCATGCCGAAGGCGGACATGCGCTGCGCGACGAGCGCGCCGATGCGGCCGAGGCCGACGACACCGAGGGTCTTCTCGGCGAGCTCGACACCCGTGTACTTGCTGCGCTTCCACTCGCCGTTCTTCAGGGCCGTGTTGGCCTGCGGGATGTGGCGCGCGGTGGCGAGGAGGAGACCACAGGCCAGCTCGGCCGCGGTCACGATGTTCGAGGTGGGGGCGTTGACGACCATCACGCCGGCCTTGGTGGCGGCGGAGACGTCGACGTTGTCCAGGCCGACGCCGGCTCGTGCGACGACCTTCAGCTTCTTGGCGGCGGCGACGGCCTCGGCGTCGACCTTGGTGGCCGAGCGGATCAGGATGGCGTCGACGGCGGCGATGGCGGGCAGCAGCTCGGCACGGTCCGCGCCGTTGCAGTGCCGGATCTCGAAGTCCGGGCCCAGGGCGTCTACGGTCGCGGGCGACAGCTCTTCAGCGATGAGTACGACAGGTTTCGAGCTCACGTGAGTCCTCACAAGTCCAATGCGGACGGCCGTCCCGACGGCCGCAGGCGGTGGAGGGTTTGCAGCGGCCCCGGGGTGTGCCTGCACTTCTGGGGGGTCGCTCGAGCCGCGTGGAAGACGCACGACGCTGTGGGCCTGACGCGTTGTTGCTGTGCAGTGTAGTGGCGCCGCGGAGGTCGTCCTGCGCCTCTGCGGAAGGATCACCCGTCCGTGGCTGGACGGGATGTCCAACACCGTGACCACGGGCGTTACCCGGGGTTCGACGAAGGGGCCGGAGCATGCCGCTCCGGCCCCTTCCCACGGCTTACGCCTCGTCGTCGTTGACCCACGACATGAGCTTGCGCAGCTCCTTGCCGGTGGTCTCCAGGAGGTGGTTCTCGTCCTGGGTCTTGTACTCGTTGTACTTCTTCAGGCCCGAGTGGTACTCGTCCATCCAGTTGCGGGCGAACGTGCCGTCCTGGATCTCGGCGAGGACCTGCTTCATCTCGGCCTTGGTGGCGTCCGTGATGATGCGCGGGCCGGTGATGTAGTCGCCCCACTCGGCGGTCTCGGAGACGGACCAGCGCATCTTCTCCAGGCCGCCCTCGTACATGAGGTCGACGATGAGCTTCAGCTCGTGCAGGCACTCGAAGTACGCGATCTCCGGCTGGTAGCCGGCCTCGGTCAGCGTCTCGAAGCCGGCCTTGACCAGGGCGGCGGTGCCACCGCAGAGGACGGCCTGCTCACCGAACAGGTCGGTCTCGGTCTCCTCGGTGAAGGTCGTCTTGATGACGCCGGCGCGGGTGCCGCCGATGCCCTTGGCGTACGAGAGGGCGAGCTCGAAGCCGTTGCCGGTCGCGTCCTGCTCGACGGCCGCGATGCAGGGAACGCCGCGGCCCTCCTCGTACTGGCGGCGCACGAGGTGGCCCGGGCCCTTGGGGGCGACCATGCAGACGTCGATGCCGGCCGGGGGCTTGATGAAGCCGTAGCGGATGTTCAGGCCGTGGCCGAAGAACAGCGCGTCGCCGTCCTTGAGGTTGTCCTTGATGGACTCCTCGTAGACCTGGGCCTGGATCGGGTCCGGCACCAGGATCATGATGACGTCGGCCTCGGCGGCGGCCTCCGACGGGGTCACCACGCGCAGGCCCTGCTCCTCGGCCTTCGCCTTGGACTTGGAGCCCTCGTGCAGACCGACGCGGACGTCGACACCCGAGTCGCGCAGCGACAGCGCGTGGGCGTGACCCTGGCTGCCGTAGCCGATGACCGCGACCTTGCGGCCCTGGATGATGGACAGGTCGGCGTCGTCGTCGTAGAACAGCTCGGCCACTGGGGTTCTCCTTGTTTTCCGGTATTTCCGGTGTTGCGTCCCACCGTACGGCGGGCGGGGGAAGTGAAGTTCTCGGGTCTCGGTATACGGGCGGGCCGGGTGGGCGGCCCGCCCGTACGACCGGTGTTTCCTTGCTTAGGCCGACCGGTCCAGTGCGCGCAGCGACCGGTCGGTGATCGAACGCGCCCCGCGCCCGATCGCGATCGTGCCGGACTGGACGAGCTCCTTGATGCCGAAGGGCTCCAGCATCTTGAGCATGGCCTCCAGCTTGTCGGCGCCGCCGGTGGCCTCGATGGTGACGGCCTCGGGCGAGACGTCGACGGTCTTGGCGCGGAACAACTGGACGATCTCGACGATCTGGGAGCGCGTCTCGTTGTCCGCGCGCACCTTCACCAGAACGAGTTCCCGCTGAACGGCCGAACCGGGTTCCAGTTCGACGATCTTCAGGACGTTGACGAGCTTGTTGAGCTGCTTGGTGACCTGTTCGAGCGGAAGTTCCTCGATCACGTTCACCACGATGGTGATGCGGGAGATCTCGGGGTGCTCGGTGACACCGACGGCGAGGGAGTCGATGTTGAAGCCGCGCCGGGAGAACAGGGCGGTGATCCGGGCGAGGACACCGGGCTTGTTCTCGACGAGGACGGAGAGGGTGTGCTTGCTCATGGGTCTGACTCGGCTCTCTCTCAGTCGTCTTCGTTGTCGCCGAAGTCGGGGCGGACGTCCCGGGCGAACATGACCTCGTCGTTGGAGGTGCCGGCGGCGACCATCGGCCACACCATCGCGTCCTCGTGGACGATGAAGTCGACCACGACCGGGCGGTCGTTGATCGAGTTCGCCTCCTCGATCACCTTGTCGAGGTCGTCCGGGGACTCGCAGCGGATGGCGTGGCAGCCCATGGCCTCCGACAGCTTCACGAAGTCGGGGACGCGGGTGCCGGCGCTCGGCTGCTTGCCGTCCGCGTCCGGGCCGCTGTGCAGCACGGTGTTGGAGTAGCGCTGGTTGTAGAAGAGGGTCTGCCACTGGCGGACCATCCCGAGGGCGCCGTTGTTGATGATGGCGACCTTGATCGGGATGTTGTTCAGGGCGCAGGTGGTGAGTTCCTGGTTGGTCATCTGGAAGCAGCCGTCGCCGTCGACCGCCCATACCGTGCGGTCCGGCTGTCCCGCCTTGGCGCCCATCGCGGCCGGGACCGCGTAGCCCATCGTCCCGGCGCCGCCGGAGTTCAGCCAGGTCGAGGGCTGCTCGTACTGGATGTAGTGCGCGGCCCACATCTGGTGCTGGCCGACGCCGGCCGCGAAGATCGTGCCCTCCGGGGCGAGCTGTCCGATGCGCTCGATGACCTGCTGCGGGGAGAGCTGGCCGTTGTCGGGCTGCTCGTAGCCGAGCGGGTAGGTCTCGCGCCAGCGGTTGAGATCGCTCCACCAGGCGGTGTAGTCGCCGGCGTTGCCCTCGCTGTGCTCCTTCTGGACCGCCTGGACCAGGTCGGCGATGACCTCGCGGGCGTCTCCGACGATCGGCACGTCGGCGGCGCGGTTCTTGCCGATCTCGGCCGGGTCGATGTCCGCGTGGACGATCTTGGCGAACGGGGCGAAGCTGTCCAGCTTGCCGGTGACGCGGTCGTCGAAGCGGGCTCCGAGGGCGACGATCAGGTCGGCCTTCTGCAGCGCGGTGACGGCGGTGACCGAACCGTGCATGCCCGGCATGCCCACGTGCAGCGGGTGGCTGTCGGGGAATGCGCCGAGCGCCATCAGGGTGGTGGTGACGGGCGCTCCGGTGAGTTCCGCGAGGACCTTCAGCTCGGCGGTGGCGTGCGCCTTGAGGACGCCGCCGCCGACGTACAGCACCGGCCGCTTGGCCTGGCTGAGCAGCTTGGCCGCCTCGCGGATCTGCTTGGCGTGCGGCTTGGTCACCGGGCGGTAGCCGGGCAGGTCCTGGGCGGGCGGCCACTGGAAGGTGGTCTTGGCCTGGAGGGCGTCCTTGGCGATGTCGACGAGGACGGGGCCGGGCCGGCCGGTGGAGGCGATGTGGAAGGCCTCCGCGATCGTCCGCGGGATGTCCTCGGCCCTGGTGACCAGGAAGTTGTGCTTGGTGACCGGCATCGTGATGCCGACGATGTCCGCCTCCTGGAAGGCGTCCGTGCCGATCGCCTTGGACGCGACCTGCCCGGTGATCGCCACGAGCGGCACCGAGTCCATGTGCGCGTCGGCGATCGGGGTGACCAGGTTGGTCGCGCCGGGGCCGCTGGTCGCCATGCAGACACCGACCTTGCCGGTGGCCTGCGCGTAGCCGGTGGCCGCGTGGCCGGCGCCCTGCTCGTGGCGGACGAGCACGTGGCGCACCCGCTGGGAGTCCATCAGCGGGTCGTAGGCCGGAAGGATCGCACCGCCGGGGATGCCGAATACGGTCTCGGCCCCGACCTCCTCGAGCGAGCGGATGAGGGACTGCGCGCCCGTGACGTGCTCGGGGGCGGACTGCTGTCCTCCGGAACGGGGCCGCGGCTGCGGATGGTGGGCCCCGGTGGCCTGCTCGGTCATCGGCATTCTCTTCTCGATGCTGAGGGTTTTTGCGACTTTTGTGCGGTGTACGACTGATGCCTGTGCAACAAAAAACCCCTCGTGCCGTGAGGCAAGCGAGGGGAGCGCGCCGGGTGCGGTCGCTGGGTGTTCCGGACCTTTCCGGAGGCCACCTAGCTTCAGCCGACGCGCTTTCCAAGTACGAGAATTCGGGTGCGCATGGCATTGACCCTCCCCCCGGCACGCACCGACTGTCAAGTGGGTGGGACGGGAGTCTCATTATGTGAGCGGAGGGTCGTTCCGCCCCCCAGGACGACGGGCACACCACTCGTATACACCCCCGCGCCCCCGCCACCGGCGAACACCGGCTCGGCGGGGCCGTTGGGCACCGGATAGTGGCCGGAAGAGAGCGCCCGGCGCAGCCGGTACTCGTCCAGGGGCCCGGAGAACGCCATGCCCTGCCCGTGGGTGCAGCCCATCGCGCGCAGGGCGACCACCTGCTCGGGAAGGTCCACCCCGTCGGCCACGGACTGGAGTCCCAGATCGGCGGCGATCCGCAGCAGCCCGCTGGTGATCTTGTGCAGCCGGGCGGACTCGACGACCCCCTCGACCAGACTCCGGTCGAGCCGCAGGACGTCGACCGGGAGCCGTCTCAGCGCCGTGATCGCGGCATAGCCGCTGCCGAAGCCGTCCAGGGCGATCCGCACGCCGAGGCGCCTCAGCGCGTTCAGCCGGCGCTCCAGCTCGTCCAGGGGGACCCTCGGGTCGGTGTCGGACAGTTCGATGATCAGGCCGCCGGAGGCGAGCCCGTGCCGGGTCAGCAGGGACTCCACGGAGCCCAGCGGCATCGAGCGGTCCACCAGGCGCCGGGCGGTCATCCGGACCGTGACCGGCACGGCGACCCCCGCGGCGGTGCGCTCGGCGGCCTGCCCGACGGCCTCGTCGAGCATCCAGCGGCCGAGCTCGGCGGTCCGCTCGCTGTCCTCGGCGACCCGCAGGAACTCGGCGGGCGTGAAGAGCACCCCTTGGGAGGAACGCCAGCGCGCCTGTGCGGTGACCGACGCGATCCGGCCGTTCTCCAGCGACACCACGGGCTGGTGCAGCAGGGCGAACTCGCCGTCCTGGAGGGCGGAGCGCAGCCGGGTCGCCAGCTCCGCCCTGCGGACCACGTCCTGCTGCATCTGGGGCGCGTAGAGCTCGACGCGGCCCTTCCCGGCGGCCTTGGCGCGGTACATGGCGAGGTCGGCGTTGCGCAGCAACTCGCCCGCCCCGAGGCCCGGTTCGGCGAAGCCGACGCCGATGGACGCGGCGACCCGGACATCGTTGCCGTCGATACAGTACGGCTGGGAGAGCCTGATCCGCAGACGGTCCGCGAGTTCCCGTACCTGCTGCTCACGGGCGGTGCGGTCGCGGCCGCCGTCACCGACGATCAGGGCCGCGAACTCGTCCCCGCCGAGCCGGGCGGCGGTGTCGCCGTGCCGGACGGAGTCCTGGAGTCTGCGGGCGGCCTGGACGAGCAGTTCGTCGCCCGCCTGGTGCCCGATGGTGTCGTTGACGCCTTTGAAGCCGTCGAGGTCGATGAACAGGACGGCGGTGCCCCGGTCGGTGGAGCGGCGCCCGGACAGGGCCTGCTGGACGCGCCGGGTGAACAGCGCGCGGTTGGGCAGGTCGGTGAGCGGGTCGTGCTCGGCGTTGTGCTGCAACTGGGCCTGGAGCCGCACGCGTTCGGTGACATCACGGCTGTTGAAGATGAGGCCGCCGTGGTGCCGGTTGACGGTGGACTCCACGTTGAGCCAGCCACCGTCGCCGGAGCGGAACCTGCACTCGATGCGGGTGGTGGGTTCCTCGGCCTGGCTGGCCGCGAGGAAGCGCCGCACTTCGTGGACCACGCAGCCGAGGTCCTCGGGGTGGATGAGCGAGGCGAGTTCGGAGCCGACCAGTTCCTCGGCGTCACGGCCGTAGACCCCGGCGGCGGCCGGACTGACGTATCTGAGGATGCCGTTCGGCGCGGCGATCATGATGACGTCGCTCGAACCCTGGACCAGGGAGCGGAAGTGGTTCTCCTTCTGGGCCAGTTCCTGGGTGAGGGTGATGTTGTCGAGCAGCATGATGCCCTGGCGGACCACGAGGGCGAGGACGACGAGGCCGGCGGTGACGAGCACCACGCGGTCCACCCTGCGTCCGTTCAGGATGTTGTACAGGATCCCCAACGTGCAGACGGCGGCCGCCAGATAGGGCGTCAGGGCGGCCAGTGATCCGGTGATCGGACGCGCCGCCGGAGCGTGGCCCGGGTCCTGGCCGTCCGCGGGCGCGGGTCCGCCCTGACCGTCGTGGCGGGGGTCCGGCTCCTCGTGCCGCGCCGGGCCGTCGTGGGACCCGGGCCGCTCCTGCGGGGTTCCCGGTCCCGGACGGGCGCCCTGGGCCGCGGGCGCCAGACGGCTTCCCGGGGGCCCGTGCTGCCCTTCCCTGCGCTGCCCGGGGATGCCCTCGTGCGCCACGCGCGCGTGCTCCTCCGAGCCCGGCTCGTCCGGTCCGCGCAGGTCGGGTCCGCCCGGTTCGGGGCCTCGGGGTTCGGGGCCGCGCAGGTCCGGGCCGTACGCGTCGATGCCGTGCTCGCCGGTGTGCTCCTCGCCGGGGTGTTCCCCGGTCTCCTGACCGTGCCGGGTGACGACCCAGGGGGCGTAGGCGAGGAGCAGCGAGCCGGCGAACCAGCCCGCGTCGAGGAGCTGGCCCGAGTGGTAGCTGTTGTGCAGGAGGGGCGAGGTGAACAGCGCGTCGCACATCACGGTCAGGGCGAGGGCCCCGATCGCCGTGTTGACCGCCGACCTGTTCACCGACGAGCGCCTGAAGTGCAGCGCGAGCACCATGCTGACCAGCGCGATGTCCAGCAGGGGGTACGCGAGGGACAGCGCGGTGTGCGCGACGCTCGGCCCGTCGAACCGAGCGGCCTGGGCGAGCGCCAGACTCCAGGACAGGGTGAGCAGCGATCCGCCGATGAGCCAGGCGTCCAGCGCGAGACACACCCAGCCCGCCCTGGTGACCGGCCTCTTGGCGAGCACCAGCAGGCCCACGATGGCGGGCGGCGCGAAGCAGAGGAAGAACAGGTCGGCGTAGCTCGGGGTGGGCACGGGGCGGTCGAGGACGACCTCGTACCACCCCCAGACCAGGTTGCCGAGCGAGGCCATCGCCGAGGAGAGCGCGAACAGCAGCCACGCGGGTCGAAAGCGGCTGCGGCGGCTGCGGGCGTAGAGGAAGCAGGAGACCGCGGCGGTGCCCGCGGCGACGCTCAGCCCGAAGTCGCCCATGACCAGCGCGAGGCTCGTGGAGCCCCAGCCGAGCGCGGATCCGACGGCGTAGGCCGCGCACACCAGGGCCACCGCGAGTTGCGAGAACAGGCCCGTCCCACCGTCGAACACCGTCCGACGGATCACCAGCGCTCCTGGGGAGCTCACCGGGCCCACCCGGTCCGCGCCCCGGGATCCCGCCGGTCCCGGCAGGCCGGGTGCCCGTGCCTCCGGCGGCCCGGATGCCTGCGGTGGTGATGGCTGCCGTGACCGCGGCTGTGCGTGGCCGCGCGCCAGGGTCGTCGGCGGCGGCCCCGCCGCGTCGGATCGTCGGTCCATAGGCCGTGCATCGCCCGTCGCCCCCCTCGCAGTCTCAAAGTCCGTCCCCGGCGCCGAACGGTGCGCGGCGCAGCCCCTGTCCGGACGATACACCAGTCTCGTCACTCAGGGACATAGTTCCTCTACGCTCCGTAACGACCAGGGACTATGCCGGCACTGCCCGCGTTCGGGGAACTGCGGAGCGTGCCCGAGGCGGACGGCGAGCGAACAGGGCGCTGCTCAGGTGCCGGTGGTAAGGACCACGTTGCGCAACGGCTCCCGGTTCACGAAGCGGGTGAGCTGATCGGCCAGCAGCCGCTTGGCGCGCGGCCAGAACGCCGAGGTGGGCCCTCCGACGTGGGGGCTGATGAGCACGCCGGGCGCGTGCCACAGCGGGTGGCCCGGAGGCAGCGGTTCGGGGTCGGTGACGTCGAGGGCCGCGGTGATGCGCCCGCTCTTCAGCGCGCCGAGCAGGGCGTCCGTGTCGACGACGGGTCCGCGGGCCACGTTCACCAGGAGGGCGCCGTCCTTCATCCGGGCCAGGAAAGCGGCGTCGACCAGACCGCGGGTGCTGTCCGTGAGGGGAGTGGACAGGATGACGACGTCGAACTCGGGGAGGAGGGAGGGCAGTTCGGTGAGGGGGCGCACGGGACCGCGCTCCGTGGCACGGGCGGAGCGCGCGACGCGCGCCACCCGCGCGACCTCGAACGGCGCGAGCCTGTCCTCGATGGCGGACCCGATGGACCCGTACCCGACGATGAGGACGGACTTGTCGGCCAGCGCGGGGTGGAAGCCCGAGCGCCACTCCTGCCGGTCCTGGCCGCGCACGAAGTCGGGGATCCCGCGCAGCGAGGCGAGGACCAGGGCCAGGGTGAGTTCGGCGGTGCTCGCCTCGTGCACCCCGCGGGCGTTGCACAACTGCACGCCGGACGGCAGGGAGCCGAGGCCCGGCAGGACGTGGTCGACGCCGGCGGAGAGGGTCTGCACGGCCCGCACCGACGTCATTTCGGCCATCGGCCGGCGCGAGACGGCGGGCGGCTTCATGTAGGGCACGACGTAGAAGACGCAGTCGGCGGGGTCCGCGGGGAACTCCTGTCCGCCGTCCCAGAACAGGTAGTCCAGGCCCTCGGGCAGTCCGTCGATCTCGTCCGCGTGGAAGGGGAGCCAGACATGGGAAGTCATGGTCAGGAGGTTATGCCAGGCGCTCTTGCGCGCAGAGGTTAGGTTGGGGGCCGGCAGAAGGAGGATCACGGCCAGGTGGAGCGCAGAACGATCGGGGCCGCGGCGCTCGGTGTGGGGGCGGTCGGACTCGGATGCATGCCGATGAGCTGGGCTTACACCGGGTCACAACAACGCGGCGACGAGTCGCTGCGCGCGGTGAACGCGGCACTGGACCGGGGGTCGACGCTGCTCGACACGGCCGACATGTACGGGCCCTTCACCAATGAGCTGCTCGTGGGACGCGTCCTGAAGGAACGGCGTGCCGAGGCCTTCGTGTCGACCAAGGTCGGCCTGCTGGTGGGCGACCAGCACCTCGTGGCCAACGGCCGCCCCGGCTATGTGAGACGGGCGTGCGACGCCTCGCTGCGCCGGCTCCAGACGGATGTCATCGACCTCTACCAGCTTCACCGCGCGGACCCGGAAGTGCCGGTCGAGGAGACGTGGGGCGCGATGGCCGAGCTCGTCGCGGCCGGAAAGGTCCGCTCGCTCGGGCTGTGCGCGGTGGGTGCCGCGTCCGGCCGCCGGGCGGGGGCGCGGCCGCACGACGGGACGATCCGGCTGCTGGAGCGGGTGCAGCAGGTCTTCCCGGTGAGCACCGTGCAGGCCGAGCTGTCGGTGTGGTCGACGGAGGCGCTGGAGGCGCTGCTGCCGTGGTGCGCGGCGCGCGGGGTCGGGTTCCTCGCCGCGATGCCGCTCGGCAACGGCTTCCTGACCGGGACACTGACCCCGGGCGGGGGCTTCGAGCCCGACGACGCCCGGGCCCGCCATCCGCGCTTCACCGCGGAGATGATGGCCGCGAACCAGCCCATCGTCGTCGGGCTGCGGCGCGTCGCGCGGCGGCACGGGAGCGGTGACCGTCCGGTCACGCCCGCGCAGGTGGCGCTGGCCTGGGTGCTGGCGCAGGGTCCGCACGTCGTCCCGGTGCCGGGGGCCAAGCGGGAGCGCTGGGTCACGGAGAACGCGGGGGCGGCCGGACTGCGGCTGACGGCGGAGGATCTCGCCGAGGTGGCGGCACTGCCGGGGGCACTGGGATCCTGGGACTGAACGGCGCTTCCGCGACCCGGCGCGGATCTCCCGGCCGGGACCGGGAACCCGGGGGACGCGAGCGGTGTATGAACAGGGGGACCGCCGCGTCGAAGGGACACTGATGGTGCAAGTTCGAGCAGTGACAGTCGTGTTGGCCGCGAGCGTGCTTCTGGTGACGGCCGGCTGTTCCTCCGGTGAGGGGGGAGGCGGCGGCCCGAACACGCCGCCCGGCATCGAGGGCGGGGCCTCGCACGCGTCCGCCGCCCCGAGCGCCACCGCCGGGCCGACGCCGCCCGCGAAGGGCTCGGTGCGGGTCCTGCGCACCGTCACCGAGGGCCTGGACACGCCCTGGGGCCTCGCGCCGCTGGCCGACGGCGGTCTGCTGGTGTCCTCGCGGGACAAGGGGACGATCACCCGGATCGACGAGAAGACCGGCGCGAAGACCGTGCTGGGCGAGGTTCCCGGGGTGGCCCCGGCCGGCGAGGGCGGCCTCCTCGGCATCGCGCTCTCGCCCGACTACGCCTCCGACCACATGATCTACGCGTACCTGACCACCGCCTCCGACAACCGCATCGTGCGCATGTTGTACGACGCGCGCAAACCGGCCGGCGAGCAGCTCGGCGCGCCGGACACGATCTTCAAGGGCATCCCCAAGGGCATGATCCACAACGGTGGCCGGATCGCCTTCGGTCCGGACAAGATGCTCTACGCGGGCGCGGGCGAGACGGGCGACCGTGGCCTGGCCCAGGACAAGAAGTCGCTCGGCGGGAAGATCCTGCGCATGACGCCGGAGGGCGAGCCCGCGCCGGGCAACCCGTTCCCGGACTCGGTCGTGTACTCGTACGGGCACCGCAACGTCCAGGGTCTCGCCTGGGACGACAGACAGCGGCTGTGGGCCTCGGAGTTCGGCCAGGACACCTGGGACGAGCTGAACCAGATCAAGCCCGGCGACAACTACGGCTGGCCGGTGGTGGAAGGGATCAGCCACGACTCGGCGTACCACGATCCGATCGTCCAGTGGAAGACCGACGAGGCCTCCCCGAGCGGGATCGCCTACGCCGAGGGGTCCATATGGATGGCGGCCCTCAAGGGCGAACGCCTGTGGCGCATCCCGCTGAACGGCACCGAGGCGTCCGCGGCGCCCGAGGCCTTCCTGACGGGCAAGTACGGCCGCCTGCGCACCGTCGTCTCCGCGGGCGGCGACAAGCTCTGGCTGACGACGAGCGAGACCGACGGCCGCGGCACCCCCGTGAAGGGCGACGACCGGCTCCTGGAGCTGGAGGTGAAATAGCCCGGGGGGCCGGCCGGGTCGGCCGCACGAGCAGGGTGGGCCGGAGGGGTGACCGCGGTGGACGCGGCACTCCCCCGGCCCGGTCTCCCCCGGGGAGCACTCCTCAGCCGGCCGCTCGGGCGGGCGGGCCGTCCGGCGGGAAGAGCCGCAGCCGGTGCGCGAGCGCGGCCGCCTCCCCCCGTCCCGAGACGTCCAGCTTGGCCAGGATGTTCGAGACGTGGACGCTGGCCGTCTTCGGGGAGATGAAGAGCTCCTCGGCGATCTGGCGGTTGCTGCGGCCGGCGGCGACCAGGCGCAGGACGTCCCGCTCGCGGCTGGTGAGGCCGAACGCGGCCGCGGGGTCGGCGGGAGCGGTCCGGGGCGGTCCGGGCGGGTGATCCAGGGTGATGCGGGCACGCTGGGCGAGCAGCGCGACGGCGTCGGCGAGCGGACGGGCCCCGAGGTGCCCCGCGACGGCGCCGGCCAGCCGCAGGAGTTCCGCGGCGCGGCCGCGCTCGTCGTCCGCGCCCGTGAGCAGCAGGGACTCGGCGAGCCGGAGCCGGACCCGGGCGAGGTCGTAGGGGCGCTCCAGGGGTTCGAGGGCCTCGACCACCTCGGACCACTGGTCGGGGCTGCTCGCGCCGTCGGCCCGCCTCAGTTCGGCGCGCAGCCATTCGGCGTGGGCGCTCCAGACGGGCGCTCCGGTGGCCAGGGTTCTCGCGGCCGTGCGGACGCGGTCCAGGGTGGGGGCGCGGCCCGGGGCGGCGACGGGCAGGCCGCGGGCGTCGGCCTCCGCGGCGACGGCGGCCAGCAGCAGCGGCCAGGCGTAGCGCTGGGTGCCGGGCGGGAAGCCCGCGGCCAGGGCCTCCTCCAGGGCGGTGCGGGCGTCGAGGAAGCGGCCCTCGCCCGCGGCGATGCCGATGGTGGTGCACAGCAGCGGCAGGGAGTGCTGGGGCATCGGATCATGGGTGCCGAAGTGGCCCCGGGCAGCGGTCAGTTGACGTCCCGCCTCGACGAGGTCCCCACGGCCCAGGGCCACGGGCGCGAGCCGGGACGCGCCCACCCCGGAGGCCTTGCCGCCGAGTCCGATGGCCAGGGCGTTGCGGGCGGCCTCGGCGGCCTCGTCCCAGCGGCCGAGCGCGTACAGCGACTCGGAGAGGTTGCCCCAGACCCAGGCCTGGGTGTCCAGCAGGCCGTTCCGGCAGGCGAGTTCTATGCCCTCGCGCAGGATGGCGACGGCCTCCCGGGAGCGGCCGACCGATTCCAGGTGGGAGGGCAGGTTGATGTGCAGACGGCCCACGACGTACGCGGCGCCCTGGCGGTTGGCCCGTTCCCTGACCCGGTACATCTCGGCGAGCCCGGCCTCGGTCTCCCCCGCGTCGACCATCAGGCCGCCGAGGGTGAGCCGGGCGTTCAGCTCGGTGTCCCGGGCGCCCACCATGTGCGCGTACTCCACGGCGCGTTCGGCCGCGGAGAGGGCGCCGTGGCCCGGCTGGTGCACCATGCACCAGGCGGCGACCATGGACAGGACCTCGGCGTGGACCTGGGAGGGCGGCAGACCGCGCACCAGGTCCTGGGCGGTGGCGAGTTCCTTCCAGCCGTTGCCGCGGACCTGCGCCTGCACGAGCCGGGAGCGCTGGATCCAGAACCAGGCGGCGCGCAGCGGGTCGTGCTCGTCCTCCAGCAGGTGCAGCGCCCGTCTGGTCGTCTTCAGGGCGCGTTCGCGTTCCCCGCACAGCCGTCCGGCGACGGCGGCCTCGGCCATGAGGTCCAGATAACTCAGCGGTGTGGCCGCGCAGTCGGGGCCGGCGGGGGTCCGTCCGTGCCCCTCGGGCAGCGGAGGCGGGTAGGCCTCCACGTAGTCGATGGGGCGCAGTTCGGCCCGTACGGTGTCGGGGACCGCCTCCCACAGTTCCATCGCCCGCTCCAGGAGCCGCAGTTGCTCGGAGTGGGCGTGCCGGCGGCGGGCCTCGACCGAGGCGTCGAGGACGGCGGGCAGGGCCTTGGCGGCGTCGTGGGCGTGGTACCAGTAGCTGGCCAGCCGCGTGACGCGTTCGTCGGCCGGTACGAGCGTCGGGTCGGCCTCCAGGGCCTCGGCGTAGCGGCGGTTGAAGCGGGAGCGTTCGCCGGGCAGCAGGTCGTCGCTGACGGCCTCGCGGACCAGGGAGTGGCGGAAGCGGTAGCCGTCGCCGGCGGGCGTGGCGATGAGGATGTTGGCGCCGACGCAGGCGCGCAGGGCCTCGATGAGGTCGTCCTCGGCGAGCCGTGCCACGGCGGCGAGCAGGGGGTACTCGACGGTGCTGCCGCCCTCGGCGACGATCCGGGCGACCCGCTGGGCGCTCTCGGGCAGTCCTTCGACGCGGACGAGGAGCAGGTCGCGCAGGGTGTCGGTGAGTCCGGTGCGACAGCCTTCGCGGGCGGCGACGGCGAGTTCCTCGACGAAGAACGCGTTGCCGTCGGAGCGGGCGAAGATCTCGTCGGCCTCGGCGGTGTCGGGTTCGCGGGCGATGATCCCGGCGATCTGGCGGCCGACCTCCGCCCGGTTGAAGCGGCTCAGCTCGATGCGTCGGACCGTGCGGAGGCGGTCGAGCTCGGCGAGCAGGGGGCGCAGCGGATGGCGGCGGTGGATGTCGTCGGCGCGGTAGGTGGCGATCACGACGAGGCGGCCGCTGCGCAGCGTGCGGAAGAGGTAGGCGAGCAGATGGCGGGTGGAGGCGTCGGCCCAGTGCAGGTCCTCGAGCACGACGACGACCGTGCGGTCCGCGGCGACGCGTTCCAGCAGGCGGGCGGTGAGCTCGAAGAGGCGGGCCATGCCGTCCTCCTCGTACTGCCGTCCCCGGGGCGTCGGGGCGAGCTCGGGGAGGAGGCGGGCGAGTTCCTCCTCCTGTCCTGCGGCCGCGGCGGCGAGTTCGTCGGGCAGGGCGCGGCGCAGGGCGCGCAGGGCGGTGGAGAAGGGTGCGAAGGGCAGGCCGTCGGCGCCGATCTCGACGCAGCCGCCGGAGGCGACGACGGCGCCCTCGCGGGTGGCGGCGCCGGAGAACTCCTCCAGGAAGCGGGTCTTGCCGACGCCGGCCTCGCCGCCGAGCAGGAACGCCTGGGGCTCTCCCCCGGCGGCGGCGCGGGCGAGCGCGTCGTTCAACACACCCAGTTCGTCGGCTCGTCCGACGAACACGGGGCTGACGGACCTGGTCTCCACGGGCCCGAGCATGGCACAGGCGTCCGGCAGGGGGGCACCGGTCGCCGGTACGGCGATCAGTGCCCCGCCCGCCGGACGGCCGGTGGACGGTGGGTGCGGGACGGCCGCCGCGGGGTGGCCGTCCCGCACGGCCCGTGGTCGGCCTGATGGTGCCGGGCCGTCCACGGGAGCCCCGGTGTTCACGCGGTGCGGGCCGACCGGTGCCTGCGGGGGCTGTCGCTATGGGCGCGTTCGCCGTCGTTCTGTGCGGACCGCCGGGCGGCGCGGCGGGCGGCCCGGCGGCCGTCGGCGGCTTCCTTGGCGAGCCGGTAGGTCTGGGCCCTGCGGATCATTTCGTCGGACCGGATCTGCTGGAGCTCGAACTCGAACATCTCGTACCCCTCGTGAAGAGTCGGTTTCGGTCTCGCTTGTTCGCGATGCCTCAACCTTCGTCTCCCAGGGGGGTGCGCCACATCGGGAGAGTTCCGCATCTTGGGGACGCGAAGGGCCTTAGGGCGGCGGCCGGATTCCCGTGCCGGCCCTAAGGCCCCTCTGAGGTGCCGGTTCGCCGGCGGTGCCGGGCCCGGGACTCAGCTCGTGGAGGGCAGTCCGAGGAGGATGTCGGAGTACTTGGCGACCGCGAGCACCAGGCCCACGACGCCGAGGGAGACGCCCGCCCAGGAGACGGACTTGATCCAGGCGGCCTGCGGCCTGCCGGGGGCGCCGAAAGCGGGCCGGACCAGCACCACGACGCCGACGATCAGCGCGGCGAGCGCGAAGAGGCCGCCGACCAGGGCGGTGGTCGCCCAGGCGTCGCCGTAGACCTCCTTGACCTGCGTGGCCACGCTCGCGGTCGACGAGGTCTGGAGCTGGCCGATCAGGGTCTCGCGGGCGGCCGCCACGGTGGCGACCCAGCTCCCGGTCAGCGACACCAGGCCGAGTGCGGCGGACACGACGGCGGCGGCGCCCTGGCCGACCCCGCCGTCCCGTGCCGTCTCGGCGTCCGCGAGCGCGGCGAGGTCGTCGTCGGCCTGCTCGCCGAGGTCCTCGTCGGCCTCGTCCGGCTTCTCGTCGGCCGCGGCCTCGGCCCCGGTCACGGTCCCTTCGTCCGCGGCCGCCTCGGCCGTTCCGGCCTTGGTGACGTCCACGGTCCGCTCGTCGCGCTGCGCCTCGGTACCGGTGTCGGCCCCGGTCTCGTCAACTGTCTTGGTTCCCATGCGTGGCACCGTACGGACGCTGTCTGAGAGCTTCCTTAATGTTCCGCGGAGGGGGTGTGCGCGCGTGCGGCACGCCACTCGGGGGCGAGTACGGACCACACCTCGAGGTCGTGCCGGACCCCGTGGTGGGGATGCTTCTCGCGGAGTACGCCGTCCCGGCTCAGGCCGAGCCGCCGGGCCACGTTCAGGCTAGGGACGTTGCCCGCGGCGGCGACCCACTCGACGCGGTGGATGCCGCGCTCCTCGACCGCCCAGTCGATGAGGATCCGCATCGCGCGGGTGACCAGACCGCGTCCGGAGGCGGCGGGTTCCAGCCAGCAGCCGACCTCGCAGTTGCCCTGGGCCGCGTCGAAGTTCAGGAAGAGCACACCGCCCACGAGCTTCCCGTCCAGCCACAGGCCGTGCAGGGACCCGGTGTCGGCGCAGCGCATGTCCGCGTACCTCTGGAGCTGCGCCCGCGCGGACGGCACGTCCGTGGACCGGGCCCCGAAGGGGATGAACTGCCCGATGAACTCGCGTCCGCGGTCCAGGTGCGCGAGGAACTCCTCCGCGTGCCAGGGCTCCAGGGGCCGCAGTTCCGCTCCGTCGTCGCCCAGGGATATCGCGTACATCCCGTCACCGCTCCTTCGTCGTCACGTCCTTCACCCCGGCGTCCGGCACCGCGACGCCCCGCGCCCCGGCGTCGGTCGCCGCGGGGCCCAGTACGTCCGCCGCCTCGGCGTCCGTGGCCTCGGCCAGCCTCTCATGCGCGGCCCGGCACTCGGGCGGCTCGATGCTGATGCGCGGCAGCCTCTTGTCGAGCGCCCGGGGCAGCCACCAGTTGGCGTCGCCGAGCAGGTGCATGAGGGCGGGGACGAGGAGCGTGCGCAGGACGAAGGCGTCCAGCGCGACGGCGGAGGCCAGGGCGATGCCGAACATCGCGATCACGCGGTCGCCGCTGAGCACGAAGGCGAGGAAGACCGAGATCATGATGACGGCGGCGGAGTTGATCACCCGGCTGGTCTCGGCGAGGCCGACGCGTACGGCACGCCGGTTGTCACCGGTCTCCAGCCACTCCTCGTACATCCGGCTCACCAGGAAGACCTGGTAGTCCATGGACAGGCCGAAGAGCACCGACACCATGATCACGGGCAGGAAGGGCTCGATCGGGCCCGCCCGGCCGAGCCCGAGCAGCTCGCTGCCCCAGCCCCACTGGAAGATCGCGACGACGACTCCGAAGGCGGCGGCGACGGCGGCGATGTTCATGGCCGCGGCCTTGAGCGGGATGCCGATCGAACGGAACGCGAGCAGCAGCAGGACACAGCCGAGGCTGATCACGACACCGACGAAGAGTGGGAGCTTTCCGATGATGACGTCCGCGAAGTCGTCGTAGCTCGCCGTCACACCCCCGACCTGTACGTCCAGGGAGGTGCCCGACTCGGCGCGCGGCAGGACGTCGGTGCGCAGCCGGTCGACGAGGTCGCTGGTCTTCTGGGACTGCGGGGCGGAGTCGGGGACGACGGTGAGGAAGGCGGTGTCGCCGACGCCGTTGTACGTCACCGGGGTCGCCGAGGCGACGCCCTCGGTGGACCGCAGCGTGGCGTCCAGGTTGTCCAGGGCGAGCCGGTCCTCGGCGCCGCCGACCTTGGTGACGAGGGTCAGGGGCCCGTTCACGCCGGGGCCGAAGCCCTCCGAGACGAGGTCGTACGCCTGCCGGGTGGTCGTCGTCCTCGGGTCGTTGCCCTGGTCGGACGTGCCCAGGTGGAGGGAGAGCGTGGGCAGGGCGAGCACGGCCATCACGACGACGGCCACGACACCGAGCAGCTTGGGGTGGCGTTCCACGAAGGCGGACCAGCGGGCGGCGAACCCGGTGGCCATCTCCGGTTCGGGCCCGTGCTCCTCCAGCCGCCGCCGCTCGCGGCGGCTGAGCGCGCGGGGGCCGATGAAGGACAGCAGCGCGGGCAGCAGGGTCACGGAGGCCGCGACGGTGAGCACGACGGTCAGGGAGGCGGCGATCGCCACGCCGTTGAGGAAGCTGAGCCGCAGGATGAGCATGCCCAGCAGGGCGATGCAGACGGTGGCGCCGGCGAAGACGACCGCGCGTCCGGTGGTGGCCACGGCGTTCCGCGCCGCCTCGGCCACCGGCAGTCCGCGTTTGAGGCCGCGCCGGTGTCTGGTCACGATGAACAGCGCGTAGTCGATCCCGACGCCGAGGCCCACCAGCATGCCGAGCATGGGGGCGAAGTCGGCGACGGTCATGACGTGTCCGAGGAGCACGATGCCGAAGTACGCCGTGCCCACGCCGACCAGGGCGGTGGCGATGGGCAGCATGGAGGCGGCGAGCGAGCCGAAGGCGAGGAAGAGGACCACGGCGGCGACGGCCACGCCGACGATCTCGGCCGTGTGTCCGCCGGACGGCTTGGTGAGGGAGATCGCGGTGCCGCCCAGCTCGACGTCGAGTCCCTTGGCCTCGGCGTCCTTGGCGGTGTCGACGACGGCCTGGACCTCGCCCTTGTCGAGGTTCTCGGCCCGGTCGGCGAAGGTGACGGTCGCGTACGCCGTCCGGCCGTCCCGGCTGATCCCGCCGTCCGTGCCCGTCCGGCCCGACCCCTCGTGCTTGTAGGGACTGTCGACGGAGGCCACTCCGGGAAGCTTCTCGATCTTGTCCAGGGCCCGGGTCATCGACTGTTCGACGTCGGCGGAGCGGACCGTGCCCGAGCCGGTGTGCCAGACAACGGTGTCGCTGTCGCCGCCGAGCCCGGGGAATCCGCTGTTCAGGAGCTGCGTCGCACGGCCCGATTCGGTGCCGGGGACTTCGTAGTCGTTGGAGTACGAGGAGCCCGCCGCGGACGCGGCCGCGGTCACACCGCCGAAGGCCAGAAGCCAGAGCAGGACGGTGACGAGGCGATGCTGGACGCACCACCGTGCAAGGGCTGCCACGAGCGAGCTCCCCGGGGGATTTGTGGATCTTTATCGGGAACTGCCCGCAAAGAACACATGACTAATGCGTCATCACTCTTGCAGCACGAACTGATCCTTTGTCGCATTCGTGGGCTTACTCACAGGGTGGCGACCGATGTCACACGGCATGCGCGTGGCCTCCGTCACCCCACCGGCCACAGCTCAGTCCAACTGGTCACCCACGGCCATGACCATCACTCCGGCGATCATCAGCCACAGGGCCCGCCGGGTGCGGCCCCTGGCGCCGAGCGCCGACGCGCCCGCGCACAGGACGGCCCCCGAGGCGTAGGAGAGGGGTATGAGCGCGCTTCCCGAGCCGCCGGTGCGCATCGCCGACGCGGCGAGTCCGGCGACGGTCAGCAGGACTCCGGTACCGATCGCGGTCCAGCGCGCCCGGCGCGCCTCGGGATCCTCGTCCCCTTCGTCGTCCGGATCCCCGTCCTCCGGATCCAGGTGCCCGTCCCCGTCCCCGTCCCCGTCCCCGTCCTTCGGAGCCTGGTCCCGGTCCTCCGGCTCGGCGGGGTCGTGGTCCTCGCGGCCGTCGGGGTCACGCGGCGCGCGCTCCCGGGTCTCGGCGGTGCCGTCATGCGCCCCGGCCGTACGGTCACGCGTCCCGGTCGTGGCGTCGTGCGTCTCGTCGTGCGTCTCGCTGGTGCCGTCGTGCGTTCCGGCCGTGCCGTCGTGCGTCTCGGAGTCGGTGCTTCCACTCATGGCGCGGGAGCGTAGCGCGTTGACCTGAGCCCGCCGACACAGACCCCAGGGGGTGCACCGGTCACGGCGCACCCCCTGGGATGTGGGAAAACCCGGATCTCAGCCCTCGGAGACGCCCAGCTTCTCCAGGATGAGCTCCTTGACGCGAGCGGCGTCGGCCTGGCCGCGGGTGGCCTTCATGACCGCGCCGACGAGCGCGCCGACGGCCTGGACCTTGCCGCCACGGATCTTGTCGGCGATGCCCGGGTTCCCGGCGATGGCCTCGTCGACGGCGGCGGTCAGCGCGCCCTCGTCCGAGACGACCTTCAGACCGCGCTTGTCGACGACCTCGTCCGGGGTGCCCTCGCCGGCGAGGACGCCCTCGATGACCTGACGGGCCAGCTTGTCGTTCAGATCGCCGGAGGCGACCAGCTCGGACACCCGGGCGACCTGTGCCGGGGTGATCGGCAGGTCCTCCAAGGCCGTGGCCGACTCGTTGGCGCTGCGGGCCAGCTCGCCCATCCACCACTTGCGGGCGGAGGTGGAGTCGGCACCGGCCTCGATCGTCGCGACGATCGAGTCGATGGCACCGGCGTTGAGCATCGACTGCATGTCGTGGGCGTTGACGCCCCACTCCTCGCGCAGCCGGTTGCGGCGGGCCAGCGGCTGCTCGGGCAGTCCGGCGCGCAGCTCCTCGACCCACTCACGGGACGGGGCGACGGGGACGAGGTCGGGCTCCGGGAAGTACCGGTAGTCCTCCGCCTCCTCCTTCACGCGGCCCGAGGTCGTGGACCCGGTGTCCTCGTGGAAGTGACGGGTCTCCTGGATGATCGTGCCGCCGGAGTTCAGCACCGCGGCGTGGCGCTGGATCTCGAAGCGGGCGGCACGCTCGACGGAACGCAGGGAGTTGACGTTCTTCGTCTCGGAGCGCGTGCCGAACTTCTCACGCCCGTGCGGACGCAGCGAGAGGTTCACGTCGCAGCGCATCTGGCCCTGCTCCATGCGGGCCTCGGAGACGCCGAGCGCCTTGATGAGCTCGCGCAGCTCGGCGACGTACGCCTTGGCCACCTCGGGAGCCCGCTCGCCCGCGCCCTCGATCGGCTTGGTGACGATCTCGATGAGCGGGATGCCCGCGCGGTTGTAGTCGAGCAGGGAGTGCGAGGCGCCGTGGATGCGGCCGGTGGCACCGCCGACGTGCAGCGACTTACCGGTGTCCTCCTCCATGTGGGCGCGCTCGATCTCCACGCGGAAGATCTCGCCGTCCTCGAGCTGGACGTCCAGATAGCCGTTGAAGGCGATCGGCTCGTCGTACTGCGAGGTCTGGAAGTTCTTCGGCATGTCCGGATAGAAGTAGTTCTTCCGGGCGAAGCGGCACCATTCGGCGATCTCGCAGTGCAGCGCGAGGCCGATCTTGATGGCGGACTCGACTCCGGTCGCGTTGACGACCGGGAGGGCGCCGGGCATGCCGAGGCAGGTCGGGCACGTCTGCGAGTTGGGCTCGGCGCCCAGCTCGGTCGAGCAGCCGCAGAACATCTTCGTCTTGGTGCCGAGTTCGACATGGACTTCGAGGCCCATGACGGGGTCGTACGACGCGAGCGCGTCCTCGTACGACACCAGGTCGATCGTGGTGGTCACGGTGAAAACTTCCCTCTCAGCCCAGCAGGACGTCGTCGTCGCCCAGGCGCTTGAGCTCCCGGTAGAGGATGGCGAGGCCGGTGACGATGGCGGCGGCGGACACGGCGGCGTCGATGAGGCGCAGCGTGTCGTTCTCCTTGCGGGCCCTCTTGACCTGCTTCGCGACACCGAGGGCGCCGAACGCCGTGCCCGCCATGGACAGATACGTGCCGGACTTGGACTTCTTGAAACCCTTGGCCTTGGACATTGCCTTGCTCACAGCGACGGAGCCTCCTCAAGCAGCGGGTGGCCCCACTTTTCCACGAAGGCGGCCTCGACGGCGGCTCCGACCTTGTACAGACGGTCGTCCTTGAGCGCCGGGGCGATGATCTGCAGACCCACCGGGAGGTTGTCCTCGGGGGCGAGACCGCAGGGCAGCGACATGGCGGAGTTGCCGGCCAGGTTGGTCGGAATGGTGCACAGGTCCGCGAGGTACATCGCCATCGGGTCGTCGGCGCGCTCGCCGATCGGGAAGGCGGTGGTGGGCGTCGTCGGCGAGACGATCACGTCGACCTGCTCGAACGCCTTCTCGAAGTCGCGCGTGATGAGCGTACGGACCTTCTGGGCGCTGCCGTAGTACGCGTCGTAGTAGCCGGAGCTGAGGGCGTACGTGCCGAGCATGACGCGGCGCTTGACCTCGGGGCCGAAGCCGGCCTCGCGGGTGAGGGCCGTGACGTCCTCGGCGGAGCGGGTGCCGTCGTCGCCCGTGCGCAGGCCGTAGCGCAGGCCGTCGAAGCGGGCGAGGTTGCTCGAACACTCCGACGGGGCGATCAGGTAGTACGCGGAGAGCGCCAGGTCGAAGGACGGGCAGTCCAGCTCGACGATCTCGGCGCCCAGCTCCTTGAGCATGGTGACGGCCTCGTCGAAGCGCTGCACGACACCGGCCTGGTAGCCCTCGCCGCGGAACTGCTTGACGACGCCGACGCGCATGCCGGAGACGCTGCCGTTGCGGGCGGCCTCGACGACCGGCGGGACCGGGGCGTCGATGGAGGTCGAGTCGAGCGGGTCGTGCCCGGCGATGACCTCGTGGAGCAGGGCCGCGTCCAGGACCGTACGGGCGCAGGGGCCGCCCTGGTCGAGGGAGCTGGAGAACGCCACCATGCCGTAGCGGGAGACCGCGCCGTACGTCGGCTTGACGCCGACCGTGCCGGTGACGGCGGCCGGCTGGCGGATGGAACCGCCGGTGTCGGTGCCGATGGCGAGGGGCGCCTGGTACGAGGCGAGGGCCGCGGAGGAGCCGCCGCCGGAGCCGCCGGGGATCCGGGTGAGGTCCCAGGGGTTGCCGGTCGGGCCGTACGCGCTGTTCTCGGTGGAGGACCCCATGGCGAACTCGTCCATGTTGGTCTTGCCGAGGATGACGACGTCGGCGGCCTTGAGGCGCTTGGTGAGCGTCGCGTCGTACGGCGGGATCCAGCCTTCGAGGATCTTCGAGCCGACGGTGGTCGGGATGCCCTCGGTGGTGAAGATGTCCTTCAGCGCGAGCGGGACGCCGGCCAGCGGGCCGAGCTTCTCGCCTGCCGCGCGCTTGGCGTCCACGGCGCGGGCCTGCGCGAGCGCGCCCTCGCGGTCGACGTGCAGGAAGGCGTGCACCTTCTCGTCGACGGCCTCGATCCGGGCCAGGTGGGCCTCGGTGACCTCGACGGCGGTGAGCTCGCCGGCCGCGATCTTCTGGGCGATCTCGGCCGCGGTGAGCTTGATGATGTTGACGTTGGTGTCCGTCATGGTGATTAGTCCTCCCCCAGGATCTGCGGCACCTTGAAACGCTGCTGCTCCTGGGCCGGGGCGCCGGAGAGCGCCTGCTCGGGGGTGAGCGACGGACGGACCTCGTCCACGCGCATGACGTTCGTCAGCGGCAGCGGATGAGA
Source organism: Streptomyces sp. NPDC028298 (assembly GCF_055565895.1). Lineage (NCBI taxonomy): Bacteria > Bacillati > Actinomycetota > Actinomycetes > Kitasatosporales > Streptomycetaceae > Streptomyces > Streptomyces sp. NPDC028298. The sequence goes on from NZ_JBVHTL010000010.1 coordinate 286,032, forward strand.
GGTCGGCGGTACGTCTTGGTCGGCGACCTCGCTGACGCGGGCGACCGCGCCGATGATGTCGTCGAGCTGGCCTGCGAAGTGGTCGAGCTCTTCGCCCTTCAGCTCCAGACGCGCCAGCCGTGCGAGGTGGGCGACCTCCTCGCGCGTGATGCCAGGCATGCAGCGATCCTCTGGGGTGAGTGCGGTGTGGTTTGGCCCAATCCTATGGGGCCCGGGCCGATGCCCGCGCCCGGGTTTGCCGGGCCACGCCGACACCCCGGCCTCCGGCCGGACGTCCCCCACCCACGCACCACCCGTTCACCGTCCGACGAGAAGCCGGACTCTCCCGCCCGCCGTCCCGCCGTCGGCGGCCGACGGACCGACACCCGGCCTGCGGCCGGACGTCTCCCACCCACGCACCACCCGTTCACCGTCCGACGAAAAGCCGAGCTCTCCCGCTCGGTCGTCCCGCCGTCGGCGGGCCTCGCGGCGAGGGGGACGGTCGGCCGGAGGGCGGGGCCGAGTTGCTACTCGGCGGCAGGGAGCGCGGCTCGGGGGCGCTGCCAGCCGCGGGCTCCCCGGGCGAGCAGCCAGGCCGTCGCCTCCTCGGGCGGCATCGCGGCGGCGACGAGCCACCCCTGGACGGCGTCACACCCCAGATCCCGCAGCCGCTCCCACGTCTCGTCGTCCTCGACCCCCTCAGCCACGACGAGGAGCCCCAGCGAATGGGCGAGGTCGACGGTGCACCGCACGATCTCGGCGTCCTCGGCGTCGACGGCGAGCCGCGCGACGAACGAACGGTCGATCTTCAGCTCGCTGACCGGCAGCCGGCGCAGATGGACCAGGGAGGAGTACCCGGTGCCGAAGTCGTCCAGCGACATCTTCACGCCGTGCCCGGTGAGCGCCGCCAGGGTGTCGGCGGCACGCTGCGGGTCCTCCAGGAGCACATGCTCCGTTATCTCCAGTTGGAGCGCTCCCGCGGGCACTCCGTGCCGGGCCAGCCGCGCGGCGACGGCGCCCGCGAACCCCGGGGTGTGCACGTCGCGCGGCGACACGTTCACCGCGACCGGCACGTACAGCCCCTGTGCCCGCCAGCGCGCGACCTGCCCGAGGGCCGTCTCCAGGACGTACTCGGTGAGGTGCGGCATCAGCCCGGACGACTCGGCGATGGCGATGAACTCGTCCGGCGGCACCTTGCCGCGCTCGGGATGCACCCAGCGCACCAGCGCCTCCAGCCCGGCCACCTGTCCGTCGAAGCGGACCTTGGGCTGGTAGTGCAGTTCGACGTCGCCGGTGTCCAGGGCCCGGCGCAGATCGCCGAGCAGACCGAGCCGGTCGGGGGTGTTGGAGTCCCGCTTGGACTCGTACACCTCGACGCCCGTACGGTCCCGCTTCGCCTGGTACATCGCGATGTCGGCCAGGCGCAGCAGCCCCTCCGCGTCGAGCGCGTGGTCGGGGAAGACGGCGAGCCCGGCACTGGCCTCCAGGACGAGGGTGAGCCCGTCCAGGTCGAGCGGCGAGCCGAGGGTGGCGACCAGATTGCGGGCCACCCGCGTGGCCGACGTGGTGGAGTCCACGACCGGCAGTAACACGGCGAACTCGTCGCCTCCGAGCCGCGCGGCCTCCGCCCCGCGCGGCAGTGCCAGCCGCAGCCGCTCGGCTATCTGGAGGAGCAGCCGGTCACCGGCGAGGTGTCCCAGGGTGTCGTTCACCGAACGGAAGCGGTCCAGGTCGATGAGCAGGAGTGCGGAGCGCACGCCGATGCGCTCGGCGTCGTCCAGGGCCGTCCAGGTGCGTTCCAGCAGCCACTGACGGTTCGGCAGCCCGGTCAGCGGGTCGCGCAGTTGCTCCTCGGCCCGGGCCCGGGCTATCCACAGGGTGGAGTCGAGGGCGATCAGCGGGATCGAGAACAGGGGCAGCAGGGCCGGCTGGGCCGTCGCGACGACACAGATCAGCGGCGCGATGCCGAGCAGGGCCACGGCGACGAGTCCGTGCCTGACCAGGGCCGTACGGGCGACGGTGGGCAGGCCCCCACGCGGCGTGTTCAGGTACCAGAGCAGGGCGCGGGTGACGGCGAGATAGGCGCCGGCGACCAGCACGACCTGGGGTGCGGCGTAGAACGTCCAGGTGTCGGGGGCCCAGGGCGTCTCGACGCTCGGGAACCGTCCGAACGACGCGAGGACCAGGGCTCCGGCGCCGATGCCGAGGATGTCGACGGCGCCGTGCACGATGCCCTGGCGCCAGCGGTTGCGGCGGGCGGTGCCCACCAGGACGACGACGGTGAGGCTGACCATCCCGGCCGGGACCCAGCCGTACAGCAGCAGGACCGCGAGGGTGAGCGCGGCGCCGGAACCGGTGGCTCCCCACCAGCGGGCCCGGCCGAGGGCGACCAGGTGACCGACGATGACGCCGGTCAGCAGGGCCAGCGCCCAGCCGACGGTGCCGCACGGGAAGAGGGCGTGATGACCGCTGAACGCCCGGTAGAAGCCCGCCCCCAGGACGAACGCGGCCGTGGCCACGACCGCCGTGGGCAGCGTCGGCCAGGACAGATGGCGCTCGGGGTCCTGGCCGGGCAGGCCGGTGCCGGCGGTGAGGGCGGCGGGGCCGGCGGGAACGGGGAGCGGGGCGGCGCCGAGCCCGCTCCGGGCGGCGCGCTCCGACTGCCGTCCCGTCCGCAGGCCGGTCAGCCACGCGCCGGTCGTCCGGCGCGGGCGCAGCCGTGAGTCGGGAGCGGCGCTCTCGGTCGGTTCCATTCCCGTCCCTCTCACTGCCGGCGGTGCCGACGCCACACGATCCGTTGCCGGCGACAGCGGCCAACGGTGCTGCGTCGGAAAACCCTTCCCTCCGCTCATGCGGAGTCGAGGATGCGCCGGCCGCGGCCGGGCACGGCAGGCGCACACGTCAACAGTAGGCCGCGGAAGGCTTCCACGGGCAGCGGTCGTCGACGGTTGCCCGAATGCGACCTGGTCACCCGTATATCCCCGATTTGCTCCGAACGGGTGGTCTTGAACCCCTATTCCTCGATCGGAAGGGCGACTTCCGCAGCCGCGTCCGGTCCCTGCGCCAACAGGACCGCGAAGCCCTCCTCGTTCAGGACCGGAACCTTCAACTGCATCGCTTTGTCATACTTCGAGCCGGGATTGTCGCCCACCACGACGAAGGACGTCTTCTTCGAGACGGAGCCGGTCACCTTTGCTCCACGGCTCTGCAGCTCCTCCTTCGCCCCGTCCCGTGTGTGGTGTTCGAGCGTGCCCGTGACCACGACCGTGAGGCCTTCGAGCGGTCGCGGCCCCTCGTCCTCCCCCGCGCCCTCGTCCTCCATCCGGACGCCGGCCGCCTTCCACTTGCGGATGATCTCGCGATGCCAGTCCTCGGCGAACCATTCCTTGAGCGAGGCGGCGATGATCGCCCCGACGCCCTCGGTGGTGGCGAGCTCCTCCTCCGTGGCCGCCTCGATGCGCTCCACGGAACGGAACTCCCGGGCCAGCGCCTCGGCCGCGACGGGCCCGACGTGACGGATCGACAGACCGGTCAGCACGCGCGCGAGCGGCCGCTCCTTGGCCGCGGCGATGTTCTCCAGCATGGCAAGCGCGTTCTTCTTCGGCTCGCCCTGCTGGTTGGCGAAGACCGTGGCGATCTTCTCCTCGCCGGTCCTCGGATCACGCTTGGGCAGCCCGCTGTCCTGGTCGAGGACGTACGCCTTGATGGGCAGCAGCCGCTCGATCGTGAGGTCGAAGAGGTCGCTCTCGTCCTTCAGCGGCGGGTCGGAGGGTTCCAGCGGCTTGGTGAGGGCCGCCGCCGCCACGTACCCGAAGTGCTCGATGTCCAGCGCCTTGCGCCCCGCGAGGTAGAACAGCCGCTCGCGCAACTGGGCGGGGCAGGCCCGCGCGTTCGGGCAGCGCAGGTCGACGTCGCCCTCCTTCATGGGCCGCAGCGCCGTACCGCATTCGGGGCACTCGGCCGGCATCACGAACTCCCGCTCGGTGCCGTCGCGCAGGTCGGCGACCGGTCCGAGGATCTCGGGGATGACGTCACCCGCCTTGCGCAGCACCACCGTGTCCCCGATGAGGACGCCCTTGGCCTTCACCACGTCCTGGTTGTGCAGGGTGGCGAACTCGACCTCGGAGCCCGCGACCGTCACCGGCTCGACCTGCGCGTACGGAGTGACCCGGCCCGTACGGCCCACGCCGACACGGATGTTGACGAGCTTGGTGTTGACCTCCTCGGGCGCGTACTTCCAGGCGATCGCCCAGCGGGGTGCGCGCGCGGTGGAGCCGAGCCGGCCCTGGAGGGGGATCTCGTCGAGCTTGACGACCACCCCGTCGATCTCGTGCTCCACGGAGTGGCGGTTCTCCCCGTAGTTCGCGATGAACGCCCGTACGCCGTCGAGGTCGTCGACCACCTCGGCGTACCGCGTCGTCGGCAGCCCCCACGAGTGGAGCAGGCCGTAGGCCTCGGAGAGCCGGCCCAGTCCCTCGAAGCCCTCCAGGGCGCCGATGCCGTGGACGACCATGTGGAGCGGCCGGGACGCGGTGACGCGCGGGTCCTTCTGCCGCAGCGAACCGGCCGCCGCGTTACGGGGGTTGGCGAACGGCTTGTCACCCGCCGCCACCAGCCGGGCGTTGAGCTCCTCGAACTTCTCCATCGGGAAGTAGACCTCGCCGCGGATCTCCACGAGGTCGGGGACGTGATCGCCGGTCAGACGGTCCGGGATCTCCGCGATCGTACGGACGTTGGGCGTGATGTCCTCGCCCGTGCGGCCGTCACCGCGGGTCGCCGCGCGGGTGAGACGGCCCCGCTCGTACGTGAGGTTGACGGCGAGGCCGTCGACCTTCAGCTCGCACAGGAAGTGGTGGTCGGAGGCGCCCACGTCCCTGGCCACGCGCTCGGCCCACGCCGCCAGTTCCAGGTCGGTGAAGGCGTTGTCGAGCGACAGCATGCGCTGCCGGTGCTGGACCGAGGTGAATTCCGTGGCGTAGGCCCCGGCGACCTTCTGGGTCGGCGAGTCCGGTGTCCGCAGCTCGGAGTACTCCTCCTCCAGCGCCTCCAGGGAACGCAGCAGCGTGTCGAACTCCGCGTCGCTGACGACCGGGGCGTCCTTCACGTAGTACCGGAAGCGGTGCTCCTCGATCTGCTCGGCGAGCTGCGCGTGCCGCTCGCGTGCCTCGGCGGGTACCGATGTGGGCTCTGCGTGCATTTCGCCGGCCACCGTTGTGTCCTCCCGTTACTCTGGGTTGTCCGCGAGGGATCTCGCCGCCCGGACGCAGTGGGCCAGCGCCCTGCGCGCGAAGTCGGGGGAGGCCCCCGCGAGTCCGCACGACGGAGTGAGCGTGACGGCCTCCGCGAGAAGACCCGGCCGCAGCCCCAGCCTGCGCCACAACGTCCTGACACCCATGACGCTACCGGCAGGGTCCGACAATGGGACGTCCACGCCGGGGACGACACCGGCGAACAGACGGGTACCGCCCTCGACCGCTTCCCCGATCGCCTCGTCGTCACGCTCGGTGAGGAGGGAGAAGTCGAACGAGATCGCCGCCGCGCCCGCCCGGCGCAGCAGGGCGAAGGGGACGTCCGGAGCGCAGCTGTGGACCACGACGGGGCCGCCGCCGTTCACCGCGACGACGTCCCGCAGCGTGGCCTCGGCGATCTGACGGTCGACCGCGCGGTGGGTGCGGTAGCCGCTGGCGGTCGGCACCCGGCCGCGCAGCACGGAGACCAGGGAGGGCTCGTCGAGCTGGAGGACGATCTCGGCTCCCGGGATCCGCCGGCGGACCTCGTCGAGGTGGAGACGCAGTCCCTCGGCGAGCGAGCCGGCGAGGTCGCGGCAGGCGCCGGGGTCGGAGAGGGCGGACTCGCCGTTCCTCAGCTCCAGCGCGGCGGCCAGCGTCCAGGGACCGACGGCCTGCACCTTGAGGGGTCCCTCGTACCCCTGGGTGAACTCCTCCAGGGCGTCGAGGTCCTCCCCCAGCCACGACCTGGCCCGCTTGGTGTCCCGGCCCGGCCGGTCCCCGAAGCGCCAGCCGCTGGGCTCCACGCGCGCGTACAGCTCGACGAGCATCCCCGCGGTCCGGCCGATCATGTCCGCCCCGGGCCCGCGGGCGGGCAGTTCGGCGAGGAAGGGGAAGTCCTCGAAGGATCCGGTGACGGTCCTCGCGGTCTCCCGCGCGTCACCGCCCGGCATGGATCCGACGCCGGTGGCGGAGCCGAACCTGAACTCGCTGTTTTCGCTCACCCCGGAAGCCTACGGAATCCCGCGCGGAGGTCAGCCTCCCGGGCGCACCGTCAGGTCGTTGACCTCGGCGTCGCGGGGCAGGTCGAGCGCCATCACGATCGTGGTCGCCACCGACTCGGGGTCGATCCACTTAGAGGCGTCGTACTCCTTGCCCTCCTGCTGGTGGACCTTGGCCTGCATGGGGCTGGCGGTGCGCCCCGGGTAGACGGAGGTCACGCGGACGCCGGCCGCGTGCTCCTCGTGGCGCAGCGAGTCGGCGAGGGCCTTCAGGCCGTGCTTGGAGGCGGCGTAGGCGGACCAGTCGGCGTGGGCGTTCAGTCCGGCTCCGGAGTTCACGAAGACCACGTGGCCCTGGGCGAGGCGGAGCTGGGGCAGGAAGTGGCGGGTGAGTTCGGCGGGAGCGACCAGGTTGACGTTGAGCTGGTGGCGCCAGGACTTCGGGGTCAGTTCGCCGACCGGGCCGAGGTCGACCACGCCAGCGATGTGCAGCAGGGAGTCGATGCTGCCCGGGAGCGCCTGGTGCGAGAACGCCCAGGAGAGCTTGTCGGGATCCGCCAGGTCGCCGACCAGGGTCTTCGCGCCGGGGAACGCGGCGGCCAGTTCCTTCGCGCGGCCGGCGTCGCGCGCGTGGAGCACGAGTTCGTCCCCGCGCGCGTGCAGACGGCGGGCGACGGCCGCGCCGATGCCGGAACCGGCCCCGGTGATCACATGTGTAGCCATGGACGCCATGCTCGCATCACCGGGCGCCGGTCTCGAACCGCCCGCCGGGCATCTCGGCGGACGGCGTCCCGAACCGCCCGCCACCTCGGCGGGTGCCGGTCGCGTACCGCGCGGACGGTCAGCGGATGCCGACGCTCTCCTCCAGGTAGGCGAGCGCCCCCACCGGCTCCTCGGCGAAGAACACCAGGTCGGTGAGGGGGCGCGGCAGGAAGCCCTCGGTGTCCATCCGCCGGAACTGCTCCTTGAGGCCGTCGTAGAAGCCGGCCGTGTTCAGCAGGACGACCGGCTTCTCGGTCTTCCCGTGCTTCTTCAGCTCCAGGATCTCGGTCGCCTCGTCCAGGGTGCCGGTGCCGCCGACCATGACGACGACCGCGTCGGCCTTCGCCAGGAGCAGCGCCTTGCGCTCGGCCAGGTCACGGGCGACGACCATCTCTTCGGCGCCCGGGCGGGCCCGGTCGGCCAGGAAGTCCACGGAGACGCCCACGAGCCGTCCGCCCGCCTGCTGCACCCCGTCGGCGACGACCTTCATGAGTCCGACGTCGGAACCGCCCCACACGAGGGTGTGGCCGCCCTTTCCGAGGAGTTCGGCGAACTCCCGCGCGGGGCGTGTGTAGCGGTCGTCGAGGTCGGCGGCGGAGAGGAAGACGCAGATGTTCATGGCTTCACCGTACGCGGGAACGATTCGGGGCCCGCGAGCGCTTTCCCTGTATGGCTGAAGGACACACGATCACCATCGAGCAGGGCACGCGGAGCGTCCGTGTCGTGCACGGCGGCCAGGTCCTGGCGGAGAGCGACCGCCCCCTGGTGCTGCGCGAGACGGGCTGTCCGGTGCGCTACTACATCCCGCCCGAGGACGTCCGCCTGGACCTGCTGACGCCTTCCGACACCCACACGTACTGCCCGTTCAAGGGCACCGCGTCCTACTGGTCGCGTCCCGGCGCGGCCGATCTGGTGTGGGCCTACCCCGATCCCAAGCCCGATGTCGCCGAGATCAGGGACCATCTGTGCTTCTACGAGGTCGACGTGTCCTGAGATCCGGGCGGACGCGGGCGTGGTGACGCGATGAGTTCCCGGGCTGCGGGCAGTCTGTGCAGGCATGGACAAGAAGACCATCTCGCGCGACGGGACACCCATCGCGTACGAACGCCACGGTGACGGCCCGACGGTCGTCCTGGTCGGCGGTGCCATGTGCACCGGCGCCACGCTCGCGCCGCTCGCCGAGGCCCTCTCGGACCGCTTCGGCGCCGTCACCTACGACCGGCGGGGCCGCGGCGACAGCGGCGACACGGCGCCCTTCGCGGTGGCCCGTGAGATCGAGGACATCGCGGCACTGATCGAGACCTTCGGGGGCAGCGCGGCGCTCTACGGCATCTCGTCGGGCGGCGCGCTGGCCCTGGAGGCGGCCATGAGCGGGCTGCCCGTCCGTGAAGTCGTCGTCTACGAGACGCCGTTCGCCGTCGACGAGGTCGCGGGCAAGCAGCGGGCCGAGTACACCGAACGGCTGACGGAACTGCTCGGCCAGGACCGGCGCGGCGACGCCGTCGAACTGTTCCTGACCCTCGTGGGCACGCCCCCGGAGATGATCTCCGGGGTGCGCATGTCCCACGCCTGGCCCGGTATGGAGGCCATCGCGCCGACCCTGGCCTACGACGACGCCGCCATGGGGAGGGGCGAGAGCCGGGTGCCCCGCGAGCGGCTGGCCACTCTCTCCCTGCCCCTGCTGTCCGTCGCGGGCGACGCCAGCCCCGCGTGGATGCGCGAGGCGGCGCGGAGCATCGCGGAGGCGGCGCCGAACGGGTCGTACCGCACGCTGGAGGGTCAGACCCACATGGTGGATCCCCGGGTGCTGGCTCCGGTGCTGGCGGAGTTCTTCCGTACGGGCGTCTAGGCGGCCGGGCGACCAGTCGATCGGGCAAGGGGGCGAGGTCCCCCTCGCCCGGTCCGGCTAGACGTCCGCCGTCGCGCGCGTGGTCGTCGCGATCGTCGCCGAGCCCACCACGCGGGTGCCGTCGTACAGGACGATCGCCTGGCCGGGCGCGACGCCGCGGACCGGCTCGGTGAAGGTGACCCGCAGCTCGCCGTCGACGAGGTCGGCGCTCACCTCCGTCTCGCCCCCGTGGGCGCGGAGCTGGGCGGTGTAGGTGCCGGGGCCGGTCGGGGCCACGCCGCACCAGCGGGGCTTGATCGCGGTCAGCGCGGACACGTCCAGGGAGGCGGCCGGGCCGACCGTGACCGTGTTGTTCACCGGTGAGATGTCGAGGACGTAGCGGGGCTTGCCGTCGGCGGCCGGGGTGCCGATGCGCAGTCCCTTGCGCTGGCCGATCGTGAAGCCGTAGGCGCCCTCGTGGGTGCCGATCGTGGCGCCGCTCTCGTCGACGATGTCGCCCTCGGCCTTGCCGAGCCGGCCCGCGAGGAAGCCCTGGGTGTCGCCGTCGGCGATGAAGCAGATGTCGTGCGAGTCGGGCTTCTTGGCGACGGCCAGGCCCCGGCGCTCGGCCTCGGCCCGGATCTCGTCCTTGGTGGTGACCGTGTCGCCGAGCGGGAACAGCGCGTGGGCGAGCTGGCGGTCGTCCAGGACGCCGAGGACGTACGACTGGTCCTTGGCCATGTCCGAGGCGCGGTGCAGCTCGCGGGTGCCGTCCTCGCGGACGATCACCTGGGCGTAGTGGCCGGTGCAGACCGCGTCGAAGCCGAGCGCGAGCGCCTTGTCCAGCAGCGCGGCGAACTTGATCTTCTCGTTGCAGCGGAGGCACGGGTTCGGCGTGCGGCCGGCCTCGTACTCGGCGATGAAGTCCTCGACGACGTCCTCGCGGAAGCGCTCGGCGAGGTCCCAGACGTAGAACGGGATGCCGATGACGTCGGCGGCCCTGCGGGCGTCGCGCGAGTCCTCGATGGTGCAGCAGCCGCGCGCGCCGGTCCGGAACGATTGCGGGTTCGCCGAGAGGGCGAGGTGCACGCCCGTCACGTCGTGCCCGGCCTCGGCGGCACGGGCGGCGGCTACGGCGGAGTCCACTCCGCCCGACATGGCGGCGAGGACGCGGAGGGGGCGCTGCGAGGTGTCAGTCATAACCCCTCCAGAGTACGGGGCCGCGGGAACCGGGACCCGCGAGTATCCGTTGAAGATCGCATGGGGGCGAAAAAGGGGAGTCCGGGAGCGCCGCGAAGCCGTGGAGCCGCGGCGGGAGCCGGGGACGGCGACAAGCCGGTCGGCCGCCGGGTGCTGCTGATCGGCGGTCTGGTGGCCGCCGCGAGCGCGGCCGGTCTCGCCCGGGAGAAGCTGTCGCACCTGTGGTGGCGGCTGCCGGGCGTGGAGAAGTCACGCGTGGCCGGGGCGGTGGACTTCCGGGGCGCGCAGTGGGTGGCGGCCTCCGCGGCGAACTGGCGGCGGGCGGACCGACCCGACGACTACGGGATAGACCGCGTGGTCGTCCATGTCACCCAGGGCAGCTTCGCGAGCGCGGTACGGGTCTTCCAGGACCCCAAGCACGGAGCCGCAGCGCACTACATCGTGCGCAAGGACGGCCATGTCACGCAGATGATCCGCGAGCTGGACGTGGCGTTCCACGCGGGAAACCGCTCGTACAACGAACGCAGTGTCGGCATCGAGCACGAGGGATTCGTCGACCGCCCCTCCTCGTTCACGGACGCGATGTACGAGGCGTCGGCGCGGCTGACGGCCGGGATCTGCGGGCGGTACGGCATTCCCGTGGACCGCGAGCACATCATCGGGCACGTCGAGGTCCCGGGCACGGACCACACGGATCCCGGGCGGCACTGGGACTGGGACCGGTACATACGGCTCGTCCGGCGGGCACGTACGGCGTCCGCCTGACCCGGGCCGATCGGTCCCGGCCCCGGGTCTCCTCCGGGTGCCGATCCCGGCCCCGGCTCTCCCGGCCCCGGCTCTCCCGGTCCCGGTTCTCCCGATCCGGTCCCGGTCCTCGGCGGGTGAGGTCAGGTGAGGCCCGCCCGGCGCGCCCGTTCCACCGCAGGGCCGATGGCCTGCGCCACCGCGGCGACGTCGGCCCGGGTGGAGGTGTGGCCCAGGGAGAAGCGCAGGGTGCCCCGGGCGAGGTCGGGGTCGGTGCCGGTGGCGAGGAGGACGTGGCTCGGCTGGGCCACCCCCGCCGTGCAGGCCGATCCGGTGGAGCACTCGATGCCCTGCGCGTCGAGCAGCAGGAGCAGCGAGTCGCCCTCGCAGCCGGGGAACGTGAAGTGGGCGTTCGCGGGCAGCCGGCCCCCGGGTGCCGGGTCTCCGCCGAGGATGGCGTCGGGCACGGCCTTCACGACCGCGTCGGCCAGGTCGTCGCGCAGGGCGCCGATCTCGCGGGCGAACCACTCCTGGCGTTCGGCGGCCAGCCGTCCGGCGACCGCGAAGGACGCGATGGCGGGCACGTCGAGCGTGCCGGAGCGGACGTGGCGTTCCTGACCGCCGCCGTGCAGCACGGGAACCGGGGTGTACTCACGGCCGAGGAGCAGCGCGCCGATCCCGTACGGGCCGCCGATCTTGTGGCCGGACACCGTCATCGCGGCGAGGCCGGAGGCCGCGAAGTCGACGGGGACCTGACCGAAGGCCTGGACCGCGTCGGCGTGCAGCGGGACGTCGAACTCGGCCGCGACGTCGGCGAGTTCGCGGACCGACATGATGGTGCCGATCTCGTTGTTGGCCCACATGACCGTGGCGAGGGCGACGTCCTCGGGGTTGCGGGCGATGGCCTCGCGCAGGGCCTCGGGGTGGACGCGGCCGTAGGCGTCGACGGGCAGGTACTCGACCGTGGCGCCCTCGTGCTCGCCGAGCCAGTGGACCGCGTCGAGGACGGCGTGGTGCTCGACGGGGCTCGCGAGCACGCGGGTGCGGGCCGGGTCGGCGTCCCTGCGGGACCAGTACAGGCCCTTCACCGCGAGGTTGTCGGCCTCGGTGCCGCCGGAGGTGAGGACCACCTCGCTGGGGCGGGCGCCGAGGGAGTCCGCCAGGGTCTCGCGGGCCTCCTCGACCGCGCGCCGCGCGGTGCGGCCGGCGGCGTGGAGGGAGGAGGCGTTGCCCGTGACGCCCAGTCGGGCGGTCAGTGCCTCTACTGCCTCGGGAAGCATGGGGGTGGTCGCGGCGTGGTCGAGGTAAGCCATGGTGGGCTCGATTCTACGGGCCCGCTCCCCCTCGCCCCGGCCCCCCGTCCCCTGGGCCCCGTGGCGGCCTCAGAAGCTCCAGGACACCGTGTTGTCGACCTGCATGAAGGCGACCAGGACGACCAGGTCGGCGATCCCCAGGCCGAGGCCGAGGAACGCGCGGCCGCGGCGGACCGTGCCGCGCCACAGCGCGACGGAGGCGAGCACGATGGCGATGGGGCCCAGGAAGAGGTTCAGCACGAGCAGGCCGAGCAGGCCGAGGACGAAGGAGGCCACGGCCATGCCGTCGGCGTCCTTGACGCCGGTCCGGCGCGTGGCGCGGACGGCCCCGGCGGCACCGGGGGTGCGCGCGGCTTCGGCGGTGCGGTCGGCGCCGGTGGTGGCCGTGCGGGTGGAGCGGGTGGTGCCGGTGGTGCGCGCGGTGAGTTCCATGACGTGAGTCAGCTCCCAACGGTCAGTTGGTGAAGGGGTGGACCAACGGCCGGTCGGCAAAGGTGCGGGACCAACGGTCAGTTGGCGGAGGAGTGGCGTCGGCGGGCCCCGCGCTCACGCAGCGCGAAGACGATCAGCCAGACGCCGATGACGGCCGCGGCGGCGAGGGTGAAGCTCAGCGGCGCGTGCGCCACGGAGCCCATCACAACGCCGAGCAGCAGGAGTGCGGCGACGAGGAACAGCATGAGATGCCTCTCGAAGAAGTCTCGAAGTCCGGTCTCGGAACCTCCGGCACCTCAACGGTGAGGGCCCGATGTTTCCGGGACTTGACGACTCAGTGAACGGTTGTAGTAACACTTGTTCACTGACTCTGGAGTCTAACGTGTCCCACGGCTTTTAAATTCCAGAGAACAGTTGTTAACTGCATGGCATGAGTCACACTCTCGGCATCCGCCAGGCGCAGAAGCAGAAGACCCGACAGGCCCTGCTGGACGCCGCGTTGGGGCTTCTGGAGGATCAGAGCCTGAGCAGCCTGGGGCTGCGCGAGGTCACCCGTGCCGTCGGAGTCGCCCCGACCGCCTTCTACCGGCACTTCCGCTCGACGGCGGATCTCGGGGCGGCGCTGGTCGAGGAGGCGCTCGGGAGCCTGCACCCGGTGATCGAGGACACGCTGTCCACGGCCGGGGACAGCGAGGAACGCATCGCTCGCGCCGTCGAGGTGATCGCCCATCACGTCGCGGCGCATCCGGCGCACGTCCGTTTCATCGCCCGCGAGCGGCACGGCGGGGTCGCTCCGGTACGGGAGGCGATCCGCGAGCAACTGGCCCGGTTCGCCGAGGAGGTCAGGGACGCGCTGGCCGAGCACCCCGAGTCGGCGGGGTGGAGCGACGACGATCTGCTGATGCTGGCCGGCCTGTACGTCGACCACATGCTGATGGCGGCCTCGGCGTTCCTGGAGGCGCTGGACGGCTCCGAGGCGGAACGCGAGCGGGTGGCCGGGGTGGCGAGCCGCCAGATGCGGCTGATCAGCATCGGCCGCCGCCACTGGCTCGGCTGACCGCCGCGGCGACCGGTCGGCGGCCGCGGCCCCGCTACGGGGCCGCGCCGCGAGGAACCCTGAGCCGGGCCCGGCACGGTTCGCGAACCCCCGCCCGCCCCGGGACCCGGCAGAGCCGGACCGGGACGAGAGGCCGGGACGGCGGCAGCGGCCAGGCCCCGGGTCTCAGCCCTGGCCTTGGCCCATCTGCCCCCCGCCGGGGCCGCCGCAACCACCGGCCTGGCCGCCACCCGTGCCGCCGCCGGGGGCACCGCTCGGCATTCCTGAGGGGAAACCGGACGGGGCCTTCCCGGTGGGCATCGCCGAGGGGGTTCCGGACCGCGAGGGCATGCCCGTGGGAGCGCCGCTGGGGCGGCCGCCGGGCCCGCCGCTCGGCATCCCGGACGGGCGGGTGCAGTTCTGCTCGCCGGAGGTGGTGCCGTCCGAGGACGACGAGTCACCGGAGCCGCAGGCCGCCAGGAGGGGCGAGAGCGCGAGGACGGCGACGAGGGGAACGAGTCGTGCACGACGGTTCATTGGGGCAACTCCCAGTCAAGTCACGTGGATCGGCCGACGAGAGCCGGACGAGCGGCTGACAGCGGACCAGATCCACGTAGGGCCACGCTGTGCCGAACCTGTGCCTTGCTGTGCGAGACGGCCCCGGCGCGGCCCCAGGGCAGCCTCGGCGCGGTGTCGGGCCCCGTGCTCAATCCGGCTCGTACACCGCTCTGATGGCCGCCGCCGTCGTGGACAGTTCTCGGCGGGCCTCGGGCGGGGCGAGGATCTCCAGCGCGTCGCCGAAGGCCAGCAGGGTGCGGGACTCGCGCACCGAGCCGAGGACCAGGCGCGCCGTCACCCACTCGCCGGCGCCGTCGTCCTCGGGCAGCTCGGCGAGGGAGGCCGCGTGGAGGCGTACGAACATGTCCAGGCGGGAGCGCCGCACCCGGACCGTGACGTCGACGCCGCCCGGCCGCTCCTCGACCTGGCGGCGCAACACCTCCCAGGCGTCGGCGAGTTCGACGCCCGGACGGCGCCGCACCGGGTCCGGCAGCAGGGTGGCCGTGCGGACCCGGTCGGCGCGGAACAGCCGCGGAGCGCCGCGCCGGTCGGCGACCAGGTACCAGACACCCGCCTTGGAGACGAGGCCGTACGGGTCGACGGTGTACGTGCGCGGTTCTGCGTCCCCGCCGTGGCGGTAGCGCAGCCGGAGCCGGCGGTCGGAGAAGACGGCGTCCTGCAGTACGTCCAGGTCGACGGCCCGTCGGGGACCGCCCCGCCAGCGGGTGGCGTCGACGAGGATCCGCCGCCCGGTGACCTCGGCGGCGGGCCTGAAGGGGGCCGGCAGTGCGGCCATGACCTTGCGCAGCGCCGAGCCGAGCGCCGCGTCCAGGCCGAGGGCGGCGTGCGCGCCCTGCGCGGCCAGGATGAACAGCGACCGGGACTCGTCCGCGGTCAGTCCCGTGACGTCCGTACGGAATCCGGCGAGCAGCTCGATGCCGCCGTGCCGCCCGCGTTCGGCGTAGACGGGGACGCCGGAGGCGGACAGGGCCTCGACGTCCCGGTAGACGGTGCGCACCGACACCTCCAGCCGGTCGGCGAGTTCGCGGGCCGGGACGCGGCCGCGGGTCTGGAGGAGCAGCAGGATCGAGAGGAGGCGGTCGGACTTCACGCGCCCAGGATCGCGCCCGCGCCGGGCCCGCACAAATGTTGACGGAAACTGTCAGGTTATGCGTCGAGAGTGAGGGCACACCGACCCACGGAAGAGGTAGTCATGAACGCGATGGACCCCCGCCCTCTGTACTCCCGCGCCGCCGCGCAGATCGCGTCGCTGATCGCGGCCGTCCGGCCGGAGCGACTGGACGGTGTCACCCCGTGCGCCGAGTTCGACGTACGTCTGCTGCTGTCGCACATGGTCGGCGGCACCCGGCGGATCGCCGTGATCGGGGCGGGCGGGGACGGGCTCGCGGTGCGGCCGTTCGCCGACGGCGTGCCGGACGACGGCTGGAGCGCCGCCTACGCCGAGGCCAGGGAGCAGGTCCGCGTGGCGTGGGCGGACGACACGCGGCTGGACGCGGCGGTGCGGGTGCCCTGGGGCGAGGTGAGTGGACGGATCGCCCTCGCCGGGTACGTCATGGAGGCGGTGACCCACACCTGGGACCTCTCGGAGGCGCTGGGACGGCCCCTCGAACTCGATCCGGAACTGGCCGAGTTCGCGCTCACCATCGCCGCCCGTGTGCTGCCCGACGAGGGGCGCGAGGACCCCGAGCTGCCGTTCGGCGCCGTGGTGCCGGCACCCGAGGGCGCGGACGCCTACGGGCGGCTGGCGGCCTGGATGGGCCGCCGCCCCCTGGTGACCGTCTGACGGCGCGGAGCGCTGACTCGGGGGCACCCCCGGCAGGAGGGGTGCCCCCGAATCCGTGGCCGGGGCGCGAAGGCCCGGACCGGGTCAGGCGAGGCGGGCGCGGGCGAGCTGGCGGGACTGGGCGACCAGGCGGTCCTGGCTGTCCCAGACCTCCGCGTCCTCCTCCAGGAAGCCCCCGGCGAGGTTGCGGGTGGTGATCGACACACGCAGCGGGCCGGGCGCCGGGCGGCACCGCACGTGCACGGTCAGCTCGACGGTCGGCACCCAGCCGGAGAGGCCGATCTCGAAGGCCGTCGGCGGCAGCGCGTCGACCGCGAGGAGCAGCGAGAGCGGGTCCGCGTCCCGGCCGTCGGCGAGTCCGAACCACGACCGCATCTCGCCCTTGCCGGACGGGGCGCCGAGCGCCCAGCCGAGGGTGGCGGGGTCGAGCTTGAGGAACAGCCGGTCGGTGATGGCCGAGCTGCCGGGGATGGGGGCCGGGGCGTCCTGCGGGCCGAAGCACTGGTCCATGGGCGGGATCGCCGGCGGCCGCGCGGTCGTCCGGACGTCGTCGGGCAGGGAGTCGAGGTCTCCGTACGAGGCGAGCACGCGGATGCGCTCGACCTCGCGGCCCTCGTCGTCGTACTGGAACAGGGAGGCCTGTCCGGTCGACAGCGTCCGGCCGGTGCGGACGACGTCCGTGCGGACGACCGCGGGGCCCGGCTGCGACGCGGTCAGATAGTGCGCGGAGACCGTGAAGGGGTCGGAGTGCGGGAGCGCGTCGGCGAGCGCGCGGCCGAGGACGGCCAGCAGATAGCCGCCGTTGACGGCGTTGATGATCGTCCACCCGGCGGAGAGGTCGACGTCGTAGACGCCGTTCCCCCGCGGGGTGACGGCGGTGTCCCGGTCGAACTCGCTGTCGCCGATCGTGGCCCGTACGGCCTGTACCGAAGCTGCTTCTGGCATGCGTGAACGGTACAACAGGAAATTACTAAGCGGTAGCTTTCACGCTTTCGGACGCAGGGGCACCCTCGTTGTCCGGCCATACAGGTGAGGATTCGGCAATTTCTTGTCAAGTGTCCGTAATCATCCGTGACCAATCGGTCCGAGTTCTCCTCTGATGGGACATGAGCCTCACCGGGACACCGTTCCTCCTGACCTCCTTCGTACTGTGCGCCGTCGCCCTCCTCACTCCCCTGGTCCTGTGGTCCCGGGTGCCCGGACCGGGGCCGGTGCGCGCCGCGGCCCGGCTCCTGATGCTGCTCTTCGCCCAGGGGACGGCGATCAGCCTGGTGTTCGTCCTCGTGAACAACGCCAACAACCTGTACGACAACTGGGCCGACCTCCTCGGCACCGGCAACCACGTCCAGCAGGCCGCCGACCTCGGCGCGGACGGCACCGGCGGGATCTCGCTGAGGGACCTGCCCCGGATGCGGCAGACCTTCCGGCCGGCCGACGGGCCGCGGATGCGGCAGGCCGGCGGCGTACGCGTCACGGACCTGAAGGGACGGGTGTCGGGGGTGGGCGCCGAGGTCTACGTCTGGCTGCCACCGCAGTACGACGAACCCGCCTACCGGCACCGGAGGTTCCCCGTCGTGGAACTGCTGCCGGGATACCCGGGCTCCGCCAAGGCGTGGTTCGGATCCCTGCGGGTGCACGAACAGCTGCGGCCGATGATGCTCGACGGCCGGGTCGCGCCGTTCATCCTGGTCGCGCCGCGCACCAACCTGCTGGCCAGGGCGGACACCGGCTGCGCGAACATCCCGGGAACGGTGAACGCGGAGAGCTGGCTCAGCATCGACGTGCCGCGGATGGTCATGGACAACTTCCGCGCCGAGCCCGCCCCGCGCGGCTGGGCCACGGCCGGATACTCGGCCGGAGCGCACTGCGCCACCAAGCTGGCGGTCGCCCACCCCGACCGCTACCGGGCCGCGGTGAGCATGTCCGGCTACAACGACCCCAAGGGCGAACGCAGTTCACTCGCCGGACGGAGCCTCGAACTGCGCCGCCGGAACAACCCCTACCTGCTGCTGCGCGCCGAGCGCGTCCACCCCCGGCTCGCCCTCTACTTCTCCGGCGAGTCCGGCGACGGCTACCAGGCGGGCGCGGCGATCCAGGCGATCGCGAAGCCGCCGACGAGCGTGGACGTGGTGCTGCTGCCGCGCAGCATGGGCGGCCACGACATGGGGCTGTGGCGGCCGCAGCTCCCGGAGGTGTTCCGCTGGCTGACCGAGGAGTTCGGCGGCGCCAGGGGAAGCACCGCGGACGCCGGGAGCGTCCCCGACGGCGCCGGGACCGCGGACGCCGGAGGCGACCGGGGCGCCGCGGGCACCGCGAACGCGGCGGGCGTCAGGAAGTCTCTTCCTCCCGCACCGTCGAGCGGCGGTTCCACGCGCGCGGAGCTCGCCAGTGGTAGCGCATCGCGAACAGGCGCAGCACGAAGGCCGTGACGATGGCGAGGCCGCTGGTGAACGGCGTGAGCGCGTCGTAGCGGATGCAGAGCACCACCATGGTGGCGCCGACCATCGCCGGGACCGCGTAGAGGTCGCGGTCCCAGCGCAGCAGCGAGGGGACCTCGTTGGCGAGGACGTCACGCAGCACACCGCCGCCCACGGCGGTCGCGAGGCCGAGGGCGGCGGAGGCGGTCAGGCCGAGCCCGTAGTCGTACGCCTTCACCGTGCCGGTGACGCAGAACAGTCCGAGCCCGGCCGCGTCGAAGACGTTCACGCCGACCTGGATGCGCTCGACCTGCGGGTGCAGGAAGAACACGAGCAGGGCGGCGACGAGCGGGGTGGTGAAGTACCCCAGGTCGGTGAAGGCGGCCGGGGGCACGGCACCGATGATGATGTCGCGCAGCAGCCCTCCGCCCAGCGCGGTGATCTCCGCGAGGACGGCGATGCCGAAGACGTCGAAGTTCTTGCGGACGGCCAGCAGGGCGCCGGAGATCGCGAAGACGAAGATGCCGATCAGATCGAGCGTGTGCTGGACGGAGGGGCTGAACAGTTGCTGGAACACCCCCACATTCTCACCTGTCGCGGGGTGTGCGCCTTACGAAGGAAGGTCTAGAGGGCCGGCTTGCCTGTGGTGAACAGCCAGGTCTGGAAGAGATCGTCGAGCTGCTGCCCGGAGATCCGCTCCGCGAGGGCGATGAAGTCGGCGGTGCTCGCGTTGCCGTACCGGTGCAGCTTCGTCCAGGCCGGCAGCAGCTTGAAGAAGGCGGTGTCGCCGATGCGCTCGCGCAGTGTCTGGAGCGTCATCGCGCCCCGCTGGTAGACCGCCGAGGCGAACATCGTGTCGCGCTGCGGATCGCCGACCGTGGTCTGCCAGAAGGCGGAGTCCGCGGGCCGCTGGTTGTACCCGGCGAGGAACGAGTCGTGCGCCGAGCGGGTGCCCTTGTGCTCGGCCCACAGCCACTGGGCGTAGGTCGCGAAGCCCTCGTTGAGCCAGATGTCCTTCCAGTGCGCCACCGAGACCGAGTCGCCGAACCACTGGTGGGCCAGCTCGTGCACGATGGTCGTCTCCGACCGCACCGCCGAGTACGCGGGCTTCGACTGGACCTCCAGCGAGAAGCCGGCCTCGGGCATGTCGTCGACGATCGCGCCGGTCTCCTCGAACGGGTAGGGCCCGAACACCTGCGACCAGTAGTCCGTCGCCTCGGCGGTGACGGCGTACACGTCGACGCTGTTGCTGTTGGCCAGCACGGGGTCGATCGCGACGTAGATCGGTGTACCGCCCGGGGTGGTGCCGGTCTTCACGTCGAACGTGCCGATGGTCGCCGTGGCGAGGTAGGTGGCCATGGGCCGGCTCTCGCGCCAGTGGGTGACCGTGGAGGCGCCCTTGTCCCGGGTCGATATCAGGCGTCCGTTGGAGACCGCCGTCAGGCCCTTGGGCGCGGTGATGCGGATGTCGTAGGTCGCCTTGTCGGACGGGTGGTCGCTGGAGGGGAACCAGGTGGAGGCGGCGTTGGGCTCGCAGGCGACGAACACGCCGTCCGGGGTCTTCATCCACCCGTAGTCGGAGCCGAACACGATCGGGCCGTTGAGCGGCTCGGGGACCCCGCCGTAGGTGACGGTCACCGTGAAGTTCTTGCCCCTGGCCAGGGGGCCGCGCGGGGTGACGCGGATCTCGTCGCCCTCCCGCGTGAAGTGGGCTCTCCTGCCGTTCACCTCGACCTTCGTGACGTCCAGCTTCTGGAGGTCCAGGTCGAAGGCGGAGAGGTTCTGGGTGGCGCGGGCGGTGAGGGTCGTCACGCCGTCGAGGCGGTCGGTGCCGGGGTCGTACGCCACGTCGAGGGCGTAGTGGCGGGCGTCGAAGCCGCCGTTGCCGAGCTGGGGGAAGTAGGGGTCACCGATGCCGTCCGCGCCGGGGGTGGGGGCGGAGGAGGCGGCGACGAGGAGGAAGGAGGCCGCCGCTGTGGCGAGCGCGCCTAAACGTGCCGAACGGGAGAGTGCCATTTCGCGTCCCTTTCGTACGTGTGCCGATCGTTTCCGATCAGACGGTCACGCAGGACTCTGCACTCTCCCGTTCAGGCATGTTCATGACTTTGCCAAGTCGTCACGGCCTACTTGCCGGTTGACTCCTGACGATCGGCTTCCGCAACCGCGGAGTCCTTCTCGGAGCCGGCCTCGTCACCGGCGGCCGGGACCGACGCGGAGCCGGCCTCGTCGACGGTGACGGAGTCGGACGCGGCAGCGTCCTTGTCGGCGTCGGCGGCGAGCTCGGCCGGAGCCGTACCCGACACCTCGGCGGACTCCACGCCGGACACCAGCTCGACCGCTTCGCGGGCGGCCGAGAGCAGGACGACGTCCTGCGGAGCCTGGTCCGGGGCGTTCTCCGGGTGGTGGCAGGCGACGCGCTGGCCGGGCTTGAGCTCGATGAGCGGCGGCTCGACCGTCTTGCAGACCTGCGTGGCCTTCCAGCACCGGGTGTGGAACCGGCAGCCGCTCGGCGGCGCGATCGGCGAGGGAACGTCGCCGCGCAGCAGGATCCGCTCGCTCTTGGCGCCCCGGCGCTTGGGGTCCGGCACCGGCACGGCCGACATCAGGGCCTTGGTGTACGGGTGCATCGGCGCCTGGTAGAGCGAGGTGCGGTCGGCGAGCTCGACGATCTTGCCGAGGTACATCACCGCGATGCGGTCCGAGACGTGGCGCACGACGGAGAGGTCGTGAGCGATGATCACGTACGTCAGACCGAGCTCGGACTGCAGGTCGTCCATCAGGTTCACGACCTGCGCCTGGATCGACACGTCGAGCGCCGAGACCGGCTCGTCCGCCACGACCAGCTTCGGCTTCAGGGCGAGCGCGCGGGCGATGCCGATGCGCTGGCGCTGGCCGCCGGAGAACTCGTGCGGGTAGCGGTTGTAGTGCTCGGGGCTCAGACCCACCAGCTCCAGGAGCCGCTGGACCTCCTTCTTCACACCGCCCTCGGGCTCCACGTTCTGGAGCCGGAAGGGCGCCGAGACGATCGAGCCGATGGTGTGACGGGGGTTCAGCGACCCGTACGGGTCCTGGAAGATCATCTGGATGTCACGGCGCAGCGGACGCATCTTCGAGGCGCTGAGACGGGTGATGTCCTGGCCCTCGAACTCGATGGTGCCGCCGGTCGGGTCCTGGAGGCGGGTGATGACCCGGCCCATGGTCGACTTGCCGCAGCCGGACTCGCCGACGACGCCGAGCGTCTCGCCCTTGCGGACCTCGAAGTCGATGCCGTCGACGGCCTTGACCGCGCCGACCTGACGCTGGAGAACGCCCTTCCGGATGGGGAAGTGCTTCTGCAGCCCCTGGACCCGGAGGAGGACCTCACTGCTTTCCGAGGACTTCGCGCGGTGCTCGGGAGCCGCGGCCTGCTGCGGGATCACCGCGCCGGCGCCGTCCGTCTTGTTGTTCTCACTCACAGCTTCGGCGCAATCTCTTCGGTCCAGATCCGCGTGCGGTCCTCCTGCGAGAGGTGGCAGGCGGTGTAGTGATCGCTGCCAACGAGCTGCAGTTCGGGGCGCACGGTGCGGGTGACATTGCCCTTGGGCAGGTCCGCGTACGGGCAGCGCGGGTGGAAGGCGCAGCCCGAGGGGACGTTGATGAGGCTCGGCGGCTGGCCCTTGACGGGGATGAGCCGTTCGGACGTCTCACGGTCGATACGGGGCATCGAGCCGAGCAGACCCCAGGTGTAGGGGTGCTGCGGCTGCTCGAAGACCCGCTCGGCGGTGCCGCGCTCGACGCACCGGCCGCCGTACATCACGAGGACGTCGTCGGCGATCTCGGCCACCACACCCAGGTCGTGGGTGATGAGGACGACCGCGGAGCCGAACTCCTTCTGCAGGTCGCGGATGAGGTCGAGGATCTGCGCCTGGACGGTGACGTCCAGGGCGGTCGTCGGCTCGTCCGCGATGAGCAGCTCGGGGTTGTTGACGAGCGCCATGGCGATCATCGCGCGCTGGCGCATACCGCCCGAGAACTCGTGCGGGTAGCTGTCGACGCGCTTGCCCGGCTCGGGGATGCCCACGCGGTCGAGCATCTCGATCGCCCGCGTGCGGGCGACCTTCTTGCTGACCTTGTGGTGGGTGCGGTACGCCTCCACGATCTGGTTGCCGATCGTGTAGTACGGGTGCATCGCGGACAGCGGGTCCTGGAAGATCATCGCCATCTCGCGGCCGCGGAGCTTGCGCACCTCGTCCGGGTGGGCGTTGACCAGTTCCTTGCCGTCGAGCCAGATCTCGCCCGACATCTGGACGTTCTTGCCGCGCGCGCCGAGGCGGTGCAGACCCATGATCGCCAGCGAGGTGACGGACTTGCCGGAACCCGACTCGCCCACGACGCAGAGGGTCTTGCCCTTCTCGACCGAGAAGCTGAGACCGTCGACAGACTTGACCAGACCGTCGTCGGTCGGGAAGTGGACCTTGAGGTCGCGCACTTCGAGGAACGCCTTGGGAGCGTCCGAGGGCGAGGAGACGGGCTCGCCGACAGCGGCGCCGGTCTTGGAAAGTTCGGTCACGAGAGCCTCACCCGCGGGTCGGCGGCGGCGTACAGCAGGTCCACCAGGAGATTTGCCACGACGACGAAGAACGCGGCGAGAAGAGTCACGCCGAGGATCTTCGGCAGGTCGTTGTCGGTGATGCCCTGCACGGCGTACTGGCCGATGCCGTGCAGAGAGAACACGGACTCGGTGATCACGGCACCGCCGAGCAGCAGACCGAGGTCCATGCCGAAGACGGTGATGATCGGGGTGAGGGCGGCGCGCAGTCCGTGCCGGACCACGACCTTGCCCTCGCGCAGGCCCTTGGCACGGGCCGTGCGGATGAAGTCCTCGTTCATCGTCTCCAGCATGCCCGAGCGGGTGAGCCGCGCGTAGATGGCGGAGTACAGGAGAGCGAGAGAACACCACGCGGGGAAGAGGGTGTTGGCCCACTGCGCGGGGTTCTCGGTCAACGGGACGTAAGTGCGTCCGAAGATCGGCCAGTTGACGGTGAAGAGCAGCAGCGCCAGGTTGCCCGTGAAGAACATGGGCAGCGAGACACCGGCGAGCGCGATGCCCATGAAGGTGCGGTCGAAGAACGAACGCGGCTTGAGGGCGGAGATCACACCCGCGGCCACGCCGGACAGCAGCCACAGCACCGCGGCACCCGCGGCGAGCGAGAGGGTCACCGGAAGACGCGAGGTGAGGTCCGGCCACACGGCCTGGTGGGTCTTGAAGGAGTACCCGAAGCACGGCGCGTCACAGTGCGCCGTGGTGGGACCCAGGTCGTAGGTAGCGCCGCTGACGATCCCCTTGATGAAGTGCCAGTACTGGACGTAGACGGGCTGGTCCAGACCGAGGTTGTGCTTGACCGCGATGATGTCGGCCTTCGACGGGCTCTTCCCGATGTACTGCTGCGCGAGCTGGTCGGGCGTCTGGCCGGCCAGTCTGGGCAGCAGGAAGAAGATGGCGAAGGTGACCGCGGAGACGACCAGGAGCAGGATCGCTGCCGCTGCCGTCCGACGGAGGATGTACGAAATCACGGGGATCGGCGCTGGTGCCCGCGGGCTGAGCCCGCGGGCACCAATGCCTTCACCTGCCTTCCGGGGCTACTTCTTCGTGGTGCCGATGTTGAGGTAGTCGTACTGACCGCTGAAGGCCGCCGTGGAGACCAGGTTGGTCGCGTACTGCGGGCGGGCCAGCAGGACCTTGAAGTAGGTCAGCGGCACGAGGACGGCGTCGTCCATGGTCTTCTTGTCGATCTGCGTGTACAGGCCGAGACGCGCGGCGTCGTCCTGCGTGCCGATCGCCTTCTCGAGAAGACTGTTGACGTCCTTGTTGTCGTACTGCGACAGGTTGGTGTTACCGGAGTCGCCGATCGCGGAACCGTTCAGGATCTGCTGCAGGAAGCCGTAGCCGGAGGGCCAGTCGGCACCCCACTGCATCATGATCAGACCGATGTTGTTCTTCTCGGTGAACTTCGGGACACCCGCGTAGTCGGTGAAGTACTTGCCCGAGGGGTACTGCTTCAGGCTGGCGTTGATGCCGACCTTCTTCAGCGAGGCGATGATCGCCGTGGCGGCGTCGATCTCCTGCGGGCGGTCGCTGCGGGCGGAGATGTTGGTGTTGATGGTCTCCTTGCCGCAGGCCTTGAGCTGCTCCTTGGCCTTGGCGGCGTCACCCTTGTTGCCGGCCGACGCGTAGACGTCCGACTTCTCGTAGCCCGGGATGTCCGGCGGGAGAACCGTGGAGGCGATGTCGCCGCGGATCGGGCCGCCCTCGGCCGTCTGGACCGAGACCTTGTCGATCGCGAACTGCACGGCCTTGCGGCACGCGACGTTGTCGAACGGCTTCACCTTGGTGTTGATCGCCATGTAGACCAGACGGCCACCGTAGGTGTTGTCCGTGTTGGCCTTCTTGGCGGCGGAGGTGAGCACGTCCGCCTGGGTCGCGGCCTGGACACCGCCACCACCGAGGTCGATCGCGTCGCCCGCGAGGACGTCCTTGTCGATCGTCTCGGCGGCGACCTTCAGGTTGACGACGATCTTGTCCGGGTACTGCTTGCGCAGCGGGTCGGTCGCCGCGTCCCAGTTCTCGTTGCGCACGAGGACGGCCTGCTTGCCGTCGGCGTAGCTCTGGAACTTGTACGAGCCCGAGGACACGATGTTCTTGACGTAGTCGACGCCGTTGTCCTTGGCCTGCGGGACCGGAGCCGTCTGCGGCGAGGCGACCAGGTAGTCGAACTCCTGGAAGGCCGTCTTCAGGTGGAAGACGACGGTGGTGTCGTCCGGGGTCTCGATGGAGGAGAGGCCCTTGGCGCTCTTGTCCTTGTAGGGACCCTTGTACTTGTCGCCGCCCACGAGGAACTGCTGGAAGTAGTTCGGGCCGAGGGAGAGCACGTCACGCGCGAAGTTGGAGCGCTCGACCGCGTACTTGACGTCCTTGGACGTGATCGCGGTGCCGTCCTGGTACTTCAGGCCCGAACGCAGCTTGTACGTCCAGGTCTTGCCGCCGTCGCTCGGGACACCCTTGGAGGCCGCGAGGTCGGGGACAAGGGTGTTGCCCTTCTCGCCGGCGCCGGGCTGGAACGTCATCAGCGGGCGCGCGTACAGGCGGCTCAGGTTGTACATGTACGCGTAGTACGTGTTGCCCGGGTCGAAGGAGTCCGGCACGTCCGAGTACTCGTACGTGACCGTGCCCCCCTTCTTGGTGGAGGCGTTGACGACGTCCTTGGTCGCTGCGTTGGCCCCAGCTGACTTCGTGTTGTCGGTGTTCTTGTTGTCATCGGCCTTGCTGCAGCCTGCAACGAGCAGACTCGCGGAGCCGATGGCCGCAATGGCGGCCAGCGTTGACCTACGCATGATGGGCGGGTTCCCCTCCATTGTCGGAAACTTGGTGATCTCTCGGTGTCCGTCAGGCATCAGCGGCTGCGCGGGTCGAGAGCGTCGCGGAGACCGTCGCCCAGAAGGTTGAAGGCGAGGACGGTCACGAAGATGGCGAGGCCGGGCACGATCATGAACTGCGGGTCGACCTCGTAGTAGGTGACCGCTTCACGGAGCATGCCGCCCCAGGATGCCTGCGGGGGCTGGATGCCGACACCGAGGAAGCTGAGGGAAGCCTCGAAGAGGATGTTGGTCGGGATGAGCAGCGTCGAGTAGACGATGATCGGGCCGACCAGGTTGGGCAGCAGCTCCCGGAACAGGATGTACGGGCCCTTGGCGCCCATGCCCCGGGAGGCGTCCACGAATTCCCGCTCGCGCAGGGCCAGCGTCTGGCCACGCACGATCCGGCCCAGGTAGGGCCAGTTGAAGAAGCCGATCACGAAGATCAGCACGCTCAGGTGGAGCGGAAGCCCTTCGAGGCCGAACGCGCCGCCCTGAAGGGTGGCCGAGATGGCGATCGCGAAGAGCAGGAGGGGGAAGGCGAGGAAGGTGTCCATCAGGCGGCTGATGATCGAGTCGACCCGCCCGCCGTAGAAGCCCGCGACGACACCGAGGATCGCGCCGATCACGTTCGACAGGATGGTGGCGCCGAAGGCGACGACCAGGGACACCCAGGAGCCCTCGAGGAGGCGGGTGGCGAGGTCGCGGCCGAACTTCGGGTCCACACCGAGCGGGTGGTCGGCGCTCATGCCGCCCATCCCGCCCTTGGGCAGCGAGGTGTTGGCGTCGATCAGGTCCTGGTGGAAGGCGTTCGGGTCCAGCCCCAGCATCGACTGGATGGGGCGGGCGAGGATGGCCATCAGGATGAGCAGTACGACGATGACACCGCCGGCGACCGCCACCTTGTCACGCTTGAAGCGCGTCCAGGCGATCTGCCCCAGGGAACGGCCCTCGATCCGCCCCTTGTCGGCTCCGGCAAGCACAGCCTCAGGCTGCGCTTCCGTTGCCGCCGCGGTGGTCTCGATCGGTGCGGTCACAGTGACCCGACCCCTCTCGCCGGTGGTGACCGGCCTACGACTGCCGCTGTCTGCGGCTTGGTTCACTTGCTCGCCGGGAAGTTGACCGCAGATGGTGCGGTCCGGTGACCCGGCTGATGATTCGGCTTGCACTCGCTCACAGGATCGAACGACCCCGTGTCTGATGGGCGAGTCTTCAGTGCCGCCACGATCAGTTGCCAGGCTTCATGGAGAAAGTATGCGCAACCGTGATGCTTGTTGGGGGATTCCGTTATCCGAACAGTGGGTAACGGGAGCCGGACGACTGCCAATTGAGCCGAAAAGCCATGAAAGGGTCTTTTGGATCAGAAGTCCCGCCAAAACGGGACAATCGGCACATCAGTCGGCTTCCCCGCAGGTCAGCAGTATGGAACGCACGCCTCGTGAAGGCCGTGTGCAGAATCATGATGCCAGTCGTTCTCGCACTGGCATCCGACAGGTCCGGGATTCGGGACGCCCTCAGTAGCCGCCGCGGGCAGGCGGATAGCCGTAACCACCCGCGGTCGGCGCCTGCGCCGGAGCGCCGTGCGCCTCACGGTCGTAGAACGGGCGCGCGTTCGCGCGCAGCCACATCGCCACCGGGTCGAACTCGTCCGACATCGCGACGGTGGACACGGGCAGGCCGTCCGGAACCGCGCCGATGGACTGCTGCATCATCGCCCGCACCGAGTCGACGGCGGGCGGCGAGGTGTCGTACACGTCCAGGCCGATGGCCAGATACGGCGCCCCGACCGTGGGTTGGACCCAGGCCCGGCGCAACGACCGTACGGCCGGGGTCAGATGGGCGTTCTGCGTGAGCAGGGCGTAGAACTGCGGGATCTCGATGGCCGGTTCGGACAGCCGCAGCGGGCCCGCGGGCTGGCGCTCCAGGCCCGTGGCGATCCGGCGCAGATCCAGCCACGGGATGCCGAGGCCGCCGTTCGGGGCGTGCGGGTTGAGCCACAGGCCGAAGTGGTCCGGGTACAGGGTGCGGGCGACGTCCAGCCCGTCCACGACCTCGTAACTGCGGTTCCAGCCACTGGCCGAGAGCTCCTGCGCGGAGGTGACGCAGGGCGCGTAACCGAAGCCGTCCACCTGCATGTTCCCGTACTGGGCGTCCGGGGAGCCGGCCTGGCCGTGCCACAGCAGCATCCACACCTGGCCGGACGACGGGGTCGCGAGCGCGCGAAGGAGCGCCTCGTAGGCGTCGTAACGCCCGGGAGTCACCTGGCGCAGCATGTGCTCGACCTGCCCGGCCGCGGCCGTGCCCGACGCGCTCACCCTCAACCGCCCCTTCGCGAACAATTCACGACGAACTCATCCCTTACGCCCGAGGTACCGGTCACCGGCATGCGTCAACACCTCGACCAGGCCATGAAACCAGCTTATGCGGCGATCGCGCTCCGCCGGGGGAAGCAGTCGAGAGCCGGGAACCGCCACGCGGGGCGGCCCGGGGCCCCACGCGGCGGGTGTGCGGCCCCTCGGGGCACCCCCGCGGGCCGCTCCGTTCAGTGACCGTGCTGGTAGAAGGGCCGCACCTGCGCCCGCATCCAGTCACCGACCGGGTCCTGCGCCACGTCGAGGAGAACCAGGTTCACCGCGATGTTCACCGGAACCCGGCCGAGGGCGCGGCCCAGGGCGTCCAGGGGCAGGGCGCGCGCGTCGCCCTCCCACGCCGCGAGTTCGACGCCGATGAACATCACCGGCTCGTCGCCCTCGATGCTGGCCAGACAGCGCCGCGCGCTCAGGACGACACCGGTCGCGGCGAACTCCGCCGAGGCCGCGGCGAGGAAGTCCATCGGATCGTCCTGCCAGTCGGGCTCGAAGAGCCGCACACGGCCCCCGCTCGCCGACCCGTCCAGCTCGGTCCGCCCGGCCCGGCACAGCTCGGCCACGGCCGGCGGCGGCAGCGGCACGCCGACCACGCCGTCCGGGTTCACCACGATGCCGGCCTGCGGGGGCAGTCCGCGGGCGAACTCCACGGCGGGCGCGATCGTGAACGACATGTGCCCGCCGACGACCTGGCGGAACTGCTCCTCGGAGCTGAAGACGGGGACGTAGACCTGGCCGCCGATGTCCATCGTGGGCAGATCGAGCGGACCGCTCTGCGGGCCGCCGCCGTTGGGCAGCGGCACCCACACGAAGCTGCGGCCGAGCACCTCGACGATGCGGGCGGCCGCCGAGGGGCCGGGCACGCCGAGGGCGGAGGACAACACCTCCTCCAGCTCGTTGCCGGGCCAGCCGCCGTGCGGATGGGGGTGCGCCTGTGCCGGAAAGTCCATCTGTCTACCGTCCGCTTCGAACCGTTGTTCCGGCTGGAAAGGTTAGTGGGCCGCCGCGACCGGTCAGTGGCCGAAGTCGATCCTGTGCAGCACGTCCGCCGCGTCGCGGTCGATCAGCACCGCCGAGCCGCACCCCTCGGGCAGGTCTCCCCGCTCGGCGGAGCGCAGCAGCCGGGCGACCCCGCCGCGATGCCGGGCGAAGGCGTAGCGCGAGACGCCCCGGCCGCGCTCGCGCTGGCCGGCCAGCGCGGCGGCGGGCGTGACGTCGAGCAGCAGCAGGTGCAGCGCCCCGCCGCGGCGCCGGGCCTCGCGGGCGAGCCAGCGGCGCACCCAGGCCTGCGTGCCGCAGTCGTGCACGACGACCCCGCCGCCCCCGCGCAGGGCGCGGCGCAGGCCCGCGTAGTGCGCGAGGCGGACGAGGGGGCGGTAGAGCGCGTACGGCAGCAGCCCGGACATCCGGCCGTCCCAGCGGTCGCGGGTGTCCTGGGAGTCGACGCGCGCGCCCCGCACGGCCCGCCGCATCAGCGTCGACTTGCCGCTGCCCGGCAGCCCGCTGACCACCACCACGTCGTGCGTCCCGAAGCGCAGACCGTGCGGACTGTGCCCGACCCGGTCACGGAGGTCCCGCACGACGGCCGCGGGACGCCCGCCCCGCGCCTCGCGGGCCGGTGCGCCGGGCTGCTCGGGCAGTGCGAGACCCGAGGTCGTCGCGTACGCCCTGGTCCTGTTCACCGTGACCGTCCTCCCCTTCGGTGTGGAGTCCCATCCCCGTCAAGTGTAAAGAGAAGGTAATGCCCGGTGCTTCCCCATTTCATGCGCGGACTGCCACAGCACGGTCACAGATGGCGGGCTGCCGTGATCCGACAGCGCGTGCGATGATGGCCGCGCCAACTGCATACCGGCCGCTTGAATCCGCGCGGGAGAGTCCTGGGTACGTGTGCCCGGGCGCCGAAGGAGCAAGTCCCTCCCTTGAATCTCTCAGGCACCGTTACCGCGCGGGCGAGGCACATCTGAAAAGCGGGCCGCTCCGTCGGCTCCACCCAAGGTGCAAGTCAGGACCACCGTTTCGTGGGGTCTTGATGAACCTCTCAGGTTCCGATGACAGATGGGGAGGAACGACCTCGCCGTCATGCCCTGGGAGCCAGACCGATGAGCAGCAACGCACCCCGTCACACCGCGCTCGATGCCCTGCATCGTTCGCTCGGCGCGACCATGACCGACTTCGCGGGCTGGGACATGCCCCTGCGCTACGGCTCGGAGCGCGACGAGCACCTCGCCGTCCGCACGAAGGCCGGACTCTTCGACCTCTCCCACATGGGCGAGATCACCGTCACCGGACCGCAGGCGGCGGCCCTCCTGAACCACGCGCTGGTCGGCAACATCGCCACCGTCGGCGTCGGCCGCGCCCGCTACACCATGATCTGCCAGGAGGACGGCGGCATCCTGGACGACCTGATCGTCTACCGCCTGGCCGAGCACGAGTACATGGTCGTGGCCAACGCCTCCAACGCCCAGGTGGTGCTGGACGCCCTCACCGAGCGCGCCGCCGGTTTCGACGCCGTGGTGCGCGACGACCGTGACGCGTACGCGCTGATCGCCGTGCAGGGCCCCGAGTCCCCCGGCATCCTCAAGGCGGTCACCGACGCCGACCTCGACGGCCTGAAGTACTACGCGGGCCTGCCGGGCACCGTGGCCGGCGTCCCGGCCCTGATCGCCCGCACCGGCTACACCGGCGAGGACGGCTTCGAGCTGTTCGTCGCCCCCGCCGACGCCGAGAAGGTGTGGCAGGCGCTCACCGACGCGGGCACCCCGGCCGGTCTCGTCCCCTGCGGTCTGTCCTGCCGCGACACGCTGCGCCTGGAGGCGGGCATGCCGTTGTACGGGCACGAGCTGACCACCTCGCTGACCCCCTTCGACGCCGGCCTCGGCCGGGTCGTGAAGTTCGAGAAGGACGGCGACTTCGTGGGCCGCGCGGCCCTGGAACAGGCCGCCGCCCGCGCCGAGCAGAACCCGCCGCGGATCCTCGTCGGCCTCATCGCCGAGGGCCGCCGGGTGCCGCGCGCCGGGTACGCGGTCGTGGCCGACGGCCAGGTGATCGGCGAGATCACCTCCGGCGCCCCCTCCCCCACGCTGGGCAAGCCGATCGCGATGGCGTACGTCGACGCCGCGCACGCCGCGCCGGGCACCGGTGGTGTGGGCGTGGACATCCGGGGCAGCCACGAACCGTACGAGGTCGTGGCGCTGCCGTTCTACAAGCGCCAGAAGTGACACTGGCCCGCACGGGCCGGACATGACACCGGCCCGCACGGGCCGGACATGACACGGACGCCTTCCGGGCGCCGCCCCCGGCGGACGCCCCCGAGGCGCCGGCACCGGCGGGCGCCCGCCGGGTGCCGGACGTGACCCTGGGCACATCGGCCCGGTCACCCACGCTTCCCTCCATCAGCACTCCACCGCGTACAGGAGAATTCAGGTCATGAGCAACCCCCAGACGCTGCGTTACAGCAAGGAGCACGAGTGGCTGTCGGTCGCCGAGGACGGCGTCGCGACGGTCGGCATCACCGAGTTCGCGGCCAACGCGCTCGGCGACGTCGTCTACGCCCAGCTCCCGGAGGTCGGTGACACGGTGGCCGCGGGCGAGTCCTGCGGCGAGCTGGAGTCGACCAAGTCGGTCAGCGACCTGTACTCCCCGGTGAACGGCGAGGTCGTCGAGGCCAACCAGGACGTCGTGGACGACCCGGCCCTGGTGAACTCCGCGCCCTTCGAGGGCGGCTGGCTGTTCAAGGTCCGCGTCGCCGGCGAGCCCGAGGACCTGATGTCCGCCGACGAGTACACCGCGTTCACCGCCGGCTGAGGAGTCACCGCATGTCTCTCATGAACACCCCCCTGCACGAGCTCGACCCCGACGTCGCCGCCGCCGTCGACGCCGAGCTGCACCGCCAGCAGTCCACGCTGGAGATGATCGCCTCGGAGAACTTCGCTCCGGTCGCGGTCATGGAGGCCCAGGGCTCGGTCCTGACCAACAAGTACGCCGAGGGCTACCCGGGCCGCCGCTACTACGGCGGCTGCGAGCACGTCGACGTGGCCGAGCAGATCGCCATCGACCGGGTCAAGGACCTGTTCGGCGCCGAGTACGCCAACGTCCAGCCCCACTCGGGCGCGTCCGCCAACCAGGCCGCGCTGTTCGCGCTGGCCCAGCCCGGCGACACCATCCTCGGCCTGGACCTGGCGCACGGCGGCCACCTGACCCACGGGATGCGGCTGAACTTCTCCGGCAAGCAGTTCAACGTGGTCGCGTACCACGTGGACGAGGCCGGCCTGGTCGACATGGCCGAGGTCGAGCGGCTCGCCAAGGAGCACCGCCCGAAGGTGATCATCGCGGGCTGGTCCGCCTACCCGCGTCAGCTCGACTTCGCCGAGTTCCGCCGCATCGCGGACGAGGCCGGCGCCTTCCTGTGGGTCGACATGGCCCACTTCGCGGGTCTGGTCGCGGCGGGTCTGCACCCGAACCCGGTCCCGTACGCGGACGTGGTCACCTCCACCACGCACAAGACGCTCGGCGGCCCCCGCGGCGGCATCATCCTCGCGAAGAAGGACTTCGCGAAGAAGCTGAACTCCTCGGTCTTCCCGGGCTTCCAGGGCGGTCCGCTGGAGCACGTGATCGCGGCCAAGGCCGTCTCCTTCAAGGTCGCCGCCTCGGACGACTTCAAGGAGCGCCAGCAGCGGACGCTGGACGGCGCGCGCATCCTGGCGGAGCGTCTCGTCCAGGACGACGTGAAGGCCGTCGGCGTGGACGTCCTGTCCGGGGGCACGGACGTGCACCTGGTCCTGGTGGACCTGCGCAACTCCGCGCTGGACGGGCAGCAGGCCGAGGACCGCCTCCACGAGGTCGGCATCACGGTCAACCGCAACGCCATCCCGAACGACCCGCGCCCGCCGATGGTCACCTCGGGCCTGCGCATCGGCACGCCCGCCCTCGCCACCCGCGGCTTCACGGCCGAGGACTTCACCGAGGTCGCGGACGTCATCGCCGAGACGCTGAAGCCGTCGTACGACGTGGACGCGCTGAAGGCCCGGGTGTCCGCTCTGGCCGACAAGCACCCGTTGTACCCCGGCCTGAAGTAGTTCCGCAGGGTTTCTGTCCTGCGTTTTCACCCCGTACGGTTGTTTTCGTACGGACATCCGGGGCACCGCGCACACTGGAAGCAGAGCGCGGTGCCCCGTTCCATGCAGTCCCGCACCACCTCTGCCGGACAACGGCGTCCGGCGAAACCAGCAAGGAGTTCCCGTGGCCATCTCGGTCTTCGACCTGTTCTCGATCGGCATCGGCCCGTCCAGCTCCCACACGGTGGGCCCGATGCGCGCCGCGCGCATGTTCGCGCGGCGGCTGCGCAACGAGGACCTGCTGGCCCCGGTCGCCTCGATACGCGCCGAGCTGTACGGCTCCCTGGGAGCGACCGGTCACGGCCACGGCACCCCCAAGGCGGTGCTGCTCGGTCTGGAGGGCGCCTCGCCCCGGACGGTGGACGTGGAGGGCGCCGACGAGCGGGTCGAGAAGATCAAGAGCTCGGGCCGGATCCGGCTGCTCGGCGAGCACGAGATCCCCTTCTCCTTCGACGACGACCTGATCCTGCACCGCCGCAAGGCCCTGCCGTACCACGCCAACGGCATGACGATCTTCGCGTACGACGCCTCGGGCGGCCTCGTCCTGGAGAAGACGTACTACTCGGTGGGCGGCGGCTTCGTCGTCGACGAGGACGCGGTGGGCGAGGACCGCATCAAGCTCGACGACACGGTCCTGAAGTACCCGTTCCGCACGGGCGACGAGCTGCTGCGGCTCACGAAGGAGACCGGTCTGTCGATCTCCGCCCTGATGCTGGAGAACGAGCGGGCCTGGCGCACCGAGGAGGAGATCCGCGAGGGGCTTCTCGGGATCTGGCGCGTGATGCAGGCCTGCGTCTCGCGCGGCATGACCCGCGAGGGCATCCTGCCCGGCGGTCTCAAGGTCCGGCGCCGCGCCCCCCTCTCCGCCCGCCAGCTCCGCGCCGAGGGCGACCCGCTGGCCCACGCGATGGAGTGGATCACCCTCTACGCGATGGCGGTCAACGAGGAGAACGCGGCGGGCGGCCGGGTCGTCACCGCCCCCACCAACGGCGCGGCGGGCATCATCCCGGCGGTGCTGCACTACTACATCAACTTCGTGCCGGGCGCCGACGAGGACGGGGTCGTTCGGTTCCTGCTCGCGGCCGGGGCCATCGGCATGCTCTTCAAGGAGAACGCCTCCATCTCGGGCGCCGAGGTCGGCTGCCAGGGCGAGGTCGGCTCGGCCTGCTCCATGGCGGCCGGCGCGCTCGCCGAGGTGCTGGGCGGCAGCCCCGAGCAGGTCGAGAACGCCGCCGAGATCGGCATGGAGCACAACCTCGGCCTGACCTGCGACCCGGTCGGCGGTCTGGTCCAGATCCCTTGCATCGAGCGCAACGGCATGGCCGCGGTGAAGGCCGTCACGGCGGCCCGGATGGCGATGCGCGGTGACGGCTCGCACCTGGTCTCCCTCGACAAGGTCATCAAGACCATGAAGGAGACCGGCGCCGACATGAGCGTGAAGTACAAGGAGACGGCCCGGGGCGGGCTCGCGGTCAACATCATCGAGTGCTGAGCGGGTACGGCCCCGAGCGCTGAGCGGGCGGCCCCGCACCGGCCCGCGCCGGTCAGCCGGGGCGCTCGCCCTCCGGCGCGGGGGCGGGAACGGGTGCGGCTCCCGGGCCGACCAGGACGTCGCTGTGCGCGGACCGGGCCTTGGACGGCGGGGGCGCGGCCGGTCGCGGGGCGTCCACGGTGTCCGGGGCGTCCGAGGCGTCCGGGTAGAGCAGGCCGTGGCGTCTGCGGGCCTCGGCGGCGGCCTCCGGTCGCGGCACCACGGTGTGCTCGGCCCGGCCGTCCGCCCGCAGGGTGGTGACCAGGCACAGGCCGTCGAGCAGGCGCGCGGTCCGCAGGTACCGGGCCGCGCCACGCGCTCCGGCCGGCACCGCGAGACACACCGCGTCCGGGGTGTCGAACTCGGTGACCGTCAGGCCCTCGGCCCGCAGCCGTCCCCCCACGGACCGCCGTTCCCGTCCGGACCGGAACGACCACACGTCGCTGTCCTTGAGCACGACGACCGCGGCCGCCGCCGGACCCGCCCCGACGGCCGTCCCGGCCTCCGGAGCGCCGCTCCAGGGAAAGGGGCGGCACAGCAGCCGCACCCCCTCGCGCTCCGCCCAGTCCACGGCGCCCTCGTGGACGACCTTGGCGCCGTGGCGCGACATCCGGCGCACTCCCTCGTAGCTGATCCGGGTCAGGGTGCGCGCCGCCGGCACGAGGTGGGGGTCGGCGGTGCACACCCCGGGCACGTCGGAGAAGAGCTCGCAGGTGTCCGCGCCCAGCGTCGCGGCCGTCGCCACCGCCGAGAGGTCCGAGCTGTTGCGGCCCAGCATGACCGTCCGGCCGGCCGCGTCGACGGCCTGACCGCCGGGGACCACCGCGATCGGGCAGTCGGCCAGGGCCCTGGACAGCGCCTCGGAGCTCGCCGTGACCAGTTCCGCCCGGTCGCCCGGCCCTTCGGCGAGGAGCCCGGTGGCCGCCGCGGGCAGCGGGCAGCCGGGCACGCCCGCGGCGTCGAGCGCGGCGGCGAGCAGGGCGACGCTCACCGTCTCCCCGGCGGTCAGGAGCATCGCCGCGGCCCGGGCGGGCGGATCGGGGGCCAGCGCGTCCAGGGTCTGCTGGAGTCTGCCCGTCGTGCCGGACATCGCGCTCACCACGACGACCACCGGACGCTCCTCCTCGGTCCCGCGACGAGCCGCGTAGCGGGCCACGCGGTGGTAGCCGTCGAGGTCGGCGAAGGCGGAGCCGCCGAACTTCAGCACCAGCGGCCGGGGGCCCGGCCCGCGCCGGGCCGTCATCCCAGCCACCCGTTCTTCGCGGCGAGCTCCACGATCTGGAGCGCGTTCAGGGCGGCGCCCACCCACAGGTTGTCGGCGACGACCCAGAGCGCGAGGGCGCGGTCGTCCTCCGGCTCGACGCGGACGCGGCCGACGTGGACCAGCGCCCGGTCCTCGCGGCGGGCGACGACCGTACGGGGCATGGGGTACGCGGGGCTGTGGGAGCGGCGGTGGACGCGCAGGCCGGGTGTCGCGGCCAGGGCCTCCTCGACCGCCTCGGCGGTGACGGGCTCGCGCAGGGCGATGTGCACGGCCTCGGAGTGGCAGTCGAAGACCGGCACCCGTACCGCGGTGGCGCTCACCCGCAGGTCCGGCAGTCCGAGGATCTTGCGGGGTTCGCGGACGAGTTTGCGTTCCTCGTGCGTGAGGCCGTGTGCGTCCGGGAGCCCGATCTCGGGCACGAGGTTGAAGGCCAGCGGCTGCCCGAAGCGCCCGCCGGGGGCGCCCTGCGCGCCGGGGTCGTCCAGGACGGCCCTGGACTCCTCGGCCAGTTCCCGCAGGCCGCGCACCCCGCCGCCGGAGGCCGCCTGGTAGGTCGCCACCACGACGCCGCGCAGACCGGCCAGTTCGTGCACCGGGTGCAGGGCGCGTACGAGCTGGATGGTCGAGCAGTTGGGGTTGGCGACGAGGCCGCAGGCCGGCCGGTCGTCGAGCGCGGCGGGGTTGACCTGGGGCACCACGAGCGGGACGTCCGGCCGCATCCGGAACGCCGAGCTGTTGTCGACGACCAGCACTCCGGCCGCGGCCAGCCGCTCGGCCTCCCGGCCGCTGACCTCCGCGCCCGCGGAGAAGACGGCGACGTCCAGGCCGCGGGGGTCGAGTTCGTCGAGGGTGACCAGGTCCGCCAGGGGCAGGGACAGGCCCAGTTCTCGGCCCAGGTCCCGGCCGACGCTGCGCGCCGATCCCACGGGCACGACCTGTTCCACGGGCACGATCCCGCCGTCGAGCAGGGCCAGGCACTCCCGGCCCACCGCTCCGGTGGCGCCGACTACCGCGATGCGCAGCATTCCCGTCCTCCTGTCGCCCCGTCCGGGGCTCAGTACGTGGTCGCGTCCGGTGACCGGCCCCGGAAGGCACGCCGGTACGCGTGGGGGGTGGTGCCGAGGAAGTGCACGAACTGGTAGCGCAGGGCGGCCGCGTTGGCGAATCCCGTACGGGCGGCCACGGCCTCCATCGTCTCGTCGGTGTTCTCCAGCAGCCGCTGGGCGCTCAGCACCCGCTGGGCCAGCAGCCACCGGTAGGGCGTGGTCCCGGTCTCGGCCCGGAAGCGGCGGGCGAACGTGCGCGGTGACATGCAGGCGCGGGCGGAGAGCTGCTCGACGCTGATCTCCTGGTCCAGGTTCTGTTCGGCCCAGGTCAGCACCTCGCGCACGCCGTCCTCCCCGTACTGCGCCACCGGCCGTTCGATGTACTGGGCCTGGCCGCCCTCGCGGTGCGGGGGCACGACCATGCGCCGGGCGATGGCGTTGGCGACGTCGCTGCCCTGGAGCTTGCGCACGAGGTGGAGGCAGGCGTCGATCCCGGCGGAGGTGCCGGCCGAGGTGAGGATCGGGTCCTCGTCGACGTACAGCACGCCCGGTTCGACGTGGGCCTTCGGATAGCGCTCGGTGAGTGCCTCGGCGTACCGCCAGTGGGTGGTGCAGCGGCGTCCGTCGAGCAGCCCCGCGGCGCCCAGGACGAAGGCGCCGACGCAGACGCTGACCACCCTGGCCCCGCGGGCCACCGCCTGGCGCAGGGCCTCCAGCAGGGCGGGCGGGAACTCCCGGGTGTGGAAGTCGTCCCCCACCGGTATCGCGATGAGGTCGGCCTCCTCCAGCCGGTCGAGGCCGTAGGGCGTGCTGATGGTGAATCCGGGCACCGCCCGCACCGACGGGGACTCCGCGGCGACGAGCGCGAAGTCGTAGGCGGGCAGCCCCTCTTCGCGGCGGTCGATCCCGAATACCTCACACACGACACCCAGCTCGAAGGGGTGGACGTTGTCGAGCAGGACCGCGGCTACGTTTTTCAGCATGTTTTCCAATGTGGCAGTAATACATGGTGTTCTGACAGTCCCTCCGCTGTCGCATGGCCGGATCAGCCCTCATACTCACGGCATGGACCCGGAAGCGCGTCGGGATTCACTCGTCGGCGCTCATGGGTGGGACACATCGTCGACAGGCTGGCCGATGGACACGATCCCGCTGCGGATACCCATGACGACGGCTTGCGTCCGATCGGACGCGCCGACCTTCATGAAGACCGCGGACAAATGGTTCTTCACCGTTTTCTCGGATATGCCGAGTGCCTTCGCCACACGCCGATTCGAATTCCCCTGGGAGATGAGCACGAGAATCTGACGTTCGCGGGCCGTCAGCACGGCGAGGGCCTGTCCCGCCCCGGCCGCCTCCGCGGAGGGCGGCGCGGCAGGGGCGCCGCGGCGGCCGTCGGCCCGTAGGTCCTCGATGAGCTGTTCCTGGGCCTCGAGGGCGTCCCGTGCCTCGCCCAGGGCCTTGTGCACCTTGGCGACGCCCTCGGCCAAGGCCGTCACGGGCTGGGCCGGTGCCCCGCAGACCGCGCAGCACTGCCGGGTCCCCAGTTCCTCGACCGACCCGCGCACAACAGGCGACATCAGATGAACTCCCTCCACCGAGGTGAATGACCGGACCGCTCTTCTCCGTAGGGCCGAAATCGTGCGAAGGAAACCGGGGGCGCCGGGTCAGGAAGGAAGCTGCGCGTGGATCGCCACCGTCTTGCACCGCGTGTATTCACGCAGCGCCTCCAGTCCCTTCTCCACTCCGATTCCCGAACGCCGGTGGCCGCCGAACGGCAGCTCGACGCCCCCGGCCGCGCTGTAGTTGTTCACGAACACCTGGCCCACCCTGAGCCGCCCGGCGAGCCAGTGGGCACGGGT
Organism: Streptomyces sp. NPDC028298; assembly: GCF_055565895.1. NCBI lineage: Bacteria > Bacillati > Actinomycetota > Actinomycetes > Kitasatosporales > Streptomycetaceae > Streptomyces > Streptomyces sp. NPDC028298. Next base: position 324,909 of record NZ_JBVHTL010000010.1, read on the forward strand.
CACGTCGGACGTCCACACTCCGGCGGCCAGTCCGTACGTGGTGTGTTCCGCGAGGGCGACCGCTTCCTCCAGCGAGTCGAAGACCGAGACGCACAGGACGGGACCGAATATCTCCTCGTTGAACACCCGGTGTTTCGGGGTGACCTCGTCGAGGATGGTGGGCTCCACGAAGAACCCGTCGGCGTACGCCTTCCCCGGGGGGACCCCGCCGCCCGTGCGCAGGACGGCGTCGCGCCGGCCCTCGTCCAGGTGGCCGAGCACCCGCTCGCGCTGTCTCGCGGAGATGAGCGGCCCCATGTCGGGATCGGCCGCTCCCGGCCCGATGGTCAGGGCGCGGAACCGTTCGACGAGCGCGTCCACCAGTTCGCGGTGGACGGACCGGTGCACGAGCAGCCGGCTGCCGGCCGAGCAGTTCTGCCCCGCGTGCTCGGTGATCGACTCCACGATCTGCGGCACCGCGCGTCCGGCGTCGAAGTCGGGGAGCACGAGGTGCGGGGACTTCCCCCCGAGCTCCAGGGTGACCGGCACGATGCTGCGCGCCGCCGCGGTCATGACGGCCTCGCCGACCTCCCGCGAGCCGGTGAAGGCCAGCCGGTCCAGGCCCGGATGCGCGGCGAGTGCGGCGCCGGCCTCCGTCCCGAGACCGGGTACGACGTTCAGGGCGCCCGCCGGAAGTCCCGCCTCCTCGACGAGCTCCGCGAGCCTGAGCGAGGTCAGCGGAGCGTCCTCGGCGGGCTTGAGGACACAGCAGTTCCCGGTCGCGAGGGCGGGTGCGAGGGTCCTGGCCGCGATCTGGAGCGGGTAGTTCCAGGGGATGATGTGCCCGCACACTCCGTAGGGTTCGCGCAGGGTGAAGGCGGGCCGGTCCGGCCGGTGCTGGATGGTCTCGCCGCCGAGGCTCTCCACGGCGTTGGCGTAGAACTCGAAGTAGCGGGCGGCGATGTCGGCGTCGGCGAGCGACTGGCGCAGCGGCTTGCCGGTGTCGAGCGTCTCCAGCGCCGCGAGTTCGGCGCGCCGGGCGCGCAGCACCTCCGCGATGCGGTGGCAGACACGGGAGCGCTCGACCGGCGTCGCGAACCGCCAGAGGGTCTCGTGGGTGTGCCGGGCCGCTTCCACCGCCGCCCCGATCTCGGCCGGGCCGCAGCGGGCGACGCGGGCGACGGTGCGGGCGTCCGACGGATCGAGGACGTCGATCCACCGGTCCGTGGGAACCTGCTTGCCCGCGATGACGGCCGGGTGTTCCGGTATCGATGCATCACTCACGGGTGCATCCAGCTCCTTGGCGTGGGGGCGCACTTCTTCGGTGGTTCAGTGGGTCATCGATGCGGCGATGACCCGTTCGAGATCACGTGCGGCGACGTCGCGCGGGCAGCACACCAGCAGCCGCCGCTGTTTGCGGGCGCCCTCGACGAGGCCGGGGAGGTCCTTGGCCGAGTAGCCGAAGTCCCGCAGCCCGGTGGGTCCTCCGGTGTCCGCGACGATGCTCAGGAGCGTGGCCGGCAGCACGTCCGAACCGTTCGCCTCCGTCACCCCGTCGAGGTTCGCGCCGAGCAACTCGGCCGCGCGCAGGTGGCGTTCGGGAGAGGTCGGGTAGGTGAACTCGAAGGCCGCGGCCGCGGTGGAGACGACGGCCGCCCCGTGCGGCACCATGGCGTGGTCGACCTCGTACCCGTCGGGCCGGTAGTCGCGGACCATGCCCGCCACGGGGTAGGCGCAGGCGTGCGGGATGTGGGTGCCCGCGTTGCCGAATCCCATCCCGGCGAAGCTCGCGGCCCGGCTCATTCCCGTACGGGCCTCCAGGTCGTCGGGGTTGAGCACGGCGCGCCGCAGAAAGCGGCCGACCAGTTCCAGCGCCTGCTCCGCCCATACGTCGCTGATCGGGTTGGCGCCGATGTACAGCGGCCGGTCGGCGGGTGTGGGGTACGGGGGGCGCCGGTCGTAGGCGCGGGCCGTGTACGACTCGCAGGCGTGGGTCAGGACGTCGTAGCCCGAGGAGGCGGTGACGGCCGGGGGCAGCGTCAGGGTGTTGGCCGGGTCGACGAGCGCCAGGGACGGCATCAGCCGCAGGTCGCTGATGCCCGTCTTCACGTTCAGGTCCGTCACCCCGAGGGCGACCATGGCGGTGCACTCGCTGCCGCTGCCTGCGGTGGTGGGCACGGCCACCAGGGGCTTGAGCGGGCCCGGGATCGGGGCTCCGGCGCCGATCGGGGCGTTCAGGTAGTCGCGTACCGGCCGGCCGGGGTGGGTGAGCAGCAGGTTCAGCATCTTGGCGGTGTCGATCGAGCTGCCGCCGCCGAGCCCGACGTAGCCGTCCACGTGGAGGCCTTCGAGCTCCCGGGCCGCGTCGGCGACGCTCGTGTCGGTGGGTTCGACCCGGGCCCGGTCGAAGAGCGTGACCGAGATCCCCTCCTGCTCGATCCCCTTGGCGACGCGGGCCGGCAGGCCGAGCCCGGCGAGGACGGGATCGGTCACCAGCAGGACCGAGGCGACACCCGCCCGGCGCAGTTCGTGTCCGAGGTCCCCGGTGGCGCCGACACCGAATTTCAGCGGTGGAGCCTGCCAGGCGATTAATCGTTCATGCTCCGGCATCCCGCCGCCCCACCCGAGCGATTCCACAGTCCGTCCCCGCCTTCATCGACTTGACTCGGAATTCCGGCCGAGAAAATGACATGACGAACGGGGACGCGCACCCAGACGTCTCGGCCGACCCGGCGAATCGACGTCACCTTCACACAGAATTTCGACCAGGCGTGGGCCACAGTAGCCAGTCGGCCAGAGTCCCGCCATAGGTCCCTTGCCCTATGACAGAAACGGCTCAATCACTACCACCGGCACATATCGGAAGTCAGCGGATCAACACCCCGGTCCGCGCCCCGGCACGGGTCCGTCCCGACGCCGGCCCCGAGGCGCCGCTGGCAGGAAATCGTGGTTGCGTGTCAGTTCCGCCACTGTCGCCGGAGGCGTCCCGGCCAGCAGAGTTGAGTCATGAAGTCCACTGGGCGGCGGTACGTGATCGTCGTAGACGGCTACCACATCAGGGACGGCGACGACCGGGGCTTCGCCAGCGCCTTCCGGGCCCGGGGCGTGCTGCCGGTCACCGTCATGAGCACCCCACAGCCACTGGCGAAATTCGTCAAGAAGAACATCTGGTACCCCGACGACTTCGAGGCCGTGCATTATTTCGACGGCGACTTCGAGGCAATGGCAAAGATTGTGGAATCCTACGACCCGGTGGGGATCGTCACCGGCAACGAGAGCGGTGTCGAATTCGCCGCCCGGCTCGTGGAACGTCTGATGCCACAGTTCCAGAACGTTCCCGGCAGCGCCAAATACCAGCGGCACAAAGGGGAGATGGCGCTCGCCCTGGAGCGCGCCGGAGTGGCCGGTCCGCGCACCCTGTCGACGGCCGACCCCGCCGAGGCCGCCGCCTGGATCGAGTCGAGCGGTCTCGCCGGCCGGCCGCTCATCCTGAAGCCGCCGCACAGCGCGGGGACCGACAACGTGCACTTCGTGCCGGCCGGCGGCGAGTGGCGCGGTCACTTCGACCACATCCTCGGCCAGGTCAACGGGTTCGAACTGCGCAACGACACCGTCATCGTGCAGGAGTTCCTGGAGGGACCCGAGTACATCGTCGACCTGTACTCGGTGGACGGGCGGCACGGCCTGGTCGACACCTGCGTCTACGCCAAGCACGACCGGGGCCCGCGCTACGGCATCTACGACGTCGCCGACTTCCTGGCCCCCGACCACCCCGACGTGGCGGTCCTCGCTCCCTACGTGATGCGCGCGGCCGACGCCGTCGGCATCCGCAACGGCTCCACGCACGCCGAGGCGATCATGACGCCGGAGGGCCCGCGCCTGGTGGAGCTGGCCGCCCGCTACTCGGGGAGCTGCATGATGATCTCCGGGTCACTGGCCACCGGCGACAACCAGATCGAGCGCACCGTACGGCACGTCCTCGACGGGGAGTTCGTGCCCTCGTTCGAGCTCGTCAAGGAGGTCCGCACCCTCTGGCTCTGCTCGGACCTGGCCGGACCGGTGCACCACATGGAGATCCTCGAGGCGATCGCGGACCTGCCCACCACCCACTCCATGTCGATCCCGGCCGAGGGCCGGGACATGCCGCTCACCAACGACGTGACCACCAGCCTGGGCTGGGTCATCCAGGGCGCCGACGACTGGGACGCCATCGAGAAGGACTCGGCCCGCATCCGGGAGCTGGAACGGACGTGGAACGCGGCCCGCGCCGACGACGCGGCCGGCGATGGGAGGACCGCCTGACATGCCGGGCCAGTCGTTCGGGACCCACGTACCCCACCTCCTGCTCATCTGTCCCCGCCACGACGTCCTGGGCAAGTTCGTCGGCCTGCCGGTCGCCCTCACCGTGGTCCACCGCCCCGGCGGCGACCGGGAGCTGGAGGAATCCCTCGCCCTCCAGGTCGTCGACGCCGACTTCACCGACCCCGACGCCCTGCTCGCCGTCGCCCGCGAGGTGCACGCCCGGCGCCCCGTGGACGCGGTGCTCGGGCTCACCGAGCTCTCGCTGCGCCCGGCCAGCGTCGTGGCCGAGGCACTGGGCGCCCGCGGCAACACCCCTGCCACGCTCGCCCTGACCCAGGACAAGGCGGCCATGCGCGCGCACCTGCGGGACAGGGGCCTGGGGACGGTGGCCCACCGGGTGTGCGCCGGCATCGGCGAGGCCCGCGAACTGCTCCGCCGCTGTCCGGCCGGAGTGATCCTCAAGCCGGTCGACGGCAACGGCGGCACCGGCGTCCATCTCGTGCGCACGGAAGAGGAGCTGGCCCCGGCGTGGGCCTGGACCAGCGGTGCCCGCACCGGTTTCGCCTGGCCGCAGGGCGAGTCGGCGTCCAGGGTGCTGGCGGAGGAGTTCCTGACCGGCCAGGAGTTCAGCGTCGAGTCGCTGTCCGCCGCCGGACGCCACCGGGTCCTCGCGGTCACCCGTAAACACACCTCGGGTGCCCCGCACTTCGTGGAGACCGGCCACGACCTGCCCGCGCCGCTGCCGCCCGACCGGCACCGGACCGTCGTGGACGCGGCGCTGAAGGCCCTGGACGCCGTCGGCTACGCCTGGGGCCCCTGTCACACCGAGGTGATGCTCGCCGAGGACGGCGAACGCGCCACCGTCGTCGAGATCAACGCCCGGCAGGGCGGCGACCAGATCTGGGAGCTCGTCCACCACGTCACCGGCGTCGACATGCTCCAGGGCGCCGTCCTCGCGCTCGCCCACGGCGTCCTGCCGGGGCCGGCTACGGGCCTCGCGGGCGGCGCCTCGATCCGCTACCTCACCCCCCGGCCCGGATGGGTCACCGAGGTGACGGGCACGGCCGAGGCGCTGGCCATGGAGGGTGTGATCCGGATCGGCGAACTCCCCGCCGTGGGAGCCGAACTGGTCGCGCTCGGCGACTCCTGGAACCGGGCCGGGCACGTCGTCGCCGCCGGCCCCGACCCCAAGACCGCCGCCGACGCGGCCGACGCGGCGGCCGCCCGGATCGTCGTCCGTACCGAGGGGGAGTCCGCCCGATGACCTCCGAGAAGGGAGACGGCGTGACGCTCGCCGGGAACTCCGGGGCGCGGGCGGAGCACACCCCGGGGACGCGGCCCGGCCGTTTCCTGGCCGGACGGGGTCCGGCGTATGTCGTCATCCTCGGCCGCTTCACCACCAACATCGGCTTCTTCATGGTCGTGCCGTTCCTCGCGGTGCACCTGACCAGGGACGAGGGGCTGAGCAGCTTCCAGACCGGTCTGCTCTTCGCCGTCATGGAGTTCACCCGGCGCGGGCTCGGCATCCCGTCCGGCTGGGTCAGCGACCGCTTCGGCGCCGCCCGGATCCTGAGCCTCGGGCTCGCCGTCGAGGCGGGCGCGTACGTCGTGTTCACCCTGGCCGGCGGCAGCTTCGCCGTCTGGGGCGCGGCCGTCGCGCTGCTCGGCATCGGCGGCTCCCTCAACAACAACGGCGCGCGCAGCGTCCTCGCCTCCAGCAGGTCCGGCGGGGTCGCGGCCAACCTCAGCCGCTACTACGTGTCGATCAACGGGGCCGCCCTGATCGGCCCGTTGATCGGCACCGCGCTGATGGCGGCGGGCGCGATGAAGGCCGGGTTCCTCATCGCCGCCGCCCTGCACCTGGGGTTCGCCGTGACCTCCGCGGTGCTGCTGCGCGGGCTGCACGCCACGAACGCCGCGCCGATCAGACCCGCCGCCATGGCCGAGGCCCTGCGCGACCGGCCGCTGATGATCTTCTGCTCACTGGCGGTCGGCGGCTGGTTCCTCATCACCCAGTACCGCGTCGCGCTGCCCCTGACCGTCGTCCACCAGAAACTCGACTCCGACCTGGTCGGCCTGCTCACCGCGGGCAACGCCGTCGTGGTGATGCTGACCGTGTGGCTGATCGGATCACGTGTCGAGAAGCGCTCCACGGTCGGCCGCCTGGACCTGTTCACGGCGTCCGGGGTCCTGCTCGGCGGCGGCTGGCTGCTGTGCTCGGTCGACGGGATCAGCCCCGTCGTCGCCGCCGTGATCGTCACCTCGATCGGCGAGTCGCTCTTCTGCGGCGTGGTCGACGCGGTCGTCGCGGGCCTGGCGACCGAGGGCCGTACCGGCCTGTATCTGGGCTACTCCACGATGGCCTGGGGTGTCGGCGGCATGCTGGGCGGCTTCGTCGGCGGCGGCTTCGACCTGGCCGCGGGCCATGGCGCGCTGTCGCTGTTCTGGCTGGTCCTGGCCCTCGTGGGGATCGGCTACGGGGCGGGCACCCGCGTGGTGCGCCGCTCGCTCGCCGACGCGGTGGACCGGCGCCGGACCGCCGAGACCGCGCCGGCCGGTCCACCTGCCGCGTCCGGCTGACCGGCCCGCTCCGCCCGGGTCCGGACGCCTCGAACCGGCCCCGGCCGCCCGCGTCCGGGCGCCTTCGACGCTCGTACGGGACGACCCGGAACACACCCCCGAACACCGACCGAGAAGGAGGCCGCATGCCGCCCAAGGAGTTACGCGCACAGGTGCGCGAACTGATGGGCCGGGCGCAGGAGGACCTGCGGGACCTGGTCGCGCACCGGTCCGTCGCCGACCCCCGGCAGTATCCGGTGGAGGAGTGCGAGAGCGCCGCGGCGCTGGTCGCGCGGCTGTTCGCCGGCGCCGGCATCCCCGGGACGCGGCTGCTGGACACGCCGGACGGCAGCAAGGCGGTGTACGGCCACCTGCCCGCCGCGCCCGGCTACCCCACCGTCCTCCTCTACAGCCACTACGACGTCCAGCCGCCGCTCGACGAACCCGCCTGGACCACCCCGGTGTGGACCCTGACCGAGCGCGCCGACGGCCGCTGGTACGGGCGTGGGGCCGCCGACTGCAAGGGCAACATCGTCATGCAGCTCACCGCGCTGCGGGCGCTCGGCGACCCGGGCCGGCTCGGGGTGGGCGTCAAGGTCATATCCGAGGGCGCCGAGGAGCAGAGCACCGGCGGTCTCGCCACCCTGATCCGGGAGAACCCGAAGCTCCTGTACGCCGACACCGTGCTCGTGTGCGACACGGGCAACTCCGCGGCCGGGCTGCCGACCGCCACCACCGACCTGCGGGGCGTCGTGCACGCCACCGTCACCGTCCGCTCGCTGGCCGGGCCGGTGCACTCGGGGTCGTTCGGCGGCCCCGCCCCCGACCCGCTCAACGCGCTGATCGCGATGCTCGCCACCCTGCACGACGCGGCCGGCAACACGACCGTCGACGGCATCGACAACAGCGGGCGCTGGCAGGGCGCGGAGTACCCGGCCGAGCGCTACCGCCACGACATCGGGGCGCGCGACGGCGTCCGGCTGGTGGGCGACGGCAGCGTGGCCGACATGCTGTGGGCCAGGCCCGCCCTCACCGTCGTCGGCATCGACTGCCCGCCGGTGGTCGGTTCGGCCCCGGCCGTGCTCGGCGAGGTCACGGCCAAGCTCAATCTGCGCATCCCCTACGGAACCGAACCGGACGCCGCCTGGGAGGCGCTGAAGGCGCATCTGGAGCGGGCCGCCCCCTGGCAGGTCGAGGTGGAGACCGTCCGGCTCTCCTCCAGCCGCCCCTTCCGGGCCCGCACCGACGGCCCGGCCTACGCGCTGCTCGCGGAGTCGATGCGGGAGGCGTTCGGACGGGAGCTGACGACGGCGGGGCAGGGCGGCTCGATCCCCACCTGCGACGCGCTGCAGGAGACCTTCCCGGACGCGGAGATCGCGCTGATCGGGGTCGAGGAGCCGCAGTGCCTCATCCACGCGCCCGACGAGAGCGTGGACCCCGGGGAGATCGAACGCATGGCGCTGGCCCTCGCGTTGTTCCTGGAGTCCACGGGAGGGCGGTCGTGACCGGACTGGCGGGACGTCAGGTCACCTTCGGCGAGACGGACATGGCCGATCACCTGGACCGGCTCGGCCGGGCGGCCCCCGATCTGCACGCGTGCGTCGACCCCGCGCGGGCCCGGGCCTGGGCCCGCACGGCCGGGGCCGAGGACTTCAAGGACGACTTCGGCGCGGACGGGGCCGGCGGCCGGGGCTCCTCGTACATCCGCGCGCAGGCCCGCAACCTCACCGCACGCGCGCGGGGCATCCACCATCTGCTCTCCCTGGTGCCGGCCCGGACCGACCGGCGGCCCGCCGTCGTCGTGGACGTGCTCGGCGGAGACGGCCTGGTCCGCAGGGTCGCGGACGCCCGGGGCCTGACCGGCCTGTCCGTGCTGACCTGCGACGCCTCCCCGTACATGGTGCGCGCCGCCTGGGCGGCGGACTGTCCGGCGCTGGTGCAGCGCGCCGACCGGCTGCTCATGCGCGACGGCAGTGTCGACACGGTGCTCGTCGCCTACGGGTCGCACCACATCGCCGCCGAGGACCGGGCCGAACTCGTCCACGAGGCGTACCGGGTGCTGCGGCCCGGCGGGGTCCTGCTGCTGCACGACTTCCTCGTGGGGTCCCCGATGGAGACCTGGTTCCAGGACGTGGTCGACCCGTACTCGCGGACCGGCCACGCCTTCGACCACTTCACCCGGGAGGAGCTGTGGGGCTACCTGACGAAGGCGGGCTTCGAGTCGGGTGAGGTGACCGACATGGCCGACCCGTACGTGGCGACGGCGGCCGCGGCCCGGGAGGCCGAACTGGAACTGGGGCGCTACCTGCTGGACATGTACGGCCTCGCCGCGATCGAGCGGAGGCACGCGGCGGACGCGGCCCGCCACACCGTCGAACTGGCCAGGTCGATCTTCCGCGAGCGGCGCGCCGACGGGTCCGTGGAGACCTTCTCGGCCGCGTACGACCCGTCCGCCCGCACCTGGACCTGCACCCTGCCGAGAACGGCCGTCCTCGCGATCGGCCGGAAGTCCCCCTGAGGCGGCCACCCGCACCGGGGCCGGGCCGGACCGGCACACATCGCCGGTCCGGCCCGGCGCCGGCCGACTCGGCGGCGGGTCGCATACGGGCGGGCACCCCGCTGTGGCGGCGCGGGCACGGCCGCACGCGCGGCTGGTGCGGGTACGGCGGACGCCCGCGCGGCTGGCGCGGGTCGGCGCCCGGGGGGGGCTGGTGCGGGTCGGCGCCCGGCGCGGCCACGCCCGGCGCGGTTCGGCGATCGGTGTGCGGCGGGGGGCCGGCCAGCGGGCGGGGAGCCTGCCTGGGGCGGGGTGACGGGGCGGCGGCCACCCGTCCGGGTGGCCGCCGCGGTGGTACGGGCAGGGTCGCGGACCGGTCAGCCGGGCTCCCCCGGCTTGGCGTCGGCCAGGCCGGTGAGCGCCTGGTCGAAGACCTCGCGCGCCCGCTGGAGGACCCGCTCGCGCCACCGGGCGTCCTCCACCGGGCAGAAAGCGTCACGGATCAGCCGCTTGAGGCCGGAGCGGACCGCCTCGGCCGGCGGACGGTTCCGGTGCAGCCAGGCGTCGGCGCACAGCGCCACCAGCACCTCGGGGCCCGGCTGGGTGCCGAACTCCAGGGTGATCGCGGTCAGCAGGCCGCCCGCGCCGAGGCCGTCGGCCACCGCGGTCGCCGTGTTGCCGACGATCGGGGTGGAGGAGGACGTTCCCTCCTCCGAGGCGGTGAGCGCGTCGCCGTACCAGCGGCGGGCCCGCTCGTGGGCGTCCGCGTCCCGTCCGCCGCGGAAGATGGGCTCGCCGACGCCGCGCTCGCCGAGCCCGGTGTGCAGGTCGATGTAGGCGACGTGACCGGCGCCGGCGATCCGCTCGGCGACCACCGTCTCGAACACCCGCCGGGACCAGGCCGGTGCGTCTCCGCCGTAGAACAGGCCGTCGGGGTGGCGGTACTGGCCGCGGGTGACGGCCTCCTGGAGGCGCTGCGGGCCGAGCCGGTCGCGGAGCGCGGTGAGCTCCGCGACCAGGTCGCCGGGCACGAACGCGGCGGCCCGAGCCGGCACCAGGGTGCGGTGCACGGCGTCGTAGGCGTCGTTGTGCGGCGGGGCGGCGTGGTCGACGAAGTTCCGGTTGAGGTCGACGTTGTCCTCGTTGACGCGCCGCAGATGGGCGAAGCCGTAGGGGTTGAGGGCATGGACGAGCAGGACGCCGGTGTCGGGCCCCGCGGCGGCCTTGGCGACGCCTTCCCGCAGCAGGACGCCGGTCTGGCAGGCCGAGCCGCAGAAGCCCTCGACGCCATGGGTCCCGGAGACCGTGACCAGGAGCTTCGCCGGGTCGGGCGGCCCCATCTGAGCGGTGTCCACGCAGAGTTCGCCGCCGTCGGGCCCGAGGTGCCCCGGCAGGGTGAAGGTCCTCAGCCGCGCGCCCGCCTCCTCGGCGGCGCCCAGGAAGGCCGCGCGGGCCCGGGAGTAGTCGGGAGGAAACATGATCGATGTGTCCGCCATTGCCGCCTCGCGTTCCTGGAGTAGTGGACCGGCCGGCCGTCCTGCGGCCGCGCCCGGGGGACGGGCCGGAACCTCGCCCGGCCCGCCGGCGGGACTCAGCCCCGCCCGGAGGGCAGCGGCACCCCGAGCGCCGTGAGGATCGCGTGCGCCCCCTCCCGGGTGGGCACGTCCAGCAGACACAGCACCCGGTCCCCCGGCCGCGTGTGCTCGGCGAAGTACCGGTTGGCCTCGGGCACATGGCTCAGCGGCCGTTCCCGGTAGAGGTCCAGCGGACGGCCGATGCCGGGGACGACCCCGCGCACCGGGTCGAACGCGGCCCGGGGGGCGAGCGCCGCGGCCACCTCGGCCGCCAGCGCCTCCTGGCTGTCGTCCTTGCCCGCGAGGTCCGGGTACATGGTGATGTCCGGATGGCCGCTGAACGCCGCCATCGCGCAGTGCACCACGGGGTTGTACGTCTTGAGGGCGATCACCTCGGGGAACGGGCGGCCGTCGGCGAGCAGCCGGGCGAAGTGCAGGGCCCAGCTCTCCTTGAAGACGGTGCCGCCCCGGTACGCGTCCCCCACGAACTGGATCATGATGTGGAGGCAGGGCCGCCCGGACGGGATCTCGGCCCAGCGGGAGGTGAGCAGCGAGACGACCCGGTCGCGTGCGCGGTCCACCCCGACGACGACGTACTCGGCGTCGGTCAGCATCTCGCGGCGCAGGGTGAAGAGCTGGCGGGTGTGGAGTCCCGGCATGGCGAGGACCAGACCGTCCACGATCCATTTCTCGGTGCTGCTCGGCAGTTCCCGGCCGGGCGGCAGGGCCAGTACCTCGACCCCGGACCGCCCGCCGGGCCGTGTGCCCCGGTCGTCGTCGGCCACCGTCGCCCCGCTCAGACCTCGGAGGTGGTGGGCAGCGGGATCTGGGCGTCGCTCTTGCCGAGCACGGTGAGCTGGTGCAGTTCCACGAAGTAGAGCTTCCAGAGCCAGTAGACGTTGTGGAGGTGCTCGACGACCTTGCGCTCGTCGTCCTCGGAGTGGATCAGCGTGGACAGCACGCGCCACACGAAGTCGTCGTGGTCGTCGTCGAGGTCGGTGTTGACGTGCGCGCGGGCGCCCTTGACGTTCTCCTCGCCGAGGACGTCGCCCAGGTTGTCCAGCCAGTCGGGCTGGGTGCGCGTGGTGACGTACTCGACGAAGTACACGCTGGTGATCAGCGCCATCGGGCTGTCCTCGAACTCCATGCCGAACTGGAGGTATCCGGTGAGGAGTTTGGTGGAGAGCAGGGGTTCCGTGGAGTAGATCTGGTCCTTGGTGACCCCGACCTTGGCGAGGTCGGCGGCGAACAGCCGGTCGTGCAGCATCTCGTCGTCGGTGTAGTGCGCCCAGGCCTTGGCCTGCACGGGGTCCACCTTGGTGAAGTACTTGATGGCCAGCGCGTCGACGGTCCGCTTGCGGCGCAGGCGCAGGATCGTCTCGATGTTGTGCCGCTTGTAGTAGTCGAGGTTCAGCTCGGAGGCGTCCTTCTGGTGCTGGGCGTAGGGGACGGTCTCGTAGAAGTCCTTGATGAAGGTGTCGAGGACCGCGTCGACCTTCTTGCGCAGTTCGGAGTTGATCGTCATGGCGTGCTTCCCTCCTTGGGGTCAGTGGCAGCCGCAGCCCGCGCTGGAGACGCGCTGCATCCGGCCGCGGCGTACCGCCTTGCGGGCGCCGAGGACGGCGGTGCCGTCCGATGTCAGCAGCGAGCTGCGGGGGCAGAGGAAGGCCAGGGCGAAGCGCGTGGCCGGCGTGATCCCCAGGCCGAGGTTCACGACACCGCCGGTGGCGCCGTACACCTCGTTCGGTCCGCAGTTCGCCGGGATGATCTCCGTGCTGGTGTTGATCCCGAATCCGAGTTCCCAGATGACGCGGTAGCGCGGATCGTCGGTGAGCAGCTTCTCCAGCTCCACGGCGGCCGATGTCGCCCCCGGGGTCTGCGGGGTGACGCTCTCGATGCTTCCGGCGGCGACGCGCAGCGTCACGGCGTTGGAGACGAGCGGCGCGAGCGCCTCGAACAGCCGCCGCTGGTCGGCGCCGTCGGCCGGGTCCTGGTGGCGGTGGACGATCGGCCAGCCGCGCAGGGTCAGTTCCCCGTGCAGGCCGAGCAGCCGGGCCTCCGGTTCGAAGGTGGTGATCTCGGCGGCGGTGACGCTCAGTTTGCCCGAGGGGAAGATCTGCTGGTCGCCCTCTTCCAGGACGCCGGCCTGCTGGTTCCAGACGCAGTCGCCGGCCGTGTGGTCGAGCTCGGCCTCGGTGCCGGAGACGTCGTCGACGATCGTCAGCCGGTCGCTGTCGCCCACCAGGTCGAAGAACTCCTCGGCCACCTGGGCGTGCCGGGCGACGTCGGTGAGGGCGGCGGTGCGCAGGAAGTAGCGGACGTGTTCGTCGGTCAGCGGCGTGGATCCGGCCGGCAGCACGGCCAGTTTGCGGCCGCCCAGCTCCCGCTCGGTCGGCGAGTCGAGGAACCGTCCGGGGCAGACCGCCAGCACGTGCGCGTCCGCGGGGACGCTCCGCTCGATCAGCTCGCCCAGGCGGACGCCGGGCGGAAGGGTCAGCGGGAGCACGCGGGAACATCCGTCGCCGGGACGCAGGGAGACGAGGCCGCCGTGCTGTTCGCTCGTGATCAGACAGAATGTACCGGCCGGCCGGCCGAACTGGTCGAAGTCGCTCGTCGCGATGTCAAGCGGTGGCACGGAGAACTCCCTGGAAGAGAAATACGGGAACCTCACGAGAGGAAAAGGGGAACCCCGCGACGGGGCATGGTCACTGCCCCGCCGCGGGTCGGTACTCAGCCCAGGAGCGTGCCCAGGTAGTTGCGGTTCTTCTGCACCTTGATCTTCTTCATGGGGAGTCACCTCCTGTTGGGTTGAATTTCCTTGCGTTCACCCCGGCCGGGCGGTCGTGACCCGCTATGCGAGGGGCACGACCCTTTCCACGGTGGGGTGGTCCGGGTGGCCGATCACCGCGACGCCGTTACTGGTCAGCACGCGGGTGTCGGGCGAGATGATGTCGAGGTGGTACTGGGTGTACGGGGTGAGTCCGAGGCCGAAGTGCAGGCACCCCTCGGTACCGCCGTACACCTCGTTCATGGCGTGGTTGCCGGGCAGGATGTCGTGCGAGGTGTTGAGCGCGTGGCCGATCTCCCAGACGATCCGGTACCGGGAGTCCACGGCGAACATCTGCTCCAGCATCGCGACGGCCGGCGCCGCTCCCGCGTCCAGTGCCCGAAGGCGGGTGATCCTGCCGTCCTCGACGGTGGCCTTGATCGCGTTGTCGCGCATCGCCCAGAGCTGGGAGTGGACACGGGCCTGGTCGGCGCGGGAGAAGGAGGGGGTGCCGTTGTGCAGGATCGGGTAGCCGCGCAGCGTGATCTCGCCCTCCAGGGGCAGCTTCAGCGCCTCGTCGAACTCCCTGATCTCGACGGGCAGCACGCTGATCTCGCCGGAGGGGACGATCTGCTGGTCGCCCCAGTCCAGCGGTCCCGCCTGCTGGTTCCACACCAGGCCCTCGCGCAGATGGTCGAGGGTGGCGCGGGTGCCGTGCACGGGGTCGACGTACACGAGCTGGTCGGAGTCCTCGGCGAGTTCGAAGAAGGTGTCGCAGAACGCCGCCTGTTCGGCCGCCGAGGTCCGCTCCATCACGCCGAGGAAGTGCCGGATCTCGTCGAGGCCGGTCGGCGTCGAGTTGCACGCCATTCCCATGATCTTCCGCTGGCCCACGAGGTCGGGGTCGGGTGATTCGAAGAACCTGTGGGGCGATACCACGAGTACGTGCGCGGGTTCCGGGATCCGCTTCTCCAGGATTTCCTCGAACCGGTCGCCGGCGTCCAGCGTGATGGTGAGGAATTCCCGGTACGGGGCCGTCTCGACGATTTCGATCCGATCGACCAGCTCGGAATTCGTGATCAGACAGAAGGTGCTTCCGGTGGCTTCTCCGAATTGGCTGAAGCGGCCGGGATCAATTGCTATCTGCGCGGACACGATCACTCCCGTCATGACCTTTGCACGTTTTCTCGCCGTGGTCTCCAATGTGACGGTTCGTGGGGTGCCGTGACTATAGGACGATGGTCCCCGCACCGATTCCCGCGACTGGTACTTCCGCCTGTGTCGGCACCTGTCCGCGGTGCTGTATTTTCTACGGCCGCCTTCTCCCTCCCGAGGGGCCGGCCGGCCGCGGGGCGCGGCCCGCAAGCGGGACGGCGCGTGCGGTCCGGCGGGGGGCGGTCACACGTGCGAGCGTGGAGACGGCCAAGTGCGGGCACCCCCATGACAGTTGCCCTTTCACGGACCGCCCTGGGCGACGGCGGCCGTTCCCCACGGCCGCCGGGCATCGGTCACCGGGCAGCGCCCCGCGTGACCCGTCCCCCCTCCCCCCACGCACGGAGGCCCCACCCATGCTGCGAGGCATCGACGTCAGCGCCTATCAGCCGTCCGCGTACGGCACCGCCGGTCTCTCCTTCGTCTTCGTCAAGGCGACGGAAGGCCGCTCGTACGTCAACCCGAAACTCACCGCGCAGACGCGGACCGCCCGCGACGCGGACTGCGTCGTGGGCTTCTACCACTTCCTGTGGCCCGGCAACATCACCGCCCAGGCCGCGTACTTCGTGAGCAAGGCCCCCGAGAGGGCGGGCGACCTGCTCGCCGTCGACTGGGAGACGACCGGCGAGGGCACGCACGCCAGCAACGCGGAGAAGGACCGCTTCATCCGCAGGGTGAAGGAACTCCGCCCGGACAACCGCGTGGTGCTCTACACGAACCGGGACTTCTGGCTGAACGTCGACACCACCTCGTACGCCGGTGACGGTCTGTGGATCGCCGACTACGTGACCGCCGGCGAACCCCGCATCCAGGCGAAGTGGCGCTTCCACCAGTACACCTCCGAGCCGGTGGACCGGGACGTCGCGGACTTCGCGAGCAAGGCCGCCCTGCGCGCGTGGGCGGGCGGGGCCTAGCCGCCGGCGGTCCTGCGCCCACCGGGACCGGAGTACGGTTGGCTTACCGAGCGCACCTCGCACGCCGCCATCCGTCGCGGCGTCGCCCTCGGGGAACGGCAAGGCCGGAGCGGTTCGCGTCCGGCAGGAAAAGAGCCGCCCCACATGAGCCTGATGAGTCTCGGAGTAGTCGCCTCGTCCCGCAAGGAGAACGAGTTCCGGCTGCCGCTGCACCCCGGCCATCTCGACCGCATCGCCCCGGACGTACGCGAGAGGATCTTCCTGGAACGGGGCTACGGCCGTCGTTTCGGCGTCGCCGACGACGCGCTGCGGCCCCTCGTGGCCGGGCTGCGCTCCCGCGAGGAACTCGTCGCCGAGTGCGACGTCCTGCTGCTGCCCAAGCCCCTGCACGAGGATCTCGCCGAGCTGCGCGAGGGCCAGGTGCTGTGGGGATGGCCGCACTGCGTGCAGGACGAGCGGACGACCCAGATCGGCATCGACCGGCGGCTGACGCTGATCGCCTGGGAAGCCATGAACCACTGGACCTCCGCGGGCGCCTTCAGCGTGCACGTGTTCCACAAGAACAACGAGCTCGCGGGCTACTGCTCGGTGCTGCACGCCCTGCAGCTCGGCGGGCTGACCGGCAGCTACGGGCGCCGCCTGCGCGCGGCGGTCATCAGTTTCGGCGCCACCGCGCGCGGAGCGGTCACGGGCCTGGGCGCCATGGGGGTCTCCGACGTCACGGTGCTCACCCAGCGCGCCGCCGCGGCCGTGGCCTCACCGATGCCCTCGGTCGTGATGGGCCACTTCGCGGAGGAGCCGGGCGCTCCCGCGCGCCTTCAGGCCGCCACTCCGGCCGGGCCCGTGCCGCTGGCGGAGTACCTGGCCGGGTTCGACATCATCGTCAACTGCGTCCTTCAGGACACCGACGCGCCGCTGATGTTCGTCACCGAGGAGGAACTCGCCCTGTTCCGGCCGGGCACGTTCTTCATCGACGTCGCCTGCGACGAGGGCATGGGCTTCGCATGGGCCCGCCCGACGACCTTCGACGAGCCCATGCCCACCGTCGGGGCGGGCTGCCACTACTACGCGGTGGACCACAGCCCGTCCCATCTGTGGAACTCCGCCACCTGGGAGATCAGCGAGGCGCTCCTCCCCTACCTGCGCAAGGTCATGAGCGGTCCCGCCGCGTGGGACGCCGACGTCACGCTGCGCAAGGCCATCGAGATCCGTGACGGAGTCGTCCAGAACCCGAAGATCCTGTCCTTCCAGCACCGGTCCGCCGACTACCCGCACACCCCGAGGGTCCCGGCCGGCGTGCTGAGCCAGGCGGTCGGCTGAGCGTGCGGGGCGGGCCGGTGAGGGTGCCGGCGGACCGGTGAGGGTGCGTGGCGGTCCGGGCGCTCAGCCGCGGAAGTCCGGCGAGCGGTCCGGGGAGGCCTCCGTCAGGGCCTTCGCGACCGCGTCGCGGCCTTCACGGAGACCGTAGACGGGGGTGCCGGGCTGCTGGCGCCAGGAGTCCTCGAGCCCGCCCGCGTCGACCGTGTCGAAGCCGATCTCGTCGATGAGGTCGCGTACGCGCCGCTTCGCCGCCTCGTCGTCGCCGGCCACCGGGAGGGCCATGCGGTCGGGGTCGCCGGCCGGGCGGGCGCGGTCCAGGATGTCCTGGGCGTAGGTGCCGTTGAAGGCCTTGACGACCGTGTGGCCGATCTGCCGGGCGGTCCAGCCGCTCTCG
This sequence comes from Streptomyces sp. NPDC028298, assembly GCF_055565895.1. Classification (NCBI taxonomy): domain Bacteria; kingdom Bacillati; phylum Actinomycetota; class Actinomycetes; order Kitasatosporales; family Streptomycetaceae; genus Streptomyces; species Streptomyces sp. NPDC028298. The sequence goes on from NZ_JBVHTL010000010.1 coordinate 342,427, forward strand.
GTGAGGCCGTCGTCCTCGATCCCCGCGATCCTGCCGTCACGCTGCTGGGGGTAGTAGTTGCCGGTGTCGATGACGGCGACGTCCTCGGCGGCTCCGTCCAGGATGCCGTCGGGCAGGTTCGGCACCGCCTTGAGCGGGATCGTGACGATCACGACGTCGGCGCCCCGTGCCGCCTGTTCGACGGTGACGGGGGTCGCCCCCGTCTCCTCGGCGAGTTCGGCGAGCGTCTGGGGACCACGGGAGTTGGCGACGGAGACGTCGTGCCCGACAGCGGTGAGCCGCCGGGTGAGGTTGCCGCCGATGTTGCCCGCGCCGATGATGCCGATCTTCATGACACGCCTTCCGAAGTAGATGCACATGCATGCTTCTGTCGAAGGGCGTCAACTGCGGTCCGGCGCGGCCTATTCCGCCGACGCGGCAAACGGGCGAAGCGCGGACAAAGAAGGGGGGACCCTCGTCGGGTCCCCCTCTTCCCGGGTCACTTGTTCAGGTGGGTCCAGAACTCGTCGAACGAGAGGACCTTGTCGCCGTTGAGGTCGCGGCTGGCGATGACGGCCTCGGCCACCGACTCGGTGACGTTCCAGTCGCCGCCCTGGGCGAGAGCGGACTTGAACTCGGCCGCGGTGATGAACCCGTCACCGTCCGAATCGATCCGCTCGAACTGCTTGCGTGCTTCCTCGATGTCGGCCACTGTCCGCCCCTTCGTCGTGCATCACTGCATGCGTTACTGCCTGGTGTACGGAGGTCAGATTAACGGTCCGGGTGAGCGCGCAGTGCGGCGAGTACCCAGGCGAACTCCTCGCGGTGCGCCGACAGCGGGTCCAGGCCGCGCATCACGGCGCTCAGCTCCCGGAAACGGGCCATCTCCGCATGGGCCGCGGACTCCATGCGGGCCAGCACCGAAGCCCGGTCCGCGTCGCCGAGCAGGCCGCTCAGCACCGTGTCCGCCTCCGGATCCGCGGGGTCGACGCCCCGCTCCAGCGCCTGGCCCGCGAGGTGCACCAGGCGGCTCATGAACCACAGGGAGGTGCCCGGCGCCACCCCCGGCCCCCGGTCCGCCGCGTTGAACTCGATCATCTCGCGCATCCGGGCGCGGAAGCCGCGGTCCTGGATCAGCTCGGCCAGCTCCACCCAGGCGTCCACCTGCTCGGGTGTCGGGTCGTCCGGCAGCTCACCGGCGTGGAACCGCAGCCGGGTACGGATGTCGGGGTCGGCGGTGTCCAGTCCGCCGAAGGTCTCCTCCATGAAGTCGTCGACGATGCGTCCGCGCTCGGCGGCCGAGAGCCGCGCCAGCTTGTTCATGAGTGTCGTCTCCTGTGCGCTCGAACCACGTCGTGCCACGGTCGACAGCACCGCCCGGGTCACCTTCAGGGAGCGGATCTGCGCGTCCAGCGCGGCCACGTGCGCGGCCGCCACCTCCGCCACCGTCCGCTCGCCGGTCAGGACCGCCCGGACGTCGCCGAGCCCCAGTCCGAGTTCGCGCAGGGTCCGGATCAGCTCCAGACGGGCCACGGAGCCGGCGTCGTACAGCCGGTAGCCGCCCGCCGACCTGGTCACCGGGGGCAGCGCGCCCTCGTCCGACCAGTAGCGGATGGTGCGGACACTCAGGCCGGTGCTCCGGGACAGCTCGCCGATGGTGAGAAGTCCGGTGCCGTCGTCGATCATGTCTGCGAGTCTGGGCCTTCCAGTGGGTGGAGACTCAAGCGGCGGGGGGCGTCAGTCGTGTCCGGAACTCTGCGCGACATTCTGGACCGTGCGGCCCGGGGAGTCCTCCCGCCGCCCGACGGCGCCATCACCGTCGTACGCCAGCACCGCCCCCGTGACGCCGGCGTCCTCGCCTTCACCGCGCACTCCGTCGTCTTCACCGACGAGGACGAGGGCTGGGTGCGCGCCGCGCTGGGGGCGCTGGACTGCGACGCGCTCGCGGCGGCCATGAACCCGCGGTTCCTCGCCGCGCTCATGGAGCGGACGGGGCGGTCGAACGACACCGTCGACCTGCTGTCCGTCGCCGCCCCGCTCCCGGGCCCCGCGGCCCTCGCGCTGACGGAGATCGGCGACCTGGCCCACTCCCGGATCACGAGCTCCCGCGGGCGGCGCGACGAGGTGCGGGCGTGGGCCGCCGACGGCGGGGTCCTGGTCCTCGGACGAGGGGTCGGGGGCCGGCTGGAGGTCGCGGTGGAGGTGGACGAGGGCGTACGGCACCGGGGGCTGGGCCGGGCGCTCGCCTCCGCGGCGCGGCACCTGGCCGGGGAGCCGGTCTGGGCCCAGGTGGCCGCGGGGAACGCCCGCAGTCTGCGGGCGTTCCAGGCGGCGGGCTACCGGCCGGTGGGCGCGGAGGCGCTGCTCCTGCCCCGCTGAGCGGGCGGGGCGCCGGCGTGGATCAGCGGAAGATGCCGGTGTGGCCGAGGGAGTACCGGCCGGGCTGGGGATAGACGGCGAGGCCGTGCGGTCCGCTGCCGACCTTGATGCGGGCGAGCTGTTCACCCGTGCCGGTGTCGATCGCGTACACCTCGGAGTTGTACCGGCCGGAGAGCCACAGGACCTTGCCGTCCGCCGAGACGCCGCCCATGTCGGGGCTGCCGCCGTCGGGCAGGTGCCACTTCTTGGTGAGCCGGTTCTGCGTGAAGTCGAAGATGGAGATGGTGCCTTCGCCGCGGTTGGAGATGTACATCTCGCGCGAGTCACGGCTGACGTACAGGCCGTGGGCGCCCTTGCCCGTGCGCAGCAGGGTCGGCTCGGTGAACTTGTCGCCGTCGAGGACCCACACGCCGTCGGCCATCATGTCGGCGATGTAGAACCTCTTGCCGTCGGGGGAGATCTTCACGTCCTGCGGCATGGCCCCGTGGAACGGCAGCCTCTGCTGGCCGATGACCTTCATCCGCTCGGTGTCGACCTTCAGGAGCTCGCCGCTGAACTCGCAGGACACGATGAAGTAGCGGCCGTCCGGGGAGAAGTCGGCGTGGTTGACGCCGTAGCAGCTCACCGGCTCGGTCCTGACGGTCTTCATGGTGTGCGCGTCGCGGAAGACCAGCTCGCGGTCGAGGGAGGCCATGACGATCGCGTACTTGCCGTTGGGCGTGAAGTAGAGGTTGTACGGGTCGTGCACGTCGACCGGCTGCCCCGCCTTGCCGGTCTTCGGGTCGATGGGGGTGAGGGTGTTGCCCCGGTCGTTGTTGACCCACAGGGTCTTCAGGTCCCAGGAGGGCACGACGTGCTGGGGCTGGTTGCCGACCGGGATCGTCTCGATGACCTTGTACGTCTTCGGGTCGATGACCGAGACCGTGTTGGAGTTGGTGTTGGGCACGTAGACGCGGGACGGGAAGTCCTTGACCACCGGGGAGAGCCGGCCCGGACGGTCGGCGGCGTAGACGTCCGCCGGGTCCAGCAAGGGGGGCATGCCGGGCAGGCCCTGGACGACCGGCTTCTTCACCGGTGCGGGCCGGACGGCCGCCTTGGTGGTCTCGCGGCCCTGGCCTGCGTGGTCCGGGGAGGAACCGCCGCACCCGGCGAGGAGGGCGAGCGCGGTCAGGGCGGTGCCGGCGATCAGCACGCGGCGCGGGGAGGAGGGTGGTGTCGGCATCAGCTCAGCAGCTCCGTGGTGGTGACCGCGCCGAGGCCGCGGCGGTCGAGTTCGTGCAGAAGGGCGGGGAGGGCGGCGACCGTGCCGGCGTATCCGAAGTGCAGGCTCACGACGGAGCCGGGACGGACCTCGGCCAGGACCTTGCGGGTGACGGCGGCGGCTCCCGGCGAGGTGTAGTCGAGCGAGTCGACGTCGTAGGAGAGCGTGTGCGGGTAGCCCGCGTCGCGGGCGAGGCGTTGGACGAGGGGGGAGGCGCGGGGGCTGCGGGAGGGCCGGAACCAGGTCCCGATCGAACCGGTGAGCCGCTTGAGACGGTCGGCGCAGCCCCGGATCTCCGCGGCCGCCTCCGTCGCCGTCATGGCGTTGATGTCGAGGTGGTTCATCGTGTGGTTGCCGAGGTCGTGGCCGCCGTCGAGGATGCGGCGGGCGAGGTCCGGGTGCTCGTCGAGCCAGGTCCCGACGGCGAGGACGGTGACCCGGGCACCGGCCCTCTCCGCCTCGCCGAGCAGCGACTTCGCGACGGCGGGGTCGCCCTGTCCGTGGAAGGTGAGGGCCACTCGGGAGGGGTGGGTGCGGGGGCCGTGGGTGATCTCGGGGGGCTGGGCGGGATAGCGGCGGGGGGCGGGCGCGGTGGCCCGCCGGGTCGCCGTGGCGGCGGGGGCGCTGGGCGCGGCCGGAGGCGTCGTGGGCTGGTGCGGGTGGGTCGTCCGCGGGGCGGAACAGCCCGCGCTCGCTCCGGCGGCCAGGGTTCCCGCGGTGAGCGCGAGTCCGGTGAGCAGGGCGGCGCGCCGGGGCGTGGCGGGTGCTGCGGGGTCTTCGGCGGGCGTGGTCACCGGACCATTTAAGGGCGATTCGACCGAAAAACCGGCGATTGATCCGACCGGGTGGTGGTGCGGGTCGCTTCACCGCACCCATGTTCGGTCCGGACGGGACCACCCGCCCCCACGAGCGAATCGGGGCCCTCACCGCGAAGCAGGACCCTCACCGGACAAGAGGAACTCACCACCGCGGCAGGACCCGCGTTGCGGAGTGCGGGCCCTCTTTTGGATCAGTGGGTCCGGTCTGCGATAGTCGGCGATGCGACCTCCACCCATTGACCCGGGCCACGGTTGTCGCCGGTGGCGCGGTTCACACCCCAATTCGTTCCGCGACACCCCGCAAGCCCCGGCTGCCACGCGGCCGGGGCTTTCGCGTGCCCGGGCGGAGCGGGTCAGCGTTCGGCGACGCGGATCTCGAACCAGGTGGTCTTGCCGCGGGGCAGCAGGTCGACACCCCAGCGGTCGGAGAGTTTGTCGACGAGGAAGAGGCCCCGGCCGCTCAGGTCCAGTTCCTGGACGGGCATGAGACAGGGAAGGCCGCGGGAGGGGTCACGGACCTCGATACGGATCCAGCCGCGACGGCGGCGCATACGGAGTCCGAAGACGCGGGCGCCGGTGTGCCGCACGGCGTTGCCCACGAGTTCGGAGACGAGTAAGACCGCGTCCTCGGTCATCTTCGGGGACTGGCCCCAGTGCCGCAGGACCACGACCTGGGCGAGCCGCCGCGCGGTGGCCGCGGACTCCGGGCGGGACGGCAGCAGCACCTCCCCCTCGGTGGGATTGCCGAACAACTCCAGTGCCTTGAGCGCCCGTTCGTCCTCGACCGCAGGTGTCCAGCGCGCCGCGGTCGCACTTCCGTGCCGCCGCGGCTGTTCCATACCCTCCAGCCCCGCCATGCCCCCCATCATGGCCGTCCGGCGCCCCCTCCGGGGCCGTTCCGGAGGATTGGGCCCCCCGGAACGGGACATTCCGCACCATCCGATCGGCATATGCCACAGGCAGTTCGGAGGTGCGGACAGCCCGCCCGACCTGCCGGAACGGCCCCGTCGAGGGCAATCGCCACCGCCTCGGGACAAGGCGCGCTTAAGGCTGCCTTAAGCCTGCGATAAAGCGCCCCATCGAGCGACGCCCGTCGGACACCCCGTCAACCGCGGGTGGATCGAAGGGGATCGGAGAGGGCGCGACCGGCCGTGCCGGCCCGGGAGGCGGACACCGTCTCCCGGGCCGGCGCGGCGGACGGATCAGAGGAACTTCGCCTTGCCCGGGCCCTCTTCCACGAAGCTCCGCATGCCGCGCTCACGGTCCTCCGTCGCGAACAGGCCCGCGAACCAGTTCCGCTCGATGGCCAGCCCGGTCTCGATGTCCGTCTCCAGGCCCGCGTCGATGGACTCCTTGGCGGCGCGCAGCGCGATGGCGGGGCCCTGCGCGAGCCTGGCGGCCCAGCCGTGCGCGGCGGTGTACACCTCGTCGGCGGGGACGACCCGGTCGACCAGACCGAGCGCGAGGGCCTCGTCGGCCTTGACCATACGGCCGGTGAAGATGAGGTCCTTGGCCTTGGAGGGGCCGATCAGCCGGGAGAGCCGCTGGGTGCCGCCGGCGCCGGGGATCAGGCCGAGCAGGATCTCGGGCTGGCCCAGCTTGGCGTTGTCCCCGGCGATGCGGTAGTCGGCGCACAGGGCCAGTTCGCAGCCGCCGCCGAGCGCGTATCCGGTGACGGCGGCGACGACGGGCTTGGGGATGCGGGCGACGGCGGTGAAGGAGTCCTGCAGGGCCCGGGACCGCACGACCATCGCCGCGTGGTCCATGGCCTGCATCTCCTTGATGTCCGCGCCCGCCGCGAACACCTTCTCCCCGCCGTACAGCACCACGGCGCGGACGTCGGGCCGCCGGGTGGCCTCCTCGGCCAGCTCCTTGAGGCGGTCCTGCGTCGCCACGTCCAGGGCGTTCATGGGAGGGCGGTCCAGGCGGATGGTGCCCACGCCTTCGGCCACTTCGAGATGCACAGTCATGGAAGCAGGTTAGTGGCCGTTAACGGCACCGGGCCGGGTGTGCTGAGTCACAGCACACCCGGCCCGGTGGAGAACGCTCACGCGATCGGGTCGGACGGAGTCACCCGATCCGCTCGGAGGCGGCCGGCCGATCCCCTGCCGGACCGTCACACGGACCGCTCCGGCGCATCACTTGATCCAGTCCGACCAGGGTATGTTCCAGCCGTTGAGACCGTTGGCCGGGTCGACCGTCGGGTCGGTCGAGTTCTTCACGACCACCACGTCACCGACCATCGAGTGGTTGAAGAACCAGGCGGCCGGCACGCCGCTGTCGTAGCCGCCGCGCACGTCCCGCAGGCCGATGCAGCCGTGGCTGGCGTTGTAGTTGCCGAAGGCGCCGCCGCCCCAGTAGTTGCCGTGCACGAAGGTGCCGGAGCTGGTCAGGCGCATGGCGTGCGGGACGTCCTTGATGTCGTACTCGCCGTCGTAGCCGACCGTGTCGCCGTTCATCCGGGTCACGGTGAACTTCTCGCTGATGACCATCTGGCCGTTCCAGGTGGCGTAGCCGGGCTTGCCGGTGGTCACCGGGATGGTCTTGACGACCTTGCCCTCCTGCATGACCTTCATCGTGTGCTTCTTGGCGTCCACGACGGACACCTGGTCGCGGCCGATGGTGAAGGAGACCGTCTTGGCCTGCTTGCCGTAGACGCCCTTGCGGCCCTCGACGCCGTCGAGGTTCAGCTTGACGGTGACCTTGGTGCCGGCCTTCCAGTACTTCTCGGGCCGGAAGTCGAGGCGGTCGTTGCCGAACCAGTGGCCCTGGACGTCGACGGCCGGCTCGGTCGTGATCTTGATGGCCTTCTCGACGTCGTCCGGCTTGGTGATGCCCCGGGTGAAGCGGACCGAGAACGGCATGCCGACGCCGACCTTGGAGCCGTCCTCGGGCGTGAAGTTGCCGGTGAAGGTGTTCTTCGGGCTCAGCGTCGTGAAGGACGAGTCCTCGGCCGCCGTGCGGCCCTCGGAGTCCTTCGCGACCGCGTGCACCTGGTACTTGGTGGACGCCGCGAGGTGTGTGGCGGGCGTCCAGCCGCTGCCGTCGGCCGATATCTCGCCGTCGATCTTCGTGCCGTCGTTGTCCTTGACGGTGACCTCGGTCAGTTTGCCCTTGCTGGCCGAGACCTTGAGGGTGCCGCTGGTGTCGACGTCCTTGGCACCGGCCTTCGGCGCGATCGTGACGACGGCCACCGACTGCTTGCTCTCCGTGCTGGTGACGCCCTTGCCGTCCTTGTCCTTCCCTTCGGACCCCGAGTCCGTTCCCCCGCCCCCGCCGCAGGCCGTGACGGCCAGCAGCGCACCGCCGACGATCACCGCCCACCGCTTGTTGCGGCCGCGTGAGCGTCCACCCGCCGACGCCCCCGATATCGGTCGCACGTTCACAGTCGTTCTCCCCTCGCAAGGCCCTGATCAGGCCCCCACCCCGGCGCGTCCCACGCGATCATTGGCGCATATTAACCTCACGGTTTTGAGCTCCGTGTCAGGTCAATGTCACCGTTCCGTCGCAACTTGGACCGACGACCGCGAAGATGGTTGCACCGGGGAGCGAAGATCAGTCGACCGCGCTGCCGGCCTTCCACGCCTTCCAGCCCATGTTCCAGCCGCCGAGTCCGTTGTCGGGGGCGACCTGCTTGTCCTTGCTGTGCACGACTTCGATGACGTCCCCGACGAGACTGCGGTCGAAGAACCAGCCCGCCGGGGTGTCGGAGCTGCCGCCCTTCACGTCCCGCAGACCGACGCAGCCGTGGCTCACGTTGGTGTGGCCGAAGACGTCCTGCGCCCAGTAGTTGCCGTGCAGGAAGGTCCCGGAGTCGGTCAGGCGCATCGCGTGCGGGACGTCCGGGATGTCGTACTCGCCGCCGAAGCCGACGGTCCGGCTGTTCATCCGGGTCACCTCCAGCATCTCGGTGACGACCATCTTCCCGTTGTACGTCGTCGTCTTCGGCGCTCCGGCCGTGATCGGCACCGTGGCGAGGAGGTTGCCGTCACGGCGCACCTCCATGGTGTGGGCACCGGCGTCGACGAGGGACCGCTGGTCGCGGCCGACGGTGAACGAGAAGGTCCGCGACTGGAGTCCGTACACGCCGGGCGATCCCTCGACGTCGCGCAGCCCGAGCGCCACGGTGACCTTCGTGCCCGGCTTCCAGTAGCGCTCGGGACGGAAGTCGACGCGTCCGCCGCCGAACCAGTGCGCGCGGATCTCGACCGCGGGCCGCGCCTCGACGTGGATCGCGCGCTCGACGGCGGCCCGGTTCTCGATCTCCCGGTTGAACTCCAGGGAGACGATCATCCCGGTGCCCACGACGGAGCGGTCCTCCGGGGTGACGTACCCGATGAACCGCTCGTCGGGCACGGCCGTGGTGAACGTGGTGTGGCGGGCCGAACGGTGCCCGGCGCCGTCCAGGGCCACCGCGTCCACGGTGTACTTGGCGGCGAGGGCGAGTCGGGTGTCGTCCGGTCTCCAGGACAGGCCGTCGTCGCTGATGTGCCCGGGTACGGGTGACTCCCGGGCGTCCTGGGACTTGACGACCTTGACGGACTCCAGGCGTCCGCCGGGCACCCGTACCAGCAGTGCCTCCTGAGGTCGTACGCCCTTCGTGCCGTCGTCGGGCGCCACATGGATGACGTCCTCGGGCGACCGCGGTTTGCCGAACGCCTCCCCGATCCCGTCCGAGATCCCGCCGGAGGTGCAGCCGGAGGCTCCGGCCAGCAGGCCGGCCCAGGTCAGTACGGCGGCCAGCGCGGCCCCTGCGCGCCGCGCGCGCGTCTGTACGTGCTTCACAAGGGACCCAACGACGCCGCCCCTCCGGGGAAACGTGAGTGCGAGCCACGCTCTGGGCAGAACAGTGGGGAGGACGACGCGCCAAGGAGCCGCGGCCGGGACGCCGCGCACCCTTTTCCGTGCCGTTCCACGAGCCGTGGGAGGCTGACCGGTGTCGAGCGCACCCGAGCAGGAGGCGGTCCAGGAGGGACGCGCCGCGGGCGGCGGGCTGCCCGCGCAGACCGTCACGGACCCGGCGGGGCCGGCCCCCGCCGCACCGCCCGCCGCCGTACCGGCGCCCGCGGACCCGGCGGTGGAGCCGGCCGCTCCCGCGCTGAACGGCTCACGGCGCCCGGCGGCGCCTCCCGTCGGTGCCTGGCCGGGTTCCCCGACCCCGCTCGGAGCACGCTTCCGGGTCGGTCCCGACGGCACCACGGGCACCAACTTCGCCCTGTGGGCGGGCGGCGCGGAGGCCGTCGACCTGTGCCTCTTCGACGAACGGGGCGCCGAGACCCGCGTCCCGCTCACCGAGCTCACCCACGAGATCTGGCACGGTTTCGTGCCCGGAGTGCTCCCCGGCCGCCGCTACGGCTTCCGGGTGCACGGCCGCTGGGACCCGTGGACCGGCGCCCGCTGGAACCCGGCGAAACTGCTCCTCGACCCGTACGCCCGCGCCGTGGACGGCGACTTCACCCTGCCGCCGGAGGTGTACGGGCACGTCCGCGACTGGCCGCAGCAGCAGGTCGCCGACACCGTGCGCGACGACCGCGACTCGGCGCCCCTCGTCCCCAAGGGCGTGGTCGTCCAGGACGACGACGACTGGTCGGACGACCACCGCCCCAAGACCCCGTGGGCGGACTCGGTCATCTACGAACTGCACGTGCGCGGATTCACCCGTCTGCACCCCTCGATCCCCGAGGAACTGCGCGGCACGTACGCCGGACTGGCCCACCCCGCGGCCGTCGAGCACCTGGTGAACCTCGGGGTGACGGCGGTGGAGCTGCTGCCGGTGCACCAGTTCGCGCACGAGGACCATCTGCTGCGCCGGGGCCTGAAGAACTACTGGGGCTACAACTCGATCGGCTACTTCGCCCCGCACGCCGCCTACGCCGCCTCCGGCACGAGGGGCCAGCAGGTCGGCGAGTTCAAACGGATGGTGCGCGCGCTGCACGCGGCGGGGATCGAGGTCATCCTCGACGTCGTCTACAACCACACCGCCGAGGCGGGCGAGCTCGGCCCGATGCTGTCGCTGCGCGGCATCGACAACCGCGGGTACTACCGGCTCCAGTCGGACGCCCGCCGCTACGCCGACTACACGGGCTGCGGCAACACCCTGCACGTCGTGCAGCCGCAGGTGCTGCGGCTGATCACGGACTCGCTGCGGTACTGGGTCACCGAGATGGGCGTCGACGGGTTCCGCTTCGACCTGGCGGCGGCCCTGGCCCGGTCCATGCACGACGTCGACATGCTCTCGCCGTTCCTCGCCGTCATCGCCCAGGATCCGGTGCTGCGCCGGGTCAAACTGATCGCCGAACCGTGGGACGTGGGCTCCGGCGGCTACCAGGTCGGCGCCTTCCCGCCCCTGTGGACGGAGTGGAACGACCGCTACCGCAACGCCGTACGGGACTTCTGGCGCGGGGCGCTGCCCGACGTACGGGATCTGGGCTACCGCCTGTCGGGGTCGAGCGACCTGTACGCCTGGGGCGGCCGGCGCCCGTACGCCTCCGTCAACTTCGTCACCGCGCACGACGGTTTCACCCTGCGCGACCTCGTGTCGTACGAGCGCAAGCACAACGAGGCGAACGGCGAGGGCAACCGGGACGGCACGGACGACAACCGGGCCTGGAACGGCGGCACGGAGGGCGAGAGCGAGGACGAGGGCCTGCGGGCGCTGCGGCGGCGCCAGTTGAGGAACCTGCTGACGACGCTGCTGCTGTCGACGGGGGTGCCGATGCTCGTCGCCGGGGACGAGTTCGGGCGCACGCAGCGGGGCAACAACAACGCCTACTGCCAGGACAACGAGATCAGCTGGGTCGACTGGTCGCAGCTCGACGACCCGCACTGGCGGGCCCTGTTCGAGCTGACGTCCCGTCTGATCGCGCTGCGGCACGCGCATCCCGTGCTGCGCCGCCGGGCCTTCTTCTCCGGGCGCGCCCACTCGGCCGACGGACTGCGGGACCTGGCCTGGTTCACCGCGCGGGGCACCGAGATGACGGAACGGGACTGGTACGCGCCGGCCGCCACCCTCGGCATGTATCTGTCCGGCCGGGACATCCCCGGACGGGACGCGCGGGGCGCCCCGGTCGTCGACGACAGCTTCCTCGCCGTGCTGCACGCCGGGGACCGGCCGGCCTCCTTCGAGCTGCCGGGGACGCCCTGGGCCACCGCGTACGAGGTGGTCGTGGACACCTCGCGCGAGGACCAGGCCGCGGCGCCCGCGCTCACCCACCGGGCGGGCACGGCGATCACGGTGCCGGCGCGGTCCGTGCTGCTGCTCAGGGTCCGCTGAGGGCGCGGTCCCACGGCGGCACGCCCTGCCGGCTGACCGGGGCGCGGCCCGGTCAGCCGAGGATGCCCCGCTCGTACGCCGTCGCCACCGCGGCCGCGCGGTCCTTCGCGCCCAGCTTGGCGTACACGTGCGTGAGATGGGTCTTCACGGTCGCCTCGCTGATGAACAGTTCGCGGGCGATCTCGCGATTCGAGGTGCCCTTGGCCACCAGGGCCAGCACCTCGCGTTCGCGGGCCGAGAGGGTCTCGGCGGAGGCGGGCGCCCGCACGGCCGAGACCAGGCGGGAGGCGACGGCCGGGGACAGCACCGTACGGCCCTGCGCCGCGGCCCGCACGGCCGTGAACAGGTCGTCGCGGGGCGCGTCCTTGAGCAGATAGCCGGTGGCACCCGCCTCGATCGCCGGCAGGGTGTCGGAGTCGGTGTCGTAGGTGGTCAGGACGAGGACGCGGGCCCGGGAGCGGCGCCGGGTCAGCTCGGCGATGGCGTCCACTCCCCCGCCGCCCGGCATCCGCAGGTCCATCAGGATCACGTCCGGGTCCAGGACGGCGGCCCGTTCGACCGCCTCGGCCCCGTCGGCCGCGTCGCCGAGGACGGTGAAGCCGGGGGCGGACTCGAACATGCCGCGCAGGCCGTCCCGTACGACGGGATGGTCGTCGACGATCAGCAGCGAGATGCGGGTGTCATCGGTCATGGCGTACCAACGGTACGCGAGCGGACAGCGCGGTGCCGTGGCCCGGTTCGGACTCCACGGCGAGGTGGCCCGCGATGCGTTCGGCGCGGGCGCGCATGCCGTCGAGGCCGAATCCGCCGGCGCCCGTGCGGGCGGGGACGGCAATCGGGTCGAAGCCGCGGCCGTCGTCGCGCACGTCGAGGGTGACCTCGTCGCCCATGAAGCTCAGCGTCACTCCGACCCGGCCGGCCGCCGCGTGGCGCCCGGCGTTGGAGAGGGCTTCCTGGGCGATGCGCAGCAGGGTGGCCGCGACCTCGTCGTGGAGCTGCTCGCTGGTTCCGGTGACGGTGAACTCGGCGCGCATTCCGGTGCGTTCCGCCCATTCGGCGACCGTCTTCTTCAGCGCCTCGGGCAGCCCGTCGTCCGCCAGCGCCACGGGGGCCAGGTTGTGCACGGAGCGGCGGGCCTCGCCGAGACTGTGGCGGGCGAGCGCCGAGGCCCGTTCGAGGTGGACGCGGGCGGCGGCCGGACCGGCCGCGTTCGCGGCGACCTGGAGCTGGGCGATGATCCCGGTCAGGCCCTGGGCGATGGTGTCGTGGATCTCGGCGGCCAGCCGTCGGCGTTCCTCGGCGATCCCGGCCTCCCGCGCCTGGACGAGGAGTTGGGCGTGCAGGGCGACGTTCTCGTCGAGGGCCTGCTGGAGCGCCGCGTTGGTGCGTTCGAGCTCCGCGATGGTCCCGGCCCGTTCGCGGGAGCGCCGTTCCTCCTGCTCGGTGAGGTGGGCCACGATCGTCTGGAGACCGGAGTTGGCGGCCAGGAGCGCCCCGAACGCGGCCCACTGGGCCGCGCCCCTCGGCGGCAGCCCGCCGCACTGCGCCCCCGCCACGGTGATCGCGGCGGCGAACAGCCCGAGCCTGCGCCACATGCCCGGGATCAGCTCGTCGGCGTCCATGTATCCGGCGGAGGCGTAGAACGCGAAGAACCCGCTGCTCAGGGTGAGCGTGAAGGCGATGGCCCAGCGCAGTACGTAGTACGCCGTCCCGGCCGGGGAGGGAATCCTGCCGCGGGCGGGGCGGCGTGAGCGGGTGCCGTGCCACCAGAGCTGGAGCGCGATCGCGGCGGCGACCAGGCCGGCGTCCGTCTGCCACTCGGCCCGGCCCTCCACCTGGCCGGTGGCGACCAGCGCGAGGACGACGCTGATGCCGAGCAGACCGTACGGCCCCCAGGTGTGCAGTTGCTCCAGACGTCGCTCGATCCGCCCGTCCCCCGCGTCCATGCCCCCAGTCTGCATCGGCCCGCTCCGGGCGGTGCCTACTCCCACCGGAACCAGCGGGAGGCACCCGCGGTGAGCAGCGCGGTCCAGGCCACCAGCACCCCCAGGTGCGTCCAGCCCGGCCAGTTCCCCGCCGCCGCCCGGTTCAGGGCCTGCGCGGCGGCGCCGAACGGCGTGCAGCCGACGATCCGGGCGAGGGTGTCCGGCATGGACTGCACCGGCAGCCACACGCCCGCGCAGAACATGGCCGGGAAGAACACGGCCGATCCGATCGCGCCCGCGATCTTCGTCGTCCTGGACAGCGCGGAGACCACCGCGCCCAGGGCGAGCGCGGCCAGGACCGCCAGGAGCAGGGCGAGGAGATAGCCGTACGGCTGCCGGGGAAGCCGCACGGCGAACGCGAGCCGGCCCACGACGAGGGCGCACAGGGCGGAGAGCAGGGCCGCCGAGCCGTAGACCAGCATCTGCGCGGACAGCAGCGCGGACGGCCGGACCGGCGTCGTGGACATCCGGCGCAGGATGCCTTGTTCGCGGTAGCCGGTGAGGTTCTGCGGCATCGACTGCAGACCGCCGACGATCATGCCGAGGAGCACGGCGACCGGGACGTAGACGTCGATCGTGCGCAGGCCGCCCAGTTCGGGCCGGTGGTGCCGGAGCGCCGGGATCGACCCCAGGATCACGAGCAGCAGGGTGGGGAAGAGCAGGATCCAGAAGAGGGCGCCCGGTTCACGGCGGAAGAGCCGCAACTCGGCGCGCAGCACGGCGGTGTTCACGCGGTGACCTCCGTCAGGTCCAGGAAGGCGTCGTCCAGGGTGGCGTCGGTGACGCGGAGCTGGTGGGCGGTGACGCGGTGCCGGGCGAGCAGGGTGATGACCGCGTTCACGGTCTCGTCGGTGCCGGACAGCGTGACGCGGCCGTCCTTGGTCGCCACGGAGGCGAGCGCCGGGAGCGCCTGGACGTCACGGTCGTCCAGCGGCGCGGACGGGGTGAAGCTGATGACGGTGGAACCGGCGGAGCGGCGGACGAGACCGGCCGGGGTGTCGAGGGCGGCCAGGCGCCCCTTGTCGATGACGGCGATCCGGTCGCACAGCCGCTGCGCCTCCTCCATGAAGTGCGTGACCAGCAGGACGGTGACGCCCCGGTCGCGGACGTCCTCGATGAGTTCCCAGGTGTCGCGGCGCGCCCGCGGGTCGAGCCCGGTGGTCAGCTCGTCGAGCACCACCACACGCGGGTCGCCGATGAGCGCCAGCGCGATGAACAGGCGCTGCTTCTGGCCGCCGGAGAGCTTGCCGAAGCCGGTGCCGAGCCGGCCGGTCAGCCCCAGGCGTTCGGCCAGCGGGCGCCAGTCGGCGGGCTTCGGGTAGAACGCGGAGTACAGCTCGAGCGCCTCGCGGACGGTGAGTTTCGGCTGGAGTCCGCTCTCCTGGAGCTGCACGCCGAGGACACGGCTGGTGGCCTCGTGGTCCGTGAAGGGGTCGAGGCCGGCGACCCGGACGCGGCCCGCGTCGGGGACCCGCAGTCCCTCGACGCATTCGACGGTGGTGGTCTTGCCGGCGCCGTTCGGGCCGAGGATCCCGAAGATCTCGCCCTCCTCGACGCGGAAGGAGACGTCGTCGAGGACGCTCCGGCCGTCGTAGGACTTGCGCAGTCCGCTCACTTCGATGACTGACATGCCCCGAGCGTCGCAGCGGGGGCCCCGCCGTCGCATCGGCCGTCGCGCTCGGACCGGCATCGTCCGATCGGTTGACGGAGCGGTACGACGTGCCTCGGGGGCGGCGTCGCGACGCCCCCTGGGGATCAGCGCCGCGCGCTCCCCGAAGGCCCCGGGGTTCGGCGCCGTACCGCTCCTCGAAGGCCCCGGGGACGACCGCTCGCGGAGCGCCCCGGACGGTCCGGACGTGCCGAAAACTCGGTGGGCACTGTCAGTGGTGAAACGTAGGCTCGCTCATGATGACCTCCTCCGACGCCGCCGCCCACGGCCACCCCGACCGTTCGACCGTACGCAGCCTCTTGCGCCTGTGGCCCTACGTCCGCCCGGTGCGGGCGAGATGGTTCGCCGCGGCGTTCGTCGCCGTCGTCGCCTCCTGTCTCTCGCTCGTGTTCCCGCTGATCCTGAAGTGGATGGTGGACGGTCCCGTCACGGGGCACGATCCGGCGGGCGTCTGGCTCGGGGCGCTGTATCTGCTGTTGCTCGGCATCGCCGAGGCCGGTCTGTTCGGGCTGCGCCGCTGGCTGGTGGCCCGCCCGCTGGCCGGGGTCGAGGCCGGGATGCGGGCCGATCTGTACCGTCATCTCCAGCGCCTGCCGGTCGCCTTCCACGACCGCTGGGCGTCCGGCCAGCTCCTGTCCCGGGCGACCACCGATCTGATGCTGGTCCGCATGTTCCTGGCGTTCCCGCTGACCTTCCTGCTGGTCAACGGCGTGACGATCCTCGCGGGCATCAGCATCATGCTGGCCCAGCAGTGGACCCTCGGGCTGGTCCTCCTCGCCCCCGCCGTCCCCGTCATGATCGTCTGCTGGTTCTTCGAGCGGCGTTACGCGGAGGTGGCGCGGCGGGCCCAGGACCAGGTCGGCGATCTGACGACGGTGGTCGAGGAGAGTGTGCTCGGCATCCGGATCATCAAGGGGTTCGGCCGCCATCGCAGCCAGGCGCGGGCGTTTCGCGAGCTGTCCCGGACGCTGCGCGGCACGGAACTGGTCAAGGCCCGGCTGCTCGCCTCCATCTGGGGCGTCATCGTCACCCTGCCCGAGTTCGCGATCGGCGCGGCCCTCGTCCTCGGCACGGTGCAGGTCGCCGACGGCCGTCTGTCCGCCGGCACGCTGGTGGCGTTCCTGTCGACGGCGCTCGCGCTGCGCTGGCCCGTCGACTCGATCGGCTTCCTCCTCGCGATGAGCCAGGAGGCCGCGACGGCCACCGAGCGGTACTTCGAGGTCATGCGGGCGACACCGGAGTCGGACGGCACCGCGGCCGCGGTCGCCCCCGCGGCCCCGCCCGCGACCGGCACAAGCACCGACACCGACACCGACAGCGACAGCGACAGCGACAGCGACAGCGGACTGCGTTTCCACGGTGTCGAGTTCCGCTACCCCGACGCCCCCGCGGACACGCCCCCGGTGCTCGCCCGCATCGACCTGCACGTCCGCTCCGGCGAGAGCATGGCCCTCGTCGGCGCCACCGGCAGCGGAAAGACCACCCTCACCGCCCTCGTGCCCCGCCTGCACGAGGTGACGTCCGGCCGGATCACCCTGGACGGCCGGGACATCACGCGGATGCCCCGCGAGGAGCTGCGCGAACTCGTGGCCGTCGCCTTCGAGGAACCCACCCTGTTCTCGGCCACCGTCGGCGAGAACGTCCTGATGGGCGCCCCCGAGAGTGCCGGCCGCGAGGAGCTGGACCGCGCTCTCGCGGTCGCCCAGGCCGACTTCGCGCACACGCTGCCCCAGGGCACGGCGACCCAGGTCGGCGAACAGGGCCTCAGCCTGTCCGGCGGGCAGCGGCAGCGGCTCGCGCTGGCCCGCGCGGTGGTCGGCCGCCCGCGCTTCCTGGTGCTCGACGACCCGCTGTCGGCGCTCGACGTGCACACCGAGGCGGCGGTCGAGGCCGCCCTGCGCCGGGTGCTGGCCGAGACGACCGCCCTGATCGTGGCGCACCGCCCCTCCACGGTCCTGCTGGCCGACCGGGTGGCCCTGATCTCCGACGGCCGCATCGCGGCGGTCGGCACCCACCACGAACTGCTGCGCACCCATGCCGAATACGCCCACCTGATGTCGGGGACAGAGGAGGACGGCCGATGACGGCGGCGCCCACGACCACCGCACCGGACAAGGAACCGAAGACCGACGCGCCCTCGGGGCCCGAGCCGCACCAGGACCCCTTCGACCACGACACCCTGCCCGCTCCCCCGGGCGCGACCGCGACGCTGCTGCGCTCGCTGCTCGCCCCGCTGCGGGCCCGGGTGGCCCTGACCACCGTTCTGCTGCTGCTCCAGCAGGCGGCCGTGCAGGCGGGCCCGCTGCTCGTCGCGTACGCCATCGACCGCGCCGTACCGGCGTTCCGGCAGGACGACCACGGGCCGCTGATCGCGGTCGGCGCCGCCTACCTGCTGTGCTCGGCGGCCTCCGGCGGGCTCCAGTACGCCTTCATCATCGCCTCGGCCCGGGTCAACCAGGACGTGCTGCTCGACCTGCGCGGCCGGATCTTCCGGCACGCCCAGGCGCTCAGCGTCGACTTCCACGAGCGCTACACCTCGGGCCGGCTGATCTCCCGCTCCACGACGGACGTCGAGTCGCTGCGCGAACTGCTCAGCGAGGGGCTCCAGGAACTCGTCACCGTCATCCTGTCCTTCGTCTACATCTCGGCGATGCTGCTCTGGCTCGACCTCGGTCTGGGCGCGGTCGCGGTGGCCTCCTTCGTGCCGCTCTACCTGCTCATCCGCCGCTACCAGCGCCGCGCGGGACAGATCTTCGCCGTCCGTTCGACGACGATCGCCGCGGTGATCGTGAAGTTCGCGGAGACGATGAACGGCATCCGGCCGGTGCGCGCGTTCCGCCGGGAGGCCGCCAACGAGGCCGAGTTCAAGGTCCTCAACCGACGCCACGAGCGGACGAACGGCGACGCGCTGCTGGAGATGGCCCGCTATGTCGTCGGCTCCCGCCTGGTCGCCAACACGGCCGTCGCGGGCATCGTGCTGTGGGGCGCCTACCGGGTGGCCTCGGACTCGCTCGCGCTCGGTGTGCTCGCCGCCGCGGTCCTCTATCTGCGCCGGCTCTACGACCCCATCGACCGGCTCGGCATGTTCCTGAACTCCTACCAGTCCGCCGCGGCCTCGCTGGAGAAGATCGCCGGTCTGCTGGCCCAGACGCCGTCCGTGCCGGAGCCGTCCGTGCCCCGGCAGCTTCCGGCCCTCGCGTCCGAACACCCCGGCCGCGAGGTCGTGTTCGACGAGGTCCGCTTCGCGTACCGCACCGGCGGCGAGGTCCTGCCCTCCTTCTCGCTCACCCTGCCCGCCGGACAGACGGTGGCCGTGGTCGGCTCGACCGGCGCCGGCAAGTCGACGCTGGCCAAGCTGCTGGCCCGGTTCTACGACCCCTCCGACGGCCGGGTCCTGCTCGACGGCGTCGATCTGCGCGAGCTCGCGGTGCCCGAACTGCGGCGCGGGGTCGTGATGGTGACCCAGGAGGCGTTCCTGTTCTCGGGCACGGTCGCCGAGAACATCGCGATCGGCCGCCCCGAGGCGTCGCGCGAGGAGATCGAGCGGGCGGCCAAGGCGATCGGCGCGCACGACTTCATCAGCGCGCTGCCCGACGGCTACGACACGGACGTGCGCAAGCGCGGCGGCCGGATCTCCGCCGGCCAGCGCCAACTCGTCGCCTTCGCCCGCGCACTGCTGGCCGACCCGGCGGTCCTGATCCTCGACGAGGCGACCAGCTCGCTGGACATCCCGGGCGAACGGGCGGTGCAGCGCGCCATGTCGACGGTCCTGCGGGGCCGTACGGCGGTGGTCATCGCGCACCGGCTGTCGACGGTGGCGATCGCCGACCGGGTCCTGGTGATGGAGCACGGCCGGATCGTCGAGGACGGGCCGCCCGCCGAACTGATCGCGGGCACGGGCCGTTTCGCGGACCTGCACAAGGCCTGGCGGGACAGTCTCGTCTAGTGGACGGGCGTGCCCACGGGCCGGTCACGCCGCGGGCGGCGGCCGGAGAGGGAGCGGAAGAGGGCTGATGATCGACACGTACGGGGATCCGGGGACACCGGACCGCCGGGGCGGCTGGCGGTTCCTGTGGTGGCTGGTCACCCGGCAGGCGCACCGCTCGGTCACCGGCGCGGTGGTGTCCACCGTGTGGATGGGGCTCACGGCACTGACGCCGTATCTCCTGTCCCGGGCCATCGACGACGGGCTGGAGCCGGGTGACGGGGCCGCGCTGGCGGGCTGGACGGCCGCCGTGCTCGGCACCGGGGCGTTCAACGCCGGTCTGGGTGTCGTGCGGCACCGCACGATGACCAGGGTCCGGATGGACGCCAACTTCCGTACGGTCAAGCTCGTGGTCGAGCACGCGGCCCGGCTCGGCGCCGCGCTCTCGCGGCAGACCGGCACGGGGGAGATCGTCACGGTCGGTGTCCGCGACGTGAACACGATCAGCAACTCGCTGACGGTCGTCGGGCCCGGTCTGGCCGCGGTCGTCACCTACGGCGTGGTGGCCGCGCTGCTGCTGCCGGTCTCGGTGCAGCTCTCCGCGGTGATCCTGCTCGGGGTGCCGCTGACGGCCGGGCTCGTCGGTCCGCTGACGGTCCGCCTCCAGGGAGCCGAGACGGGCTACCGCGAACGGCAGTCCGTCCTGACCGCGCGCGTCGGCGACCTCGCCGGCGGTCTGCGCGTCCTGAACGGGCTCGGCGGCAAGGGGCTGTTCGCGGACGCGTTCCGCCGCGACTCGCGGAAGCTGCGCGAACAGGGCTACCGGGTCGGCGCGGTGACGAGCTGGATCCAGGCCCTGGGCGTGGGCATGCCGACCGTCCTGCTGGCCGCGGTGACCTGGCTCGCGGCCCGGCTGGCGGCCCAGGGCGACATCACCATCGGCCAGTTGGTGTCCGTGTACGGCTATGTCGCGGTCCTCGTCCTGCCGGTGTACTTCTTCATCGAGTGCGGCTACGAACTCTCCCGGGCCGTCGTCGCCGCCCGGCGCGTCGTACGGTTCCTCTCCCTGGAGCCCGTCGCCACTCCCCCGGACGCGCTCGACGCCCCGGGATCCCCGGCACTGCTGCACGATCCGGAGTCCGGGGTCCGGGTGGTCCCGGGAAGGCTGACCGTGCTGGCCGGGGCCCGCCCCGAACAGTCCGCCGCCGTGGTCGACCGCCTCGGCCGCTACGCCGCCTCGGACGTGACCTGGGGCGGTGTACGGCTCGACGCGGTCGCCCTGCCCCAGGTGCGCGAACGGATCCTGGTCGCCGACAACGAGGCCGATCTGTTCGCCGGCACGCTGCGCGAGACCGTCGGGGCACGCCGGGAGCCCGACGACGGGACCATCGGCCGGGCCGTGCGCGCGGCCGCCGCCGACGACATCGTCCTCGGGCTGCCGGACGGCCTCGACGCGGCCCTCGACGCGCAGGGCCGCAACCTGTCCGGCGGCCAGCGGCAGCGGGTCCGGCTCGTGCGCGCGCTCCTCGCCGATCCCGAGGTGCTGCTCGCCGTCGAACCGACCTCGGCGCTCGACGCCCACACCGAGGCGACGGTCGCGGCCCGGCTGCGCGCCGCCCGCACGGACCGTACGACCGTCGTGACGAGCACGTCGCCGCTCGTCCTGGACCACGCGGACACCGTCTGCTTCCTCGTCGACGGCAAGGCCGCGGCCACGGGCAGCCACCGCGAACTCCTGCGGACGGAACCGGGATACCGGTCGCTGGTCTCCCGCGACGCGGAACCGGAGGAGGACGCGGAGCCGGGGGACGCCGGGGACGCGGGCCCGGTGGCGGGCGTGGACGAGGAGGTGGCGCTGTGACGGGCCGGCTGCCGGTGGCGGGACGCGCCGAGGTGCGGCGGGCGGCGCTGCGGCTCATCCGCGCGGACGGGCGGGTGTTCGCCGCCGTGCTCGCCCTCAACGCGCTGGCCGCCGGAGCCGGTCTGGTCGGCCCCTGGCTGCTCGGGCGGATGATCGACGACGTGCGCGACGGCGCCGGAGTCGAGGCGGTGGACGGGCCTGCGCTCGTCATCCTGCTGGCCGCGCTGGTCCAGCTCCTGCTGTCGCGCTGGGCCGCGTACGTGGGCTACCGCTTCGGCGAGCGGACGCTCGCGCGGGTGCGCGAGGAGTTCGTGGAGCGGACCCTGACGCTGCCCGCGTCGGTCGTGGAACGGGCGGGCACCGGTGATCTGACGGCACGCGCCACCGCCGACGTCACCGAGGTGGGCACCACCCTGCGCGACACGGGGCCCCAGCTCCTGATCTCCGGCGCGCAGGCGCTGTTCGTCCTCGTCGCCGTCTTCGTCATCGACCCGCTGCTCGGCCTGTGCGGGGTGCTGGGACTGACCGGCATCGGCTTCGCGCTGCGCTGGTACCTGCGCCGGGCGCGGACCGCCTATCTCGCCCAGGGCGCCGCCGGTTCGGAGGTCGCCGAGATCCTCGCGGCCACCGCGTCGGGCGCCCGCACGGTGGAGGCGTTCGGGCTGGGCGAGCGCCGGAGCCGGGCGAGCCGGGACGCGCTGGAGGTGTCCCGGGTGACGCGGATGCGGACCCTGTTCCTGCGCAGCGTGTTCTTCCCGGCCGTGGAGACCTCCTACGTCGTGCCGGTCGTGGCGGTCCTCCTGGTGGGCGGCGCGCTGCACGCCCGGGGCACGCTGAGTCTCGGCACGGTGGTCGCCGCGACGCTGTATCTGCACCGGCTCGCCGAACCGCTCGACCAGATCCTGAGCCAGGTCGAGCAACTGCAGAGCAGCGGCGCCTCGTTCGCCCGTGTGGAGGGTCTGGCGGGCGCGCCGCGCGCCGTCCCGGCCGGCTCCCCCGTGCCGGCGGACGACCGGATCGACGTCACGGGCGTGCGCTACGCGTACGAGCGGGGCGGCGACGTGCTGCGCGGGGTCGATCTGACGGTGCGTCCCGGGGAACGGCTGGCGGTCGTGGGCCCCTCCGGGGCGGGGAAGACCACGCTGAGCAGACTGCTCGCGGGGGTCGACGCCCCGGGCAGCGGGTCGGTGACGGTCGGAGGGGTGCCGGTCGTCGACCTCGACCCGGAGCAGCTCCGCCGGCACGTCGTGCTCGTCACCCAGGAGCACCACGTGTTCCTCGGCACGCTCCGCGACAACCTGCTCATCGCCGAACCGGACGCCGACGACGCCGCGTTGTGGGCCGCCCTCGCGGCGGTCGGCGCGAAGGACTGGGCCGGGGACCTCCCGGGCGGGCTGGACACCGAACTGGGGGCCCAGGCCCTGCACGTCGACGGCTCCCGTGCCCAGCAGCTCGCGCTGGCCCGGGTGGTGCTCGCCGACCCGCACACGCTGATCCTCGACGAGGCCACGGCGCTCCTGGACCCGACGACCGCCCGGCACACGGAGCGGGCGCTGGCCACCGTGCTGGAGGGGCGGACCGTCATCGCGATCGCCCACCGGCTGCACACCGCCCACGACGCGGACCGGGTGGCGGTGATGGAGGACGGCCGGCTGTCCGAACTGGGCACGCACGACGAACTGGTGGCGGCCGGGGGGCCGTACGCGGCGCTGTGGCACTCGTGGCACGGGGACCGGGACCCCTCCGCCGGCTGAACCGCGTCCGCGGAGGCGGCCGGGCCCACCGGGCCGGCTACGCGGGAGGGCTTTCCGGGGGCTCCTCGCCGGGCGCCCCGGCCGTCCCGCGGAGCAGTTCGGCGAGGGCCGCTTCCAGGTCGTCGTCGGCCTGGCGTTGCAGGGCCTCGGGGTCCGGGGGCGGGGCGGCGGGCTCTCCGGGGGCGGAGGCCGCGGCGGGCGGGGGCCCGCCGAGAAGCCGGTCGTGGATCCACCGGCAGGCCTCGTCCTCGTCGGTGAACCGCTCGAAGACCTGGCGGGCCCCCCGCTCGTGGACACCCACGGTCCAGTCGCCCTCGTGGCCGTCGAGGAAGTAGCGGTCGGCGGCGAGGTGCCGGCCCGGGCAGTCCACGATCTCGTAGGACGTGGCGGGGATCCGGGCCGCTTCGAGGGCCCGGCACAGCGCGAACCGGTCCATGTGATCGGCCTTCCGCCGGGGCGGAGCCGGCCCGGTCGTCGCCGGGTCCGGCTTCCGCGCGCGGTCGTGCGCCTCCGAGGGAGGGCGCGTGGTCAGCCGTTGGTGCGTACCAGCGTGCCGTTGCTCACGAGGTCCGCCACCGTCGTGCGGGGGATGTCGGGGCAGAACCGGCTCGACGTCACGTACTGGGTGCCGAGGCCGGGCTGCTCGAAGCCGGGGGCGGTCCTGCCCGCGCAGACCGTGACGTCCTTGGCCAGCTTGTAGGAGTGGTAGTTGTACGGGTAGCGCGGGTCGGAGGTGTTGAGGCTCGACGGCGGGATGACACGCTTGCCGTACTTGGTGCCCTTCGGGGCCAGGAAGCGCCCCGCCTCGCTGCCGAAGCGGTCGAGCCGCAGGCCGGCGTGGAGGACGAGCGGGGCGGCGACCACCGTTCCGTTGCGGTGGGTGAAGCCGTCGTCCGGCGGGTAACGCCAGTCGCCCTGGCCCGAGTCGGCGGTGGGGTCCCACCACTTGTCGAGGAACTGCACGGCGGTGAGACCGCCGAGGCGGTCGTAGCGCTGGAGGATGTTCCCCAGGATGCCCCTGGTCGGCAGCCACCGGGGACCGAGGCGCCAGTCACCGCAGAAGTAGAGGCGGCGCAGCCTCGGCGGGATGGGGTCGGGCACGAGCCCCCGGCACACGCGCGAGGGGTCGGACGCGTTCGGCTGGTCCGCCGGCTTCACGTGCCCGGGGGCCGGCTTGGGCTCCGGGGTGGCGGACAGGGTGGGGACGGTGCCGGCCGTGCGGCTGTCGCCGGGGTGGCCGGACGCCGCGGCCGGGACGGAGGAGCCGAGCATCAGGGAGCCGGCCAGGCCTCCCAGCGCCGCAAGGCTCGCACACCAATGTGACCTTCTCACCAAACCTCCTGCGGGTATGCCTGTCCGGATCGCACCGCCTCGCCCGGTCGGGGACGCCGGGTACGGACCGGAATGCCGTTGATCACTCAAACCGCAGGGGCCGGGACCGGGCGTGCGGACGTGCCGGAAGGCCCCCGAAAGGGTCGGGGCTTCATTCCGTTGCTGACGGCGGGCCGGTCATCTGGCGGTACGCGCGGCCGGCCGGGGCCCCGCGCCGGGGCGCCCCGAAGGCCGGCCGGAGGTTGGCCGGAGGGTTTGGCCGAAACACCGTCACCCCGCACGCCGGGGCGAACATCCGAAGGCCAGTCCGTATATCGAACATGACTAACCGGACAACGGACCGTTTCCGGCCATTTTTGTGACGCGGTCCTGACAGAAAGGGTTATCTCCTGCCACTCTTCCCTCGGCCACTTCACAGCCACCTCACAGCAACGTCAGCTGTGACGGGCCGAACGACCCCATGCACCTGGTTCCGCGTACGCCCAGTTCTGCCCGGACGGTTTCGTCGATCGTCCGGTCTCCCCTGGCCGCGCGATCCGCGGCCATGCAGAAGGAGTCAGTGTTGAGCAGCAGTTCTCCCCACAGACGCACCTCCCACATCACCAAGCGCCGCGTCACCGGTGTCGCCCTCGTCGGCGTCACCGCCCTGCTGGCCGCGGCCGTCCAGTCGGGCGCCGCGAGCGCCGCCCCCGAACAGGCCCCCCGTGCGGGCCGGGTCAACCCGGGCGCCGTCGCCATGAAGCTCAGCGCCTCCCAGCGCGCCGAGCTGATACGCGACGCCGACGCGGCCAAGGCCACCACCGCCCGGGACCTGGGTCTCGGCGCCGGCGAGAGCCTCGTCGCCCGTGACGTCATGAAGGACGCGGACGGCACCGTCCACACCCGCTACGAGCGGACGTACGAAGGACTGCCGGTCCTCGGCGGCGACCTGGTCGTCGACACCTCCAAGTCGGGGCGGACCGGGCACGTCTACAAGGCGACGAAGGCGTCCCTGAAGGTCGCCGACCTCAAGCCCTCGATCGCCGCGGGCACGGCGGAGAAGCAGGCGCTGGCCGCCGCCAGGGCCGCCGGCTCGAAGAGCACCGCCGCCGACCGGGCTCCCCGCAAGGTGATCTGGGCCGCGAGCGGCAAGCCGACCCTCGCCTACGAGACCGTCGTCGGCGGCCTCCAGGACGACGGCACCCCCAACGAGCTGCACGTCATCACCGACGCGGCCACCGGCAAGAAGCTCTACGAGTACCAGGGCATCGAGACCGGCATCGGCAACACCCAGTACAGCGGCCAGGTGACCCTGACGACGACGCAGTCGGGCTCCAACTACACGCTGACCGACGGCGCGCGCGGCGGCCACAAGACGTACAACCTGAACCACGGCTCGTCGGGCACCGGCACGCTGTTCTCGCAGACGAACGACACCTGGGGCAACGGCACCACGTCGAACGCCGCCACGGCCGGCGCGGACGCCCACTACGGCGCCGCGGAGACCTGGGACTTCTACAAGAACACCTTCGGCCGCAGCGGCATCAAGAACAACGGCGTCGGGGCGTACTCGCGCGTCCACTACGGCAACGCGTACGTCAACGCGTTCTGGGACGACGGCTGCTTCTGCATGACCTACGGCGACGGGTCCGGGAACGCCGACCCGCTGACCGCGCTCGACGTGGCCGGCCACGAGATGAGCCACGGCGTCACCTCCAACACCGCGGGCCTCAACTACTCGGGCGAGTCCGGCGGTCTGAACGAGGCGACCTCCGACATCTTCGGCACCGGCGTGGAGTTCTACGCCAACAACTCGACCGACGTGGGCGACTACCTCATCGGCGAGAAGATCGACATCAACGGCGACGGCACCCCGCTGCGCTACATGGACAAGCCGAGCAAGGACGGCGCCTCCAAGGACTCCTGGTACTCCGGAGTCGGCAACGTCGACGTGCACTACTCGTCGGGTGTCGCCAACCACTTCTTCTACCTGCTGAGCGAGGGCAGCGGCGCCAAGGTCATCAACGGCGTCAGCTACAACTCGCCCACCTCCGACGGGCTTCCGGTCACCGGCATCGGCCGCGACAAGGCGCTGCAGATCTGGTACCGCGCGCTCACCACCAAGTTCACCTCGACCACCAACTACGCGTCGGCCCGTACCGGCACGCTGGCGGCGGCGGGCGAGCTGTACGGCACCACGAGCGCCGAGTACACGGCGGTGCAGAACGCCTGGGCCGCCGTGAACGTCGGTTCGCGGCCGGGCGGTGGCGGCGGTGGCGGCACGTCGTTCGAGAACACGGCCGACGTATCGATTCCGGACAACGGCGCGGCGGTCACGTCGTCGATCACGGTCAGCGGCCGTACCGGCAACGCCCCGTCGAACCTCGCGGTGGCGGTCGACATCGTGCACACCTGGCGCGGTGACCTGGTGATCGATCTGGTCGCCCCGGACGGCTCGACCTACCGTCTGAAGAACTTCAGCTCGTCCGACTCGGCGGACAACGTGAACGCGACCTACACGGTCAACGCGTCCTCCGAAGTCGCCAACGGCACCTGGAAACTGAAGGTCCAGGACCAGGCGGCCCAGGACACCGGCTACATCAACAGCTGGAAGCTCACCTTCCCGTAGGCCGCGCCGGAAGTCCGCGCGCGAGCGGTGCGCCAGGGCGCCGCCCCGGAGGTTCGACTCCCCGGGGCGGCGCCCTCCTTTTACCGGAAAGGGAGTTTGCGCCGACCCGCCCTTGGCGCGGGCCGGATCGCGCCCCGGTGACCCAACTGTTCACCTGGTCGACGATTTTCGGCCAAGGTCTTTATGGGCTCCTGACATGTACGCGGCTGGGATGGCACGCTTCACCCGCACGGCTCACCTGCACCGCAACTTCCCAACCGTCCATCCGGCCCCCACGCCGTTCGGACGTCCCCACAAGAAGGAGCTTGCGTGACCCCCCTCTACGCGCGTCACAAGCGCACCACTCTGGCCATCGCCACCGCTGTCGCCGCCGGAGCCCTGCTCACCACCGGTCTGACCACCGGAGCTTCCGCCCAGACCGAGGCCTCCCCCGCCGGCCGGGTCACCCCCCTCGCCGCGGCCCCGGTCCAGCTCTCCGCCTCCGCCCGCACCGCGCTCATCCAGAAGGCCGACGCCGCCAAGACGGAGACGGCTCAGCGCATAGGCCTCGGTGCCAAGGAGAAGCTCGTCGTCAGAGACGTCGTCAAGGATGCCGACGGCACGGTCCACACCCGCTACGAGCGCACGTACAACGGCCTTCCGGTCCTCGGCGGCGACCTCGTCGTGCACGAGAAGGCCGGCAAGACCGAGGGCGTGACCCGTGCGACCAAGACGGCCATCAAGGTCGCCTCGCTCAAGCCGCTGGTCACCACCGCCAAGGCCGAGAAGCAGGCGCTGACCGCCGCCAAGGACGCCGGCTCGGCCAAGACCGCCGCCGACCAGGCTCCCCGCAAGGTGATCTGGGCCGCGAGCGGCAAGCCGACCCTCGCCTACGAGACCGTCGTCGGCGGCCTCCAGGACGACGGCACCCCCAACGAGCTGCACGTCATCACCGACGCGGCCACCGGCAAGAAGCTCTACGAGTACCAGGGCATCGAGACCGGCACCGGCAAGACGCTCTACTCGGGCACGGTCACGCTCAACACCACCCTGTCGGGCTCGACGTACAGCCTGACCGACGGCACCCGCGGCAGCCACAAGACGTACAACAAGTCGCACACCACGACCTCCTCCGCGGGCACGCTGTTCACCGACGCGGACGACGTCTGGGGCACCGGCGCGGCCTCCAGCTCCACCACCGACCAGACCGCGGCCGCCGACGCCGCCTACGGCGCGCAGGTGACCTGGGACTTCTACAAGAACACCTTCGGCCGCAGCGGCATCAAGAACAACGGCGTCGGGGCGTACTCGCGCGTCCACTACGGCAACGCGTACGTCAACGCGTTCTGGGACGACAGCTGCTTCTGCATGACCTACGGCGACGGCTCGGGCAACACGCACCCGCTGACCTCGCTCGACGTCGCGGGCCACGAGATGAGCCACGGCGTCACCGCCAACACCGCCGGCCTCAACTACTCGGGCGAGTCCGGCGGCCTGAACGAGGCCACCTCGGACATCTTCGGCACCGGTGTCGAGTTCTACGCGGCGAACTCCTCCGACGTGGGCGACTACCTCATCGGCGAGAAGATCAACATCAACGGCGACGGCACCCCGCTGCGCTACATGGACAAGCCGAGCAAGGACGGCGGCTCCGCGGACTACTGGTCCTCCACCGTCGGCAACAAGGACGTGCACTACTCGTCCGGCGTCGCGAACCACTTCTTCTACCTCCTCTCGGAGGGCAGCGGTTCGAAGACGATCAACGGTGTCAGCTACAACTCCCCGACCTACAGCGGCTCGACGGTCACCGGCATCGGCCGGGCCAAGGCCCTGCAGATCTGGTACAAGGCGCTGACGACCTACATGACCTCGTCGACGAACTACAAGGGCGCCCGTACGGCCACCCTGTCGGCGGCGTCCGCGCTGTACGGCTCCAGCAGCACCGAGTACGCGACGGTGGCGGCGGCCTGGACCGCGGTCAACGTCAGCTAGTGCGAACGTAATCGAACCGAGGCGGCACCCGGCACGGAATCGTGCCGGGTGCCGCCTTACGCTTGCCCCCATGCCCTACACGTACGAGGACGTGGGCGCGACCCGCGAGGACCGCTGCCCCCCGGGCTTCCACCGACTGCACGTCCGCTCCCGCATCGGCGAGGGCGAAGCCGTCTTCCGGCGCGCGTCCGAAGCCCTGATGACCTGGGAGATGCACCGGGCCATGGGGATCCGCATGGTCTCCGAGGCCGGCAAGGCGGCGCCGGGGGTCGACGTCACGGTCGGCATCGGCCTGATCAAGGCCCCCTGCCGCATAGTCTGGACCGCCGAGGAGTACCGGCGCACCGCCTGGGCCTACGGGACCCTTTCCGGTCATCCCGAGTGCGGCGAGGAGGCCTTCGTCGTCTCGCGCACCGGCGACGGCACCGTCTGGCTCACGATCACGGCCTTCAGCCGCGCGGCCAAGTGGTACGCCCGCGCGGGCGGCGCCGTCACCCGCGGTCTGCAGCACGCCTACGCCCAGCGCTGCGGCAAGGTGATGCGGCGGCTGTGCGCGGGGCTCGACTCCTGAGACGGCAGACCGGCGCGACCCGGGCGAGCCGTGGTGCACGGCTCGCCCCGATCACGCCGGTCTCGCGGGCTGCGCCTCAGCGCATCAGCAGACCCGCGCCCTCTCCCGTCTCCTCCGAGGGCACCGCCACCAGACCCAGTTCCGCGCCGGAGGCCAGCAGGCGGTGCGACGGCAGGATCCGGACCGTGTAGCCGAAGGAGCCCGTGCGGTCGAGGGACAACGGGCCCTCGTACGCCCAACGGCCTTCCAGATCCGGGCCGTTGGTCGGCTTCAGCGGGACACAGACCGCGTCCGCGATGCGGTCGTCCCCGTCGACCCGGCCCGCCACCGCCTGCACCTCCACGTCGTCGGGGACGAGGTCGCCCAGACCGACGCGGACGCGCAGCGACAGCGTGGTGCCCAGTTCGGCGGTCGTGGTGGCCGAGGACGCCTCGACGTGATCGACCGTGACCCGCGGCCAGGCGGCCCGAACCCGTGACTTCCAGGCGGCCAGCTCACGGGCCGTCCCGGCGGTGAGGGAACGATGGGCCTGGGCCGCCGGGGCGTACAGGCGCTCCACGTACTCGCGCACCATCCGGCCGGCCAGGACCTTCGGCCCGAGGTGGGTCAGCGTCCGGCGGACCATCTCGATCCACCGGTCGGGCAGTCCCTCCTGGCCGCGCTCGTAGAAGCGAGGGGCCACCCGCTGCTCCAGCAGGTCGTACAGGGCCGCGGCCTCCAGCTCGTCCCGGCGGTCGTCGTCGGTCGCGGTGCCGTCCGCGGTCGGGATCGCCCAGCCGAAGTCCGGCTGGAACCATTCGTCCCACCAGCCGTCCAGGACGGAGAGGTTGAGACAGCCGTTGAGCGCGGCCTTCATCCCGCTCGTGCCGCACGCCTCCAGCGGACGCAGCGGGTTGTTGAGCCAGATGTCGCAGCCCGGGTAGAGCTTCTGCGCCATGGCCATGCCGTAGTCGGGCAGGAAGACGATCCGGTGGCGCACCCGCGGGTCGTCCGCGAACCGGACCAGTTCCTGGATCAGCCGCTTGCCGCCGTCGTCCGCGGGGTGCGCCTTGCCCGCGACGACGATCTGGACCGGCCGCTCGGAGTGCAGCATCAGGTCCATGAGCCGGTCGCGGTCGCGCAGCATGAGCGTCAGACGTTTGTACGAGGGGACGCGGCGGGCGAAGCCGATGGTGAGGACGTCGGGGTCGAGGACGCCGTCGATCCAGCCGAGTTCGGCCGTACCGGCGCCGCGCTGGCGCCAGGAGGCCCGCAGCCGGTCCCGTACCTCCATGACCAGTTGTTCCCGCAGCACCCTGCGCAGGTCCCAGATCTCCTGGTCGGCGATCTCGGCCACCGCGTCCCAGCGGTCGGAGCCGCCGACGGTCAGCGCGTCCTCGGTGCGCTGCGCGCCGACCTGCCGGGCGCCGAGGCGGAAGACCTCGGGGGCCACCCAGGTCGGTGCGTGGACGCCGTTGGTGACCGAGGTGATCGGCACCTCGTCGGGGTCGAAGCCCGGCCAGAGCCCGGAGAACATCTCCCGGCTGACCTGGCCGTGCAGCAGGGAGACGCCGTTCGCCCGCTGGCCGAGCCGCAGGCCCATCACGGCCATGTTGAAGAGGTTCGGCTCGCCTCCGGGATAGGTCTCCATGCCGAGGGCGAGGACGCGCTCCACGTCGATGCGCGGGAGTTCGGCGTCGGCGCCGAAGTGGCGGGCGACCACCTCCCGGTCGAAGCGGTCGATGCCGGCGGGCACCGGCGTGTGGGTGGTGAAGACCGTGCCGGCCCTGACCGCCTCCAGCGCGGAGTCGAAGTCCAGTCCCTTGTCGCCGAGTTCGGCGATCCGCTCCAGGCCGAGGAACCCCGCGTGCCCCTCGTTGGTGTGGAACACCTCGGGCTGCGGGTGCCCGGTCAGGCGGCAGTACGTCCTGACCGCCCGCACCCCTCCTATGCCGAGGAGCATCTCCTGGAGCAGCCGGTGCTCGCTGCCGCCGCCGTAGAGCCGGTCGGTGACCCCGCGTTCACCGACGCCGTTCTCCTCGACGTCGGAGTCGAGCATCAGCAGCGGGACGCGGCCGACCTGGGCCAGCCAGATCCGGGCGCGCAGCGCGCGGCCGCCGGGCAGCGCGAGGGACACCTGGGCGGGGGTGCCGTCGTCCTCGCTCAGCGGCACCACGGGCAGTTCGTTGGGGTCGAGGACCGGATAGTGCTCCTGCTGCCAGCCCTCGCGGGACAGGGACTGGCGGAAGTAGCCGTGCCGGTAGAGCAGGCCGACGCCGATCAGCGGGACACCGAGGTCGCTGGCCGCCTTGAGATGGTCGCCCGCGAGGATGCCGAGGCCCCCCGAGTACTGCGGCAGGGCGGCCGTGATGCCGAACTCGGGCGAGAAGTAGGCGATGGCGGCGGGCAGGTCGGAGGTCTGTGTCTGGTACCAGCGGTCGCCGCCCATGTACTCGCGCAGGTCGTCGCGGACCTCGGCCAGACGGCGCAGGAAGCGGCTGTCCTCGGTGAGTTCCGCGAGCCGCCCGGCGGGCACGCTGCCGAGCAGGCGCACGGGGTCGTCGCCGCACGCGGCCCAGCGCTCGGGGTCGACGGACCGGAAGAGGTCGCGGGTCTCTGCGTGCCAGGACCAGCGGAGGTTGCGGGCCAGGTCACTGAGCGGGTGAAGGGCTTCGGGGAGCACGGGTCGGACGGTGAATCTGCGGATCGCCTTCACGAATTCCACCTTCACGGAGGACGTACGCGGCTGAGGGACGCACGGCGTTGTGCGCCCTTCGTCACCCACGACGTTAGCGGCGAGGGTGCCTTCGCGACACGGCGCATCGCGGCACGGCCCCCGATCGGAGCCGACCGTGTGACATCGGCGTGAAATCGACGCAACCTTCGCGGACGCCTCAGGGAGGGCATGGCCGATTCCACCCGCATAGGCGGTCTTGTGATGCTTCGCACCGCACGAGAGGCTCACTGGGTGGCGTACGGCCGGACCCCGTCCCAGCGGCCGGACCGGCCTCGGTACGTCGCGTCGAGGAGGGGAACTCAGGTCATGGCACGGACGAGGAAGTGGCGTCTGCGCTGGGCGGCGGGGCTCACGGCGGTCGCGACGGCCGCGGTGCTTTCGGCCAACGCCCCGCCCGCGCGGGCGGCCCGGGCGGGACGGATGTCCGGCGCGGGGGAGCCGGGCTCCGTCAGCGGCAGCTACATCGTGACACTCAAGGGCGGTACGCGGGCTCCGTCGTCGGCCGGCGCGAGCGTCGCCGAACGGTACGGAGCGAGAATCAGCCACACCTACGGCACAGCTCTCAACGGCTTCTCCGTGCGGGCCGACGCGAGACAGGCCGGGCGGCTCGCCACGGACCCCCGCGTGGCCTCCGTCGTCCAGGACACCCGGGTGACGTTCGAGGGGGTGAGAGATCCGGGTGTCACGGTCGGCCGGGCCCTGGCCGACCGCGTGGCCGCCGGCTCGGTGCCGGCCGGCCACGCGAGCGCCGACCGCGTCCAGAGCGACCCGCCGTCGTGGGGGCTGGACCGGATCGACCAGAGGGGCCGAGCGCTCGACCGGCGGTACACGGCACCCGGCTCGGCCGGCTCGGGAGTGACCGTCTACGTCATCGACACCGGTGTCCGTGTCACCCACCGGGACTTCGGCGGCCGGGCGAGCTACGGCTGGGACTTCGTCGACGGCGACGGGACGGCCCAGGACGGCAACGGCCACGGCACCCACGTCGCGGGGACGGTCGCCGGGGCCGGGTACGGCGTGGCGAAGAAGGCCAGGATCGTGGCCGTCCGCGTCCTCGACGACAAGGGCGCCGGCTCCACCGCCCAGGTCATCGCCGGCATCGACTGGGTCACCCGGCACGCGAGGAAGCCGGCCGTGGCCAACCTCAGCCTGGGCGGACCCGCCAACGCCCAGCTCGACGCGGCCGTCCGCAACTCCATCGCCTCCGGCGTGACCTACACGGTCGCGGCGGGCAACTCCGGGCTGCCGGCCTCGCTCTGCTCCCCCGCCCGGGTCGCGGAGGCGCTCACGGTCGGCGCGACGGACCGGACCGACGCGCGGGCGCGCTTCTCGAACTCCGGGCCCTCGCTGGACCTCTTCGCGCCGGGGGTGGACATCACGTCGACTTCGTACACCGGAGACAGGGCGAAAGCCACCTACTCCGGAACGTCGATGGCGAGCCCGCACGCCGCCGGCGCGGCCGCGCTGTATCTGGCGGACCATCCACGCGCCGCACCCGCGCAGGTGGCGAAGGCGCTGGTGAGACGGGCGGTCCCGGGAAAGGTGTCGGGTGCGGGCACGGGTTCGCCGGACAGGCTCCTGCACATCGGCTGACCCTGGGGTGACGCCGGCACGACCAGGGTGATTCGGCCACACCGCACCGGCCTCGCCTGCCCGGGACGAGGCCGGTCTTGTGTGTAGACATACGCGTGAGTAGTTAACAAAGTGCCGGAATGCCCACCCGCATAGGGTGGGAAGGCTCCTCCGGTACGCCCGCAGGCCCCACCTCCCCACACGCCATCCGCCCACCCACGTTGACGCGGACAGGAGCGGTCATGCCCGCCACGCACCACACGTCGCCACCCCCGACGACCACCCCCGAGACCCCCCGGACACGCGCGGCCGAATCCGGGTCCCGTACACCCGCTTCGTCCGCCGCACCCGGGAAACCGTCGGCCGCCGCCGGCACCGACCCCGGCACCTCCGCCGCCGGCACCCCCGCCACCACGCCGGAGACGCCGTCCGCGGACGCGTCCGCTCCGGCGACGTCCGAGCGCAAGGCCACCACGGCGCGCTCCAAGGCGGCCAAGTCCGCTCCCAAGACGGCCAAGTCCTCCGCCCCGAAGACGGCCAAGGCGGCCAAGACCGCCAAGACGGCCGCTCCCAAGGCGGGGAAGAGCGCTCCGAAGGGGGCGAAGGCCACTCCCGAAACGGCCAGGGCCGCCGTCCCCGCCACCCGCGCCCCCGACGCGCCCCTCACCGCCGTCACTCCGGCGACGGCCGTCGGGCGGATCCCCGTCCTCGACGTCCGCCCGGTCGTCCAGCACGGACGCCGTCCCGCCAAGGCGGTGGTGGGCGAGGAGTTCGAGGTGTCGGCCACGGTCTTCCGCGAGGGCCATGACGCCGTCGCCGCGAACGTCGTCCTGCGCGACCCGGACGGCCGCCCCGGCCCGTGGACACCGATGCGCGAGCTGGCCCCCGGCACCGACCGCTGGGGGGCGAGGGTGAGTGCCGGCCCGGAGGGCCGCTGGACGTACACCGTGGAGGCGTGGGGAGACCCGGTCACGACCTGGCGGCATCACGCGGGCATCAAGATCCCGGCCGGTCTCGACACCGAGCTGGTGCTGGAGGAGGGCGCCCTGCTGTACGAGCGGGCGGTGGCCGGCCTGCCGAAGGGGCCCCGGGGCAAGAGGAGCAGGGACACGCTTCTCGGAGCCGTGGACGCGCTGCGCGACACCGGCCGCCCGGTGGCCTCCCGTCTCGCCGCCGCGCTGACCCCGCAGGTGGACGCCGTCCTCGCGGAGCACCCGCTGCGCGAGCTGGTGACCTCGTCCGAGCCGTTGCCGTTGCTGGTGGAGCGGGAGCGGGCGCTCTACGGGGCGTGGTACGAGTTCTTCCCGCGTTCGGAGGGCGGTCGGGTCGACGCGCCGGTGCACGGCACGTTCCGGACGGCGGCCGAACGGCTGCCCGCGATCGCGGAGATGGGCTTCGACGTCGTCTACCTCCCGCCGATCCACCCCATCGGCAGCACCTTCCGCAAGGGCCCGGACAACACGCTGTCCGCGGGCCCCGAGGACGTCGGGGTGCCCTGGGCGATCGGCTCCCCCGAGGGCGGCCACGACGCGGTCCACCCCGATCTGGGCACCCTGGAGGACTTCGACGCCTTCGTCGCCCGGGCCGCTGCGCTCGGCCTGGAGATCGCGCTGGACTTCGCGCTCCAGTGCTCCCCGGACCACCCCTGGGTGGAGAAGCACCCAGAGTGGTTCCACCACCGCCCCGACAACACCATCGCCTACGCGGAGAACCCGCCCAAGAAGTACCAGGACATCTACCCCATCGCCTTCGACCAGGACATGCCCGGCCTGGTCCGCGAGACGGTGCGGGTGCTGCGCCACTGGATGGACCACGGCGTGCGGATCTTCCGCGTCGACAACCCGCACACCAAGCCGGTCGTGTTCTGGGAGCGGGTGATCGCGGACATCAACGCCACCGACCCCGACGTGATCTTCCTGGCCGAGGCCTTCACCCGGCCCGCGATGATGCGGACCCTGGCCGAGGTCGGCTTCCAGCAGTCGTACACCTACTTCACCTGGCGCAACACCAAAGAGGAACTGACCGAGTACCTCACCGAACTCTCGGGCGACTCGGCCGCCCGCATGCGGCCCAACCTGTTCGTCAACACCCCCGACATCCTCCACGAGTTCCTCCAGCACGGCGGCCGCCCCGCCTTCGAACTGCGCGCCGTCCTCGCCGCCACCCTCTCCCCCACCTGGGGCATCTACAGCGGCTACGAGCTCTGTGAGAACACCCCCCTGCGCCGGGGCAGCGAGGAGTACCTCCACTCCGAGAAGTACCAGCTCCGCCCGCGCGACTGGGAGTCGGCGGAGCGGGACGGCCGGAGCATCGCGCCGCTGGTGCGCGAGCTCAACGCGATCAGACGACGCAGTCCCGCGCTGCGCCAACTGCGTGACCTGCACTTCCACCACGCCGACCAGGAGGCGGTGATCGTCTTCTCCAAGTCCGCGACGGACGCCCGCGGTTCGAACACGGTTGTGGTCGTCGTCAACCTCGACCCGCACCACATCCAGGAGGCCACGGTCTCGTTGGACATGCCGCAACTCGGCCTGGACTGGCACGAGTCGGTGCCGGTGCGCGACGAGCTCACCGGCGAGACCTACCACTGGGGCAGGACCAACTATGTGCGCCTGGAGCCGGGTGACCGGCCGGCGCACATCCTCACCGTCCTGCGACCGTCCTCACCGTTGATCGGAGGGTCACCCACCACATGATCGTCAATGAGCCCGTCCCTGACACCTTCGAGGACACCCCGGCCAAGGACCGCGATCCCGAATGGTTCAAACGCGCCGTCTTCTACGAGGTCCTGGT
>NZ_JBVHTL010000011.1:0-14583 GCF_055565895.1 Streptomyces sp. NPDC028298
TCGCCCTCCTCGCTGCTCCACTGGACCCGCCGCATGATCGAGATCCGCAAACAGAACAAGGCATTCGGACTCGGCTCCTACACCGAACTCCCCTCGTCCAACCCCGCCGTCCTCGCCTTCCTGCGCGAGGCACCCTCGGTCGAGGGCGAGGAGGACGACGATCTGGTGCTGTGCGTGCACAACTTCTCCCGGTTCGCCCAGCCCACCGAGCTCGACCTGCGCGCCTTCAACGGCAGGCACCCGGTCGAGCTCATCGGCGGCGTGCGCTTCCCCGCCATCGGCGAACTGCCCTACCTGCTGACCCTCGCCGGCCACGGCTTCTACTGGTTCCGGCTCCGGAAGGAAGCCGGCTAGCAAGCCGCAATTCCCCGCAAAGGACGTCGTCCGGAGCCCGACCAGGGTTCCGGACGCGGCCGTTGGCCCTGGCCACGTCATGACATGCCCGCCGAATCCCGGCCTTCGGCCCGGCGTCCAACAGATCCGGGCACACCCCCCGGAAGCCGCAACTGCGGCCGTCTCACCCCCTTCAAACCGCCGGAACGTCACGTTTCGATAACGCGGCCTCCACACTTCATCCACACACTTCCCACCATGCGCACACACCCCTAATCTGATCTTGGCCGCCTCGACGGAGGCCACTCCCTGGGGGGGGGGAGTTCACGGCATGCGCACAGCGCGGGAGTGGATGAGATTGTCCAGGCCAGGTACCGCTTTATAGCGGCTCTTCGTCACGGCGGACCGGTGCCCCGCACCGACGGGCGGCCTCATGGCCGGCCGGCCCCCGGCCCGACGTCGTGCGCATTTCGTGAAGACCGCGGCGACGGGACGACCCGGGAACCCGCTCTGTCTCCCGGACAAGGGCCCGTCCTGTCGCCGCCCTCCGTCCGACCCGCACTCGGACACGGAGATCCCGCGGACTCCGCGGCTCTTCCCCCAGCCGGCGCGGGGGATGCGCAAGCCCCCGAGCGACATTCCCCCGCGCCTCCCCGGAGGCTCCGCGACCTCGCTTCTCCGCGCGTCTCCGCGCGCTCCACAGGCCCGAACTCGTCCGCAGGAGAGAACAGTTGAAGCTGGCAGTACGCAGTGCGACGGCGGAGCCCGCCAGGACGCCGGCCGCCGAGCGGCCGCCCCGGCGCCGGCACTGGGCCCACCGGGTCCTCTCGGCCCTGCTGAGTCTCGTGGTCGTCCTGCTCGCCGTCGGCTTCGCGGTGGCGGCGGTCGCGGTCAAGTCCGGTAAATGGGAGGCCAGTTCGGTTCTCAGCGGCAGCATGGAGCCGAAGCTGCCGACCGGAAGCGTCGTGATCGCGCAGCGGGAGCCGGTGACGTCACTGAAGGTCGGTGACATCGTTATCTTCCACCGCCCGGACGAGCCGGACCGCCAGGTCGTCCACCGGATCGTGAAGATCACGCGCTCCGCGCAGGGCCCGGTCCTCGAGACCAAGGGCGACGCCAACCGGACCAAGGACCCGTGGCACGTCCGTCCCAAGGACGACACCGCCTGGATCGTCCGCCACGACGTGCCGTACATCGGCTACGTCGTCACCTCGATCCACACCGAAACCGGCTTCAGGGTGCTGCTCGGCGCAGCCGCCGTGCTGATCGTGGGCGGCACCGTCGTCCTGCTGTGGCGCCCGAAGAAGCCCACCCCACAGACCACCACCCCATAGGGCGACGGGATCCCTTCCCGTGACACGACGCCGGGCGGCACCCAGCCAGTGGGCCGCCAGGAGGAGCCGCGTCCTGCCCTGGGCGCAAGCCCGAAGCCTCACCCATCCAACAGAAGGGCCCACACCGTGGCCATTACCGCCAAGAAGAAGACGATCGCCGCCGCCGCGATCGCCGTCGGCAGCCTCGCCCTCATCGGCGCCGGCGCCGGCGCCACCTTCACCGACACGGTCACCGCGCAGACGGACCTGCGCTCCGGCCACGCCGACCTCAACATCGTCAAGGCCGAAGGCGCCACCTCGGCGTACGACGGTGTCGCGCCGCACGCCACCTACACCTGGGGCGGCACGTCGGCCTGGAACATCGTGTCCGGCAACTACGCCGTCCTCGAGGGCGAGCAGCTCCTGGGCTCCTCCACCAGCCGTCTGGTCACCAACTTCACCGTCGAGAACGACGGCACCGCCGGTGCGGGCGTCGCGTTCGACGTCGTGAAGAGCGGCGACCTGGGCGGCGCCCTCAACGTGAAGGTGACGCGCGTCGACGCCGCCACCGACACGACCTGGCTGAACAAGGGCGCCAAGGCCACCTACAAGGTGGAGATCGAGGTCAAGAACCTCGACAACTCCTGGCAGAACCTGACCGGTTCGGTCGCCGTCAAGGTCACCGCCACCTCCTGATCCACCCCCGCGTGAGTGGGCCGGAGCGGTTTCCGACCGCTTCCATCGGCCGGAACCTCCGGCCCACCCCGCGAAACGCCCTGGTCCAGTGACCACAGACCCGCCGTGGGATTGCCCTCCCGCGGCGGGTTCAGGCGCTGCACCCACCCTACGGGGACACCGGCCGGGCCGGGCGGACGCCCTCGCACGCCGGAGCCCCGCTCCCGAGAGGTCCTTCACATGGCCATTTCCAACAAGAAGAAGGCCGTCGCCGTCGCGGCGATCCTGGCCGGCAGCATCGGTCTGGTGAGCATCGGCAGCAGCGCCGTGTTCACCGACACCGTGACCGCCGAGTCCACGGTCAAGGCCGGTACG
The DNA here is from genome assembly GCF_055565895.1 of Streptomyces sp. NPDC028298. Classification (NCBI taxonomy): domain Bacteria; kingdom Bacillati; phylum Actinomycetota; class Actinomycetes; order Kitasatosporales; family Streptomycetaceae; genus Streptomyces; species Streptomyces sp. NPDC028298. Next base: position 2,697 of record NZ_JBVHTL010000011.1, read on the forward strand.
GCGAAGATCTCGATCCAGGCCGACGGCTGGGCGATCGGCGACGACGGCCACTCGGCCACGCTCGAGAAGCCGCTGCTGATCACCTCGTCGACGCAGGACATCGCCGTCCCGCTCAACAACTCCAACCTCACCGTCTGGAACCACGGCGACATTCCCGTGAAGTTCGACGCGAGCGTGGCGCGTACGGGCGACCTCGACGTCAAGGTCTCGCTGGAGCGCACCGGCGGGGACACCGACGGGTCCGACACGGTCGCGCCCGGCCAGTACGTCCAGTACCGCGTCGTCATCAAGGCCACGAACCTCGGCAACGAGTCCTCCGGCAAGACGGCCAAGGTCACCTTCCGCGTCGACGCCACCGCCTGATCCGGGCGCGTCCCACGCGAACCCCCAGCCCACCCGGTCCGCTCCGGCCTCGCGCCGGACGGGCCGGGTGGGCCAAGGCGTTCACCGCCATGGCACCCCTTCACCGGGGCGCAGACCCGACCCCAGCTCAATCAGAAGGGCGCTACACCAATGGCCATCTCCGACCGGAGAAAGATCGCGGCGGTACTCGTACTGGCCGCGGGAGGCATTGGCCTTGTCGGCGTGAGCAGCGGCGCCACGTTCACCAGCGCCGTGACAGGGTCCTTCACGGTCGAGGCGGACTTCCCTCCCACCCCGACACCCACGCCCACTCCCACTCCGACGTCCACCCCGACGCCCACCCCGACGCCCACTGCCACGCCCACCCCGACGCCTACTCCCACGCCCACTCCCACGAAGACCGCCAGGCTGCAGACCGCCGCCCTGAACTCCAGCGACTGGTTCACGAGCGCCGCCCCGGTCTTCACGTACAAGAACAAGGAGATCGAGTTCACCGGTAGCGGCGCCAAGATGGTCGGTGGCTTCACGGTGCGGAACACCGGTGACATCGACCTGTCGGTCACGGCCACGCTCAGCCTGCCCTCCGACCTCGTCGGGAAGGTCACGGCACAGGTCCGGCTGGTCAAGGGCACGACGGTGCTGAAGGCGGCGGCCGATCAGCAGGGTGAGTCCGCCGAGTACGAACTCTGGCTCACGCCCAGGAAGTCGGGCGACAAGATCTCCAAGGACCACGCGAAGGACATCCGCCTCACCTTCGCCTACACCACCACCTGACCCGGGTCCCCCCGGTCCGGTCCCTCGTGGCACGGGCGGAGTGAACGGCGCACGGGTGTCCAGGTCTGGTGTCGTGCACCGGAATTGGACACCCTTGTGCCGTGTCCGAGGGAAATCTCCCGGGCCCACCCGACCGAAAAGGCCCCCGGGCGGGGCGGTTTCCACGGCGCCGGTCGGGGCACGCATACGTAACACCCCGACCACGGGGAAAGGACGCGACCCATGTCGGAAGCCGTCACACGCACCGCGCCCCCAGGTCCCGGCCTTCTGGCCTCCCTCGATCCCCTGCTGCGCGACTGGCTGCCGCGGCAGCGCTGGTTCGCCGGCAAGGGACGGCCCGTCACCGGCCTCTCGGCGGTCGCCGCCACCGAGTTGCTGCCGGCGAAGGGCCCGCTCGGGCTGTTCCACCTGCTGACGCGGGCCCATCAGCCGCCCGTGCCGGGCGCCCCGGCCGTCCCCGGCGACTGCTACCAGTTACTGATCGGTGTACGCGAGGCGCTGCCGCCGAGGCTCGCCCCGGCGCTGATCGGGCACCTGACCGAGGGGCCCCTCGCCGGACGCACGGTGTACGAGGCCCTGTACGACCCCCAGCCCGCCGATGTGCTCCTGGAGGCCCTGCGCTCCCGGGCCCGCATCGGCGGGCTGCGTTTCGAGCGGGACACCGGACGGGAGATACGGCCCGGCCTCGTACCGCGGATGATGACCGCCGAGCAGTCCAACTCGTCCGTCGTGTACGGGGACAAGTTCATCCTCAAGCTGCTGCGCCGCGTCGTCCCCGGGATCAACCCCGACCTCGAACTGCCGCTGGCCCTGGCCCGCGAGGGCTGTTCCCGGGTTCCGGCACCCACGGCCTGGATGCGGACCGAGCTGTCCGGACAGTCGTACGTCCTCGGCGTGCTCCAGCCGTTCGTGCAGGGCGCCTCGGACGGCTGGGAGCTGGCACTGCGCGAACTCGCCAAGGGCGAGGACTTCGCCGCCGAGGCGCGGGCTCTGGGACGGGCCACCGCCGAGGTGCACACGGCGCTGGCCCGCGCGCTGCCCGTGGTGACCCTGGGCAACGCCCAGGTGCGGCCGCTCGTCGACGCGATGACCGAGCGGCTGGACGCCGCCGCGCAGGCGGTGCCCGTGCTCCGGCCCCACGCACCCGGTCTGCGGACGGCGTTCGAGGCGCTGGCCGACCTGTCCGCCGAGGGCCACACGTGGACGGCGCAGCGCGTCCACGGCGATCTGCATCTCGGCCAGTGTCTGCGCTCCCCGGACGGCGGGTGGTCGCTCATCGACTTCGAGGGCGAACCGTCGAAACCCCTCGCCGAGCGCCGGATGCCCCAGCCCCCGGCACGTGACATCGCGGGCATGCTCCGCTCCTTCGACTACGCGGCCCACTCCGTGCCCCAGGCGCCGGGCGCGGCCGGGGCACCGGCGCAGTCCGGCTGGGCCGACACGTGCCGGGCCGCCTACTGCACCGGATACGCCGAGGTCAGCGGCTTCGACCCGCGCACGGACCCCGTATTACTGCGTGCCTTCGAGACGGACAAGGCGGTGTACGAGGTCGTGTACGAGGCCCGGCACCGCCCGGACTGGCTGCCGGTTCCGCTCGCGGCGGTACGGCGGCTGGCCGCATCACCCTGATCCCCCTGTGCCCTGCCCCCAGCTCGACCGCCCGAGGAGGCCCTGCCCGTGACGCCCCGCCCCCGGCCCGACGACACTCCGAAGAAGACCAGCGCGAACGAACCGGCCCCCGAAGACACGAGGCCCGCCGTGCTGCCGGCGGCCGGCGGCGATGTCCCCGTCGCACCGGCGCATCCCGCCGGTCTCGGCGCGGCGGACCGCCTGCGGCTGCTCGACGGCACGCACCACGATCCGCACGGGGTGCTCGGCGCCCATCCGATGCCGGACGGCGTCGCCTTCCGGGCCTTTCGCCCGTACGCGCTCGGGGTCACGGTCGTGACGGACGAGCTGCGCGCGGAACTGCGCGACGACGGGGACGGGTTCTTCTCGGGGCTGCTGCCGTTGCGCGCGGTCCCCGACACGTACCGGCTGGTCGTGGCCTACGAGGGGACGGTGCTGGAGACCGAGGACGCGTACCGGTTCCTGCCCGCGCTCGGCGAGCTGGATCTGCATCTGATCGGCGAGGGCCGGCACGAGGAGCTGTGGCGGGCGCTCGGCGCCGAGCCGATGGAGCACCAGGGCGTCACCGGAACGCGGTTCACGGTGTGGGCCCCGAACGCGCGCGGGGTGCGGCTGGCCGGAGGCTTCAACTTCTGGGACGGCACGGGCCATCCGATGCGGTCACTGGGCTCCTCCGGGGTGTGGGAGCTGTTCGTTCCGGGGATCGGGGAGGGCGAGCTCTACAAGTTCGACATCGCCCGCCCCGACGGCTCCCGCACCCTGCGCGCGGACCCGATGGCCCGCCGCACCGAGGCGCCGCCCGCCACCTCGTCGGTCGTCCACGCCTCCCACCACAAGTGGCGCGACACGGAGTGGATGGAGAGGAGGGCCGACCGGCCGGCCCACGAGGCGCCGTTCTCGGTGTACGAGGTGCATCTCCCGTCATGGCGTCCTGGTCTGACCTACCATCAACTGGCGGACCAGCTTCCCGCCTACGTCACGGACCTCGGCTTCACCCATGTCGAGCTGATGCCCGTCGCCGAGCATCCCTTCGGCGGCTCGTGGGGGTATCAGGTCACCGGGTTCTACGCGCCCACCGCGCGCCTGGGCACCCCGGACGACTTCAAGCACCTCGTCGACGCCCTGCACCGGGCCGGGGTCGGGGTCCTCATGGACTGGGTGCCCGCGCACTTCCCCCGCGACGAGTGGGCGCTCGCCGAGTTCGACGGCCGCCCGCTGTACGAACACGCCGACCCCCGGCGCGCCGACCACCCCGACTGGGGCACCCTCGAATTCGACTACGGCCGCCGCGAGGTCCGCAACTTCCTCGTCGCCAACGCGACGTACTGGTGCGAGGAGTTCCACATCGACGGCCTGCGGGTCGACGCCGTCGCCTCCATGCTCTATCTGGACTACTCCCGCGAGCCCGGCCAGTGGGTCCCCAACGAACACGGCGGGCGCGAGAACCTGGACGCGGTGGCGTTCCTGCAGGAGATGAACGCCACCGTCTACCGCCGCAATCCCGGTGTCGTCACCGTCGCCGAGGAGTCCACCGCCTGGGACGGCGTCACCCGGGCCACCCACCACACCGGCCCCGGAGGCTTCGGCGGTCTGGGGTTCGGGCTGAAGTGGAACATGGGGTGGATGCACGACTCGCTGGACTACGTGTCCCACGACCCGGTGCACCGCAAGTACCACCACGACGAGATGACCTTCTCGATGGTGTACGCGTACAGCGAGAACTACGTCCTGCCGATCTCCCACGACGAGGTCGTGCACGGCAAACGCTCGCTGGTCTCCAAGATGCCCGGCGACTGGTGGCAGCAGCGCGCCAACGTCCGCGCCTACCTCGCCTTCATGTGGGCCCACCCCGGCAAGCAACTCCTCTTCATGGGGCAGGAGTTCGCCCAGGGCGCGGAGTGGTCGGAGGCGCACGGCCCGGACTGGTGGCTCCTCGACCCGGCCTACGGCGCCGAGCCCGACCACCGTGGCGTGCGGGACCTCGTCCGCGACCTCAACACCGTCTACCGGCACGAACCCGCGCTGTGGGAACGCGACACGGACCCGTCCGGCTTCTCCTGGATCACCGGTGACTCGGCCGACGACAACGTGTTCGCGTTTCTGCGTCACGCGGCCGACGGCACCCCGCTGCTCGCCGTCTCGCACTTCTCCCCCGCCGTCCGCCACGGCTACCGCCTCGGCGTCCCCGAGGAGATCCCGGCCTGGCACGAGGTCCTCAACACCGACACCGCGAAGTACGGCGGCGGCGACGTCACCAACCCCGACCCGGTCAAACCCGAACCCACGGGCTGGCACGGCCGCGCGGCCAGCATCCAGCTCACCCTGCCGCCCCTCGCGACCGTGTGGCTGCGGCCCGCCTAGGACCCCTCCGGGTGGCGCGGTCCGCGCCCAGGTTCCCGGCGGACGCACCGCCGGGAACCGGGCGGGGCCTCACTCCAGACCCGTGCCGCGCAGCGAGGCCGGCAGCTCGCCGGTGTACAGGACGCCCAGCGACTGGGTGGCCCTGGTCAGCGCCACGTACAGGTCGCTCGTCCCGTACGACGCGGGCTCGACCACCAGGACGGAGTCGAACTCGAGACCCTTGGCCTGCCGGGGGTCGAGGAGGACGACCGTGTGGGTGAGGTCGGGTTCGCCGCCCGCCGTCACCCCGTCCAGCCGCGCGGCGAGCGCGGAGTGCAGGTCCCGGGGCGCGATCACCGCGAGCCGGCCCTCGGCCGGGGTCAGTTCGGCGACGGCCTTGGCGACCGCGCCGGGCAGGTCGTCCCCGGCCTCCCGCGCCCAGGGCCTCACCCCGGTGGACCGCACGGAGCGCGGCGGCTCGAACCCGGGGCGCTCGGCCCGTACGACACCGGCGGCGACGTCCATGATCTCGGACGGGGTGCGGTAGTTGACGCCGAGCCGGGTGTGCTCCCAGCGGTCCTGCACGTAGGGGGCGAGGATCTCCTCCCACGAGCCGACCCCGGCCGCCTCCGCGGTCTGCGCGGGGTCGCCGACGAGCGTCATGGAGCGCGTGGGGCTGCGGCGCATCAGCAGCCGCCACGCCATCGGCGACAGCTCCTGCGCCTCGTCCACGATGATGTGGCCGAAGGCCCACGTCCGGTCGGCGGCGGCGCGCTCGGCGGCGCTGCGGTGGTCGTCCTCCTCGTGCCGCTCGGCCATCCGCTCGGCGTCGATGATGTTGTGCGCGGACAGGATCTCGGAGTCCTCCTCGTCCTTGTCGTCGAACTCGTACGTCCGCGAGGCGTAGGAGACGTCCAGCACGCCCTGTGCGTAGGCGATCTGCGTACGGCGCTCCCGGTCGGCCAGCGCGCGGGCGACCCGGTCGTCCTCGCCGAGGAGTTCGGCCGCCTCGTCCAGCAGCGGGACGTCCGCGGCGGTCCAGTCGCGGGCCCCGGTCGAGGGGCGCAGGATGGCCGCCGCGTCCTCGTCGGGGACGTAGCCGTAGGGGTCGGCCAGGAAGTCGGCGATGAGCCGCCGCGGGGTCAGTCTCGGCCACAACTGGTCGATCGCCGACCAGACTTCGGGGTTCTCGGCGAGTTCGTCGCGGATCTGGGTGATGTCGCTGGGGTCGAGGAGGTTGGAGCCGTCGAAGGGGTCCGTGCCGATGCGTTCGGCGAGCATGTCGGTGAGGGTGTTGAGGATGTGGCCCTCGAAGTGTTCACGGGCCATGTTGTGGGGCAGACCGGCCGCGCGGGTGCGGTCCCGGGCGACCCGGACGAGGCCCGCGTCGAGCATCAGGACGTCCCGGTCGTGCTCGATGGCGATCACCGGGTCGGGCAGGGCCTGCCGGTCCCGGACGACCTCGGCGAGGACGTCGGCCATCCGGGCGCGGCCCTTCACGGCGGCCGCCTCCGGGGTGTCGGCGGCGGTCGCGTGGACGCCGGGGAAGAGTTCGCCGACGGTGGAGAGCAGCACGCCGGTCTCGCCGAGCGAGGGCAGCACCTCGCCGATGTAGCCGAGGAAGGCCGGATTGGGGCCGACGATCAGGACGGCCCGCTTGGCGAGCAGTTCGCGGTGCTCGTACAGGAGGTAGGCGGCGCGGTGCAGGGCGACGGCGGTCTTGCCGGTGCCGGGTCCGCCCTCGACGACCATGACGCCCCGGTGCGGTGCGCGGATGATCCGGTCCTGCTCGGCCTGGATGGTCTGCACGATGTCGCTCATGCGGCCGGTGCGGGCCGAGTTGAGCGCGGCGAGCAGCACGGCGTCGCCGGACGGGTCCTCGTGGCCGGTGCGTTCGCGGTCGCCGAGGTCGAGGATCTCGTCGTGCAGGTCGGTGACGTGCCGTCCGGCGGTGCCGATGTGCCGGCGGCGGCGCAGGCCCATCGGGGTGTGTCCGGTGGCCAGGTAGAAGGGGCGGGCGACCGGGGCCCGCCAGTCGATGAGGATCGGGGTGCGCTCGACGTCGTCGGCGCGGATGCCGATGCGGCCGATGTGGTGGCTGACGCCTGCGGCGGGCGCCCCTGCCACGGGGGACAGGTCGATGCGGCCGAAGCAGAGCGAGCCGTCCACGGCGTTCAGCGCGGCCAGCAGTCCCGAGCGTTCGGCGACCAGGACGTCCCGTTCGAGGCGGGCCTGCATGGGGGTGTTGCCCTGGGCGAGCGCGTCCTCGACGGAGTCCTCGGTGGCACCGCGCAAGGCGTCCACACGCGCGTACAACCCGTCGATGAATTCCTGCTCACTTCGCAGTTCATCGTCGGGGAATTCTGTGTGCGATCCCTTGTTTGACAATTCTGCTCCCGCCCGGATATACTGCGCCTACTGAACTTCTTCGCGACCCGAATCTTCGAAGTCGCGAATCATTGAATATACGCAAAGAAATCCCCCGGACGCAATTGTCCAGGGGATTTTTTGTGTGCCGGGAGCGCGCCGCCGGGGGCCTGGTGCCGGGTTCTCCGCCGGGTGGGCTCAGAGCACGTCGGCCAGCTCCTGGAGCAGCCGTCGCTTGGCCCGGGCTCCCACCATCGACTTCACGGGCTCACCGGCACGGAAGACCATGAACGTCGGCATCGAGAGCACGCCGTACGCCAGGGTCGTCTCCGGATTGGTGTCGACGTCGAGCTGGACCACCTTGAACCGGTCGGCCTCCTCGAAGGCCAGCTCGCTGAGCACGGGGCCCATCTGCCGGCACGGCGGGCACCAGTCGGCCGTGAACTCCACCAGCACGGGCAGATCCGAGCCGATCACCTCCGCCCCGAAGTCCGCGTCCGTCACCTCGGCCACGCCTGTCGCCCTGATCATCGCGTCCGCCCTCCCAGTTCGCACACGGGTTCCGGACCGCCCGGAACCTCCGCGTCGGCCGCCAGCTCGTCACGGGCCCGCTCCGCCCGCGCGAGCTGCTCGCCGACCTGCGCCCGCACCGACCGCAGCTCGTCGATGAGCGCGTCGAGCTCGCCGAGCTTGCGCCGGTAGACGTCCAGCGACGCCGGGCACGAGTCGCCCTCAGGATGCCCGGCCCGCAGACACTCCACGAACGGCCGCGTCTCCTCCAGGTCGAACCCGAAGTCCTGAAGCGTCCTGATCTGCCGGAGCAGCCGCAGATCGTGCTCGTCGTACGTGCGGTACCCGTTCTCGCCCCGCCGCGCGGGCAGCAGCCCCCGCGACTCGTAGTAGCGCAGGGTCCGCGTGGTCGTCCCGGCCCGTGCGGCCAGCTCGCCGATTCGCATGTCCCCGACGGTAGTCCTTGACGCCGACGTCAAGGCAAGGGTCCGCCGGGGGCGCCCCGGCGGACGTCAGCGTGAGGTGCGCGGCAGCAGCGGTTTGCGGTCCACCGGGGACGACAGCACGATCGAGGTCGTCGTCCGCCCCAGCGCGGAGGTCTGTTCCAGGACGTCCTCCAGGTGGATGGTGTCCTCGACGGCGACCTTGAGGATCCAGCAGTCCTCGCCGACGACGTGGTGGGCCTCGGTGACCTCGGGGCGGGCCAGCAGTTCCAGCGTCCTCGGGTGCTTCAGCGTGTACCCGCCGTGCGGATCGACGCGGATGAAGGCCTGGATGCCGTAGCCGAGGCGGGACGCCGAGACCTGGGCGCCGTAGCCGGTGATCGCTCCGGCCGCCTCCAGCCGGCGCACCCGCTCCGCGACGGCGGCCGGGCTCAGCCGGACGCGGCGGCCCAGTTCGCTGAGTTTGATGCGGCCCTCGCTCTGGAGCAGTTCCAGGATCTGCCGGTCGAGCGCGTCGAAGCCCACCGGCGTTTCGCCGGAGACGGCGCGCGGATGCCGTGTTTCTTTCGGTGCGACTGCCGGATCTCCCATGTCTCCCCCTTCGGTCCCGGCCCCTGCGACGGGAGAATTATGACCACAGGCCGAAGCACCGTGAACGCCCGGCGAAACGGTGCCCGGCACGGGGAGCGGTACGCACGGGTGGCCGCGGCACGGGTGCGGGGAATTGGGGAGGTCGACGTGCGGGAGATCTGCGTCATCGGCGGGAACCGGTATTTCGGAAAACGTCTCATAGCCCGGCTCGTGGCGGCGGGCGACCGGGTCACCGTCGTCAATCGCGGCTCCTCCGCGCCGCCCGCCGGGACGGTCCATCTGATCGCCGACCGCGACGACGAGGAGTCCCTGGAGAAGGCGCTGGGGTCACGGGTGTTCGACGTCGTCGTCGACCAGGTCTGCTACACGCCGCGGCAGGCGGAGATCGCCCGCCGGGTCTTCGCGGGGCGCACGCGCCGGTACGTGATGACGTCGACCGTCGAGGTCTACGAGTACGAGGACACGGCGGACCCGGTCGGCGAGGACGCCGTCGACGCCCGCACGGTCGCCGTCGACCCCGGACTCCCCTGGGACGACGCGGAGTTCCTGGACGCGCACTACGGCGAGGGCAAGCGGCAGGCCGAGGCGGTGTTCGCGGCCGCTCCCGCGTTCCCGTACGTGGCCGTGCGCGTCGCCCATGTGCTGGGCGGGGCCGACGACTTCACGGGCCGGCTGGAGCACTACGCCGACCGGATCGGCGCGGGCGAGGCGATCGCGGTGCCCGCCGTGAACCACCCGGCGACCTACATCCACGTCGAGGAGATCGCCGACTTCATGTTCTGGACGGTCGGCGAGGACTTCACCGGCCCGGTCAACGCGGCCTCCCACGGGACGCTGACCACAGGGGAGTTGTGCGAGGCGATCGCCGCGCGCGTCCCGGCGGGCCGGACGGTCCTGGAGGCCGTCGAGGTGGGCGGGATCTCCCCCTTCTCCTTCCGCCGTTCCTACGGCATGGACAACTCCCGGGCCGCGCGGCTCGGTTTCCCCTTCGGCGAGGCGCGGGCCTGGCTGCCGCGCGCCGTGGCCGAGACGCTCGGAAAGGACGACTGACATGCGGTACCGCACCCTGGGCGGGCTCCGGGTGAGCGCGGTGGGGCTCGGCGCGATGCCTTTGTCCATCGAGGGACGGCCGGACGAGGCCCGGGCCCTGGCGACGGTGCACGCGGCCCTCGACGCGGGCGTCACACTCGTCGACACGGCGGACTCGTACCACCTGCCCGGCGGCGAGGCGGGCCACAACGAACGGCTCGTGGCCCGCGCCCTGGCGACGTACGGGGGTGACACCTCCGACGTCCTGGTGGCCACGAAGGGCGGCCGGGGCAGACCCGCGGACGGCTCCTGGACGGTGAACGGCTCCCCGCGTCACCTCAAGGCGGCGGCCGAGGCCTCCCTGAAGCGGCTGGGCCTGGAGGCGATCGGCCTCTACCAGCTCCACAAGCCCGATCCCGCCGTCCCCTTCGAGGACTCCGTGGGCGCCCTGCGCGAGCTGATCGACGCGGGCACGATCCGGCTGGCCGGCGTATCCAACACCGACGCGGACCAGATCCGCCGGGCCCACGCGATCCTCGGCGACCGGCTGGTCTCGGTCCAGAACCGGTACTCCCCCGCGGTGCGCGACAGCGACCCGGAACTGCGCCTCTGCGCCGAGCTGGGACTCGCCTTCCTGCCCTGGAGCCCGCTGGGCGGCATCTCCCGCAGTTCCCTGGACGGCCCGTCCGGCGGCGGGAGCGCCGACGGTTCGCGGGAGCGGTTCGAGGCCTTTCGCGCGGTGGCGCGGGAGCACGCCGTGAGCCCTCAGCGGGTGGCCCTCGCCTGGCTGTCGGCGCTCGCCCCCACGGTCATCCCGGTCCCTGGAGCCTCCCGCCCGCAGAGCGCCCGGGACTCCGCCCTGGCCGCCGACCTGGTGCTGGGCCCGGAGGACCTGGCCCGGCTGGACGCGGCCGGCCCGCTCAGACCATGACCCCGGCGGACTCCTCCACCTCCAGCAGGGACGCGCTCTGCCGCTCCGCCTCGAACGCCCTGTGTCCGCCGCGCAGGCCGAACAGCCGTTTGGCGAGGGCGATGTAGAGGACGGCCAGGATGTTCAGGACCAGCGTCGCGATCTTCAGCCAGCTGATGTGCTCGGTGAGCTCGTAGATCTCCAGCGGGAGGAACGCGGCGGTGGCGACGACCGTCAGGTACTCGGCCCAGCGCTTGGCGTACCAGAGCCCGACCGCCTCGATGATCTCGACCAGCGCGTACGCCAGCAGCAGGCCCGCGACCAGCAGCAGCGTGGAGTGCTTGTAGCCGAAGGTCTTCTGGATGGTGCCGACGACGGGCGAGTGGTCGAGGTCGTAGTGGAAGTGCCGGAAGACCGGCCTGAGGACGTCGAGGTACTCGTCGAACAGCCTGCGCACGGCGTCCTGGCTGTTGCTGAACTTCCACACGGCGGCCGCGACCAGCACGATGAACACTCCGCGCACGGCCCGCTCGATCGCCAGGAAGCGCAGGATGAACAGGTCGCGGAGCACCTTGCCGCGCGGGACCAGGGGTGCCTCGGCGGCCGGTCCGCTGCCGTGCGGGGCGCCGAGCGCGAAGTCGCCGCAGCGCAGGCAGCGCCAGACCTCCCCGAGCGCGGTCTCGGCGTGCAGCCGCACCCGCAGACGCGGGTCGTCCGGCGCGTAGGTGACGTGCCCCTTGCGCGCGCACGTGCGCCGGTCCCAGTCGATCTTCATGCTCGGTGTCCTCCGCAGAACGTGCCGTGGGGGGGGGGGGGGGGGGGGGGGGGGGGGGGGGGGGGGGGGTGGGCGAGGGGGGGGGGGGGGGGGGGGGAAGGGGGGGGGGGGGGGGGGGAGGGGGGGGGGGGGGGGGGGGTTTGTCCCCTCCCCCCT
>NZ_JBVHTL010000011.1:14593-276098 GCF_055565895.1 Streptomyces sp. NPDC028298
CTGTTGGGGGGGTGGTTCCCCCTTACCGCCACCATGCCATCTCTCCCCCCCCCCCCCCCCCTCCCCTTCCCCCCCCCCCCCCTCCCCTTCCCCCCCCCCCCCCCCCACCCCCCCACGGTAGTGCATGTTCTACGAGACGGCGGCCCGGGGGGGCACGGTTCCGGCGTGATCACCATCGCCCTCCGCACCCCCGTCGCCGGCCGGCGCGACCCCTTCTTCCGCACCGCCGGACTCGGTCTCGGACTCGGTCTCGGACTCGGTCCCCGTCTCGGTCTCGGACTCGGTCTCGGTCTCGGACTCGGACTCGGTCCGGGCCTCCGGTTCGGGCCCGGCCTCGCCCTCCGTGCCCTCCGTGCCCTCCGTGCGGGTCCCGCGGGGCAGCAGGACCGCCACCAGGACGGTGCCCACGCCCAGGATCACCGCTCCGACCAGGCTGGTGTGCGCCACGGCGTCCGAGAAGGACGAACCGACCGCGTCCGCCATCTGGCGTGCCCCGTCGGCGAGTTGTCCGGCCTGCGCCTTCAACTGGGCCGCCTGCTCGGCGTTCGAGGACTGCGCGGCCTGCTCGCCGAGCGCCCGGGCCTTGTCCCCGATGCCCTGGGCGACGGCGTACCCGGCGCCCACCGAGTCCTGGGCCGTGGACAGGGCGCCTGCCGGGAGCTTGCTGCCCGCGGTCGCGTCGGCGAGGTGCGAGGAGTACGAACTCGCCAGCACCGAGCCGAGGATGGCGATGCCGAGCGAGCCGCCGAGCTCCAGCGAGGTGTCGTTGACCGCGCCGCCGACGCCCAGCTCGGACTCGGGGAACGCGCCCATGATCGCGTCCGTGCAGGGCGAGAGGGCCAGCCCGATGGCGAGGCCGAGCATCACGAGGGGCAGCACGAGGTCGCCGTACGCGGAGGAGGCGTCCACGCGGGTGAGCAGCGCCAGGGCCGCCGTGCCGCCGACCATGCCCGCGGTGACCGTGAACTTCATGCCGACGCGCGGGGTGAGGTACCCGGTGAGCGCCGAGCCCACGAAGACGGCGCCGGCGAGCGGCAGCATCCGGACGCCGGTGTCCAGCGCGTCGTAGCCGAGGACGAACTGGAGGTGCTGGGTGAGGTAGTAGAAGGCGCCGAAGACGGCGAGGAAGAAGAGGGCGACGGCGAGGTTCGAGCCGGCGAAGCGCCGCTGTCCGAAGCGTCGTACGTCGATGACCGGACGCGGGTGGCGCAGCTCCCACAGGACGAAGAGAAGCAGTCCGGCCCCGGCGACCACGGCGGCCGTCACGGCCTTGACGCCCCACCCGAAGTGCGGGCCCTCGATGATCATGTAGACGAGGGAGCCGATCCACACGACCGAGAGCAGCCCGCCGACGTAGTCGATGCGGTTGTGGTGCGCGGCCCTGGACGGCGGCACCAGGACCAGGGCTCCGACGATGGCGAGCGCGGCGATCGGCACGTTGATCAGGAACGTGGACGACCAGCCGTGGTGCTCCAGCAGGGCACCGGCGACCAGCGGACCGGCGGCGATGGCGAGTCCGGCGGTGGCGGTCCACAGGACGATCGCCTTGGCCCGCTCGGCGCGCGGGAAGGTCGCGGCGAGCAGGGAGAGCGTCGCGGGCATGATCAGCGCGGCGCCGACGCCCATGACGGCACGGGCCGCGATGACCCCGGTGGAACTGCCGACGAGCGAGCCGGCGATCGCGCCGCCGCCGAAGACGACGAGGCCGAGGACGAGCGCGCCGCGGCGGCTGTACTTGTCCCCGATGGCGCCGAGCAGCAGCATCAGGGCGGCGTACGGAACGGTGTAGCCGTCGATGACCCATTGCAGGTCGGCGCTGGACAGGCCGAGGTCCTGGGTCATGTCGGGTGCCGCGACCGTGAGGGCGGTGTTCGCCATCACGATGATCAGCAGGCTCAGGCAGAGCACCAGCAGCGCCCACCACCGCCTGGGGTAGGGCCGGTCCATCCTCTCGACCGGTTCGTTCATGACGAGACGCATGGCTACGGTCGCCCTTCCTTCGTCGACGGGCGCGGAGATCGTCCGCACCAGGACTTGCACAGTGGAGTGCAAATGCACAACGCTGTGCAAGATACGAGATTGCACAGCGCTGTGCAAATGACGGAGGTGGAGGCCCGGTGGAAACAGGACAGGAGGTCGCCCGGAGGGCGGGCAGAATGGCAGCCATGACCACGGGTAACCCGAGCCGCGCCGATGTGAACCGCCGCCGCATCCTGGACGTCGCACTCGCCGAACTGCTGCGTGACCCCGACGCGTCCATGGACCAGATCGCGCGGGCGGCGGGCGTCGTACGACGTACGGTCTACGGGCATTTCCCCAGCCGCGAGGCGCTGGTCGGCACCCTCACCGACGAGGCCGTGGCGGCGGTCGCGGCGGCGCACGCGGCGGGCCGCGAGGGAATCGCGGACCCGGCCGAGTCGCTGGCCCGCTCGACCCTGGCCGTCTGGGAGATCGCCGACCGCTACCGGCTGCTGGTCGCCCTCGCCCAGCGCAGCGTCACCATGCAGGGCATCCGCGAGCGTCTGACGCCGGTCCGCGAGGCCTGCGCGGAGATCCTCCGGCGCGGCCTGGAGCAGGGCGTGTTCGCCTCACCGCTGCCTCCGTACGCCCTGGCGTACGTCCACGAGCAGACCCTGTTCGCCCTCATGGAGGCCGTGAACGACGGCCTCCTGGCGGCGGAGGAGGCGGGCGGCTCCGCCACGGTCACCATGCTGACCGCTGCGGGCGTACCCGTCTCGCGTGCCACCGAACTCGTGGCGAAGCTGAACGGCTGAGTCCCCGGAGGCGGTCAGGGACCTCCGGGGACCGGGCCGTCGCCGGCCGTGCGCCGGGCGGCCGGGCCCGTGGGGGACGCCCTGCCGCCCGGCATCCCGGGGCCGGTCGGGCGGGGAGTGCCGGACCCGGTCCCGGGAGCTCCTGGGGCGCGCCCCGAGGCGCGCCGAGCAGGCGTGAGTTCGCGGTCGGGATCTAGGCCGTGGCGGGCTCCTTCTCGCCGCCCTGCTCCGGCACGTCCGCGTGGACGTCGGCGGGGCCGGAGTCGTCCAGCAGGGTCTTCTCGTCGAAGGGGATGCGTCCGGCGAGGACCTCGGACACCCGCTCCCTGTCGATCTCCTTCGTCCAGGTGCCGATCAGGACGGTGGCCACGGCGTTGCCGGCGAAGTTCGTCAGCGCGCGGGCCTCGCTCATGAAGCGGTCGATGCCGACGATGAGGCCGACACCGTCCACCAGGGCGGGCTTGTGCGACTGGAGGCCCCCGGCCAGCGTGGCCAGGCCCGCCCCGCTGACGCCCGCCGCGCCCTTGGAGGCGACGAGCAGGAAGAGCAGCAGCGGGATCTGCTCCCCGACCGACATCGGCGTGCCCATGGCGTCGGCGATGTAGAGCGAGGCCATGGTCATGTAGATCATCGTGCCGTCGAGGTTGAAGGAGTAGCCGGTCGGGACGGTGATGCCCACCACCGACTTGCCGACGCCCAGGTGCTCCATCTTCGCGATGAGCCGCGGCAGGGCGGACTCGGAGGACGAGGTGGACAGGATCAGCAGGAACTCCCGGCCCAGATACCTGAGGAACGTGAGGATGTTCAGGCCCGTCACCACGCGCAGCAGCGTCCCGAGCACGATGAAGACGAAGAGGAAGCAGGTGACGTAGAAGCCGAGCATGAGCACGGCGAGACTCTTGAGCGCGTCCAGGCCCGCGGAACCGGTGACGGCGGCGATGGCACCGAAGGCGCCGAGCGGGGCGGCCCACATGACCATGGCGAGGATGCGGAACACGAGCCGCTGGATGTGCTCCACCCCGCGCAGGACCGGCTGCCCGGCCGTTCCCATGGCCTGGAGGGCGAACCCGGTGAGCAGCGCGACGAGCAGGGTCTGCAGGACCTGGCCCTCGGTGAACGCCGACACCATCGTGGTCGGGATGATCGAGAGCACGAAGTCGACCGGCGGCAGCGCCTCCGCCGACACCTGGCCCTGCCCCGCCTCCTTGACCGCGTCGGTCATCGCCAGGCTGCTGCCCGGCTCCAGGATGTTCCCGACGACCAGGCCGATGGCGAGCGCGACCAGCGACATGACCAGGAAGTAGCCGAGCGCGATACCGCCGACGGCGCCGACCTTGGCTGCCTTGCGGACCGAGCCGATGCCCAGCACGATCGTGCAGAAGATGATCGGGGAGATCATCATCTTGATCAGGTTCACGAAGCCCGTACCGATGGGCTTGAGCTCGACGGCGAAGTCGGGGGTGATCAGCCCCACCGCGATCCCGAGGATCACGGCGCCGATCACGGCGATGTACAGATAGTGCGTGCGGTCCCGTCTGGCGGCGGGTGCGGCAGGTGCGGTCTGCGGCGTGCTGGCCACGGCTGCCCTCCTTGACGACGTCGTCGGCATCATCCGGCGTGCGGCTCACGTCCGGCGGAACCCGGCGTGCGGCTCACGTCCGGGGGATCCGGGAGGCGGGGCTCCCGGGGGGATGAGGGGACTATCTCCCGGCGTGTGAGGGCGGTCACCCTTCCGTTCATTGAGTTCACGCGCACCCCGAGACATCCGCTTCGCCCCGGGGCGTCCGCCTCGTCACACGCCCTGGGGCACTTCCTCGGTCGCGCACCCCTGCGGAACCCGCTTCGTCAGGCACACCTGCGGCACCCTTCGCCACGCACACCTGGGGCGCCCCGTGTCACACGGCTGGGGCGCCCACGCCGGAGGAAGGCACACTGAACGGCATGCGTCTCCCCCGTGTCCCGCGACCGCGCAGCCTGGCCGGCCAGCTCTTCGGCATGCAGGCCGTGCTCATCGCGGTCCTCGTCGCCGGGTACGCGCTGTTCACCTACGTCAGCGACCGCGGCCAGGCCGAGGAGGCCGCGGGCCGTCAGGCGATGGCGGTCGCGCGCTCGGTCGCGGACGCCCCGTCCGTCCACGCGGCCATCGGCACCGCGAACCCCACCGAGCGGCTTCAGCCGTACGCCCTGCGCGTCCAGCGCCACACCGGCGTCGACTTCGTGACGATCATGGACCGGCGCGGCATCCGCTGGACGCACCCCGAGGAGCAGCAGATAGGCAGGCACTTCCTCGGGCACACCGCTCCGGCGCTCGCGGGCAGGTCCTTCACGGAGACGTACACGGGCAGCCTCGGCCCCTCCGTGCGCGCCGTCACCCCCATCCGGGACGGCGGGCGGATCATCGGCCTGGTCAGCGCCGGCATCAAGGTCGAGGCGATCACCGAGCGCGTCCAGGACCAGGTGACGGCGCTGATCGGGGTCGCGGCGGGCGCGCTGCTGCTGGGCGCCGTCGGCACGTACGTCATCAACGCGCGGCTGCGGCGCTCCACCCACGGCATGAACGCGGCCGAGCTGAGCCGGATGCACGACTACCACCAGGCCGCGCTGCACGCCGTGCGCGAAGGGCTCTTGATGCTGGACGGGCAGTTCCGGGTGGCGCTGATGAACGACGGCGGGCGGGAGCTGCTCGGCGTCACGGACGACGTGGTCGGCCGCTCACCGGCCGAACTCGGGCTGCCCGCGCCGCTGACGGGCGCGCTGCTGTCGGCGGAGCCCCGCGTGGACGAGGTCCATCTGACGGACACCCGCGTGCTGGTCGTGAACACCTCCCCGGTGTCGGGCGGCGAACGCCGCGGCACGGTGGTCACCCTGCGGGACGTGACCGAGCTCCAGTCGCTCACGGGCGAGCTGGACTCGGAGCGCGGTTTCACCCAGGCGCTGCGCTCGCAGGCGCACGAGGCGGCGAACCGGCTGCACACGGTGGTCTCCCTGATCGAACTGGGCCGCGCCGAGGAGGCCGTCGAGTTCGCCACGGCCGAGCTGGAGCTGGCGCAGGCGCTCACCGACGAGGTGGTCTCCGCTGTCGGCGAACCGGTCCTCGCCGCGCTGCTGCTGGGCAAGGCGGCGCAGGCGAACGAGCGCGGGGTGGAGCTCGTGGTCTCCGAGGACAGCGGCATCGACGACGGACTGCTCCCGGCCTCGCTGACCCCGCGCGACCTGGTCACCGTGCTCGGCAACCTGATCGACAACGCGATGGACGCGGCGCGCGGGACGGTGGGAGCCCGCGTCACGGTGACGGCGTTCACCGAGGAGTCGGCCCTGGTGCTGCGGGTCGCCGACACCGGGCCGGGGGTGGACCCGGCCCATACCGAGCGGGTCTTCCAGCACGGCTGGACCACGAAGCCCTCGGGCCCCGGCGGGCGCGGTCTCGGCCTGGCCCTCGCGCGCCAGACCGTGAGCCGGCACGCGGGAACCCTCACGGTGCGCGAAGGAGCCGACGGCGGAGCCGAGTTCGAGGTACGCCTGCCGCTCCCGACCCCACCCGAGGCTCCGGTCCCGGACCCGGACCCGGCCACGGCCACGGCCACGGCCACGAACGCTTCCCCGGCCACGGACCCGAACCTTTCCACGGCCACGGACCCGGCCCCGAACCCTTCCCCCGCCACGGGCCGGTCCGCGGGCCCGGGCCCCGCCTCGCACCGGACCCCCGACGCCGCGGCGGTGCCCCGCGTGCCCGGCGCCCGGTCGTCCGCCGCCGTTCTGCCGGGAGGCGCCCCGTGACCGAGCCGATCCGTGTGCTCGTCGTCGAGGACGACCCGGTGGCCGCCGACGCGCACGTCCTGTACGTCGGCCGGGTGCCCGGCTTCACCGCGGTGGGCAAGGTCCACACGGGTGCGCAGGCGCGCCGCGCCCTGGAGCGGACGCCCGTCGACCTGCTGCTGCTCGACCTGCACCTGCCGGACACGCACGGCCTCCAGCTCGCCCGGTCGCTGCGCGCGGCCGGCCACCGTGCCGACGTCATCGCGGTCACCTCCGCGCGGGACCTGGCGGTCGTACGGGAGGGCGTGTCGCTCGGGGTCGTCCAGTACGTGCTGAAGCCGTTCACCTTCGCCACCCTGCGCGACCGGCTGATCCGCTACGCGGAGTTCCGTGCGGCGGCCGGCGAGGCGAGCGGCCAGGCCGAGGTGGACCGCGCGCTGGCCGCGCTGCGGGCTCCCGGCCCGGCGGCGCTGCCCAAGGGGCTGAGCGCGCCGACCCTGGAACGGGTGACCGTCGCCCTCAGGGACCACGCGGGCGGACTGACGGCGGCCAAGGTCGCGGAGGCCGTCGGCATCTCCCGGATCACGGCCCGGCGCTATCTGGAGCACCTGGTGGAGGCGGGCCACGCGGCCCGGGCCCCGCAGTACGGGACGGTCGGCCGGCCGGAACTGCAGTACCGCTGGGTGAAGAGCTGACCCGGCGGCCGGGTGAGGAGCCGACCCGCCGGAGGCGGCCTCCCACCGATGGGCCGCCGGCCGACCGGCGACCGCGCGTTCCCGGCCAACTCGGCTTCCCCTTGCGTGACTTGCACCCCTGCGCGAGTCATTGACCTGACATCCGCACAGCTTTACGTTCGGCGGGCAGACAACTCGGCTCCACGACAACGATGTCGGTCCGTAGGAGGTCCTGCCCGTGCGCCCCACCGCCGCCCCCGCTCTCCTCGCCACGCTGCTCGCCGCGACGGCGCTCACCGCCTGCGGATCCGGGTCCGGAAGCGATCCCGACACCGTGAAGGTGTCCTACAAGCAGTCCACGGACAACTCGATCCGGGTGATGGACACCTATCTCGGCGAGATGAAGAGGCAGTTCGAGAAGGCCAACCCGGGCAAGAAGGTCGAACTCGTCCCGATCAAGGCCCCGGACTCCGAGTACTACACGAAGCTCCAGCAGATGCTGCGGTCGCCGAGGACCGCGCCCGACCTGGTCTACGAGGACACCTTCCTCATCAACTCGGACATCACCAGCGGGTACCTGAAGCCGCTCGACGCGTACCTGGACAAGTGGCCCGACTGGGACCGGTTCATCGGCACCGCGAAGGCGGCGGCCAAGGCGCAGGACGGCAGGACGTACGGCGTCCCGGACGGCACGGACACCCGCGGACTCTGGTTCGACAAGGGGATCTTCGCGAAGGCCGGACTGCCGGCCGACTGGCGGCCGAAGACCTGGGACGACGTCCTCTCGGCCGCCCGCACCATCAAGCGGAAGGTCCCCGGCGTCACCCCGCTGAACGTCTACACGGGCAAACCGGCGGGCGAGGCCGCCACCATGCAGGGCTTCGAGATGCTGCTGTACGGGACCGGTGACGGCACCCGGGATCCGCTGTACGACGCGTCGTCCAGGAAGTGGATCGCCGGCGGCCAGGGTTTCAGGGACGCCCTCGGGTTCGTCGAGACGGTCTACAAGGAGAAGCTCGGCCCCGATGTCGCCGACGCGCTCGACCCCAACTTCGCGACCAGCGTGCGCGGTGAGCTGCTGCCCAAGGGCAGGCTCGGCATCGACCTCGACGGGAGCTGGCTCCCGCAGGACTGGCTGAAGGGCTCCGGCCACGAGTGGCCCGAGTGGTCGGCGAAGCTCGGTCTGGCCCCCATGCCCACCCAGCACGGGCAGGCGCCCGGCAAGGTCAGCATGTCCGGCGGCTGGACCTGGTCGATCCCGTCCAAGGCGGCCAACCCCGACCTGGCCTTCTCCTTCGTCAAGACGATGCAGACGACGGAGAACGCCCGGAAGTGGTACATCGCCAACTCCGGCATCGCCGTCCGCGACGACGTCGCCGCCGACCCCGAGTACGTGAAGGCCCAGCCCGGCATCAAGTTCTTCACGGACCTGGTCGCCAGCACGCACTACCGGCCCGCCTACCCGGCGTACCCGAGGGTCTCGACCGCCATCCAGGAGGCCATGGAGAGCGTGACGACCGGCGACAGTTCGGTCGCCGAGGCCGCGAGCGCCTACGACGAGGAGCTGAAGACCGCCGCCGACGGCCGGGTGACCCGCGGGTGAGCACCGTCGCGAAGGCCGCCTCCCCGCCGGTCCGGCCTCCGGGAGCGGGCCGCGCTCCCCGGCGCCGGGGAGGCCTCGCGCGCTCGCTCGTCCGGACGCTCCCGCTCGCCCCCGCCGTCGCCCTCCTGCTCCTGTTCCTCGCGGGCCCGATCGTCTACTGCGCCTACATCGCATTCACGGACCTGCGGCTGACGGGCCAGGCGCACGCGTCGTTCGTCGGCCTCGACAACTTCCGGACCGCGTTCCACGACGCGGAGTTCGTCAACGCCGTATGGCTGACCCTGGTGTTCACGGTGCTGTCCTCGCTGATCGGCCAGAACACCCTGGGACTCGCGCTGGCCGCGCTGATGCGGCGGGCGTCCCGGCCGGTGCGCACGGTGACCGGCGCGGTGGTCGTCACGGCGTGGGTGCTGCCCGAGGTGGTCGCGGGCTTCCTGCTCTACGCGTTCTTCCGCCGCGAGGGCACCCTGAACGCCCTCCTCGAACAGCTCGGCCTCCCCTCCCAGAACTGGATGTTCACGCTGCCGATCCTGGCGGTGTCGTTCGCGAACGTCTGGCGCGGCACGGCGTTCTCGATGCTGGTCTACTCGGCGGCGCTCGGCGAGATCCCGAAGGAGATCACGGAGGCGGCCGAGGTCGACGGGGCCGGAGGCTGGCGGCGGATGTGGCACATCACGCTGCCGATGATCCGCCGTTCGATCGGCACCAACCTGATGCTCAACACCCTCCAGACGCTGTCGGTGTTCGGGCTCATCTGGGTGATGACGCGAGGCGGGCCGGGCGGCCGCAGTCAGACCCTGCCGCTGTTCATGTACGAACAGGCTTTCCAGAACAGCATGATCGGGTACGGGACGGCGGTCGCGCTGCTGCTCCTGGTGGTCGGTTCGCTGTTCTCGCTGGTGTACATGCGGCTGCTGCGGACGGAGGTGTGAGATGGCCGTACCGGCACGCGGCCCGGCCCTCGGGTCCCGGCGCTCGCGGCGACGGCTGGCGGCCGACGCCGGACTCCTGTTGGTGACGGCCGCGTTCGCGCTCCCGCTGGCCTGGGTGATCCTGTCCTCCCTGGACGCGCACGCGGATCTGCGAGTGAAGGCGCCGGACGGTGTCACCCTGGCCAACTTCGACGCCGTGCTGAAACCGGACATCACCTTCACCCCGCTGCTGAACAGCCTGGTCCTGTGCGGTGGCGGCACCGCGCTGACGGTGGTGTGCGCGGCGCTCGCGGCCTATCCCCTCTCGCGCTTCAGGTCCCGGCTGAACCGCCCCTTCCTGCTCACGATCCTCTTCGCGACGAGCCTGCCGATCACGGCGATCATGGTCCCGGTGTACGCCCTGTTCGTCCGGGTGAACCTGATCGACACCGCGCAGGGCACGATCCTCTTCTTCGCCGCCTCCCAACTCCCGTTCGCGATCTGGCTGATGAAGAACTTCATGGACGGCGTGCCGAAGGAGCTGGAGGAGGCGGCCTGGACGGACGGGGCGTCGGCCCCGCAGTCCCTGGTGCGGATCGTGCTGCCGCTGATGGGGCCGGGCGTGGCGGTGGTGACGGTCTTCTCGTTCGTGATGATGTGGGGGAACTTCTTCGTCCCGTTCATGCTGCTGCTCACGCCGGACCAGATGCCGGCGTCGGTGAGCATCAACGAGTTCTTCGGCAACCGGGGGACGGTGGTCTACGGGCAGTTGGCCGCGTTCTCGGTCATCTACTCCACCCCCGTGATCCTGCTGTACGTGCTGGTGGCCCGGCGCCTGGGCGGGGGGTTCGCGCTCGGCGGGGCCGTCAAGGGGTGATCGTCCGGCACGGCCCGGCGCTTTCCGGGCACGGCCGAAACCGTATGTTCCTACAATCTGTAATTGTGGCCGAACAGACCGTAGTCACCGCTGCCCCCGGCCCATACTTTGTGCGCGTGCACCGACCGCAAGCCCAACAGCCCACCCCGCCCTTCAACGCCCCGGCCGCCCGAAGACTGCGCGCGGCGCTCGGCATGGGGCCCGAGCACGTCGCGTACGGACTGAGAGCCTCGTACGGGCTGCCGTACGCCACACCCGACCTGGTCATCGCCTGGGAACGCGGCATCGCCCGCCCCAGCAGCCCCGAACTCACCGCTCTCGCGGGCGTGTTGTGGTGTTCGGCGGGCGAACTCATAGGCGCGCCGCGCACCTTGCGCGAACACCGCGTCGCCCGCGACCTCGCCGCGGAGGACGTGGCACACGCCGTCGGGATCGACCTCCTCGCCTACGAGCGCATGGAGGAGTCCGGCAACTGGCGCGGCAACGAACGGCAGTCGACCGCGCTCGCCAAGGCCCTCGACCTGTCGCTGCCCGACTTCGTCACCGTGACGGGCCGTGACGGGCGGCTCGCCGACCTGCTGCGCAGCGCCGTGACGACGCGCTGGGCGGCCTACGTGCGCCCGGTCGGGAAGCTGGTGCCGCTGGACCGCGCCCTGCTCGAGGCCGCGCTGGAGGAACTGCACACGGACTACCAGGGGCGGATGGCCGCCACGCTGAACTGGGGCGGCGGACCGGCCGCGACCGGTTCCGGCGAATCCGGCCAGGACTTCCTCGACCGGGTCGTCGACCATTTCTGGACAGCCGTACGCGGAAGCACGTACTGACGGCCGAGCGCGGAAGCACGTGACGAGGTCTCCGGCTCCGGGGCGCGTGGACCGCGGCCCCGGGCCGGGCCGTGGTCCGGCACCCGGCCAGGGCGCCGGACCGCCGTCCGTCCGCGGGTTCCCGGTTCCGGTTCCGGTTCCGCCCGGATCCGCCCGCGGGTCCCGGGTCTAGAAGACCGACTCGGCCTCGTCCATCCGGTCCTTCGGCACGGTCTTGAGTTCGGTGGTCGCGTCCGCGAGCGGCACCATCTCGATCTCCGTGCCGCGCAGCGCGGTCATCCTGCCGAAGTCGCCGCGGTGCGCGGCCTCGACGGCGTGCCAGCCGAAGCGGGTGGCGAGGACGCGGTCGTAGGCGGTCGGCGAACCGCCACGCTGGACGTGGCCGAGGATGACCGGCTTGGCCTCCTTGCCCAGGCGCCGCTCCAGCTCGTACGCGAGAGCCGTACCGATGCCCTGGAAGCGCTCGTGGCCGAACTGGTCGATCTCGCCGTGGCCGTAGTCCATGGTGCCCTCGGCGGGGTGGGCGCCCTCGGCGACGCAGATGACGGCGAACCGCTTGCCGCGCGCGAAACGCTCCTCGACCATCGCGACCAGGTCGGCCGGGTCGAAGGCGCGCTCGGGCAGGCAGATGCCGTGGGCGCCGGCCGCCATGCCGGACTCCAGGGCGATCCAGCCCGCGTGCCGGCCCATGACCTCGACGACCATCACGCGCTGGTGGGACTCGGCCGTCGTCTTCAGACGGTCCATGGCCTCCGTGGCGACGCCGACGGCGGTGTCGAAGCCGAAGGTGCGGTCCGTCGCGGAGATGTCGTTGTCGATGGTCTTCGGCACACCGACCACCGGCAGACCCGCGTCCGACAGCATCCGGGCCGCCGTGAGCGTGCCCTCGCCGCCGATCGGGATGAGCGCGTCGATGCCGAACTCGCGGGCCATGTCCTGCGCGTTGTCGCAGGCCTCGCGGAGCCGGTCGCGCTGGAGCCGGGAGGAGCCGAGGATCGTGCCGCCACGGGCGAGGATGCCGCTGACGGCGTTGAGGTCGAGGGTGCGGTAGTGGCCGTCGAGGAGTCCGGCGTAGCCGTCCTCGAAGCCGATGACCTCGTCCCCGAAGTTGGTGACCGCTCGGTGCACGACCGACCGGATCACTGCGTTCAGGCCAGGGCAGTCGCCGCCTGCGGTGAGAACTCCGATGCGCATCGTGCTGTGTCTCCTGCTCCCTGCTGGTCCGTGTGAGCCGTTTCGATTGTTTCACGGCGCGGGGAGCCCCGCCGATTCCGTCCACCGCCCGCCGCGCCACCGCACGCCCCCGCCCCGCCGACCGGCACACTTGCCCTGGCGGGCGCCTTAGCCAGCGCCGGAGGTATTGTCAAGAGGGTTCTGCTCACGTTGGTGGGCCCTTTTTCCGAGCCCAGAAACCCGCCTGGCGACGAAACGGATGGAGAGCACGCGTGACGCGCAGCGTGTACGTGACCGGGATCGACCGAGGTGACGGCCGTCAGGTCGTCGAACTGGGGGTCATGGAGCTCCTGACCCGCCAGGTCGACCGGGTGGGGGTGTTCCGCCCCCTCGTGCACGACGGTCCGGACCGGCTCTTCGAGCTGCTGCGGGCCCGCTACCGGCTGGCGCAGGACCCGGCGACGGTGTACGGCATGGACTACCGGGACGCGGCCGCCCTCCAGGCCGAGCAGGGTACCGACGAGCTGGTGTCCACGCTCGTCGACCGGTTCCACCTGGTCGCCCGCGACTACGACGTCGTCCTGGTCCTCGGCACCGACTTCGCCGCCACCCAGCTCCCCGACGAGCTCGCGCTCAACGCCCGGCTGGCGAACGAGTTCGCCGCCTCCGTGCTCCCGGTCGTCGGCGGCCGGGGCCAGAGCGCGGAGTCGGTGCGCGCCGAGACGCGCAACGCCTACCGCGCGTACGACGGGCTCGGCTGCGACGTCCTGGCCATGGTGGTGAACCGGGTGGCCCCCGAGGACCGGGAGCAGATCGCCGAGCGGCTCGACTCCCGGCTGCCGGTGCCCTGTTACGTGCTTCCGGACGAGCCCGCGCTCTCCGCCCCCACGGTCGCGCAGATCACCCACGCGCTCGGCGGGAAGGTGCTCCTCGGCGACGACGCGGGGCTCGCCCGTGACGCGCTCGGCTTCGTCTTCGGCGGCGCGATGCTGCCGAACTTCCTGGCGGCCCTGACCCCGGGATGCCTCGTGGTCACCCCGGGAGACCGGGCCGACCTGGTGATCGGCTCGCTGGCGGCCCACAGCGCCGGCACCCCGCCCATAGCCGGCATCGTGCTCACCCTGGACGAGAGGCCCACCGACGAGATCCTCACGCTCGCGGCCCGCCTCGCGCCCGGCACCCCGGTCGTCTCGGTGGCCGGGAACTCCTTCCCCACCGCGGAGGCGCTCTTCGCCCTGGAGGGCAAGCTGAACGCGGCCACCCCCCGCAAGGCGGAGACCGCGCTCGGTCTGTTCGAGCGGCACGTGGACACCGCCGGCCTGCTGAAGCGGGTCTCCGCGCCGAGCAGCGACCGGCTCACCCCGATGATGTTCGAGCACCAGCTCCTGGAGCAGGCCCGCTCCGACCGGCGCCGCGTCGTGCTGCCCGAGGGCACCGAGGAGCGCGTCCTGCACGCCGCCGAGGTGCTGCTGCGCCGGGGCGTGTGCGATCTGACCCTGCTCGGCCCGGTCGACCAGATCCGCAAGAAGGCCGCCGACCTCGGTATCGACATCAGCGCCACCCAGCTCGTCGACCCGCAGACGTCCCCGCTGCGGGACTCCTTCGCCGAGAAGTACGCCGAACTGCGCGCCCACAAGGGCGTCACGGTCGAGCTGGCCTACGACGTCGTCGCGGACGTGAACTACTTCGGCACGCTCATGGTGCAGGAGGGCCTGGCCGACGGGATGGTGTCGGGAGCCGTGCACTCGACGGCCGCGACGATCCGTCCCGCCTTCGAGATCATCAAGACGAAGCCGGAGTCGAGGATCGTCTCGTCCGTCTTCTTCATGTGCCTGGCCGACAAGGTCCTCGTCTACGGCGACTGCGCGGTGAACCCCGACCCGGACGCCGAGCAGCTCTGCGACATCGCCATCTCCTCGGCCGCCACCGCGCAGCAGTTCGGCGTCGAACCGCGGATCGCGATGCTGTCGTACTCCACCGGAACCTCGGGTTCGGGCGCCGACGTCGACAAGGTGCGCGAGGCCACCGAGCTGGTGCGCGCGCGCCGCGGCGACCTGCGGATCGAGGGGCCGATCCAGTACGACGCCGCCGTCGAGCCGTCGGTGGCGGCGACCAAACTGCCGGAGTCGGAGGTCGCCGGGCAGGCGTCCGTGCTGATCTTCCCCGACCTCAACACCGGCAACAACACCTACAAGGCCGTGCAGCGTTCGGCCGGCGCGATCGCCGTCGGCCCGGTGCTCCAGGGTCTGCGCAAGCCCGTCAACGACCTGTCCCGCGGCGCGCTCGTCCAGGACATCGTCAACACGGTCGCCATCACGGCGATCCAGTCCCAGACCTCCGACCAGAAGGCTGCCCGTCAGTGAGCGCCCACCCGTCCCCCGAGGCCGCCGTGCCCGAGGAGCCCGCCGCCACCCCGCAGGCCGTCCGGGTCCTCGTCCTCAACTCCGGTTCGTCGTCCGTGAAGTACCAATTGCTCGACATGCGTGACGGCTCCCGCCTGGCCGTCGGCCTGGTGGAGCGCATCGGCGAGGGATCCTCCCTGCTGCGGCACACCACCGGCTCGACGGGCGAGACCCGCGAGCGGGCCGACACGTTCGCCGACCACGAGGCCGCGCTGAAGGCGATGGCCGAGGAACTGGCGGTGGACGGACTCGGCCTGGACTCCCCCGAACTGGCCGCGATCGGCCACCGTGTGGTGCACGGCGGGCGGACGTTCACCGAACCGACCGTCATCGACGCGGAGGTCCTCGCGGAGATCGAGCGGCTGATCCCGGTCGCTCCCCTGCACAACCCGGCGAACCTCACCGGCATCCGCACCGCGATGGCGCTGCGCCCCGACCTCCCCCAGGTCGCGATCTTCGACACCGCGTTCCACACGACGATGCCGGAGGCGGCCGCGCGCTACGCGATCGACGTGGCGACGGCCGACGAGCACCGCATCCGCCGGTACGGCTTCCACGGCACCTCGCACGCCTACGTCTCCCGGACGACGGCCGAACTCCTCGGCAAGGCGCCCGAGGAGGTCAACGTCATCGTGCTGCACCTGGGCAACGGGGCCTCGGCGTCCGCGGTCAGGGGCGGGCGGTGCGTGGACACCTCGATGGGGCTGACCCCGCTGGAGGGACTGGTGATGGGAACGCGGTCCGGCGACGTGGATCCCGCCGTCATCTTCCATTTGGAGCGCGTTGGCAACATGTCCACGGACGAGATCGACACTCTTCTCAACAAGAAGAGCGGTCTGATCGGTCTGTGCGGCGACAACGACATGCGGGAGATCCGTCGCCGGGTCGACGAAGGGGACGAAAAGGCACGGCTCGCCTTCGACATCTACATCCACCGGCTGAAGAAATACATCGGCGCCTACTACGCGGTTCTCGGCCGTGTGGACGCCGTCGCCTTCACCGCCGGAGTGGGCGAGAACGCCGCCCCGGTGCGCGAGGCCGCGATCAGGGGCCTGGAGGAACTGGGACTGGCGGTCGACGGCGAACTGAACGCCGTGCGCGGCGGTGAGCCCCGGCTCATCTCGCCGCCGTACGCGCGCGTCGCGGTCGCCGTCGTGCCGACGGACGAGGAACTGGAGATCGCCACACAGACGTACGCATTGGTCGGAAAGGGCGGCGCCTGAGCGGGCCGGAAAGCCACGCCTGAGCACCCGCCCGCCCATTTGTATCTTCCGCCAGACGGAATATTCCGTTGCGAAACAAACCGATAGGATCGCCCCATGCGCCGTTCGAAAATCGTCTGTACTCTCGGCCCCGCGGTCGACTCCCACGAAAAGCTGGTCGCTCTGATCCAGGCCGGCATGAACGTGGCCCGATTCAATTTCAGCCACGGCTCGCACTCCGAGCACCAGGGCCGGTACGACCGTGTCCGGGCCGCCTCGGCCGAGACCGGCATCGCCATCGGTGTCCTGGCCGACCTGCAGGGCCCCAAGATCCGCCTGGAGACCTTCGCCGAAGGCCCCGTCGAGCTGGAGCGTGGCGACGAGTTCGTCATCACGGCCGAGGACGTCCCCGGCGACAAGCACATCTGCGGCACGACCTACAAGGGTCTGCCCGGTGACGTCTCCAAGGGCGACCAGATCCTCATCAACGACGGCAACGTCGAGCTGCGCGTCGTCGAGATCGACGGCCCGCGGGTCAAGACGGTCGTCATCGAGGGCGGCGTGATCTCCGACCACAAGGGCATCAACCTGCCCGGCGCGGCCGTGAACGTGCCCGCGCTGTCGGAGAAGGACGTCGAGGACCTGCGCTTCGCGCTGCGGATGGGCTGCGACATGGTCGCCCTGTCCTTCGTGCGCGACGCCAACGACGTGAACGACGTCCACAAGGTGATGGACGAGGAGGGCCGCCGCGTCCCCGTCATCGCCAAGGTGGAGAAGCCGCAGGCGGTCGACAACATGGAGGGCGTCGTCGCGGCGTTCGACGCCGTCATGGTGGCCCGTGGCGACCTGGCCGTCGAGTACCCGCTGGAGCGGGTCCCGATGGTGCAGAAGCGCCTCGTGGAGCTGTGCCGCCGCAACGCCAAGCCGGTGATCGTGGCGACCCAGATGATGGAGTCGATGATCACCAACTCGCGTCCGACGCGCGCCGAGGCCTCCGACGTGGCCAACGCGATCCTGGACGGCGCGGACGCGGTCATGCTGTCCGCCGAGTCCAGCGTGGGCGCGTACCCGGTCGAGACCGTGAAGACGATGTCGAAGATCGTCGCCGCGGCCGAGGAGGAGCTCCTCTCCAAGGGCCTGCAGCCGCTGGTCCCGGGCAAGAAGCCGCGCACGCAGGGTGGTTCGGTCGCCCGCGCCGCCTGCGAGATCGCCGACTTCCTCGGCGGCAAGGGCCTGGTGGCCTTCACCAAGTCCGGTGACACCGCCCGCCGGCTCTCGCGCTACCGCGCCGCCCAGCCGATCCTGGCCTTCACCACGGACGAGGGCACCCGCAACCAGCTCACGCTGAGCTGGGGCGTCGAGTCGCACGTCGTGCCGTTCGTCAACAGCACCGACGAGATGGTCGACCTGGTCGACCGCGAGCTGCAGAAGCTCAAGCGGTTCAACGAGGGCGACGTCGTCGTGATGACCGCCGGTTCGCCCCCCGGCGTCCCCGGCACCACCAACATGGTCCGGGTGCACCACCTGGGCGAGGTCAACCACGCCTGACCTCCGCCCGCCGAACGCCGCTGAGGGCGCCCCCTGTTCGACAGGGGGCGCCCTCAGCGTCTGTGCGGCTCCCGGACGGGCTCTGGACGACTCAGCCGGTCGTGTACTGGTGGAGTCCGGGAACGTGCAGGGTCCCGCCGAACTGGCCGGCCTGAACGACCTTCACCTTGGTGAAGTAGATCAGCGGGATGTTCAGCGGCGGAGGGTTGTCCGGATCGAACGTGACCGGGATGAGCCCGAGCAGGTTCCCGGAGATGCTCTCCGTGTACATGATCGTCTTGCCGTCGCGGATCGTGGACGTCGAACCCGAGGCGGCCTGCACGTGGTAGGTCTTGCCGGACTGCTTGTCGTTCACGGTCTGGTGAAGGTCGCCGATGTCGGTGCCGTCGGATATGACGTACTTCAGCACCTTCTTGACGGTGCCGTCGGCGGTCTTCACCTTGACTATGCCCTGGTAGTCGGCGCCCTTGAGGAGCAGCGAACTGGCGTTGAGGTACCAGGGGTCGGTCGGCAGGGCGACCGGGTTGTCCACGCCGCCCTCGTCGTCGGTGGCGACCGGGCAGTCCGCCGCGTCCGTGGTGGCGCTCGCGGACGGGCTGGGCGACTCGGTGACCGCGTCCTTCGCCTTCTCGGTGGCGTCCGAGGCGGCCTTCGACGCGGTGTCCGTGACCTTCTTCGTCGTGTCGTCCACCGTCTCGGTGACCTTGTCGGTCGTGTCCTTGACGGTGTCCGCGGTGCTCTTGCCGTCCGACGTGTCCGAGCCGGCACTCGCCGAGGCGGACGGTGAGGCGGTCGGCGCCGGGGTGGAGCTCGCCGTCTCGTCGGGCGTGAGGATGTCCTTGATGGCGTCGCCGACACCCAGCGGGTCGAGCGGGTTCTTGCTGCTCTCGGAGGCCGAGGGGGTCGGCGTGGACGCGCCGCTGTCCGCCGCCTTGTCCGCCGTCTTCTCCTGCGCGCTCGCGGAGGCGGACGGGGTCGCGGTGGGCTCGGCCTTGTCGTCGGAACCTGAATCCGACGAAGAGGCCGTGTCCTTGTCCGGGGCGTCCGACGACGCGGAGGGGGACGGCGTGGCGTCGTCCGAGGAAGCGCTCGGGCTCGGCGAGGCGGAGGGCGACGCCGAGTCCGACGCCTCCTCACCCGTGACGGCCTCGACGCACGCCTGGTACTCCTCGGCCGTGAGGCTCTTGGAGGTGGAGTGGTCGTCGGCCTGGGCGAGCGTCGGGGTGAAGCCCATGCCCATGAGGACCGCCGTCGGCATCGCCGCTATGGCTATCACCTTGCCGGCGGGCATCTGGAACCTGGTGAACAGCGGCTTCCTCGGGGCCGCGTGGCGCGGCCCGGTTCTCACACGGGACGCCTCCACATCTGTCCCATGGGTCACCTCGTCAGCCGGCACTGTGCCTCCCGTTCGCCCCGTTGGTCGGGCTCGTTCCTGACAGATCGTTCGGGTCGTCCGCGCCGTCCGCCGCCTCGGGCCCGACGGGCTCGGCCGCCGAAGCGTCCAGGGTGTCCTGCTTGCCGAGGGAGCTCGACGTGGCGTAGCCCTCCTCGGGCTCCCCGGGAACCCAGGAGACCGCCATGGCGCCGCCGAGCAGGGCGAACAGGAAGCCGATCAGGAAGCCGCCGAGGTTGGCCACCGGGATGGACACCAGGGCGAGGAGGATCGCGGCGACACCCGCGAACGTCCGCACGTGCTTCTGGAACCAGAGGCTGATCCCGAGCACGACGAGGAGTACGCCGATGATCAGGGATCCGGCACCGGCGGTGGTGGACATCGCCAGCGTCAGATGGCCGAGGTGAAGGTGCGCGTACGGGAAGTAGGCGATGGGGAATCCGCCGAACACGATGTACAGGCCGGCCCAGAACGGGCGGTCGCCCCTCCAGTTACGGAAGTTCCGCCGGAACACCTGAAGGTAGTGCTCATCGTTCTGACCAGGCGCGGCAGGGGTCTCGGCGCTCATGGAAACAGCTCCCTGGAACGGCATTGCTGTGAGAAGTACGCGTTGGGTGCTCCGCGTACGACGGGCGGAGCGGGCGGGGCGGGCGAAGCGGCCTGGGCCTCGACGCCCGCCCCAGGGGTGCTTAGTAGCACTCCTTGGTGCCGGCGGACACCGACATCTTCAGACCGCTGAGCTTGAACGTGCCGGCGGTGGTCGCCCACGCCGTCTGCTTCACGTCGGTCAGCGTGGCCGACTCGGCCTGCTGGGCGAACCCGTAGGGGTTGGCCTGCTCGCCGCCGCCCTTCATGCCCGGACCCTTGGTGGCGTCCTTGGCGGCAACACCGATGTCGATGTTCTTGAACGTCGCGTCAGCGCCGAGGTCCTCGACATCGATGTAGAGGTTGTCGGCGTGAACCGGCGTACCGCTGCCGCCGGCCTTCAGCACGAGGCTGACGGAACCGAGCAGCGGGATGTTCGGGGTGACGACGGACTGACACATGCTGGTGATGTCAGCGCTCTTGAACGCCGACACCGCGACAGGGTGCAGCGCAGCCTTGCCGTCGAGGCCCGTGCCCTGGTCGAGAGCTCCGTACTGGGAGAAGCCCGTACCCTCGAGCTTGTCCGCGGTCACCTTGAAGGACTGACCGGAGACACTGAACGATGCGGCGAGAGCACCCTGCGCGAGGGCGACACCTATCGCTGCCGTGGCTGCCACGCTGGGCACCATGACGACGGCGAACCGCTTCCATCTGGTCCCGCCACGCACCTGGGACATAATTTTTCCTCCTTCTCGGACGTACATCTCCTGGCCCTGACTGCCACGTTGCGGCGGCTCAGCCGGGCAGGGATGGGAGAAGTGCTACGTCCTCGGGAAGGAGAGCGCCTGTACCCGGAGGTGCGAATGCACCCGAATCACCGGCGATCACCCCCGAGCGACAACCACTGGTCGCGCCTGAACACATCACGCACAACCTGCTGGACAGGCTCCGCCGGACGGCGAAGACCCCCCTGCCCAAGAACCGATCGCACTGCTGTCGGCCCTACTCGGTGGGGACCCAGAAAGTCCGCCGACCCGATTGGCTGTCGGGGTGCGGGAATGGACCGAGCGTCGCCGATCGTGGTGCATTCTCGCCGCGTGCACAAGGGGGTTCGTTACTCGCTAGTAACGGCGGGATAACCGAAGAACGACCCGTCGGTATCGGGTGGCGACTCAGGGTGGCCCCACCCGGGGTGACACAGTGGTCAAATTCCGGACGGAAACAGACAGTTCAACGTCCGCGACTTACTACGAGTAACAGCGGCCGCGTTTACCAAGTTTTGGTAAAGCGCGGCCACATCCGTCCCTGTCGGCCAATCTTTCACCCGGGCATCACAAGCCCTGGCGTTTACGGACTGGTCAGAACAGCGCCCTGGCGAGGGCCCTGCGCGCGGCCACCACGCGGGGGTCGTCGGCACCGACGACCTCGAAGAGCTCCAGCAGCCGCAGGCGTACGGCGTCACGGTCGTCGCCGGCCGTGAGGCGCACGGTGTCGATGAGCCGCCCGAAGGCGTCCTCGACGTGCCCGCCCACGAGGTCCAGGTCGGCCGCCGCGATCTGCGCCGTCACGTCACCGGGCTTCGCCGCGGCGTCGTGGCGCACCTTCTGCGGGTCGAGACTCTGCACCCGCTGGAGCAACTCGGCCTGGGCCAGGCCCAGTTTGGCCTCGGTGTTGCCCGGGTCGTCGCCCAGCACGTTCTTGTACGCCTGGACGGCACCGCCGAAGTCGCCCGCGTCCAGCGCCTGTACGGCGGCTTCGAGGAGCGCGTCGTAGGGTCCGGCGGGCATCTCCTGCGCCGCGGCGGGCGCGCCCT
The DNA here is from genome assembly GCF_055565895.1 of Streptomyces sp. NPDC028298. Lineage (NCBI taxonomy): Bacteria > Bacillati > Actinomycetota > Actinomycetes > Kitasatosporales > Streptomycetaceae > Streptomyces > Streptomyces sp. NPDC028298. The sequence continues at coordinate 36,129 of NZ_JBVHTL010000011.1, forward strand.
GGGCGGCGTCCGGGTCGACCGTCAGGCCGGTCAGGCCGAAGCGCTGCTCGGCCACCTGGACGAGCTGGTCGAGGGTCCCGCGGATCTGGGCCTCGGCGGCGGCTCCCTGGAAGAGCGGCAGGGCCTGTCCGGCCACCACCGCGAACACGGCCGGGATCCCCTGGACCCCGAACTGCTGCATCAGCATCTGGTTGGCGTCGACGTCGATCTTGGCGAGCACGAAGCGCCCGTTGTACTCGACGGCCAGCCGCTCCAGCAGCGGGCTGAGCTGCTTGCAGGGCTCGCACCACTCGGCCCAGAAGTCGATGACGACGGGTACCTCGGTGGAGCGCTGCAGGACGTCCTGCTCGAATCCGGCCTCGTCTACGTCGATGACGAGGCTCGCGGGAGTCACGGCCCCGCCTCCGCCCTGCCTGGCGGCTTCGGCTCGCGCCTGCTCCGCCTTCGACTTGGCCTCCTGGGCCGCCTTCACCGCGGCGAGGTCGACGACTCCGCTCATGGACATGTTCCGTGGCTGCATGAGTACATCCTCCCCCTTCCTCGCGCACGTGTGAAAAGCGTCGTGAAAGCCAGGCTGTGTCAGGCCTGTTCGGCACCCGGTCCCCACCTGGCGCCTGTGCGGTTGTCGCCGCGGTCGAGCTTTCGCTACGAGTCGTAGCGTAACTGCACGGACGCACGCCCGTGCACCGTCCGCCGGTGATCTCCCTCACGGCTTCACAGAACCGCCGGATATCGCCGGTGAGACGGCCGGATATGGTCAATGGCATGCAATGTCGCTCCCATGCCGCCCGTACGGGCCGCCCCCGCAGCGCGGCCGCGGACGCCGCGATCCTGGAGGCGACGCGCACGGCCCTGGTCGAACTGGGCTGGTCCAAACTGACGTTGGGGTACGTGGCGACGCTCGCGGGGGTGGCCAAGACGACCCTCTACCGTCGCTGGGCGGGCAAGAACGAGTTGGTCGTCGACGCGGTGGCCGAGCTCTTCGACGAGCTGGAGCTTCCCGACCGGGGGAGTCTGGCCGCCGACATCGAGGGTGTGGTGCTCCAGTTCGCGGCGATCCTGGACCGGCCTGAGGCGAAGACGGCGCTGATGGCCGTGGTCGCGGAGTCCACCCGGGACGAGCCGCTGCGGGAGCGCATCCGCACGTCGATCGTCGACCGGCAGAAGCGGCTGGTCATGGAGGGGCGGGCCCGCGCCCAGGCGCGCGGTGAGCTGCCCCCGGAGTCGGACCCGGTGGCCGCCGACCGCACCGCGGCCCTGATCTTCGACGTGGTCGCCGGAGCGGTCGTGCATCGCACCCTGGTCAGCGCGGAGCCCGCGGACGAGGAGTGGGTGCGCTCGTTCACCCGGGTCCTGCTGGTCGGCCTGACCGGCGCGGCGACCGACGACCCGGCACCTCCCGGGGGCTGACCGCACGGTCCGGCGGGGGGGGGGCGGGGCCGCGCCGGTACATCAGCGTGCAGGCGTGAGTTTCAGCCCCTCCGGCGTTTGAGGAGCGGGGTCCGGGGCGGAGCCCCGGGTACGGGACGGGTAGGGGCGGAGGGGGCGAGAAAAGGTCCACCTGGCGCCGGGCGGGCCCCGCCGGGGTGGCGGGGGCCCGGAGCCCGGGGGCGGGCAGCCAGGGGGCTCCTGGCTGCCCGGGGCGGTCAGAAGCCCGCCGGTTCCGTGTAGATGCCCCACTCGTCGCGCAGGACCCCGCAGATCTCACCCAGGGTCGCCTCCGCCCGCACGGCGTCCAGCATGGGAGCGATCATGTTCGCCCCGTCGCGCGCGGCGGCGAGCATGGCGTCCAGCGCGCCGCGCACGGCGACCTCGTCGCGGTCCGACTTGCGCGAGGCCAGCACCCGCACCTGCTCGCGCTCCACCTCGTGGCTGACCCGGAGGATCTCCAGGTCGCCGGTGACGGACCCGTGGTGGACGTTGACACCGACGACCCGCTTGTCGCCCTTCTCGACCGAGCGCTGGTACTGGAACGCCGACTCGGCGATCTCACCGGTGAACCAGCCGTCCTCGATCCCGCGCAGGATGCCGGAGGTGATGGGCCCGATGGGGTGCTTGCCGTCCGGGTGCGCCCGCAGTCCGCGCTCCCTGATCTGCTCGAAGATCTTCTCCGCGTCGGCCTCGATGCGGTCGGTGAGCTGCTCGACGTACCAGGAACCGCCCAGCGGGTCCGCGACGTTGGCGACGCCGGTCTCCTCCATGAGCACCTGCTGGGTCCGCAGGGCGATCTCGGCCGCCTGCTCGGAGGGCAGGGCCAGGGTCTCGTCCAAGGCGTTGGTGTGCAGCGAGTTCGTGCCGCCGAGGACCGCGGCGAGCGCCTCCACGGCGGTGCGCACGACGTTGTTGTACGGCTGCTGGGCCGTCAGCGAGACGCCGGCGGTCTGCGTGTGGAAGCGCAGCCACTGCGCCTTCTCGGAGGTGGCGCCGTACACGTCGCGCATCCAGCGGGCCCAGATCCGGCGGGCCGCGCGGAACTTGGCGATCTCCTCGAAGAAGTCGACGTGCGCGTCGAAGAAGAACGAGAGGCCGGGGGCGAAGACGTTCACGTCGAGGCCGCGGGACAGCCCCAGTTCCACGTAGCCGAAGCCGTCCGCCAGCGTGTAGGCGAGCTCCTGCGCGGCCGTGGAGCCGGCCTCGCGGATGTGGTAGCCGGAGACGGACAGCGGCTTGTACGCGGGGATCTTCTCGGCGCAGTGCTCCATCAGGTCGCCGATGAGGCGCAGATGCGGCTCGGGCTGGAACAGCCACTCCTTCTGCGCGATGTACTCCTTGAAGATGTCCGTCTGGAGCGTGCCGTTCAGTACGGCGGGGTCGATGCCCTGCCGCTCGGCGGCGACCAGGTACATGCAGAAGACCGGCACGGCGGGACCGCTGATCGTCATCGACGTGGTGACGTCACCGAGCGGGATGTCCTGGAACAGGACCTCCATGTCGGCCGCCGAGTCGATCGCGACACCGCAGTGCCCGACCTCGCCGAGCGAACGGGGGTCGTCCGAGTCGCGGCCCATCAGCGTCGGCATGTCGAAGGCCACCGAGAGGCCCCCGCCGCCGTTGGCGAGGATCATCTTGTACCGCTCGTTGGTCTGCTCGGCGTTGCCGAACCCGGCGAACTGCCGGATGGTCCACGTACGGCCCCGGTAGCCGGTCGCGTACAGCCCGCGCGTGAAGGGGTACTCCCCGGGCCAGCCGATCCGCTCGAAGCCCTCGTAGTTGTCCCCCGGTCGGGGACCGTACACCGGCTCCACGGGATCGCCGGAGAGCGTGGTGAAGTCCGCGTCGCGCTTGCGCGACGCGTCGTAGCGGGCCTGCCAGCGTCGGCGGCCTTCCTCGATGGCGTGAGCGTCCATACCCTCGAATTTACTAGGACGTCCTAGTAAATGTCGATGGCAAACCGCCGTACGTGTGCGTACGGCGGTGTTGATCAGGCCTTGGCGACCGCGGGAGTACCGTCCGCGACCTTGGACTCCAGCTCGCGGCTGATGTTCCGCTCGACGAAGAAGGCGGCCGTGGGGATCGTGCCCGCCAGCAGCACCCAGAGCTGCTTGCCGACCGGCCACTTCGCCTTGGAGCCCAGGTCGAAGGCGAAGATCAGGTAGACGACGTACAGCCAGCCGTGCGCGATGGCGACGACACGGGTGAAGTCCGCGGCTCCGTCCAGGCCCATGCCGTACTTCGCGATCATGCTCAGGCACAGCAGAACCAGCAGCACGCCGGTGACGTAGGCCATGACGCGGTAGCGGGTCAACACGCTCTTCTTCATGGCACGAGGGTAACCACCCTTTTCGGCCGATCTTCAGGCGCCCCCACACCGCGCGCCGCCCCGGGCTCCCCGCCCGTCGCCGGCCCTGGCCCCCCATGGCCGGGCCGGCCCCCGGCTACGCCTCGTCGAAGTCGTGGGCGGCGACGCGCAGCGGGCGCAGCATCGCGAAGATCTCCCCGCACTCCTCGGCGTCGTAGACCCCGAGCCCGAAGTCCATCGCCATCAGATCGCGGGTGGCCGCGTCGCAGACCTCGCGGCCCTTGTCCGTGATGGAGGCGAGGGTGCCCCGGCCGTCGTTCGGGTTCGGCCGCTTGTCGACGAGCCCGGACCGCACCAGCCGGTCCACCGTGTTCGTGACGGACGTCGGATGCACCATGAGCCGCTCGCCGATCTTGGACATCGGCAGCTCGCCCGCCTTGGAGAAGGTGAGCAGCACCAGCGCCTCGTAGCGCGCGAAGGTCAGCCCGTACGGCTTGACGACCGCGTCCACCTCGGCGAGCAGGATCTGGTGCGCGCGCATGATCGAGGTGATGGCGGACATGGACGGCACGGAACCCCAGCGCTGGCGCCAGTGTTCGTCGGCGCGGGCGATGGGATCGAAGGCAAGGCTGAGCGGCTTCGGCACGCCGACGACCTTACCGGCCGGTCACATCGTGGTCAGCCCCGTCTCGCTTTTCGGTCTCCGCCCTCGCGGGAACCGGGTCCGGGGCGGCTCCGAAGCCCGCTCACCGCTCCCCGTCGGTCAGGGATTTCTCCTCGTCACCACTCCCCGTCGGCCAGGGATTTCTCCCCGTCACGCGTCGCGTCGGCCAGAGCGTCACGGGTGGCGTCGGCCAGAGTTTTCCTCGTCACGCGTCGCGTCGGCTTCCGTGCGCCGGGCGGCCACCGCCAGGGCCACGCAGGCCGCGGTGCCCAGGACGCCCGCGCCCACGATCGTCGTGCGCACGCCGGCGAACTCCGCCACCACGCCCGACAGGGCCATCCCCACGCCCTGGAGGGTCATCAGCCCGGCCGTGTTCAACGTCATGGCCCGTCCGAGCAGTTCGTCCGGCACCGCCCGCACGAACCACTGGTCCAGGCCGAGGGTGTACGCGGATCCGGCCCCCGCGAGCACCAGCAGGACCAGCGTCCAGCCGAGACCGGGCCGCAGCGCGTACGCGGCGTAGGGCAGCAGCGTGACGCAGACCAGCGGGAGCGTGAGCCGGCCCCGGGTCGCCGGCCGCAGCCGGGAACCCGCGAACAGCTCCCCCGCGATCGTGCCGACGGGCAGCGCGCACATCAGCAGGCCCAGCCCGGCCGTACCGGCCCCGAGCCCCTCGGCGTACGGCGCCGCCAGCGCCTCCGGCGCGACCACGAACATCGACGGCACCCAGAACAGCAGGAGCAGCACGAGGATCCGCCGGTCGGCCAGCACCTGCCGGGCACCGCGCAGGGAGTCGCGCACGAGCGCCTGGCCCCGGTCCGCCCGCGCGGGCCGCCACCGGGTGCCGAAGCGCAGCAGGACGGCGGAGGCGAGGAACGTGCACACCGTGACGAGGAGCGCGTGGCGCGGGGAGACGACGGTGAGGAGCAGGCCGCCGGTCCCGAAGCCGGCGAGCAGCGCGCTCTGCGACAGGATCCGCAGCAGGGAGCGGCCGAGCACGAACAGTTCCCCGTCGCCGAGGACGTCCGCGAGGGTCGCCGTCCGCGTCCCCTGGAAGACCGGGGCGACCAGGGCGAGCGCGGCCCGCATCACGAGCAGCACCGCGACGGGCGCGCCCGGCAGCACCATCACGGCCACACAGCCCGCGCACACCAGATCGCACACGACCAGGACGCGGCGGGCCGGGAAGCGGTCCGCGACGCCGGCGAGCAGGGTCCCGCCGATCAGGTAGGGCAGGAAGCCGAGCGCGAAGGTCAGGGCGCTGAGCAGCGGGGAGCCGGTCAGCCCGTAGACGAGGACGGAGAGGGCGATCTCGCTGACGACGAGCCCGAGCAGCGAGAACGCGTGCGCCACGAAGACGGCACGGAACTCGGGCACGGCGAACACGGGACCGTACCCGCTCCGCGCGGGTGCCCCCTCCGGGTCGCGCTCCGACGGGGGCGTCACCGGCCCGGCGGCGCCCTCCGGGGCGGGCCCGGCGGTCCTCTCCGCGGCGTCCCGCGGCGGCGTGGTCGGGTCCCCCGTGGCGGGCGGCGCGGTGTTCCCGTCGGTGGCGCGCGCCTCGGTGGGCACGGTCGTCGTGCCCTTCGTCTCTGCTTCCGGCATGGGCGACAGCGTGCCCGGCCCGGCCCCGGCCGCGTAAAGTTTCGGCGTCAGCCGAATCTTCTGGGGTCGTTCATGCCGTCACTGCTGCACTTCGGGGAGGACGACCTCCTCAACTGCCGGTTCGCGGTGTCGCCGCTGTGGGAGACGCAGGAAGCGGTCCGCACGCTCGACCGGCCCGCGCGGCACGGCTATCACGCACCCTGGCTGCGCCGCATGCGCGCGGCCGCCGCCGGGCTCGACCTCACCCCGCTGTGGCTGCTGATGCCGCAGCGCGGCTACTCCCCCGACTGGCTCGGACCGCCACCGCTGGGCCCGGCGGCGAGCTTCGAGGAGGAGATCGCCGCCCTCCGCGCGGCCGATCCGGACGTGGCCCGCGAGGAGAGCGCGCGCTCGCTCGCCGACACCCCCGGCGCGCTGGACTCGCCGCGCGGCCGGGCCCTGCTGGCCGACCCGGTGCGTATGGTGCGGGATTTGACGGACCTGCTGGAACAGGCCTGGCACACCCTCGTGGAACCGGACTGGCCACGGCTGCGCGCCCTGCTGGACGCCGATGTCGCCTTCCACTCCCGGCGGCTGGCCGAGGTGGGCCTCGGCGGGCTGCTGCCGGAGATCGACCGGCGTTTCGGCTGGCGCTCGCACACGCTGACCGTCGAGGTCGGGGGCCTGCACGAACGGCACCTGGCCGGCCAGGGCCTGGTCCTCATGCCGAGCGTGTTCTCCTGGCCGGACGTGATCAGCGGCTTCGAGCCGCCGTGGCAGGCGACGCTCGTCTACCCCGCGCGCGGCATCGGCGGCCTGTGGACCGAGCCGGCCGACCGCACCCCCGAGGCGCTCGTACGCCTCCTCGGGCGCGGCCGCGCCGGTGTGCTCACCGCGCTCGACGAACCGGCCGGGACGACCTCGCTCGCGCACCGGCTGCGGCTGGCTCCGTCGTCCGTCTCCGCGCATCTCACCGCCCTGCGCGACGCGGGCCTGCTCGTCTCGCGCCGGTACGGGCACCAGGTGCTGTACGAGCGGACTCCGCTCGGGATCGCGCTGGCCTCGGGCGGCGGCTGACGCAGGACCGCCGGCGGGACCGGCGTCCCGGGTGCCCGGCCCGCCCACCGCGCGACGCGGCCTCCCCCGTCGCCATGGCCCGCTGTGCCACGATTGATGACCGTACGTCACCTTCGCGCAAGGGAGCGGCATGCCCCGGCTGATCCACGCCCTCGCGGTCCTCGCGGCGCTCGCGCTCACGGCGGGCTGCACGTCCGCGCCCGAGGCCGGCCGGGCCCCGGTCACCGGCGGCGCCTCGAAGCGGTCGGGCCCCGCCGCCGGCTCGCCCTTCTGGGTCGACCCGCGGGGCCCGGCGGCGCGGCAGATCGAGCTGTGGCGCCGGCAGGGCCGGGCCGGGGACGCCGCGCTGCTGAGGCGGATCGCGGACGAGCCCGTCGCCCTGTGGCCGGCGGGCGAGCTCGACCCGGGTCCGGCGGTCCGGTCGGCGATCGCGTCCGCGGACCGGGAGGGGCGGACGGCGGTCTTCGTGGCGTACGACATCCCGCACCGGGACTGCGGCCAGCACTCGGCGGGCGGGGCGGCGGACGCGGACGCCTACCGCCGGTGGATCGGCAGGTTCGCCGACGCCCTCGGTGACGGCCGGGCCCTGGTGGTCCTGGAGCCGGACGCGATCGCCCACATCGTGGACGGCTGTACGCCCGCCGAGTACCACGACGAGCGCGAGCGGCTGCTCGGCGAGGCGGTCGTCCGGCTGAAGGGCCGGCCGCGCACCAAGGTGTACCTGGACGCCGGGAACCCGTCCTGGATCCCCGACGCGGAGCGGCTGGTCGGACCCCTGGAACGCGCGGGCGTCGCGCACGCCGACGGTTTCGCGCTCAACGTGTCCAACTTCCAGACGGACAAGGTCAGCAGGGAGTACGGCGTCCGTCTCTCGGCACGGCTGGGCGGCAAGCACTTCGTGGTCGACACCAGCCGCAACGGCAACGGCCCGCTGGAGGGGGTGTGGTGCAACCCGCCGGGCCGGGCCCTGGGCACCCGGCCGACCACGGCCACCGGCGAGCCCGTCCTCGACGCCTACCTGTGGATCAAGCGGCCCGGCGAGTCGGACGGGGAGTGCGGGGGCGGACCGCCGGCCGGCCGGTGGTGGCCGGAGTACGCCCTGGAGCTGGCGCGCGGCTCGACCGGCTGAGGGCCGCGGCGGTCCCGCGCAGGACACCCCGCGCCCGGCGTCACCTGACGTGGATCCACTTCGCCTCGGACGGTGTGCCCCGCGCGTCCGTCACGAAGAGCATGTACCAGCCCGGCGGCACCAGCGCCGGATCCCTCGGCACCTCGACGGTGACCGAGCCCGCGGTCTTCGTCAGCCCCAGCTCGACGGACCGCTGTTCGACGTCCGTGGTGTGGGTGACGGCGCTCGGCCGCATCAGCCGTGCCTTGACGACCCGTTCGGGGTGGCCGGTGGCGAAGGTCGCCCGGTGGTTCGCGTCGAGTTCCTCGGGGCCCGCCCCGAGCACCGGGCGGGCGGCGCCGTCGCGGTGCAGGGCGGGTGGGGTGAAGACCTCCATGCGCTGTTCGAAGTGGCCCAGTTTGGTGTTCTTCCGGTCGTCGAAGAGCGGGTCCGAGCCGAAGGTGGCGACCCGGCCGTCGGGCAGGAGCAGCGCCTCGGAGTGGTAGTTGCGGCCCACGCGCGGGGACGCGGCCTCGGTGAAGGTGTTGGTGCGGGGATCGTAGAACTGCGCCTTGAGGATGTTGCTGGCGCCGCGGCCGCGGTAGTCGCGGGAGCCGTTGGTGGTGAAGACGGTGTCGTCCGGCATGATCACGCTGTTCAGATAGCGGGTGCCCTGGGGCAGGTCGGGCCCGGCCTCGAAGACCGGGCTGTCCTTCTTGAGGTCGACGACGGCGGTGCGGGCGGTGGACTTCCGGGACTCGCCGACGCCTCCGCCGCCGAGGATCATCACCTTCTGGTCCTGGGCGGGCGGGAGCAGGACCGACGAGGAGGTCTCGGTCCGGTCGGCGTCCCGCAGGCCGGGCACCTTCTGGAAGGTGTTGGTCCGCGGGTCCCACAGGCCCGGCTCGCGGCCCTGGTCGGCGGGCCCGTACCCGGCGTTGGAGGCCGGGTAGAAGAGCTTGCCGCCCTTGGTGAGGAAGAGGGCCGGATAGGTGGGGAAGTAGCGGTGGGGGCCGGGTCCCCACTTCTTCGTCACCGGGTCGTAGATCTCGGTGTCGCCGGGGTCGATGACCCCGACGTCGTCGAGGCCGGAGACGGCGAGGACCCGTCCGTCGTCGAGCCCCACGAGGGTCGGGTACCAGCGGGCCTTGTCCATCGGGTCGACGGGGACGTACCGCTCGGCCTTCGGGTCGAACTCGTAGGCGGCCCTGATGCCCTGGAAGTCCTGCTTCTCCAGGGTGATCTTCTCCGAGAGGCCGTACGTGTTGTACGCGTCCTCGCCGCGCAGGCCGACGATCTCGTACTGGGCCTGCCGGTCGGTGACGGACCCCGGTCCCCTCTCCTCGGCCTCGACGAAGACGCGGGCCTCCCCGGCGGTCACCTCCGTCCTCCAGGGCTGCATGGCGCCCTTGCGGTCGTAGGTGATGATCTGGTTCCGCCGGGCCCTCGGGACCGTCACGTCGACCCTGCTGACGTAGTCGACACCGGCGGGTGAGCGGAAGACCGTGCCCTTCTTGAGGACGATCGTCTTGTCGGGGTTCTCGTTCTTCACGCGCATGCCGCCGGCGGCCCGTACGACCTCGCCGTCCAGCTTCTCGTAGCGGGCGGTGCCGCCGGCCACGAGCAGCCTGCCGTCGGGGAGCTGGGCGTGTCCGGAGCAGAAGAAGTCGTCCGGCGTGGGGATCTTCTTGAAGGTGTCCGTCCTCGGATCCCACAGGACGGTGTCGAAGGTCCCCTGGTCGAACTTCTTCTGCTCGTTGCCCGACCCGGCGACGATGAGCACCTTCCCGGTGTGCAGGAGGGCCGCGTGGATCGCGTTGGTGCGGTAGCGGGCGGGGATGTCGACACCGCTCCAGGAGCCGTACTTCGCCTGGTAGGCGGGGCGGGAGATCTCGTACTCGTGGTACTTCTCACCGGCGAAGCCGAGCGCGGCCGGGGCGTTGAGTGCCGCGAGGACGGCGATGCCGGTGATGCCGAGCAGCGTCTTCCTGGTCTTCTTCGAGGGCCGGTGGGCCATGGCCTAGGTGCCTCCTGTCGGGGAGCCGGTGACCGTGACGGGCGTGGCCGCCACCGATTCGCGGCTGTCGGGAACGCGGACCGAGGTGGGCGCCGGGGGCCGGGTGCGGCGTTCCCCGGCACGGGTGCGGATCCAGACCGCGACCGGTGCCAGCGCGATGCCCATGGCCAGCAGCGCCCAGGTCCGCATGGCCGGGTGGGTGTGGCCGAGGACGGCGGAGGCGCCGAGCGAGACGGCCAGCAGCGCGGCCCAGCCGAGATGGACACGGAAGGTCCCGAGCCGGTCGGGGCTCGCGTCGTGGCCCTTCGGGGTGACGACGAAGCGGCTGGGGCGGCGGACGACCGCCTCGCCGAGCGCCTTCAGGTAGACGGGGGCCGACAGGGCCGACATCGCCATGCCGGCCAGGCCGCCGGATCCCTCGGGCTCGTGCGGCGAGACGTTGTGCCGCCGGTTCCACAGGTACAGGCAGATCTGGAGGGCGGCGGCGTCGCCGTACAGCATCAGCCACAGGGACGCGCTGACCTGTGTCCCGGACGCCCCGAACCACAGGAAGAGGAAGCAGCTCAGCATGCCCAGGAGCCAGTTGACGGCCGTCATCGGGTAGTAGAGGAGCATCAGCGTGTACGAGAGGAGCCGGCCGGGGGGCATGGTGAACAGCGCCTTCCCGTACTGCTTGGCCAGCGTCTCGTAGGTGCCGCGGGACCAGCGCGTCTGCTGGGTGAAGAAGTCGGTCCAGGTGGAGGGGCCCTCGCCGACGGCGAGCACGTCCGGGGTGTAGACGGACCGCCAGTGCCGGCCGGTGCGGGGGTTGCGGTGCCGGTGCACCTCGAACCCGGTGGCCATGTCCTCGGTGATGGAGTCGTACAGCCCGCCGATCTGCCGGAGCGCGGCGATCCGGACGACGTTGTTGGTGCCGACGAACATGGGTGAGCCGTAGCGGTTCCCGGCGCGCTGGATGAGGGCGTGGAAGAGGAACTGCTGGGACTCGGCGGCCTTGGTGACGGGGTTGTCGTAGTTCCCGTACACCTGGGGGCCGACGACGAACGCGACGTCGGGGTCCCGGAAGTAGCCCATCATGCGGTCGAGGAATCCGGGCAGCGGGACGTGGTCGGTGTCGACGGAGGCGAAGAAATCGTAGGCGTGCCCGTACAGGTCGAGCCACGCGTTGTAGTTGCCGTGCTTGGTACGGGCCTTGTGGCGGCCCTCGGGGCGGTTCCACTCGGGCACGCCGAACCGGGTGAAGTGCCGGACGCCGAGCTCGGCGCAGAGGGCTCTGGCCTGGTCGTCGTCGCCCTCGTCGAGCAGCCAGACGTCGAGGGGACCGGTGTGGGTGAGCGCGGCCGCGGCCTCGAGGGTGGCCCGGACCGTGGCGAGGGGTTCCTTTCCCGGGACGTAGGTGGTGAGGAAGGCGACCCGGGTCCCGTGCGCGGGACGGACGGGCACGGGGTCGCGGGCGACCATCGTCGCGTGCGCGATGCTCAGGACGTTGACGACCATGAAGAGTTCGATCAGGCCGATCGCGACGAGCATCGTGGTGTCGAGGGCGGTCATCCAGGGCGTGCCGCCCTGGCGTCCCGCCCAGTGGGTGGGCCACACGAGGTAGACGAGGAGCGCGCCGGTGAGCACCGGGGCGAGGGTCATCAGGACGATGGCGCCTATTCGGTGCGGCTCGCGCGCCAGGAGCTTGGTGTACCGCACCCGGTAGCCGGTGCCGGACGGCTCGGTCAGGGGTCCGGCGAGACGGCTGTGGGTGTCGTAGTCGTAGCCCGCGGGCCGCACATCGCCCTCCCGTGGTTCGACGCGTCCGGTGATCGTGATCGCTGGTACCCACACATAAGTGGAGTTTTCGCGACACGTCGAGCGGGGCGGGGCCGAAGGGGTGCGGCGGCGGGCGGGCGGGTGGTCTTTCGTCGCCGGACGGCCCTCCGGCCCCGGCGGGGGAACCACCCGTCCGCGCGGGGCGGGTGACGCGGGAGCGGTCCGGACATGCGAGAACCCCGGTCCTGGGGACCGGGGTTCTCGCCGCGGGGCCGCGCCGGGCGCTCTCCCGCAATGCCGACATACCGTCATGTGGTCATGCGGTCATGGCGTCATGACGTCATGCCGACAGATGCCGCTCCACCGTCTCCACCTTGGAGGTGAGGCCGTCCGTCACGCCGGGGCGGATGTCCGCCTTGAGGACGAGCGAGACGCGGGGCGCGCGTGCCTCGACGGCGGCGACGGCGCGCTTGACGACGGCCATCACCTCGTCCCACTCGCCCTCGACCGAGGTGAACATCGCGTCGGTGCGGTTGGGCAGGCCCGACTCGCGGACCACACGGACGGCGTCGGCGACGTACTCCCCCACGTCCTCGCCGACGCCGAGCGGCGTCACGGAGAAGGCGACGATCATGCCTTCACGGCTCCTTCGCCGAAGGAACGGGAGGCGACGACCGCGTCCTCGGCCTCGCGCTTGAGCTTGCGCTCGGCGAAGAAGCCGCCGGTGGGCAGGACGGAGAGGACGAAGTAGAGGACGCCGGTACGGGCGCTCCACCGGGCGCGGTTCCAGGCGTCCGCCCAGAAGATCACGTACAGGACGAAGAGGACGCCGTGGACCGCGCCCATGACGGGGACGGCGTTGAAGTCCGTGGTCCGCTTCAGCACCGAGCAGACGAGCAGCAGCAGGAAGGAAACGGCTTCGGGGGCCGAGACCAGGCGGAGCCGGCGGAGTGCGGTGGCGGTCTTTATGTCCACGGGTCACCTTCGGTGGGATTCGCTGTCGGGGGAACGCCCGGCTTGTGAACGCAAGCACAAGCGTCCCGGCCATTGTGGCATCCGGCGCGCGCGATCCCGGGTCCGGGGGCCTCGACGACACGGGCGACACCGGACGGCCCGGGACCGGCAGCGGAGGCGGCGCACCCCTAGGGGGCGGATCAGGGACGGGATCCACCCGGGGGCTCTGTCGGTGCTCCGGCCGTGCGGCTACCTTCACTGCGTGGCGATGTTTCGACTTCAGGGCAGCAAGGTGCTGGCCGTCGACATGACCGGGGACGCCGTGAAGGCGAAGAACGGCTCCATGGTCGCGTACGACGGCCAGATGGCCTTCAAGAAGCTCAGCGGGGGCGGTGAGGGACTCCGGGGGATGGTGACCCGGCGCCTCACCGGCGAGCAGATGACGGTGATGGAGGTGAAGGGGCACGGCACCTGCTGGTTCGCGGACCGGGCCTCGGAGATCAATCTGGTGGCCCTTCAGGGGGACAAGCTGTACGTGGAGTCGAGCAATCTGCTCGCCACGAACGCCGGTCTGCGCACGGGCACGACGTTCACGGGGCTGCGCGGCGCCTCGCAGGGCAACGGTCTGTTCACGACCACCGTCGAGGGCCACGGCCAGGCGGCGATCATGTCGGACGGGCCCGCGGTGGTCCTGCGGGTCAGCGCGCAGTACCCGCTGACGGTCGACCCGGGGGCCTACATCGCGCACCAGGGCAACGTGCGGCAGTCGCTGCAGTCCGGTGTGACGTTCCGCACGTTCCTCGGGGAGGGCGGCGGCGAGGCGTTCCAGATGCGCTTCGAGGGCGACGGTCTGGTCTACGTCCAGCCCAGTGAGCGCAACACGATCGCGGGGGATGTGTGAGATGGCGTTCCGCGAGGTGAACTCGAAGATGGTCGAGGCGACGGTCGTGCCGGGGCAGCGGCTGTTCAGTCAGCGCGGCGCGATGCTCGCGTACAAGGGCGAGGTGTCGTTCACCCCGAACATCCAGGGCGGGCAGGGCGGGGTGATGTCGATGATCGGCCGCCGCCTGGCCAACGAGGCGACCCCCCTGATGACCGTGGAGGGTTCGGGCACGGTGCTCTTCGGGCACGGCGGCCACCACGTGCACGTGATCAGCCTCACGGGTGACACGTTGTACGTGGAGGCGGACCGGCTGCTGGCGTTCGACGGGACGCTCCAGCAGGGCACGATGTTCCTGGGCTCGCAGGGCGGCGTCATGGGCATGGTGCGGGGTCAGGTGACCGGGCAGGGGCTCTTCACGACCACGCTCAAGGGGCACGGGGCCGTCGCCGTCATGGCGCACGGCGGCGTCTTCGAGGTCCCGATCACTCCGCAGCGCGCGGTGCACGTCGACCCGCAGGCGTACGTGGCCCACCACGGCGACGTGCGCAACAAGCTGTCCACGGCGCTGGGCTGGCGCGACATGGTGGGACGCGGTTCGGGCGAGGCGTTCCAGCTCGAGCTGAGCGGCAGCGGTTCGGTGTACGTCCAGGCCTCGGAGGAGAAGCTGTGAGCGGGTACGGAGCCCCCGGCGGTCCGGTGATCCATGATCCGATGTCGCTGCCGGTCGACGACAACGTCAACAACTACACCTTCTGCGTGGAGCTCAAAGGGAGCGAGTGGTTCCTGCAGAAGGGCAAGATGATCGCCTACTACGGATCGATGGAGTTCAACGGCATCGGACACGGTCGACTTGACCGTCTTGTCCGTACGTCGTTCCATTCGCCACTGCACGCGAGCGACTGGGTCGTGGCCCAGGGTTCGGGCAAGATGCTGCTCGCCGACCGGGCCTTCGACGTGAATTCGTACGATCTCGACGACGGCAACCTGACCATTCGCTCCGGCAACTTGCTCGCTTTTCAGCCAAGTCTCGCGCTCAAGCAGTCGATCGTGCCGGGCTTTCTGACACTGATCGGAACCGGCAAGTTCGTGGCCGCGTCCAACGGTCCGGTGGTGTTCATGGAACCCCCGATCCGGGTGGACCCGCAGGCCCTCGTGGGCTGGGCCGACTGCCCCTCCCCGTGCCACCACTACGACCACGGGTACATGACAGGCGTGATGGGCGGTCTACGTGCGATGACGGGCCTCGGAGGGGCCTCCGGCGAGGAGCATCAGTTCGAGTTCGTGGGCGCGGGCACGGTGCTGCTCCAGTCCACCGAGATCCTGATGGCGGAGCAGGCCACGGGGGCGGTCCCGCACCAGGCGGGAGTGCCCGGCGCGGGAGGGGCGCCCGGTCAGCACGGGCAGCAGGCGGGGGCACCGCGCCTTCCCGGACAGCTCGGGGACCTCCAGCGTCGCTTCGGGCTGTGAGCGGTAGTCTGCGGAGTGTGACGTCGAACGCACATCGAACACGTGCGCACGGTCACACAACCCCTCACTAGTTCGCATTTCAACATTTTAGGTAGACTTCATTCATGGAGACCGAGACGGCCACGCGCTGGCTGACCGATGCGGAGCAGTGCGCCTGGCGCACCCACCTGGAGGTCAACAGGCTGTTGACGTACCAGCTTGAGAGGGACCTTCAGCCGTTCGGGCTGACGATGAACGACTACGAGATCCTGGTGAACCTCTCCGAGTCGGAGGGCGTCCGCATGCGGATGAGCGATCTGGCGTCCGCCACCCTCCAGTCCAAGAGCCGGCTCTCGCACCAGATCACGCGCATGGAGAACGCGGACCTGGTGCGCCGGGAGAACTGCGAGTCCGACCGCCGGGGGCTGTACGCGGTCCTCACCGAGCACGGCATGGAGACCATGAAGAAGGTCTCCCCGCATCATGTGGCGTCCGTGCGACGGCACTTCATCGACCTGCTGTCACCCGAGGCGCTCGAGGACCTGCACAAGTCGCTGCGTCCGATCGCCGAACACCTGCTGGGGCAGCGCGGCAAGCCGTAGGACCGGGCACGTCGTCGTGGCCCGGTCCCGACGGCGGTCCTCAGCCGGACAGTCGCGCGCCGTCCGTCACCTCGGGCCGCGCACCGTCGCCCGCACGGTTCCCCGCGTCCGCACCCGGACGCGGGGTCCGTGCGTTCCGCACGCAGCTCAGGGCCGCCGCCATCGCGGCCGCGCCCGAGACCGCGAAGCACAGCCCCAGCGGCAACCGGCCCACCAGCAGGCCCGCACCTGCGGTGCCCACCGAACCGCCCGCGTTCACCGCGGTGTTGACCCAGGCGCCGGCCTGGGTGCGAAAGCCCGGCGGAGCGGCCGCGTCGGCCATCAGGTACGAGGTCGTCAGGGCCGGGGCGACGAAGAAGCCGGCGCAGGCGACGGCCACCGCCAGCGCCCCGAGGCTCTGGGCGAGCCCCGCCCCGAGCAGCGCGAGGCCGAGGGCGCCGGCCAGCAGCGGCAGCCGTACGCCGGGGGCCGCGCGCCAGTCGACCGCGCCGTTCAGCAGCCCGCCCAGGGCGCTGCCCAGCGACAGTGCGGCGAGCACCCAGGCCACCACGCCCCCGCCGTGATGGTGGCGCTCGGCGAAGGCCATGACCAGGAGGTCGACCGCGCCTAGGGAGAGGCCGACGCCGGCGGCCACGACGACGGGCCGGGCCAGGGCCCGCCCCAGGGCCCGGCCGCCTCGCCCGCCGGGCCCCCGCCCGTGTTCCGTGCGCGCCGCGGGCGGACGGACGCCCGCCACGAGCGGGGACAGGACGAACGCCAGGGTTCCCGACCACACCAGCAGGGCGCTGAGCGCGACGGCGGCGGCGGGCGGTGCCGTCTGGACGACCGCGCCGACGACCAGGGGGCCGGAGACGAAGAGGATCTCCTCGACGACGCCGTCCAGGCTGTAGGCGCGCTGCAACAGCCGTTCGTCCTGGATCACTTCGCCCCACACGGCGCGCATCGTGGGGCCGAGCGGCGGGGTCCAGGCACCCGCGGCGACCGCGAGCACGCCGATCGCCGGGACGGGGGCGCCGGGGCGCCAGGCGGTGAGCGCGAAGGCCGTGAGCAGGCCCGCGTAGAGCGAGGCCATGGGGATCAGGGCACGGCGGGCGCCGTACCGGTCGATCAAGGCCGCCCGTGCGGGCGACAGGAAGACGCTCGCCGCGCCGAACAGCGCCATGACCGTGCCGGCCACGGCGTACGAACCGGTGGCGCGGGTCGTGGTGAGCATCATGGCCAGGGAGACGACGCCGTACGAGAGACGGCCGGTCATGGCCGCCGCGAAGGTGCGGCGGGCGTGGGGCATGCGGAAGAGCGCGGCGTAGGACGGCCGCGTGGGTGACGCAGACATGGGTGGAGTTCCTCAACACCGAGGCGGGACAGGGTCGCCGGAGTGCCGCGACGCCACGGCCACGGTGCCGTGTCCACGTCGCGGGCCTGAGCGGCGCCTACGCCAAGAGAAGGAACATGCCCTCAACGTAACAGCGCCCACGACAAGCCGGCCAGGCCTTTTCGCTCGCGCTCCCCCGGCGCGCCGTCTCCCGGGGCATCCCCGGTCTACCGCGTCGAGTCGCCCCGCGAGGGGGCGTGCCGTCCGGTGGGTGCACTCGGTCGTGTGCGGCGCACCGCTTCGCGCCTCAGCGCGCCGGGGCGCGTCTCCCGGCCCGGGAGCGGGAGGACGCACCCGCGCCCGAAGCGGTACCCACCCGGTAGGGGTCAGGCTTCCTTCAGGCCCTCGATCAGGGAGTCCGCCGCCGCGTACGGGTCGAGTTCGCCGGCGACGATGCGCTCCGCGAGGGCGCTCAGGCGGCGGTCGCCGTGGAGGTCGCCGATGCGGCGGCGCAGCGCGGTGACCGCGATCGTCTCGACCTCCTGGGACGCCCGCGCGCGCCGGCGCTCGGCCAGGACCCCGCGCTCCTCCATCCACGCCCGGTGCTTCTCCAGGGCCTCGACGACCTCGTCGATGCCCTCGCCGCGCGCGGCGACCGTCTTGACGATCGGCGGCCGCCAGTCCCCCGGCCCCCGGGACTCGCCGAGGCTGAGCATGTGGTTGAGCTCGCGGGCGGTGGCGTCGGCCCCGTCGCGGTCGGCCTTGTTGACGACGTACACGTCGCCGATCTCCAGGATTCCCGCCTTGGCGGCCTGGATGCCGTCGCCCATGCCGGGGGCGAGGAGGACGACGGAGGTGTCGGCCTGGGAGGCGATCTCCACCTCCGACTGGCCGACGCCCACCGTCTCGACCAGGATCACGTCGCATCCCGCCGCGTCCAGGACGCGGATCGCCTGGGGGGCCGCCCAGGCCAGCCCGCCCAGGTGGCCGCGGGTGGCCATCGAGCGGATGTAGACGCCCGGGTCCGAGGCGTGGTCGGACATCCGGACGCGGTCGCCGAGCAGCGCCCCGCCGGAGAACGGCGAGGACGGGTCGACGGCGAGGACGCCGACCCGCTTGCCCTGCCGCCGGTAGGCCGACACCAGCGCCGACGTCGAGGTCGACTTGCCGACACCGGGCGAGCCGGTGAGGCCCACCACGTACGCGTTGCCGGCCAGGGGGGCCAGCGCGGCCATGACCTCACGGAGCTGCGGTGCCGCTCCCTCCACGAGGGAGATCAGCCGGGCCACCGCCCGCGGCCGTCCTTCCCTGGCCTGGGTCACCAGCGAGGAGACGTCCTGCATCACAGCTCCGTTCACGAGAGGTCGGTGGGTCGAACGCGGGTCAGGCCTTGGCCACCCGCACGATCAGGGCGTCGCCCTGACCGCCGCCGCCGCACAGGGCGGCCGCGCCGACGCCGCCGCCGCGCCGCTTCAGTTCGAGGGCCAGGTGCAGCACCAGGCGGGCGCCGGACATGCCGATCGGGTGACCGAGGGCGATGGCGCCGCCGTTGACGTTCACCTTTTCCGTGGACACGCCGAGGTCCTTCATTGACTGGACCGCGACCGCCGCGAACGCCTCGTTGATCTCGATCAGGTCGAGGTCCTCGACCTCCAGGCCCTCCTTCTTGAGGGCGTGCAGGATCGCGTTCGAGGGCTGCGACTGGAGCGAGTTGTCCGGGCCGGCCACGTTGCCGTGGGCGCCGATCTCCGCGATCCACTCCAGGCCGAGCTCCAGCGCCTTGGCCTTGCTCATCACGACCACGGCGGCCGCGCCGTCCGAGATCTGCGAGGCGCTGCCGGCGGTGATGGTGCCGTCCTTGGCGAAGGCGGGACGCAGCTTGCCGAGCGACTCGGCGGTCGTCTCGGCGCGGATGCCCTCGTCCTTGCTGAAGACGACCGGCTCGCCCTTGCGCTGCGGGATCTCGATCGGTGTGATCTCCGCCTCGAAGAGGCCGTTCTTCTGGGCGGCGGCCGCGCGCTGGTGGGACAGGGCGGCGATCTCGTCCTGCACCGGACGCTGGATGCCGAGACGGGTGTTGTGCTTCTCCGTCGACTCGCCCATGGCGATGTTCTCGAAGGCGTCCGTCAGACCGTCGTAGGCCATGGCGTCGAGCATCTCGATGGCGCCGTACTTGAAGCCCTCGCGGGACTTCGGGAGCAGGTGCGGGGCGTTCGTCATGGACTCCTGGCCGCCGGCGACCACGATGTCGAACTCGCCGGCGCGGATGAGCTGGTCCGCCAGGGCGATGGCGTCCAGGCCGGAGAGGCACACCTTGTTGATGGTGAGGGCCGGGACGTTCATGGGGATGCCCGCCTTGACGGCGGCCTGGCGCGCCGGGATCTGCCCTGCCCCGGCCTGGAGCACCTGGCCCATGATCACGTACTGCACCTGGTCGCCGCCGATGCCGGCGCGGTCGAGGGCCGCCTTGATCGCGAAGCCGCCGAGGTCGGCCCCGGAGAAGGACTTCAGCGAGCCCAGCAGTCGTCCCATGGGCGTTCGGGCGCCCGCGACGATCACCGAGGTGTTGCTGTTCGTTCCAGACATGAGGTGCGATCCCCTTACCGGCTGCACAGCCGAGGAGTGAACGAGGGTTTACTGAGAATGTACTGAGCGGTAGGCCACCCGTCATCCGGCCCGCAGTGTGATCGCGCGCACGTTGCGTAACCACGCCGGGAGCGCTGCACTGACTCCATGCTGACGCGAATCGACCACATCGGGATCGCCTGTTTCGACCTCGACAAGACTGTCGAGTTCTACCGTGCGACGTACGGCTTCGAAGTCTTCCACTCCGAGGTCAACGAAGAGCAGGGCGTGCGGGAGGCCATGCTCAAGATCAACGAGACGTCCGACGGCGGCGCCTCCTACCTCCAGCTCCTGGAACCCACCCGCGAGGACTCGGCCGTGGGCAAGTGGCTGGCCAAGAACGGCGAGGGCGTGCACCACATCGCCTTCGGCACCGCGGATGTCGACGGTGACGCCGCCGACATCCGCTCCAAGGGCGTCCGGGTGCTCTACGACCAGCCCCGGACCGGGTCCATGGGGTCCCGGATCACGTTCCTGCACCCCAAGGATTGCCACGGCGTACTGACAGAACTGGTCACTTCGGCGGCGGTTGAGTCACCTGAGCACTGACCTCCGTATATCTGGGCCGGTAGGGTTGGGCTCGGCCGTCGCCTTTCGCGGGGGACGGCCGTGGTCCTGGCGCCTTGCGGTGATCGGGACCAAGGGCCGGGGTCCAGGTTTCGGGGGGCGAGCGTCGGGGCAGCAGCCCTTGCTCCGCCGTTGATCTGACACCATTCCCCGGGGGCCCCGTTCGGCGGAAGAACGGTGCTCGTTCGGAATTACATGACCAGGGGACGGATGGGACCGCGCAGTGCGGGGCTACGAACGCCAGGAGCGAGAGCCGGCGGCTGACGTCGACCACCTCTCTCGGTTCGAGGCCGAGATGGAACGGCTGAAGACCGAGCGGGAGAAGGCCGTCCAGCACGCCGAGGACCGCGGCTATCAGGTCGAGGTGCTGCGCGCCAAGCTGCACGAGGCGCGCCGCAGTCTGGCGACCCGTCCTGCCTACGACGGGGCCGACATCGGCTATCAGGCCGAGCAGATGCTCCGCAATGCCCAGATGCAGGCCGACCAGCTCCGCGTGGACGCCGAGCGCGAGATCAGCCAGGCCCGGGCGCAGACCCAGCGTCTCCTCCAGGAGCACGCCGAGCACTCCGCCCGGCTCCAGGCCGAGCTGCACCAGGAGGCCGTCACCCGGCGTCAGCAGCTCGACCAGGAGCTGGCGGAACGCCGCCAGACCGTCGAGTCGCACGTCAACGAGAACGTGGCGTGGGCCGAGCAGCTCCGCGCCCGCTCCGAGTCCCAGGCCCGCCGGCTGCTGGACGAGTCGCGCGCCGAGGCCGAGCAGGCGCTCGCCGCCGCCCGCGCGGAGGCCGAGCGGGTGACCGCCGAGGCGCGTCAGCGGCTCACCACCGACGCCGAGGCCGCCCGTGCGGAGGCCGAGGCGCTGCTGCGCCGTGCCCGCACGGACGCCGAGCGGCTGCTGAACGCCGCCTCGACGCAGGCCCAGGAGGCCACCGACCACGCCGAGCAGCTCCGCAGCAGCACGGCGAGCGAGTCGGACAACGCCCGCCGTCAGGCCGGCGAGCTGAGCCGCGCCGCCGAGCAGCGGATGAGCGCCGCGGAGACGGCGCTGCGCGAGGCGCAGGCCGAGGCGGACAAGGTCCTGACCGAGGCCAAGGAAGCCGCCGCGAAGACGATCGCGAACGCCGAGTCGGTCAACGAACAGCGCACCCGGACCGCGAAGGAGCAGGTCGCCCGGCTGGTCAGCGAGGCCAGCCAGGAGGCCGAGACCACCAAGTCCGAGGCCGAGCAGATCGTCGCGGACGCCCGCAGCAAGGCCGAGACGATCGTCGCGGAGGCCGAGGAGAGCGCCCGCAGCCTCACCGCCGAGGAGACCGCCTCCCAGCTCGCCAAGGCGGCCCGTACCGCCGAGGACGTGCTGAACAAGGCGTCCGAGGAGGCCAAGCGGACCACGAAGGCGGCCTCCGAGGAGGCCGAGCGGATCCGCACCGAGGCGGAGACCGAGGCCGACCGGCTGCGCGCCGAGGCGCACGACATCGCCGAGCAGCTCAAGGGCACGGCGAAGGACGACACCAAGGAGTACCGCGCCAAGACCGTCGAGCTCCAGGAGGAGGCGCGGCGGCTGCGCGGCGACGCGGAGCAGCTTCGTTCGGACGCGGTCGCCGAGGGCGAGCGCATCCGCGCCGAGGCCCGGCGCGAGGCCGTCCAGCAGATCGAGGAGGGCGCCCGGACCGCCGAGGAACTGCTCGGCAAGGCGAAGGCGGACGCGGACGAGCTGCGCCAGGCCGCCACGGCGGACAGCGAGAAGGTCCGCACCGAGGCCATCGAGCGCGCCACGACGCTGCGCCGGCAGGCCGAGGAGACGCTGGAGCGGACCCGCGCGGAGGCCGACCGGCACCGTGCGGAGGCCGAGGAGCGGGCCGAGGCGATCGCGGCCGACGCGGAGCGGGCCGCCGAGCGGCAGCGCGAGGAGACCGAGCGGGCCATAGAGGCCCGTCAGGCCGAGGCCGCCGAGGGGCTGGCCCGGCAGCACACGGAGGCCGAGGAGCGTCTGGCCGCCGCCGAGCAGGCGCTGACCGACGCGCGCGCGGAGGCCGAGCGGATCCGCCGCGAGGCCTCCGAGGAGATCGACCGGCTGCGTTCGGAGTCCGCCGAGCGGATCCGTACGCTCCAGGCCCAGGCCGAGGCGGAGGCCGACCGGCGGCGCGACGAGGCCGCTGCGGACGCGTCGGCGTCCCGTGCCGAGGGCGAGGCCATCGCCGTACGGCTGCGTTCGGAGGCCGCCGCGGAGGCCGAGCGGCTCAAGTCGGAGGCCCAGGACAGCGCCGACCGGGTGCGGAGCGAGGCGCAGGCCGCCGCCGAGCGTCTGGCGGCCGAGGGTGCCGAGACGCTGGCCGCCGCCCAGGAGGAGGCCGCCCGGCGCCGCCGCGAGGCCGAGGAGACCCTCGGTTCGGCGCGCCAGGAGGCCGACCAGGAGCGCGAGCGGGCCCGCGAGCAGAGCGAGGAACTGCTGGCGTCCGCGCGCAAGCGGGTCGAGGAGGCCCAGGCCGAGGCCGTACGGCTGGTCGAGGAGGCCGACCGGCGCGCGACCGAGATGGTCTCCAGCGCCGAGCAGACCGCGCAGCAGGTGCGGGACTCGGTGGCGGGGCTGCACGAGCAGGCCCAGGAGGAGATCACCGGGCTGCGGTCGGCCGCCGAGCACGCGGCGGACCGTACGCGCACCGAGGCGCAGGAGGAGGCGGACCGGGTCCGCGCCGACGCCTACGCCGAGCGCGAGCGGGCCGGCGAGGACGCGGCGCGGATGCGGCGCGAGGCCAACGAGGAGCGGGAGGCCGCGAGCGCGCTGGCCGAGCGCACGGTCGCCGAGGCGATCGAGGAGGCGGAGCGGATGCGCTCGGACGCCTCCGACCACGCCCAGCGGGTGCGCACCGAGGTGTCGGACGCCATCGCGAACGCCGACCAGGACGCCGCGCGCACCCGTGCCGACGCCCGGGAGGACGCGAACCGGATGCGTTCGGACGCGGCCGCTCAGGTGGACACGCTCATCACGGAGGCGACGGCGGAGGCCGAGCGGCTCGGGATCGAGACCGCGGCCGAGGCGGAGCGGGTACGCGCCGAGTCCGTGGCCAAGGCCGAGAAGCTCATCTCGGACGCGACCGGCGACGCGGAGCGGCTGCGCGCCGAGGCCGCCGAGGCGGTCGGTTCCGCCCAGCAGCACTCCGAGCGGATCCGTACCGAGGCCGAGCGGTTCAAGGCGCGGGCGACGGAGGAGGCCGAACGGCGTACGGCGGCGGCCCGCGAGGAGTCCGAGCGGCTGCTGGACGAGGCGCGCCAGGAGGCCAACAAGAAGCGTTCCGAGGCTGCCGAGCAGGTCGACACGCTCATCTCCGAGACGGCGTCCGAGGCGGACAAGCTGCTCTCGGAGGCGCAGCAGAGCGCGCAGAAGACGACGGCGGACGCCGAGTCGCAGGCCGACACGATGGTCGGTGTGGCGCGTGGCGAGGCCGAGCGGCTGGTCTCCGAGGCCACCGTCGAGGGCAACACGCTCGTGGAGCGGGCCCGCGCGGACGCGGACGAGCTGCTGGTCGGGGCGCGCCGGGACGCCACGGCGATCCGGGAGCGCGCCGAGGAGCTGCGCGACCGTGTCACGTCCGAGATCGAGGACCTGCACGAGCGGGCCCGCCGTGAGTCGTCCGAGGCGATGAAGAACGCGGGCGACCGGTGCGACGCGCTGATCAAGGCCGCCGAGGACCAGCTCGCGGAGGCCGAGGCGAAGGCCAAGGACCTGGTGGCGGAGGCGAACTCCGAGGCGAGCAAGGTCCGGATCGCCGCCGTGCGCAAGGCCGAGGGTCTGCTCAAGGAGGCCGAGCAGAAGAAGTCCTCGCTCGTCACCGAGGCGGAGAAGATCAGGTCGGAGGCCATTCAGGAGGCGAAGGCCGCCGTCGAGGAGGGCAAGCGCGACCTGGAGGTCCTGGTCCGCCGGCGTGAGGACATCAACACGGAGATCTCCCGTGTCCAGGACGTCCTTGAGGCGTTGGAGTCTTTCGAGGTCCCTGGGGCCGGCAAGGACGGCGGGGTGAAGGCGGCCGCCGGGGCGGCGCGTTCGGGTGGCAAGGCGTCGGAGAGCTAGGGCCCGGCGGACGGGCCCCGGGGCCCGTCGCGGGTCGGGCGGCGTCCCTCCGGGCGCGTCCGCCGGGTACACCCCGGCGGGAAGCCCGGATTCGGGTGGTTTCTGGGACGTTTGTCACAGGTTCTGGCAAGCCTTCCGGCAGCCGGCCACCCAAAAGGAGTGTCATTCTCCAGATCAAACACGTATCCGCTCGATGACACACCGCATTGCCCCCTAGGATTCCACCTATCACCTCACCGGTCTCATTCGACAGGAACCCCATGAGCGACACTTCCCCCTACGGCTTCGAGCTTGTGCGGCGTGGATACGACCGCGCTCAGGTGGACGAACGCATCTCGAAGCTCGTCTCCGACCGTGACAGCGCTCTGGCCCGTATCACCGCCCTCGAAAAGCGCATCGAGGAACTCCATCTCGAAACGCAGAACGCCCAGGCCCAGGTGAGCGACGCCGAGCCGTCGTACGCCGGTCTCGGCGCCCGCGTCGAGAAGATCCTCCGCCTCGCCGAGGAGGAGGCCAAGGACCTGCGCGAGGAGGCCCGTCGCGCGTCCGAGCAGCACCGCGAGCTCGCCGAGTCGGCCGCTCAGCAGGTGCGCAACGACGCCGAGTCGTTCGCCGCGGACCGCAAGGCCAAGGCGGAGGACGAGGGCGTCCGGATCGTCGAGAAGGCCAAGAGCGACGCCTCCCAGCTCCGTTCCGAGGCGCAGAAGGACGCGGCGTCCAAGCGCGAGGAGGCGGACGCCCTCTTCGAGGAGACCCGCGCCAAGGCCGCCCAGGCCGCCGCCGACTTCGAGACGAACCTCGCCAAGCGCCGCGAGCAGTCCGAGCGCGACCTGGCCTCGCGTCAGGCCAAGGCCGAGAAGCGCCTCGCGGAGATCGAGCACCGCGCGGAGCAGCTCCGTCTGGAGGCCGAGAAGCTGCGCACGGACGCCGAGCGCCGCGCCCGCCAGACGGTGGAGACGGCTCAGCGCCAGGCCGAGGACATCGTGGCCGACGCGAACGCCAAGGCCGACCGGATCCGTTCGGAATCCGAGCGCGAGCTGGCCGCCCTCACCAACCGCCGCGACTCGATCAACGCGCAGCTCACGAACGTCCGCGAGATGCTCGCGACGCTCACGGGCGCCGCGGTGGCCGCCGCCACGGGTCCGGCCGAGGACGAGCCGATCACCCGCGGGGTTCCGGCGCAGCAGTCCCGGTAACCGCACGGCACGACACCAGGGCCCGTTCCCTCTTCCGAGGGCGCGGGCCTTGTCGTGTCAAGTGGCAGGCCCCCGGGGGCGGTCTTAGCGTGGCCGCATGATCGAGCTCGAGGGGCTGACGAAGCGGTACGGCGAGAAGGTGGCGGTCAACAACCTCACCTTCACCGTCAGACCGGGCATCGTGACCGGCTTCCTCGGCCCCAACGGCGCCGGGAAGTCCACGACGATGCGGATGATGCTCGGGCTCGACCGTCCCACCGCGGGCGACGTACGGATCGACGGACAGCACTACGACCGGCTCAAGGACCCGCTGAAGTACATCGGCGCCCTGCTGGACGCCAAGGCGATGCACGGCGGCCGCAGCGCCTTCAACCACCTTCTGTGCCTCGCCCAGAGCAACGGCATCCCGAAGGCGCGGGTGCACGAGGTCCTCGACACCGTCGGTCTCACCGCGGTCGCCCGGAAGAAGGCGAAGGGGTTCTCGCTGGGCATGGGCCAGCGGCTCGGCATCGCGGGCGCGCTGCTGGGCGACCCGCGGATCCTGATGTTCGACGAGCCGGTCAACGGCCTCGACCCCGAGGGCATCCACTGGATCCGCAATCTGATGAAATCCCTCGCGTCCCAGGGCCGTACGGTCTTCGTCTCCTCGCACCTCATGAGCGAGATGGCGCTGACGGCCGACCACCTCGTCGTCATCGGCCAGGGCAGACTGCTCGCCGACACCTCGATGGCCGACTTCATCCGGCAGAACTCGCGCTCGTACGTCCGGGTGCGCTCCCCGCAGCGCGAGCGGCTGCTGGACGTGCTGAAGAGCGCGGGGATCACGGTCGTCCAGACGAGCGGCGGGGCGCTGGAGGTGGACGACGGGAAGCCGGAGCACATCGGTGAGCTGGCCGCGCAGCACCAGATCGTGCTGCACGAGCTGAGCCCTCAGCAGGCCTCGCTGGAGGAGGCCTTCATGGGGCTGACCGCCGAGTCGGTGGAGTACCACGCGCACACCGACACGCCGGAGCGGGAACTCACGTCGAGCCCGCCGGACACGCCCCCCGCCCCGCGGTGGGGCGGCGACTGGAGGAAGGGCTGACGATGGCGGCCACCCAGGTCCTCAAATCCGAGTGGACCAAGATCCGTTCCGTTTCGTCCACGGTGTGGACGCTGAGCCTCGCGGCGGTCGTCACGATCGCGCTGGGCCTGCTCATCTCGCTCCTCTCCAACAACGAGTTCGACAACATGAGCCGGCAGGACCGGCTCACCTTCGACCCGACGTTCATCAGCTTCGCGGGCATGACGCTGGGGCAGCTCGCGATGATCGTGTTCGGGGTGCTCGTCGTCGGCAACGAGTACAGCACCGGCATGATCCGCACCTCGCTCTCGGCGGTCCCCCAGCGCGGCACGTTCCTGTTCAGCAAGGTCGCGGTGGCGGCCGGCCTCGCCCTGGTGGTCGGGATGATCACCAGCTTCATCACGTTCTTCGTGGGCCAGGCGGCGCTCGGCACGCACCGGACGTCGATCGGCGATCCGGGGGTGCTGCGCGCGGTGATCGGCGGGGGGCTCTACATGACGCTCATCGCCGTCTTCTCGATGGGCGTGGCGGCGATGCTGCGCTCCCCGATGCTCTCGCTCGGCATCCTGATGCCGTTCTTCTTCCTGATCTCCAACATCCTGGGCGCCGTCTCCGCGACCAAGAAGGTCGGCCGCTACCTCCCCGACCAGGCCGGCAGCAGGATCCTGCGGGTGGTGACACCCATCGACGACACGCCGTACGGTCCCTGGGGCGGCCTCGGCATCATGGTGCTGTGGGTGGCCGTGGCCCTGGCCGGCGGCTACGCGCTGCTCAAGAAGCGGGACGCGTAGACGAGGGACGGGCGCGGCTCAGGAAGGGTCGCGTGCGGGAGGGCCGGGAGGGGGAGGTCCGTCGCCGTCCGGGCCGGGGTGGATCAGGCCGTCGAAGTCGGACCAGCCGTCCCACTGCCACACGTCCTTGCCCAGGTCCGGCTGGAGCGGCACGAAGCGGCCGAGTTCGAAGTCCCCGGCCTCCAGGTCGAACCAGCGTTCGTCGGCGACCTCGGTGCCGAGCCCGACGGTGCGCGCGGTCAGCCGGACGAGCAGTTTCACCCCGGACGAGCGGGACAGGTCCTTGCCCTGGATCCGGTGGAACGGCAGCGCGGCCACCGGCGCCTCGACCGGTATCCAGACCGTGAAGGGCGCCCCCCGCTCGACCGCGAGCCAGCTCCGCTCGTCGGCCGGGTCGCCCTGCGCGTCCAGGACCTTCAGCCACTGCTTGTAGATGACGAGACTGCCGTCGTGCGGGGAGCGCTCCAGATAGCGCAGATGGGCGCGGGCCCGCAGGTCGACGACGGACAGATTGTCGAAGCGGTTGTAGAAGCGGACGGCGATGATGGCGTGGTCGCTGCCCGCGTGCCGCCGCGAGTAGCCGGGGAAGTCGGCGGTCCAGGCGTGCGAGATGCTGGCCCGCCGCCGCCAGACGAAGGGCCGCAGCGCGAACAGCTTGATCAGGGCGATGCCCAGCAGCACGGCGGGCACCAGGGCGCCGGTCACGGAGGCGAGCGTGGCGAGGAGCTGGTGGGTGGTGCTGTCCGGCTCGGGGTCGAGGCTGTCGGTGCCGACGCAGGCGCGCAGCACGCCGAGGCTGAGGTCCAGGAGCCGCTCCCCGTCGGAGAAACGGTCCGCCATCGAACGCGGCGAGTCCTCGGTCAGCGTCCAGGCCGCCGCGACGACGGCCGAGAGCACGGCCAGCGCGCCCAGGGTCATCAGCAGCAGGGCGTGGACGGTGCGTCCGGCGATCCACCAGCGAACGGACATGCGATAGCGCGGATGCGCCGGTCCGCGGCCGGTCCGTCCCAGCCGCGCCAGACTTTGCCTCACGAGCCCCAACTTGCTTCCCCCGTAACCGATTTCGCCCTCAGCCATACAATAGGGGCGACATGATTCCCGGTGTCGGTTCAGGCCAACCGCGCTCAGCCGGGGAGACCGGGTCCCACGCCGGGTAGACCTCGGATGAAGGCCCAGGTCCACCTCGCGTGAAAGGCTGTGCCGGCATGCGCGCGACACCACCCCCGGAGGGCGTCACCGTGACGACGAAGGACCGAAGCCTGGAGGCGCTGGGCCTGAGCGACGTGCCCGCGAAGAAGCCCCTCACCTATCCGGGCCGCCCCACCACCGAGCCGTCCCTGCTGACCGGCGGCGAGCTGCTCCAGCTCGACGTGCGGCCGCTGCGGCTCGGCGAGTGGTACGTGGAGGAGCGCCAGGCGCAGCAGCGGCTGGACGAGGCCCTCGCCGACCTGGGGCAGGTGGGTACCGGGCTGCGCCACCCGGTCATCGCCGTCGGTTCGAACGCCTCCCCCGGGCAGGTCGCCCACAAGCTGACCCGGCTGGGCATCCCGGCGACGGTGCCGATGGTTCCGGTGCGGGTGCGCGGGATCGGCGTGGGCTGCTCGGGACACATCAGTCCGGCGGGTTACGTGGCCGGGACGCCGTACGTGGACCCGGGCGCCGAGACGACGCTCGTGGTGACCTGGCTGGACTCGACGCAGCTCAAGGCCGTCGACGACACCGAGTTCCCGGACTACCGGCGGGCGATACTCCCCGGCGACGCGTTCGCGATGACGATGCCCTCCGGGGAACGGCTCGGCGGCGCGTACATCTACTTCAGCGCGCACGGCGTGCTCGCCGAGCCGGAGAGCGGGCGGCCCCGCCCCGGCGGCGGCGACCAGTCCGAGCTGCTCGCGGCCCTGCTGGCGGCCTCCGGGCGGCTGCGCGAGCTACTCGGGCCCGATCCGGCGACGTGGGTGCGCCGCGCGGGTGCCGACCGGTCGCTGCGCGAGGCGGGCACGCTGATCTTCGGCGAGGAGGGCTGGGTGCTGCCGCAGACCGACTTCCTGCCCTACCTCGACGAATCGGCCGAGCTGCGGCTGTACGACGATCTTCCGCCGCTCGACGATTCCCTGCCGGGCCGCGGCTGAGTTTTCCTTCCTGAGGGACCGGCGTGAATTCGCCTTTCCCTCCTCGCCAGGAAAGACGGGTACCTGACAGAACGCCGGTACGAAACTTCGCGCTCTACTGGATCTTTCACCAACCGATGGGCGCGACTTTACTTCCCCTTGAGTGGAACCGTCGGCGCCCGGATATCCTCCTAACCCTTACGGGGGCGTGCGCCCCGACGTCCTGAACCTTTCGATGGGTGCGGAGAATGATCGAGGCAGTCGGCCTGACGAAGCGCTACGGCGCCAAGACAGCCGTGTACAACCTTTCCTTCCAGGTCCGGCCGGGTGCGGTCACCGGCTTCCTCGGGCCCAACGGCTCGGGCAAGTCGACGACGATGCGCATGATCCTCGGCCTCGACAACCCGACCTCCGGGCAGGTCACGATCGGCGGCTTCCCCTATCGCAGGCTGCCGAACGCGCCCCGCCAGGTCGGCGCGCTCCTCGACGCCAAGGCCGTCCACGGCGGCCGCAGCGCCCGCAGCCACCTGCTGAGCCTGGCGCAGCTCTCGGGCATCCCGGCCCGCCGCGTGGACGAGGTGCTCGGCGTCGTCGGCCTCCAGGACGTGGCGAAGAAGCGCTCCAAGGGCTTCTCGCTCGGCATGGGCCAGCGGCTCGGCATCGCGGCCGCGCTCCTCGGCGACCCCCAGGTGCTCCTCTTCGACGAGCCGGTCAACGGCCTCGACCCCGAGGGCATCCTCTGGGTGCGCAACCTGATGAAGTCCCTGGCCGCCGAGGGCCGTACGGTCTTCGTCTCCTCGCACCTCATGAGCGAGATGGCGCTGACCGCCGATCACCTCATCGTGATCGGCCGCGGCCAGCTCCTGGCCGACCAGAGCATCAAGGAGTTCATCTCCCACAACTCGGCCGACTTCGCCCGGGTGCGCACCCCCGACACCGAGCCGCAGCAGCGCGAGAAGCTGACCGCCGCGCTGACCGAGGCCGGCGGCCAGGTGCTGCCCGAGCAGGACGGCGCGCTGCGCGTCACCGGCCTGGCGCTCCCCCGCATCAGCGACCTCGCGCACTCCGCCGACGTCCGCCTGTGGGAGCTGTCCCCGCACCAGGCCTCGCTGGAGGAGGCGTACATGCGGATGACGCAGGGAGCCGTCGACTACCGCTCGACCGTCGACCAGAAGGCCGGGCTCCAGCAGCCGCTGCCGCCGGGCGCCATGCCTCCCCCGCAGATGCCGGTGGCGGGCCAGGGCCAGCCCGGCTGGTACGCGCCGCTGCCGCCCCAGCAGGGCGGGCAGCCCTTCGCCATGCCGCAGGCCGGTCCCTACGGCGCCCCCGCGGCCCCCGGTGCCGGTGCTCCCGGCCCGTACGGCGCTCCGGCGGCCCCCGGCGCCCCGGACGCCAACCCGTACGCCCAGGCGCCCGCGGGCCCCGCGGCGCCCGCCGCCGCACCCGCTCCGGCGCCCGAGTCCGCACCCACGACCGCGCCCGCCGCCGACCTGACCAAGCCCGAGGACGCCCGATGAGCACGCCCCAGCCCCCGATGCCGCAGCAGGCCGCCGCTGCCCCCGCCTGGCAGGCGGCGCCCGGCACTTCGTACACCTCGCCGATCCCCGTCACCCGCACCCACCTCGGGCACGCGCTCCACTCCGAGTGGACGAAGATCAAGTCGGTGCGCTCCACGATGTGGACGCTCGGGATCTTCCTCCTCCTGGTGATCGGCATCGGCTTCCTGGTCGCCGCGCAGACGACGAACGAGGACTTCGGCGACGTGCCGTACACGATCCCGGCGTTCTTCGGTCTGATGCTCGGGCAGATCTGCCTGATCACGCTGGGCGTGCTGGTGGTCTCCTCCGAGTACGGCACCGGCATGATCCGCACGACGTTCACGGCCTCGCCGCAGCGCCACCGGGTGCTCGCCGCCAAGCTGATCATCTTCTTCGCGGTGGCGTTCGCCGTCTCGGCGTTCGCGATCGGCCTCGTCGGCCTGTTCACCGAAGGGATGCACAGCGACGCCGCCGGCGACGCCTCCCAGGTCGCCTGGGGCGGCACCGTCCTGATGGGCGCCCTGTACGTCTCCCTGCTCGGCGTTCTCGCGCTCGCGGTGGGATCGATGCTGCGTCACTCGGCCGGCGCGATCACCACGATGCTCGGTGTCGTGCTGGTGCCCGCGATCATGCCCGCGTTCCTGATGATGTCCGAGAGCATGCGCAAGATCGGCGAGAAGATGCAGGAGTACAACGCGCCGAACGCCCTCGCCCACGTCTTCCGGCTCGACTCGGAGAGCGGCCACGGCGGAGCGCAGCTCGGCCTGCTCTCCGGCGTCACCGCGGCCGCGGTCGTCGCCGCCTTCATCCTCCTGGAGCGCCGCGACGTCTGACGCCCGCGCCCGTCCCGGCTCTTGGGGACGGACGGTCGAAGTCGCCTAGAACCTGGGCGCGTTACGGGACCGCTGCACCCGCGAGGTGCGGCGGTCCTTCGCGTTCCAGCAGGCCTTGTGCCAGTGCCGCCGCTCGTCGACGCCCGAGTGCTCCGGCCAGGCCACCACGTGCGGCACCCCGGAGGGGATCAACTGGTCGCAGCCGGGGCAGCGGTAGGTCTTGCCCTGCGCGCTCGCGCCCGCCACATGACGCACGCTCCACTCCTCGCCCTGCCAGCTCTCCGTGGACTGCCAGCCGCCGTAACGGTCCGACGAGTCCTCCTCAGGGCTCCTGCCGGACGAGCCGGCGTCCTTCGGACGGTTGCGACGCGGGGACAAGGGACACCTCACGGAGCTATACAGGGAGCAGGGGCCGACACCAGCCTACGCGGGACGCGCAGGGGTACGCGTACTCCGCCAACCCGCACAGATCCCCCTGCGGACCGTCCTCGGAGGGTCTTCGGACAGCCCAATTCCCAGACAATCCGCAAATCTCTCCGCAAGGCCGTGTCTTCGGCACGTGTCAGGCGGTTATGCCGGGTGGGGGAGCTCCGTGTCGGAGCCGAGGAAGCAGGAAGTTCGATGCACGTTGGAAGTTTTGTACTCGCCGCCCAGTTCCCGGGACAGGGCCAGGGAGAGGCCCTGCACCGCGCGGTGCGATCCGCCGAGGTCGCCGAGGAGGCCGGGCTGGACGCGGTGTGGCTGGCCGAACACCACTTCGTTCCGTACGGGACATGCCCGTCGGCCGTCACACTCGCCGCGTATCTGCTCGGCCGCACCGAACGGATCCGGATCGGCACGGCGGTCAGCGTGCTGCCCACCGCGCACCCCGTGGCGCTCGGCGAACAGGCCGCCCTGCTGCACCTGACGTCCGGCGGGCGGTTCTCGCTGGGGGTCGGCCGCGGCGGTCCCTGGGTCGACCTGGAGGTCTTCGGGGCGGGCCTGGAGGCGTACGAACACGGGTTCCCGGAGTCACTCGATCTGCTGATCCGCTGGCTGCGCGAGCCGTCGGTCGCCGGCACCTCCGAGCGGTTCGCGTTCCGTGAAGTCCCCGTCGTACCACGCCCGTCGGAGGCGCTGAGCGGCGCTCCGGGCCCCGAGGTCGTCGTGGCGTGCACCTCGCCCGCGAGCGTACGGCTGGCCGCCGAGCGCGGGCTGCCGATGCTCCTGGGCATGCACGTCGGGGACGAGGAGAAGGCCGAAATGGTCGCGCTGTGGCGGCGGCACGCGCGCGCGGCGGGCCGCCCCTCGGACGAGATCCACACCGCCGCCCACGTCTCCGCCGGCGTCTGCCAGATCGCGGACCGCCGGACCGACGCCGTCGAGACGCTCGTCAAGGCCATGCCGGGCTGGCTGAAGCAGGGACTGGACGCCCATGTGACGGTCGACGGCCGCCTCCGTTCGATGCGGGACCCGGTGGCGTACACCGAACTGCTCTGCGGACTGCACCCGGTGGGCACGCCGCGGCTGTGCGCCGACCGGCTCGCGGCGACCTCCGAGCGGACCGGCATCGGGCGCTTCGCGCTGCTCGTCGAGGGTTCGGGCGACCTGGCGGCGACCGAGGAGAACGTACGGCGGCTCGGGGCCGAGGTGCTGCCCCAGCTCCGATGACCGTACGGTGTCCGGCCCCGACGGGCCGGACACACGGGGAGCTTGCCGCCCCAGTACCAATGCACCTCCCGCGTACGGAGCGGCAAGCAGTGCGGCATCAGTGCGTCAGCAGTCCCTGAACTCCGGGGACTGGTTGAGCAGCTGACTGCGGACCGAGGTGAAGCGTGCCAGTGTGTCGTCCACCGAGTCGTCCAGTGGGAACACCGCCACCCGGTGGCAGTTCTGGAAGGCCAGCCGCACTCCGAAGTGCCGCTGCAGCGCGCCGCGTATCGCGTCACTCGCGAGCGCACGCAGCAACTGGCCACGTGCCTGCTCGTCCGGCGGAGGCGTCTGGTTGTCGGCGAACGTGCCGCCGTCCACCTTCAGCTGGGCCACCAGGGAGCTGATCATCTCCCATGCGTAGGGCAGGGAGGTCCGGACGCAGTCGACGAATTCTGCTTCATCGACCTCGCCTCGCTCGGCCTGTTGGAGTAGGGCCGGTGAGACGTCGAGCGACATGGGTACTCCTCTCGCACCCCCACACCTCGGGGGTTGCCGGACAGGGACGGGGACCGCGGTATCGAACACGCTGAGTACATGTACCGCGACCTCCCGTTCATACGGTAAGCATCGGCAGGTAACGGCACCAGGAGAATGGGCACATAGCGAACACCCGGTAGGCCGACAATCGGCCACACCGGAACACGGAATCTTCAGGATCAATGGGGTGACCCGCGAAAACGCCGTCCGGACCGGGCGGCACCGACCTGCGGAACAAATGGGGCGAACCACGGATTCCGCCTCGGGGCCGGGCGCGGGAGGGGGTTGCGGGACGGGGCCGGGAATCGCGTGCACCACCACCGGTCGAGTAGCGTTGCCGACCATGCGTCTCGTCATTGCCCGCTGTTCCGTGGACTACGCGGGCCGGCTCACCGCCCATCTCCCGTCGGCGCCCCGCCTGATCCTCGTGAAGGCGGACGGCAGCGTCTCGATCCACGCGGACGACCGGGCCTACAAGCCCCTCAACTGGATGTCGCCGCCCTGCACACTGAAGGAGGGGTCCGGCGACGACGAAGGCGTCTGGACCGTCATCAACAAGGCGGGCGAGAAGCTCATCATCACGATGGAGGAGATCCTCCACGACTCCTCGCACGAACTCGGCGTGGATCCCGGCCTGATCAAGGACGGCGTGGAAGCGCACCTCCAGGAGCTGCTCGCCGACCGGATCGAGACCCTCGGCGAGGGCTACTCGCTCATCCGCCGCGAGTACATGACGGCCATCGGCCCGGTCGACATCCTGTGCCGGGACGCCGACGGGCAGACCGTCGCCGTGGAGATCAAGCGGCGCGGCGAGATCGACGGCGTGGAGCAACTCACACGCTATCTGGAGCTGTTGAACCGCGACCCGCACCTCGCGCCGGTCCGCGGCATCTTCGCAGCCCAGGAGATCAAGCCGCAGGCCCGCGTCCTCGCCACCGACCGCGGCATCGGCTGCGCGGTCCTGGACTACGACGCCCTGCGCGGCATCGAGGACGACAAGCTGCGGCTGTTCTGAGCCCCCGGGCTTCGTATACGACAGAGAGGGCCGGATCCGACGACGGATCCGGCCCTCTCCCGTTTCCCTCGGGGTCCGGCCGTACGTCCGGACCCCGCGGTCAGATCACCGAACCGCTCGACGACGTCGGCACCGGGCCGCTCGCGGAGTCGGAGGTGGCCGGGGTCGTCGAGGTGCTGGGCGACGGCGACGGGGACGCCGACGGGCTCGCCGGCTTCGTGGAGGACGTCGACGGCGAGGGGTGCGTCGTCCTCGTGGGGGTCGAGGACGGCCGGTGCGTGGGCGACTTCGTCGGCGTCGGCGTCGGCGACTTCGACGGCCTGCTCGTGCCGGTGCGCGTCCCGCTCGGGTCGGCGGACGGCTGCCGGGTCGCCGTGGCCGTCGGCGTCGGGTCGTCCGAGGTGCCGTACGTGCCGTCCGGGCCCGGGTCGGTGGGCTTGGCCGGGGCTCCGGAGGAGGAGTCGTCGCCCTTCTTCGGGGTGTCCGCCCCCAGGCTGTCGTCCTGGGTGTCCTGGGTGGCCGACGGGTTCACCCCGACCTTCTCGGACGGCGTGCCGTTGTCGTGGTCCGAGGTCGCGCCGAGGGTCACCACGGTCCCGAGGACGGCGACGAGGAGCGCGCCCGCGCCCGCGGCCACCAGGTTGCGCCGGGTGCCGGCGACGAGCCGGCCGGCGACGCTCCGCGGCTTGGCCGCGGGTATGCCGAGGCCGCCGGGCCGGGCGAGCACCGTGATGGTGTCGTCCGACGGGTCGGTGCGCGGGAAGGCGGCCGGCACGCCGCCGGGGGGCGACATCGACTCTTCGTGGCGCGCGTCGGGCACCTCTTCGCCCGACGCGCTGCCCCCGCTGGTGAGCTGGAGGGTTCCGGAGCGGTCGGCGACCAGGGCGAGCGCCCGCCGGCCGGCCGTGGTGCCGCGCTTGTCGGCGAGTTCGCCGCGCATGGCGACGGAGGCCTCCAGCTCGGCGCGGGCCCGGTCGAGCTGGAGCCCGCACAGCGCGAGGACACCCAGCTCGTGGTGGAAGTAGGCCTGTTCGCCCAGGTCGTCGGCGAGCTCGGAGGCCTCGACGCCGAGACGCAGGACGCGCTCCCAGGCGCTCCAGTGCAGTCCGGCCGCGAAGGCGGGCGCCGCCGTGCGGGCGAGCTGGACGGAGACGCTCTCCTCCTCCTCGTCCTGCGGGACGGTGGTGACGGGGACGAGCACGTCCAGCGCGGCGAGCACCGCGTCGGCCTCCGCGCACACCCGCTCCGGGGTGACCGAGGGGTGCCCGGCCCACCAGGTGTAGTGCCGGGCCGCGGCCAGCGCGCTCTCCTGGAGGGTGTCCGCGTAGCCGGAGGCCTCGAGCTGGGCCTGCACACCGGCGGCGAGCCGGTAGCGGGAGCCGACCGGGGAGACCAGCGCGGAGGCCGCGAGTTCGGCGAGCGCGGCATCCGCGTGGGTGTCGCCCACGAGCGCGGGCAGATGGGCCTGGTGGGGCACCTCGCCGCCGAGCGCGACGGCGAAGCGCAGGGTGGCGCGCGCCGATTCGCTGAGCCGGGAGGCGAGCAGCGCGGCGGGCGCGGCGCCCTCGGCGAGGGAGGGCAGCGGCACGTCGGCGCCGTCGCCGGTCTCGAAGGTCGCGTCGGCCGGGGCTTCCTGGAAGACGCCGTAGTCGTCGAAGGCCTCTTCGCTGGCCTGCATCCGGTCCCGCTGGCGCAGCAGCGCCCCGGCCTGGATGAAGCGCAGCGGCAGTCCCTCGGACTCGAACCAGAGGTCGCCGGCCCAGTTCGACTCGTCCTCGGTCAGGACGCGTCCGACGGCGCGCTCCAGCAGTTCGAGGCCGCCGCTGCGGTCGAGGCCGCCGAGGAGGACCTCGTCGAGCTGGGCGCGGGCGGACGGGGCCGGTATGTCGGGGGTGGCGGCGACGACGAAGGCGCACTCGGGGGTGGCGTCGAGCAGCACGTCGAGGTCGGCGCCGCCGATCTCCGCGTCGTCGAGGACGACGACCGCGCCGATCTCGCGGACGAGCCGGAGCAGTTCGTCGTGGTCCGGGCGGTGCAGGGGCGCTTCGTAGACGGCGGCGAAGAGGTCGTGCAGCACGTCGCTCGCGGTGCGTCCGTAGCCGGAGAGGCGGACGACGCCGTCGGGGGCGAGGTCCGCGCAGTCCTCGGCGACGGCGTCCAGCAGGACGGTGCGGCCCGACCCCGAGGGTCCGGTGAGCCGCACCGAGCGGCCGCGCGCGAGAAGGCGTACGACCTGTTCGCGCTCCTCGTGGCGCTCCAGGAGCGGCAGCCGGGGCTGTGCCGGGCCGGGCGGTACGGGCGGCTGGGCCGCGCGGGCCAGTTCGGCGCGTTCGGCGGCGGCGCGCTTGACGGGCGGTCGCGGCCGTTCGTACGGCGGACAGTTCTCCAGCTCGCTGCCGTCGACGGGGTTCACGGTGAGCGCGAACTCGCCCGTGACGAGCCTGACCGTGCGGACGAGTACGGGCTTGTGCTGTCCGAGATCCGCTGCGAGCGGGTCGCGCGGCGGGCGCGGACGGGTCACCTGGCTGTCGTCCTGACGGCCGTACTCGTCGGGTCCCCGGTTGATCGGGTCCATGTTCCAAGCCCCCCAAAAGCGTCGTGTGCCGATGCCCTCCCGGCCTGGCTGCACACCGCTTCGTCGCTTCTGGTCCGGTGCCCGCTCGTAGGGTTTCGGTCGGCGGGCAGCCGAACCCTAAACCTTCGCACAGTATCTACGAACAGGCGGGGTACCGCGCCGTCCGAACCGTCACGGCTTCGTGAGGATTGTGCACGGGGAGCGGAAAGGTGCGCCGGTCGGGACGCGTACGCGGTCGCGCGCGCGGAGCGACGGGGGCGCGTGCCCGGGTCACACCCGGGGCAGGGAGTCGACCCCGATTCCACCCTCGATCGCCAGGATCCGGTGCAGCCGGGTGGCCACCAGCAGGCGCTGCATCTGCGGCGGTACGCCGCGCAGCACGAGCCGCCGGCCGCACCGCCCGGCGCGCCGATGGGCCCCCATGATGACCCCGAGTCCGGTGGCGTCCCAGGAGTCCAGCTCGGACAGGTCGAGCACCAGGTCGCCGGCTCCGTCGTCGACGGCGGTGTGCAGGACCGTACGGGCGTCCGCCGCGCTGCGTACGTCGAGGCGGCCCCCGACGACCAGTTCGGCGTGGTCGCCCCTGATGTACATATGCGCTCCCCGAGAATGCGTCTCGTAACTCCGCGTGTGTCTGTTTCCGCGTCTTCGCGTCTGCATGTTGTGCATGGTCTGACTGCCTGAGGGCCGCGGAGGTTGCCGTCTGTAAGCGAACCGATACCGAATTCACCTCATGGAGTGACATCCGAGAGGCGTGCACGGCGTCCGTGGCACATGCGGCGACCGGTGTCCCGGTCGCCGCATGATCGTTCAGTGCTTGTAGAAGCCCTGCCCGCTCTTGCGCCCGATGTCACCGGCGTCAACCATCCGGCGCATCAGCTCCGGCGGGGCGAACTTCTCGTCCTGGGTCTCGGTGTAGATGTTGCCGGTGGCGTGGAGCAGGATGTCGACGCCCGTGAGGTCGGCGGTGGCCAGGGGGCCCATGGCGTGGCCGAAGCCGAGCCGGCAGGCGAGGTCGATGTCCTCGGCGGTGGCCACGCCCGACTCGTACAGCTTCGTCGCCTCGACGACGAGGGCCGAGATGAGACGGGTGGTCACGAAGCCGGCGACGTCGCGGTTGACGACGATGCAGGTCTTGCCGACGGACTCGCTGAACGCACGCGCGGCGGCGAGCGTTTCGTCGCTCGTCTTGTAGCCGCGCACCAGCTCGACGAGCTGCATCATCGGCACCGGCGAGAAGAAGTGCACGCCGACGACCCGCTCCGGGCGCTCCGTGGCCGCCGCGATCTTGGTGATCGGGATCGCGGAGGTGTTGGAGGCGAGCACGGTGTCGGGGCGCACGATCTTGTCCAGGGCCTGGAAGATCTCGTGCTTGACCTCGAGCTTCTCGAAGACCGCCTCGACGACGATGTCCGCGTCGGCGGCGGCGTCCAGGTCGGTGGTCGCCGTGATGCGCGCGAGGGCCGCGTCCGCGTCGGCGGCTTCCAGCTTGCCCTTGCTCACGAACTTGTCGTACGAGGCCCTGATGCCGTCGAGGCCGCGGTTCAGCGCCTCGTCGGTGACATCGCGCAGAACGACGTCCCAGCCCGCCTGTGCGGAGACCTGGGCGATACCGGACCCCATGAGTCCGGCTCCGATGACGGCGAGCTTCCCAGCCACTCAGACTCCCTTAACACGCTGCTTGTGTATGCCTCTTCGGCGGAGAGTAGCGTTCGGAAGGGGGCGCGAAACCCGTAAGTAACGCGTGTCACGGTCTCAGGGCGTGAGACACCCGTCACGTCGCGTCCGGCGGTCCCGGCGAACCCTCACCGGACGGGTCCGCGCCCTGTGATCCGCACGACGCGGGCACGGCGTCTCCCGGGCGCGCGGGGCCGTCTAGATTGACTCCATGGTCAATCTGACGCGCATCTACACCCGCACCGGCGACCAGGGCACCACCGCCCTCGGGGACATGAGCAGGGTCGCCAAGACCGATCTGCGGATCTCGGCGTACGCCGACGCCAACGAGGCGAACGCGGTGATCGGTACGGCGATCGCGCTGGGCGGCCTGGAGGACGAGATCGTCCAGGTCCTCACCCGCGTCCAGAACGACCTGTTCGACGTGGGCGCGGACCTGTCGACGCCCGTCGTCGAGGACCCGAAGTTCCCGCCGCTGCGGGTCGAGCAGTTCTACGTCGACAAGCTGGAGGCGGACTGCGACCTGTTCAACGAGCGGCTGGAGAAGCTCCGCTCCTTCATCCTGCCCGGCGGCACCGCCGGCGCCGCGCTCCTGCACCAGGCGTGCACGGTCGTACGCCGGGCCGAGCGCTCGACCTGGGCGGCGCTGGAGGTCCACGGCGAGGCGATGAACCCGCTCACCGCCACCTACCTCAACCGTCTCTCGGACCTCCTGTTCATCCTGGCGCGCACGGCGAACAAGGACGTGGGCGACGTGCTGTGGGTCCCGGGCGGGGAGCGCTGAGCGGCTCCCGGACTCTTCCGCCGAACACGGTCAGGGCGTCCGCGCCGGGCTCGAAGCGATCTTCGGGCCCGTCGCGCGGGCGCCCTTCGTCGTCCCCGCCGGGGGCTCCGGACCGATCACGCGGGCGGACGCGAAGGCCCACGTCAGCCGCCTGCCGGTCCGTCAGAGCGGTGCGACCGGCCGTCAAGGTGTGCCGCCCGTACGGGAGTTGAGGATCAAGAGGAGCAGGGAACTAGTGGTCCAGACCTATTGACCTGTGGTCCAGACCTTCCTATTCTCACGGCACCGTGGGTGTGAAGGCTCAGTCACGCCCCTCCCTCCCCAACTCCCCCCGAGGAGGCGCGGAATGCGCTTCAGACAAAGAGCGACGGCAGGGCTCGCCACGCTGCTGCTCCCCCTGGCCGGCCTGGTCGGTCTCGCGAGTCCGGCCCATGCCGCCGACAGCGCCACCGCCACCTACACGAAGACCCAGGACTGGGGCACGGGCTTCGAAGGCAAGTGGACCGTCAAGAACACCGGTACCACCGCGATCAGTTCGTGGACGATCCAGTGGGACTTCCCCTCCGGCACCGCCGTCACCTCGGCCTGGGACGCGGACGTCACCAGCTCGGGCAACCACTGGACCGCCAAGAACAAGTCCTACAACGGCAGCCTCGCCGCGGGCGCCTCCATCTCCTTCGGCTTCAACGGCTCGGGCAGCGGCTCCCCGTCGAACTGCACGCTCAACGGCGGCAGTTGTGACGGCGGTACCACCGTCCCCGGTGACAGCGCGCCCTCCGCGCCGGGCACCCCCACCGCCTCCTCCGTCACCGACACCTCGGTGAAGCTCTCCTGGAGCGCGGCGACCGACGACAAGGGCGTCAAGAACTACGACGTCCTGCGCGGCGGCAGCAAGGTCGCGACCGTGACGACGACCTCGTACACGGACACCGGCCTGACCGCCGGCACCGACTACTCGTACACCGTCCAGGCCCGTGACACCGCCGACCAGACCGGTCCGGTCAGCGGCTCCGTCGCCGTCCACACCACCGGCGGCACCACGGACCCGCCGCCCAGCGGCAAGAACGTCAAGCTCGGCTACTTCACCGAGTGGGGCATCTACGGCCGCAACTACAACGTCAAGAACCTCGTGACGTCGGGCTCGGCCGCCAAGATCACGCACATCAACTACGCCTTCGGCAACGTCACCAACGGCCAGTGCGCCATCGGCGACTCCTACGCCGACTACGACAAGGCCTTCACCGCCGACCAGTCGGTCAGCGGCGTCGCCGACACCTGGGACCAGCCGCTGCGCGGCAACTTCAACCAGCTCCGCGAGCTGAAGGCCAAGTACCCGAACATCAAGGTGCTGTGGTCCTTCGGCGGCTGGACCTGGTCCGGTGGCTTCGCCCAGGCGGCGGCCAACCCGACCGCCTTCGCCAACTCCTGCTACAACCTGGTCGAGGACCCGCGCTGGGCCGACGTCTTCGACGGCATCGACATCGACTGGGAGTACCCGAACGCCTGCGGTCTGTCCTGTGACAGCAGCGGTGCGGCGGCCTACAAGAACCTGATGCAGGCCCTGCGCGCCAAGTTCGGCTCGAACAACCTGGTCACCGCGGCCACCACCGCCGACGGCACCTCCGGCGGCAAGATCGACGCCGCGGACTACGCGGGCGCCTCGCAGTACGTCGACTGGTACAACGTGATGTCGTACGACTTCTTCGGAGCGTTCAACGCGCAGGGCCCGACCGCCCCGCACTCCCCGCTCACCTCGTACAGCGGCATCCCGACGCCGGGCTTCACCACCGCCGACGCGATCGCCAAGTTCAAGTCGAAGGGCGTGCCCGCGAGCAAGCTGCTCATCGGCATCGGCTTCTACGGCCGCGGCTGGACCGGGGTCACCCAGTCCGCGCCCGGCGGCACGGCGACCGGCCCCGCGGCCGGCACGTACGAGCAGGGCATCGAGGACTACAAGGTCCTCAAGACGTCCTGCCCCTCCACGGGCCTCGTCGCCGGCACGGCGTACGCCTACTGCGGCAACAACTGGTGGTCGTACGACACCCCGGCCACCATCGGGACGAAGATGGCGTGGGCCAAGAGCCAGGGCCTGGGCGGCGCCTTCTTCTGGGAGTTCAGCGGAGACACCAGCAACGGTGAACTCGTCAGCGCCATCAACAGCGGCCTGAGCTGATCTCCGGCCGGCACTGAGCACCGCTCCACCCCGCACCACGAAACGAACCGCGGGCAGACCTCCAGGGGTCTGCCCGCGGTTCGCTGTCCGGGTCCAGGAGAGCGCGAAGGGCACCCGTACGGCACACCGCAGCGCCCGTACGGCATGCAGAAGGGCCCGTACGGCATCAGGGAGCCGACGGGCTGGCAGAGGGAGCCTCAGGCGACGTTCACCCGCTGGCCGGGCGGTGCGGCCTCCAGCCAGGCCAGGAATCCCGTCAGCGCGTCCTCGCTCATCGCCAGTTCGAGGCGCGTCCCGCGGTGCAGACAGGCCAGGATGATCGCGTCGGAGAGCAGCGCGAGCTCCTCCTCGCCCTCGGCGGCGCGACGGCCGGCCACCTCGATCGCCGAGCGTTCGAGGACGCGGCGCGGGCGGGGCGCGTACGAGAAGACGCGGTACCACTCGACCCGGTCGCCGTTGTAGCGGGCCACGCCGTAGCTCCAGCCCTTGCCACTGGGGTCACCCTTCTCCTGGACGTCCCAGCGCAGGCTGCAGTCGAACGTTCCGCCGGAGCGCTGGATGAGCCGGCGACGGAGGCCGAAGACGAACAGCCCCACCACCACGAGCGCCACTACCACTCCGCACACAGTCAGAGCGAGGACCATCGACACCGACCTCCTCGTCTCCTAGGTAACGGAAAAGAAAAAACGTCCGGATTTGCCTCAGCCGCGGCCAGGGCCGGAGTGATCCGGTCCCAGCCGCGGCTGAGTCAAAGCCTTGCACAGTGCTCCCCCAGCGCCTGCAGGGCTGGGGTCGCACCAAGGGTCAGCGGGTCGCCACCGCACGCAGACGGACGTCCGCGCGACGCTCGGCGGACGCGTCGGCGTCCGACTTCGCGCGCTCGAGCGCCCGCTCCGCACGCTGGACGTCGATCTCGTCCGACAGCTCGGCGATCTCGGCCAGCAGCGACAGCTTGTTGTCGGCGAAGGAGATGAAACCGCCGTGCACCGCGGCGACGACCGTTCCACCATCACTCGTACGAATGGTCACCGGGCCCGACTCCAGCACACCGAGAAGCGGCTGGTGACCGGGCATGACGCCGATGTCGCCGGACGTGGTACGCGCGACGACCAGGGTGGCCTCGCCGGACCAGACACTGCGGTCCGCGGCGACGAGCTCGACGTGCAGCTCAGCAGCCAAGGTGGGCTCCTCGGGTCACCACCCGGCGTTGCTGCCGGGTGTTGGGTCAAAGTCTAGTAGGCGTACGGAGGGGGAAGGACCGCACCCCGCGAGGTGCGGCCCCGCCCCCTCCTCAAGAACACGAGGTTCAGGAGACGCCGAGCTCCTTGGCGTTGGCCTTGAGGTCCTCAATGCCACCGCAGAGGAAGAACGCCTGCTCCGGGAAGTGGTCGTACTCGCCGTCGATGATCGCGTTGAAGGCCGCGATCGACTCGTCCAGCGGGACGTCCGACCCGTCGACGCCGGTGAACTGCTTGGCGACGTGGGTGTTCTGGGACAGGAAGCGCTCCACGCGACGGGCACGGTGGACGGTGAGCTTGTCCTCCTCGCCCAGCTCGTCGATACCGAGGATCGCGATGATGTCCTGAAGGTCCTTGTACTTCTGAAGAACCGACTTGACGCGCATCGCGGCCGCGTAGTGGTCCGCCGCGATGTAGCGGGGGTCCAGGATGCGGGACGTGGAGTCCAGCGGGTCCACGGCCGGGTAGATGCCCTTCTCGGAGATCGGACGGGAGAGAACCGTCGTCGCGTCGAGGTGGGCGAACGTGGTGGCCGGGGCCGGGTCGGTCAGGTCGTCCGCGGGGACGTAGATCGCCTGCATCGAGGTGATCGAGTGACCACGGGTCGAGGTGATGCGCTCCTGGAGGAGACCCATCTCGTCGGCCAGGTTCGGCTGGTAACCCACCGCGGAGGGCATACGGCCGAGCAGGGTCGAGACCTCGGAACCGGCCTGCGTGAAGCGGAAGATGTTGTCGATGAAGAACAGCACGTCCTGCTTCTGCACATCGCGGAAGTACTCCGCCATGGTCAGACCCGCGAGGGCCACGCGCAGACGGGTGCCCGGGGGCTCGTCCATCTGGCCGAAGACAAGGGCGGTCTTGTCGATGACGCCCGAGTCCGACATCTCCT
Organism: Streptomyces sp. NPDC028298; assembly: GCF_055565895.1. Taxonomy (NCBI): domain Bacteria; kingdom Bacillati; phylum Actinomycetota; class Actinomycetes; order Kitasatosporales; family Streptomycetaceae; genus Streptomyces; species Streptomyces sp. NPDC028298. The sequence goes on from NZ_JBVHTL010000011.1 coordinate 80,580, forward strand.
CGATGAGGTCGTTGCCCTCACGGGTGCGCTCGCCGACACCGGCGAACACGGAGACACCGTCGTGGTTGTTGGCGACGCGGTAGATCATCTCCTGGATGAGCACCGTCTTGCCGACGCCGGCACCACCGAACAGACCGATCTTTCCACCCTTGACGTACGGGGTGAGAAGGTCGATGACCTTGACGCCGGTCTCGAACATCTCGGTCTTCGACTCGAGCTCGTCGAAGCGCGGGGCCTTGCGGTGGATGGACCAGCGCTCGCCCGAGTACTTCTCGTCCGAGTTCAGCACCTCACCGAGGGTGTTGAACACCTTGCCCTTGGTGAAGTCGCCGACCGGGACGGAGATGCCCGTGCCCGTGTCGGTGACGACGGCCTGGCGGACCAGACCGTCCGTGGGCTGCATGGAGATCGTACGGACCAGGCCGTCACCCAGGTGCTGGGCGACTTCCAGGGTCAGCGTCTTCTTGGCGCCGGCGTCGGCCGGGTCGGCCACCTCGACGTGAAGAGCGTTGTAGATGTCAGGCATCGCGTCGACGGGGAACTCCACGTCGACGACCGGGCCGATGACCCGGGCGACGCGGCCCGTGGCAACGGCCGTCTCAGAAGTCGTCGTCATTACTTGTCACTCCCCGCGGTCGCGTCGGCAAGGGCTGCGGAGCCGCCGACGATCTCGCTGATTTCCTGGGTGATTTCGGCCTGGCGGGCCGCATTGGCAAGTCGGGAGAGCGTGGTGATCAGGTCTCCCGCGTTGTCGGTCGCCGACTTCATCGCGCGGCGCGTGGCGGCGTGCTTGGAGGCAGCCGACTGGAGCAGCGCGTTGTAGATACGGCTCTCGACGTAGCGCGGCAGCAGGGCGTCGAGGACGTCCTCCGCCGACGGCTCGAACTCGAACAGCGGGAGGATCTCGCCCTTGGGCGCTTCCTCCGCGACCTCTTCGAGGCGAAGCGGCAGCAGCCGGCCGTCGATGGCCGTCTGCGTCATCATCGAGACGAACTCGGTGTAGACGATGTGGATTTCATCCACGCCGCCGTCCGCCGTGTCCTTCTCGATGGCCTCGATGAGCGGACCCGCGACCTTCTTCGCGTCCGCGTACGTGGGCTCGTCGGTGAAGCCCGACCACGACTCCACGACCTTGCGCTCGCGGAAGTTGTAGTGGGCCAGACCGCGGCGGCCGACGATGTACGTGTCGACCTTCTTGCCCTCGGCCTCGAGACGGGCGGTGAGCTGCTCCGCCGCCTTGATGGCGTTGGAGTTGAAGGCGCCGGCCAGTCCGCGGTCGCTCGTGAGGAGCAGCACCGCGGAACGGGTCGCCGTCTCCGCCTCCGTGGTCAGCGGGTGCTTGGTGTTCGAACCGGTGCCGACCGCCGTGACCGCGCGGGTGAGCTCGGTCGCGTACGGCGTGGAGGCCGCCACCTTGCGCTGCGCCTTGACGACGCGCGAGGCGGCGATCATCTCCATCGCCTTGGTGATCTTCTTGGTCGCGGTGACGGATCGGATGCGACGCTTGTAGACCCGGAGCTGGGCTCCCATGAGTCAGGTCCCTTCCTTACGTCACTTGGCGGCGGCCGGAGCGTCCTCGCCGAGAAGCTTCCCGTCCGAGGTCTCGAACTGCTTCTTGAAGTCCGCGATGCCGTCGGCGATGGCGGTGAGCGTGTCGTCCGACATCTTGCCGCCCTCCTTGATGGAGGTCATGAGGCCCTGCTCCTTGCGGTGCAGGTACTCCAGGAGCTCCTTCTCGAAGCGGCGGATGTCGGCGACCGGGACGTCGTCCATCTTGCCGGTGGTCGCGGACCACACGGAGACGACCTGGTCCTCGGTCGGCATCGGCTGGTACTGAGCCTGCTTGAGCAGCTCCACCAGACGCTGACCGCGCTCCAGCTGCGACTTCGACGCGGCGTCCAGGTCGGAACCGAAGGCGGCGAACGCCTCCAGCTCGCGGTACTGGGCCAGGTCGAGGCGCAGACGGCCGGAGACCTGCTTCATCGCCTTGTGCTGGGCGGAGCCACCGACGCGGGAGACCGAGATACCGACGTTCAGGGCCGGACGCTGGCCGGCGTTGAACAGGTCGGACTCCAGGAAGCACTGGCCGTCGGTGATGGAGATGACGTTGGTCGGGATGAACGCCGACACGTCGTTCGCCTTGGTCTCGACGATCGGCAGACCCGTCATCGAACCGGCGCCCAGGTCGTCGGAGAGCTTCGCGCAGCGCTCCAGCAGACGGGAGTGCAGGTAGAAGACGTCACCGGGGTAGGCCTCGCGGCCCGGCGGACGGCGGAGCAGCAGGGACACGGCGCGGTAGGCGTCGGCCTGCTTCGAGAGGTCGTCGAAGATGATGAGGACGTGCTTGCCCTCGTACATCCACTGCTGACCGATGGCCGAACCGGTGTACGGCGCAAGGTACTTGAAGCCGGCCGGGTCGGACGCCGGGGCGGCGACGATGGTCGTGTACTCCAGCGCGCCGGCCTCTTCGAGGGCGCCACGCACGGAGGCGATGGTCGAACCCTTCTGACCGATGGCGACGTAGATGCAGCGGACCTGCTTCTTGGTGTCGCCCGAGCGCCAGTTGTCGCGCTGGTTGATGATCGTGTCGACGGCCAGCGCGGTCTTGCCGGTCTGACGGTCGCCGATGATCAGCTGACGCTGGCCACGGCCGATCGGGGTCATCGCGTCGACGGCCTTGTAGCCCGTCTCCATCGGCTCGTGCACCGACTTGCGGACCATGACGCCCGGTGCCTGCAGCTCGAGGGCGCGGCGGCCGGACGTCTCGATCTCGCCGAGGCCGTCGATCGGGTTGCCGAGCGGGTCGACGACGCGGCCGAGGTAGCCCTCGCCCACGGCGACGGACAGCACCTCACCGGTGCGCTGCACCGGCTGGCCCTCTTCGATACCGCTGAACTCGCCGAGGACGACCGCACCGATCTCGCGCTCTTCCAGGTTCAGCGCGAGGCCGAGGGTTCCGTCCTCGAACTTCAGCAGCTCGTTCGCCATGGCCGAGGGAAGACCCTCGATCTTGGCGATACCGTCGCCGGCGACGGTGACCGTACCGACCTCCTCGCGCGAGGCCGCGTCCGGCTGGTACGACTGGACAAAGTTCTCCAGTGCGTCCCGGATCTCCTCCGGCCGGATCGTGAGCTCCGCCATCTGGGTTCCCTGCTCTCCTTGTTGGGCCCGAAGTTTCACTTGGGGGGATGGGGGACTCCCCCCGATGAGAGGTGAATCCTCTGCACGGCCCAACCAGGGCCGTAATTGCGTACTGCTTGTGTGTTACTAGCTCGCCATGCGGCGGGCGGCGTCCTCGAGTCGGTCCGCGATGGAACCGTTGATGACCTCGTCGCCGACCTGCACCCGGATCCCGCCGAGGACATCGGGGTCCACGTCGAGGTTGAGGTGCATCGGGCGGCCGTAGAGCTTGGCCAGGGCGGCGCCGAGGCGCTGCTTCTGTCCGTCACTCAGCGGCACCGCGGAGGTGACCACGGCGACCATGCGGTCGCGGCGCTCGGCGGCGAGCTTGGACAGGGACTCGAGTCCCGCTTCCAGGCTACGTCCGCGGGGCGCGGTCACGAGACGCGTCACCAGACGCTCGGTCGTCACGTCGGCCCGGCCGCCGAGCAGGCTGCGCAGCAGCTCGCTCTTGGCCGCCGTGGTGGCGGCCCGGTCGGTCAGCGCGGCGCGCAGCTCGGTGTTCGAGGCGACGATCCGGCCGAAGCGGAACAGCTCGTCCTCGACGTTGTCGAGAGCGCCCGTCCGCTGCGCCGCCGTGAGGTCGGCGGTGGCGGTGAGCTCCTCCAGCGCGTCCACCAGGTCGCGGGGCTGCGACCAGCGGGAACGCACCATGCCGGACACCAGGTCGGCGGCGCTGCCGCCCACCTGGCCGCCGATCAGGCGCTGGACCAGCTCGGCCTTGGCCTCGCCGGGCTGCGCCGGGTCGGTGAGGACCCGACGCAGCGACACCTCGCGGTGGAGCAGCGCGGTGACCGCGGCCAGCTCGTCGGCGAGCCGGGCCGCGTCCACGGACGTCGAGTCCGTCAGCGCGTCGAGACGCTCACGTGCGGCTGCGGTTGCCTCGCGGCTCGCTCCGTGTGCAGTCATCGAGCCGCCTCGGCCTTCTCCTCAAGCTCGGAGAGGAAACGGTCGATGACACGGCTCTGGCGGGCGTGGTCCTCGAGGGACTCGCCGACGAGCTTGCCGGCCAGGTCGGTGGCAAGGGTGCCGACGTCCTGACGCAGCGAGTGAGCGGCGGCCTTGCGGTCGGCGTCGATCTGCGTGTGGCCGGCGGCGACGATCTCGTCGCGCTGCCGCTGGCCTTCCGCGCGCATCTCGGCGATGAGCGTGGCGCCCTGCTCCTGTGCCTCCTGGCGCAGGCGCGCGGCCTCGTGACGGGCCTCGGCGAGCTGAGCCTTGTACTGCTCGAGAACGCTCTGGGCCTCGGTCTGCGCGGCCTCGGCCTTTTCGATACCGCCCTCGATGGCCTCGCGACGCTGCTCCAGAACCTTGTTGATGTTCGGGAGAAGCTTCCAGGCCAGGAAGCCGAAGACGATGACGAAGGCGAGCAGGCCGATGACAAGCTCGGGGATCGGCGGGACGAGGGGGTTTTCCTTCTCCTCGGCCGCCAGAATGAGCAGGTGGCTCATGTCAGTGCCTTTCGTCTAGTGGGCTGTCGCTGATCGGGTGGATCAGGTGCCGTAGACGAACGGCATGACCAGACCGATGAGGGCGAGCGCCTCACAGAAGGCGAAGCCGAGGATCTGGTTGGCGCGGATCAGACCGGCGGCCTCGGGCTGACGGGCGAGAGCCTGGGTGCCGTTACCGAAGATGATGCCGACGCCGACGCCGGGGCCGATGGCCGCGAGGCCGTAACCGATCGAGCCGAGCGAGCCGGAGACAGCGGCAAGGGTCTGGGACATGCCAGTTCTTCCTTTTCTTTACGGACCGGTGGGGGGTGGCCACCGGACGAATGCGGGGTGGAGGGAGGGGCGCTCAGTGGTGCTCGGCCAGCGCGCCCTGGATGAAGGTGCAGGTCAGCAGCACGAACACGTACGCCTGCAGGGCCTGGATGAACAGCTCGAAGGCCGTCATGACGATGACCATGATGAACGAGACGCCCGAGTAGACGATCCCGAAGCCGTTGAGCAGGTACCAGGTGGCGATCGTGAACAGCAGCAGCAGCGTGTGGCCCGCGAACATGTTCGCGAAGAGTCGCACCGCGTGCGTGAACGGCCGGACGATCAGGTTCGAGAGCAGCTCGATGAACATGGCCAGCGGGAGAACCGGGCCGAGCGACTTGTCGTAGCCGCTGAAGTTCTTGAACGCTCCGACGAAACCGTGGCGCTTGAACGTCAGGGACACCCAGACGATGTAGACGATGCCGGCCAGTACCGCGGGGTACGAGATGATCGCCGTCACCGGGAACTGGGCGACGGGAATGATCGACCAGAGGTTCATCATCCAGATGAAGAAGAACAGCGAGACGATCAGCGGAACGTACTTCTCGCCTTCCTTCTTGCCGATCGTCTCGTAGACGACGCCGCGGCGGATGAAGTCGTAGCCGGTCTCGGCGACCATCTGCAGCTTGCCCGGGACGACCTTCGGCTTGCGGAAGGCGGCCCAGAAGAAGGCGACGATGACGATCGAGCCGAGCAGCGCCAGGAGCATCGTCTTGTTGAAGTACAAGTTGCTGTCCCCGTCGCCCCAGAGAGGCTCGAACAGGAACGAGTGCAGGCCCGGTGCCGGGAAGCCACAACCGTCGAAGATGTGGCAGTCGGTCTCGAAGGCGAGCACCTGCGTCGGGTCAGCACTCACCGCGGGCTCCTTCAGCGTGGCGCATAGGTACGGCATCCTCGTTGTGTCGGCGCGGCGCGCAGCCGCGGTTCGGCACTGGGCTGGTGTTACGGATGTGGGGGCGGCAGAGGGGCATCAAGCCTCGCGATCGAACAGGCGTCAGCTCAGATGCCCGCGCCCGCGATGCCGCAGTTGGCACCGGACGATAGCAGGATCTCCTGCGTGCACTTATCCCGGCCCTACCCCTCACGACGAGTGCCCCTTGTTCTCGGGCTTTTCGGCCTTCGAGGAGTCGGGTTCGACGTAGAGGATCTTGGCCTTCATATGGGCACGTGCCTGTGCGCCGATCCACACGAGCGTGGTGACGACCAGGGTGAGCGCGAAGGACTTGGGATTGAACAGCGATGTGTTCTTGAACGCGGCGACAAAGATGAACAGCAGAAGGATTTGTGCCGTGTAGAGCAGGAGACCCATCGCCTGGAACAAGTGCGGAAGCGATTTGGCGGTGCGCTGCAGGACGTAGAGGCCGAGCCCCATGAAGAGAAGCACCACCAGCGTCGCGACGACCGCCCCGAGCGCTCCCTTGCCGCCGGCGACCACACCGCTGACGACGGCGGCAATCGCGCCGACGGCAGCCGTGGGTACGGCGGCCTGAAGGAGGATCCGGGCGTCATTGGACGGCATGGCGGCAACTCCGCTTGCTAAGGGGGGCGTGTCGTCATGGACGAGCGTAGTCCCGGGCTGAGAGAGAACCTCACGCCAAAGGACCGTCGTACAGGGGTCCTTCGGCTCTGCCCTGGGTTCTCGTGAACCGTATCACAAACTATTTGATGAGGTCTTTACCTGGTTGGTGTGCTGACTGTCACACATGAGAGTGAAGCTGCGCGTCTGTGCATTTCAAGCGCCCCTTTGTCTGATATTGGGGCGCTTTACTCCCCCACGATTTGGTCACGCGTTAGTCAGATTCTTACCTTCGGCTCAGCGCGAGGACTCGGCCTCACGCCGGTCCAGAAGTCTCGGACGGGCACCGATCGCCGTCGCTCCGTTGACTCCTGAGACTCCGGCAGCAGCCGGAGCACGGTGCTCACGCGCCTCGTCCGGCTCGCCCTCCGGCGCCGCCTCGTGGGTCACGGGCGCCACGTCCCGGGCACCGGCCGCCGCGGCCCTGCGGCGGCGGTAGCGCGGCGGCAGGAGGTGCTCGGCCCAGCGCGGGGCACGCGGCGTGAAGCGCGGCAGCAGGAGCAGCACCAGACCGACCGCGCTGAGCGCCGCGATGGTGAGAACGCTCCACATGGCACCGGAGTTGACCGAGTACGCGAGAGCGCCGAACGCGATCAGCGCCGACCAGAAGTACATGATCAGGACCGCGCGGCTGTGCGAGTGGCCGACCTCCAGGAGGCGGTGGTGCAGATGCCCCCGGTCAGCGGCGAACGGCGACTGCCCGCGCCAGGTGCGCCGCACGATCGCGAGCACCAGGTCCGCGGCCGGGATCGCGATGATCGTCAGCGGCAGCAGCAGCGGGATGAACACCGGCACCGTCTGGTGCACCGTGTTGCGCTCCGAACCGGAGAACAGGTTCATCACATCGGGGTCGATCTGCCCGGTGATGGAGATGGCGCCGGCGGCCAGCACCAGCCCGATGAGCATCGAGCCGGAGTCGCCCATGAAGATCCGCGCGGGATGCATGTTGTGCGGCAGGAAGCCCAGGCACATGCCCATCAGGATCGCCGCGAACAGTGTCGCCGGGGCGGCCGCCTCGATGCCGTACGAGTACCAGATCCGGTAGGCGTACAGGAAGAACGCGGCGGACGCGATGCACACCATGCCGGCGGCCAGGCCGTCGAGACCGTCCACGAAGTTGACCGCGTTGATCGTGATGACGACGAGCGCCACCGTCAGCAGCGTGCCCTGCCACTGGGTCAGCGCGACCAGGCCGACCCCGGGGATCGGCAGCCACAGGATCGTCAGACCCTGCATGACCATCACGCCCGCGGCGATCATCTGTCCGCCGAGCTTGATCAGGGCGTCGATCTCGAACTTGTCGTCCAGCACACCGATCAGCCAGATCAGCGCCGCGCCGGAGAGCAGCGCGCGTGGCTCGTTGGAGTTCTGGAAGACCGCGTTCAGGTTCTTCAGATGGTCGGCGACCAGCAGGCCGGCGCACAGACCGAAGAACATGGCGATGCCGCCGAGCCTCGGCGTGGGTTCACGGTGCACGTCGCGCGCCCGGATTTCCGGCATGGCTCCGGCCACGATCGCGAATTTACGTACCGGCCCTGTCAGCAGGTACGTCACCGCGGCCGTGATGCAGAGCGTCAGCAGGTATTCACGCACGGGCTTCCCCACAGGTCTCGCTGGCCATCACAGCCCCACACCCTAGCGATGCACGCATATGGTTGAGGACTTTCGGGTAGCGACGATGGTTGCACGTGTGGCTGTGCGCCTCGGTACGCGTACCCCCGGTCAGTCCGGATAAGGCGGAAATCTTCCCGTCAGCTCCCGCACTTCCTCACGTGCCGTGCGGCTGTCGACCTCGTCCCGCAGCACCCCCGCGAACAGGGCCGCGACCCGCGCCATCTCCGGCTCGTCCATCCCCTGCGTGGTCAGCGCCGCGGTGCCGAGCCGCAGGCCGCGGGCGTCACCGTGAGGCAGCGCACAGGTGTCGAGGACCATACCGGCCGCGGCCAGCCGGCCCCGCGCCGTCCGCCCGTCGACGCCGAGCGGCGCCGGATCCGCGACCAGCAGATGCGTGTCGGTGCCGCCCGTGGTGACCGCGAGGCCCTCCGCCTCCAGACCGGCGGCGAGCACCCGCGCGTTGGCGGTCACCTGGTGGACGTACGCCGTGAAGGCCGGGGTCGCCGCCTCGCCGAACGCGACCGCCTTGGCCGCGATGGCGTTCATCTGCGCACCGCCCTGCGTGAACGGGAAGACGGCCCGGTCGACCCGCTCGGCCAGCTCGCCGCCGCACAGCACCATCCCGCCGCGCGGCCCGCGCAGCACCTTGTGCGTGGTGGCGCACACGACATCGGCGTACGGCACCGGGTTCGGCGCCGCTCCCCCCGCGACGAGCCCGATCGGATGGGCGGCGTCCGCGATGAGATAGGCGCCGACCTCGTCGGCGATCTCCCGGAACAGCGCGTAGTCGATGTGCCGCGGGTACGAGATCGACCCGCAGACGACGGCCTTGGGCCGACGGGCGCGGGCCAGCGTGCGCACCTGCTCGTAGTCGATCAGCCCCGACTCCGCCTCGACGCCGTAGCCGACGAAGTCGAACCAGCGGCCGGAGAAGTTCGCGGGCGACCCGTGCGTGAGGTGACCGCCGAAGGGCAGGCCCATCGCCAGCACGGTGTCACCGGGCCGCAGCAGGGCGGCGTACGCGGCCAGCACGGCCGAACTCCCGGAGTGGGACTGCACGTTGGCGTGATCGGCGCCGAAGAGGGCCTTGGCGCGGTCGACGGCGATCCGCTCGGCGACGTCGACGATCTCGCAGCCGCCGTGGTGGCGTGCTCCGGGATAGCCCTCGGCGTACTTGTTCGCCAGCGGCGAGCCGAGCGCGGCCAGCACGGCGGGCGAGGTGAAGTTCTCCGCCGCGATGAGCTGCAGCGTGGTCGACTGCCGGTCCAGCTCACCGCGCAGGATCTCGGCGAGCTCGGGATCCTGGCGGCTCAGTACATCCGCATCGGGCAAGGTGGCGACCGGCATGGTGGGCTCCGGACATCTGCGGGGGGACGCTTACGTCCAATGTAGAACCGGGACCGGTGGCACGCCCGGTGTCACGTCCGCGCGGGTACCCCCGTCAGAGCGGTGACGACCGGATCCAGCGCCTCGTTGATCTCGTCCCCGATGGACCGGAAGAACGGCAGGGGCGCCCCGTACGGGTCGAACACCTCGTCCGCCTCCGCGGTGGGGGCCAGCAGCCAGCCGCGCAGCGCGGCGGCGGCCCGCACCAGGGCGACGGCACGCTCGACCACGCCGTCCCGCAGGGGCGGCAGGGTCGCGGGGTCTATGGCGCGCACCAGCCGGGTGAACTCCTTCAGCGTGAAGGTGCGCAGACCGGCGGAGTGCCCCATGGAGATGACCTGGGCGCGGTGGTCGCGGGTCGCCGTCAGGACCAGGTCGGCGCGGATGACGTGGTCGTCGAGGAGCTCACGCCCCACGAAGCCGGAGGGGTCCGCCCCGAAGTCGGTCAGCACGGTCGCCGCGTTGGCCTCCATCGGCGCGCCCTCGTGGCCCCAGGTGCCGGCGCTCTCCACGATGAGACCGCCCCACAGCGGGTCGCCCAGCCGGTCCGCCAGGGCATGCCGGGTCAGCCGCTCGGTGATCGGCGAGCGGCACACGTTGCCGGTGCTGACATAGAGGATGCGGAAGGATCCGCTCGGGGATCCGCCGGTCCCGGTGATCCCCGTGCCTATGCCACGCATGGGGCCGCTCCCTGCTCCGGCCGAGCGGGGAGCCCGAAGGACTCGGGGGCTGTCAATTCGCCACCTCGAGGTCGGGTACGACCTTCCGCAGCTCCTCGGCCGACAGGGCGCCGGCGCGCAGCAGGACGGGCACCTTGCCGGTGACGTCGACGATCGAGGAGGGCACGTTGCCGGGGGTCGGGCCGCCGTCCAGGTAGACCGAGACGGAGTCGCCGAGCATGCCCTGGGCGGCGTCGCAGTCCTCCGGCGCGGGGTGGCCGGTGAGGTTGGCGGAGGACACGGCCATCGGGCCGACCTCCGTCAGGAGCTCGATGGCGACGGGGTGCAGCGGCATGCGGATCGCGACCGTGCCCCGGGTGTCCCCCAGGTCCCACTGGAGCGAGGGCTGGTGCTTGGCGACGAGGGTCAGGGCACCCGGCCAGAACGCGTCGACGAGCTCCCAGGCCATCTCGGAGAAGTCCGTGACGAGGCCGTGCAGGGTGTTCGGGGAGCCGATGAGGACGGGGGTGGGCATGTTGCGGCCCCGGCCCTTGGCGTCGAGGAGATCGGCGACGGCCTCCGCGGTGAACGCGTCGGCGCCGATGCCGTAGACGGTGTCGGTGGGGAGGACCACCAGTTCGCCACGGCGGACGGCGGACGCCGCCTCACGCAGACCTGTGGTGCGGTCGGTCGCGTCGTTGGTGTCGTATCGCCGTGCCATTTAGCGGGCCTCCTCATACACGTACTGCTGGCTGGGGGTGCGAAGAAACGCGATGCGGGCGGACGCGGTGCGCGTCGGCGCGAGGGCGTCGCGCGCCGGTGCCGCGTGGGCCGTGCTCACGGCATCGCCTTGCGGGCGGTCGCGAACCGCGGCCGGTTGTTGAGGTCCGGGTGGTCGGCCGCGTCGGCCCAGCCCCGCTCCTCGGTGAAGATCCAGGGCACCTGTCCGCCCTGGGTGTCGGCGTGCTCGATGACGACGACGCCGCCGGGGCGCAGCAGCCGGTGCGCGGTGCGCTCGATGCCGCGGATGAGGTCGAGTCCGTCCTCGCCGGAGAACAGGGCGAGTTCGGGGTCGTAGTCGCGGGCCTCCGGCTGTACGTACTCCCATTCGGTGAGCGGGATGTACGGAGGGTTGGAGATCACCAGGTCGACCTGGCCGTCGAGGTCGGGGAACGACGTGAGGGCGTCTCCCTGGCGCAGGTCGACCCTGGACCCCTCGACGTTCTTGCGCGTCCACTGAAGGGCGTCCTCGGACAGCTCCACGGCGTGCACGCGGGAGCGCGGGACCTCCTGGGCGAGGGCGAGCGCGATGGCGCCCGAGCCGGTGCACAGGTCGACGATCAGCGGTTCGACGACGTCCATCGCGCGGACGGCGTCTATGGCCCAGCCGACGACCGACTCGGTCTCCGGACGGGGCACGAACACGCCGGGTCCCACCTGGAGTTCGAGGTAGCGGAAGTAGGCGCGCCCGGTGATGTGCTGGAGCGGCTCGCGGGCCTCGCGGCGCGCGGTCACCTCCCAGTAGCGGGCGTCGAAGTCCACGTCCTTGACGCTGTGCAGCTCGCCCCGCTTCACGCCGTGCACGAAGGCGGCGAGCTCCTCCGCGTCGTTGCGCGGCGAGGGCACGCCGGCGTCGGCCAGCCGCTGGGTGGCCTGGGCCACTTCCGCGAGCAGCAGGTTCACGCTGGTCCTCCGGGGCTGAGCTGTTGTCGTGTGGTGTACGGCGCCGAACTGTCGTCGTGTGTTACGCGGCGGCGAGCTTGGCGGCCGAGTCCGCGTCGACACAGGCCTGGATGACGGCGTCGAGCTCACCGTCGAGGACCTGGTCCAAGTTGTACGCCTTGAAGCCGACGCGGTGGTCCGAGATGCGATTCTCCGGGAAGTTGTACGTACGGATCTTCTCGGAGCGGTCGACCGTGCGGACCTGGCTGCGGCGGACGTCGGAGGCCTCCCGCTCCGCCTCCTCCTGCGCCGCCGCGAGAAGCCTGGAGCGCAGGATACGCATCGCCTGCTCCTTGTTCTGGAGCTGGCTCTTCTCGTTCTGGCAGGAAGCGACGACTCCGGTGGGAATGTGCGTGATGCGCACCGCGGAGTCGGTCGTGTTGACGGACTGGCCGCCGGGGCCCGAGGAGCGGTAGACGTCGATCCGCAGGTCGTTCGCGAGGATCTCGACCTCGACCTCCTCGGCCTCGGGCGTGACCAGCACGCCGGCGGCGGAGGTGTGGATACGGCCCTGCGACTCGGTGGAGGGCACGCGCTGCACCCGGTGGACGCCGCCCTCGTACTTCAGGCGGGCCCAGACGCCCTGGCCGGGCTCGGTGGCGCCCTGGCCGCCCTTGGTCTTCACGGCGACCTGGACGTCCTTGTAGCCGCCGAGCTCGGACTCGGTGGCGTCGATGATCTCGGTCTTCCAGCCGATGCGCTCGGCGTAGCGCAGGTACATGCGCAGCAGGTCACCGGCGAACAGGGCGGACTCGTCGCCGCCGGCGCCCGCCTTGATCTCCAGGATGACGTCCTTGTCGTCGCTCGGGTCGCGCGGGACGAGCAGCAGGCGGAGCTTCTCGGTGAGCTCCTCGCGCTGCTTCTCCAGGTCCTTGACCTCGGCGGCGAAGTCGGGGTCGTCGGCGGCGAGCTCCTTGGCCGTGCCGATGTCGTCCCCGGTCTGCTTCCAGGAGCGGTACGTCGCGACGATCGGGGTCAGCTCGGCGTAGCGCTTGTTGAGCTTGCGCGCGTTGGCCTGGTCGGCGTGGACCGACGGGTCAGCGAGCTTCTTCTCCAGATCGGCGTGCTCGCCGATCAGTTCCTCGACCGCCTCGAACATCTCCGGCTCCAATGGACTGTCCCCGGCTCCGTGCAGGGTGCGGGGACGTAGGTACGGCGTGGGGTTCCCCTTGCTCGAACGCGTCGAGAGCCCGGGGAGGGGGCTGGACCGCAAAGCGCCGGTCCCGGCGTCCCCGTGCGGGGGACTCCGAAGACCGGCGCTGTGGGCTCGCTACTTGTTGGCAGCGGCAGCCTTGCCGAAGCGGGCCTCGAAGCGGGCCACACGGCCACCGGTGTCGAGGATCTTCTGCTTGCCCGTGTAGAACGGGTGGCACTCGGAGCAGACCTCGGCGCGGATGGTGCCGCTGGAGATCGTGCTGCGGGTGGTGAACGACGCGCCACAGGTGCAGCTGACCTGCGTCTCGACGTACTCGGGGTGGATGTCGCGCTTCAAGGTGTCTCCTAGTTTCGGGAGGGCGCCGGGTCGCCGCCGCTGGATGCGGATGCGTGAACCGGGGCCGACGTACCAGTCTGCCAGCACTGGCCGTATCCCCCAAAACGGGGGGACGCGGCGATGTATTCCCCGAGGCCGGGGCCGTGGCCGGACGGCGCTGACCTGCACGCCCGCCGGCCGGAGGGCTCGGCGGGGCCGCGTGCCCGCACGTCGGCGGGGGCCCGGCGGTCCTCCCCCGGGCCCGCGGGAGGGGCCTCAGCCGGGGCTGACGACGCCCTTCGCGGTGCCGGTGGCCGTTCCCTCGGTGGCCGCCTTCGGGATCGGCCGGTCGGCCTTCAGCGCCTTCCACACCAGCTCGGCCTTGGCCTTGTCGACCAGGACGCGGTTGCCGTCGGCCGGGTCGTACTGGACCGGCATCGTCACCATGGTCATGTGGGACGAGCCGATGCCCTTGAGGCCGCCCGCGAAGGAGGCGAGGTCGGTGACGCTGCCGAGGTCGGAGTCGGCGGTCACCGTCTTGGTCGCGGTGTCGGCGAGGTCGTACAGCTTTTTCGGGTTGGACAGGAGCCCGATGTGCTTGACCTGGTCGACGAGCGCCTTCATGAACGCCTGCTGGAGCTGGATGCGTCCGAGGTCGGAACCGTCGCCGACGCCGTGCCGGGTACGGACCAGGCCGAGCGCCTGCTTGCCGTCGAGCTTGTGGGACCCGGCCGACAGGTGCAGATGGCTCTCCTTGTCGGAGATGGCCTTGGTCGTGGTGACCGTGACGCCGCCGAGGTCGTCGATCAGCTTCTGGAAGCCGCTGAAGTCGACCTCGATGTAGTGATCCATGCGGATGCCGGTCATGGACTCGACGGTCTTCACCGCGCAGGCGGCGCCGCCAGTGGAGTAGGCGGAGTTGAACATCGCGGCGGAGGCCGCGCCGTGGACGGTGCCCTGGGAGTCGGTGCAGGAGGGGCGCTTGACGAGGGTGTCCCGGGGGATGGAGACCACGCTGGCCCGCTTGTGGCCCTTGTACACGTGGACGATCATCGCGGTGTCGGAGCGGGCGCTGCCGTCGTCGGTGCCGCCGCCCAGCTTCTTGTTGGTGCCGGAGCGGGTGTCGGAGCCGAGGACCAGGATGTTCTCCGAGCCGTTGTCGACCTTCACGGGCCGGTCGCTGCCGAGCGCCTGGTTGATGTCGACGCTCTTGAGGTTGCCGTTGAGCTTGAAGAACAGATAGCCGGCTCCGGCGCCACCGAGCGCCACGACACCCGCCGCGGTCCAGGCCGTGATGAGCAGGGCCTTGCTCCGCGCGCTGCGGGGCTTGCGCCGGCTGCCCTTCGGGCGGGGCGGGGTGCTGTTGCCGGGGTCGCCCGGTATCGCGGGCTCCGGCGTGCTCTCGGCGGGCATGTGTACCTCGGCTTCCTCTTTGCGGTCGGTTACCCCCTGCTTTCAGGGACAGGCCCATCTGGTCGTGACGAGGCGTACCGCTCCATGGTCACTCCGTACGGTCAGACGGGGAAACTCGGGAAAGGGTTGCACGACGAAAAGTGCCCACCGCGTGACGCGGTGGGCACTCCGTGTGCTCGACTTGCGCTCGGCCGGAGCGGGGAGAACCCCGCTCACCTGCGATGTCAGCCGAAGATGTCGTACTGCTTGAAATCGGTACCTACCGAGATCCTTGTGGCAAAGATCTCGCTGGTGGCCTTTCCGGTCCCGGGGTACAGGTACAGCGTGCCGCCGGGGGTGCGGGCCAGGAAGTCGGCCTTGCCGTCGCCGGTGATGTCACCGACCGCGTCGAAGGCGTTGTAGCCGGTCCAGGCGCTGCGCACCTTGATCCGGGAGGAGAACGCCTCGGAGCCGGTCTTGCCGGTGCCCTTGTACAGGTACAGGTCGTCGCTGCCCGACTGGCGGGCGAGCAGGTCGGCCTTGCCGTCACCGGTGAAGTCACCGTGCGCGCGGATGGAGTTGTACTGGTTCCAGCCGGTGCGGACCTGGACGCGCGCGGAGAAGGTGCCGTTGCCCTTGCCCGGGTACTCCCACATCGCTCCGGCGGAGTCGACGGAGAGCATGTCGGGCAGAGCGTCGCCGGTGATGTCGCCGGGGGCGATGATCCGGGTGCGGGTCTTCCAGTTGGTGAAGATCTTGTCGGTGACCGAGCGCCCCGTCGTCGGCAGCACGTGCACCCAGTAGACATCGCCGGTGGTGCTGTCACGGACCACGAGGTCCTGGTAGCCGTCCCGGTTGAGGTCGGTCTGGAGCACGACGTTCAGGCCGGCCCACGAGTCCATCGACTTGCGAGCGGCGAACGAGGTGCCGTTGGAGTCCTTCTCGTAGCCCGTCTTGGTCGACGAGTTGCGGACGAACAGGTCGGCCTTGTGGTCACCGTTGAAGTTGGTGTCCTCGACCCGCGGCCAGGCGGCGCCGACGTAGGTGCTGACCTTCGAGAAGACGCTGTACGCGCCCTTCGCGACGCAGTCCTCGACGCCCCAGGAGACGACACCGACGATGCGGCCGTTCACGATCAGCGGGCCACCGGAGTCGCCGTTGCAGGCCGTGGTGGTGCCGGCGTCGGTACCCGTCGCCTTGGTTCCCGCGCAGACCATGTGGCCCGCGACGAAGTCGGTGCCGTACGTGGTCTTGCAGGTGGTGTCCGAGTTGATCGGCAGCGTGGCCGTCTTCAGCGTCTCGGAGATGTCCTGCGTGGTGGACGTGGTGCGGCCCCAGCCGTAGAGCGTGGCCTTGGTGCCGGACGCGTACGACGTGGTGTCACCGGACGTCGTCATGCGGATCGGCGTGGCCTTGACCGGGCTGTCCAGCGTGATGACCGCGATGTCGTTGTCGATGGTCGTCGAGTTGTACGACGGGTGGTTCCACTGCCGCCACGCGGCGGTGACCGTACCGCCGTGCAGGTTGGTGTTGCCCGCGGAGTCGCTGGTCGGAAGCTGCGAGGTGCCGGTGATGACGGCGCCGTTGGCCTTCCAGTCGTAGCCCTTGACGCAGTGCGCGGCGGTGAGGATCTTCGTCGGCGACACGACCGAGCCACCGCAGAAGAAGCCGAAGTCGTCGGCCTCGCTGGTGGTGCCCTTGTCGTCGTAGTACCAGAGCTGCGCCATCCACGGGGCCGTGGTGATGGTGGTCGTGGTGCCGCCGATGATCTTCGGATCCACGTGCGCCGGGGTCGTGGAGGCGCTCAGGGACGCCTTCTGCGTCGTGCGGCCCGCGGTGTCGTCACTCGCGAGCGCGCCCGCGACCCGCTTGGCCAGCGTGGCCTGGGACGGCGTGGAGGCGGCGAGGTTCGCGGCGGGCAGGGACACCGTCGGCGTGCCGGGCGCGGCGTTCGCGGACGACATCAGAAGCGCACCGGCGACCACAGCGGCGAGGCCCGCCGCGGCGACCGGAACGGCGATCCGTATACGGCGCCTGTGCCTACCGCCCCCGGACGTGGACGTATCCACTCAAGTCCCCCCTCAGAGATAAGAGTTCAGATCTGCTTCAGCAGTTGTTCAAGGGCGCGATCGTACACGTGTGCCGAGCAGGGCAAAGGGCCGCCCCCGTCACCTGGGTGACGGGGGCGGCCCTTTGCGGTTTCTGCCCTGCGAACTACGGTCGCGGACGACCTCGGTCGCGAAAGACGTCAGTCGTTGTTGTTGCCCACCGACGGCGTCGTCTTCTGGATCTGGAGCAGGAACTCGGCGTTCGACTTCGTCTGCTTCATCTTGTCGAGCAGCAGCTCGATCGCCTGCTGCTGGTCGAGCGCGTGGAGCACGCGACGCAGCTTCCAGGTGATGGCGAGCTCGTCGCTGCCGAGCAGGAGCTCTTCCTTGCGGGTACCGGACGCGTCGACGTCCACCGCCGGGAAGACGCGCTTGTCGGCGAGCTTCCGGTCGAGCTTGAGCTCGGCGTTGCCGGTGCCCTTGAACTCCTCGAAGATGACCTCGTCCATGCGCGAGCCGGTGTCGACGAGCGCGGTGGCCAGGATGGTCAGCGAACCGCCGTCCTCGATGTTGCGCGCGGCACCGAAGAAGCGCTTCGGCGGGTAGAGCGCGGTCGAGTCGACACCACCGGACAGGATGCGGCCGGAGGCCGGGGCGGCGAGGTTGTACGCACGGCCCAGACGGGTGATCGAGTCGAGCAGCACGACGACGTCGTGGCCCAGCTCCACCAGACGCTTGGCCCGCTCGATGGCGAGCTCGGCGACCGTGGTGTGGTCCTCGGCCGGACGGTCGAAGGTCGAGGAGATGACCTCGCCCTTGACCGACCGCTGCATGTCGGTGACCTCTTCCGGACGCTCGTCGACCAGGACGACCATCAGGTGGCACTCGGGGTTGTTGTGCGTGATCGCGTTGGCGATCGCCTGCATGATCATGGTCTTGCCGGTCTTCGGCGGGGCCACGATCAGACCGCGCTGGCCCTTGCCGATCGGCGCGACGAGGTCGATGATGCGGGTCGTCAGCACACCCGGGTCGGTCTCCAGACGGAGCCGGTCCTGCGGGTAGAGCGGCGTGAGCTTGTTGAACTCCGGCCGGCCGCGACCGGAGTCGGGCGCCATGCCGTTGGTCGAGTCCAGGCGCACGAGCGCGTTGAACTTCTCGCGGCGCTCGCCGTCCTTGGGCTGACGGACCGCGCCGGTGACGTGGTCACCCTTGCGCAGACCGTTCTTGCGGACCTGGGCGAGGGAGACGTACACGTCGTTGGGACCCGGGAGGTAGCCCGACGTACGGATGAACGCGTAGTTGTCGAGGATGTCGAGGATGCCCGCGACGGGGATCAGCACGTCGTCGTCGGCGACCTGCGGCTCGGCGATCTCGTCGCGTCCACGACGCCCACGGCGGTCCCGGTAACGACCGCGCCGGCCGCGGCGGCCGCCCTCGAAGTCGTCGTCGTCCTGCGGTCCGTTGTCACGCGGTCCGTTGTCGCGCGGCCCGTTGTCGCGCGGCCCGTTGTCGCGCGGCTGCTGACGGTCCTGACGGCCGCCGCCCTGCTGCTGACGGTCCGGGCGGTCCTGGCGCTCCTGACGGTCCGGGCGCTGCTGGCCGGCACCCTGGCCGCCCTGCTGCTCGTCGCCCTTGGCCGGACGGCGGTCGCGGTCACGGCCGCCCCGGTCGCGGTCACGGCGGTCGCGGCGCTCACGACGGCCCTCGGCGCCCTCGGCGTCGCCCTGCGTCTCGGTCTTCGCCTCGGCGGTGACCGTCTCGGGGCTGCCCGCCTCGGCGGTGGCACGGCGACGGCGGCGCTCGGCGGGGGCGTCGTCCGCCCCGCGGTCGGCCTCGCTCGTACGGGAGGGGCCGCCGGCCGGCTGGCCGGGGATCTCGATCTGCTGCGGGGCCACGGCCTTCTCGGCGGCCTTCTCGGCCTTGTCCGCGGCCGGGGCGGCGGACTCGTCACCCGTACGGGCCTTGGAGGTGGCGCGGCGCTTCGGCTTGGTCTCGGCGGCGTCGTCGGACGCGGCCTTGGCCGGGGCACCCCCTCCGGCCTGGGCCTCCTTGATGACCTCGATCAGCTGGCTCTTGCGCATCCGCGCGGTGCCCCTGATGCCGAGGCCGGATGCGACCTGCTGCAGCTCGGCCAGCACCATGCCCTCGAGGCCGGTACCGCGGCGTCGCCTGGAGCCGGCACCGGTGGCAGGCGCGGAGGCGTCCGTGGCGGGCGCGGCAGCGGTCTCCTCGACACGTGCGCCCATCAGATCGGTGGTGTCGCTCACGAAGGGTCCTTCCCTGGAGCGGACGTCGGCCTGTCTGGCTCGGCGACCGGTTGTGCTGTCCGGCATTGGCCCTTGCTGTGTGGACCGTGCCGGGGCGGTGGTCCGCCAAAGCGGCGGAAGACATTGCTGGTGATGACGATTCCGGAGCCGTGGCACTGAGGTTCGGTGTCATCGGCTCGGTCACGCCGGTTCCGGAGCGTGCTCAGCACTGCTCAGCGCATAGCACCCAATGCAAGGCACGTAGCAGTTTGGGAGGCTCCCGGAAGAATGGGTGTCCCGGACAGGGACGCGAAGCACCTCGCCATGGTGGGGTCGGGTGCAGACTTGAGGTTAACACTACCGGATCCAACAAACATTCCCCCTCTCCAAATCCGGCAACCGTGCGTCGTCAATCGACCTCGACAGGTGCCAGGGGCAACACGCACGCCCCCTGGGCGTCGAGGTCCAGACGGTTGGCGGCCCAGCCCTGACCTGCGAGATCGGCCACCTTGTCGGCCGACGCGCGGTCCGCGAGCGCGAGGACCGTGGGTCCCGCGCCGGAGATCACGGCCGGGATGCCGTCGGCGCGCAGACGCTCCACGAGCGCGGCGCTCTCCGGCATCGCCGGGGCGCGGTATTCCTGGTGCAGACGGTCCTCGGTGGCGGGCAGCAGCAGCTCGGGGCGCCGCGTCAGCGCCTCGACGAGCAGTGCGGCGCGGCCCGCGTTGGCGGCGGCGTCGACATGCGGGACGGTGCGCGGCAGCAGACCCCGCGCGGTCTCGGTGAGCACGGGCTTTCCGGGGACGAAGACCACCGGAACGATGGAGTCCGCGGGGTCCATCCTGATGGCGCGCGCGGCGCCGGACTCCATCCAGGAGAGCGTGAATCCGCCGAGCAGACAGGCCGCGACGTTGTCGGGGTGTCCCTCGATCTCGGTCGCGAGCTCCAGGAGCGCGGTGTCGTCGAGCCTGCTGTCCCCGCCTATGGTCACCGCGCGGGCGGCGACGATGCCGGCGCAGATGGCGGCCGACGAGGAACCCAGGCCCCGGCCGTGCGGGATGCGGTTGGCGCACACGATCTCGAGGCCGCGCGGCTGTCCGCCGAGCAGGTCGAAGGCGGTGCGCAGGGAACGTACGAGGAGATGCTTCTCGTCGCGCGGCAGCGTCTCGCTGCCCTCACCCGCGATGTCGATGTGCAGTCCTGAGTCGGCCACCCGGACGACCACGTCGTCGTAGAGCCCCAGTGACAGGCCGAAGGCGTCGAAACCCGGGCCGAGGTTGGCACTGGTGGCGGGGACGCGCACCCGGACGGCGGCGGCGCGGAACGCTGGACCGGCCATCGCTCGATGACTCTCCTTGAGCTGCGTGATGTACGAGATTTACGAAGAACTGCGAGATGAACCACGACGGACGGGCACGTGGACCCGGGGTCCGCAATGACCGCGCGACACCGCGGCATATGCGGCGGGCGGGTTCGGTACAGCCTATCGAAGGAAGGTTCTGTGGCGACATAGGGCGCACAGGAGGCGCACGATGCGTGTCGTAAGCCCCTCGTGCACCCCCTGTCGGGTCGTCATGGGGATGCCCCCCGCGAGCGGAGGGATTCCGACGGCTTTCCACCGGTTTCCCGCCCGTTCGCGGCGAGTTCCGTGCGGTGGGCCGGCCCCGGGCCGCTCCGGGCGGGGCCACCGGCCCCACCCCTGCGCGTCACCGCGACCCGCCTGTCGCCGACGGATTCCCGCCAGAAATGGCTTGGGTTCCCGCCATTCCGGGCCCGTTTCACGCCACCGGTCGGCCCTGTCGTCACCCGGAACCGAACCCGGCCTCGAGCCGGACGAGTCCCGACCTCCACCCGAACCGGCCCTGGCCTCCAGCCGAACCGATCCCGACCTCCACCCGAACCGGCCCTGACCTTCAGTCGAACCGATCCCGACCTCCAGCCGAAGCGGCCTGGCTGTCGTTCGAACCGGCCCTGGCCGTCGGTCGAGCCGGTTTTGAACCTCGACCGGACCGCCGCCGAACGCGGGCCGGCCCGGTCCCGGCCCACGACCGTGCCGGACCCGGCTCACGCCAGGCCTCACACCAGGCCTACGCCAGGCCGAGCCGTTCCGCCGCCGTCGCCGCGTCCACCGGGACCGTGACCGGCTGGGGAGCGCCCGCGACGGCCCAGTCGGGGTCCTTGAGACCGTTGCCGGTGACGGTGCAGACGATGCGCTGACCCGGGTCGACCTTGCCCTGCTCGGCGGCCTTCAGCAGACCGGCGACGGACGCCGCGGACGCGGGCTCGACGAAGACACCCTCCTGCGCCGCCAACAGCCGGTAGGCGCGCAGGATCTCACGGTCCGTCACCTCGTCGATGAGACCGCCCGACTCGTCCCGCGCGGCCAGCGCGAACTGCCACGAGGCCGGGTTGCCGATCCGGATCGCGGTGGCGACGGTCGACGGGTCCTTGACGATCTCGCCGCGCACGATGGGCGCGGAGCCGGACGCCTGGAACCCCCACATGCGCGGGGTCTTCGCGGCGATGCCGTCGGCGGCGTACTCCTTGTACCCCTTCCAGTACGCGGTGATGTTGCCCGCGTTGCCCACCGGAAGGACATGGATGTCGGGCGCGTCGCCGAGCATGTCCACGATCTCGAAGGCGGCCGTCTTCTGGCCCTCGATGCGCACCGGGTTGACCGAATTGACCAGCGCCACCGGGTAGTTGTCGGACAGCGAGCGCGCCAGCGTCAGACAGTCGTCGAAGTTGCCGTCGACCTGGAGGATCTTGGCGCCGTGCACGAGGGCCTGGCCCATCTTGCCGAGCGCGATCTTGCCCTGCGGCACGAGGACGGCGCAGACCATGCCGGCGCGTACCGCGTACGCGGCGGCGCTCGCCGACGTGTTGCCGGTGGAGGCGCAGATGACGGCCTTCGCGCCCTCCTCCTTCGCCCGCGTGATGGCCATGGTCATTCCGCGGTCCTTGAAGGACCCGGTCGGGTTGGCACCCTCCACCTTGAGGTGGACCTCGCAGCCCGTGCGCTCGGAGAGCACCTGCGCGGGCACGAGCGGCGTACCGCCCTCGCGGAGCGACACGACCGGCGTGCTGTCGGACACCGGAAGACGGTCCCGGTACTCCTCGATGATTCCGCGCCACTGGTGGGTCATTGCTGGTTACTCTCCTTCAACCCGCATGATGCTGGAGACACCCCGCACGGTGTCGAGGCCGCGCAGCGCCTCGACCGTACCGGCGAGGGACGCGTCGGAAGCGCGATGGGTGACGACGACGAGGGAGGCCTCGCCGTCCTTCCCCGACTGACGCACGGTGTCGATGGACACCCCGTGCTCGGCGAACACGGTGGCGACCTGGGCGAGGACACCGGGCTTGTCGGCCACGTCGAGGCTGATGTGGTACCGCGTGACGACCTCGCCCATGGGCGAGACGGGGAGCTGCGCGTACGCGGAGTCGCCGGGGCCGGTCGCACCGCCGAGCCTGTTGCGGCAGACGGCCACCAGGTCGCCGAGGACGGCGGACGCGGTCGGGGCGCCGCCGGCGCCCGGCCCGTAGAACATGAGCTGGCCGGCGGCCTCCGACTCGACGAACACGGCGTTGTACGCGCCGCGCACGGAGGCGAGGGGGTGGGTCAGCGGAATCATCGCGGGGTGGACGCGCGCCGTCACCGAGCCCCCGTCGGCGGCCCGCTCGCAGATGGCGAGCAGCTTGATGGTGCAGCCCATCCCCTTCGCCGAGGCGAAGTCTGCGGCGGTGACCTCGGTCATGCCCTCGCGGTAGACGTCGTCGAGACGCACGCGCGTGTGGAAGGCGATCCCGGCGAGGATGGCGGCCTTGGCTGCGGCGTCGAACGCCTCGACGTCGGCGGTGGGGTCGGCCTCGGCGTACCCGAGCGCGGTGGCCTCGTCGAGGGCCTCCTGGTAGCCCGCCCCCGTGGAGTCCATCTTGTCGAGGATGAAGTTGGTGGTGCCGTTGACGATGCCCATCACCCGGTTGATCTTGTCGCCGGCGAGGGACTCGCGCAGCGGCCGGATCAGCGGGATGGCGCCGGCGACGGCGGCCTCGTAATAGAGGTCCTTGCCGTGCTCCTCGGCGGCCGCGTGCAGGGCCGCGCCGTCCTGGGCGAGCAGCGCCTTGTTCGCGGAGACGACGGAGGCGCCGTGCTCGAACGCGGTGGTGATCAGCGTACGGGCGGGCTCGATGCCGCCGATGACCTCGACGACCACGTCGATGTCCCCGCGTTTGACCAGGGCGGTGGCGTCGGTGGTGACCAGGTCGGGGTCGATGCCCTCGCGGACCTTGGAGGGCCTGCGGACG
Organism: Streptomyces sp. NPDC028298; assembly: GCF_055565895.1. Classification (NCBI taxonomy): domain Bacteria; kingdom Bacillati; phylum Actinomycetota; class Actinomycetes; order Kitasatosporales; family Streptomycetaceae; genus Streptomyces; species Streptomyces sp. NPDC028298. The sequence goes on from NZ_JBVHTL010000011.1 coordinate 103,945, forward strand.
GCGACACCGGCGAGCTCGACGGGGGCGCCGATCCTGGCCGTGAGGTCGTCGGCGTGCGTCGTCATGATGCGCGCCACCTCTGAGCCGACAACCCCGCAGCCCAGCAGCGCCACCTTCAGCGGACGCGTACGCATCATCCGACCTCGTTTCCTCATACCGTCTTCGGTTGGACCAGTCTCACCCAGGGGACGGGAGTTTCTACCCTTCGTCCGGATCGTGAGACGTCCATTTCATTTTTCTGGTAGGTGACGACAGGAGATCTTCCGCCCCGGTCCGCACCCGCCGGATCCGGTCCATCCGATCACCTGACGTCACCCCTTGTCACTCGATGTCGGGTGACGTCACCCGACATCGAGACGCAGGAGGTCCTCCTCCGTCTCCCGGCGCACGATCACCCGCGCCGCTCCGTCCTTCACGGCGACGACCGGCGGGCGCAGGGCGTGGTTGTAGTTGCTGGCCATGGACCGGCAGTACGCGCCGGTGGCCGGCACCGCGATCAGGTCGCCCGGCGCGAGGTCGGCCGGCAGGAACGCGTCCTTGACCACGATGTCCCCGCTCTCGCAGTGCTTGCCCACGACGCGCGCGAGCATCGGCTCGGCGTCGGAGGTGCGCGAGACGAGGGCGACGCTGTACTCGGCGTCGTACAGCGCGGTCCGGATGTTGTCGGACATGCCGCCGTCGACCGAGACGTAGGTGCGCAGCCCGTCGAGCGGCTTGATCGTGCCGACCTCGTACAGCGTGAAGGCGGTCGGTCCGACGATGGCGCGCCCCGGCTCCACGGAGATCCGCGGCGTGCGCAGCTTCGCCGCCTCGCACTCGCGCGTGACGATCTCGCTGAGCGCCTTGGCGATCTCGTGCGGCTCGCGCGGGTCGTCGTCGCTGGTGTACGCGATGCCGAGACCGCCGCCGAGGTCGATCTCGGGCAGCTCGACGCCGTGCTCGTCGCGCACGGCGGCCAGCAGCGCGACGACACGCCGGGCGGCGACCTCGAAGCCCGCCATGTCGAAGATCTGCGAGCCGATGTGCGAGTGGATCCCGACGACCTCGAGCGCGTCGAGCGCGAGCGCCCTGCGTACGGCCTCGGCGGCCTGCCCGTCGGCGAGCGCGATCCCGAACTTCTGGTCCTCGTGCGCGGTCGCGATGAACTCGTGCGTGTGCGCCTCGACGCCCACCGTCACCCGGATCTGCACCCGCTGCCGCTTGCCCAGGGACTGCGCGATGTGCGCGACCCGCACGATCTCCTGGAAGGAGTCGAGCACGATCCGCCCGACGCCGGCCTCGACGGCGGTACGGATCTCGTGGGTGGACTTGTTGTTGCCGTGGAACGCGATGCGGTCGGCGGGCATCCCGGCCGACAGGGCGGTCGCCAGCTCACCCCCGGAACACACGTCCAGGTTCAGCCCCTCCTCGTGCAGCCACCGTACGACGGCACGCGAGAGGAAGGCCTTGCCCGCGTAGAAGACGTCGGCGTCGTGCCCGAACGCGGTGCGCCAGGCGCGCGCCCGCTCCCGGAAGTCGCTCTCGTCGAGGAAGTACGCGGGAGTGCCGAACTCCTCGGCCAGCGCGGTGACTTCGAGACCACCGACGCGGACGACACCGTCCTCTCCGCGGCTCACGGTGTGCGACCACACCTTGGGGTCGAGGGCGTTGAGGTCGGCGGGCGGGGCGCTGTAGTGGCCCTCGGTGAGGACGTCGGCGTGACGGGGCCCGGCGGGGTGTGCGGAACGACTCATGTCTGCGGTGCTCTCTACTTCGTCAAAGGTGTTCGGGTGCGCTGATGCCGAGCAGGGACAGGCCACCGGCCAGCACCGCCCCGGCGGCTTCGGCGAGCGCGAGCCGGGCACGGTGGGCGGCCGAGGGTTTCTCGTCGCCGAGCGGGAGCACGGCGTGCTGGAAGCCGAGGAAGGCGTCGGCGGTCACGACGAGATGCCGCGCCAGCCGGTCGGGCGCCCGATGCCGCGCGGCGAGACGCAGGGCATGCGGATACTCGGCCAGCGCCTCGAGGAGATCGCCTTCGCCGGGGACGGGGGTGAGGTCGGTGCCCCTGGAGTCACCGCTGAAGCCGAGGGTGGCGGCGTTGCGGTGGAGCGCCCGGGTGCGGGCGTGGGCGTACCGGACGCGGAAGAGAGGGTTGCTCTCGCGCTGGAGGAGGTGATCGGCGCTGATCCGGGGCCGGTCGTGCGGCGCGGGGTGGAGCAGCGCCCAGCGGGCGGCGTCGTGACCGAGGGGGGCGGGGTCCTCGGGCGCGGGCACGGGCCGGAGGTTCACGGGCTCGGCGTGCAGGACCTCGGCACGTCCGCCCTGGGTGGCGACGATCCGTACGAGGGTGTCGGCGACGATCTCGGCCCGGGTGTCGTAGGGCACGCGCAGCTCGACGACCTGCCCGGTCAGGGAGTCGCCGTGCCCGTAGCGCGGGCCCTGCTCCAGCACGGCCTCCACCAGCTCGGCGAAGGCGCCACCCGCGAGGGTGATGTTGAGGAACCCGGGTCCGGTGACGGTCACGTCGGCGACACCGGGTTCACGCGCGATGTACGTCCGCAGGGTCTCGGCGACCTCGAGCGCCGGCCGCCGGGCCGGCCCGGCCAGCCGCAGCGCGACATTGCTCGCGTAGTCCCCGCACCCCCCGGGCCCCGGCGGCGCGACGACCACGCCCTCGGGCAGGGAGACACCCCCCAGCTCCCCCACGTCGACAGCACGACGCACCGCGCGCAGCACGGTACGGGAGAGCTCGACGGGAGTCACGGGACAAGCCTAGGGGAGGAGGGGGGTGGGAAAGCGAGCCGGTTTGGGGGATGGTCCGGGATGTGGACCGGGGGTGGCTCCGCCGGGGGGCCAGGAGTCGGGGGGACCGGGTGCCGGGGGGGGGAGGACCGGGTGCCGGGTGGAGTGGGGCGGGGTGGAGTGGGGTGGGATGCGGTGCCGGGTGCCCGGTGCTCGGGGCGGGCGGGGTGCGGCTGAGCTCGCGGGGGTGCGGGACGGAACGGGCCGGGCCGGGGGCCGAGCGGGAATGGGATCCGTGAACGGTGCCGTGTTGGACGCTCGACGGACGGCGGACGGCGGAGCCTGCGCGCAGGGATGGACGCACGCGTGGGTCACGCGACGGGGCGGGACTTGTGCTGGTACTGGTCTGGTGGTGGTGCTGGTGACTACGACGCGCCACGCGCCACGCGTCCCGGTGATCGGGACCGGGGCGGGGATTCAGAACCGGACGGGAACGGCACAGCCTCCGAGCCCGACGCCCGAAACCCGGACCGGCATCGGAACTGGGGCCGGAACCGCCACGGTCCCCTCGCCCGACGAGCAGGACCGACCCTTCCGATCCCCTACGACTCCGAACCTCTACGACTACGAACCCCTACGACTGCGAACCCCTACGACACGAGTCAGTGACCGGCACGCCCGGACGGCTCGGCCTGCTCGACAGCGCCACCCGCGCCCCCACCGGGGCCGGAACCCGAGTCACGCCCCTCGATCAACTGCCTGACAAGGCTGACGAGTTCGGACGGCTCGAAGGGCTTGGCGAGAAAGGCGTCGACGCCGACGTCGAGGCCAGTCTCGACCTCGTACTGCGTACAGGCGCTGACGATGGCGAGGGGAAGGTTCCGGGTCCGGGGGTCGGCACGCAGCCGAGCGGCGGTACGCAGACCGTCGAGCCGGGGCATCACGACGTCGAGGGTGACCACATCGGGCCGAACCTGATGGACGACGTCCAGACATTCGGCACCGTCAGCGGCGGTCACGACCTCGAGACCCTCCAGCTCGAGGTTGACCCTGATCAGTTGCCGGATGACCTTGTTGTCGTCCACAACAAGCACCCGACCGGACACGCCTGGCACAACTCGAGAGTAGGTCCGCACCCACCACCGCGTCCGGCTTTTCCCCACTTCCACCCCGACCGACCCCACCCCTCGAGCCGCCCCCCGCCCCACCACCTCGCCCGCCTCCCACCCCTACTCCCCCACTCGCCCCTCCCCTCTCCCTCCCGCCCCCGCAACACCACCCACCCCCGACAAAAAGACGTGGCGATCACCCCTGAAAGAGCTGGTAGGGTTCTACCCGTCGCCGCACAAAGCGCCCGACACGCCCCCGTAGCTCAGGGGATAGAGCAACGGCCTCCGGAGCCGTGTGCGCAGGTTCGAATCCTGCCGGGGGCACCCCTTATGAGGTGCCCAAAGACCCCGTCACCAGCGGAAACGCTGAGGCCGGGGTCTTCGCGTATGTGCAGGTAGATGCAGCCCGAGGCGGCTCTATGTCGGGGTCTGTGGACAAGGCGTGGACGGGATCTTGAAGCATTCCCGCAGGTGACGCGCCGCATAGAAGCCAAGCGGCTGCGCCGCTCGTTATCGTCGTCCTGGTATTGGATGGCTGCGGGGGCGGGAAGCCTGAGCGCTGCTCGGTGCTGCCGCGCCGTCTTCGACCGCCGCCGGCGGACAGACGATCGGACGAGGTGGGGGATCTCGTGGACGTGACCACGCTTGTAGTCGCGCTTATCGGCGTAGGCGGAACGCTGGGTGGAACTTTGGGTGGGGCACTGCTCAGCCAGCGCGTCACCCAGGAACAAAACCAGCGTGCCGATCGCGAACGAGCTGAGGACCGCCACGACCGAGCGCAGGAAGCCAGACGGGATCTCTACGCCCGCCTGAACACCACGGCTCGCGCTTACCGGATCGCTGCACAAGACGCAGTCCTAGCGGCCGAGCGCGGCGAAATCATCGAACCAGCATCCCTCGATGCTGCGAAGGAAGCCTGGTCAGAGCAATACTCCTTGGCGCAAATGGCTCTACCGAAGGACGTCCACCAGGTCGCCTCGTCCCTCAACAGGGCACTCGGGGTCGGGTACACCGTTGTGAAGCAGTTGCCGAACAGCACTGACCCCGGCAGGTCATACAGCCGGGCCAAAGATTGGTTCAGCCGCGCCTTGTCCGACGGGGTATATCTACTGCGGGTCACCCTGCGCCATGATCTCGGCGTCGAGGTCGACCCCGGCTTCCAGCACACACGTGCGCGGATGCTCGATGCCCTCAGGGCAGAACGCAGGAGTCTCGAGCGGCTACTAGCCTCCGAACAGGCTCAGGCCACAAGGCCTGCTTGACAAGCCTGGTAGCCGACGAGGCTCCCGGGCATCACGCCGCAGACCTCGAAAACGAGCAAAGGGCTATGTCACCTGAACCTGATTCCAAGCCTGGCGATGGCGAGCAACGCCGTACACCTGCTCGACCTGCTCGGCCGTCAGCACCCCTGAAAGCGGCGCCAGTGCCGACACCTCGCGCTCCCGGTACACGCGCACGCTGAGCTGTGTGGCGGCCACCTTCAAATCGGTCACGCCGACGAAGACGAGCACCGGTTCCACCGGTACAGGAAAGCCGCAATAGTGCTCAAGTACCCGCGCTACTCGCTTGGCCTCCGCCCGGCTCTTGCGCGCGTAAGGCGCCGGCTTTCCATGATCGACCTTCACCGAGTCGTCACCGACCCATACAGCTCGTTTGTGGGTGGTGCTTCGTATTGATGCTGAACACGCCACCGGGCCCGATCAGCAAGTGATCCACATCCACCCTGTCGGCCAAGAGAATGGAATGCAGGACTCGCCAGCCGTGCCGCTCCAGGCGGTTCAGCTCGGCTCCCACCCGCTGCTCCCCCGCCAAGCCCTTCCGCCAGGAGTCCCACTCAGCGGGGCGCCGCAGGATTTGTAAGACGACTCGCTTGATCAGGCCTGGCCCAGATTTGTCGCGCAGAGACTCACCGGGACGGTTGGCGGACAGGTCGTCGGCCGCCGTCAGTGGCGGCAGCAGCGCGGGCGCCCCAGCCTTGGGTGTCCTGGGCGTCTTCTGCGGCGGAACCGGTTCGGGGTTGTTCCGTAAGTGATCTGTCAGCACGGCGATCACGTCGTCGCGATACTCGGCGACCAGGACCGTGATGTCCCCCGTCTTCACATCCGCCCAGCCGACCGCCGTGCCATCAGGCAGGTTCGCGTACAGGCGATCATGTCCGTACCGCTTCCAGCGCGTCACCTTCAGCTCCACGAGTCCCCCCTCGTCCGCTCTCGGTTCGAAGCGTCGCAGCAGGTAGGGCTCAAGACGAGAGAGGCCCCGGACAAGTTGCCCGGGGCCTCGATGGGATGCAGCGTGTCTCACTCGTATTCGCGGAGCAGATCCTCGATACGCCGGTTGGCGACGTCCTGCCGTCCGTCGAGGCACTTCGCGTAGCGGGTCAACAGGACCTCGACGCTGTTACCGGCGCGCTCGGCCACCTCGGTCGGGTCGACCCCCGCGTTGAGCCACGTCGACAGCGCCGAGTGCCGCAAGTCGTACGGACGGCTCGCGAGCGGCGAGGAGGCCACAGCTGGCGGGAGCGCAAGGAGACGGGCCTCCTGCCACACCCGGTAGTAGGTCGAGGACGGAACGACCGAACCCTTCTCGCTGAAGAAGAGCCGTCCGTCGTCCGCCGTGCCGAAAGAGGCCAGGTGCTCGCGGAGAGCGCAAACCAGGTGGGGCGGGATCGGCACCCGCCTGACGTCCTCAACCGGCCGGTTCTTCAGACCGCGGTCGTCGTGGGTCCCCCCCGAATCGGTCCACCGCTTGCCGACCGACGGACGAGTCCGGTGAAGCAGCGCCGATCCCCACCCCTGTTCGGGCAGGTTCAGGTCCGTCTCAACGAGGCCGACCGCTTCAGCCGGCCGGAGACCGCCGAAGTACATCGAGGCGAAGAGACCCACCAGACGCCGACCACGGGCCCGCCGGTATCCGCCCACGTAGGAAACGGCCGCCAGGAGATTCCGAGCCTGCTCAGGGTTCGCGACAATGCGAGGGTCGACCTGGTTGGAGACCTTCGGTTTCTGCCAGCGGACGGCCGTAATCGGGTTCTCGCGCAGCTCCCCTAGGTCGACTGCATAGTTGGCAGCGTTGACGAGAGTCCGCCGCTTACGCCGCACGGTTTCGGCTGCCGCAGCCGTACCGTCGAGCTTGAGTTTCAGCGAGTCCAGCACCGCACGGGCCGTAGCCGGTTCAGCGAGATCGGCCAGCGGTCGCGATGCCTTCGACACCCAGTGAAGGACGTTCCGCACGTCGTCCGGGACGAATCGATCATCGGGCCCCGGCAGGACGAAGGCCCAGTTGCGGAGCGCCTTACGGATGGCCTGATCGGACGGCCGTCCAGCCCGCTCGTCCAAGAGCTCCACAGTCACGCTGGTGAGCGATTCATTGATGCCGTCGCGCGTATTGGGAGCGGCATGGGGCCACTTCATGGCGAGGTACCGAAGAGCGAAGTCGTACCAGGACACAGCCGACTTCTGCGGTTCCATCGAGTCCGGAAGCCCGGATGCCTTGTCGAACTCCTCGCCGTCACGCATCGCGCGCATCAGCTTCGAACGGTAGTGATCGGCAAGCGCCTTGGTTCGGAAGGAATCGGAGAAGACGTTGCCCGCCACGGACCACCGAACGCCGTACGAGGGCGTCTTCGTATCGCGCTTTCGAACGGCCCAGACCTTCACGTCGAGAGACTTCACGCCGCGGCCTCCAGCTCTCGCAGCCACGTGGAGAAGTCGCTCCGCCACACCCGGAGCTCCCCGTTGGGCAGCTTGAATGCAGCCGGCCCATGCCCCAGCTCACGCCAGCGGTAGAACGTCCGGCGAGAGACCCCACCCAGCTCCTCCAGGACCTGGCGCACGGTCATCAGCTCGTCGCGCTGTGGGCTCACGTCGGTTCTCCTTCCGTACCGAGAGCGGGTTCGAGGGAGGCAGCGAGCCAGGCTTCAACGGCGGACAGACCGATTCCGGCGAAGACCCAGTGCGAAAGAACGAGAGTCGTATCTGGCTCGCCCTCGGTGGTCTCGGCCACTTGGGCACGGCGCCACTCGGCGCGAGCGTCACGGAGGGCGCCGAGGGTGGTCGAGTAGCGGCGGGACTTGGTGGAGAAGTGACCGCGGAAGCCGAGCATGTGGGCCCAGGCCCGAAGCCGAAGCTCGCCTAACTCCTTGCGTGCTCCAAGAGTCCAGGCCATTCGGATCATCCGGCGCGCATGGTCGCTGACGTCGAGTTGGGCGAGTTCGGCAAGGAACTTCAGCGGGCGGTCGAGAGCTCCCGTGGCAGTCTCGGCGCCCTTGGTGGCGTACTTGGCGATGTACGAGGCGACAGCCCGCTCGGTCAGCTCTTGGCCGCCGTCGAAGTCGGCGGAGCGAATCGCACGTACGTCGATCTGCTTGCCGAAGGCGAACGCGTGCGAGCGTCCATCGATGACGGGGCCATCGATACGGGAGTGAGCAGCAGCGGCGCCAATCGCGTCGGTGAGCAGCTCGGCGGTTGCCCAGGCCGGAGGCGGGGTGTCGCCGCCCTCGGGACCATCGATGCGGATCACGGCGTGGAAGTGGACGGCACCGCGCTTCTGGTACTCGGCGACCTTGGCGAAGGAGACCCGGGCGAAGTCAGCGAAGTCCCTCTGAGTGAGGCCGGCCCGCTTGGCTATCTCTCGGCGGAGGTAGATGGAGAAGCGCCGCCAGAGCATCCCAGCGTGCGCGTTCCAGAGGACGGCAGCTTCGTAGTCGTACGTCGCTGGGTCCAGGGGCGTGCCGAGCAGTTCGGCGTCGGTCTCATGGAGGAGTCCACAGCGGCAGGCTCGGACGGCACCGCGTCGGTCTGTGGGTCGGTTGTGGACGGGGCCGAAGCCGGGGGCGGTGAAGGTGGCGAACACCTTCGGGTGGCGGGTGACGGTGTCGGGAGTGCCTTTGCCGCCCCGCAGTCCGGCGGTGATCAGGTGGAAGGTGTCTCGGCGGTAGGTCTCCGCGCAGGCCTGGCAACGGGTCTGTCGGCGATTGTTGCAGCGTACGAGGAGGTTGCCTGCCGGGAGTGAGGCCGAGTCGAGGCGGTGGAGAACGCGGCCGATCTCGCCGGTACGTGTGTCGACTGCGTGCTCGACACGGTGGCCGTCCAAGCGCACAGGCTGTGTACAACCGCCGATGCCTCGGAGCTGTTTGACGAGGGTGGGCATACCGCCCAGGGAGACGAGCGCGCCCAGTTCTTTGACCGGGGGCGGAACGCGTCCGGTAGTAATGGGAACTGTCCTTTCGGTTTCGGTCGGAAGGTCCGCGCCTGCCGGGGCGGCGGGATGCTTGGCGGTATCGAGACCGCCCCGGCAGGCGGGTCAGCGCTTGTGAGCGCTGTTGAGCAGGGAGCGCAGCACCAGGGCCGCGATGGAGACGGAGACAGCCGTGATGGCGACCGTGGCCAGGAGCGCGGTCAGCACGACGCCGACGACGAGGACCGCGGCAACGGCGCTCACCCCGCGGCTGATGAGGGGCGCGACCGGACGGCCGGCGGACATCATCGACGCGTGAGCACAGGAGCAGGTCACCGGGGTGTGGTGGTGCTCGGTGGGGCGAGCCGGCGTCTGTGTGATCGGTACCGGAGCGGCGTCGGGCATCTTCGGGCGGAGCAGCATGGAGTTTCTCCCTTCAGCGATGGGTGCCGTCGACGACGCCGACCCCGGAGCGCGTGCCGGACTCGATGGCCGGGGCGAGGAAGGTCTGAGAGAGCAGAAAGCCGAACAGGGCGATCACGACGGCCACCCACATCCGGACGCCGAGGAACTTGATCGCGGCCCAGGCGATGACACCGAGGACGAAGACGAGAGGCAGGCTGAGGGTCACGGCGGTCTCCTAGCGGCTCGAGCAGCGGTGGGTACGGGCCGCCAGCTCGGCGGCGGCGCGGCTGTCGTAGTCGGTCGAGAATCCGCAGCGAGGTGCCGTGCAGGCGGCAGCGTGCTTCTCGCGGCCCCGGCCGTCGTAGTACGTGGCGACCTGGACGGGGCCGATGCGGACGACCCGGCGGAAGCGAGGGTTGGCGGGCATCAGGGGAGCTCCTTCGGTCTCGCGGTTCTCGCCGACGAAGTCGGCGACGTGGTCGAGCAGCCACCGTCGGATCTCCGCGCCCTCGGTGTCGTCGGCGACGAGGATCACGGGTTCGGCGATGAGCAGTGCTTCGGTGAGGCGGTTCTGACGGGTCAGCTCGGCGGCCCGGTTGAGGGCGCGGAGCGTGGACGGGCGCATGGGCGGAAGGTCTCCTGGGGTCAGGTGAGTTGGGCGGCGATGGCTTCGGCGAGCGGGCCCGGCACACCGAGGCGGGCTCGCAGGGTGTCGGTGTCGATGGGCGCGCCGGTTCGGGTTCGGTGCTCGGCGGCCACCTTTCGGGCGTGGTCGAGGAGCGCGGTCGGGAGCCGACCTGTCGGTGGAACGGCAAGCGCGGGACGCGAAGCAGGGGCAGCGGGCCGGGACACAGGCGCGGACGCAGGGAGTGATCCCTGTTGCGCCGCCTCGTTCGTCGGCTCGTCGTTCTGTTCACGCGGGTCCGGGGCTGGATCGGCGGGTCCGTGCGCAAGCAGCGTTCCGCCGAGGAAGGCGACCGCCGGCCAACCGGCCACGACGATGCGGAGCGAGGCAGGAACGTGGTGGAGGTCCAGGAGCCCGGCCGTCGCGATGTTGGCGCCGAGACTGGCGGTGAGCGCGACCAGGAACCAGCACCACCCGGCCGCTTTGGACTCCCCCGACCTCAGCCGCCTCCAGGCCGCCACCAACAGCAGATCGACGCTGATCGGGTAGGCCCACGCCTTCCAGCCGTCCTGTCCCGCCGCGACGGCCAGATCATGAAGGTGGGCGAAGGACAGCGCGGCAGCGATCACCGCTTGAACCAGTACGGCGTCCACGCGGACCGGAAGGGCACGCGGTGCGGAGCGCTCGGCCACGCTGATCACGTCCTCTCGTTCGGTTTCGGGCATGGCGGGGGTAGGACTTGGCGCGAGGCGGTCGCGCCGGCCGGTGGGTTGGTGGGTCAGCCGGTCGCCGGGTGCGGCTTGGTCACACTGGTCGGGATGTCCGCGGGCAAAGCCGGGACGTGCGGCCGGAACGGCTTCAGGGCCGGTACGTCGGGGGCGAGTTCGGCAGTCTCGCGGCAGAGGGCCGCAGCGTCGCCGAGGGACAGGTACGGGGTGCGCATGCGTCCCCAGCCGCCGGACGTATCGCCGGACACGGCCAGGCCCGGACGTTCAGCGGGAATGGTGGCAGCGACGCCCACCGCTTCGGGGGCGATGTCGCCAAGGGCCATCTTGGCCGAGGCCTCGTCGTTGACGCGGTGGCAGACGCGTCCGGTGAGTTGAGCGCGAAGCATGGTCGCGCCCTTACCCAGCTCCGCACCGAAACGCTGGCCGCAGATCTCCAGGTAGATACCCGCGGCCCGCCCGAGCTGGGCAAGTCGGATCAGCTGGGTCACCATCTCGTCGCGCCGTTCCTCGTCCTTGCGACTTGCCACGAGGAAGAGTTCGGCCACCTCGTCGACGAACAACACGATGGGCGGCGGCCGTTCGTCGTCCGGCAGGCCCCACACGTCAGAGGTGATCTCCTCGTCGGGCGTGCCGGACGCGATGCCCTGGCGTGCCTTGATCAGGTCGTAGCGGTCCTCCATTTCCCTGACGAGGACGGGCAGCAGCTCGGCGGCTTCATCGGAGTCGGTGGCCAACGCCGACAGCCGCGGAGCGAAGGGCGCCAGCTCGACGCCTCGCTTGCAGTCGATGCCGACCAGGGCGACCGGTTGACCGGCCAGCCGTGTCAGCAGATTGCGGAGGAACATCGACTTCCCCGACAGGGTGGCGCCGAGGACGAGTTCGTGAGGAACGGCCCGATAGTCGCGGACGAACACGGTCGCGTCCTCCCGCAGAGCCACCGGTACGGCGAGGAGGTCGTGCCTTGCGCTGCGAGGCATCTTCACCTTGCGCAGCACGTCGAAGCCAACCAACCGCAGCTCGACCATGCCCGGCTTGATCTCACGGACGTGGACCGCGTGAACGCCCCAGGCGTGCCGCAGCCGCTCACACGAGGCGGCCACGTCCGCCGGCTCCTGGCCGGGGGCGAGCCGAAGCCGGACCCGCAGCCCCGTGGAGGTGGGACGAATCAGCCCTCGGCGCGGAGGTACCGGCCGAACCTCACGGCGGGTGGTGGCCCGCACCGCCAGGGCCCGCAGACGAGACGGCTGGACCGTCAGCCCGCACGCATCCATGGTCGAGCTGTACGAGCCGACCAGCCGGGCCACCGATGAGGGCAGCCCGACCGTGGCCCAGTAGACCGCCGGATGCGCCTTCCGGGCGTAGACCGCCCCGCCCAATAAGGCGAGGGGGCCACCCAGCTCGGCCATGGTCATCAGCTCGGACACGAGATCAGTTCTCCTGTCCGACGGGGAAAGCACCCGGCACGACAGCGGCCGCCCGGTAGGCGATGCCGTGGCGGGCCTGCCCGCTGAAGACGCTCTCCCACGGACGAGCGACGAGGCCGGGTAGGGAGACCGGGGCGCCGACGGCCAGGCCGTCCGTGATTCCGCTCTCCGGGACGGTCACCGCGATGAGCGACGACTCCCCCTCGTCGATGTAGACGACGCCGACCTTCATCAGCGCCTCCCCACTGACCGCGTCCTTGGCGATCTCGCCCGTCTGCCGGTCCTTGACCTTCGGCTCAGGGGCTTCGGTCAGCAGGATCGTCGCGGACGAGGTCTCAACTCGGATTGCACGCACAGAACTTCTCCTTCGTAGACACCCGCCAGACAACCTGACAGGTTGACTTAGCAAGTTTGAAGTTAAGGAAGCCAGGTTGACTTGTCAAGCCACTGGAGGGCTCAGCGACGGCGCAGACGCGATCACGAGCGCACGATGAGAACAGCGCCTCCCGGAAGGACATGCGATGAGCGAAGCCCCCGACAACCAGAACCCGCAGGCTCAACCACCGCAGGCTTGGGGCCCACGACCAGCCGCTACGCCACCACCTCAATCGCGCCAGTGGGGCGAACCTCCGCAGGCTCCTCCTGAGAACCGGCCACCCACGAGACCGCCGGCGCCTCCCAAGAAGCGCCACCGAGTCTTCTTCTGGTTCTTCCTCGCGGTGCAGATCCTCTTCCTGGTGTGGGTCATCGCAGGCGCCGCCAGCGGAAACGGGCCAGATGAATCCTGCTCAGGCCTGACCGGCGACAGCCTGAAAGCCTGCCAGGACGCCGGCGACGTGGGCACCACGATCGGGGTCGGCCTGATCGTCGCTTTCTGGGTGGCCACGGACTTCATCCTGGCCCTCACCTACGCGATCTATCGGTTCGCCACCAGGCAGCAGCGAGCGTAGGGCCGACAACGCCGAGGCCCCCATGATCAGGGTCAGCCGAGGCGATAGGTCTCTTCGAGTTCTTGCCGGTCAGCCGGCAGCAAGACATCCGTGACCTGCAAGGCCTGCCCCGACGCGTCGCATGCAAGAACAAGCACGGACAGAACCGGTTCCCCTTCAGGCATTTCGAGGAGATCCGCTTCCTCCTTGCTCGGGATACGCGCCGAAACTCGCTCCGTTACGTGGTCGAATCGGACCTTCTTGCGCGCTTCCAGATGCGCACGCAGCCCCTCGCCGAGCAGAGCCGAGTCGGCGAGCTCAGTACCCTCCGCCATGTCGACAGAGAAGTAGGAAGAGGAGAGCTCAACCGGTTCTCCATCCGCTTCGATCAGCAGCCGTCGAAGGAGAACCTGCGCCTTCCCGGGCACCCCCAAAAGCGCCGCGACTCGGGGCGGAACAGGCACCTGACGGACTTCGATGAGGCGCCCCGGGGCCTGGCCCTCCTGGCGGTCGAGCACATCCCGGCCGCGTTGGACTCTCTGCCCAGTCGTTTCCGGCCGCCCGCGGACGATGGTGCCGAACCCCTGGCGGGATTCCAGCCAGCCATCCCGCTTCAGCAGCTCCAGCGCGCGGACGACAGTGGGCCGGGACATTCCGAAGGCTTGGACCAGCTGATTTTCACTCGGGACCCGGCTCCCCGGAGGATACGTGCCGTCCTCGATACGCCCCTGGAGCGTCTGCGCCAGCCGCACATACTTGGGTGCAGCCACCTCGTACGCCATAGCCCCGCCTAGTGAGAATCCGCCAAGTCAACCTGTCAACCAGCCTACTCACGTGAGTGGGTACTGAACAGCCGCGGACACGCAGGCGCCACAGGTCGGGGTCGACTCACGGCTTCCACGCTTCGTCGATCTGGAACCACACGACGGTTCCACCGAAGCGGCTGGGGCCGGCGGCCCAAGAGTCCGCCAGCGCGTTCACCAGGCAGAGCCCGCGGCCATGCGCGTCATTGGCCCTGGGGTTACGGAGCCGGACGTCCGCCGGGAAGCCCGGGTTGTGGACGTCGACCCGCAGGGACTCCCCCAGGCGCGACCACTCGACCCGGACCCGCCAGGGTTCTTCGGCCTCCCCGTAGAGGATCGCGTTAGTCACCAGCTCGGAGAGCATCAGTACGCAGTCGTCGATCGGGCAGGCCAGGTTGTACCGGGCGGTGAACTTCCGGAACCATCGCCTGGCCCGAGCCACGGACTCGGGCACCGGATAGAGGGTCATACCCCCGATCGGCTTCGGTCCGGCAACCGCGGCTTCGGACTCTTCACTCGCATCCGCCATGAGCGCCACTACTCCCTACCGGTGCCGTCACAGTCGAGACAGCGCCGCTTGGACGTGGCACGGACGCGAGCATCCGCAGCGGAGAGTGCCAGGGAGGAGCGGGAACCAACGTGCTTCCACCCTCGCCCCCGGCATCCACGGCAGACCACTTCCGGCGAGACCTGCCGTAACTCTCCGCGCTCCTGACTCACGCCGTGCCCCCTTCCGACCAAGTGGCCTTAGCCACTTAATGGATAGTGGCATTAGCCACTCGAAGCCACAAGCGGTTCGCAGAGAGAAGGCCGACTTTCTAGCTGATCGGGTAGCCCTGCTCGAACGCCCAACGCCCAGGCGGGTACGTGGCCTCGGCGAACTCAAGAGGTCGATCCTGCATGTCGTACACCACGTGATGGACAATCAGGACAGCCGCACCGGGCTCAAGTTCGAGATCAGCAGCCTCGTCCTCGGTCGCCAGCCGGGCGCACATCCGGTCTTCGGCATAGCTGCCCTGGCGACCCGTGACGCTCTCGACGTACATGAGCGTCCCCTCCTGGATCCGGTCAGGATCACAGAGCTTGGGCGCCCGCTCGCCGACATCGGTACCGAACCACGAGGTGGAGATGGTGATGGGGCCCGACTCGTTCTTGGTGACGCGGCGACGGTGAACGGCCCGGCTTCCAGCCGCCAGACTCAGCGCCTCGGCCACGTAGTCGGGAGCCTCCAGCCAGCCGGCGGAGGTGATTACCGCGTACTCCCCCGGCGTGTAGATCTTGCCGGTCTGCTTGGCGCGGCCGTAGAGCTCCCGAGCACGCCGATTGACCGCAAGGCCCCGCACGTAAGTACCCGACCCCTGACGCTTCTCCACCAGGCCTTGATGACTCAGGGCCTCCAGCGACCGAGCCGCCGTCGGGCGGGAAACGCTCCAGTCTGCCGCCAGTTGACGCTCCGACGGGACCTCGTCGCCAGGCCTCAAGTCGCCTCGCAGGATCTGATCGCGGATGTGGTGCGCGATCTGGAGGTACTTGGGCTGGGTCTCTTCGATCTGTGGCATCGGAGTCCCTCCCTAAGTGGCTACGACCAGTAGCCACTATAGGGTGAGTGGCCAGCAGGCGAACCCGTACGCTGCAAGGGTGACCCGCTTGATCGTGGCAGCAGGAGGAGGGGGCGACGCAGTCGCCGCCGCAATGCTCGACGCAGCCCTCTACGGGGGTGACGACAGTCCGGCGATGATCCTCACCTACGCCTGGGACCGCCTCCTGATCGACCCCGTACCAGGCCCCCGAGGCCCGGAGAACTTCACGGGCCTACGCCCCCTCACGCAAAGCGTCTGGACCGTCCCGGCCGACGCGAAACCCATCGCCCCCGCTGGCTCGACGCTCCCCCGCCTGGCAGCCGAACTCCCTCACGCCTTCGCCCTGATCGACCCCACACACGGAGCCGAAGGCATCACACGCCAGCTCGAAGAGCTCATCGAGCACCTGGCCCCCGAGTCCATCGACCTCCTGGACGTGGGCGGCGACATCCTCGCCAAGGGCGACGAACCCACCCTGCGCAGCCCGCTCGGCGACGCCCTCACGCTGGCCGCGTGCTGCCAAGTCAACGCACCTGTGCGGCTCCTGGTCGCCGGTCCTGGCTTGGACGGAGAGCTCCCAGCTGGGCTTCTTGCCGGCCGAATGGGCCCGCCAACGCTGACGCTCACGGCTGAGCACGTCGAACCGATCAGCTCGGTCCTGGAGTGGCACCCGTCCGAGGCGACGGCAATGTTGGCGGCCACAGCCCGTGGGGTACGCGGTCTCTGCGAAGTCAGAGACGCCGGCCTGCCAGTCCCGCTCACCGATAATGGTCCCGCCATCCACGAAGCGGACCTGGACGACGTCCTCAACCGCAACGAGCTCGCACGCGCCATCCTCGCAACGGAGACCCTTGCCGAGGTGGAGCAGTACAGCCGCGAGGTCTGCGGGTACTCGGAGATCGACTACGAGCGCAACAAGGCCAGTTGGCTCGGCAACCAGCCGGAACAGAAGCTCGAGCCGGAAGCCGCCCTCCACCAGCTCGACCAGTTCGAGGCCCAGGCCCGCGACCGCGGCATCACGCACACGACGTTCCGCAGGATCACCGAAGCCCTCGGCCTCAACGGCAAACAGCGCCAGGACCTCCGGGCCCTACTGCTCAGCAGCCGTCCAGACCAGTACGAAGCCCCGCTGTGGCGCATCACGTGAGAGACGATCACAGACTTCCAGCTGCCGTCGACCTGCCCGATCCCCGATCAACACTCACCCGAACCAACTGGGCCGCACTCCAGCATGCTTACGGGCCGGCCACAGATGCACCCGAGATCCTGACCTCGCTACTGGATGCAGACCAGGGTGTGAGAACCAAGGCGCTGGACAACCTGTTCGGCATCCTGCACCACCAGAGCACGATCTATGAGGCGACGGTACCCACGGCTCAGTACGTAGCCGCAATCCTGCCCGATCCTCGAACAAGGCTTTCGGTCGACAAGACCCACCGATCCTTCCCCGGATGCATACGCGCCGATCTGCTGGCTTGGCTCGGATCAGTCGCCGACTCGGTGACCGACGCGGTTGATGAGGTAGGCCAACGACTCGGGTTCCCTCTCGACGATCACCCGCCTGCCGTAGCCATGCGTGAGATACGACCCCTGCTGCTGTCGGCTGTTCTCCCCTACGTCGACGACAGCGACCGCGCCGTGCGCGAAGGGGCGATCGCAGCATGCATCCCGCTCCTCGACGACGTTCGGTTGCTGCACCACCGAGCAGCACTGGTGCCCCTGGTCCGCCAGGTGCTCGGAACCAGCGAGCTCTGGCAGCACCGCGAGCGGGCCATCGATGCTCTCGACGCATGGGGCGAAACCTCCGCAGGGCTTGAGGGCCAGCGGAATCCCTTCCTGTTCTGCGACACGGACCTATCACCAGACAGCACCCCATGGCCTTCAACCGCGAGCAACACCGAAGGATGGACCGAAGCTCCACCGTTCTGACACGACCGGTCCATGATCACCAGGCTCTGCCAGCTGTTGAGTAACAACCTTCTTTACGGGTTCAAGGCGGCTCGCTCCGCTCCCCGCGCGGCCCGGCCCCCGGCCGGGCCTGCGCTCCTGTCTCCGCCCCGCTCCAGCCCGGCCGGCGCCCGTGCCGCGCGCACGTAATCAGCCGCCTGATGCCAGAGAAGGGGTATGTCGTGGCTGGGGCGGTCGGCTCCACGGCTTTACGGAGCCACTTTGGCGCGAGCCTCGAAGATCATGGCCCCAACGTCGTGCTTTACCGGGCAGGTCCACAGACTGCCCGACGCGCCGGAAGCTTACGGGGCCATGATCACTCGCGCCAAAGCAGCGCCACCCCAAAGCCGCTCCACCGACCTGAGTTGACATCGACAGGTCTCGATGGCTAACAGACCGTCGGACGCCAGCGTTTTCACCGGATGCTGAGCAACCTCCCGACCTCAACTTTCAGTTGATTACCTGCTAGTAGTCCATCGGAGAGGGCTCTGGGGCCCCTATGATGTGGCGGTTTCTACACGTGCGAATGAGGGGGAGCCATGTTCGAGACGGCCAAAGCTGCAGGCGATGAACAGGATGCCGTCGTGGACGGGCTCGACGTTCTGGTGTCCATCGACGACGCTGAAGGGCGCGCCGACTCAGGAGACATGGGTATATTCAGGCGCCGGAGCGAGGACGCCTCGGTCCGGAGAATCCCCACCGCCGTCCTGCGCGAGAACCTCCAAGACGCAGTGCGAGCCTTGCAGCAGGTACTCACGGACCTCAGGGTGCCCGACGGCGGGATGCCGTTGCAGCAGGCGCAGGTCTCATTCGAGATCACCGCGACCGGAGGTATCACCATTGTGGGAACTACGGCCCAAGTGGGCGCCAAAGGGGCGATCACACTGACTTTCGGCTCCTGATCAGCCGGAGAACACGATGAACCCCTCGTGCCGCGCCCTGCTGATCGGGGTACCGACGTACCGCGACCCCAATATCGACGACCTAACCTTCGTCACGGATGACATGGCCGAGCTGGCGGAGGCGCTCTCCGCCGTCGGGTACGAGGTACATATCCACGACGTCGAAGAGACCGACCGGGAGAGCATCGACTACGCCGTTGAGACGTTCTTCCAAGGCGCCGCTCCGGACGAGACGCTGCTCCTCTACCTCAGCGGCCACGGGATCCACCACGGCGGCAAGGACTATCTCGTTCCCAAGGGTGCGCGCACGGCCTCCCACGATTTCCGCGGCAAGTGCCTCTCGCTCGACTTCAGCGGCTACGTCGAGCGCAGCAAAGCTGGTGACGTGGTCGTGTTCGTGGATGCCTGCCGTGAGGGTATCGATCTCAGGGAGATGTCGGTAGGAAACGCCGTCGGCTGGTCCGATATGCGAGTCGCCCGCGTCGGCGAGCGCCACTACTGCCACGTATACGCCTGTTCGCCCGGTGAGCGCGCCCGCTACACCCGTGCGGGAAAAAGCACCTTTAGTATCTTCTCTCGCGCCCTCAGCACCGTCATAGCGGACGAGGCAGGCCCCAGCACGCTGCGCGAACTCAAGGAACAGCTGCAGAGCACGGTGGACGCACTGACTGCCGAACACAAGCTGTTTCGTCAGCAGATCAGGGTTCGCACCGAGACGGAGACTGACGACTTCATCGTCTTTAGGCGGCCTGACCAGACCGCAAACGGGACCGCAGGTGATCATTCCTGGACAGCAGCGGCCCTCAACCACCCGGCATGGAAGCAGATCGGCGACGTCCCTGGCGCCGAGGCCATGCGCGCTGCCACCGTGGCCCTCGTCGCCGAGATCGCTCCGCAGGCCGTCCGGGACGAGGCCCTTCTAAGCGAAGACCCCTGGCGGCCCGTCGACTTCGCCGAGCGGATGACCGCCGGGGTGGGCTGGCTATTGTCGAAGGTTCTCAACCCGGAGAAACTGGCTCTGTCTCCGGCCGAGGCCGCCCTACTGGTCGCCGTGCCCTACCTCTACGTAACGTGTGCGAACCGCGCTGCGGTACAGGCGCTGGACGCTCAACCCACGAACCTCGACCACATGCCCTGTCCAAGCCCCGCACGGGCGAACTACGAGCAGTTCTTCAACAGCCGACAGCGGCTGGTGCGCCGAGCCGTGCTCGCGGCTCAATCGCCCGTCGAGGACGATCGTGCGGCCGACATCGCCTGGTGGCTGTTCCGCCGCTGGCTGGCCAGAAAGCCCGGGGGAGCCCAGGAGAGAATCCTGGACAGCCTGCTCGGCCCCGTGGAGAGACTACTGGTGGACATTCCGGACGAGGCCGACCGCAAGTTGGTCACTGAACTGTTCGAGCTGAACACCTTGCCGATGTTGCTGCGCTCTCTGCGCGCCTCGTTCGATTCGACCGCCATCCGACCAAAACGCCAGCTGGCAGGCGGTGCCGAGGCGGAGCAGCACATCCGGGAGCAACTACTGGTTGTCCTGCTTACGGTAGCGCACCACTTGGCCATCGATCCGGTCCTGCTGTCGGACGTCGTCGTGGAGCACCTTGGCATCAGCTACTCCGTAGACATAGAGCAACTCCACCGGACCATTCAGACGGCCCGCTGGGACCAGCACGGCCGTACCCGCGTCCTCAACGCTGCCTGTCACCATCCGGCGATAGGCCTGGCTCTGCGGCAGCAGGCGGCCGCCCTGGACGCCCTGTTCGGCGCGGTCGATGTCCAAGCCGGCAGTGAACCCCAGCTGGAGCCATTGCAGGATCTACCAGCGCACGCCACTGCCGACCAGGTGCGGCCGGCCGTCGATGCCGGAGGGGAGCCCGCGTACGAGTCGACGGACCTGCGTTTCCGTCTCGCCGACGACCGCATCCAACAACTGCTCATGGGCGAGCAGTTGTACGGAGATCCATCCCTGGCCATCCGGGAGCTTTACCAAAACGCCCTGGACGCCTGCCGCTACCGGGGAGCACGCACGCAATACCTGCGGCTGCGGCACCCCGACCTCGCGCCTTGGTCGGGGCGCATCACATTCAAGCAGGACGTAGACGAGCACGGCCGGGCCTACATTGAGTGCACCGACAACGGCATTGGCATGGGGGAACGTGAACTTCGTGAAGTCTTCTCACACGCCGGTATGAGCTTCGCCGACCTCCCCGAGTATCTCGATGAGCGAGCTGAGTGGCGTGAGGCGAATATCGAACTGCACCCCAATAGCCGATTTGGCATCGGCGTACTCAGTTACTTCATGATCGCCGATGACGTCTCGGTGACCACATGCCGCTTGGACCGCGAAGGTCACCCGGGACAGCGCCTGCGGGTAGACATCGCCGGACCGGGGTCCCTCTTCTACATTCGGGACCTTGGACGGGGGTTCGAGGCGGGCACCACTGTACGTTTGTATCTCCGCCCATCCGCCAAACTGCCCTCTTGCACTGATCTGTTGCGGCGATTGCTGTGGATCTCCGAGTATTCGGTAGTTGCACAGGACGCAGAGACCCGCTTCGAGTGGGAGCCAGACATGTTGTCGCCCGTGGCGCCGCTAGGCGCCACTGATCCACATCAACCGGGTGCGGTGCGCGCAACCGACATCGTGGTCCATGCCACGACCCGTCAGGATGTGTGGTGGACGACTACCCTTGGCGGCGTCCTCGCGGATGGAGTGTGGATCGGCGTTCCGCTGTTCGGAGCAGTGGTCAACCTCACCGGTACGCATGTGCCGCAGCTGACCGTCGACCGCAGGAGCACGCTCTCCTACGACAAGGTTCATGTCATGCAGCGGCTGTGCGAGGAGATCCCGGCGCTACTGCGAGAGGGAGCCGAGGTCTTCGGCCACGATTGGCTGTCGGCACTGGTGGCCTACCACCCGGCGCTGGCGGACGAGATAGCGGAGGCCGCGGTGGCCTGTCGGTACACCCCCTGGGTGGTGGGCGGGCAGGAGTTGGACATCGCCTCGTCAGGTTGCTTCTCGATGGACACACAGATTTTGGGTGGGGATGCTTGGTTGGGCGTGGTCCCCGGGAGGCTCCCGGGACCACTCGTCACATGGCGAGTCAAGGTCTGGGTAGCGGCCGGAGCGTTTCCTGGTGTGACGCTCACAGATCCCGAGTCAGTGCCACGCGCACGACCCACGGACATCGGTCTGTTCGTCGAATCGGGATTCGACGAGGGCCCGGGGAGCATGTTCAGCTCGGAGAGGCGCTACCCGGACGACTGGCATGATGACGACCTTCCAGTGAACCTGGGGCACGTGCTGAAGTTCTCATACATGGTGCAGTGCAGTCCGCAAGAGGTGGCAAACAGGCTCGTGCAGCTCGGCTTACGGCTTGAGGATGGTGTGGTCCTTCCCGAGACCGTCGTGGCTGACGACCTGCTCATTCTCAGTCGTGATCTCGATCGGGAACCGCCGTGGCTGGATGTAACCGATCCGGTCCCGTTGGGACATGTGCTCGCGGTAGCTGAGCGGACAAAGCGTCGTCCCGCGGAGGTGATCGCCAGGCTCACAGAACTTGGGCTGCGGCTCGTCGAAGGAGCGGTGTTGCCCGAGGCCGTCGAACCGGGGGATGTGGACGTCCTCTTCAGAAGAAATCGCCCAGGGCAACGCGTGTGGCTGGATGTAACCGATCCGGTCCCGTTGGGAGATGTGCTCGCGGTAGCTGAGCGGACAAAGCGTCGTCCCGCGGAGGTGATCGCCAGGCTCACAGAACTTGGGCTGCACCTGCATGGCGAAGCCGTGCCGCCAGCGGTCGCGGAGCCAGACGACCTGCTCATCTTGAAGCAAGGCCTCGACCCGAACAGGCCGTGGTGGGATATCAGGACGCCGGTGCCGTCGGCGCACGTTCTCCTGGCCGCCCACGTGGTGGGGCGGTCTCCTGAGGATGTGGCGGCCAGGCTGGTGCAGCTCGGCCTGCGCCTACATGAGGGGGCTGCGCCGCCCGCCGCCTTGGAACCTAGAGATCTCGTCTTGCTCAACGCGGGCACCGAGCATCAGAGAGAATGGTTGAACTTCGCGAGACCGGTTCCGTTGGGGCATGTACTGGCGGTGGCCGAGCAAACAAAACTTCGTCCCGCGGAGGTAGCGGTCAGGCTTGAGGAACTCGGGCTGCGCCTTCCAGAAGCCGCTGTGCTGCCTGAGATCGTTGAGTTCGACGATCTCCTCATACTCAGCAGAAGGCACAAAAGGAATGGTCCCTGGCTGGATGTGGCCTACCCGGTTCCGTTGGGGCATGTAGTTGCGGTGGCCGCGCGAATCAAGCGGCGTCCCGCGGAGGTAGTGGCCAGACTTGCGGAGTTCGGCCTGCGTCTTGCGGAGGGGGTGGTGCTGCCCGAGACAGTCGAACCGGATGATCCTGCCATTCTCAGCGTCGATCTCGATCGGGTACACCCATGGCTAGACGAGACGACACCAGTGCTGCTGAGCCATGTGTTGCGCGCGGCTGACCGATTGGGGCGTCGCCCTGGTGAAGTGGCAGCCCGACTCGTGGCATTTGGTTTGCGGGTTGCAGACGGACCGCCCCAGCCTGAGAAATTCGGACTTGAGGATCTCCGGATGTTCAGTGACCGCGAAGGGATGAACGAATGGGTAGACAAGAAGGTGCCGGTCGAGCTGTGCCATGTCTTCCAGAGTTCCGTTTTCAGCGGAAGCCCTTTGCCGGAAGTCGCGCGTCGTTTCCGCGAACTCGGATTCGCTTTGACCGACGACGTGATCTACACCCACGACTAGCAGCGTGCCGTTACGCCGCATAATTTCACCCACTGATGAGTTTTTTCTGGAATCGGTACAGAACCCAGGCTAAGAGGCTGTCTCACGTGGTGCTCCAGCTACTCGACCGTGCTCGTGAGGAACGTGTGGATCTCGGCGGCGAGGTTTCGCATCTCCTCGCCGGCCATGTGCACGGTGGTGGTCTCGAAGTGCCACTCCTCGGACGGAGGCCGGTCGTGGATGCCCCACGTGAGGTGGACGTAGCCGCCGGGCCGGTGTTCCGCCGAGATTGTCAGGTCGTGTTCCAGGGAGCGCCAGGTGCGCGCCCCTTCCCAGCCGCGGAAGTCCTCGGCCAGCGTCGAGAGGAATGTGTCGATGCCGTCGCCGTCCCACGTCCGCACCAGGGTCTCGACGCTCACCCATTGCCCGCGAGCTTTCAGAAGGAAGTCGAGTGTGGGATCACCCCCGAACGGTCTTGTCGGCTCGGAGAAGAGCAGGTGGACCGCTCGCGGTCCGGGGTCTCCCACGCGTACCACTGCGCCATCTTCGATCATTCGAGCAGGTTAGAAGTCGTGAGAGTCGCTGACCAACTGCTATCCCCGCAACGCAGTGGCCACTTGGGGCATGATCGTCCGCCATGGCTGTAGATCTTGCGCGGGACCTGGTCCCCTATGGGCTGTGGAAGATTGCCGCGCCGCTGATACCGCCGTTCCGGCCCAGACGGCAGGGTGGCGGGACGGTGCCGGTGGCGGATCGAAAGGTGTTCACCGCAGTGGTGTACGTGCTGACCAGCGGTTGCGCCTGGCGCTACCTGCCGCCGGCGTTCGGCACTTCGCCCGCCACCGCGCATCGCCGGTTCACGGCGTGGACCAAGGCCGGTCTGTGGCGTCGGCTGCACCGGGCCGTCCTGGACGAACTCGGTGCCAGGGGCGAACTGGACTGGGCCTCAGCGATCATCGACGCCGCGTCCGTCCGCGCGAAAGGGGGCCCGCTGACTGGACCGAACCCGGTCGATCGTGGCAAGAAGGGCAGCAAACTGCATGTGCTGTCCGAAGCCCAGGGCATCCCGCCGGCCGTCGCAGTCTCCGGCGCGAACGTGCACGACAGCCAGGCGTTCAAGCCGCTGCTCCTGGGCATTCCCTCCATACGCTCCCGGCGCGGGCCACGACGACGGCGATCGGTCAAGGTTCGTGCCGACAAGGCGTACTTCTCCGCCGAACACCTCGCCTGGCTCCGCTCACGAGGACTCATCCCGCGCATCGCACGCCCGGGCATCGAGTCCGGCGAGAGACTCGGCCGGCACCGCTGGAAGATCGAGCGGTCCATCGCCTGGTTCTTCGGCTACCGCCGGCTCACCATCCGATACGAGCGGAAAGGCTCCCACTTCCTCGCTTTCCTCGGCCTGGCCGCCGCCCTGACCTGCTACAAGAAGCTCGCGAAACTCGCCACGTGAGACACCTTCTAACTGCTCGGGGAACGCGACGATCAAGGACACCGGCCGCAAGCAGAGCGGTAAGGGCCCCAGCGAGGCCGTCAGCACCAGGGTCAGGCTCCAGCTGGTCGGAATTTCTCGATCAGCGCCCAGAACGCGTCCTCGCCCATGCCGGCCATCATGGCACTCGGATCCGACAGCGGGAGGCTGCCGGCTGTCGCGAAGGGCGCACCACAAGCGCACCAGATTGGGCGGGGAACAGCGGGGAATCACGGTGAAGGCAGCCGAGCCCGACGCGGCAGCGCCCCGCCCGTTCGTGCAGGTCAGCCTCCGAACCGGCCGCAAATGATCGCAGCTTCCCAAGCTGATGGCTCAGCGGTTTGGACAGCTCCTGTCTATCGGGACGCCCGCGGCCCCTCGGCATCCCTTCGGCTGGACACGACATGCCGCGCGATCGTGGACAAGGCCAGCTCGTGCTCCTCGTCGACCACAAGCCAACCCTTGTCCAGGAGCGATTGCAGCACTGGGCGAATCTCGTCACCCAGCTCCTTCGCCAGGTCGTCATCGGTGGGGGAGAGGCCTTCCTGGGCGAGGCTCGCCACGTGGAACACGACGGCTTCCTCTCCCGCGGTGATGTTGAAGTCCATGACGTGAAGGTATGCGAGCTCCTTGGCCGTAACACGCCGAGGACCCTGTCGTAGCGGGCCGGCCGTCGCGGCTTGCTCTTGTCGATGGCACCGATGGCGTGGCTGAGGCCAGTGGGGGTGCAGCGAGGCCACGCGTGCGTGGTCCGTCGGCGCACCCGCCATGGTGGCTGACTGTCTTCGGCTGAGGTTCAGACGGGGCGTGCGAAGGAGCTGCTGTCGGTCGGGTGCGCCAGGGCTGGGCCGTCTCTGGGCCGTCCGAGGGCCGCCGAGGCCGACCGATGGCGACCGAGAGTGACAGACGATCTACAGGCGTCAGCGGCAGAACCCCAGGTCACAGGCCCCCGGCCGAACGGGTCTCCCCCGAGGGGTAGTCGTCAGGCAAGATGGGGCGCTTCTCACCACCTGGGCGCAGGTGCCGATCGACAAGCGTGCCGATCTCCCCTGCACGGGAACTGTTCCGCTGACATCAACGACCCCGCATAGTCGCAGCCTTCCGCGCATGCAGATGCCCCCGTGCGCGCAATTGGGCCCAGCCAAGGTCGAGTTGAAGGTAACCTACAAGGCTGGTGTCGGCGCAGATGCGTGCCGGATTGAACAGCGAGCCGCAGTCAACACGGGCGTCCCACAACAGAGGTCGCAGGGACTGTGGCACATTGTCGGGGTGGGGCAGGGCGCCACACACTCGACGTCTGAAGCGTCAGAATTCCTGAGCTCAGACCTGGCAATCCGCACTGTGCAGGGATCTTGCGAGCATCCGGGGCAGCGGTGTATCTCGCATTGCAACCGGCTCCCTAGAGAATCCCCGCATCGATGAGTTTTCGATAGTTTTGTTTGATATAACCCTTCCCTCTCTGATGGCGGCGCCGAAGGAGGAGCTCCCACTCTTTGGATTTATCCGACGAAATTCTAGTTTGAGCCGTCTTCAGGTTCGCCCAATGCCTATCGAAGTCGCGCTCAAATGCATACTGGGTGACCGTGAGGTCAAAAATAAGTCGCTCCAAGTGGCTCAACATGTTCTTTTGTAGGCGAAGGTGCCAGAGAGTTAGCGCATTCAGTCTGGCGGTTCGGTCTTGATTGACGCCGTTACGCTGTTCATTGAAAGCCACGATCCATTGTCCGTGTGCTAGGCAGTTCCTGGTATTGATGAGTGATTCCATCCAATCATCAATCACGGATTTCATGCCCGCAAAGTAAGCAGCACTGGTATAAGGAAGAGCTGAGGGTATTTTCGCGCGGGGTACGTTGTAGCGGACCGAAAAAGCCTCAATGAGAACCTGATTCCACATTTCGAGAACGGTTCGCTCGCTCATGACACGCTGCTCGCTAGATTCCGGGAAGCCAGGTGAGCTGATGATCGTCATCAGGCGATCCTCGAGCGTAGCGCCGAGGAGGAGCGCACAGGTCCGGGTCAACGCGACAACTTCGTGCTCGTCGCCGTGCCGAATGGCTTCCTTGCAAGATCTGCTAGCCACCTCGAAAGACATTTCGAGGGCTTCCATGTTGCGGATGTGCGCGCGATGGCGCTTCTCGCGATCCACGAATGTCTCTCCAGAGTGCAATTGCCGAAGTCGGCAGAATCTACCACTGTCATTGGCAAACTCTGCCGACCTCGGAATCGAACCGAGGAACTCTCACTAGGTGAGCGTGTTATCGCGCGAAATCGCCGGCTCGAATTCGCACACCATTACACCAATCGACACTGAAGTCGAATGCTTCAATGGCCGGAAACATTATCCTTCGCCGCAAAACTTATCGTAGTGATGCCTGCTTGTAAACCTCTCGGTCGGTCATCTCTTCCCTGCGTGGCGTGCGATGCCGAGCGTCGAATCGCGTGGCCGCCGGGGCTGCAGGGATGGGTCTGACGCTGGGATCAACGCGCTTCTGTCGCCTCGGGGTTCAACTCGATGCCTGTCCGTGGGCTATGTGATCAAGCAAGCCACTGCGGCGACCGACAGTCACTAGACCATCCGAACGCCACAACGTTTCCCTCACCGACCAATCAGCTCCACCAGTAAGGTCCGCACCATCCCCCTTGCACGAGGCTCCCCCTCGACCAGTCCGAGCAGGTCCTCGGCGACACTCACCCCACTACCCTGCAAAGCCACAACAGCCTCGCCAGCGCCCGCCACGGCCGTGCTGGTCACACCGGCGTCCGTGGACCGACCGGGGACCCGGACACTCCTTCCGGGGGCGGCCGGCAGTTTTTTCGCCGGCTGGCGCGGGTCTGGCCGGCGGCGGTTACACCGGCCACCTCACCGACTGGACCGACCAGCATCTCGGGCTCGTCCTCGACATCGTCCGCCGCAGCGAGGACGTCTGCGGCTTCCAGCCACTGGCCCGCCGCTGGGTCGTGGAACGGTCCTTCGCCTGGTTTCTGCGCAGCCGCCGCCTGGTCCGGGACTAAGAACGACGCACCGACACCACCGAAGCCGCCATCCACTGGCCGATGATCGCCCTCATGAACCGCCGCCTGGCCGCACAGCCCCATCGGCCTGCCGCCCTGTCGGCAGGGTGAACCTTCCGGGCTTTGTCTCCACCAGCCAGCCCCGTTCCGCCAGCCTCTTCAGCCGTGCTCGCCACCCTCGACCCGTGAGGCCGAGGCACTGTCCCAGCCGAGCACCACGGCCGCCCGCCGGGCACCCAGCCCGTCGCGGCTTCCCCCGCGGCGACCATCACCGCCTGGTAGTCCACCGACAGGTCTTCGACCCGCCCGCGTTCTGGCGATGCGGCACCGCACGGCGCGGGCCCACCGGCTCCCTCGGCGACGGGCAAACGACCGTCTCGGTCGGTTTGTTCCTCCTCGGCGAGCGCCTCCAGATACTGCTCGAGGCCGATCGTCCGAAGCCTGAGGATCTCCTCCGCCTCCGCCAAGTCCGCCCGCACCCGCTCTAGTTCGGCTTCGAGCTCCTCCACCAGCACGGCAGTGGTCTTCCGCCGCGTTTCCAGGACCGCCCGCATCGGCGGCATCCGCCACCCCCAGGCCGACTCGATCAGCGAAGCAGTCGGCATTGAGCGAACGTCTGCGCTCCACCGATAGCACTGCGAGGGCGGTTCGGGGGCTGCCGCAGGATCGAACTCTAAAGTGAGTGTCGCAAGCTCGAATCCTGCCGGGGCGCCAGCCTCCGCCCTCCCCTGGGGAGGGCTTGTTGCTTGTTCAGGGCATGTCTCGCTCGGTATAGCGAACCCCTGATCCCCTTCCCCGATGATCAAGGAAAAGGTTGTACGCTGTCCAGGTTTGGCCGAGTTCGAAGCGACCCTATCGATTACGTCTCAGAAGGCGGCAGTCCCTGACGCAACCTTCCCAGCGGCGACGTGATTAGAGATGATCAGCCTGTGACGACAGATGGCATCGACGGCACCTGGGCCCTCGGAGAGCTGGATCACTTCTTGCAGCTCACCGCGTTCCAAAGGGTGCCGGATCCTCCCGGCGTCGTGAGCGTCACGTCCCAGCTCGGAAATCGCGGCAGGCAGAGCGAAATCATCGAGTCTGCATATGTGATCGAGAAAATCCTTGATCGTGTCATCCCTGACTGGCGGACCTCGGTTCCCGACTCACGTAACAGGACGATCAATCGCTGGCACCAGCACCGAGAAGCGACTCAGCGAGCCAAGGTTGCCCTCCAGCGAGACGCAGAGATCGCCGAGAAACTGGGCGATGGCGCGCCCCGCCTCAACGCCGGCCACTTGCACCCATGGGTGTGGGAGGCGGCCCGGTCGCTGTGGCAGAGCGGTCACTACCGCGAGGCTGTGCGCGTTGCCTCGGTCAAGATCAACGCTGAAACACAAAACAAGGTCAACAGGCTGGATCTCTCCGAAACTAAACTATTCAACGAGGTCTTCTCTGAAAAGTCCCCAGAGCCAGGAAAGGCTCGTCTACGCGTCGTCCCGGACGACGGTAGCCCCACTTTCGGCAGCGTCCATCGCGGAGTCCGCGCCTTAGCAGAAGGCTGCTACTCCGGTATCCGAAATCCCACGAGTCACACGATTCAGGCGGAGCTACCGACTGATCACGCCCTAGAGCAATTGGCGGCCTTCAGTGTTCTGGCCCGGTGGATCGATGGTGCTTCGGTGGACCGCTGACCATGCAGCAGTGAGGCTCCAATCGCACGCTCATCCAACCGATTGAGCCCCGATATAATCCCTGTAGATCTAGGGTCCTGAGCATGGTGAACATGGCAGTTGAGGCAGGCGATGCTGCGACCTGGGCCAGCACACTGGTCGCCGTGCTCGTCGCCGTCACGACATGGTCGCAGAGCAAGAAAACGAGGGGCGAACAGGAAGACCGGGCACGTATGCAGCGCGAGGTCACAGACCTTGCGCATCGTCAGACCGAAGCCGCGGAGCGTCGGCTTTCGCAGTGGAGTCCGACACCGCTCAGCCACAGGTCAGCCTCAGAGCAAGCCCTAGATGCTCTTAGCTTCCCAAGCTGATGGTTCGCCGTTGGAGTCTGTAACGATCAGGCACTGCCCAGGCTTTACCCGCGGCGCCGATGTGATGCTCTGGTCATGGTCAGCGAGGACATTTCAACGCACCACACCAGCCCAGCCGATGGCTTCCCCGCAGAAGCCCCTGCCGTTCTCACGAAGCGTCATAGTGAGATAGCGACGAAGACGCTGGCTCTCACTGCGGCGATCGCTCTAGCTTGCGGCGCCAGCGTCGGATACCTCATCGCGCACTCCACTAGATCAACAAACGCATCAACGCCTGAGAGTGATCCGATAATTGCCGGGGTCAGCAAGAGGACCGTCTGCAAGCTCGTGAGCGATGCGATGCAACAGCAGCTCAGCATCAGCGAGGCATCTCCCGTGGCTGAGGAGAAAGGTGGCGCCTCGTGCTATTTGATGATCACGGAGGACGGCGCGGCTGATCCCGCTGGCTTCGTGGTCGCTTTCTACCCCACCACAGCGTCTTTGCAGCAGACAGTGGATGGTACGGACGTGATCCCGGAGAAGGCAGAGCCGCTGTTGGTCCAGGGGCGTGCCGCCGCTCGACAGGTCCTGTATGGCGACGCATGGAAAGCTCAACTGACTGTCGACGTAGGTGACGGGGGAACTCTCTACGTCGAACGGTTCGGCCCCAAGGACTCGCTGCCAGAACGAGAACTGCGTCGATCCGTCGACGACCTCGCGTCGAGCGTTCTCAAGGGGCAGGGCGCGTGAAACCAACGCGTGACGGGCCTGATAACCCTGAACACGATTGAACTCGACTGCGTGACAACGAGGACGTGCAGCGGCGGACAACTGCGGACGGCCACGAACCGACGCCGCAGGTGAGCATGAGGCAAGCCCAAGGCAGAGTCGCCGCCCAAGTTGCTTCGGGAAGAAAAGGCCGTGGGTTCAAATCCCGCCACCCCGACAGCTAAAACGCAGGTCAGGCCCGGTGCTAAGCAATCAGCATCGGGCTGCCTCGTTCTCCGGGGCCCTCTGGAGAAATCCTGGAGAAGATTTGAAGAGCCTGCTCGACCACGTGCCGGGGGAGGTCGCCCCACTCGACGAACCGCCCCAGTGCTCGCGCGTCACGGAACAACTTCGCCTCCTGCCCACTACTTGAGCCGAAGCCACGTCTCGCGTCTCGTCAGCGAGTGCTATGTCCGCTTATCGACGAGATTGCCTTTTTGTAGTCAAGGAAGGGGCCTGACGGCGCTTGGGGGTCGGTTGCAGGATGCTTCCCACGCTGGATGAACTCAGCCGTGGGAGCGGAGCAGGAGAGTGGCGAGAGGCACAGCCGTAGCTGCAGACCCGGACGCTGCACGTCGCTCAAGGGGGACCTGGTCAGCTTAGCGAGATCCGCCGCGAGCTGATCGCCGAGCGCCTTCGTGATGCTGGGGGGGGTGAAGCTTCGGTGGAACGCCGACCTCTCCGGCTCCCTGCTGTCGCCGTCGTAGCCCCCGTCGTCCTCTTCGTGGTTCTGCCAGCTGTGGGGCGACATCGCACGAGTTTCTCCGGCACACAGGTCACAATTAGCACTGCTCCGCGGTATGGTTTGGGCTGCACTGAACTGCTAGGAGTGGAAAATGCAACGGACGTCGGTTGAGCTCTTCGCGGGCGGGGGCGGGCTGGTCCAAGCCAGCACGAACACCGGCTTCCGACACCTGCTGCTGAACGAGTTCGCGAAGAGGGCATGCGAGACGCTTGAGGGCAATCGCTTCGACGCGTTTCCCGCGGACGTCGATTCCGATGTGCTGGCGAAGTGGCTGGACCAGATCGACAAGCAACGCGCGGAGGGCTTCGAAGCTGCGGGCGCCGTCGAGCGGCCCCACTACCCTCCCCTGGTCTCCGGCGACGTCCGAGAGTTGGACATGCGTTTCCTCAGGGATCGCAATGTTGACCTTCTGGCCGGCGGGCCACCATGCCAGCCGTTCAGCCTTGGTGGAGTCGCGAAGGGCGATGAGGACGAGCGGAACATGTTCCCGGAGATGTTCCGGGCGGTTCACGAGATCCGTCCCAAGGCCGTCATCTGCGAGAACGTCCGAGGACTCCTTCGCCCGTCCTTCGCTCCCTACTTCGAGTACATCAAGCGCGAGCTTTCCCTGCCGTCCGTGAAGCGCGGTAAGGGTGCCACGTGGCAGCAGCATGACCACGCGTTGCGGGAGCGGCTCGACGCGAAGGACACCGATCCGACGGAGACCTACGAGGTCACGCAACACGCCGTGAACGCCGCCGACTACGGGGTGCCGCAGATTCGCAACCGCGTGATCCTCCTGGCGTTCCGCGCTGACCTGGGCGTGGACCCGGAGTTGGTCAAGCGCGCTATCGCGCGCACCCACTCCCACGCGGCCCTCGCGCGGACCATCCTCGATGGCTCCTACTGGAAGCGCCACGAGCGGGCGGGCGCCGAGATTCCGGAGCGCGTCATCGATCTGGTGACCTCGCGCTACGCGAACGAGCAGCTGTCGTTCGAAAGCGGGGATGAGGAGCTCCAGCCTTGGCTCACCCTTCGAGACGCCATAATGGGGCTCCCCGAGATCAACACCAGCATGTTGGACAAGACGACGGAACAGGGCGGATTCCCCGACCACATCGGGTGGCCCGGAGCCAGGATCTACGACGGGCACACACCGAACGAACTTGACCGGCCGGCCAAGACCGTCAAGGCCGGGGTGCACGGTGTGCCCGGTGGCGAGTCGGTGATGCAGCTCGACAACCTGGTGCGCGACGAGAAGACCGGCCTACTGCGCCCCGAGCACCGGTACATGACCGTGCGCGAGGCAGCCAGGGTCATGACCTTCGGCGATGGATGGACCATGGCGGGCCCGCGGGGTGAACGCATGCGCCAGCTGGGCAACGCGGTTCCCGTGAAGCTGGGCGAGGTGTTCACCAGCGCCGTCGCGAAAGCCCTCGACGACGCGGAACAACGCTCGTGAACGCCGCCGCCGAGTCCCGGCAAGTGGGCTGGAAGGACAAGCCGCCGCCCGAGAGAGCCTGGCGGGGACGGCAGGGACGGACCAGGAAGGCGATCGTCGCCGAGCAGGATCGTGCCGCAGGTGGTCGCGAGGGCCGCTACGTCAAGCGTAAGGACGGCGACTACGCGCTGGCCTCGATCACGCTGAAGTTGTTGCCCAGGACTCGTCGGATCAGGGCCTATATCCGCTGGTCGGAGAACGGGCGTTCGCCCGCCCTGTATGTCGGAGAAGTGGAGCACCCGACGCGTGCGGCGAACCTTGAACAGGCTTGGCAGATCGCCAAGGGCCGGGGAATGGTCGGAGAGCGTCCTCTTCCGGAGGGGTCGTGGGCGTCGTCCCCTGCCACGCGGTCATCGATGCGCGGGAACCGAGGCCGCGACACGGCACCGGAACTCCGAATCCGCTCACTGTTGCATCGCGAGGGTCTGCGCTACCGCGTATCGGCACGGCCGCTTCCCGGAGTACGGCGAACCGCCGACCTCGTCTTCACCCGTGCTCGTGTCGCCGTCTTCGTAGACGGGTGCTTCTGGCACGGGTGCCCCGATCACTGCCGTCCAGCACGCACGAACAGTGACTTCTGGCGCAGCAAGATCGAAGGAAACCGCGCCAGGGACGCCCAGACCGACCAGTTCCTGGCGAACGCGGGATGGCGCTCCATCAGGATCTGGGAGCACGAAGATCCCGTACAAGCGGCGGGCCGGGTCACCGCCGCCGTTCGCGACTTTGCGGCACGGGATGATCACAACGTTTCGTGATTCAGGAGCTCGTTGACGGCGTCGGAGGCCCGGCACAGGTTGATGCGCCCGACCGTCGCCCTCGCTGAAAGCGAGGAGGCCGTCCCCAATGTTGACGCCAACCTCGACCAACAGCCCCAACGGTGGTTCGACGCGCTCATCGAGCTCTACGGGCACCCTCGCCGGTTCACTGATCACGGAAAGAGCCCCCAACGACCGCTGGCGTCTACCACCAGCATTACGGATCGCCGTGGGGCGTTGCGATTGCGACGGTTGGCGACCGGGTCTCGCAACCGCCATAAGCCACTCAACTGGATGGAGCGGCAGGGAACTTACCGCCGATTGTCAGCGGTTCCCTCTACCCTCTTCATCACGCGTACGGCTCTACCCGAGCCGCACACCGAAGCGCTGCCCGCGGTAGGGCTTTCTTCGGCGTGCCCGCGCGAGACGAGTACAGGGGGGTCCGTCCATCTATGAAGATCACACCTTCGGCGCGCGTGCTGCGCATGCTCGGTGAAATCGAGTTCGACGAGTGGCAGTGCATCGCCGAGCTGATCGACAACGCCTTCGACGACTTCACGGAGATCCATCGGTCCGGGACCCCCTGGGCGGGCGGGTATCGCGTCAGCGTCGAGCTCCCCGACTCCGCGCAGGGCCAGCTCGTGATCACCGACACCGGTCGCGGCATGACGTACGACCGGCTGGAGCGGGCTGTACGGGCCGGCTGGTCGGGCAACGACATGCACGACAAGCTCGGCCTCTTCGGTATGGGGTTCAACGTCTCGACGGCGCGGCTCGGCAAGCGCACGCGCGTCCTGACCACGCGCCAGGGCGACACCGAGTGGATCGGTGTGGAGATCGACCTCGACCGCATCGGGGACGACTTCGAGGCGGAGGACATCACGGAGCCGAAGGCCGATCCCAACGAGCACGGCACGCGTATCGTCATCAGCCGCCTGCATCCCACGCGCGCTCGGTGGCTGCAGAAGAACGGCTCGGCCCTGCGCAACATCCTGGGACAGGTCTACTCCTGGATGTTCCTGAACCGTCCGTTCGAGCTGTGGGTTGGCGGCTTCCAGGTGAAGCCTGTCCGCCACTGCCGTTGGGGAGACGACCGCTCGGTCCTCTACAACAACAAGGAGCGCATCCCCGCCTACATCGAGATCGACCAGAAGCTGGAGAACGGTCTCGCCTGTGGTGACTGCGGACAGTGGCAGCTCACTGATCGCGACGCCTGCGAAGACTGTGGGAGCGATCGACTCACCGTTCGTGAGCGCCGGGTGCACGGGTGGCTCGGCATCCAGCGTTACATGCACAAGCACGACTACGGAATCGACTTCCTGCGCAACGGTCGCAAGATCCTCCGCTGGGACAAGCAGCTGTTCACCTGGCGCAACCCTGACGGAGCGGTGGGCAACGAAGAGCCGGAGTATCCGGTGGACCTCGCCCACCAGGGCGGCCGCATCATCGGGGAGATCCACCTCGACCACGTCCCGGTCACGTACCAGAAGGACGCCTTCGAGTACGGCGACCGCAGCTGGCGCTCGGCCGTCGA
Organism: Streptomyces sp. NPDC028298; assembly: GCF_055565895.1. Lineage (NCBI taxonomy): Bacteria > Bacillati > Actinomycetota > Actinomycetes > Kitasatosporales > Streptomycetaceae > Streptomyces > Streptomyces sp. NPDC028298. The sequence goes on from NZ_JBVHTL010000011.1 coordinate 138,810, forward strand.
GATCGTAAGGGGGGTCGCGCCGCTGCTGCCCCAGCGCGCGGCGAACCTTGAGTACGAGGAGAACACCAGCCCGCTCGCCCTCCTCTTCAAGGGATATCGTCGTAACGACGCCGGTCTGCGATACCTGGTCCCGGGAGACGGCCGCAAGCCGATCCACGACGACACCCGTCGGTGGGGACAGGAGTTCCACAGGGGCAACCCCGACTACCAGACCGATGAGCGCTGGTGGCAGGCTGTCGAGGACCACGAGGCCGCCAAGAGCAGGGGCAAGAACTCGAAGGCGGCAGCCGCCACCCCGGGAAAGCCCGACGAGGCGGCCGTGATGGAGGCGCTCGGTTTCGACGGCACTGAAATCAGTGGTCCGAGTGCCCCCGCGACCGGTTCGGACGAGACGCCGCCCGATGCCCAGGAGCAGGCCCCGACGGCCGGCGGCGAGTCCGCTCCCGCCGCGCCGGCCCCGGAGAAGCGCAAGGAGACGCGGCAGGAACGTGTCACGCGCTACACGGAGAACTCGACCACCTATCCGGCCCTGAGCCGCTCCTTCGGCCACCCGCGCGTCGGATTCGTCGAGGTCGAGGCACGTCGACTCACGGCGGGGGGCCTCACCGACGAGAACCTCCACCCCACCCCCGTCCTGCTGGACCAGCGCGGCGGCAACGCCCTCGTGGCGTTCCTCGACCTCGACCATCCGATCTTCCAGAGGTTCGGTGCGGACCCGGCCGACCTGCTGCTCGCGGAGATCGCCGTTCTGCTCAGGGTTCAGGCGGAGACGGAGTGGAGCCATTCCGAGCTCATCGCGGCGATCCGCGTGGAGTCGCTGCCCGCCACCGCTCTGGATGCCCAGATGATCAGCGCAGAGGCGCAGGAACTGCTTGCCGAGATCCGGCACCGCATGGCGATCGAGCTGGACCGCTCCGGCGAACCGGGGAAGGCGTTTCAGTTCCTCTCGCCCGACGAACTCACCCACACCGAGCACACCATGATCGCCAACGGCAAGGTCACCCGCACGACCGACCTCGGTGCGAGCGGCGAGTTCCTGCTGCACGTGCCCGCCCTTTTCCTGGTCCGGCTCGTCGAGTCGCTGCCGTCGCTGTTCATGGACAACCGCGTCTTCCAGGGCGTCTACGAGGGTGTCGCCTCCGCGTCCGCGCGGCGGCTCAGCCTCACGCGCACGGTCGGCTACCTCTCCGATGTCGCGACGCAGGCGACCTACGCCGGTGCCAGCCTTCCGGACCAGATGCTGCGGACGAGGCTGAGCATCCGTCTGCTGGCCGACGATCTCACGGAGGAGAGGTGAGCGCCGTCTTCCTCTCGGCCGACGAGCTTCTGAGGGGAGGACCCACAGGTCTCACGCACGCCGTCGAACGGGCCCTCTGGTACCTCGGCTTCAACGACGTGCGCGTCATCGACGGCGCCGGCGACCAGGGCGCGGATCTCTTGGCGGTACGCGGTCGGGAGCAGTGGGTCTTCCAGTGCAAGTGGAAGGCCGGAGGGAAGGTCGACCGGAGCGGTGTCGACGACCTGGAGCGCGCGCGTACGCGCTACCGCGCGGACAAGGCCGTCCTGGTCACCAACACCGACATCAACGCGGCGGCGGAGGCTCGCCGTGTGGCGCTCAACGGAGTCGGCGTGCCGATCACCGTCTGGCACGGCGCGACCCTGCGGTCGATCGGGGAGCGCATGCCCGAGACCGTTCCCGCGAAGTACGCCCTGCGCCCGTACCAGGCCGAGGCGGCGGACGCGGTGGTCCGGGACCTCGATGCAAACGGCACCGCGCTGCTCGTCCTCGCGACGGGTCTCGGGAAGACCGTGGTGGGCGGGGAGATCATCAGCCGCCACCTCACGACCAATCCGGACGCCAGGATTCTCGTCGTCGCGCACATGAAGGACCTCGTCGCCCAGCTCGAGAAGGCGATGTGGCGGCACATCCCCAAGTCCGTTTCCACGCGCCTCCTGACGGGAGAGAGCCGACCCGAAAACCTCGACGGAGTCGTGGTCGGAACGGTCGAATCCGTTCTCAGTGCCGTGCGCGTGGGCTACCGACCCGACGTCATCATGATCGACGAGACGCATCACGTGGCCGAGACCGGCAGGTTTGCGGAATTGCTCGACCTGTGTGGGGATGCCGAGCAGTTCGGTGTGACGGCGACACCCTGGCGAGGAGACAAGTTCGACATCACCTCCCGCTTCGGGTATCCGAGCTTCAAGATGGGCATCGCGGAAGGCATGGCCGCAGGCTTCCTCTCCGCCGTCGACTACCGGCTGTACGTCGACAATGTCGACTGGAACGCCGTCCGGGACGCCAGCGTGCACGGGCAGTCGATCAAGGACCTCAATAAATCCCTGTTCCTGCCGCAGCGCGACGAGGAGATCGTCGAGCACTTCCGTGAGGCGTGGCGGACCACGACGGAACCGAGGGCCATCGTCTTCTGTCAGACCATCGAGCACGCCGAGCACATGGCCAGGTTGTTCGCCGCGTCCGACGCGGCGTGGGCCAACGCGTCGTTCCTGCACAGCGCGCTCCCGCGGCAGCGACGCCAGATCCTGCTGAACGAGTTCCGGCTCGGCCGGGTGCCGGTGATCACGTGTGTCGACGTCTTCAACGAGGGCGTCGATGTTCCGGACGTGAACCTCATCGCGTTCCTGCGGGTCACGCACAGCCGGCGGATCTTCGTCCAGCAACTCGGGCGCGGACTCCGGCTCAGCCCCGGCAAGAAGGCCTTGAGGGTCCTCGACTTCGTGACCGACATCCGCAGGGTGGCGGCGACCCTGGAACTCCGGCGATCGCTGGAGGCCCAGGAGAGCGAGCACCTGCGCGTACGGATGCCACATGCCTCCCGTATCCAGTTCAGCGACCAGACCGTCGGGTCGCTGATGGACCACTGGATCCAGGACGCGGCGGACCTTGAGACCGCAGCGGACGAGGTCCGCCTTCAGTTCCCTCTGACGAATGGAATCGAATGACCAAGTACGCGATCCCCTCGGACCTGGAAGAAGAGGTCGTGCGTCTGCTCTACAAGCGGGCCGCCGACCTCAACTGGACCTATCTCACGGACACCGAGCGCACCCGTCACTATCAGGCGTGGACCTCCGACCCGCAGGTGGGAGGACGGCTCCTTCCGTTCATCGGGAAGCCGGAGAACGTCCGGCCGTGGCTCAAGGACAGGCCCATGAAGGAGTACATCCGGGCGACCTACGGGGTGGGCAAGTGGGCTCCGCTCGTGGTCAGGCCGGCCACTCCGGTCAGCGTTCTTGTTGAGAAGGCCCTCGGTCACGGTTGGGAAGTCGATCTTGAGACGCTCGACATCAAGCCGCTCTGCGTGACGATTCGCCACGAGGACGACGAGGAGATGGAGCAGCGCTTCGCATGGGCGCCCATGCGCGACTTCAAGCATCTCGCGTGGGCGGCCATCGCGGCGCAGGCCGGCGGCGACCCCTTGCCGTGGGTCATCTGCACGGTGGACTCGTTCGTCCGGAAGATCACCCCGGAGCAGAAGGCGACCAACGAGCGGATCGTGAAGCGGCTTGGTCTGATCAGCGCGCACGTCACCGATGGCTGACCGGGGCTCCGCCATGACGATGGATGGCGACTGGCTTCAAGCTGCTTTCGGCGCGCTTCCCGCCCGGTCACAGCGCATGATCGAGGATCGCGCGCTCGGGAAGACGCTCGGAAGTATCGGGCAGGAACATGATGTGACCCGCGAACGGGTCCGCCAGTTGCTCCTGAAGGCACAGAAGCAACTCTTCGCTAGCGCCGATGTCTTCGTGGATGACTGGCGTGATCGGCTCACTACCCTCACCGAGCGCTCGGCCGTGCCCCAGTCCGAGGTGGCGGCAGTGTTGGGCGTACGTGATCAGATGGGCGTAGGGCTTCTCGTCGAGGCGGTCGGGGCTGAGCACCCGCTGACGTGGGCCGGTCGTCTGCGCGGCTGGTGGACCCGCAGCCCCGGTGCTCTGGAAGTGCTGCTTCGGCGAGGAGTGGAGGAGGCACCGCTGCGTGGGGAGGACGTAGCGGTGACCTTCGCGGCCGCCGGAGTACCGGATGAGGTCCCTTTGCTGGATCTGCTGGGACATCCGGACAGCCCTCTGGTGCCTGGCTTCGAGGGAACTTGGCTACGCCGTCGCGCCCGCGGCAGGGACGCGGCGTACCTCTTCCTCCTGGCGAACGGTGAACCCTGCCGCGCGGAGGAGTTGCTGGCACCGACGGGGATCAGGCGGAAGCCCGCCGTCGCCGAGGCTCTCAGGCGGGACGAGAGGTTCGTGCAACTCCGATTGGAGGGGAAGTGGGCGCTGGCCGAATGGCCCCACCTGAACGTCACGCCGTACCCGAACGCCATGGAGGCCGTCGTCGCTGTGCTGACCGAACTGGGGCCGCTACCCAGGGACGCTCTCTTCGTGAAGGTCTCCGAGCGCTACCCGGTGACCCTGTGGCGCCTGCACCAATGTCTGCTGGACGACAGGGTGGGCATCACGGAGGACGGTTTGATCGAGCTGGTCGCGCGAGGTGCTACCCCGATCGAGGAAAGCGAGCCGGCAAAACCGGCGAGGATGGCCGTCGATCCTGCGGGAAACGTCTTTGGCGTCCGGCTCACGGTGGACAAGGACGTCCTTCGGGGTAGCGGCGTCGTCGTCAGCAGCTGGCTCACATGGCAGCTCGGAATGCGACAGGCCCCCATGGCCAGGACCTTCTCCATCGCCGGTCACCCCACACCGATCGTCCTCAAGCGGGCGACGAGCGCGGCCCAGATCTCCAGCCTGCGGGTACTGGCGAAGGAGAACGGAATGGTGGGCGGCTGCGAATTCGTCCTCTTCCTCCGCACGGACGACTCGACGGCACGAATAGAGCACGCTTGTGCCCGGCACACCTGCCCTGCGATGAGCGAGCCTTCCAGGATCGAGGGAGGAGCTTGACGCTTTGTCCAGCAGTGGCCCACCATCCCGGATCGGCTGAGGCGCCATGTCGGCGGGCACGGATACAGCAAGGCGCGGCCGAGTAGCCAGCTCGGGACAAGCAGCCATACCAAGCGAGAGCTTGTGCCAGGGATCGTGGACCACCCGTGGACGCGTACCGCATGATGAGTTAGGTGTAGGGCCGTGACCTGCCGCGTTGCACTGCTAGCAAGGGCCCTCCGGAGCCGTGTGCGCAGGTTCGAATCCTGCCGGGGGCACTCGCCTAGGAACAGCAGAAATCAAGCGCTGACCAGGGCGGATGCCGAGAGTAGAGGGCGGGAGTCAGTCTCACTGACTCCCGCCCTCTCTCGTTGTCTCGCACGGTTCGTGTGTGAGGAGCGTGTGGGATCGCCCTCAGAGAGGGCCTGGGCCCTAAACAGTTGGCCCGGCGGGTCGAACTTCTCAGGTGCTAGCTTCACTAGGCTGATCAACGATCAGGTCAACGGCCGGCTACTGCTCGCACGGATCACGGGTGGGGGATGAGTGGCAACATACTCAACAGTTCTGGATATCGATCAACGCCTCATCGAAATCGATGCTGAGATATCGACAGTCCGGTTCATCAAGCGATGCACACTACTCTGGATATCGGTTGGAAATCCGTTCATCCTGAGTGGAATTGTGGCCGGAAACTACCTGATCGACTTCTCGCATCCGGGCGGCGGCCGCGTAGCCTTGAATGAGCTTGGCGGCATCGGCCTCATAATTTCAATAATCGCATCCATTGCCTGCTGGTGGTATTGGCGCAACCAAATGACGGAGAGAACAGTAGAACTGCGCCAGCTTGAAGCAGAACGAATCTCTCTCCAAGCACGGGATACAGGGGCAGAAAACCTGCCTACCGCCTTCCATGTCTACTATGAAACTGCACCCAGCTATCGCGATGAGTACCGCCGGAGCGCCGAAAAATACAGAGGAAGACATAACCTCTTCCAGCTAACCGTAATCGTCGGTTCAATCCTCACCTCGGTAAGCACCACAGCTTCGGCAGAGCAAGGGGTTTGGAGTTGGCTCGCGGTGGCCCTCAGCGCCTTGGTCAGCATCTCCGCAGGAATCATTGCGTACTTTAAATTCCGAGAGCGCAGCCTCAACCTGCAACAGACAGCAGACGCAATCGATTTGGAGATCCAGGCTTACTCTTTGCGCATTCGACGTTACAAGAATCTAACACCAGAGGAAGCATCAACTCTGTTCGCAGAAGAGGTCGAGCGAATTCGGGAAGAGCAACGGAAGAAGGAACTTCAGCTAGAGCAACCTCCCGAATCCGCACCCGATCAGCGACCGCAGCTAACATCCAACTAACGGGGCAGACTCGGCAGGCCCTCAAGAGAACCTGCCGAGAAACCAAATGCTGTGAATATCTCTCACTCTTGAGATTCGGCGAGCATCCAACCCATCACTCGCTCAATTCTCCTATTGTTCTCTTCAGCGCTGTCGTCAATTACGCCTGCATAGCGACGGTGGATAACCTCCGGTGAGTTACCTGCACGCCGGGCCACCTCTGCAACTGGAAGGCCGGCACGGAGCCAGTTCGTGATGCACGTGGCTCGGAGGTGGTAGGGCTTCCGAGCCAAGGGCGAAGTCACCTTGTCCGGCGGGAGTGCCAGTGGCCGGGCTTCCTGCCACACCCGCCAGTAGCTAGAGGTACCGAGTAAGTCCCCCCGCTCATTGGGGAAGATCCGCCCGTCCTTAGCGGTGCCGAACTCCTTCAAGTGTGCTCGTAGCATCGCCACCAGAACGGGCGGGATTGGTACCGGCCTGTCCGTTCCAGACTCCCGCGACTTCAGCCCTCGCTTGTCGTGCCGCTCGCCCGAGTCGGTCCACTTCTTACCCGAGATCGGACGCGTCTCCCAGAGAGTGAGCATCCCCCATCCCTTTTCAGGGAGCTGGCAGTCAGACAACCGGAGTCCGACCGCTTCGGCCGGACGCATCGCCGCGTACAGGATGCAACCGAAGAAGGCGACAAGGCGCCGCCCCCGGTTGCGGTGCACCGAGCCGACGTACGAGACGGCGGTGAGTAGCTGCCTCCCCTGTGTCTCATTGACCAGCACCCGCGGATCCACAGCATCGCTCCTGCCGGAAGCAGGCCGCTTCACTCCCGCCAGTGGATTCCCTTCCAGATATCCCTCCTGAACCGCGTAGTCCATGGCCGTGTTGAATCCGCGACGTCGGCGTTGGTACGTATCCGCTGCCGCCGGTTTGCCGTCCAGCTTGAACGACAGTCGGTAGTGGACGTCACGCACGACCTTGGAGTCACTGAGAGCCGACAGGGGAAGTAGATGCTTCGCCAGCCACGCGCAGACTTTCTCCATATCCGGCGAGGGCTCTTCACCCTTGTGCGCGGGTACGACGGCCCACCGCACGGCGCGCCGCACGTCTTCGACGGCTGGCGCCCCGGGGCTCTCCCCCATCATGCCGAGGGCTGCGGTAGCGAGGCTGTCCGCCAGGCCTTCACGGGTCTTCGCTGCGGCAGTGCGCCAGCGCACCGCCATGTATTCGCGAGAGAAGTCCCACCATGACGGATCCGGCTTGGTGCTCGCCTTCTCTGCCGCTGCCCGGATTTCTGACTGGGGCAGCCCGGTTTCTACGTCGAAGGCTTCGCCTTTGCGCATGGCGTGCCACAGTTCCGAGCGGCGGCTCTCGGCAAGTGCCGTTGTCGTGAAGGTCGCATGGCGAACTTTGCCAGCGACCACCCAGCGAAGTTGGTACGGCGCTGTCTTGCTGGAAATCTTGCTGACTTTCCAGACGCGGACGTCGGTGGAAAAGTTGGGTTCTTCGCGCCTGGCCGGGCGCTCGCCTCCGCGAGCGCCCGGAGCCGCGCTGGCCCTGCGGTTGGTCACGCGGCTTCCTCCAGGGCTGCGATCCAGCGCTCCAGTTCTGAACGGCGTATGCGTACGCCGCCGTTCGGGAGCTTGATGGCCTTGGGGCCTTTCCTCTGCTGTCGCCAGCGATAGAAGGTCGACAGAGGCACATCGATTTCCTCGATGACCTGGGAGATCGTGAGCATCTCGTCACGCGCCACGGTCGGTTCCTTCCGGGTTCTCGCGAGGGGAACGGGAGTCGGACAGGTGGGACAGTCCCGATTCCGGCTGCCCCACCTGTTCGTGCAGGTCAGATGAGATATTGGGACAGTCGGACAGCTGGGACACCCCTGGCGTTCCCTGTGTCCGGCTCTCGGTGTCCGGGTAGTACCGGCCGCTGGCGTCCTTGGCCAGCTGTCCGTCTGCGGCCATGCGGGAGCAGGTACGGCGGACGTTCTCGGCATCGAGCTGCGGCAGCGCGGCGACGACGTCCCGAGGGCGCGTGCCGGGGTTCTCCCGGACGTGGCGGAGGATGGCGGCGCGGGTGTCGCCGATGGTGTGGTCGGTGACCGGGCCGTCGAGCATCTGCCAGGCGCCGGAGGCAGCCTGGAACTGAAGCGCGTACTCGGCTTCGTCCACGTCGCGTCCCGTCACGTGCAGGATGCCGTCCGCCTGGCCCCGCGCCCGCTTAAGGACGAGCGTGGCGTCCGCGGCGCCGGCGACTCCGTTGGTGCCGGACACCTCGGTCAGGAAGTCGTCCGAGCCTGCCTTGCGGACGTGGTGGACGAGCACCACGGCGATGCCGTAGTGATCGGCGATCCGCTTGGCGTAGCCGACCGCGACATAATCCGCGTCGTACGCGGACACGCCCTGCGGGGCCTGGCCGCGCATCTTGGCGAACACGTCGATGACGACCATGCGGGCGTGCGGGTTGCGCTCCAGCCAGTTGGCGATGGCGTCGCTGCCGCCCTGGGGGAAGGGCGGGCATTCGGTCACCAGGGTCAGGCCGGCTGGAGCTGTCTGTTCCCCGAGCATCTTGCCCATGCGGGTCTGGAGGCGGCGCGGGGTGTCTTCCAGGGCGAGGTAGAGCACCGGGCCGCTGTCGACGGGCAGGGAGCCGAAGGCGTTTCCGCCAGCGGCGACCGCGAGGGCCAGGCCGAGGGACAGCCAGGACTTGCCCACCTTGGGTGGTCCGGCGAGCAGGCTGACGCCCTCGGCGAGGATGCCGGGCACTGCCCACTTGGGTTCGGGGAACTCTGCGGCCATGAGTTGATCCGCTGTCCAGGCGGTGCGCGGGCGCTCCCGTTTGGGTAGCTCGTGCGGGGCCTGTTCGGGATCGCTGGGCACCGAGTACAGGTGCAGTGGAGGGATCGGGTTGGTGCTCATGCCGCCCCGTCCATTGCGGTGTTGAGGCCGTTGGCGACGGCGCGGCGGGCGTACTTCTCGGGGACACCGACGGAGACGGCCGCATCGATGATCTGGGCGCCGATGGCATCCAGCCCGCAGGGTCCAGGGCACTGCGCGTGCCGGCTGGCCTGGAACCGGGCTACCTGGAAGGCCTGTGATCCCGCGCCGGATTCGGTGTGGCTGCGGACCAAGGCGAGCCCGTGGTCCAGGCCGGTGCGCACGTACTGCTCGGTGTGCCTGCACCCGGTGGCAACGGTCCGGTCCCACCCCCCTCGCGCGCTGGAAGAAGAGGCCACCCTCCCCCGGGCGGGGGTGGCCTCTTCTCGCACGGCGAGCGCGTGGACGGCGGACGGCAGGTCCGTCATGATGCCGTCGCCGGGGCCGAGCCAGCGGGCGTAGGCCATGAGCGACTTGACGTCCACGCCGGGCCGGACCGCGTTGGCCGACCGCATGGCCCCTCGGTAGAGCCAGTGCTGACCGCGGGTGGTCGGCACCGTATGGGTGGCCGGGAGCGCCGTGCGCGCCCACGCGATGGCCGCCGCGTTGTCCAGGTCGACGACGGTCAGTCCCGCGCCGCCCGGGTGGTAGGCGACGGATGCGGCCTGTTGCCATGCCGGGGCCCACGCGCGGGAGGTGACCACGTCAGGGTCCGTGGTGGCAGCGGCCCATCCGTGGCACGCCGAGGGGCACTGGCAGGGGCCCGCGCTCTTCATGTGCGGCCGGCCGCCGCAGGCGCCGTTCGCGCAGGCGCGGCAGTTGCCGAACGGCACTTTCCCTGCCCGCAGGGGCAGCACCGGCACTCCGGCGCTGGCCAGGTACAGAGCGGTGCGCAGGGGGTTCTCGTCCGGGTGGCCCGAGGAGGGCGGGGACGCGGTCTTGCCTGTGGGTGTCATGCTGGACGTCTCCTGTTCTGTCGAAGGGACAAGAGAGCCGGGGCGGCCGTGGTCTTGTGGTGAGAGACGGCCGCCCCGGGCGTCTCTAGAACGGCGGCTCGTCGCCTGTCGCCGGGGCGCCGGCCGGAGCGGATGCGCTCCATCCGCCGGGAGCGGGTGCGGCGTTGTTCCAGGGGTCGTCGGCTGGGGCGGATCCGGCGCCGTTGCGCTGGGCGCGTTCGACCTTGGCCGTGGCGAAGCGCAGCGAGGGGCCGATGTCGTCGACTTCCAGAGCGAGCATGGAGCGGTTCTCGCCCTGGTCGGTCTTCCAGTTGTGCTGACGCAGGCGGCCGGTGACGACCACGCGCATGCCCTTGGTCAGGGACTCGGCGACGTGGTTGGCGAGGTCGCGCCAGGCGGTGCACCGCAGGAACATCGCGGTGCCGTCCTGCCACTGGTTGGTGGTCTTGTCGTAGCTGCGCGGGGTGGAGGCGACGGAGAATTTGACGATGGCGGCGCCGCTGGTGGTGAAGCGCAGTTCGGGGTCTGCGGCCAGGTTGCCGACGATGGTGATGGGGGTCTCTCCCACGGACATGTGGATCACTCGCTTTCGGTGTGGGTGGGAATCTGGCGGATGACGCGTATTTCGAACACGCTCGGGTCCTTTGTCAGGCGGTTTGATCGGCGGTGTCGTCGCCGAGGGGTGGTTGGTGCCAGGGCGGCAGGGTGGTCAGGGTCCGCGTGCGCCACTGGAGGGCGTAGGGAAGGCAGTTGGCGCAGTTCTTGTGGCTGTGGCCGGGCAGGGGTGCTTTGCGGCGTGCGTCGTAGGACCAGGCGAGGGAGTCGGCTGAGGTGAGGTCGTGCCCGCAGCTGCGCAGACCGAGCGTCTTGAAGCCGAAGCCGTGCAGCCTCATCCCTCTCGCTGCGAGGGTTTTGACGATGGTCGTGGCTTCCCCGGTGGCCTGACGGCGACAGACGGAGCCAAGCCCGACAACGGGTTCGGCGGTCAGGTCGATACCGGCCCGTTGGTAGGCGTCAGCGCAGGCGAGGTAGTCATGCAGGTGCCAGCCCTGGAGGACGGGGACGATCGGCAGATCCGGGGCCGTCTCGCGCAGGTGGAGGTAGTTGTCGATCGTGCGGCGTTGATGTTCGCCGACGCTCAGACCTGTCAGGCCGGTGATCCAGGGCTCGCACATCCAGTCCATGGGTGCTGCCCACGTCAACTGGCCGATCTCGTCCCGGAAGCGGCGGACCGCGGTGAGGTAGGTGCGGGCGGGGGTGCGCCAGGTTCCGTACATGGACAGTTCGGTGAAGCCGCCGGAGTCCAGGGCCCACGGGGCTGTCGCGCGGGGCAGCGTGCGCCGGGACGCCAGGCGCCGGTAGGAGACGAACAGGGGGACGTTCGCGGTGCCCAGCCATCCGGGCTGATGCGTACCGAGGAAGAACCTCACCGCGTCCTCCGATCGTCACTGGCGGGAAGTTGCGGAAGTCCCGTCGCGGTGAGCGCCTGCGCGTCGAAGCCGGGGAGTGCGGCGCGGGCGGTGAGGGCCTGCGCGAGGGCTTCGGCGTACGCGGCGCCGGTGCGGGCCACCTCGATCTGCGTGGTGCCGCGGATGGTCTCGACGCGTTCGAGGTGGGCGCGTTCCTCGCGGCGGTCGCTGACGTGCCGCTCGTGCGCCACGCGGGTGCGGCGGTCGGTGCGCCAGTAGCGGGCGGCGAGGCTGTAGGCGCCGGCGGTGGCGACGGACCACAGCAGCAGCGGGAGCGGGAGCCCGTCGGCGTATCCGGCGACGCCGGCGAAGGCGAGCGCTCCGGAGGCGGCGAACGCGGTTCCCGCGATGACCGGGTCTCCGGCGCGGCCGACGCTCGCGCACGCGCCCGCCGCGGCGGCGCCGATGGACAGGGCGGCCATCAACACGGCGTTGCCGAGGGAGTGTTCGGCGCCGTGGGCGTTCCAGAGGCGGGCGAGGGCGAGGACGGTCGTGGTGGCGAGTGCGGGTGCGGTCTTGGGCGCGGCGAGGGCGAGCCAGTGCCGGGCGACGATGGGTTCGTTCACGATGGTCTCTCCCGTCAGTTGCCGAGGTCGGCCAGTGCGGTGGCGGACGCCTGGACGAGGTTGTGGATGGGTTCGTAGGCGCCGGTCCCTGCGGCGAAGAAGCCGAACAGGAACAGCACCAGGGCGGCGCCGCCACCGGCGGACTTGGTTTTGACGGCGAGGGCGGACGCGGCGCCGAACAGCAGCACGGCGGAGATGTTGAGGATCACGGGAACTCGCTTCCGGGCGAGGTGGGTGGGTGGATGGGCTCTGCGCGCCCCGGGTGCTGGCAAGTTCGGGGCGACAGACCGGCGACCGTGCCTGCCTGGCTCCAGCTAGGAGCGGGGTCCGTCTGATGACGGGCGGTCGCCGGTCGTCTGCTCAGTCGGTGCCGGCGCGGTAGATGCGGGCCCAGCGGTTGTAGAGCCAGCGGCCGGCGCGGATGCGCTTGCCGGTTGCCTTGCAGCGGCGGCAGTCCTTGCCGCGCTTGAGGCGTCCTTTGCGGTCGGTCTTGAGTGCGTGGCCCATGCCGCGGCAGCGGCGGCAGTTGCCGAACGGCGAGGCCGCACACAGTCCGCCGTAACTGAAAGTGACGGCGATCAGGCAGGCGACAGCGGCGAGGATGGGGGTCATGACGGGCCCTCCGGGCGGGTTTTCGGGGTTTCCGCTGGTGGGCCGCTAGGCACTAGCGGCCTGATCACGCATGATGTGGGGTGCTAGCGGTGCCGCTAGACCTAGCGGGGTGTGGTGCTAGGTCTAGCGGCGGTTTCCGCTCAGCCCGCGTCCCGGTTTCCATCACGCTCCGCGATCGTCGCGGTGATGCGGGCGCGTTCGATGCCTCGCCGGTTGGCGCCCTTGCCGGACTCGGTCTTGCCCCACACCTGGCCGGTGGCGATGCCGTGGGGCTTGAGGGCTGCGGCCAGTCCTTCGGCGTCCCAGCCGCCGTAGACGTCCGGCCGCAGTTCGGCAAGCCGGGCGACGACGGTCTCGGACCACACCTTGGGTTCCTCGGCGGGGACGACGGCGAGGATGTCGGCGAGCAGGTCGTATCCGGCCGCATCGCTGACCGGCGGTTCCTGCCCGAGGGCGTGTCCGGCGAGCGTGCCCGCCTTCTCGCGCAGTGCGCGGGCACGCAGGGCGATGGCCTCGGCCAGTACCGAGTTGACGTTCACGGAGCGCACGATGCGGGCGTCCGAGCCCTCGCCGACGAAGTAGCAGATGCCCTTGTCGGCCCAGGCGAACATCGTCGCGCGCACCCCGCGCTTGTACGACGACGTACCCAGCACCATGTCGTTCTCCAGCTGACCCATGACCTTCAGGCACCAGCGGGCCGAGGCGTTCGCAGAGATGCCGGTGGGCAGCGACTTGGCATCCGGGCGCTGCGTGGCCAGCAGCAGCACGATTCCGGTGGCGGGGCCGCGCTTGACCAGGTCGGTGCAGATCTCCTCGAACTCCGCCCCGTACTTGGGGTGTTCGAACCACTTCTGGCACTCGTCCACCCCGATCACGATCGGGTGCAGTCCCAGCGACGGCTTGTCCGCCAGCTCGGTGGTGACCTTGGACTCCGGGCAGATGTCCCGCGGCAGGGAGCGGATCACCTTCGCGCGTCGGCGCAGCTCGCCGCGGACCTCGCGCATGTCCGCGAGCGCGTACTCGAAGTCCTCCTCGTCCTCTCCGGCCCGGTGGCGGTAGGAGACCTGGTCGCCGACCGGGTCCAGGTCGCCGGTGCCCTTCATGTCGTAGCTGTGCACTTCGGCGCGCGGGTCCAGGGCGGCGAGCAGCAGGAGCAGGCGCAGCAGGAAGGTCTTGCCCATGCGCGGGATCGCGCCGATGACTCCGGCGATGTACATGAGGGTGACCTCGACCCAGCGTCCGCGCTGGTCGGTGGCGAACGCGGCGGGCTTGAACAGGTCCACCGTCCCGGACTTGGCCAGCGGCCACGCGGGCACCCTGGTCTTGGACATGTCCTGATCGCCGACCCACAGCACCAGCCGGCCGGTGTGCTCGTCCGGCACCGCCTCGGGCCACACGCAGCCCAGCGGACGGCGCAGCCCGGAGGCGAGGCGTTCGCGGCGGTCCATCACGTCGGTGACCGTCACGCCGTACGGCAGGTCGCCCTCGGCACGCCAGCCGGGCCCGTCGCGGGTGATCGGGGCGGTGAAGGCGAACCCGTCCCGGCCCTTGCCCTGCGCCTGGTTGATCGCCGGAATACCGAGCGCACCGAGGGCCCGCAGCACGATGTCCGAGGTGAGCTTGGGCGCGTTCGGAAGTTCCACAGCCCTGTGGACGACCGGGGCATCCGCTTGGCGTCCGGCGGAGCCTAACGCCATCACGACCGCGCTCACCGACACCGCCTGGAGCCAGTCCGGGGCGAGGACGTAGAGGGCGAGCGCGGCGCCGATTCCGGTGAACAGGGCGAGCACGGCCACGATGGTGCGCAGCCTCACCCGGCCGTCGCGCTGCCGCGACAGCTTGAGGTACTCGGCGGCGTCCTCGCGGCGGACGGCGGCGAGGCGGACCGGCTCGCCCTCGCGGTCGGCGACCCACCGCATCGTGCCGCCCACGAACCGGGCCGCGCCCGTCGGGGCCCGGAAGGTGAGGCGGGCGGCATAGACCGGGGTGCGAAGGGCGTGGTAGCCGACGGTGTGCGCGTAGTGGCGGGCCACCCACGCGGACGCGGTCTTGAGTTCCGCCAGCGACTTCAGCCAGAGCGGGACGACCGCCCGGCGCTTGGCTCCGGCCAGCCGACCGAGATAGCCCGGACCGGTGACGGCCGGTGCCGACCGGTCGACCATCACGCGGACGGTCGGGTCGGTCGACTCCGTGCCCGACCCGCCCGTGCCGGAGTCGGGTGACTGGTCGGCCGACTCGGTCCGCGCCGACCGTGCCTTGCCGAGGTCGACCACCTCGGCCCGGGGGTCGGCTGTCATCTCTGCTTCCAGCCGGTTGAAGAGTTCGTTGTCGTCGGGGTGGTTCACTGAACTTCCTTCCGCTTTCGGGTGTGAGGGAGAGCGGGCCCGGTCGACGCTGTAGGAGGTGGGCGGCCGGGCCCGTGCCATGACTCTTGCTGGTGGCCTAGGGCGTTGCTAGGCCATGCAGCGGCCACCTGTGGCCAGCCGGCGGCCACGCCATGTCAGGCGGCGTGGGCGGCGGTGCGGGCCAGTGCTGCGGTGACGCGTTCGCCGATCCACTGGGCGACGTTGCAGGACACGGCGTTTCCGGCCTGCATGGTCTGCTCGCCCTTGTTGCCGTGGACGATGTAGTCGGCCGGGAAGCGCTGCGCGAGCAATTGCTCGCGCGGCTGGATCATCCGGTAGTGGCAGTCGTCCAGCTCCGGTGCCGGGCCGAGCAGTCCGGCGGAGTCCTTCGTGCCGAGCGTGTGCAGCGGCTCGCCGGCCGACTTGGCGAGCGCGTTGCGGTAGGGGATGACGAGCCAGTGGTGCCGCCCCTGCCCGGTCACCGTGTCGACCGGCGTGGAGACCGGGCGGGCGGTGGCGTTGCGGCGCAGCGTGACGATGAACGAGTCGTCGACCGGCGGCGGGGTCAGCAGTGCCTCGAACCCCTTGGGGTTGGCCAGCCTTGTGCGCATCGGCTCGCCCGTCAGGGTGGGTTGGGTGTTCCAGGTTCCGCCGGTCGGTACGAGGACCGCGTCCCCGATCTTCACCGTGCGGGCCGCGAGCGGCGCCGTGTTGGCGGGGACCGCGCGGCCGTCGTGCCCGCCGTGGTTGACCGTGAGGACCATCCGCGCCTCACCGAGCAGGTTCAGCCCGGCGCGGATGCGCTTGATGGTGTTCGCGGCCAGCGGGCGCAGCCCGTGCGCACTACGGTCGCCGATCCGCACCCCGAGGTTCGTCCAGTCGATGATGGACGCGGCCGGACGCACGTACGGCTCCACCAGGGCGTGACGGCAGACAGTGTTCGGGCAGCGGTAGTCGTACTGCTGCTTGTACTTGCCCACCCGGCGACCGTTGCGCCAGGTCTGCACCGCCCCAACGTCTTCACCGCAAACGGTGCAGTACGCCAGCGGCGACGGTGTCAGGTCCGGGACGGGGACGTCGGTGCGGGTGAACGCGACGTAGATCCGGTCCCGCCACTGCGGGGCGGGCAGGTTGTCTCCTCCCCCGACGTGGGCGGAGGAGACGGACACGACCTGGGAGCGGTAGCCGAGCAGTTCCATGCCGCCGCGCCACCAGTCGAACAGCTCCCAGTCCACGGCGAATTCGAGGACGTTCTCGCACAGCACGGCGGCGTAGCGGTGGACTTCCGTCGCGCGGATCACGTCGTAGGCGGTGGCCCGGGTGCGTTCCCAGCCCGCGTCTTCCACCCGCCCGTACTCCTCCAGTTCGAGGGCGAGCTGTCCGTGCGTGCGGCGCCTGCCGCCGGCCGGGGAGATCTCCGTGCAGATCGGTGACGCCCACAGGATGTCCGTCCGGGGCAGGCGCCGCATGTCGTAGTTGTTGATGTCCGCGCACAGGTGGTCCGCCTGGCGGTGGTTGGCGGCGTGCGTCTCCACGGCGCGCTGCCAGTGGTTCGCGGCCAAGCGCAGTTCAAGGCCCGCGCCGACCAGGCCGGTGGAGGACCCGCCCGCGCCGCAGAACAGATCGGTGAACGTCAGGCTCATGCCTGATCTCCCCTTCAGGTCAGAGGTCGAACAGGCCCGGTGCCTCGACAGGCTGGGCCTCGCTGGTGCGCGCCGAGCGTGCGGCGGCGGTGTGGCACTGCGGGCACCAGGCCCGCAGCTCCGACGTAGGCAGAGCGGCCGCATTGACGGGCGAGGTGAGCGGGTCGGCGGGCGCGGCGATCAGGCGGATGCGGTGGCCGTGCTTGCTGGTGTAGCCGTCGTGCTCGCGCGGGCAGCGGCCGTCGGTCTTGGCGTGCTCGTTGCCACACGCGCCAACGCACTGGCAGCGGTGCCCGGCCGCTTCCATCACGGGCCGCCAGGTGCCGACAGCCGCGAGGGGCTCGCTCATGCCGCCACCCCCACAACCGGCCGGTCCGTCCGTGCGCCGGTACGCCCGGCACGCCGTCCGGTGACGGTGGCGAACAGCCGGCCCAGCCCCGCGCGGCGCAGTCCGGCACGGGCCTGCTTGGCCGCGTACATAGCCTCGTCCGCCCGCCGCAACAGGCTGGACAGGTCGTCGGCCGGGAAGTCCGCTGCCCGCACCCAGCCCAGCGAGACCGTGGTGCGTATGGCGGGGTCCTGTCTGTCGACAGGGCGGGCGAGGACCCCGCGCAGGACGGTGAGCAGGTCGGCAGCGGCACCGTGCTCGTCGATGAGGACGGCGGCGAACTCATCGCCCCCGAGCCTCCCGGCGACCCCAGCCCGGCCGACGTGCTGAGCGAGCCGGTCCGCGGTCGCCTTCAGCAGCGCGTCACCAGCGGCGTGCCCGTGGGTGTCGTTGATCTGCTTGAAGCGGTCCACGTCAGCCAGCACCACGACCGACCGGGAGTCCTTGAGCAGGGCGGCGGCGCGACGGGTGAACCCGTCACGGGCCCATAAGCCGGTCAGCGGGTCACGCCGTGCCGTGTCGAGGCGGGAGCGCAGCCGCCACGCGTGGACAGCCCAGCCCACAGCGGGCGACAGAGCGGAGAGCAGAGCGGTTACCTGAGTGTTCATGCCACCGCCTCCTGGTCGCCCTCGATGCTGTCGGTGATGGGGTGCAGGCGTCGACCGTCGGCGCGCTCGCTGAGCAGCAGGTCGCGCAGCACTCGGGAGTTCGCGGCCGAGCAGTGCAGCGTGGTCCGGATCGCCTCCGCGTTGATCGCGTCATCCGTCCACTCCGCCGTGGCCGTCCGCGCCTCCGCGAGCAGCTCCGCAGGAGTCCGGGGCGCTTTGCTGGTCTTGGCCTTGGCGGTGCGGCGTTTACGCGCCGGCTTCGCGGCGTCCTGGTGGGGCGGCTCCGGGTCCTGCGGCAGCACGGGCGGCAGGTTCTCGTCGGCCGGAGCCAGTTCCCCCAGCTTCAACAGAACCCGCTCGGGGCGAGGTGTCTTGGAACGCCAGCGACGACCGTGCTGCTGCCGCAGCTGTGCACGGGCCAACTGCCGTTCCCGCTCGCGCCCCAGTGCGTCCGCGTACGAGGTGATCTCCCACAGCGTCATGCGGCGCCACAGAGCGAACGTGGACAGCGGGGCGAGCAGCCAGCGAGAGCGGCGGATCTTCTCCATCCGCCGGCCGGTGACGGCGCCGATCCGGGAGGCGTAGACGTGCGCGGCCACCTCGGACAGGACCACCCACAGCAGCGGCATCGTGCCGTGCGCCACCTTCGCGGACAGCGAGTGTCCGGCCGCGATGTTGAGCCAGCACGTCACCCCGGTCAGAGCCCACGGAACGAAGCGCACCCAGCTCAGCGGCATGTCCGTACGGATCAGCAGCAGGAACGCCGCCGTGAACACCGGGATGGCCACGTCGATACCGACCGGCAGCATCCACGGAGAGGCGAACCCCCAGCGGGCGCCTGCCGCCGATACCGCCTCGAACGAGGACGCCAGGCCCAGCCCACCGACCCCGGCCGCCGTCACGGCGACCGTGCCCAACAGCCACAGCTCGGGCCTCGACAGCTGCGGCACCGCAGAGACAGGCGTCTCGGTCGCGGTGCTCATGCCGCCGCCCTCTTTCGAGGAGTGCGGCGCCGCGCCGGTCGCGGCAGTTCGACGATGTTGAACAGCTGCGGCGCGTAAGCCTCGATCGCCTCGGCGGCGAACCGGCTCACGCGGTCGGGCAGGTCTCGGTACTCGGGGGTGGCGAGGATGTCGCGGGCCGCGTCCAGCCGGGCCGCTCGCTCCTCGTCGCTCTCGCCGTCGACCCCGAGCCACAGCTCAACCGGGGTCCCGAGGGCGAGTTCGAGGAAGTCGGTGTCGTTCACGGCCTGATGGCCGCCGATGTAGGCACGCATGACAGCGCTCCTGATGTCGAAGGGGTGGAGAGACGCCGAGCGGTCGTGGCCTGGTGGTGAGAGGCGACCGCTCGGGATGTGCGCCCTGACCGGCTTGGCTGCCATCAGGGCGAAGTGATCAGCGCTGGACGACGGGTTTGTCCAAGTCGCGGTGGTGGACGGACACGTCGTGTCCGGCGTCGCGCAGCAGCTCGGCCAGTGCTCGGGCAAAAACGGGGGCGCGGTGGCGGCCGCCGGCGCACCCGTCGGCGACGGTGACGGTGCCGTGGGACGGCCCGGACGCGAAGGCGTCGACTGCGGCTGCGGTCGCCAGTGCCAGTGCCGCGATCCCCGGGGTGGCCAGCACCGCGGCGCGGACGGGTTCGTCGTTCGCGGTCATGTACCGCAGTTCGGGGCTCACGTGCGGGTCGCGGAAGTGGTCGCGCAGGTCGATGGTCAAGTGCGCGGCGGGCGGCTCGTCGTGCAGGTAGCCGAACGAAACAATCTCAACGGCAGCGGGCATGAGGGCTCCTCTGAGGTGGAGGGAGGGGCGGCCGTGGTCAGGATGTGGTGAGAGACGGCCGCCAGCAGCACCCCCAAGACGGATTCGATCCGTCGCCATCACGGCGCGTCGGGGCCGCAACGCCAAGGGCGCTGCTCAAGGACTGGTTGCGCTGTACCTCACGAGGGACGAAGTCCCACGTGGCTGCCTACTTGGCCGCGGAGAGGCGGCGTGATCCCCATTCAGTTGTCAAAGATCAACGGCTTCCTTCGGACCCGTTTCATGGGCCCTCCAGATTGGGAGGAACATGTATTACGTGTTCCTCATCTTGCAGCGAGGTGTCCGCTCCGTCAAGCCCTTCGGCTGTTCAGGCTCCGCGGGCCTCTCGCGCTCGATGTACCTACAGATTGGCGCCGGACACGGCGACGCTCGACTCCGCAGCTGTACGGCCTGGGTCGTTCTTGGTTAGCGTGAAGTCGTACCAAGTCGTCCCAGCAGCACGGAGGTTGGTGTGGCGAACGAGCGGTTACGCGGCGCCATAGTGGACTTAGGCCTGACCCTCGACGAGGTGGCTCAACGGCTCGGGGTCGCGGCCAAGACGGTCGAACGCTGGATCAACGAACCCGAACGCAAGCCATACCGACGCTTCCAGTACGCGACGGCCTCGCTGTTGAAGTGCGAGGTGTCGTACCTGTGGCCCGACGAACGCACGTCGGCAGAGGTCACCGCCTCTGGCAACGCAGAGCTGGTCAGGCTCTATCCACACCGGTCCGTGGTGATGCAGACGCTCTGGACAGATCTCTACTCCAGGGCGCGACGCCAGTTCGACGTGCTGGTTTACTCCGGCTTCTGGCTGACAGAGGACGCAACGTTCCACCGCATCGTGAAGGAAAAATCGGCAGAGGGCGTGCCTGTCCGACTCCTCATGGGAGAGCCCGCCTCGCCAGCGGTAGCCGCGCGCGGGGCCGACGAGGGCATTGGTCCAGCGATGGCAGCGAAGATCCGAAACGCCCTGGTCAATTACGGCCCGCTCTTCGGCCTTCCCGGCGTTGAGTTCCGGCTGCACAGCACCACGCTCTACAACTCGATCTACCGAGCTGACGACGAGATGCTGGCCAACGGCCACATCTATGGCGTGGGCGCATACATGGCCCCTGTACTCCACTTGCAGCGCGTCCCTGGCGGCGAACTCTTCGACGCCTACGCTGAGAGCGTGGAACGGGTGTGGGAATCGGCCCGTCCCATCTCCTCGCCGGCCGACTGGGAAGGCGCGAACTGATGAGCCGCATCGACTACTTCCGTGACCCGAACGCCCCGAAGGCCAACGCTGTGGTGCCCTCGGTCACGGCGATCGTGCGGGACGACGCGGGACGTCTCCTGCTCATCCACAAGACCGACAACAATCTGTGGGCCCTGCCGGGCGGCGGCCACGACATCGGCGAACGCATCGCCGACACTGCCGTTCGCGAGGTCTTGGAAGAGACCGGTATCCAGGTCGAGGTGGACAACATCGTCGGGCTCTACACCGACCCTGAACATGTGCTCGCATACGACGACGGAGAGGTTCGGCAACAGTTCTCCATCTGCTTCCGAGCCCACCCCGTCGGCGGTTCCCTGCGCACCAGCAGCGAATCGAAGGAGGTCCGCTGGGTCACCCCTACGGACCTCGATGGACTGGACATCCACCCATCGATGATGCTGCGCATCCGGCACGGCCTCGACGAGTCGCGACCTGATCCCTACATCGGCTGATCGGCAACCGAAGCTTGCGTCAACCGCGCTTCAACCCGATCCGCAGCTGCATGGATCTCGGGCGCCGCGCGCCGAATGAACCGCCAGACGATCGTGTCTGGACCGTATCGCTCCTCGATCTCGCCCAGCCGTTCGGCTGGCGTGGTCTGCGCCCCGTCCGGTGTCGTCGTCATGTCGCAGAAGAGCAGAGCGTCAACGAGGTCCGGCCGCTCTAGCTCGAACTCGCTCTCCAACTCTTGCCGCAGCCCACGTTCCTCTGCTTCCAAAAGCGCACACGAGTGGTGGGCCACCAACCGAACGACCCGCTCGTCCGCACCCTCCTGGTCCCGGAGGAACCGCGCGCCATCCAGCGGATGGAAGCCGGTAACTGCAAGGGCCGGCGAGTAGCCGATGTCATGCAACACCGCGGCGGCTTCCAAGAGTTCGGCGTCGTCGCCCACGATCGGGCTCAGAGAACGAGCGCGCTTGGCGACCCCCAGAGAGTGCGCCCAACGACGCGGGAGCGGATCGGACAGCAGCGATTCGGAGAGCGAGTACGCCCACTCAGTGAGTCCCATGGCGGTCAAGACTACGGCCGGGCAGGGGAAGCCGGGAGAGCGCGCACCGTACGCCCCTTGCCGTGGACAGTGGCCAGTAGACCGTTCCCTTCCATCTGCGCCAGGACTCGACGCACGGCCGTGCGCGAGGCGCTGAAGCGGTGGCAGAGCTTCGATTCGGACGGGTACGGATCACCCACCGACAACGACTCCTCGGCGATCAGGTCCGACATCCGTTCGGCAAGAGACCGCCGATCACCATCCCGCACGATGCGCCACCCAATTCCGGGAGCGGACTGCAGAAGACCCTCAGCTTCAAGAACCTGGAGAGCCCGCCGGACGGTGTTCCGGCCGACACCATGCTCACGCATCAGGTCAGCCTCCGACGGCAACACTTCAGCGTTCCCCTCCACTCCGATCCGCTCCCGGAGCTTCTCTGAGATGACCAGGTAAGTTCCGCGCGGGCTGGCCTCTGACACTCCGGCTCCTCTCACTGCCTTCACTGCCCGTTGCCAAGAGTGCCATGAGGTGCGCACGGGATAGCTAGACCCGTCGTGTCCCACCTGTCCGACTGTCCCAATATGGCACTTGACCTGCACAATTAGGCGGGACAGGGAGATTTACCAGAGTCCCACCTGTCCGGCCTGGGGCCAGGTTGCAACACCCGAGGTGTTGCAACCCCTCATGCTGTCGTCCACAGGGAGCGCCTACGGCGTCCTGCTTTACGAGCGACAAGCCGTTGCCGGAGGGCTTGTCGGGTACTCACTGCCCTCCGGATGTTCAGCACGGGCTGCCATACCCCCTCCGACCGTGCACGACCTGAGATCGCGTGTCGTGCAAACGCCAGCTGCAGCGTCAGCTGGGCCACGCTGACGGCAGCACTAGCCCAGCCGGCAGGGGCGCCTCGTGCGGCAGGACTACGTTCGCGGGTGCTGCGCCATTGGCGCCGGACAGATCGACAGTGCCACCAGAAAGCACCGCGCCCGCAAAGACAACAGTTCCTCCGGAAAACGTCGCATTGTCAAAGCTAGCCAGGCCACCTTGGAATGTTGCGCCGCGGAAGGTAACACTGCCTCCGGAGAACACCGCGTCACGAAAGGCGATCCTGCCGTCACGGCAGGAGATGTTGTCGAAGCAGACCGGGCCACGGGAGAACTCTGCATCGGGAAAGATCACCCGGCCGCCTGAGAAGATCGCGTCACTGACGCTGACCCAACTGCCCGAGAACTTTGCCTCGTGGAAGTCAACCGTGCCGTCAGTGAATTTCGCAGCATCGAATCCGACGAATCCGTCAATGAAGGCCGCATCATGGAATAGGACACGGCCTCCAGAGAACACCGCATTGTTAAAGGTGACTTGGGAACCGGGACAGAACTGTGTGTAGCTGAAGTCGACCTCGCCGCCTGAGAACACCGCACCGGTGAAGCTGACCGTACTGCCGGAGAACACCGCACCAGAGAAGTCTCCGCCGTCAAAGATGACACCAGTGAAGTCAAAGTCATGCCCTTGCCAGGAGTGCTGGTGGTCGGAAGATCGGCGCAAGCGGTCGCGAATCAAGCGGATCACGGTATGACGCACTTCTCTCAGGGCCAAGTAGGCGTGCCTGGCCTCCATGGCATCAGCTGGGAGATCGGCCTCGAGGGGATAGGGCAGACGAAGGTAGGAGCACAACACATCAATGCATGTCTGCCGTAGGTCGCGCGTCGGCGCGTCGTCGGCGAGGCCTGCCAACGCATGCACTCCTCCCAGGCGCACTGCGGCGGAGTCGTCGCCGAGCTGGCCCACGGCTGCGGTGAAACGTTCGGTGTGTAGGCGGGAGGCCTCGCGCAGAGCGCCATCTTCGTCTACGCGCTGGCGTCGATAAGCGACAACCAAGGCGACCAGGGCTCCGGCACCAGCGACTACACCAAAGGAGAGCTTCACCAGGTCAAAGAGAGTTTGGGAGTCGATGCGGCGCTCAGGCTTGAGCCCGCGCGCATCAAGCAAGTCCCACCCGGTATAGAACACCGCAGTGGCCACCAGGACCGCCACAGTGAAGGCCAAGACGAGCACCCGGCCTACTGGCCACAGGCGCAACCCCCGCCGTTCCACCCGGCGCCGCAACGTAGGTACTCCCATACTCGGTCAAGACTGTTGTCGTGACGAGTCGGTTGCAGTCGCCTTACCCATCTGACGGAGATGGCCCGGTGCCGTCGTCCGAACTACGGACTTCGCTGAGGTGGTCACCAAGACCACGCACCGTGTCTTACCTCTTCGTTGCAGGGGCCGGCTTTACGGTACCGAGCCGCCAAGCTGGACAGACACCCTTCCCTCCTGCTCGATCGAGAGTGAGACACCCAACGCCAGAGGACCTGGACGAAGTGGCCGGGTTCCTCACGCGACATAGATCTTTGGCAGTACACGGAACGCGGTGTCCCATCTGCCCCACGGTCCCAACACTTCCGCCGATCTGCGGAAACAAGGACAGCTCAGAACCAGGCTGCCCCAACTGTCCGACGCTCACGCTGGAGACTGGGCACTCCGGTCATTAATGTGCGGGCCGAGGTGTGCGTGAGTTGCACCGCCATCCACACCCACTCGCCGACCGCCCACAGGCGATGGCGGACGCACGAGCAAGCGACGGGCAGTTGCCTCCCAAACCAGAATCCCAATCACGCTGATGATTCAATGACCTGCGCTCCCCTTTCCTCGCCAGCGGGTCATTTTCTCGGCCAACAATGGGTGAATTTCCTGCGCAACGACTGGAACGTTACCGTCATTAGTGCGCACTGGAATGCTGAAGAAGTTCCTCTTCATCTTCCCAGAGACAACCTCTCCTGTCACAATGAACGGTTTGACTCGGTTCTCCTGATTTGGAATGTGAGCATAAATAATCTGCCCCCTCCTGTCACTGAT
Source organism: Streptomyces sp. NPDC028298 (assembly GCF_055565895.1). Lineage (NCBI taxonomy): Bacteria > Bacillati > Actinomycetota > Actinomycetes > Kitasatosporales > Streptomycetaceae > Streptomyces > Streptomyces sp. NPDC028298. The sequence goes on from NZ_JBVHTL010000011.1 coordinate 163,432, forward strand.
CACTTCAATCCTCAGCCCCTCAATCGTTGGATAGATGTGCGCTAGCGCGATAGCTCGCAACTGCTGCACCACCCTAGGAACTGGTTGAGCAATCTGCGGATTCTTGTCCAAAGGACAGAGTTTAGAAAACGTCTCAGCACCACCCTCGTCTACCTCAGTCTTTGCGCCAATCAAAAGGATGCCTCCCGCGGAGCCATTCGCGAACTGTGCAAGATCCTTCGCGAACTCAAGTCTTCCTTGGGCATCCAAAAGGTCAACCCTTTCTTTGACATCGAACCACTCGTTTTCCACAAGCCATCCGCTCAAGAGTTCAACGTGTCCAAGATGGATGATTCGGAGAACCTCATCGAGCGAGGGCTGATCTGGCCACACGGCCGAGTGGGACGCGAGCGTAAGGAGCTTGGCGCATTCTCTCACCTCACGCAGAGGCAGGTCCTCACTAAGACACACGGCCGAGACCAACCACGAATGATATAGGTAATCTTCCTGCTCTTCCACTGTGCGCAACTTCAGCCCGCACCTCAGCAAGATTCTTTCCGATCGCCGTTCAAATTCAGCTTCATCTACTGTTTGAGCGAACGGGATAGAGAAGCTGGCCAGGGGAGGCTGCCCATGCAGCCACTCAATCCCAGACCAACTGTCGTCGCCATTCAAGTCGAGAGATACCATAAATCCCGGCTTCTTCGAAATTTCCGTCAACTCACCCCAGCGTGACGGAAACCTCAACGTGGAGAGGTCCGGAATTTTTTCGCTGAGCACCTTGACAAGTTCAATCAAACGAACCTCCATTCCCGACGGGTCGAGACACTGCACCTCCAAGTCTTTATCCGGGTACCCATAGTCAATAAATCCGAACAGGTCTATCCCGCCCGCATGAACCACGCCTTTCGCAAAACGGCCTCCGTTCTCCAATTCTTCAATCTCAAGCATCATCCGAATAGCTCACCCGTTCGACTTGTAGAGGGTCCCAGCCTGTGAAACCTCATCATCTACCATCCTGTTTTGCTTCCGCTGCCTAATTCTGAAGCTTTGAGTCCTGCTCGTGATAGCTGCAGCCAGACGGAGTGCCGCGCAGTGAGCCGCTTCGCCGGCGGGCTGCAACACCCTGGTTGTCGCAGCCCCTCACGTGGTCGCCTCTCTTCCAGTCCTCAACACACCTGGAAGTAACCCTCCCCGCGTGCGTGTGGGGGGCGTGTGAGCGAAGCGAGGCGCCGTGCCACACACGGCCTCTTTGCAGGTCAGAGTCATAATCAAGCACGGTGTGACCATGCTCTCCGGATGGATGACGTACGACAGCGGCATTCACGGGGCAGCTCAGCGCTACTTCATTCAGGCGTTGCGTATGGCTCAAGCCGTCGGTGACAGGCTCCTGGGCAGCAGCTTCCTTCTGCGATGAGCCACCCGGCAACCTTCGTCGGAAGTTACCGGGGAGCCGCCGCGCTGGCCCGCGCGGCGAGCATGGGCCGGCGCAGGTCTCGCCCCCACGCTGGCAGCGCAGTTCCGCGCCATGGAGGCGAGAGCACTTGGCCGCATCGGCGACGCACGCGAACTGCAGCAACGGGACTCCTGCACGTGCTGGATGTCAGTACGATTCGCGCATGGGGAACAGGGAGCGCGATGCGCAATGGGGCGAGGAGTTGGCGCAGCACGCCGACGTGCTGGCGGCCGTAGTCCGGGAGTTGATCTCCAAGTTGGAAAAAGTGCCGTTTACGCAAGTGCTTGCCAATCCGAAGGCAGCGCTGTTTCGGGCGTGCCTGCTCCGCCAAGCTGAGTCCATGGAAGCGACGTCGCTGCTGGCCAAGAGCGGACTGGGTCACATGGCCGTGGTGTATGTGCGGCCAGCCTGCGAGGAGTTCTTCTGGCTGAAGTACCTCTCGACGCTCTCGGACGCGCACGTCGCAACGCTCTTCATCAACCTGAGCGGCCAAGAGGCATTGCGTGCCCTGACGGCCCAGCAGCAATTCGCGGGCAAGAAGGGCATGAAGAATCTGGGCTTCCCCACGGCCTTCGTGAACCTCATAACCGGCAAGGCTTCAGCTACTCGGGAGGTTATCGCCGCGGTTGGCAGGGATCTCAATTGGCCCGAGCCAACCGGCCCGAAGAGCACTCAAATACCCTCGACACACTGGATCGCCAATGCGATCGGCGAGGGGAGGCTGTACGACTTCCTATTCTCCGCCACCTCCCGTGCGGTGCACTTCTCCATGCATGAAGCGGCGCGCAAGATCTGGGTCAACGATGACGGAGACCTAGACCTCGAATCCAGTATCCATGTTCGGTACCGGACCCACTTCGGAATCTACTGGACCTGTGACCTGCTGGCCCGGACGCTTGAACTCACTATGCAGGCGGAGTGGAGCAAGGACACCGCTATGACGATAGAGGTATCGGACGACTTCTTCGAGCGTCTTAAGTCGGCCATCAGCGGAGTCCGTAAGAAAGGTAGCCCGCCCATCGTCATCCCGGAGGAGTTCAACCTCCACAGGAAGGCACCATCAGCAAAGCCCGCATCCACGAAGGATGGAAGCTCTAACCTCAATCCCTAGTGACGGTTCACCGACGGAATTGGCGCACCGCCTCGCTGTGTGGCTGATGTTGGGCATGTCGAGTGCCCGAGCATCGCGTCGAGCGGGGGCCAAGCTCCGCTTCTCCGGGCTGGGTAGCCGCCGGGACGGAAAGTTGCTGGCGCGTCAGGGACACTTGCTGCCATAGGCGGAACCCTTTGCCCGTTCGAAAAAGTCGCGAGACTCTATGGCCTGCATTGGTCCGCAAGAGGTCCGTCAACTTCTCCCCAAGCGGGCGGCAGCACCCGTTCCCACCACGTACCAGCTGGCCCTCTGTGCGGACTCGATCACGACTTTGCTCTTGAGGTCAGCCAACGCGCGCTCAATGGCGCTGCGGCTCACGTGATAGAGCTCCATCAGCTTCGCCTGAGACGGCAGCTTCTCAGGAGTCTTGCCCTTCTCGATCTTCCGACGCAGAGAATCCGAGACCTCTAGGTACGCGTCGCGCGGACTGGCCGACGGCACCTAGCCTCCCTTTCGATGTCCTCGCTTGGCAGCGGCTCATTGCTTCCAGCTTCTCTCGGTGGCCCTCGGTCGATGTAGGGCGCCGTAGGGACTGTCCCACGTGTCCGACTGTCCGGTTAGAGCGCTGACCTGCATAAATGAGTGGGACAGTCAGATTCGCCAGTGTCCCACCTGTCCGGTCTGAGTACCGGGCTACAACACTCCGAGGTGTTGCAGCCCCTCACGTCGTCGCCTCCCGTCGGGCCTCACCAACCGGAGGTGAGCTCCCGCCCCTCCCTCTAAGCGCGTGTGAGGGGCGTGTGAGCGAGACGAGATCTTGCGCCGCGCGCGGCTCCCTTGCAGGTCAGAGTCATAGTCAAACACGGCATGAGCATGCCCTCCGGAGCCGTGTGCGCAGGTTCGAATCCTGCCGGGGCACCGCTCATGAGGTACCCGAAGACCCCCGTCACCAGTGGAAACGCTGAGGCCGGGGTCTTCGCGTATGTGCAGCCAGGTGCTGCCCGAAGCGGCTCTGTGTCCGGGGCCATGGATGGGGCGTGGGTGGGGTCTTGGAGCATCGCTGCGGCTAGCTGGCTGGTTCTCGCGCTCGGCTTGCCTGCCCCGATGACCGCAACCGGGCCACCCCAGACGCGAGGCCCGCCGCATCCGGCTGCTTAGATCGCCGGTATGACGGACTGGTCGCAGCTTCACCACGCCTACGGCACGGCAGAAGACATCCCTGGCCTGCTGGACACCGTGAGGTGGCTGCCGACGGATGCGGCTTGGACCGCGCTGTGGTCCCGGTTGTGCCATCAGGGCACCGTCTATTCAGCGAGCCACGCCGCCTTGCCCGCCCTGCGGGACATCGCACGCCAGTGGTCGCCCGCAGACCGGCAGATGCCGCTCCTGCTGGCCGGCGCCATCGCCGCCAGTACCGACCAGCCGTACGGAGAACCAGATCCTCACGTCGCCTACGCCTCGGAGATGTCCGACCTGAAGCAACTGACCGAGGAAGCTCTCCAGGATCCGGCCCTCAGCCACGACTCCAATACGTACGTCTACCTACTGGCCGCACTCCTCGGCTTCGAGGGGGACGAAGTCTGGGGTGCACAACTCGACGGACTGAACGATGACGAATACGAAGTCCCTTGTCCCGCGTGCAGTTCAGAGAACTTCATAGCCTTCGGCGAGTCCGGCTTCTTTTCGACCCTGGACAGCATGTACATGAATGAGACTGCGGCGAGGAAGATCCCTCTTCAGCCCGCGGCTCCCCCGTTGGAAGGGGTTGCCCACAGGCTTCACAGTCGCGCGCTCGCGGATGGTCAGGCCGAGGTCGCGCAAAAGTTGACCTACGTTTTCGGCGAAGCGCAGTGCGCCGACTGCGATGCCATATTCAGCGTCGCGGAAGCCATCACCACCCCATGGGATGCGTGACTCACAGAAGAGTTGGGCGCTGCTCCACGCCTGCGATGACGAGCAACGCTGTACACCTGCTCGACCTGCTCCGCCCTCTGTACTCCTGTGAGGGGCGCCAGTGCCGCCACCTCGCGCTCCGGCTAGACGCGCACGCTGAGCTACGTGGCCACCACCTTGAGATCCGTCACGCCGACGAAGACAAGCATCGGCTCCACCCGTACAGGAAACGATCGCCGTGCCGTCAGGCAGGTTCGCGTCCAGGCGCTCATGTCCGTACGGCTTCCAGCGCGTGACCTTCAGCTCCACGAGCCCCCCTCGTCCGGCCTCATCCGCCCTCGGCTCGAAGCGTTGCAGCAGATGGGGCTCGAAACGAGGGAGGCCCCGGACAAGATGTCCGAGGCCTCGCAGGTGAGCTGAGTGATCAGACTTGGATCTCGCGAACCAGGGTGTCGTCTCCGTCGTAGAGCTCCAGGGAGTAGCTCAGCCCCAGGCGGTCGAGTTCGCCGCCGAGCTCGTCGAAGCGCTGCGGGTCGACGTCTCCGTTCAGCAGTAGGTTCGAAGCCACGATCAGGTCGAGCTCCAGCTGGCACCAACTGATTCGCGCAGCTGGTCAGCCGCGCCTCAACGCTGTTGCCGGCGCGCTCAGCCACCTCGGTGGGATCGGCACCGGCAATGAGCAGGAGATGGTCGGGGATTGTGGGGGTGGGTTACTGGAGCATCAGGGCTGCGCCTACCACCACCAGGACCGCGCCGGCTCCGGCTGCCACCGGGGAGCGGGTGATGGCTGCGACTCCCAGGAGGCTTGCGCCCACCAGGGCGATTCCCGCGCCCCGTTGGAAGGTCGCGCTCAGCAGCGTCTCGCCGTTCCGGGTGTTCTCCTGGTTCGCGGTGCTGTTCAGAGTCAGGAGTTCGGCCAGGCCGATGTTCTGGTCCTGGGCCACGCCCTTCAGGGTGGTCATGTTGTGCGACGGCACGCCCGCCGTGAGCATGAGGTTCTCGAGTACGGCGTCGTCGAGCTGTCCCACGAGACTGATGGCGAACTCCGCGTGGGAATCGGCCACCGCTCCCAGGGTGTCGATACTCGCGGCGAGCTGGTCCGCGGCTCCCGCCTCCCGCTGCCACACCTTCGCGATGTTCTCCTGGAACGGCACCTGCTGAATGCTCTCCGCGATCCGGTCGGCCCGGGCGGCGTCCTCGTGTGTCACGCGCAGCGGCACCGCCGGCTTCTCGTCCCGCGCCTCGCGATCCGCCTCGCGGGGCAGCGCGTCGTCGGCCACGGTCATGGACTGGTAGGTCAGGCCCAGCGTGACGATCGGCCTGTGTGCGAGGACCGTCCGGCGTTCGACCGAGCCTCCCGGCTCCGGCGACCGGACCTCCTCAGCACGTGACACGGCCCGGATCACCGCCACGAGGAAATCGTCGACCCCGACGACCGGCTCTTTTTCACGAGGCATGACGTTCTCCTGTCTGGGGCGGCTCCGCCACCGTCACCTGTTCCGGGGTCGGCCCGATCGTCGTGGTCACGACCTGCGGGCAGCGAAAGCACGCCGCCGCGCCCTCTTGGTGCCACCAGCGGCACGCGGCGCGCGCGTGGCAACGTGGCAGGACACCGATCACCGGTGGGAGGACCTCGGTGAGGCGTTTCGCCAGCGTGCAGTCCCGGCCGTCGAAATGCCGGCACCTGTCCTCCACGCACTCGGCCGAGAACCGGAACACTTCCGTCGGGAGAAGGTCACCCGCCAGCGAGGTGATCTCGGCGACCGCGGGAATCGGGCGCGCCAGATACCGGACTTCCGGAGCATCCGCACTGCCCGCGAGGATTCCGAGCACCGTGCTTCCCGGCATGTCGGGTTGTGCGCTCGGGCAGGTCCTTCTCGGTGCGTCGCTGTGCATCCGTGCACTCCCGGCAGGCCTTTGACATAGGCGCACGCTCGGGGCGGATGCGCCGTCCTCATCGTGCGGCGCCGTCCTGACCGGCTGCAACGGCAGGAGGGCCGTTGGGGTGTCGGGCCTCCCGAGCGTCCGCGTGGTCGGCTATGCCGTAGTCCGGCGGGATGTGTGGAGCAACTGGGGCAGGAGCAGCGCGCCCGCTGTCGCGGCGCCCACGGCTCCCGCCGCGAGGAAGGTCCGGGACGAGCGCCAGGACAGGACCGACCAGGTCGACTGGGCGGAGAGGACCGAGCCTGTGCTCAGCCAGGAGCCGGCCGAGATCAGGGACAGGGAGGAGCCGATCGAGCCGATCGACAGGGCGCTTCCGATCGAGCCCACCGACAGGGCCGATCCCACGGAGCCGACGGACAGGACCGAACCCACCGAGCCGATCGACAGGACCGAGTCCTTCGACCACAACGAGAGCACCGAACCATGGAAGGGGCGACCGGTCTGCCGTGCGGGCTGCTTTGTCATGAGGTCATCCTGCCTCCCCCCGGCCCTTCCGTCTCGGGGGTCCATGAGCCGATGGGGTTGGGGGGTGGCGTGCGCGCGCCGCTCATCCTTCGCCACGCGTCGCCGGGTTCTCCATGCAGCCCCGCGTCGCCGGGTTCTCCTTGCAGCCCCGCGTCGCCGGGTCCTCCGTATGCAGCCCCGCGTCGCCGTCCTCCGTATGCAGGAGTGCGGGGTACCGACGTGGCCGTAGCGGCTGCGCACGTATGCCGTGGTGGGCGGGGATCCCGCGGTCGGGTGGGCATGCTCGTCCGGGGAAGTGGTGGCGAACGGTGGGGAGTTGAGGCGGGATGCGGGCCTGGTTGCGGCAAGGGATCTTCCAGGGGCCTCAGTCCCGGACCCATCTGGAGGCCCTCAAGAGGATCCAGCCCGAACCGCAGGACATGTACGCCCACGACTACCTCTACGGGTGCCTGAGCGTGCTCGACTCCAAGGCTCAGGTGCTGCTCGGCTACGACGGGTTCCTCGTGTCCGCCGCCACCGTCGTCCTGACCATTCTTCCCGGGGGTGCCGGTTCCACGGCGCTCCTGGTCGCCGCCCTCGTCGCGAGTGGTCTGTCCGGGGCGCTGAGCCTGATGGTCGTCTCCGTGCACTGGACCGACACCTACGACCTGGAACACCCTCAGGAGATCTTTCCCCGGCTGCTCGAGGTCCGTAATCACCGGACGCTCAGCTATCGCCTCTCGTGGGGCATCGCTCAGATCGCCTCCCTGCTTCTCGTGTGCGGCGTTCTCGTGCATCTGCCGGGGTGGTAGCGGTCGCCGCGGGACGGGCTCCCGTCCGGCCGCGATGGCCCTCGGTTCCCGGGGCCCTCGTTCTCACGCCGACGTTCGCTTGCGCGGTGTGGTCTTCTTCGCCGTCGCTTTCGTAGTCTTCGCCGTCGTCTTCTTCGTGGCTGTCTTCGTTGCTGTCTTCGTGGTCGACTTCTTGGCCGTCGTCCCGGAATCCGTCGTCCCGGTGGTCGACTTCGTCGTCCGTTGCTCGGGCGTCCGCTTCGCCGTCGTCGCCTTCGACGTCGACTTCCTCGCCGTCGTCTTCTTCGCCGCTGTCTTCTTGGCCGTCGACGTCGACTTCTTTCCCGCGACCTCCTTGGGCGCCGTACGAGCCGGTCCGCGGGCCCGCGTCTTCCCGGACGCGGACGGCAGTTCGGTGACCTGGGCGTCCTCGCCGGTTCCGGTGGCGTCCTCGCGCGACTCCTTGGCCGCGCGCACGCTCTTCTCCAGGGCCGCCATCAGGTCCAGCACCTTGCCGCCGTCCTCGTCGCCGGCGGGAGCGGTGGGTGCCTCGTGTCCCTCGGCCTTGGCGGTGACGAGTTCCTCCACGGCCTGGCGGTAGTCGTCGTGCAGGTCGGCGAGGTCGACCTCGCCGAGGGTGTCCATCAGGGCGTCGGCCAGGTCGAGTTCCTTGTCGCGGACCGTGACCGCGGCGTCCGGGGCGACCTCGTCGGTGGCCCGGATCTCGTCCGGCCAGAGCAGGCCGTGCATGGCGATCACGTCGTCGACGACCCGCAGCATGCCGAGCCGCTCCCGCCCCCGCAGCGCGAACTTCGCCACGGCGACCTTCTGACTGCGCTTGAGCGCCTCGCGCAGCAGGATGTACGGCTTGGCGGCCGGGACGCCGTTCGCCGCCAGGTAGTACGCCGTGTCCATCTGGAGCGGGTCGATGCGCTCGGCCGGGACGAAGGCCACGATCTCGATGGTCCGGGTGGTCGGGACGGGCAACGAGGCCAGGTCCTCGTCGGTGATCGGGATCAGGGTTCCGTCCACGTCCTCGTACGCCTTGCCGATCTCGGCGGACGAGACCTCGCTGTCCTCCAGCTCGCAGACCTTGCGGTAGCGGATGCGGCCGCCGTCGTCGAGGTGGATCTGACGGAAGGAGATCGCGTGGCTCTCCGTGGCGTTCATGACCTTGATGGGGATGCTCACCAAGCCGAAGGAGATGGCGCCGTTCCAGATGGATCGCACGTGCAGCACCCTTCCGATCACTTTGAGCAGGGTTTATGCCGTTTTCGTGGGATTGTCATGGTATGACGCCGATCACGGAGGTGGAGGGCAGGAGGCTCGCGCTCACCAATCTCGACAAGGTCCTCCACCCGGCCACCGGATTCACCAAGGGCGAGGTGCTGCACTACTACGCCACGGTCGCGGACGTACTGCTCCCCCATCTGCTGGACCGGCCGGTCTCCTTCCTGCGCTATCCCGACGGGCCGGACGGGCAGGTCTTCTTCACCAAGAACGTGCCGCCCGGTACGCCCGCCTGGGTCACCACCGCCGAGGTCCCGCGCACGGAGGGGCCCGCGCGCATGGTCCTCGTCCAGAATCTGGCGTCCCTGATGTGGGCGGCGAACCTCGTGACGGAGTTCCACACCCCGCAGTGGACCATCGGCACGCCCGGGGTCGCCGACCGGATCGTCTTCGACCTCGATCCGGGGGCCCCGGCCACGGTGGTGGAGTGCTGCGAGGTCGCGCTGTGGCTGCGCGAGCGACTGGCCGCCGACGGGATCGAGGCGTACGCGAAGTCGTCCGGGTCGAAGGGGCTGCATCTGCTGGCCGCCGTGGCGCCGACTCCGTCCGCCGACGTCAGCGCGTACGCGAAGGAGCTGGCCGTGGAGGCGGAGAGGGCGCTGCCGCGGCGGGTCGTGCACCGGATGACGCGGACCCTGCGGCCGGGGAAGGTGTTCGTCGACTGGAGCCAGAACGCCGGCCGCAAGACGACCGCCACCCCCTACACGCTCCGGGCCCGGGCCGAGCCGACCGTGTCCGCTCCCGTGACCTGGGAGGAGGTCGAGGAATGCGGGTCGCCCGACCGGCTGGCCTTCCAGGCGATGGACATCCCGCCCCGCGTTCAGGACTTCGGTGATCTCCTGGCGCCGCTGTTCGACGCGGAGCGTGCCGGTCCGCTGCCATGAGCGCCGAGCAGCGGGCGCGGAGAACCGGAGGGTGTGGAGAGTGTGGAGGGTGCGGGAGACGCGGAGAGTGGGGGTGAGCGCGGAGGGTGCTTGCCGGGCGGGCGCGGAGAGCAGGGATGGGCGCGGAGGGTGGGTGCCGGACGGCCGCGGAGAGTCGGGATGGGCGCGGAGGATGTGTGCCGGGCGGCCGAGGAGAGTGGGGGTGGGTACGAGGGGTGGGTGCGGGCTCTGCCCCGTGACCCCGGTCCGGCAGGGCCCGGCTCCGCACGGCTCCGCCTGGCACGACCCGGCCCGGCACGACCCGGCCCGGCCCAGCACGGCTCAACCCGGCACGACCCGGCCCAGCTCGACCCGGCCCGGCACGGCTCAGCCCGGCACGGCCCCGCCCGGCACGACTCGGCCCAGCACGGCCCCGCCCGGCACGGCTCAACCCGGCACGACCCGGCCCCGCACGACTCAGCCCGACACGACCCGGCCCCGCACAGCGCAACCCGGCCCCGCACAGCTCAACCCGGCTCAACCCGGCCCACCAGGACTCACCCCGGCAGCACTCGCCCCGGCCCGGCTCAGCCCCCGCTCACACACTCAGCCACGTGTGCCGGTCTCGGGCCATCGCGTGCAGGGCCTCCACGTCCGCCGGTTTCAGTACCCCGCCGAACCGGGCGAGGCCCGCGAGGTCGGTGTCCCGCAGGACGCGGACCTCGCGCGCGGGTGCCGGGACGTCCAGGCGGGTGGCGCCGACCACGGCGAGGACGGCGCGGACCTCGGCGGTCAGGGCGTGCGACGCGCGGTCGGCGTCGGCGCGGACCCGGCGCAGCAGCGGGCGGGCCTCACGGCGGCCGACGGTGACCATCGGGTCGGTGACCCGGACGCGCTGCTTGTGGGCGGGCAGGGTGTGCAGGCAGAAGAGGCCGGCGGGGCCGATCAGCAGATGGTGGATGCGGTCGCCGCCCGGGAGCGGGACCGAGTGCAGGGTGTGCCAGCCGCCTCCCTCCAGCCGGTCCAGCGCCGTGCCGACGGTCTGCTCGGCGGCGAGCGCGCGGCGGCGCGGGTCGGGGCGCAGCCGGTGCGCCGGGCCGGGGTCCCGGTCGAGGTCGATCACCAGGGCCTCGCCGGGCCGGTTGGGCGCGAGGTCGTCGTCGGGGTGGAGCGCCAGTCGGGCCAGCTCGGCCGAGGTCGGGACGGGCGGCGGTCCGACGGTCACCGGGCCGGTCAGGAACGGTCGCAGCACGTCGAGCACGTCCTCGCGCCGGTCCTCGCTGAGCAGATTGACCCTGGCCGTGTCACGGTCGTACCAGGCGACGCTCCTGCCGTCGGTCAGGCACACGTACAGGCGCTCCTGTCCGTGCCGCCGGGCCGGTACGACGCGCAGTCCGCTCATGAACCATCACCCCATGACCATGGGAACAGGCGGGGTGCTCCAGGGGCAAGAACCCGGTTACCTTTGGCAGGAGTTGGGGCGGTTGGGTGGGAGGCGCTGTTGCGAACTCGCAGAAGATATCCGGATGTTCCGACTCCGGACAGCCCGTGGAGTGAGATCGTGCCCGGCCTGTGGATGGGCGGACACGAGTTCGCGGGGCGTTCGGGACAACGGCAATCCGTCGTCGTACACGATGAGTTCGACCTGGTTCTGTCGCTGCTGCGGCAGCCGGGGCACGGGCCCGATCCGGGGGTCGAGCACCATGTGTGGCCGATACCGGACGGGCCGTTGGACGGTACGCAGCTCACCGGGGTGATGCGACTGGCGCGGGCCGCCGACGACGCGCTGGAGGACGGGCGCCGGGTGCTCGTCCGCTGCCTTCAGGGGTACAACCGCTCGGGGCTGGTCGTCGCGCACGCGCTCGTCCTCGCGGGGCACACCGCCGACGACGCGATACGGCTGATCCGGGCCCGGCGCTCGCCCTGGGCGCTGCACAACGAGCTGTTCGTGGAGTACCTGCGGGCCGGACTGCCCACGGCCCGCCTTCTCGAGGAACTCGCCGAGTAGACCGGGCGGCCCCGCCAGGTCGTTCCATGCGTGCGGACAAAAAGGATTTCTGCATGAATAAGGGGTACGGGACGGCCGGTCGTCCCGTGTCGTGCCCGGTCGCCCGGGGTGTGCCCGTGCTCGGCGGTCACCCCTCGGACGGCCTCCGGCCCTTCCCCTTCGCCGGTCTCGTGCGGTAAGCGGCGCGGCAGCGCCCGCGGACGGGGCCGCGCCCGGCCCCGGGAGCCCCGTGACCCACAGCCGCCCCGCGCGAGGGCTCCGCCTCCGGCCCCGGGGAGCAGGTCGTCCGGGCGGGTCCGGCAGGTCCCGGACCCGCCCGCCCGGCCGGACGGCTCGTGCCCTCCTGTGCGCCGTCGCCGCCCTCCTCGCGACGGCCCTGGCCGGCTGCGGCGACGCCGGGGCCCTGCACAGCGCCGGCGCGACCCCCACCGCGATCGGCCCGACCCGGCTGTGGCCGCAGCTCCCGCCCGCCGCGACACCCGCGATCGACTACGGCGAGGCCGACACCGAGACGGTCAAGGGCGTCACGGCGCCCGACGACGACATCCACGCCCTGGACCCCGTGACGGTCGTACGCGCCCAGGTCGCGGCCCATCCGGACGAGTACACCGGACCGCACGCGGCGTACGCCGAGACGGCGCGGCTGCTCGACGACTGCGGGAAGCCGGGCGCCCTGGGCCGGAAGTGCCCGGTCCTCCGGGCGTACTACCGCGATCTCACCGGCGACGGGAAGCCCGACATGGTGCTCGGCATCCGCTTCCCGGCCCATCAGCTCGCGGTGCGCGTGTACACGTTCCTCCACCACCGGCTGGTGCAGGTCATGGGCACCGCGGACAGCGTCGTCAGCGTGGAACTCGCGGGTCGCGATGTGATCATCCGCTCGCCCTCGACCCTGCCCGGATACGAGTTCCGTACGGTGTGGTCCTGGGACCCGCACCAGAACGCGATGCTGGCCACCCGCGACGAGATCCTGCGGGTCGGACCGCCGACGCCGACGGGCTCACCCGCCCCGGGCAGGTCCCCCTCCGCCCGCCGGGCCTCCCCCGCGGTCCCGCCGGCACGGTCTCCTTCCCCGAGCCAGGCCTCCCCCACGGCACCCGCGGTCCCACCGGCGCTCTCGCCCGCCGCGAGCGCCCCATGAGGCGGTCGCTGTGAGGCGGTCGCTGCGTCTGCCGCGCTGGACCGGCACCCTCACCTGGAAGGCGGCCGCGTTCATCGCGGTCATGTGCTGCTGCCTCGTCGCCCTCCTCGGTGTCCTCGTGCACGTCTCGGTGACCGACCAGACCGTCGGCGAGGCCCGGGGCCGCGCCCTCGACCGGCTCGCCGACGTCACGACCGCCTACGAGGCGGGCGACCGGCTCCCGCCGGACGCGGGCGTCGACCCTCCGGGGCTGCCCGCGCGGCTGCGCGAACTGGCCCAGGACGGCAGGCGCGGCACGATGGTCGGCGAGCACGACACGCACCCCACCATGTGGGCCGCCGGTCCCGCGGGCGGAGGACGCGCGCTGGCCGTCCGGTTCGACTACGCCCAGGGCGCGCACGCCATCGACGCCCTGGACCGGGCGATCGTGTGGTCCTCGGCCCTCGCGATCGGGGTGACGCTGCTGGTCGGGGTGTTCGCGGTGACCCGGGTGACGCGCAGGCTGCACGCGACCGCGCGCGTGGCACGGCGGATCAGCGCGGGCGACCTCGACGCGCGCGTCAACGACCCGCGCGCCCAGGATCCGACGCGCCCGCAGGACGAGGTGGCGGCGGTCGCCGGCGCGCTCGACACGATGGCGTCGTCGCTGCAGGGCAAGCTGCTGAGCGAGCAGCGCTTCACGGCGGACGTGGCGCACGAGCTGCGCACTCCCCTGACCGGGCTGCACGCGGCCGCCGAACTGCTCCCGCCGGGGCGGCCGACGGAGCTGGTGCGCGACCGGGTGGCCACCCTGCGCACCCTCACCGAGGACCTGCTGGAGATCTCCCGGCTGGACGCCGGCAGCGAGCGTCTCGAGCTGGACTCGGAACCGCTGGTGCCGCTGGCCGAACGGGTGGTGCGCGCCTCGGGGACCGACACCGCGGTCCGGGTGGTGCGGGGCACGCGGGTGGAGACCGACCGGCGGCGGTTGGAGCGGGTGCTCGGGAACCTGGTGGCGAACGCCCACAAGCACGGCAGGGCGCCGGTGGTGCTGACCCTGGACGGTCCGGTCGTCACCGTACGGGACCACGGGGACGGCTATCCGGGCTATCTCGTGGAACACGGCCCGCAGCGCTTCCGTACCGAGGGCGGCGCGACGGGGCACGGGCTCGGTCTGACCATCGCGCTCGGTCAGGCGGAGGTGCTGGGGGCGCGGCTGGAGTTCGCCAACGCCCCGGACGGCGGTGCGGTGGCGACGCTGACGCTCCCTCAGGACGGGCGGCGGGAGCCGGGCGGCCCCGATGGCGGTCTGTGAACTGCGCTCCCCGGCTCCCGCTCCTAATGTGGCGATAAGTCAGCTTCGCCCCCTTCCTGGAGGAGCCCTCCATGTCCCTGCGGTCCACATACACCCGAATCGGTATGGCGCTGGCCGTCGGCAGCCTCGCCCTCGCCGGCGCCACCCCCGCACTCGCCGACAACGACGGCGGCACCGGAAGCAGTGACAACCACCAGTGGAGCGACGGCACCGGCGGTCACCAGTGGAACAACGGTGGCGGGGGTGGAGGCGACGACGGCCGCGAGCAGGGCACCGGTGGCGACGGCGGCGGCCAGTCGTGGAACAACGGCGGGGGCGGTGGCGGTGGCGGCCAGTGGAGCAACGGCGGCGGCGGTGACGGCGGGGGCGGCCAGAGCGGGGACAACGGTGGCGGGGGCGGTGGCGGCACCTGGGACAACGGTGGCGGCGGCAACCAGAACTGGAACAACGGCGGGGGCGGGAACCAGAACTGGAACAACGGTGGCGGGGGCGGGGGTGGCGGGGGCCGCGAACCCGGGAACGGGAACGGGAACGGGAACGGCAACGGCAACGGCAACGGCAACGGCAACGGGAACGGGAACGGGAACGGGAACGGGAACAACCAGAACAACGCGCCGCTGTACAAGGGCCGGGTCACCGCCCGCGGCGGGCTGGCCCTGCGCAGCTCCCCGACCCGCGGCAGCCAGCTCATCCGGGTCGCGCGGCAGGGGGAGATCGTCTCCATCTTCTGCAAGACCCCGGGCGAGACCGTCGGCGGCAACCCGCTCTGGTACCTCCTCACGGACGGCACCTGGGCCTGGGGCGCCGCGCGCTACATCGACAACATCGGCCCGGCCCCCCGCTGGTGCTGACACCCGGGGCTCCGCCATCCCGTAACGGGACATCGGGTCGCCCGCTTGCTACGTTCCGGACATGATCCAGCCCGGAATGTCCGGAACGGCCGTAGCGGCGGACCCGGCCCCACCCGCTGAACGCCTGCCCAGGCGCCGTGGCATCGAGCTCGCCCTCATCGTCGTCGCCGTCCTGCTCTGCGTGTACGGCTACTGCGCCGTCGGCCTCGCCAAGCACGGCACCGTCCCGCCCGGCGCCGCCGGTTACGGCGCCGGGCTCGGCGTGCTCGCGCTCCTCGCCCACGTCGCCGTGCGCCTGCGGGCCCCGTACGCCGATCCACTGCTGCTGCCCATCGCCGTCCTCCTCAACGGCCTGGGCCTGGTGCTGATCTACCGGCTCGACCTGGAGACCCCGGACGACCAGGCGGCCCCCATCCAGCTCATCTGGTCGACCCTCGGCGTCGCGTTCTTCATCGTCGTCGTGCTCTGCCTGCGCGACCACCGTGTCCTCCAGCGCTACACCTACGTGTCGGTGGTCGGCGCGCTGGCCCTGCTCGTCCTGCCGATCTTCTTCCCGGCGGTCAACGGCGCCCGCATCTGGATCCGGGTCGCCGGATTCTCCATCCAGCCGGGCGAGTTCGCGAAGGTCCTGCTCGCCGTGTTCTTCGCCGGCTACCTCGCCGCCAACCGCAACGCGCTCGCCTACAGCGGCCGCCAGATCTGGCGGTTCCGGCGGCTCCAACTGCCCACCGGCCGCGTCCTGGGCCCGATCGTGACGATCTGGCTGCTCAGCGTCCTGGTCCTGGTCCTGGAGCGCGACCTCGGCACCTCGCTGCTCTTCTTCGGCCTGTTCGTGATCCTGCTCTACGTCGCCACCGGCCGCACCGGGTGGATCGCGGTCGGGCTGCTGCTCGCCTCCGTCGGGGCGCTCGCCGTCGGCCGCCTCGAACCGCATGTGCACAGCCGGGTGGAGGACTGGCTCGACCCCTTCGCCTCGATCACCGCGGGCCAGGGAGCCAACCAACTGGCCCAGTCCCTCTTCGCGTTCGCCGCCGGCGGGATGCTCGGCACCGGCCTCGGGCTCGGCCATTCGGTCCTGATCGGGTTCGCCGCCAAGTCCGACTTCATCCTGGCCACCGCGGGCGAGGAACTCGGACTGGCCGGCCTGTCCGCCGTCTTTCTCCTCTACGCCCTCCTCGTCGAACGCGGCTACCGCGCGGGCCTCGCGCTGCGCGACCCCTTCGGCCGGCTCCTCGCGATCGGCCTCGCGTCGATCGTGGCGCTCCAGGTCTTCGTCATCGCGGGAGGCGTGACCGGACTGATCCCGCTGACCGGCATGGCGATGCCGTTCCTCGCGCAGGGCGGCTCCTCCGTCGTCACCAACTGGATCATCGTCGCCCTGCTGATCCGGATCAGCGACTGCGCGCGCGGTCAGTACGACGGGACGCCGGCGCCATGACCAAGTACATCCGCCGGGCCATCGGACTGTGCGCCGTGCTGCTCGTGGCCCTCCTGGTCAACGCCGCCCGCGTCCAGGTCGTCCAGGCACCGTCGTACGACCGCAATCCCGCCAACCGCCGTCCGGCGATCGCCCGTTACGGCCAGCCGCGCGGGGACATCGTCGTCGAGGGCCGCCCGGTCACCGGCTCCAGGGACACCGGTGCGCAGTTCCGCTACGAACGGACCTATCTGGACGGCCCGTTGTACGCCTCCGTCACCGGCTTCGCCTCGCAGCTCTACGGGACCACCCTGCTGGAGGGCACCGAGGACGGGATCCTGTCCGGGAGCGACCCGATGCTCGCCCCGCTCCCCCTGCTGGACGGCCTCACCCGGGCCCGCGGTGCCGGCGGCAGTGTCGTCACCACCCTCGACGCGGCCGCGCAGCGGGCTGCCTACGAGGGGCTCGACGGCCGCCGGGGCGCGGTCGCGGCGATCGAGCCGTCCACCGGCCGGATCCTCGCACTGGTCTCCACCCCGTCGTACGATCCCGCCCGGCTCTCCGGGACGGGGGCGGCCGCGTCCACGGCCTGGGCGAGGCTGAACGCCCAGGACGACAAGCCGATGCTCAACCGGGCCGTCCGGCAGACGTATCCGCCGGGGTCGACGTTCAAGGTGCTGACCGCCGCGGCGGCGCTGGACTCCGGGGTCGTCGAGGACGTGGACGCGCCGACCAGGTCACCGAACCCGTACCGGCTCCCCGGCACCACGACGAGGCTCACCAACGAGATCGAGGGCTGTGAGGACGCCTCCCTGCGGTACGCGTTCACCTGGTCCTGCAACACGGTCTTCGCCAAGCTCGGTGTCGACGTCGGGCTCGACGGCATGACGAGGACGGCGGCGAACTTCGGCTTCAACGACCGCAAGCTGCGCATCCCGTTCTCCGTGGTGCCCAGCAACTTCGATCTTCGGCTGGACCAGGCCCAGTTGGGGCTCTCCTCCATCGGCCAGTTCGACACACGGGCGACGCCGTTGCAGATGGCGATGATCGCCGCGGCCGTCGCGGGCGACGGCTCGGTCAAGACGCCCTACCTGGTGGAGCGGACGACCTCGCGCACCGGCGCGACGCTGACCACGACCGGTCCGCGGACCCTCCACCAGGCGATGAGCGCGTCCACGGCCCAGCGCATGCGGGAGCTGATGACGGACGTGGTGGAGAAGGGCACCGGAACCGTGGCCGCCATTCCCGGTGCCACCGTCGGCGGCAAGACCGGCACCGCCCAGCACGGCGTCGGCAACTCCGGCACCCCGTACGCCTGGTTCATCTCCTGGGCCCGCGCCGACGGCTCCCCCGAGCCCGCCGTGGCCGTCGCCGTGGTCGTCGAGGACGCGGCGGCGAACCGCGGGGACATCACGGGGGGCGGGTTCGCGGGGCCGATCGCGCGGGGGGTGATGGAGGCGGTGCTGGGAAGTTGAGGGTGTCCGCGCCGGGCGGTGGGACCACTCCACGGGACAGGGGGTGTGGCCACCCGGTCGGCCCGCCTGGCGTTCGGCCGTGTTCCCGCCCTCGGCGATCACTGGCTGATCATCGACCTGACCGTATGGCAGGACAGGGGAGGTTCGAGCGGAGGGAGAGCGCCGGGTTCAGGCGCCTCCGGGCACCGCCTCCCTGCGGCTCAGCCAGTCGGCGGCGACCGTGTCGACACCGGTGCGGGCCGCCACGATCCCGCCGGTGATGGCGCACGTCGTGTCGACGTCGCCGAAGCCCTCGGCCGCGCTCCAGAGCGCCGCCGTCAGGTCGTCGGGATGACGGGCGGCGCACCAGATCGAGAAGGGAACGGTGTCGTCGGCCCGCACCCGCTGACCGCTGCCCAGGATGTCCGACGCCTTCCACGGAGCGGTGGAGAAGGAGAGGTCCGCCGCCCTTTCGAGGCCGTCCCGGACAGCGCTCCGCGGGGTCGCCGCCGCGACGGCCGCGAGGCCCTGCTCGCCCCGGGCGGACAACGCGGCCGCCGTCGCCACCGCGACCGCGCCCGCGATGCCCTCCGGGTGCGCGTGCGTCACCTCGGCCGACAGCGCGGCCTGCTCCGCCACGTCCGGCAGGCTCGCCTGGAACCACGCCCCCAGCGGAGCGACGCGCATCGCCGCGCCGTTGCCGAGACTCCCCTCGCCGCCGAACAGACCGCGCGCCGTCTCAGGCCACCTGTGCGGCTCCTGGACCAGCCTCGGCAGGAGTTCGCACATGCCGCGGCCGTAGCCGCGGGCCGGGTCCGCTTCGAAGGCGAGCGCGAACGCCTGGGCCAGCTCGGTCTGCCGGATCTCTCCGTACTCGTCGAGGACCCGCATGATGCCGAGGGCCATCGCCGTGTCGTCGGTCCAGTGCCAGGTGGGCTCCTGCGGGGTCTGCCGGGCCTGGATCTCCTCGTAGGCCTGGAGCCTGTCCCGGAAGAGGGGGAACCAGCGCTCCCCGAAGGCGTCGCCGAGGGCCAGGCCTTCGAGGCTGCGTCGGGCGGCTGGTCGGTTCGGGGTGATCGACGGGGTCATGAGGGGATCATCCCGCGTCGGAGGTGGGCGCGGGGAGGCCAATTCGAGCGGATCCCGGGTCCGGCGGGGTGGGAGGCAGGGCGCGGCGGTTCGTCGGTCCCCGGCGCCGTCAAGCGCGGCCCTCGTCGATCGTCGTTCCTATCTCCGCGATGCGGGCCCGTTCCTCGGTCGCGAAGCGTTCCGCGTCCAGTTGTTCGGCCAGTTCCTCGTCCTGTGCCATCAGGAGGTCGAGGTTGGAGTTGCCCATCTCGAAGACGCCTATGTCCACGTAGGCCCGCTGGAGGCGTTCGCCCCACAGGCCGATGTCCTTGACGCACGGAACGATGCGGCTGAAGAGCAACTGGCGGAAGAGGTGCAGGAATTCGGAGTTCTCGCTGAATTCCTCGGCCTCCGCCTTGGGGATCCCGAAGTTCTCCAGGACCTCGACCCCGCGCAGCCGGTCCCGCATCAGGTAGCAGCCCTCGATCACGAACTCCTCGCGTTCGCGGAGCTCGGCGTCGGAGAGCTGCCGGTAGTAGTCGCGCAGGGCCATGCGGCCGAAGGCGACATGGCGTGCCTCGTCCTGCATCACGTAGGACAGGATCTGCTTCGGCAGCGGCTTGTCGGTGGTGTCCCTGATCATCCCGAAGGCGGCCAGCGCCAGGCCCTCGATCAGGACCTGCATGCCCAGGTAGGGCATGTCCCATCGCGCGTCGCGGAGCGTGTCGCCGAGGAGGGCCTGGAGGTTGTCGTTGATCGGGTAGAGCATCCCGATCTTCTCGTGCAGGAAGCGGGAGTAGACCTCCGCGTGCCGGGCCTCGTCCATGGTCTGCGTGGCCGAGTAGAACTTGGCGTCGAGGTCGGGGACCGATTCCACGATCCGCGCGGCGCAGACCATCGCTCCCTGTTCGCCGTGCAGGAACTGGCTGAACTGCCACGACGCGTAGTGCTTGCGCAGTTCACCCTTGTCGCGGTCGGTCATCTTCGCCCAGTACGGCGTGCCGTACAGGGTCAGCGCCTCGTCCGGGGTGCCGAGCGGGTCCTCGGGGTCGACCTCCAGACTCCAGTCGATGCGTTTCTGGCCGTCCCACTGCTTGTCCTTGCCCTTCTGGTAGAGGGCGAGCAGCCGGTCACGACCGTCGTCGTACTCCCAGTTGAAGCGGGCCGCCCCCGAGGCCGGTATCTGCCAGAGGGGATCTCCCGAGTCCGCGGCGTACAGCTCATGCGTCGGCATACCTCGCAGGCTCACACGGAGTAGACGCGTCGTCAACAAGTCCGGCACAGGGGATTGACGAGCTTGCTGACAAGCAGTCTCATAAGTTGTGACCGCCGGTAACTTCTGAAGTGATCCCGTACGACGAGGTGGGAACAGCCATGACGACGGTGCCCGAAGCCGATGTGCTCCGTGACGCGCTCGGTCTGCTCAAGGACCGGGAGCAGGTGGCCGAGCGCCTCCTCGACTCCTCCGCCAAGCACTCCTTCGACCCCGACAAGGAGCTCGACTGGGACGCGCCCTTCGAGGAGGGCAAGTGGTTCTGGCCGCCCGAGCTGGTGTCGCTGTACGACACGCCGCTGTGGCGCACGATGGGCGAGGAGCAGCGGATCGCGCTGTCCCAGCACGAGGCGGCCGCGCTGGCCTCGCTGGGCATCTGGTTCGAGATCATCCTGATGCAGTTGCTGGTGCGGCACATCTACGACAAGGCGGCGACGAGCGCGCACGTCCGGTACGCGCTGACGGAGATCGAGGACGAGTGCCGGCACTCGAAGATGTTCGCGCGGCTGATCACGCGCGGGGGCACGCCGCACTACCCGGTGAGCCGGGCGCATCTGAATCTGGGGCGGTTGTTCAAGACCATCTCGACGACTCCGGGGTCGTTCACGGCGACGCTGCTCGGTGAGGAGATCCTCGACTGGATGCAGCGGCTGACGTTCCCGGACGAGCGGGTGCAGACCCTCGTCCGGGGGGTCACGCGGATCCATGTGGTGGAAGAGGCTCGGCATGTCCGGTACGCGCGGGAGGAGTTGCGGCGGCAGATGCTGACCGCTCCGCGGTGGTCGCAGGAGTTCACCCGGGTCACCTCGGGTGAGTTCGCGCGCGTGTTCTCCGTGGCGTTCGTCAATCCCGAGGTCTACACGAACGTCGGGCTCGACAAGCGCGAGGCCGTGGCGCAGGTGAAGGCCAGTGGGCACCGGCGGGACGTGATGCAGACCGGGGCCCGGAAGCTGACCGATTTCCTGGACGAGATCGGGGTTCTGCGCGGGGCCGGGCGGCGGTTGTGGAAGTCGTCGGGGCTGTTGGCCTGAGGGGGCGGTCACGGTCCTGTGGGTCCTGCTGATTCCGGGCGCTCCGGGATCGGCTGGGGCTTCGCGGCGGGGCCGGACCGTGCTGGGGCTTCACGGCAGGGCCGTGCTCGGCTGGGGCTTCGTCGCGGGGCCCGGGTTCGGGGAGGGGCGCCGGGGCCGTCGTGGGGGCGGGGCCGCGCCGGTACATCCGCCCGCATCCGAACGGATCCCAGCGGGGTTGAACGGTGAGAGTTGATTCTGATCCGTCCGGCCTGCGGGCATTTGATGTACCGGCACGTCCCCTCGCGTCGTACGGCGGCCGCGGGAGCGTGGGGGCGGGGCGCGGCCGCCACAACGGCCTGGGGTTCGGTTTCCGCTGCACGGGGAGCTGTGCTGGTGTGCGGTTACGCTGCCCGACATGACCTCGCAGGCTTCCACCCCCGCTTACCGTCGGCTCAGTGTCGAGGAACGGCGCAGTCAGTTGCTCGAAGCCGCGCTGTCCCTCTTCGCCCAGCGCGTGCCCGAGGACGTGTCGCTGGACGATGTGGCGGAAGCGGCGGGGGTGTCGCGGCCGCTGGTGTACCGGTACTTCCCGGGCGGCAAGCAGCAGTTGTACGAGGCTGCCCTGCGGTCCGCCGCGGAGGAGCTGGAGCAGTGCTTCGCGGAGCCCGCCGAGGGGCCGCTGACCGAGCGGCTCTCCAGGGCCCTCGACCGGTACCTCGCGTTCGTGGATCAGCACGACGCGGGGTTCAGCGCCCTGCTGCAGGGCGGCAGCGTCATCGAGACCTCGCGGACCACGGCGATAGTCGACGGGGTCCGCCGGGCGGCGGCGGAGCACATCCTCGACCATCTGGCGGTGAAGGACCCCGGGCCCCGGCTGCGGATGACCGTACGGATGTGGATCACGGCCGTGGAGGCCGCCTCGCTGATCTGGCTCGACGAGGACAAGGAACCGCCGCTGGACGAGTTGCGGGACTGGCTCGTCGAGCAGTTCACGGCGGCGCTCGCGGCGAGCGCGGGGAGCGATCCGCAGACCGCGGCGGTGGTCCGGGCCGCGCTCGTGATGGAGCGCCCCGACGGCATCGCGGGGGCGCTCGTCCGCCGGGTGCTGCCCGTTGTCGAGAATGCGGCCCACCTGCTGTGACACTGGTCCGGTGAAGAGCGAAGACACCCCCTTTGTCGGCGGCCCGCTGGACGGGCGCGTCCTGCCGGTCCTGCTCGGGATCACCGGCCACCCGCCGAAGACGTACCGCGTCCCGGTCCCCGGCGCCGACGGCGGTCCGTCCACCGTGGTCGTCTACCGGCGCGTCCAGGCGGCTGCGAGCAAGCGGCTCGGGCTGCATCAGGGGTGGAAGTACGAGTACGACCCCGAGGGCGACGTCCCGGGACGCCGGTTCAAGCTGCCCTGGTCCCCGGGCACCGGCAAGGGCGGCGGTGGCGGCGCCACGCCGGGCGGCAACGCCGACGAGTGAGGTTCTTGGGCCGAAGCGCCCTCCCGGCGGGCGCCCGGGGTGCGGTGGTCCGATCCTGCCGGTGCGAGACGGGTGGTGGACGGACCACCCCGGCACCGGAGGTGATGGCGTGTCAGGAAGGCTTCTGCGTCTGGTCTGCACGGGGGCCGTGGCGGTCGGGGCGCTGTTCCCCTCCACGCCCGCAGGTGCCGCGCCCGAGCCCGACTCCGGTGCCCAGCGGTCCGTGACCTCGCTGCTGACGGATCTTCAGAACCTCTACCGGGACGCCGAACGTGCCACCGAGACGTACAACGGCACCGCCGAGAAACTGAAGAAGCAGCGCGCCGAGGTCGCGAGGCTCGACGCCCGGCTCGCCCGGGCCCGGCTGTCGCTGGAGGACAGCCGGACCGCCGCCGGACGGCTGGCCCGGCAGCAGTACCAGAGCGGCGACGAGATCTCCCCGTACGTACGACTGCTGCTGGCCCGGGATCCGCAGCACGCACTCGACCAGGGGCACCTGATCGGGCAGTTGTCGCTGGAGCGCGCCCAGACCGTGCGGCGGGTCGCCGGCGGCGAGCGGCGGACCGACGGGCTCGCGCGGGCGGCCCGCAAGGCACTGGACGGGCAGCTCTCCCTCGCCGCGCGGCAGAAGAAGGAGCGGGACGAGGTGCGCGAGCGGCT
The DNA here is from genome assembly GCF_055565895.1 of Streptomyces sp. NPDC028298. NCBI lineage: Bacteria > Bacillati > Actinomycetota > Actinomycetes > Kitasatosporales > Streptomycetaceae > Streptomyces > Streptomyces sp. NPDC028298. Next base: position 186,833 of record NZ_JBVHTL010000011.1, read on the forward strand.
CGACGACGTGGAGCGGCTGCTCGCCTCGCTGACCGCGGAACAGATCGCCGAGATGGGCCGGGTGGAGAAGTCGGGGACCGACGCGGCCCAGAAGAAGATCATGGCGTCCGGCTCCCTCAGCAGTGCCCGTCCGCCCACGCCGGAGGGCGAGGAGGCACTGCGGTACGCCGTCGAGCAGATCGGCAAGCCGTACGAGTGGGGTGCGGAGGGACCGAAGGCCTATGACTGCTCGGGGCTGACGTCACAGGCCTGGGAGCGGGCCGGCCGGCCCATCCCCCGCACCAGCCAGGAGCAGTGGGCCGAGCTTCCGCACATCCCGCTGGACAAGCTGCGTCCGGGCGATCTGGTGGTCTACTTCCCCGAGGCCACGCACGTCGCCCTGTACCTCGGCGACGGGATGGTGGTGCAGGCCCCGCGTCCCGGGGCGAGGATCAAGGTGTCGCCCATCGCGGCCAACCCCCTGCTGGGCGCCGTACGCCCGGACCCGGACGGGGAGCCCCTGCGGCGGTTCACGCCGCCGGAGCTCCCCGAGGGTGCCACGGACGGATCCGACGAGGGCTTGGCCTCCGGCGCACCGACGCCGGAAGGGAGCTAGCCGAGGCCGAAAAGCCCGCTCCGGTTCCCCGTCTTCGGCGTGATGTCCCCGACGACGCCGTGATCTTGAGACGGCACGGCGGCGGAGGTAGCGTACTGGCGTTGCGATCTCAACTGCCCTCTGACCAAGGCAGGTTGGGATCGACGGACGCGTCAGCGATCCGAATGCCACGAACGCAAAACGGGGTTGAATGTGAAGTCTCTTCGTACATCCGCATGGCTCGCCACGGCCGTCGCACTCCTGACCGCGGGAGCCGTCGTCGCCCCGGCCGCGTCAGCCGGCGCAGCCGAACTGAAGCCCGCGACATCGGGCATGGCCGTCATCGACCTCAACGCGTCTTCCCGCGCTGCGGGCGGCGAGACGCACACCAAGGACGTCGGTGGCGGCTCCTGGACCTACGGCTGGGAGCTGACGAGCGGCGGGAAGCGCTGCTTCTCCTCGTACTTCCACGGCTCGAAGATGCACCACGCGACGGCGCGCATAGCCAACGGCGACAACAAGGCCTACGCCTTCGCCGGGCAGACGGCCAAGGCCAGCAGGACGGCGGGCGCCGCCTACACCTGCAGCGCGTACTGGAGCCTCGACGAGTAGATTCTGCGGCCGCACCGCATCAGTCAGCCGCCTGGTTACCGAAAAGGACTTCGTGGAACGCCGTGATCTCTTCACGCTCCTTCGTGCTGGCACCCGCCGCCGCGCTCCTGGCCGGTGCGGCTCTCGGAGTCCTCACCCGCGCTCTGGAGACGAGCGCCTCCACGGCCGGCCGGGGCATCTACCTCGTCCTGAACGAGGCCTGGCCCTGGTCGGCCCTGGCCTTCCTCGCCGGCCTCGCCGTCGCGTCGCGGGCCGCGTCCGCCGTCGTGGCCGCCGTGTCCCTTGCGGCGGCCGTCGCCGCCTACTACGTGGTCCATTCGGACACCACGTGGTCCGGGGCCCTGTCGGCGACGCTCGCCTGGGGTGCGGTCGCCCTGGTGGTCGGGCCCGTCCTGGGACTCATGGGCAACCTGGCGCGCAGCCCGGGACTTCCCGGCCTGCCCTTCCGGCTGGTGATCCCTGCGCTGGCCGTCGTCGAGACGACGGCACGGCTGCGTGCCGAGGTCTCTCTGCAGGGGCCGGTCGGCGAGACGGCGTGGACGATCACCCGCTTCGCGGCCGTCGCCGTCTGCCTCGCGCTGGCCGCACACGCGGTAGTGATCAACCGCCGGCACGGCAGCAGGAGCTGAAGGCTCCGTCTCCGGCCCGCGTACGGAAACGGGAGGGGCCCCGGCCGACGGCCGGGGCCCCTCCCGTCGATCGTCGCCGAGGCCGCTCACATCGGTCCGGCCGAGGTCAGGCCCCGGCCACCGAAGCCAGGTAGGCGTTCGTCTTCTCGGGGTCGAAGAAGAAGTTCTCGAAGTCGGCCGGGTCGTTGAAGCCGTTCGCGAAGCGGTCGGCCACGGGCTGGAGTTGGCCCGCCGCGCCGATCAGGTTCAGCACGTGCTCCGGCGGGACGCCCAGCATCGCGTTGGTCCACTTGGTGACGTGCTGCGCGGTGTCCCAGTAGCGGTCGAACGTCGCCTGCATCCACTCCTCGTCGAAGGGCTTGTCGCCCTGCTCGACGATCGAGGCGAGGTAGGCGGCGGCGCACTTGGAGGCCGAGTTGGAGCCCTGACCGGTGATCGGGTCGTTGGCCACGACGACGTCGGCGACACCGAGGACCAGTCCGCCGCCGGGGAGACGGCCGATCGGGTTGCGGACCGTGGGGGCGTAGCGCCCGGACAACGTGGCGCCCGCGTCGGTCAGTTCGACGTTGGTGGCGCGCGCGTACTCCCAGGGCGTGAACCGCTCCATGAGTTCCAGGGTCAGCGAGAGGTGCTCGGCCGGGTCCTTGACGCCGTTGAAGACGTCCAGCGGACCGCCGGGGATGCCCTCCCAGAACAGGATGTCGGCGCGTCCCGACGTGGTGAGGGTCGGCATGATGAAGAGCTCGCCGACGCCGGGGACCAGGTTGCAGCGGACCGCGTCGTAGTCCGGGTGCTCCGGGCGCGGGCCCAGGCCGTGCACGTACGACACCGCGAGGGCGCGCTGCGGCTCGGTGTACGGGGAACGGTCGGCGTCACGGCCGAACATCGAGACGAGTTCGCCCTTGCCCGCCGAGACCAGCACCAGGTCGTAGGCGCGGGAGAAGTAGTCGAGGTCGGAGACCGCGGCGCCGTGGATGACCAACTGGCCGCCGCGCTGCGCGAACGTCTCCATCCAGCCGGCCATCTTGACCCGCTGGTCGACCGACTGCGCGTAGCCGTCGAGCTTGCCGACCCAGTCGATGGCCCGCTGCGAGGGGCCCGGGTCGAACGAGCCGGGGACCGCGACGGAGACCCCGAGTCCTTCGATCTTCGGCGCCTGGGACTCCCAGAAGTTGAGCTGAAGATCGCGCTCGTGCTGGAGCGCCGTGTCGAACATGCACTGCGTCGACATGACCCGGCCGGAACGGATCTCGTCCGCCGTCCGGTTCGACATCAGGGTGACCTCGTACCCCTGCGACTGGAGTCCGAGGGCGAGCTGGAGGCCGGACTGGCCGGCCCCCACGACGAGTATCTTCCGCATGCGGGGTGCTTCTCCTAGGAGTCGGGCGTCCCTATTCGGGGCTGACTTCGAGTGCGTGACCGACGAGCGCGAGCAGGGTCTCGACGACCGAGATCTTGCGGCGCGCATCCATGATCATGACAGGTATGTGCGGAGGAACCGTGAGGGCCTCGCGCACATCCTCCGGCTCGAACTCGTCGGTTCCGTCGAAGTGGTTGACGGCGACGACGTACGGCAGTCCGCAGCTCTCGAAGTAGTCGAGCGCCGGGAAGCAGTCCGAGAGGCGGCGGGTGTCGGCGAGGACCACCGCGCCGATCGCGCCGCGCACGAGGTCGTCCCACATGAACCAGAACCGCTGCTGGCCCGGCGTACCGAAGAGGTAGAGCACCAGGTCGTCGTCGAGCGTGATGCGCCCGAAGTCCATGGCCACGGTGGTGGTCAGCTTGTCCGGCGTACCCGTGAGGTCGTCGGTTTCCTCGCTGGCCTGGGTCATCAGCGCCTCCGTCTGGAGGGGCGTGATCTCCGAGACGGACGTCACGAGCGTGGTCTTGCCGACGCCGAAGCCGCCGGCCACCACGATCTTCGTGGCGATCGGCGCGCGCGTGCGGTCCGTCTGCCAGGCCTGCAGATTCTCCTCGTCGTCGAGGAGGGGAGCGACGCCAGGTTCGGCGTCAGAGACGACGGAGTCCACTCAGCACCCTTTCCAGCAGGGCACGATCCGGCTGTCCCGGGCCGTGGCCTGTTCCGTACACGCGGATCTTTCCCTGGTCCGCCAGGTCGCTCAAGAGCACGCGGACCACTCCGAGCGGCATCCTGAGAAGAGCGGCGATCTCGGCCACCGTGCGCATGCGGCGGCAGAGTTCGACGATGGCCCGCATCTCGGGCATCACCCGGGTGGTGAGCGAGCCGTTGGTCAGTTCCTTGCGCACCTCGGGGGCGTCCAGCGCGGCCACGAACGTCTCCACCAGCAGGACGTGGCCGAAGCGCGTCCGTCCGCCGGTGAGCGAGTAGGGCCGTACGCGGGCGGGCTTGCGGTCGCCGCCGCGGACGGGGAGCTTCTTGACGACGTTCGACGCGGTCATCAGGCACTCCCGGGAGCGTCGGCCTCGAGGGATTTTCGGAGCTCGATGCGCAGCTCGGGGGTGAGGACGTGTCCGGCCCGGCCGACGAAGAGCGCCATGTGGTACGCCACCACGCTCATGTCGCAGTCCGCGGAGCCGTGCACGCCGAGCAGCGAGCCGTCGCTGATCGCCATGACGAAGAGGCTGCCCTCGTCCATCGCGACCATGGTCTGCTTGACGCCGCCGCCGTCCATCAGCTTGGCGGCGCCGAGGGTGAGGCTGCCGATGCCGGAGACGATGGTGGCGAGGTCGGCCGCGGAGCCCTTGGGTCCGGTCGGCCTGACGCTGTCGGCGGTCCTCGCCTCGGCGTTGCGGCCGGGGTCGGAGGAGAGCAGCAGCAGGCCGTCGGAGGAGACGACCGCGACCGACTGGAGGCCGGGCACCTCCTCGACGAGATTGGTCAGAAGCCAGTGCAGGTTACGTGCTTCGCTGCTCAGGCCGAAGGTACTGGTCGCGGTCAACTGCTTGCCTCCTCGGCTGTGCCCCCAGGTGCTTTCACGTCCTGTGCGCCGGGCCGGTGCCCGCTGGGCGCGGGTCCGGCGGGCGCGTGTGCGGGTGCGGGGGCCGGCGGGGTCTGTCCTTCGGGCGTGGGGGTCTCCGCCGTCCGGTCGGCGATCTCGGCCTCCACGTCGCGGCGGCCTTCGATCGCACCCCGGTGGAACCCGCCGAGCCTGCGGCGCAGGGCCTCGGCGTCCACGCCGCCCGCGCGGGGCCGCGGGGCGGCGGCGGGGGCGGTGATCTTCGGTGTGCGTTTGGGCAGGCCCTTGTCGGTGAGCCTGGGGTGTTCGTCGGCGGCACGCTCGGCGTCGGCGGCGGCGCGCTCGGCGTCGTCGGGGACACGCTCGTGGTCGTCCGGGCCGATGGCGTACGGGTCGGTCGCCGCCGGATCCGGATCGGCGGGCCTGCCGGCGGTGTGGGGGGCGGAGACCGTCGTGCCTACGGCGTGGGTGGTGCCGGTGGTCGTGCCCGTGGTGCCGGTCGTATCGGTCGTGCCCGTGGTGCCGGTCGTATCGGTCGTGCCCGTGGTGCCGGTCGTATCGGTGGCGCCCGTGGTGCCGGTCGTATCGGTCGTGCCGGCGGTGTCCGTGGGGGCCTCGGGGGCCCAGGCGTCCGTGCGGGCGGCGGTCGCGTCGGTGGCGAAGGCCGGAGACGGCTCGGCGGCGGCGCCGGGTGCCTCGGGCGCCGCGAAGGCGGCCGGGGCGGGGGCGTCGGTCGTGCCCGCCGGTGCTCCGGCCGTGGCCGGGGCCTCCGGGGCCAGCTCCGGGAGCAGCAGCTCCATCGTCGTCTCGGAGGTGAGCTCCGGCTCGGGCTCGCGGGGGCCAGGGATGACCGCCGTCCGCGCGGCCGGTCCGGACTCGGGGGCCGGCGTCGGTCCGGGCGCCGCCTCCGGGTCGGCGGCCGAGTCCTGAACGGCCGCCTCGGCCGCCGCGATCAGCGGGTCCTCGGTGTCGGCCGGGGCCGTCAGCGGGGCGCGCCGGATCGAACGGCCGCGCAGCACGTTGGAGTTGGCCTCGGCGTCCGCTCCGGGCAGGGCCACCGCGGGGGCGCCGCCGGCCAGCCGGACGGAGGCGGGGACGGTGGACGCCGGGGCGGCGGCGAGCAGCGTCTTCGGGAGGACGACCACGGCGGCCACCCCGCCCTGCTTCTGCTCGCGCAGCTTCACGCGTACACCGTGCCGGTGGGCGAGCCGGGCCACGACGTACAGGCCGAGCCCGAGTCCCTCGCCGCTCTCCTGGTCGTACGTGTCCTCGGGGTCGAACTCGGAGAGGCGGGCGTTGAGGTGCCTCATCCGGTCGTCGGTCATGCCGATGCCCTCGTCCTGCACGGAGAGCATCACGTCACCGCTCTCCAGCAGCCAGCCGGAGACCTCGACGGGTACGTCGGGCGGCGAGAACGAGGTGGCGTTCTCCAGGAGTTCGGCCACCAGGTGGCTGATGTCGTCGGCGGCGTACCCGGCGATGTGCGCGTGCGGGGGCAGCGCGGCGATCCGTACCCGCTCGTACCGCTCGATCTCGCTGACCGAGGCCCGCGCGATGTCGACGAGCGGGACCGGGCCCGCGTGGTGCTGGACGTGCTCGGCGCCGGCGAGGACGAGGAGGTTCTCGCTGTGCCGCCGCATGACGGTGGCGAAGTGGTCCAGCTTGAAGAGGGTGGAGAGGCGGTCCGGGTCCTGCTCGCGCTCCTCGAGTCCCTCGATGACGCCGAGCTGGCGCTCGACGAGGCCGAGGGTGCGCAGCGCGAGGTTCACGAAGGTGCTGTGGATGGTGCCGCGCACCTGCTCCAGGTGGGCCGCCGCCTCGGCGAGTTCGCCGCGCAGCCGGTCGCGCTCGTCGGCCATCTGCTGGCGCTGGCCGATGAGGTGCTTGCGGTCGCCTTCGAGGGTGGAGTTCCGCTCGTGCAGCGTGGCCACGTGCTGGTGCAGCGCGTTGACGGAGCGGACGACCTGGGCGAACTCGTCGTTGCGGCCGGTGAACTTGACCGGCTCCGCGGCGGCCGGATCGGCGGCGAGGCGGGCCGAGCCGAGCCGCAGGACGGCGAGCGGCCGGGTGAGGCTGCGGGCCATGGCCATCGTCATGCCGGCCGCGACGAGCATCAGGACGCCGAGGAGGGTGACGCGCAGCTCCAGGGCGGTGACGTCGTCGTCCCGCAGCTTCGCGAGGTCCTTGGTGCGGTGGTCGTTGAGGGAGGCCTCCGCGCCGCGCATCAGGTCGACCCGCGCGGACAGGGCCGCGTCCAGCTTCTTGGTGTCGGTGCCGAGCGCGGAGTCGGAGAGCTTGGGCTGACCGGTGAGGTTCGCCAGGTACTTCTCCGCGGAGCCGACGTCGGGGCCGGTGACCGTGGAGTCGTACGACGTCACGGCCTGCTTGGGCGCGGTCTCGCGGAAGTCCGCGACGGCCGCGTCGGAGCGCAGGCGCGCCTGCTGGGCGGCGGCGCTCAGCGCGTCGCGCTGCTTGGTGGCGGCGGCCGAGGAGACGTTCGTGGTGCTCGTCAGACCCGTGATCGGGTTGTAGACGCTCTGGGTGGTGTGGGGGATGCCGAGGGCCGCGAGGAGCAGTCCGCGGGCGGCGGCGGACTGCTGGACGGCGGTGTCCAGCTCGGCGAGGGAGTGCGCGCCGGACCCCGCGCGCGGCGGCATCCGGTCGGCCAGGTCCTCGGCGAGGGCGTGGAGTTCGGCGATGGCGTCGGAGTACGACTGGTGCGCTTCGAGAGCGGTGCTCTTGCCGGTGAGCGCCGCTCGCCTGAGCGTCGCGATGCCGTCGAGGTCCTGGAGCAGGGCGGCGGGGGCGTCCGCGTCCGCGCGCAGCTCGTCGACCTGCCGGTCGACCAGGGCGCTGCGCTTCTCGGAGGGGGCCTTGGCCTGGGGCCTGCCGGCGGCGACGTACGAGGTGACCTCGTCGCGCTCGTCGGCCAGCGCGTGCGCGAGGGTCAGCGCCTGCTGGGTGCGCTCGGCGAGCGTCACCAGGTTCTGGGAGTCGTTCAGTTGCTGTGAGGCGGACAGCACCATGGGCGCGCCGGCTCCGGCGATGGCGGCCGCGACGACCGCCACGGCCACGATCAGCCGGTTGCGTACGTGGGCGGTCCTGCCCCGGCCCGTGGAGTCGGTGGCGTCGCCCACGGCGCCACCCTCTGTGGAGTTGGAGGCCGTCTTCTTGCCTGTGCGCCTCGGCCGCGTCTTCTGCACCGGTGCTCGCATTCCTGACTCGTGTACCCATTTGGGGCCCGGGTGACGTCCCGTCAATCGCGGCGTACGCCCGGTACGGCTCCCGACCCTCCCAGTGCCGGTGGGCAGTGGTCCCGCATCATCTGACCCGCCACCCGAAGGAGTGAACATCGGAGGGGAGTTGGCGGGCAAGTCTCCCCGGCGCCCGCGACCGGCCCGCGCGGCGGGCCGGTTGGACGTCGGGGACGGGCTTTGGCAGTATTCGCCGCCACGCCTTGCCGGAGTCGATCATTCCAGGCCAAACCCGGCGCCCGTGCCGCTGAACCGCACGTCGGGCGTCGCCCGGCGTCTTCCGGAGCCCTTGTGAAGGGCTCGTGCAGACTGGCGGAATGCGCACTGAACTCGTGTCGGAGCCCGGAGACCCGGACCGCCCCAATGAGGACTTCGCATCGGTCGGGCTTCCCGCTTCAGGACAAGGCGGTTCACTGGTCGTGCTCGACGGGGTGACACCTCCCCGGGGTGACGACGGCTGTCTGCATTCGGTCCCCTGGTTCTCCGCACGGCTCGGCGGAGCGCTGACCGAACTGTCCGTTTCGCAGGGGGATTTGCCTCTGCCGGAGGTCCTGTCCCGGGCGATTCGCCGCGTCGCCGAGGCGCACGCCGACACCTGTGACCTTTCTCACCCGCGTACGCCCCAGGCAACCGTGGTCCTCGCGCGGTGGTCCGCGTCGCAGGTGGAGTACCTGGTCCTCTCGGACTCGGCGCTGCTGGTGGAATCCCCCGCCGGCGAGGTCGCCGTCCTGCTGGACGACCGCCTCTCCCGGCTCCCGCGCGCGTCCCTCGTCTCGGACGCCGTCGCCGACTCCACCGTCCGCAACAAGGAGGGCGGCTTCTTCACTGCGGCGGCGGATCCCTCGGTGGCCTCGTGCGCGGTGACGGGCACACTCCCCCGGTCCTCGGTCCGCGCCCTGACGGCTCTCTCGGACGGCGCGAGCCGGTGGGTGGAGCGGTTCCACGCGGGTGACTGGTCCGAGCTGTTCGCGCTGGTGCGCGAGGAGGGCTCCGCCTCGCTCGTCGAACGCGTACGCGGCCTGGAGCGCGCGGACGCGGCGGCTCGACCGGGATCACGGCGCGGCAAGACACACGACGACGCGACGGTGGTGTTCGTGGAGCTCTGATCGGAGACGGACGGGAGGGCCCCGGGCCCTGAAGGGCTGTTGCCGGCCGGGGCCGCGTGGCCAAGGGGGTGTGAGTGGCCGGGGGCTGCGTGGTCGCCGGGGTGCGAGTGGCCGAGGGGGCTGCTTGGCCGCCGGGCTGTAAGTGGCCGAGGGGGTCTGCGCGGCCACCAGGCCGTGAGCAACCGAAGGGCGTCCGCCTGACCGCCCCGGCCATGAGCAACCGAAGGGCGTCCGCCTGACCGCCCCGTGAGCAGCCGAGGGAGGCTGCGTGGTCGCCGGGGTGCGAGTGGCGGAGGGGGTTGCTTGGCCGCCGGGCCGTGAGCAACCGGAGGGCGTGTGCGTGGCCGCCAGGCCGTGAGCAATCGCAGGGCGTCTGTCTGACCGCCAGACCGTGAGTGGCCGAGCGGGCTGTGCGCGGCTGATGGGCCGCGAGCGGCCGAGGTGTTGTGCGGGGCTGGGGTGCCGTGAGCGGCCGAGGGAGGTTCTGCAGGGCCGAAGGCTGTGGGTGGTCGGCGGGTGGGAGGGGTCGTGCGTCGAGCTGGAGGGAGCCGTGGGCGCCCGGTGGGGCTACTTCTCCATTCCGCGGTTGAGTTGGTTCAGCAGCCGGGCGAGTTCCGCCACCTCGTTCTGGTCCCAGTGGGCGAGCTGGCGGACGTAGCGGGCCCGGCGGGCCTCGCGGACGCTGGAGACACGGCCACGGCCCTCGTCGGTGAGGTGGACGAGCCAGGCGCGACCGTCGGCGGGGTCGGGTTCGCGCGCGACCAGACCCAGCTCCTCCAGGGCGCGGAGCTGCCGGGACATCGTGGCCTTGCCGACGCCGATGTAGGCGGCGAGTTCCGTGGCGCGCTGGCGGCCGCACTCCTCCAGACGGACGAGGAGTCCGTACGCGGCGGACTCCAGGTCCGGATGCACCTCGCGGGCCATCTCCCCCTGGTTGGCACGGGCGCGGCGCAGGAACACGGTCAACTCCCGCTCCAGGGAAAGGAACTCGCGGTCCCCGACCCCGTGCGCCGCGGGCCGGTCCATACCATTTCCCGACACGCCGGATTCGACCGGACGTCCGCCGTCGTTCCCGCCCTCGTGCACGTCAGCACCCCTGACCCGGTTTCCCGATCCTGAAAGTTTCTGCCAGAACTCACCGTTGCCGCAGCTCCGCCAGTATTTCGCAGGCGTAGACCAACGGCAGCCTCCGGCCCCTCTTCCCACGCCGTCGTCTACGTGCGTAGCTTCTTTATCAGACACATTTACTGGCATGCGCACGCCACTCCCAGGTCAAGGACGACCTGATCCCCCCGGGGCACGCATGCCCGCGCTTTCCCCCCACCGAGCTCCGTCAGGGCTCCCCCAGGGCTCCGGAGCTCCCTCGCCCTTCGGAGGCACGCACATGTCCGTGCACAGATCCGGAACGGCCCGCCGCCTGCGCCTGCTCGCGGCCGGAACCCTGCTCGCCGCCTTCTCCCTCCTCTCCACCCTCCCCTCCTCCGCCGCCGACATCCCCGCCCGGGGCACCGCCCGGATGGGCATGGGAGTCGTCGCCCACGACGGTCAGGGCGGCACGCCGACCACCGGTGACGCCACCCAGACGGAAGGGGTCGACGTCGCCGGGTACCAGGGCAACGTCGCCTGGTCGACGCTGTGGAACAGCGGGGTCAGGTGGGCCTACACCAAGGCGAGCGAGGGGACGTACTACACGAACCCGTACTTCGCCCAGCAGTACAACGGCGCCTACAACATCGGCATGATCCGCGGGTCCTACCACTTCGCGACCCCGGACACCACGACGGGCGCCACCCAGGCCAACTACTTCGTCGACCACGGCGGCGGCTGGTCGGGCGACGGCAGGACGCTGCCCGGCACGCTCGACATCGAGTGGAACCCGTACGGGGCAGCCTGTTACGGCAAGACCCAGAGCGCGATGGTGAGCTGGATCAGCAGCTTCCTCAGCCAGTACCGGGCCAGGACCGGCCGTGACGCGGTGATCTACACGGCCGCGAGCTGGTGGACGCAGTGCACGGGCAACTACGGCGGCTTCGCCTCCGCCAACCCGCTGTGGATCGCGCGGTACGCCTCCGATCCGGGGACCCTCCCGGCGGGCTGGGACTACTACACGATGTGGCAGTACACGTCGTCCGGACCGACGGTCGGGGACCACGACAAGTTCAACGGTGCCCTGGACCGCGTCCAGGCGCTCGCCAACGGCTGAGACGCACCTGCCGTACGGCACGGCGGCCGGCGTGGAGCCGGCCGCCGGTCGTACGGCGAAGGCGACGGCACGCGGCACGGCGAAGGCCCGGGCCTCCCTCACGGGACCCGGGCCTTCCCTTCCGGCAGCGTCCGTCACGCCGCCACCGGAACCTCCGGCACGGCACCGTTCGTCGCCGGCGCCAGTGCCAGCTCCAGGACCTGGCGGACGTCCGTGACGGTGTGGACGTCGAGCTTCTCCAGGACCTCGGCCGGGACGTCGTCCAGATCGGCCTCGTTGCGCTTGGGGATGATCACGGTCGTGACACCCGCCCGGTGCGCGGCGAGCAGCTTCTGCTTCACCCCGCCGATGGGCAGGACCCGCCCGGTCAGCGAGACCTCACCGGTCATGGCCACGTCCGTGCGGACCAGCCGGCCCGACAGCAGCGACGCCAGGGCGGTCGTCATCGTGACACCCGCGCTCGGACCGTCCTTCGGGACCGCGCCCGCCGGGAAGTGGATGTGCGCGCCGCGGTCCTTCAGGTCGCCGACGGGGAGTTCGAGCTCCGCGCCGTGCGAGCGCAGGAAGGAGAGCGCGATCTGCGCCGACTCCTTCATCACGTCGCCGAGCTGACCCGTGAGGGTCAGACCGGCCGCGCCCGTCTCCGGGTCGGCCAGCGACGCCTCCACGTAGAGGACGTCTCCGCCCGCTCCCGTGACCGCCAGGCCGGTGGCGACACCGGGCACCGCCGTACGGCGCTCGGCCGGGTCCTGCGCCGACTCGGGCACGTGGTGCGGGCGCCCGATGAGTTCGCGCAGATCGCCGTCGGTGACCGTGAACGGCAGCTCCCGGCGGCCCAGTTCGTGCTGGGCCGCGACCTTGCGCAGCAGCCGGGCGATGCCCCGCTCCAGGTTCCGTACGCCCGCTTCCCGGGTGTACTCCCCCGCGAGCTTGCGCAGCGCGCTCTCGTCGAGGACGACCTCTTCCTTCTCCAGGCCCGCCCGCTCCAGTTGGCGCGGCAGCAGGTGGTCCCGGGCGATGACGACCTTCTCGTCCTCGGTGTAGCCGTCGAGGCGGACCAGCTCCATACGGTCGAGCAGGGCCTCCGGGATGGCCTCCAGGACGTTGGCGGTGGCGAGGAACACCACGTCGGAGAGGTCGAGTTCGACCTCCAGGTAGTGGTCGCGGAAGGTGTGGTTCTGCGCCGGGTCGAGGACTTCGAGCAGCGCCGCCGCCGGGTCGCCCCGGAAGTCGGAGCCGACCTTGTCGATCTCGTCGAGCAGGACCACCGGGTTCATCGACCCGGCCTCCTTGATGGCCCGGACGATCCGGCCGGGCAGCGCGCCGACGTACGTACGGCGGTGGCCGCGGATCTCGGCCTCGTCCCGGACGCCGCCGAGGGCGACACGGACGAACTTGCGGCCCATGGCGTGCGCGACGGACTCGCCGAGCGAGGTCTTGCCGACACCGGGCGGGCCGACGAGCGCGAGCACGGCGCCGCCGCGCCGGCCGCCGACGACCCCGAGACCGCGCTCGGAACGCCGCTTGCGCACCGCCAGGTACTCGGTGATGCGCTCCTTCACGTCCTCCAGACCGGCGTGCTCGGCGTCGAGCACGGCCTGGGCACCCCGGATGTCGTACGCGTCCTCGGTCCGTTCGTTCCAGGGCAGCTCAAGGACGGTGTCCAGCCAGGTCCGGATCCAGCTTCCCTCGGGCGACTGGTCACTGGAGCGCTCCAGCTTCTCGACCTCCTTGAGGGCGGCCTCGCGGACGCTCTCGGGAAGGTCGGCCGCCTCCACGCGGGCGCGGTAGTCGTCGGACTCGTCCTCGCCGTCCTCTCCCTTGAGGTCGCGCAGTTCCTTGCGTACGGCTTCGAGCTGGCGGCGCAGCAGGAACTCGCGCTGCTGCTTGTCGACGCCCTCCTGGACGTCCTTGGCGATGGACTCGGCGACATCCTGCTCGGCGAGGTGCTCGCGGAGCTGTTCGGTGGCGAGCTTGAGGCGGGCCACCGGGTCGGCGGTCTCCAGCAGCTCGACCTTCTGCTCCACGGTGAGGAACGGTGAGTAACCGGAATTGTCGGCAAGGGCGGAGACGTCGTCGATCTGCTGCACCCTGTCCACGACCTGCCAGGCGGCGCGCTTGCGCAGCCAGCTCGTCGCCAGGGCCTTGTATTCCTTCACCAGGTCGGCGACCCGGCCGGGCAGCGGGTCGGGCACGGTCTCCTCGACCCGGGTGCCCTCGACCCACAGGGCGGCACCGGGACCGGTCGTCCCCGCGCCCACCCTCACGCGCCCACGCCCCCGGATCAACGCGCCCGGGTCGCCGTCGGCCAGCCGGCCGACCTGCTCGACCGTGCCGAGCACACCGGTGCTCGCGTAGGTCCCGTCGATGCGTGGCACCAGGAGTACCTGAGGCTTTCCGGGCGTTGAACGGGCGGCGGCCTGAGCGGCCTCCACCGCGGCACGCACATCGGTGTCGTTCAGATCCAGCGGCACCACCATTCCGGGCAGCACGACCTCGTCGTCGAGCGGCAGCACGGGCAGGGTGAGTGATGCGGACGTCGAAGCCATGATCTCCCCTTCGGCAGTCAAGTTGAGTTATGTCGACTCAATGCACGGGAGGCTCGCAATGTTCCCTGGGGAGCGTTCGCTGTGAGCGATCGGCGGGAGTCGCGGGCCGGGCGGCCTGGTGGAGGGCGTCGCGACCGAGCGGCGTCGCGGACCGCGCGGCCTCACGGACCGAGCGTCGCGGGCCGAGCGTCGCCGAGCGTCGCGGGCCGATGCGGCGTCGGGGCCACCTTCCGGGATGCGGGGTGGCCGTCCGGCTCGGATCGTGGAGTCATGAACCATCACCTCGCCCAGAGCAAGCTCGAGATCGACACCCGGCTCGTCACGACCGGTGCCGTGCTGACCGCGGCCGGTGCCCTGGTGGCGTGCACCGGCATGGTCATCGCGGCCGCCGCCGTGTTCAGCGCGGGCCGGCGCATGATCCGCGCCATGGATGTGCCTCCGTCGCAGGTGGCGGCCATCAAGTGGCGGCAGGCCAAGGAGGCCTCCCTGGCGGGCATGCAGGCATGGCAGTCCGCGTCCGACGCCCGCAACGGGGCGCCCATCCGTTAGCCGGTCCTCCCTCCGATGGCTCAACGGGCCGCTTCTCGTCCGCCGGGGCGGGGAAGGGGCCCGTGAGCCGGTCGGGGCGGCGTCCGGTCGAGGTGGCTCTCGACGGGGAGGACGTCCGGTCGCGAGACTCGGCTCGTCGGGGAGCCCGCGTCTCAGGTCCGGGCGGCCTGTTCCGTCCCTTCCGCCCCTTGCGGCTGTTCCGGCTGTTCCGGCTGTGTGACGTACGCGGCGGGGCGATGCCCGCGTCGCCGACGCCGGACCGCGGGCCAGGTCGCGACGCCGATCGCCAGCGCGATCAGGTGGCCCGCGTCCGTCACCGGATCGGCGAGGACGATCAGGTCCTGGGTGAGGACCGCGCCGAAGCCGATCAGCAGGGGCCGGCCCAGCCAGGGCGGCAGGAGTCCCGCCAGCGAGCCGACACTCGCGGCGACGCCGAAGCTGATGCCGTAGTCGAGCCGGTGCAGCGAGCCGACGGGCAGGCCGCCCGCCAGCACCGCGACACCGACCGGCAGCTCGGTGACCAGCGTGGCCACCACGTGCCCGGCCAGGAAGACCCCGGCCGCCCACACCGTGCCGGTGCGGCGCTCCAGCGCGGTCAGCACGAGCAGGAAGCCGGCCGCGTACGGCGAGGCGATCCCGCCGACGATCCACAGCGCGCTCGCGATCAGCACGAGCACCGGGTGCCGTACGAGGTGCGCGACGTCCGTGCTGGACGCCTGGTGCAGGGCGTGGACGAGCGCGGGGCGCGTGTGCCCGGCGAGCCAGGAGACGAGGGCGAGGACAGCCGCGTACCCGAAGGTGAAGGGAGTGCTCCGCGGGGTGGGCAGCAGGCTCCGGAGTCCCTGGAAGCGTGATCGGCCGATGCGGCCGAGGGCGGCGGGCGGTCCGGAGCCGTCGCGTCGCGCAGGGCCGGGGACGGAATCCGAGCCGGGTCGCGGGGCGAGGCCGGAACAGGACCCGCGTTGCCGCGGCACCGCGGGGAGAGGACCGGATGAAGCCGCACCGCGATCCGCCCCGGCGGACACGGAGGCCTCGCCGGGGTGCACCGCGACTCCGTCCGCGGAGGCGGAAACCTGCCCGGCGGACGCCGGAACCCGCCCGGCGGACACGGACACCCCATCGGTACACGCGGCGACCCCACCGGCGGACACAGGCACCCCACCGGTACGCGCGGCGACCCCACCGGCGGACACGGGCACCCCACCGGTACGCGCGGCGACCCCGTCCGCGGACACGGAAGGCTGCCCGGCGGACGCCGGGGCCCGACCGGCCGACACGGAACCCTCACCGGTACGCGCCGCGGCCTCGCCCGTCGGCGCGGAGGACCGGGTGACGGGAGCGGCCACTTCCGTCGCGGACCGGGGAGCCGGGGCGGCCGCCGTGCAGGGGTCTTCGGTGGGGGTCCGGTCCACGGTGCGGCGCTCCTTCCGTCGCGGACCAGCCTTCGCGCCCCCTCCGCCCCTGTCTATGACCGGCGCCACGTGACGGCCGATTCTCAGGGACTCCTCAAGAAAGGGGTGGGCCGGTCAACCTCGTGCGGCCCGCCGTCACTCCGGCGGCCGAGGGAACCGGCGCCCGCAATTCCCGCGACCCGTACAGGTGAAAATGCCAGGATGGCGGCCATGACCTCGTACAGGACTCCCGAAGTCATCGACCGTCGCCAGGGCCCCTACGGCGAGGTCGTGCTGCGGCGCCACGGCGACCTGCTGCAGATCATCGCCAACGGATGCTTCCTGATGGACACCTCCGACGGGCGTTCCGAGCGGCTCCTCATGGACGCGGCGTACGACGCCCTGGACGGGCGCCCGGAGCCGAGCGTGCTGATCGGCGGCCTCGGCGTCGGGTTCTCGCTGGCGCACGCCGCGGCCGATCGCCGCTGGGGACGCATCACGGTTGTCGAGCGCGAACGGGCGATCATCGACTGGCACCGGGACGGCCCCCTCGCGGCGCTCTCGGCCCGGGCGCTCGCGGACCCGCGCACCGACATCGTCGAGAGGGACCTCGTCGAGTACGTCAATGAGATCTCCGACACGTTCGACGCCCTGTGTCTCGACATCGACAACGGACCGGACTGGACGGTCACCGAGGGCAACGCGGGACTGTACGGGGCGTCCGGACTGGCAAGCTGCGCAAGGGCGTTGAGGCCGGGTGGCGTCCTCGCGGTGTGGTCGGCGCAGCCCTCTCCGGAATTTGAAGGAACCTTGCGGAATGCCGGATTCCGACGGGTCCGTACCGAAGTGATCCCCGTTGCCCGGGGCGTTCCCGACGTGGTGCATCTCGCGGTGAGGCCTGGATAGCCGAGCCGCACCCACTGCCCGTACCCTGCTTGCCTGACGCGGATCATTCAAGCGTCAAGCGCAGTCATGGGATCACCCCACGGATTCCGGAAAGCACACTTCAGGGGCGGGCGATGGAGCAGACACACACCTCCCAGAACGGCACGGCGGCGACCCCGGGCGCACAGCGCCGGGTTTTGGTCGTCGAGGACGACCCCACGATCGTCGACGCCATCGCGGCCCGTCTGCGAGCCGAGGGATTCCTCGTGCAAACCGCGGGCGACGGCCCTGCCGCCGTCGACACCGCCGAGGCTTGGCAGCCCGATCTGCTGATCCTCGACATCATGCTGCCCGGCTTCGACGGTCTGGAGGTCTGCCGGCGCGTGCAGGCCGCCCGCCCGGTGCCGGTGCTGATGCTCACCGCGCGCGACGACGAGACCGACATGCTGGTCGGGCTCGGAGTCGGCGCCGACGACTACATGACCAAGCCGTTCTCGATGCGCGAGCTGGCCGCGCGGGTGCACGTGCTGCTCCGCAGGGTCGAGCGCGCGGTCGTCGCGGCCTCCACCCCGCGCAGCGGCATCCTGCGGCTCGGCGAGCTGGAGATCGACCACGCGCAGCGCCGGGTGCGGGTCCGCAGCGAGGACGTGCACCTCACGCCGACCGAGTTCGACCTGCTGGTCTGCCTCGCGAACACCCCGCGTGCCGTACTCTCGCGCGAGCAGCTTCTCGCCGAGGTGTGGGACTGGGCGGACGCCTCCGGTACCCGGACCGTCGACAGTCACATCAAGGCGCTGCGCCGCAAGATCGGCGCCGAGCGGATCCGTACGGTGCACGGCGTCGGCTACGCACTGGAGACCCCGACTCCCTGAGCGGGACCTCCTTGGGATCGTCGGGCCCCGTGAGAGCGGGACCCGCGTGAGGGGCTGATGTGATGAGCGGACTCGGAGAGCGGGGGCGCGGGCTCGGCGAGCGCGCGTCCGCGGGGCGCAGGAACTCGGGCTGGGGTGAGGTACGGCCCTTCTCGATCAAGACCAAGCTGGGCGCACTCGTCGTCATCTCCGTGCTCATCACCACCGGTCTGTCGATGATCGCGGTGCACACGAAGACCGAGCTCCGCTTCATCACCGTCTTCTCGATGATCGCCACGCTGCTGATCACCCAGTTCGTGGCGCACTCGCTCACCGCTCCGCTGGACGAGATGAACGCGGTGGCCCGGTCGATCTGGCACGGGGACTACACCCGCCGGGTGCGGGACGACCGGCGGGACGAGCTGGGCGACCTGGCCCAGACGATCAACCTCATGGCCGACGAGCTGGAGGCCCAGGACCGTCAGCGCAAGGAGCTCGTGGCGAATGTCTCGCACGAGCTGCGCACTCCCATCGCGGGTCTGCGCGGCGTCCTGGAGAACGTCGTGGACGGCGTCTCGGAGGCCGACCCCGAGACGATGCGCACCGCGCTGAAGCAGACGGAGCGCCTCGGCCGGCTGGTGGAGACCCTTCTCGACCTGTCGCGGCTGGACAACGGCGTCGTACCGCTGCGCAGGCGGCGCTTCGAGGTGTGGCCGTATCTGTCCGGGGTGCTGAAGGAGGCCAACATGGTCGCCTCCGCGCGCGCGGACCTCGCCTCGGGCTCGGGCGGCGGTCACACCCGCACGGACGTGCATCTGCACCTCGACGTGTCCCCGCCGGAGCTGACCGCGCACGCGGACCCGGAGCGGATCCACCAGGTCGTGGCGAATCTCATCGACAACGCGGTCAAGCACAGCCCGCCGCACGGCCGGGTGACGGTACGGGCCCGGCGGGGCGACCATCCCGAGTCGCTGGCCCTGGAGGTCCTGGACGAGGGGCCCGGCATTCCGAAGTCGGAGTGGCACCGCGTCTTCGAGCGGTTCAACCGCGGCGGGGTGCCCGCGCCCCACGGTCCGGGCAGTGACGGCGGTACGGGACTGGGGCTCGCGATCGCCCGCTGGGCCGTGGATCTGCACGGCGGACGCATCGGTGTGGCCGAATCTCAGCGGGGTTGCCGGATCCAGGTCATCCTTCCGGGCCTCCCTTCTCTGCCAAGTTGACGTAAAGTTCGAACCGGAGCCGCAAGATCCACCGCTGTCGCCGGGTGCGTACACGTGTGATCAGGCACAGGGCCGCGTGAAGCTTGCCGCGACCCGGGGCCGCCGTACCCATTCCGATGCGGAACCACGCTTGTTTCCCGCCATTTCCATGGGCGAAACACGGATTCCGATGTGACTTACGCGACGTTGGACAGGCCCGGCCTGACCTTCTCGGCCAGGGAGGCGTAGCCTTTATTCCCGCTGTCCATCACCTTGTGAAGCGGAAGAGGGCGGTTAGCGCCGTGTCGCCACAGTCCCCCAGTAACTCGAGTATCTCGACCGATGACCAAGCCGCCGGGAAGAACCCCGCGGCCGCCTTCGGTGCCAACGAGTGGCTCGTCGACGAGATCTATCAGCAGTACCTCCAGGACCCGAATTCGGTAGACCGAGCCTGGTGGGACTTCTTCGCCGACTACAAGCCCGGGGCGCCCGCCGCCGCGGCTACGGCGGGTGCTGCGGCCGCGGGGGCCGCAGGCACCACCACGGCCGCGCCGGCCGCGCCCGTGCCACCCGCAGCGCGCCAGGCTCCTCCCCAGGCCCCGGCTCCGGCCGCGCCCGCTCCGGCCGCCGCTCCCGCGGCTCCGAAGCCCGCCGCCGCCGCGCCGGCTCCCGCGAAGGCCGCTCCGGCCGCCGCGAAGCCGAAGGCCGCTCCGGCCGCCGAGGCGCCCGAGGGCCCCGAGTACGTGACCCTGCGCGGTCCCGCCGGTGCCGTCGCGAAGAACATGAACGCCTCCCTGGAGCTGCCCACGGCCACGTCCGTGCGCGCGGTCCCGGTGAAGCTGCTCTTCGACAACCGCATCGTCATCAACAACCACCTGAAGCGCGCCCGGGGCGGGAAGATCTCCTTCACCCACCTCATCGGGTACGCGATGGTGCAGGCCATCAAGGCCATGCCGTCGATGAACTGGCACTACGCGGAGAAGGACGGGAAGCCCACCCTCGTCAAGCCCGCGCACGTCAACTTCGGCCTCGCCATCGACCTGGTGAAGCCCAACGGCGACCGCCAGCTCGTCGTCGCCGGCATCAAGAAGGCCGAGACGCTGAACTTCTTCGAGTTCTGGCAGGCCTACGAGGACATCGTCCGCCGCGCCCGTGACGGCAAGCTGACGATGGACGACTTCACCGGGGTCACGGTCTCGCTGACCAACCCCGGCGGCCTCGGCACCGTCCACTCGGTCCCGCGTCTGATGCCCGGACAGTCGGTCATCATGGGCGTCGGCTCGATGGACTACCCGGCGGAGTTCCAGGGCACCTCCCAGGACACCCTGAACAAGCTCGGCATCGCGAAGGTCATGACGCTCACGTCGACCTACGACCACCGGGTCATCCAGGGCGCCGCCTCCGGCGAGTTCCTGCGCATCGTCGCGAACTACCTGCTCGGCGAGACCGGCTTCTACGACGAGATCTTCGAGTCGCTGCGGATCCCCTACGAGCCGGTCCGCTGGCTCAAGGACATCGACGCCAGCCACGACGACGACGTCACCAAGGCCGCCCGCGTCTTCGAGCTGATCCACTCCTACCGGGTCCGCGGCCACGTCATGGCCGACACCGACCCGCTGGAGTACAAGCAGCGCAAGCACCCCGACCTGGACATCACCGAGCACGGGCTCACCCTGTGGGACCTGGAGCGCGAGTTCGCCGTCGGCGGCTTCTCCGGCAAGTCCCTGATGAAGCTGCGCGACATCCTCGGCGTCCTGCGCGACTCGTACTGCCGCACCACGGGCATCGAGTTCATGCACATCCAGGACCCGAAGCAGCGCAAGTGGATCCAGGACCGCATCGAGCGCCCGCACTCCAAGCCCGAGCGCGAGGAGCAGCTCCGCATCCTGCGCCGGCTGAACTCCGCCGAGGCCTTCGAGACCTTCCTGCAGACGAAGTACGTCGGCCAGAAGCGCTTCTCCCTGGAGGGCGGCGAGTCCGTCATCCCGCTCCTCGACGCCGTCATCGACAGCGCCGCGGAGTCCCGCCTGGACGAGGTCGTCATCGGCATGGCCCACCGCGGCCGCCTGAACGTCCTCGCCAACATCGTCGGCAAGTCGTACGCGCAGATCTTCCGCGAGTTCGAGGGCAACCTCGACCCGAAGTCGATGCACGGCTCCGGCGACGTGAAGTACCACCTGGGCGCCCAGGGCACCTTCACCGGCCTGGACGGCGAGCAGATCAAGGTCTCGCTGGCCGCCAACCCGTCCCACCTGGAGACGGTCGACCCGGTCATCGAGGGCATCGTCCGCGCCAAGCAGGACATCATCAACAAGGGCGGCACGGACTTCACGGTCCTGCCCGTCGCCCTGCACGGTGACGCGGCCTTCGCCGGCCAGGGTGTGGTCGCCGAGACGCTCAACATGTCGCAGCTCCGCGGCTACCGCACGGGCGGCACGGTCCACATCGTCATCAACAACCAGGTCGGCTTCACCGCCGCCCCGGAGTCGTCGCGCTCCTCCATGTACGCCACCGACGTGGCCCGCATGATCGAGGCGCCGATCTTCCACGTGAACGGTGACGACCCCGAGGCCGTCGTCCGTGTCGCGCGCCTGGCCTTCGAGTTCCGTCAGGCGTTCAACAAGGACGTCGTGATCGACCTCATCTGCTACCGCCGCCGCGGACACAACGAGTCCGACAACCCGGCGTTCACGCAGCCGCTGATGTACGACCTGATCGACAAGAAGCGCTCGGTGCGCAAGCTCTACACCGAGTCCCTCATCGGTCGCGGCGACATCACCCTCGAAGAGGCCGAGCAGGCGCTCCAGGACTTCCAGGGCCAGCTCGAGAAGGTCTTCACCGAGGTCCGCGAGGCCGTCGCGCAGGCGCCCGAGGCCCACGTCCCGGACGTCCAGGCCGAGTTCCCGGTCGCCGTGTCCACCGCGGTCTCCCAGGAGATCGTGAAGCGGATCGCCGAGTCCCAGGTCAACATCCCCGACAACGTCACCGTGCACCCGCGGCTGCTCCCGCAGCTCCAGCGCCGCGCGGCGATGATCGAGGACGGCACGATCGACTGGGGCATGGGCGAGACCCTCGCCATCGGTTCGCTGCTCCTGGAGGGCACGCCGGTCCGGCTGTCCGGCCAGGACTCGCGCCGCGGCACCTTCGGCCAGCGCCACGCGGTGCTGATCGACCGGGTCAACGGCGAGGACTACACCCCGCTGCAGTACCTCTCGGACGAGCAGGCCCGCCTGAACGTCTACGACTCGCTGCTCTCCGAGTACGCGGTCATGGGCTTCGAGTACGGCTACTCGCTGGCCCGCCCGGACGCGCTCGTGCTGTGGGAGGCGCAGTTCGGCGACTTCGTCAACGGCGCGCAGACGATCGTCGACGAGTACATCTCGGCCGCCGAGCAGAAGTGGGGCCAGACGTCCGGCGTCACCCTGCTGCTGCCGCACGGCTACGAGGGCCAGGGCCCGGACCACTCCTCGGCCCGTATCGAGCGCTTCCTGCAGCTCTGCGCCCAGAACAACATGACGGTCGCCCAGCCGACGCTCCCGTCGAACTACTTCCACCTCCTGCGGTGGCAGGTGCACAACCCGCACCACAAGCCGCTGGTGGTCTTCACCCCGAAGTCGATGCTGCGCCTCAAGGCCGCGGCCTCGAAGGCGGAGGAGTTCACGTCGGGCCAGTTCCGCCCGGTCATCGGCGACGACTCGGTCGACGCGGCCGCCGTGCGCAAGGTCGTGTTCTGCGCCGGCAAGCTGTACTACGACCTGGAGGCCGAGCGGCAGAAGCGCGGCTCCACGGACACGGCGATCATCCGTATCGAGCGTCTGTACCCGCTCCCGGGTGCCGAGCTCCAGGCGGAGATCGCCAAGTACCCGAACGCCGAGAAGTACCTGTGGGCCCAGGAAGAGCCGGCGAACCAGGGTGCCTGGCCGTTCATCGCGCTCAACCTGATCGACCACCTCGACCTGGCGGTCGGCGCGGACGTCCCGGGCGCGGAGCGCCTGCGCCGCATCTCGCGCCCGCACTCCTCCTCCCCCGCCGTCGGTTCCGCGAAGCGGCACCAGGCGGAGCAGGAGCAGCTGGTGCGTGAGGTGTTCGAGGCCTAGGCCTCCGGCACGAGAGCAGCACGAAAGGGCCCGGCCCCGAGTCCATCTGGACTCGGGGCCGGGCCCTTTAGGCATCGCGGATCAGGTGGAAAGGGGCTCGAAGTCCCAGTAGGGGCGTTTGCGGTTGCGCGCGGAGATGGTGTGGACGTGCTGGGGCCCCAGGGTGGTGGCCAGGTCGTCGAGGGCCGCCTGCTCGACCTTCTCCGCCTGCCGGCGGTCCCGCAGCCCGCGCAGATCGGCCGCGAGGGCGATACGGGCCGAGAGGGTCAGCGGGTGGGTGCGGCCGAGGATCTCGGTGGCGCGGGTGACGGTGTCCTGGGTGAGCGCGGCGGCCGACTCGGGGTCGCCGATGAGGTTGCGCAGGGCGGCGGCATTGATGGCACAGCCGAGCCTCCAGGGGTGTCGGTCCCCGAGGGCTGCCGTCATGTCGGCCAGTGCCTGCTCGATGACGACATGGGCTTGGTCCCGTTCGCCGACATTGCGCAGGACCAAGGCGTGGTTGGCACGAACACCGGAGATATAGGGGTGCCCCTCGGCGAGCATCACCTCGTAACGGGCGATGACGGACTCGCCGATCTCCCGCGCCTGGTCGATGTCGCCGTGCTCGCGCACGAAGCAGCTCGTGTTGGCGGCGAACCGCAGGGTCTGCGGATGCGTCTCACCCAGCACGCGTTCACAGCGTTCCAGCACCCGGGCGAACAGCGCCCCGGCGGCCCGGCGGTCTCCGCTACGGTACTGACACAGGGCCAGATTGTGATCGGCTTCCAGGGTCTGCGGGTTGTCGGCCCCCATGACGATGCGGTGCTCGCGTGCGCTCTCCGTCTGGATGGACTCTGCCTCGGTATACCGGCCGAGCAACCTGAGATCCGTGGCGAACGAGATCTCGGAACTGAGCGCCCACGGATGCCGGCCGCGCAGGAGCTGCCTGCGTGACTCCATGGTGCGCCGGTCGATGTCCAGCGCCTCTTCGAAGTGCCCGAGCAGCCGCAGCGACACGGCCAGGTTGTTCTGGGCGCCGAGGGTGCGGGAGTCCGCGTCGCCGAGGAGGTCCCGGTAGGCCGTGAAGATCCACCGGGAGAGTTCCAGGGCTTCGTCGTAGCGGGCGAGACCGCGGAGGTCGGCGGCGAGGCCGGTGGCGGCGCGGAGGTGCTCCAGGTCCTGGGGGCCGCGTTCCTCGCGCAGGTGCTCGACGGCCGCGCGCTCGATGGCCTCGGTGTGCTGGTAGTCGCCGACGGCTCGCAGCAGGTTGGCGTAGTGGTGGGTCAGCTCCCACACCCGCGGGTGGTTCTCTCCCAGGAGGGGCCGCCAGGCCTCCATGGCGCGTTCGCCGAGCCTGATGCCCGACTGGTACTCGCCGGAGATGTACATGTACCGCAGGCAGTTGAAGACCAGCATCTGGACCGCGGAGTCCTTGCTCTGCAGCACGTCCGCGTACTTCAGGTGCGGGACGATCTCCGCGTAGCCGGGCCACAGGCGGGTGTCCGTGGGGCGGCGGGGATCGGCGGCGGCGAGGGCGCGGCGGACCACGTCCATGAACTCGCGACGGTCCTCGTCGGGCATGTCCTTGTGGACGATCTGGTGGACCATGCGGTGCAGGTACAGGGACTCGCCGGAAGACGCCGCCTCGTCGCCGGCCGCCTCGTGGGACTCCAGGCGGACGACGGAGTACTGGCGGAGCTGGTTGATCGCCCTGTTCCACAGCAGCGGGTCGTTGAGCAGGCCCGCGATCTGTTCCGGCAGTTGGTCGTGCGGCATCTCCTTCAGAAGGCGTACGGGGATGAAGCCCGGCGCGAAGAAGGTGCACAGGCGGAGCAGGTCGACGGACTCCGGGACGGTGTCGCGGAGTTTGTTCAGCAGTATCGACCAGGCGGTCTGGAAGGCGACCGGGAAGTCGGCGGAGATCTTGACGACGTCCTGGTCGATGCCGCCGTCCAGGAGGGCGATGTACTCCTGCACGGACAGGTCCGAGTCG
Organism: Streptomyces sp. NPDC028298; assembly: GCF_055565895.1. Lineage (NCBI taxonomy): Bacteria > Bacillati > Actinomycetota > Actinomycetes > Kitasatosporales > Streptomycetaceae > Streptomyces > Streptomyces sp. NPDC028298. Next base: position 211,643 of record NZ_JBVHTL010000011.1, read on the forward strand.
TTGAGCCAGCCGGCCGTCTGGTCCAGCAGGAGGGGCAAGTCCTCCAGCGCCTCGGCGAGTTGGTCCGCCTCGGGTTCGGTCAGGCGGGGCGCGCGGCGGCGGATGAAGGCGACGGACTCGTCGCGGGCGTAGACCGGCACCTCCAGCAGCTTGCTGTTGTGCTCGCTCCACTCGGGGTTGCGCGAGGTGATCAGGACGTGGCCGGGCCCGGTGGGGACGAGGTCGTAGATCTGGTCGGGCTCGTCGGCGCCGTCCAGGATCAGCAGCCAGCGCGAGTACGGGTCGCCCCGGCGCAGCGAGTCGCGTACGGCACGCAGCCGTTCGCCGTACTCGGCACCGGTCGAGAGGCCCAACTGCGGTGCCAGTTCGGCCAGTCGGCGCCGGTAGGTGACGCGCTTCTCGGCGTTGACCCACCACACCACGTCGTACTCGGAGCCGAAGCGGTACACGTACTCGGCGGCGAGCTGGGTCTTGCCGACCCCGGACATGCCGTGCAGCGTGACCACGCCCGCGCCCGCCTCGGCGCCCTGGAGCAGGTGGTAGGCGTCGTTCAGGAGCGGCTCGCGGCCGGTGAAGCGGGTGTTGCGGCGGGGTACTCCGCCCCAGACCTCGGGCATGGCGGCCGGGAAGCGGGGGCCGCGCCGGGCACCCTCGACGGACTCGGGGAGAGGTTCGGAAGCCAGGTCGAGGCGTTCCAGGACGCGGCGCTCGGCCTCGTCGGCGCCCATGTTGTTCAGCTCGACCGCGCCGAGCACGGTGGTGGCGGTCGGCAGCGTGCTGTTGGTGACGGAGACGGCCGCGAAGCGGGACGGATCCGGCGCCACGACCTCGCGCAGCGCGGCGTTCCACTCCTCGTGGGTGCGCGGGCCGAGCTGGAAGTACCACTCACTGACGACGATCAGGATGCGGCCCTTGGCCAGGGTCAGGTCGCGCAGCAGGTCGGCGAGGGGCACCTCGGCCGGGGAGTCCCAGCGCTGGTACACCACGCGATGTCCACGCCGCTCCAGACGGTCCCCGATCCAGGCCGCCCAGGCCCGGTTGAAACCGGCGAAGCTGATGGTGACGGTCTGCTTCGCGGACCCCCTCTCGGCTGGCCCGACCGGTGTACGAGCTCCAGACATGCAGCGGCCTCCCCGCGCGTGATTTTAGAACCGCCGCGAGGGTCGGCGATAGGGCGCAGACGCACGCCGGTCGCCGACTCCACGGTTCCTTCCCAAACGTGTTCAGCGTCGATCTTGGCGCACGGGCCCTCCCGCGTCCGGGAAGCGACTTCTTTCGGCGAGGATGGCGCAATCGAGACGGGTCGTGGCCTGATCGGCAGGCGCGCGGGGCGCGTGCCGAGCAGGCGACGCGACTCGATCGGCCTCCGCCGCGCCCCCCTTGGGATGCGGGCTTCATTCGCCCGGCGCGTGGCGCCGGTTCCACAGGGTCCGGGCAGCCTGTACGTACGCCGTCGCGCGCGCCGCGTGTCCGCGCGGCGGAGGCTGTTCGGCGAGCCGTTCGTACACCTCGACCATGCGGTCGACGAACCGGCGTCCCCGCACGGTGAGATCACCCGATCCGACGAGCGCGGGCAGGACGGCCCCGACCTGTGCCTGGCAGCGCGCGTGCTGCGCCCAGGCGGCGTCGCGGCGGGCGGGAAGCGTGGCGGCGAGCGCGCTGCGCTGGAAGAAGTCCGCGAGCGCGAGGTGGGAGTAGGCGCCCTGCAACAGGCCGTCGTACGGGCGGGGGTCAGGACGCCAGGGGGCGAAGTGACGTGCGTCCGGGCTCGCGTGATGAAGCGTCACCATGTCGCTGAGCGCGGCGAGTTTGGCGTGCTGGATCTCGTGGACGAGGGTGGCCGCGAAGGCGGTGGCCGTCGCGGGCGCGCTGCTGAGGATCGCGCCGAAGGCCTCGCGCCGGGTGCCGCTGCAACTGCCGCCCGTGCCGCCGGGGACCGAACCGGGCGGCGCGGCCAGCGGCACCATGCAGCGCAGCAGGGCGGCGGATTCCGCGAGCCGGTTTCCGCCGCCCGTCGCGAGCGCCGCGGCGGTGCCGGACCAAGTGTGCAGCCAGTGCTTGCGGTCGGCTTCGTCGAGCGCGGCCGGGCCGCTCAGGGTGTCCGGGCGGGGGCCGCCGCGGGCGGTGCGGTACGGGTCGAGGTCGTCCAGCGGTACGGCGGCGGAGCCCGGCACCAGACCGGGCAGCGTGTACGCCGATGTCCAGGCCGCCGACTCCGACCAGGCGCCGGTTCCGCTCTGCGGGCGGACGACCACGTCCGTCTCGCCGCGTCGCCGGAGCGTCAGCCGGCCGCGCCGGTGCACGACGGTCACCTCGGTCGCCCCCGAACCGGGAGCGCCCGTGCGCAGTGCGCCGAGCGAGGGCAGCGCCAGCACGCCGTCGTGGGCTGTCAGGCGTACCGCGTAGGACACCCCGGCACGGGCGGCGGCCGCGGCCGCTAGTGCCCCGAAGTGAGCGAGCGCGCGGTCCTGTTCACGAGAGTCACGGCCGGGGAGCGGACCCGTTCCGGCCCCGAGCGCGCGCAAAGTGTCCCGGGCCCAGGGGCCGATGAAGGGGTGGAGGAGGAAACCGCGTACGAGAGAAACCGGGTTCGGGGACAGCGGATTCGGGTTCGGGGACGCGGGGATCAGCCCCGGGGACGCGGGGTTCGGGTTCGGGGACGCGGGGTTCAGATACGGGGACAGGGGGTGCAGGTTCCCGGACACCGGGTGCGGGTGCTCGGACACCGGGTGCGGGTGCTCGGACACCGGGTGCGGGTGCTCGGACACGGGGTTCGGATGCGCGGACACGGGGACCGGACGGTCGGACCGCTCCCGTCGTTCGGCCTCCTCCAGCAGGGACCAGTCCGCGCGCAGCCGGTTCAGCGCGGCGGCGGGACAGACGTCCGGAGCGGCCGACTCCGCGGCGTCGAGGACCGCGCGGAGCAGGAGCAGCCGGCGGGTGTGCTGGTCGCGGACGAGGAGCCCGAGGGTCTCGGGGCCGCCTTCGGTGCGGCCGAGTTCGTCCACGGCCCGATCCGGGACCGCGGGGAGGATCACGGGACATCTCCTTGGGAAGCGGCGGGGGTGGCGGGGACGGCGGCCTCCGTGAGCCTCCCGGCGACATGGCGGATGAATCGCTGGAGGTCGGCGCAGTACACGGACGGGTTGGCGAAGCCGTGGCCGGCCCGGTATCGATGCGCGTAGTGTCCGCCGCCGCACACGGAGAGCAGGGGGCAGGCACGGCAGCGCGCGGCGAGCGAGGCGGCCCCCGCCTGCCGGGCCGCGACGCCGGGGTGGCGCAGAGCCTGGTCGAAACTGTTCCGGAAGACGTCGAGCCCGGTCCGGGCGGCCCCCTCGTAACAGGACTTGAGGGAGTCGACCTGTTCGATGGAGCCGTCGGTCTCGACGACGACGGCGTCGAAGGGCGCGAGGCCGAGCGACTCGGTGGCGGCGGGCAGCCCGAGCAGCAGCGCCAGGCACTCCTCGAAGAGCCGCACGCGCGTCTCGCGCCGCCCGGCCCGCCACCAGCGGTCGAAGACGGCGCACAACCAGTCGCCGTAGGGGGTTCCCGGTCCCTGCCGGTGCAGTGGGGGCGCGGACCAGTTGCCGTGCGGGAGCAGCAGGTCGAGGGCGGGTGGCCGGAGCGCGAGCAGGGACTCGTACAGCTCGACCGGGTCCGTCGTGGGGTCGACGACAGTGAGGATCCCGGCGTACGCCTCCGGGTGGCGTTCGGCGATGAGCCGGGCGCCGCGCGCGGCGGCGGGCCAGGACGGGCGGCCGGCGTGGTCGGTGCGCAGCGTGTTGTGCTCGGGCAGGCCGCCGTCCAGGCTGATGCCGACGCGGACGGAGTGCCGGGCCAGGACGGCGAGCCGCCGTTCGGTGAGCAGGGTGGCGTTGGTCTGGACGGTGGCGTGCACGGTGCAGTCGTGCGGGACCAGGTCGCGTACGAGGCCGGCGAACCGGACGAGGGTGTCCGCGCCGGCCAGGAGGGGTTCGCCGCCGTGCAGGACCAGGGACAGGGCCGTCATGCCGTGGGCGTCGGCGTGTTCGCCGATCCGCTCCGCGGTCCGTTCCAGGACCTCGGCGGGGGCGGCGGCGGGGCGGGTGCGCCAGGTGTGGTCGGGGCCTTCGTAGAGGTAGCAGTAGCGGCAGGCGAGGTTGCAGCGGCCGTGCATCTTGACGATGAACTGCCGGAAGGGAAAGGGCGGTTCGGGTACGGGACCGTCCCACGGAGGTCGTACGGGGTGCGGCGCGGAGGTCACGGCGACCGGTGCCGGAGTCGATGCCGGAATCGGCATGGGCTTCGCCATCGGCATCGGCAGGGGTGTCGGTGTCGGGGAGGTCGCCTCTGCAGACACTCCGGCACCCCCATGGTGTACGGCCGCACGATCCCACGCCGCGAACCGCGCCACGGCCCCCTGCCCGTACCGGGCGACATGCCCGTCCGCGTGCCGGTCACAAACACCGGCCGTCCGAAGTTGTCCGGTTCATTCACAGGGGTGGCTGGCCTTGAACTGACCGCTGGTGAGCGACGGTTGTCCGGGCGGTCGCTCACTTCGCGGTTCAGAAGGCGTTGTTGAACCCCCAGAGCATCTCGCTCGGTTCTCCGGCGCGGGCTCGCAGGTCGGCCAGCACGTCCGTCAGGACCGGGTGTCGGACGGTCCGCAGCTCGGCGAGGTCCAGCTCCAGCAGGTCGGGGACCGGGAGGTCCGCCGGGTCCGGCGCCCGGGTCGCCGCGTCCCCGACGGCGTCGTCCCGCACGCCATCCCGTACGTCGTCGTCCCGCACGCCATCCCGTACGTCGTCGTCCCGTATCCCGTCCTGCGCGTCGTCCCGTGCGCCCATGTCGTCTCCCTCGCCGTCCCTGACTCCGCCCCGGCGGCCGCCGGCAGGCGCTCTCACTCCAGCTCGGCCAGCCGCTGTGCCGTCTGGCGGGCCGTCGGCTCTCCCGTGCTCGCGACGCCGTCCGGCAGCCTGGACCACTCGGTCCGTGCGGCCCGGTAGGCCTCGCGCGCGGCACGCGGGCGCGCCGCCGCTTCGTAGGACATACCCCGCCAGTGCTGTGCCCGAGCGGCCAGTTCCACGGCCTCCTGGCGCGAGCGCTCCGTCTCCGCTTCCTCCTCGGCCTCGCGGGCCGACTCGGCCGCGGCCCGGAAGGCGTCGATGGCCTCGTCGAGCCGCGCCTTGCGGCCGAGGCTCTGGTACGCCTCGAACTGGGCCTGTCCGAGCTCCAGCCAGCAGTGGGCGGTGGTGAGCGGCGGGCCGTCCTCCAGGGCCGCGAGGCCGAAGAGGTGCTCGGCCTCGCGCAGGTCGACCCGGTCACCGCGGGCGCGGTAGCGCAGCATCAGCGCGCGGCCGAGGAGCAGCAGGCGGTGGGCGAGTTCACCGCTGCCCGCGGGCGTCTCCGTACGGCAGTCCCGCAGCACCCGGATGGCCCGGTACAGCGATTCGCCGGGGACGCGCGCGCTGTCCGCCACGGCGTGGCGCAGCAGGGCCTCGCCCCATTCGGCGAGGACGTCGGCGTGCGCGGGGGCGTCCCGGGGCACGCCGCGGGAGGCCTGCTCGAACCGCGCGGCGGCGTCCTGGAGTTCGCGCGGGTCGCCCGTGTCGGCGTACCGGGCGACGTGGACGCGTCCGGCGCGCACCAGCAGGGCGGAGCGCAGCCCCTGGTCGCGGGTCAGGGCGAGCGCCTCTTCGACGTGGTCCCGGGCGTCGTCCAGCGCGCCGCCGGACCCCAGGATCGCGTCGACGAGGTCGAGGAGGATGCGGACGCGTGAGGACCGGCCGTCGGGCGCGGGCGTGTCCTCCGGTTCGGTCTCCAGGGCGGCGCGCAGGGAGCGTGCGCCCTGTTCCGCGTACAGCCTGGCCTGTTCGTGGTCGGCGGTGGCGCCCGAGAGGCGCAGCAGGACGCGGCCGTGGGCGAGCGGGAGCCCGGAGGGGCGGCTTCGCCGGTCGGGCCACACGTCGGCGAACGCCTCCAGCATGCCGACCGCGCCCTGGAGGAGCGCGCTGTCGCCGCCGAGACGCCACTGCGACTCCAGCGCCCGGACCCGTTCCAGGGTGAGCGCCAGGGCCTCGGCGGCGTCCAGGCCGGGCGCGGCGCAGGCCACGGCGTACTCGCGGTCGGCGCGGCGCAGCAGGTCGAGCGCGCCGCGCCGGTCGCCGCGCCGCCTGCGGTCGGTGGCGGCGGCGTGCAGCACCCGGGCCAGGACGGCCCTCTCGCGCAGGGCCCGGGGGTGCGCGACGGCGCGTTCGGCGGCGGCCTCCGCCTCGCGCAGCAGGTCCGCGCCGCCCTGCACCTCCCACAGCAGCAGGACGCAGTTGGCGTACTCGGCCCACAGTTCGGGGTCGGCGCCGGGGAGCACTTCGTGTTCGGTCGCGCCGCGCAGCAGTTGTACGGCGTCGATGAGGTCCTGCACCATGCGGTCGCTGCCGAACTGACCGGCCAGTGAGCGGGCCCTGAGCACGGCGGGGTGGGTGGGCCCGCGGCCCGGCGGGTCGTCGGGGTGGCGGGTCGGCGCGTAGGTGGCGAAGTGTTCAGGCAGCGGCATGAATCGCTCCAGTACCCGTGCGGCGACCTCGGCGAAGGGCTGGGGGACGAGGGTGGCGCCGCCGTTGTCACCGTTCTCGCCCGGGTATCCGGCGCCGGGCGACAGGGGTGGTCCGGAGCCGTCCTCGCCGAGCTGGGCCAGGGCCAGGGCGGGGAAGTTGGGGCCTCCCTTGCCGAAGCGCTGCTCGATGTACTCGGAACAGTGCTTGAGCACCAGCATGGCCTCGTCCAGGCCCAGCGGGGACAGCAGGGCTTCCTGCGCGCCGGGCGCGAACTCGTACCACTGGGTGCCGTCCGCGCCGTAGTCCTCGGCCTTGGCGCGGGAGACCAGCCCGCTGAGCAGGACTTCGGCCAGTTCGGCGGGCCCGGAGTCGGGGAGCATGGTGCGCTGGACGAGCTGCATGACGGGGAGGCTGAGGGGGGCCGCGGCCAGGTAGCCGGCCAGTCGGCCCGCGGTCTTGGACGCGTTGGAGCGGAACCGGCTGACCAGTTCGAGCCCGGACATCCGGCGTCCTGGGCGGGCGCTCGGGGCGGGCTCGTGGTGCCTGCGCACCCAGCCGACGGCGCCGGCAACGGGTCCGGCGCCGGCTCCGGAGAGCAGGCGGGCCCAGGCGCCGAGCGCGGCGGGCTCGGGCGGCAGGACGGGCACGGGGAGCGCGCCGCCGCGTGCCTCCGGCGGGGTGCCGGCGGGCAGCCGGACCTTGAGTGTGGCGGCGCCCGCGAGGGCTTCGCCGCGTGTCAGTTCGCCGTACGACACCGGGAGCCGGGTGCGGTTCCACATGCGCTGCGGCAGCGGCTGGAGTACGGCGGCGGGGCCCAGCCGGGACAGGTGGTGCAGGAGTCGGTGGGCGTGGCCGCTGTGCCACAGGGGTCCCGCGCAGTCGCTGACGAGGAGGGTGACGCGGCGGCCCGTCGGGTCGCTGAGCCGGTCGGCGGAGTGCAGCGGGGCCGCCCCGGGTTCGGGGCTGCGGCTGACGGCGGGTTCTCCGTCCGGGCCCTGGTGGAGGTGGCTGATCTGGATGTCCCGGAAGGCGCCGAGCCGGCTGAAGACCTGTTCCAGTTCGGCGAACATCCGGTCCCACACGCGCATGGACGAGGAGGCGTCCATGACGAGCTGGAGCGCGGCGTCGGCGCGGGTGACGCCGCGGAACACCGGCAGGACCAACCCGCCGGCCCGGGCGGTCCGTTCGGCGGTCTCCGGCTCGTCGAGGACGGTGCGCAGGGGTGGTGCGGCGGTGCGGTACGCCTGCAACGGGCGTAATGCGCGCTGGAGTTCGAGGGGGGAGGGAAACGCGGGCGCGGCGGGGACGCCGACCGGCAGCACCGCCGAGCGGCCCTGTCCGTAGCCGCGCGGCGCGCCGTCGCGCGGCACCGGGTAGAGGGCGACGCGCCGGTCCTGTTCCGTGTCCGGCCACGCCGGGCCGGGCCGGTCGCCGGGCGCCGTTCCTTCTTCTCCCCGCGGGTCCGGGCGTCCGGCGGCCGGGTCCTCGGCCGCCGTCGCGCGGCCGGACGGCCCTGCGCCGCCCTGTTCGTCGCCGGTCCCGTCCGTCGGGCGCGACCAGCGGGCCAGCCACAGCGCGTCGGCCAGTTGCCGGGCATCGGGATCCAGCCCGGTCCGCCGTATCCGGGCGATGAGTTCGGCGATCGGGTCGCCGCCGGTCATCAGCGCGTCACCTCGGGCGGTCGAGTCGCTGGATGAGCAGGTCGGCGAGCCGGTCGCGGCTGGGCGGGGCCGCGGCGTCGGTGAGGTGGATGGCGTTCAGGAGCTGGTCGGCGGCGACGAGTTCGCTGCGCGAGCGCTCCAGGAAGTGGGTGATCAGGTCGTCCCCGGCGCGCGCGGCCTCGTCGCCGAGGTGGGCGCGTACGAAGGTGGCGAGCCGCTTGTGGTCGGGGCGGCCCAGTTCGAGGTGGATGCAGCGGCGCATGAGCGGGGCGGGGAAGTCGCGTTCGCCGTTGCTGGTGAGGACGACGAAGGGGAAGGCGTGGCAGCGCACCCGGCCGTCGCGCACCCGGGCCTTGGTGCCGTCGGCGGTGAGGACCGCGGCCTCGCCGCCGGGCAGCCGGTCGGCGACGCGCTGGAGTTCGGGTATCTCGAACTCGCCTTCCTCCAGGACGTTCAGGAGGTCGTTGGGCAGGTCGATGTCGCTCTTGTCCAGCTCGTCGATGAGCAGGACGCGCGGGGTCTCGGAGGGCAGCAGCGCGGTGCCGAGCGGGCCGAGCCGGATGTAGCTGCCGATGCCCTCGACGGAACCGGGGGCGCCGGGTTCGGCGGGGCCGGCGCCGTGCGGGGCGGCGAGCTGCACGTCCTGGAGCCGGGCGATCGCGTCGTAGTGGTAGAGGCCGTCCCGCAGCGTGGAGCGGCTGACGATCGGCCAGCGCAGGACGTTGCCGAGGCCGAGTTCGTACGCCACCGAGTGCGCGAGCGTGCTCTTGCCCGCGCCGGGGCTGCCGGTGACCAGCAGGGGCCGGCGCAGATAGAGCGCCGCGTTGATCATCTCGAGTTCCTCGGCGCCGGGCCGGTGCAGTTCGGCCAGGTGCCGGTAGGCGCCCAGCCTGCGGTCCTCGGAGCCGTCGCCGTCGGTGGCGTCCCGGCTCGCGAAGTCGCGCCACGGCGGCGGGGCCGGCAGCCGGTTCATGCCGTCGTGGGGTTCGCCTGCGCCTCGGTAGATGAGCCACTCGCTGGAATCGGTCATTGCCCAGTCCTCGTCGTCACTCGTCCACCCCGGAAACCGTCGATCGTCGCCTCACCGTATCGATCCACGGAGGGCCCCGTAAGGCCCCAAGAGGGGCTCGTGGCAGCCCGGTTCGGCCTCTTTCGAGCATCGTGCGACAACGGCTCCACCGATGCGGTCATGGCGCCTCCAGCAGGTCTCCGGTCCCGGGCAGGGGCCGGCGCGGATCGTCGTAGAACAGGGCGATCCCATGGGCCCAGTAGGTCTCCGGCCGGCCCTCGCGCAATCCGGCCCGCAGGGCGTGCACGAGGGCGGGGAGCCGGTCCGCGCCGCCCGCGCCCGCCACCGTGTCGCCGGCTCTTCGGTGGAACTCGCCGCAGACCGCTTCGGACTGGCCGCGCCAGCGCCGCCACAGCGCGACGCCGTATCCGCCGTGCACGATCCGGACGAGCGCGACCGGGTCGTCCTCGAAGCGGTGGTCCCCGTAGCGGCAGAGCACCGGGACGGTCCTGTGCGGCAGGCCGCGCAGCGACTCCGCCGCCGGTACCGGTACCCGCAGACCGTCCTCGCAGTCGAGGACCTCGGCCTGCGCGCCGTGTGCGTGGATCCACCGCCAGCGGGCCTCGCGCTCGTGCCGCTCCTCGTCGGCGGGGAGCGGCTTTCCGGCGTCGAAGGCCGTGTCGGCGGGTTCGGGGAGCTGTTCCCGGTCGGCGCAGCGCACGACGACGGGCCGGTGGGCGCCGAGCGGCGCCTCGTCCGGCCCGAACTGCCAGGCGTCGACGTCGAGTCCGAGCAGCAGATGGGGCAGCGCCACCTGGAGGTCGACGGGCCGTCCGGGTTCGTCGCACTGGCGGAAGGCCTCGGTGAGGGGTGCCGCGAGGACGGCGGGCAGTTCCTCCAGCGGGGTGCGGTCGCCGTCCCGCAGCCGCACCACCTCCCCGGTCGGCCGGCCCACGGAGACGTGCCAGTCGCAGCGGCCGGGCTCCCAGCCGAGCTGTTCCAGTTCGAGCAGGACGTAGAGCCGGGGCGCACGATCGGCGCTCCGCGCGGTGGCGTGCGCCGCTCCTGCTTCCACCGTCGAGCGGCCGTGGGGCGCCAACTGGAGCCTTTCGATCCACTGTTGGCCGAGGCGGCGTCGGTAGGCGGGGCCGGGACGGCCCTCGGCGGTCTGCCGCACCCACTCCCACAGCGCCCGTTCGGCGGCCCGGGTGCCCGGCGTGACGAAGGGGCGTTCGGCGGACATCGCCCGCATGGCGTAGTCGAGGACGAGGTCGAGGGCCGCGTCCTGGCGCGAGCTCTCGTACAGCGCCCCGAGCCCGTCGCGCCAGCCGCGCGGGGCCGGGTGCGGGATCGCCGCCTGGTCGCCCAGCAGGGATTCGAGCAGGCCGAGCAGGGCGCGGGTGCTGGCGGGCGGCGGCAGATCGGCGAGCCTGCCGAGCAGTTGGGTCCGCTCCTCGGGGCTGAGGGCCCGGCCGGGCCGGGCGCCGAGCTGGTTCTGGACGTCGGCCCAGGTGCTGCGGTCGGTGTCCGGGTGGCGCTGCCGGTCCCGGTGGTAGCGGTCGTGCGCGTGGAAGACGGCGTGGTACGGGTCGTCGTGCTCGGCGGTGGGCTCCTCGGCCGGCACCGGGAGCGACCGCAACTGCTCCACGCCCGTGCAGGTCCCGCCCAGACCGCGGTCCGTGCGCGACTTCAGGACACCGACGACCTCACCGCGTACGGGGTCCACGACCGGCCCGCCCGAGACGCCGGGCGGCAGCACGTCGCCGCCGAGGCGGATCTGTTCGTCGTCGGACCAGCCGCCGAGCGTGCCCTGGACCGTGCACGTGCCGCTCAGCCGGCGCAGCTCCCCGCCGACCACGGACCAGCCGGAGTAGAGGACGACGGACTCCTCGTAGTAGGCGGCCGGGCGCTCGGTGACGTACGCGCAGTCGTGGTCCACCGGCTCGCGCAGCCGTACCAGCGCGAGGTCGGGGGACGGCCAGGTGCCGCGGGCCGGCAGCCCGGCGCGGTCCGGGAGGACCGTCGCGACCTCGCCGGTGACGGCGGACGTACCGCGGCCCGGTCCCCTCTCATACACCACCGTCACCTCGTTCCCCTCCCCGCTCCAGACCACATGCGCGCAGGTCAGAACCCAGTTCGGAGCGATGAAGAAGCCGCTCCCGAGGAACGTGCCGGGTTCGTCCAGGGCATACCCGGGGCCCGCGCGATGGATGCGCACGGTGGCGGCCATGACGAGATCACGCAGCGCACGGTGAGCGTTCCCGGGGCCGCCCGATGCGCCCGGGGCGTGCCCGTCCGTCATGCCCGGCCCCCGCCGGAGGGGTCGGTGGCCCCACCGTGCGCCGAGGCGCCGGGAGACGCGCCCGCGCGCGGTGCCGCCCGGTCCGGGCCGGGTGACCCGGTGTGCGGGAGGGTCGCGTCCCCTCCGGCGGGGGCGGGTGGCCGCGCCTGCGGGATGGCCGCGGGCCCGTCCGGGGCGGGCGATCCCGCGTGCAGGACTGCGGTCCCCGGTCCGTCCGTCTCGGGTCGCCCCGCGTGCGGGGCGGTGGTCCCGGTGCCTCCGGCGGGGGCTGGCGGCCGCGCCTGCGGGATGGTCGCGGGCCCGTCCGGGGCGGGTGACCCCGCGTGCGGGACAGCGGTCTCCGGTCCGTCCGTCTCGGGTCGCCCCATGTGCGGGACAGCGGTCCCGGACCCGTCCGCGTCGGGTCGCCCCGCGTGCGGGGCGGTGGTCCCGGTGCCTCCGGCAGGGGCTGGCGGCCGCGCCTGCGGGATGGCCGTGGACCCCTCCGGGGCGGGTGACCCCGCGTGCGGGAGGCCCCCGTCTCCTCCGGCAGAGGCTGGCGGCCGCGCCTGCGGGATGGTCCCGGGCCCGTCCGGGGCGGGTGATCCCGCGTGCGGGACAGCGGTCTCCGGTCCGTCCGTCTCGGGTCGCCCCGCGTGCGGGACAGCGGTCCGGGACCCGTCCGTGTCGGGTCGCCCCGTGTGTGGGGCGGTGGTCACGGTGCCTTCCAGGTCGGGTGGGGCGCCGTTCCAGGTGAGTGTCACCGTGATGCCCGCCTTGGCCTCGCCGTCCGCGAGCAGTCCGACCACCTTGCCGGCCTTCGCCGTCAGCTCGATGCCGAACTCGACGCTGACCTCGTCGGGCCGCACCGCGCGCAGCGGGGCCGCGAGCGAGCGGGCGACCCCGGTGATCAGCGACTGCAGGGACTCGACCTGCGCCTCGACCCGCTCCGCGAAGCCGACGTCCGTCAGCGACAGCTCGCCGCCGGGATCCTCCAGTTCGTCCGCTCCCGAGATCCGGGCCCACACCGGTGTCCCGTCGGGCATCTCGATCCGTGCGATGCGCGTCACCGCGTCGCTCATGGCATCCCCCGTTCCCCCACGCCCCCGTGGTCCGAGCCGACCTTGCAGGCTAGCGTCGGCGGCCCCCGCACGACAGGGGCCCTCCGCACGTCCCCGCCCCCGGAGCCCCTCCGTCTGGTCCCTGGCCCCGCCTATCCTTTTCCCAGCGTTCCACTTCCCTTTCACCCACGGAGCACCATCCATGTACTTCACCGACCGCGGCATCGAGGAACTTGAGAAGCGGCGCGGCGAGGAAGAGGTCACCTTCGAGTGGCTCGCCGAGCAGTTGCGTACGTTCGTCGACCTGAACCCGGACTTCGAGGTGCCGGTCGAGCGGCTGGCGACCTGGCTGGCCCGCCTGGACGACGAGGACGACGAGGAGTAGGAGCGGAGGCTCCGGGCACCGCCCTCGCGCGGCGAGGGGTCAGTCGTACGCGCGCAGGTGGTCGTACGCCAGACCGAGGGCGCCGCGGAGCATCAGGACGGCGCCGGCGACGATCCAGCCGCCGCTGTGCCGCCGGATCCCCCAGGCGGCGAGCGGAAGGCCCACGGCGAGCTGGGCCGCGGACAGGGTGCGGGCCTTGGGGCCGCGCAGCCAGGGCCCGAGACCGCCGCTCTCCACGACGTCGAGTTCGGCGCCCACGGCGGCGCGCCAGCCGTTCCACTCGACCTGCTCGGCGTCCGGCAGGATCCGGACCGCGTCACGCAGCCGTTCCACGGGTTCGCCGGGGTCGACCCCGGCCGGGAGGATCACCCCCGCGCGTGTGAGGACGGCGAGCAGCCCGCTCACGCGCGCGTGCGCGTCGGCCGCCGGGTCGGGCTGCGTCAGCGGCTCCAGCAGTTGCATGTCGAGCACCGGATCGAGGCCCAGACGGGCGGCGAACGTGCGCATCGCCTCGTCCTCGCCGACCGGGGTGCCGTTCGCCAGCCATTCGTAGCCCACGGTGCGCCGGAAACCGGAGGCCAGGGTGAAGCCGCTGCGGTCGGTGTCCCACCACAGCGCGAGCACGGGCCAGGGCGCGCCGACGGCGAGCGCCGCGGCCCAGCCGGTGAGCACGCGGTCGACGGGTTCCACGCCCTCCTGCCAGGGCCTGCCCTCGGGGACCAGCACGCTCCAGTCGGGCCCCGCTCCGGCGAGCAGCATCCGCTCGCGCAGCAGTTGGACGGCGGGGCCGACCGACTCCGGGCGGGCCCGGCACAGCAACAGGGCGCCGGGGGCCGGGCGGTCGCCCCTGGACGCGCCGGAGGGAGTCGACATAGCCCTACTTTAGGGCGAATTGTCCACTTCGACGCCCCCATGATCCCCAGAACGGGTGTCTTGACTTTGCGTATCCGCGATATATCGTGAATACGGAAGACGCGATATGCCGCGTCGAGCTCGGGCTCGTACGAGGGTCCGGTCCGGTCGAGGAGGTCTGCACCATGTCCGAGTGGTCCGTGACAGAGCCGAGGAAGCTCTCCTTCGACGGCCCCGTCCAGACGGTGCACGTACGCATCGTCAACGGAACAGTGAACGTCGTGGGGACCGACGAGGGTTCCGCCCGCCTGGAGGTGTCGGAGCTGGACGGCCCCCCGCTCCAGGTCACCCAGGAGGGCGGCACGCTGACGGTGGCCTACGACGACCTTCCGTGGAAGGGCTTCCTGAAGTGGCTCGACCGCAAGGGCTGGCGGCGTGCGGCCGTGGTCTCCCTGACCGTCCCGACCCGCACGCACGTCGAGGTGGGCGTGGTCGGCGCCGCCGCCGTGGTCTCGGGGACGGACGGACGGGTCCAGGTGAAGGGCGTCACCGGCGACACCACGCTCGTCCGCGTCGCGGGCCCCGTGCGCGTGGAGACCGTCTCGGGGAACCTGGAGGCGCAGGCCGTCACCGGCGACCTCCACTTCAACTCGGTCTCCGGCGACCTGACCGTCGTCGAGGGCTCCGGCACCTCCGTGCGGGCCGAGTCGGTGAGCGGTTCGATGATCGTGGACCTGGACGCCACGGGCTCCCCCACCGACGTCCGGCTGTCGAACGTCTCGGGTGAGATCGCGATCCGGCTCCCGCACCCGGCGGACGCCGAGGTGGAGGCGAACACCGCGAGCGGCAGCGTCTCCAGCGCCTTCGAGGACCTGCGGGTCAACGGCCAGTGGGGCGCCAAGAAGATCACCGGCCGGCTGGGCGCGGGCAACGGCAGGCTGCGGGCGATGACGGTCTCGGGCTCGATCGCCCTGCTGCGCAGGCCACCGACGGAGGACGAGCCGTACGAGGACGTCCCCGAACCCCGCGACACGGCCCGGCCGACCAGCCGGGACACGACCGCGGACTCCGCCCCGGACACGACCGCCGACACACCCCCTGACACGACAGCCGCAACCACCGCGAACGACACGGCCGACACGGCCGACCGCTCGACGGCCAGCTCGGCCGACGACAAGGCGAGCGCCCCCGCGACGGCGACCGCGACCGACAGCGCCGACGACACGGTTGGCGGCACCGCCACGGCGGGCGGCGCGGAAGGTGACACACCGCGCGACGGCGCCACCGAGGGCCGGCCGGCCGACTCGACCGACAAGAAGGTGCTCTGACATGGCCCCCGTCTTCGCCCACGGCCGACTGCGTCTGTACCTCCTCAAGCTGCTGGACGAGGCCCCGCGCCACGGATACGAGGTGATCCGCCTCCTGGAGGAGCGCTTCCAGGGCCTGTACGCGCCCTCGGCGGGCACCGTCTACCCCCGGCTGGCGAAGCTGGAGGCCGAGGGACTCGTCACGCACACCTCCGAGGGCGGCCGCAAGGTGTACGCGATCACCGACGCCGGCCGCGCCGAACTGGCCGACCGCAGCGGCGAGCTGGCCGATCTGGAGCTGGAGATCCGCGAGTCGGTCGCGGAGCTCGCGGCGGAGATCCGCGCGGACGTCCGGGGCGCGGCCGGTGACCTGCGCCGCGAGATGCGGGCGGCGGCCACGGAGGCGCGCCACGGCTCCGGTGCGGGCGCCCGGCCGAAGGAGCACGGCGATCCGGCGGGCGGCCCCGGCCTCGACGACTTCCAGGACAGGGAGTCGTGGCGGGCCGCGAAGGAGGAGATGCGGCGCGTCCGGCACGAGTGGAAGGAACAGGCCCGCCGCGCGAAGGACGAGAGCCGCCGCGCCCGCGACGAGGCCCAGCGTGCCCGCCGCCAGGCCAAGGAGGCCCAGGAGAAGGCGCGTGCGCAGGCCCAGGAGGAGATGCAGCGCATGGCCAAGCGTGTCCAGGACCAGGTCCAGGATCATTTCGCGCGGGGCGACTGGCCGACGGGCGTGCGCGAGGGACTGACCGAACTGGCCAAGGAGTTCGGCGACTTCGGGAAGAACTTCGGCAAGGACTTCGGGAAGGATCTCGGCAAGGAGTTCGGCTTCGGCCGCACGCCTTCCGGGGCACCCGTGGACGCGGAGTACTCGGCCACGCCGGAGGACTTCCCCGCCGCGTACGAACCGGACTGGGCCCACGAGGACTCCACGGGCAACCCCGCCCGGGACCTCGACCGGCTGCTCGACCGCTTCCGCGACGACATCCGCGACACTTCCCGCGACCACGGGATCACGGAGGACCAGCTCCGTGGCGTCCGCCGCCACCTGTCGGCCGCGGCGGCCCACATCGGCTCGACCCTGCGCAGCAAGCGGCCCTAGCTCTCCCCGAGACGCCGAGCACATGGTCGGCGGGGCCACGAAGGTGGCCCCGCCGCCCCGCTCGCCCCGGTCGCCGACCCCGCTCGCCCCGGTCGCCGGCCCCGCTCGCCTCGGTCGCCAACCCTGCGGCGCCCCGCTCGCCCCCGGGCCGGGAGGCCTCGCTCGCCCACGCCCCCGGGGTCCGCAGCCGGTGGTTCAGCCCGCCTCCGCCTCCGGCATCCCCGCCTCGCCGGCCGGTCCGGTCTCGCCGTACAGGACGCGTGTGACCGAGGTGTAGGTGACGTTGTGGTCGGCCAGCACCTCGGCGGCGACCCCGCCCCGCAGGGTGACCGCCAGGAGCAGGTGTTCGTCGCCGATGTGCCGGTCCCGTCGGGCGGCGGCGATCCGCAGGGCTCGCACCAGCACGTCCTTGGCCTCCTGCCCGAAGGGCCGCCGACGGGCCCGCCTGCCGTTCGCGCCGCGCCTGCCCGACTCCAGCGCCCCTTCCCCGTGCGCCTCCTCGATCCGGGAGACGATCTCGGACAGGTCGATACCGAGCCCGGAGAGGGCGTCGGCGTCGGCGCGCGAGAGTCCGCCCCTGCGCCGCGCCTCGGCGAGGTCCCGCTCCAGCGACTCCCGGAACCCGGACTCCCCCAGCGAGGAGAGGGCGAAGGAGGCCCGGCTGCCCTCCCGGTCCAGGAGAGCCAGGAGCATGTGCTCCTCCTCGACCGTCTCGGCGCCCACCCGCTCGGAGTGCGCGACCGCGCCCTCGACGACGGCACGCGCATCCTTGGTGAAGCGTTCGAACATCACTGCCTCCCGTACTTCTTGTGCACGGCCTGCCTGCTCACTCCGAGTTCCGCGGCGATCTCCTGCCACGACCACCCCTGATGGCGCGCACTGCGCACCTGTACCGCCTCCAACTGCTCCAGCAGCCTCCGCAGCGCGGAGACCGCCCGCAGTCCGATCCGCGGATCGCGATCACCCGCGCGCTCGGCGAGATCCGTTGCTTCGGTCATGATGTCAACCTACGTTGACACTCGAGTCCTGTCAACCAAAATTGACACCGTGAGCGGGCTGAACCCCGGACGTCCCCGACGAACGAAACGGCGGGCCCGGTGATCCGGACCCGCCGTTCCTGTGTTCCCGCGCCCTGCGTCAGCCCGTCGTCAGCACGATCTTGCCGAACAGGTCGCCGGACTCCAGCCGTTCGAAGCCTTCGCGGGCCCGGTCGAGGGGCAGCACCTCGTCGACGACGGGCCGCACACCGGTGGCCGCGCAGAAGGCCAGCAGATCCTCCAGCTCGTCCTTCGTCCCCATGGTGGAGCCGACCACCTTGAGTTCGAGGAAGAAGATCCGCGTCAGCTCGGCGTGCGAGGGCCGGTCACCACTGGTGGCGCCCGAGATGACGACGGTTCCGCCGGGACGCAGCGACTTGATCGAGTGCGACCAGGTGGCGGCACCGACCGTCTCGATGACCGCGTCCACCCGCTGCGGCAGCCGCGCCCCGGACTCCAGCGCCTCCACGGCACCGAGTTCGAGGGCCCGCTTGCGCTTGGCCTCGTCCCGGCTGGTCGCGAAGACCCGCAGTCCGGCGGCCTTGCCGAGCACGATCGCGGCGGTGGCGACGCCGCCGCCGGCTCCCTGGACGAGGACGGAATCGCCGGGCCGTACCCCGGCGTTGGTGAACAGCATGCGGTACGCCGTCAGCCACGCGGTCGGCAGGCAGGCCGCCTCCGCGAAGGACAGTTCCCTGGGCTTCGGCAGCACGTTCCACGTCGGTACGGAGACCTGCTCGGCGAAGGTGCCCTGGTAGCGCTCGGTGAGGATGGAGCGGGGCTCGTCGGGGCCGACCCCGTGCCCGCTCTGGCCGATGACGGAGTGCAGGACGACCTCGTTGCCGTCCTCGTCGATTCCCGCGGCGTCGCAGCCGAGGATCATCGGCAGCTTGTCCTCGGCGAGGCCGACTCCGCGCAGCGACCACAGGTCGTGGTGGTTCAGGGAGGCGGCCCGTACGTTCACGGTCGTCCAGCCCGGCCTCTGTCCGGGGGCCGGGCGCTCCCCCAACTCCAGGCCGTTCAGCGGCTGGTCACGGTCGATTCGGGCGGCATAGGCAGCGAACATGACCTTGACGATAGGCTCCGCCCCCGGCCGGGGGAACCGCCTCCGCCTGTGACACGTCCCCCACCGACCGGGTGGCCCCGGGCACAAGCGTGTCTCGCCCCCTCCGCCCCTGCCCGTCCCGTCACGGGGGCGCTGCCCCCGGCCCCCCGCTCCTCAATCGCCGGAGGGGCTGAAACTTTCCCCGGACGGCGCTAGGGGGCGGAAAAGCAGCCGGCCCCGCCGGGAGAGTTCCCGGCGGGGCCCAGCAGGACGTGGCGCGTCAGCGGCGGGCGACACCCTCGGCCCGGGCGGCGGCAGCCACCGCGGCCGTGACCGCCGGGGCCACCCGCTCGTCGAACGGCGAGGGGATGACGTAGTCCGCGGCGAGGTCGTCCCCGACGACCGCGGCCAGCGCGTCGGCGGCGGCGATCTTCATGCCCTCGGTGATCCGGGAGGCCCGGACCTGGAGAGCACCGGCGAAGATCCCCGGGAAGGCCAGCACGTTGTTGATCTGGTTCGGGAAGTCCGACCGCCCCGTCGCGACGACGGCCGCGTACTTGTGGGCGATGTCGGGGTGCACCTCGGGGTTCGGGTTGGCCATCGCGAAGACGAAGGCCCCCTCGGCCATGGAGGCGACCGCCGGCTCGGGAACCGTACCGCCGGAGACGCCGATGAAGACGTCGGCGCCCGCGAGCGCCTCCTCCAGCGAACCGGAGATCCCCGCCTTGTTGGTGATCTCCGCGAGCTCGCGCTTGACGTCCGTCAGGTCGTCCCGGTCACGGGACACGACGCCCTTGCGGTCGGCGACCGCGACATCGCCGAGGCCCGCCTCGAGCAGGAACTTGGCGATGGCGATACCCGCCGCGCCCGCGCCGGAGATCACCGCGCGCAGGTCGCCGAGCGAGCGCCCGGTGAGCCTGGCGGCGTTCCGCAGGGCCGCGAGGGTGACGACCGCTGTCCCGTGCTGGTCGTCGTGGAAGACGGGAATGTCCAGTCGTTCCTGGAGCCTGCGCTCGATCTCGAAGCACCGCGGTGCCGAGATGTCCTCCAGATTGACGCCGCCGAACGAGGGAGCGAGCCGGACCACGGTCTCGACGATCTCGTCGACATCGGTGCAGGCGAGCGCGATCGGCACCGCGTCCACTCCACCGAACTGCTTGAACAGAATGGCCTTGCCCTCCATGACGGGGAGCGAGGCCTCCGGGCCGATGTCACCGAGCCCGAGCACTGCCGTGCCGTCGGTCACCACTGCGACCACGGACGACTTCCACGTGTAGTCGTGGACGAGTTCCGGCTGCTCGGCGATCGCGCTGCACACCTTCGCGACGCCGGGCGTGTAAGCCAGGGACAGGTCGTCCTTGTTGCGGACCGGCACCGTGGCTTGCACAGCCATTTTGCCGCCGCGGTGCAGCGCGAAAGCCGGGTCGAAGGAATCGAGGGGCTCCGCCCCGTCTTCCTGATCCCTACTGCTGTCGCTGCGAGGATTGACGATCTCCGCTGCCACTTTGTTTTACCCCTTAAGTCTTCAATATCGAGGGTGGCCACTCCTGGTTGAGGGGTGGGCGGGCACCGCGCAGGCCCTGCCGCCGTGGTTGCGTACGGGCCGCTGCGCGACGGGCGCGCCGCACACGCGCCCTGAGCCCCGGATGAGGGGTGTAAAGAACCTTCTTACCGGACGGACGGTGTCGAGGACGAGTCCATAGAGCCAAGATCACACGTCGGTGAGATGACTCATGCCTTGATCCATTGACACGTCCGGACATGTCCTCGTTCGGACACGAGTGCCGCGTAGCGGTCTTCCGCTTCCTGCGGCGTGCCGAAGATCTTCCGGCCGGAAGGGAGGATTCCCGCACATGATCCGGCCGTAGACGATCACCCGGTGTTGGTTCGGGGGTCACCCGTTATCCGATTTTGACATAGCGGTCACCCTGAATCTCGCGGTCCGAATGGCAAGATGCCGTCATTACACGAGGTCGCGACACTCGAAGGTGTGTGTTTCCGTCGACCTATCGGCTACTCCCTGATCCGCCGGAGGAACCCTCATGACCGCACGCACCACCCGTCGTAGCAAGGCCGCTCAGTCCCGGATAGCAGCGGTCGGCGCGATCGCGGTCGCCGGCGCCCTGATCCTCACCGGTTGCGGTGACCAGACGAACGGCGGCGGCAGCAGCTCCACCGAGTCGGCGAAGTCCAACAGCGCCCCCCTGTTCTCCAAGCTCCCCAAGAAGATCCAGGACGCGGGCGTCATCAAGGTCGGCACGAACGCCGAGTACGCCCCCATGGAGTCGACCGAGGGCGGCAAGATCGTCGGCGTCGACCCCGACCTGGCCGAGGCGCTGGGCAAGCAGCTCGGCGTGAAGTTCGAGTTCACCTCGGGCTCCTTCGACGGTCTGATCACGGCCGTCAACTCGGGCCGTTACGACATCGGCATGTCGTCGATCACCGACAACAAGCAGCGCCAGGAAGGCCTGGACGACAAGGGCAAGAAGCTCGGCGAGGGCGTCGACTTCGTGGACTACTTCACGGCCGGTACGGCCATCTACGTGAAGAAGGGCAACCCCGAGGGCATCAAGGGCATCGAGGACCTCTGCGGCAGGACCGCCGCCGTGCAGCAGGGCACGACGTACGAGACGGCCCTGAAGGACCAGTCCAAGAAGTGCACGGACGCCGGCAAGAAGGCCATCACCATCGAGTCGTTCCAGAACGACACCGAGGCGCAGACCCGTGTGAAGTCCGGCGGCGCGGTGGCCGGTATCAACGACTACCCGGTGGCGGTCGACCTGGCCAACAAGGCCGACGGCGGCAAGGCCTTCGAGGTCATCAACAAGCAGTACGACGCGGGCCCGTTCGGGATCATCCTGAACAAGAACAACACCCAGCTCCGTGACGCTCTGAAGGAAGCCGTCGACGCGATCATCAAGGACGGCTCGTACCAGAAGGTCCTGGAGAAGTGGGGCGCGCAGTCCGGCGCGATCGAGCAGTCCGCGATCAACGGCGGCAAGTAAGCCGAGCGCACCACTGAAGGGCAGTCACGTGACTGACAAACTCGACAAGTCCGCCTCGGACACACCGCCTCCGAACGACGCGGTGCCCACGAGCGGCACGTCCGGGCCGGCCCCGGACATGATCAAGGCGATCCCCGTCCGCCACTACGGCCGGTGGGTCAGCGGCATCATCGTCATCGCTCTGCTGGTGGCACTCGGCATCGCGTTCTCGCACGGCAACATCCAGTGGCACACCGTGAGCGACCAGCTCTTCGTGTCCAGTGTCGTCCAGGGCGCCGGCCGGACGCTGCTGATCAGCATCCTCGCCATGATCGTGGGTGTGGTGCTGGGCATCGTCCTCGCGGTGATGCGGCTCTCGAAGAACCCGGTGACCAGCACGGTCGCGTGGCTGTACATCTGGTTCTTCCGCGGCACCCCGGTCTACGTCCAGCTTCTGCTGTGGTTCAACCTGGCGCTGATCTTCCCGGTTCTCAACCTCGGGCCGATCTACAAGAACGAGATGACGGACGTCATGACTCCGTTCATGTGCGCCCTGCTGGGTCTCGGTCTGAACGAGGCCGCGTACATGGCCGAGATCTGCCGCGCCGGCCTGCTGGCCGTGGACGAGGGTCAGACGGAGGCCGCGCAGGCCCTGGGCATGAGCCACACCAGGACGCTGTTCCGGATCGTGATCCCGCAGGCGATGCGCGTGATCGTGCCGCCGACCGGCAACGAGTTCATCAACATGCTGAAGACCTCGTCGCTGGTGTACGCGGTCACGTACAACGAGCTGCTGCGCTCCACCTCGGCGATCGGTTCCACGTCGTACGCCGTCATGGAGATGCTGTTCGTCGCCTCCATCTGGTACCTGGCCATGACCAGCGTGTTCAGCGTCTTCCAGTACTACCTGGAGCGCTACTACGCACGGGGTTCCAGCCGCAGCCTGCCGCCGACGGTCTTCCAGAAGATCAAGGCGAACCTGATCGGGCTCGGCAGTGAGAGGGGCAAGGCATGACCGCGATGGTGAAGTCGGAGGGCGTCCACAAGTCCTTCGGCCCGGTGGAGGTCCTCAAGGGCATCGACCTGGAGGTGAACACCGGTGAGGTGTTCTGCCTCATCGGCCCGTCCGGCTCCGGCAAGTCGACCTTCCTGCGGTGCATCAACCACCTGGAGAAGATCAACGCCGGCCGGCTGTACGTCGACGGTGACCTGGTGGGCTACCGCCAGAAGGGCGACAAGCTCTACGAGCTCAAGGACAGCGAAGTCGCTCTGAAGCGCCGTGACATCGGCATGGTCTTCCAGCGCTTCAACCTGTTCCCGCACATGACGGCCGTCGAGAACGTCATGGAAGCGCCCATCCAGGTGAAGGGCGCCAAGAAGGCGGACGCCCAGGCCCGCGCGATGGAGCTGCTGGAGCGTGTCGGACTGGGCGACAAGGCGAAGAACTACCCCTCGCAGCTCTCCGGCGGCCAGCAGCAGCGCGTGGCGATCGCCCGCGCGCTGGCGATGGACCCGAAGCTGATGCTCTTCGACGAGCCGACCTCGGCCCTGGACCCGGAGCTGGTCGGTGACGTCCTCGACGTCATGCGCGACCTCGCCGAGTCCGGTATGACGATGGTCGTCGTGACGCACGAGATGGGCTTCGCCCGCGAGGTCGGCGACAGCCTGGTCTTCATGGACGGCGGTGTGGTCGTCGAGTCCGGCAACCCCCGCGACGTCCTGACCGACCCGCAGCACGAGCGTACGAAGTCGTTCCTCTCCAAGGTCCTCTGACCGGGGACCGGGACGACGCGCTCACCGGCGCAGGAACAAGGGGCGGTACGGGTCTCCCGTACCGCCCCTTCCCCGTGCCCCGGCCGCGCTCCCGGAGCTACGGCCGCAGCGCCGGGTTCAGGATCAGCTTCGTGAACTGGGAGCGGGTCAGTGGCGTGGTTTTGAGGACCCGGCCCAGTTGGCCCCTGCCCTGGTAGCCGGCGCTGTCCCGTACCCGCAGGGCGCGGCCGTCCCGCAGGCTCAGGACGCCGGCGAACTCCTGCCCCCATGTCGGCTGGGAGCCGGGCTCGCCCGGGCCGGTCCGCCAGACCGAGAGAACGGTGCCGTCGGACAGCTTCTGGGTGGTGCAGCCGATGAGCCCGGCCCTGGCCGCGTCCTGGCAGGGGTCGCCCAGGCCCGCGCCGCCCGTCTTCGCCGCGATCTCCGAGCGGGAGGACACGGACACGGTGAGGTAGCCGACCCCGTCGGGCCGGCCGACGGCGTAGTCACCGTCGTACGGTCCGACGGGCTTGGGCAGCGGGGCCTTCGGCACCCCCTTGATCAGGCGCAGCAGCGAGACCTCGCTGATCTTCCCGGTCCCGGCCGGGAGCAGTTTCGCGAAACGCCCCGCCCTGGTCGTGTACTCGCCGGCGGTGGGCGCGCTCGCCACCCCGGCCCGGTGCCCGGTGTCCAGCACACCCGGTCCGAAGACCAGGCCGGCCGCGACGGCGGCCGCGACGGCACCGGTGGCCGCCGTGCGCCGCCGCCACCGCACCCGCGAGGCCTGGGCGAAGACGCTCTCGCCGCCGCGGCTCCCGGGCACCTGGACGTCGTCCACCACCCGTCCGAGCAGTGCCCGCACGTACTCCTGCTCCGCTTCCTGGTTCACGCGTACTCCTCCCGCACCGCGGCCCTCAGTGCCGCGAGTCCCCTGGCTGTGTGGCTCTTGACCGTGCTCTCGCGCATGTCGAGCACCTGGGCCGTGGCGGCCACGCTCAGGTCCTCCCAGTAGCGCAGGACGAGCACGGCCCGTTGCTTCGGCGCGAGTTCCGCGAGCGCGGCCCGCACCACGAGTCCGGTGTCGCTGTCGACCGACCGCCCCGCCACGTCCGGCACCTCGCCGTACGCGTGCTCGCGCCGCCAGAACCGGCGGCGGGCGGAGATGAAGGTGTTGACCAGCGTCTTGCGCGCGTAGGCCTCGAGACTTTCGAGGCGTCCGTGCCGCCGCGCGCCGAGGACGACCTTCACCAGCGTCGTCTGGACGAGGTCCTCGGCCTCGTCGCGATTGCCGCACAGCAGATACGCGCTGCGGAACAGCGCCGTCCGTCTGCCCTCCACGAAAGCGTGCAGAGCGGCTTCCTCGCCGCGCGTCATCCCGCCCCCTTCCCGGCCCGCGCCCGCGGACCGTCTCACCCCTCCAGTGCGGCGGGAGGTGCCGCAGGACGCAGTGGAGGCGGTACGGATTCTCCGTACCGCCTCCAACAGGGTTCGCGGGGGCCCTACTTGACCGCGAGGACCAGCGCGTCCGAGGGGGAGCGCCACACCGGGCGGGCCTCGCCGAAGCCCTGTTCGCGCAGCACGCGCGCGTGCCAGTCGGCGGAGGGGGTGTCGCCGTCGGCGTGCTCGCCGTAGATCTCGAAGCGGCGGGCGGTGGGTCCGGCGAGGACCGGGTCCTGGGCGGCCACCTCCCACCACTCGGCCCAGTCGAGGGCGCCGATCCGCTTGGCCTCGTCCATCCGGGTGTGCCGCTGGGCGCGGTCGGCCGCGTTGATGCGGGGTGTCGTCTCGTCGATCATGTGGTCGGCGTTCATGAACACGCCGCCGTCACGGACGAGTTCGGCGATCTGGCCGTAGAGGACGGTGAGGGGTTCGCTGTGCAGCCAGTGCAGGGCGGTGGCGGTCAGGACGGCGTCGTACGTGTCGTACGGCAGCCGCTCGCGCCACCGGGGGTCCTTGAGGTCGGCGGTGACGAGGGAGACCCGGTTGTCGCCGGTGAAGGTGCCCTCGGCGATGGTGAGGAGGGCGGGGTCGAGGTCGACGCCGGTGCTGGTGGCTCCGGGGAAGCGGGCGAGCAGCCGGGCCGTGATGGTGCCGGTGCCGCAGGCGAGGTCGAGGACGCGGGGCTCGGGGCCGACGAGCGCCTCGGTCATGTCGAGCATCACCCGGAAGCGCTCCTCGCGGTCCGGCATGTACCACTCCTGCTGCCGGTCCCAGCTCTGCTGCCATGCCTGCCAGTCGGTTCCGGTGCCGATGGCCATGAAAGCCCCTCCTCGCGTCGACCACGTAATACCCTGTAAGCGCGATCAGCTGTTACCTGACCACCGTCACGACGATAGAGCGCCTCCGTAAGGACTACAAGTGGAACTGGCCTATTACTCGGATTACGCCGTCCGTCTCGTCAACACCGAGGAACCGGTCCGGGGCAAGGACTCGCTGACCTCCGTCGAGGCCGTCCGTGACCTGTTCGGGGCCAACGCCTCGGCGGCCCGCCGCGCGGCGGAGGCCGACGTCACCCGCTTCCGTTCGGTACGGGGGCGGCTGCGCGCCGTGTTCGAGGCGGCGGCCGGCGGCGAGGAGACGCTCGCCGTGGACCTGCTGAACTCGCTGCTGCTCGAATTCCCGGTGAGCCCGCAGATCTCGGGGCACGACCACCGGGACGACGACGGCCGCCCGCTGTGGCACATGCATCTGGCGGATCACCCGTCGAACGCGACCGCGGGCTACGCGGCGATCGCGGCGATGGGCCTCGCCTTCCATCTGACCGAGTACGGCGTGGACCGTCTCGGCCTGTGCGAGGCAGCCCCGTGCCGCAACGCCTACCTCGACACCTCGACCAACCGCTCCCGGCGCTACTGCTCGGACCGCTGCGCGACCCGCGCCAACGTCGCGGCCTACCGCGCCCGCAAGCGCCTGGAGGCGGACCGGGCCGCGAGCACGGGCCTGGCGGCCACCAGCACCCAGCGGACGACGGCGAACGGCGACCGCTGACCCGTCGGCGGACGGAAACGGAACCGCACCTTCCCGAGGACGAGTTCCTCGGGGACGGTTCCGTAGTCGGTGCTGTCCCCGCCCGCGAACGCGTTGTCCCCGAGCACCCACCAGCCGCCCTCACGCCGTTCGGCGATCCGCTTCACGACGAGCAGGTCCTGCTGGAACGGGTGCCTCAGGACGACGACGTCGCCCGGCCGCACCCTGGCCCCCCACTGCACGACGAGCCGATCCCCGTGCTGGAGTGTGGGCACCATCGAAGGGCCCGTCACCTCCGCGGCCCCGAACGGCAGCAGAGCCTTCCCCCGCTCGGTCTCCCGCGACAGCTCCGGCATCAACGGCACCTCCCCGGTCCTATCCTCCACCAGTCCCAGTTTCACCCCGGACTTTTGTCCTAAGCCCATGGGGGCACCCGCGAAATACCCTCTCCCACGGAGTAATGTCCCACCTGAGAAGACGATCACGAGGAAGGACAGCTCAATGCTCTCCCGCCTGTTTGCCCCCAAGGTCAAGGTCAGCGCCCACTGCGACCTGCCCTGCGGCGTGTACGACCCGGCCCAGGCCCGCATCGAGGCGGAGTCGGTGAAGGCCGTTCAGGACAAGATGGCCGGCAACGACGACCCGCACTTCCAGGCTCGCGCCACCGTCATCAAGGAGCAGCGCGCCGAGCTCGCCAAGCACCACGTGTCGGTGCTCTGGAGCGACTACTTCAAGCCCCCGCACTTCGAGAAGTACCCGGAGCTGCACCAGCTCGTCAACGACACCCTCAAGGCCCTCTCGGCCGCGAAGGCGTCCACCGACCCGGCGACGGGACAGAAGGCGCTGGACTACATCGCCCAGATCGACAAGATCTTCTGGGAGACCAAGAAGGCCTGACCTTCACCCGGGCCGTCCGAACCGCATCAGCGCGGATCGCGTCGCCCTCCTTGTCCGCACCCGGTCCGCGGGCCGCCCGTCACCGGCGGCCCGACGGTCCGGGTGCGTACTGCTTTCCGGGGCCGCACGGGGCGGGCGGCGGCGCTCACACGGGGAGCTGGCGCATCTCGATCACCCGCAGGCCGAGCGCCTGGAACCGGGTGAGCAGTCCGTAGAGATGGGCGTCGTCGATCACGGTGCCGAAGAACAGAGTCTGTTCCTTCGTACGGACCCGGTCCAGTTCGGAGAAGGCCGTGGCGAGCGTGTCCGAAACAAGGCCGGCGATGCGGAATTCGTAACGCATACGAGCACTTCCCTCGGGGCCGGGGCGCGGGGTCCGCTGCGATGCCCTGCCATCGTCGGCCGCGCGCACCGATGTGGCATCCCCCGGTGCGGGCGACATCCGCCCACCTCGGCACTCCCGCTCACACCCTCGCCCCTCCACCTTCTCCCCCGCCCCGGCACCGTGCCCGCCGGGCACGGAAAAAGCCGGGAGAAGGACCGGAAAGACCCGAAAACGGTACGGAAATCCCGAAAGGGGTGAGCGGAAGGCGCGCCACGGCCCGTCCCGAAGGCCGCGCCCCCGCCTTCGCGGGTGACGTCGACGGGCGGGAAAGGCGATGCGCGAGCTCACCCGCGGAGGGTGATCCGGCGGGGCGGGGAGTGACCGCACTCTGGAGCCCAGGCAAGACGTCGGGCGTCAGAGAGGGCACCGCTCATGGCCTGCATCCAGCGGCAGATCCGGCCCGCGCCGGGTGTGCCGTGCTCCGGGCCCGTCCGCCACGGCCCGAAGGACCCCGGACCCGGAGGCTCCTTCGCCGCGCCGTGGTCCCCGGGACCCGGGCGGCGCACGCCGTCGGCGCGGCCGGCACCGCCCCCGCACGACGCTCCTGACGTCGCACCGATCACGCCGAGGGCACCGGACGGCGCCGTCACGGCCCGTCCCGTGTGTCCGGGGGGTCCCGCTCGCCCCCCGCCTTCGAGCGTCTGTCCGCGGCGGACACCGCGGCACCGTCACCGTCCGCCGCACCACCGCGCTCCGCGCACCGACCCCGCCAGGCCCTGCCGACCGGCCGCGAACGCACGACGGCCGGGTCTGGGCGGAATCCCCGAGATCGCGACCCGGCGCCCGGCGACAGTTCGATCCGCCCGACACCCAGGCAACGCTCGCGGAGATGTCGCACAACCGACAGGAGTTCGACCATGAACGGCTCGACGGTCAATCTGGCAGCGGACTACCCCCTGCTGCAGGTCTTCTGGACCACGATGTGGTTCTTCCTCTGGATCCTCTGGTTCATGCTGCTGTTCCGCGTCATCGGGGACATCTTCCGCGACGACGAGCTGAACGGCTGGGGCAAGGCGGGCTGGTGCGTCTTCGTCGTCATCCTGCCCTTCCTGGGCATCTTCGTGTACCTGATCGCGCGGGGCCGCGGCATGGGCGAGCGCGAGATGCGGCGCATCCAGAAGAGCCAGGAGGACATGAACGCCTACATCCGTGAGACCGCCGGCTCCTCCACCGGCAAGGCCGACGAACTGGCCAAGCTCGCGGACCTCAAGAACCACGGCCACATCACGGCGGAGGAGTTCGAGAAGGCCAAGGCCAAGGTCCTCGCCGCCTGACGGCACGGACACCCCCGCGCACGCACGGCCACCGCCGTCCCCCGGGCCAGTGATCCCCCGGGAGGCGGCGGTCCCGTGTGCCATTCTGGGGACGTGGCGAATCCCCGACCGCTCGACGACCTGGTCCGGCTGCGGCAGGCACGCGACCGGATGAACCGCGACTACGCGGAGCCGTGGGACATGGCCACGCTCGCGCGCACCGCGCTGATGTCGCCCGGACACTTCCAGCGCAGTTTCCGGGAGGCGTTCGGCGAGACGCCGTACACCTATCTGATGACCCGCCGGATCGAGCGCGCGAAGGCGCTGCTGCGGCGCGGCGACATGACGGTGACCGAGGTGTGCTTCGCGGTGGGCTGCACCTCGCTCGGTTCGTTCAGCTCGCGGTTCACGGAGCTGGTGGGCGAGACCCCGAGCGCGTACCGGGCCCGACCGCACGACCACGGCGCCCCCATCCCCTCCTGCGTGGCCCGCCGGCTCACCCGCCCGGCCCGTCACCCCAACCCGGAGGCGGAACCGGGCACACGCCTCTAGGCCCCGCCTTCAGGCCCCGTCGTCCATGGCGCCCGTCGTCTTTGCCGCCCGTCGTCCGGAATCACGGCCTAGGTTGGACGCATGGATCTGAAACTGTCCCAGTGCTTCATCTCCGTCGACGACCACGACAAGGCGCTGGCCTTCTACCGCGACGTGCTGGGCCTGGAGGTCCGCGGTGACGTCGGGTTCGAGGGAATGCGGTGGGTCACCGTCGGCTCGCCGCTCCAGCCCGACGTGGAGATCGTCCTGGAGCCGCCGGCGGCGGACCCGGACGCCTCCCCCGCGGACAAGCAGGCCATGGCCGCCCTGCTGGCCAAGGGGATGCTCCGCGGAGTGATCTTCTCGACGACCGACTGCGACGAGCTCTTCGAGCGGGTCCGCGCCTCGGGCGCCGACGTCGTCCAGGAGCCCGAGGACCAGCCGTACGGCCTGCGGGACTGCGCGTTCCGCGACCCGGCGGGCAACCTCCTGCGCTTCGCCCAGAAACGCACGGCCGGCTGACAGGGGCGGCGCGGGGCCGGGGGCGGCGCAGGCCAGGGGCGGCGCGGGGCCGGGATCGGCCGGGAGGGACACTACGTCCGTGTGGTCCGCGGGCGTGAGGCGTCCGCGGAGCGATTCGTCCGACCCTTCGAGGAGCCAACCGTGCCGTCCGCGCGCCCCCGCGTCCTGTTCGTCAGCGACCTGGCCTATCCGGCCAAGGGGCGGCGGTACTGCGACGAGGACATCGCCCTGACCTCGCGGCTGCGCGAGGACTTCGACATCGCCGTCTGCCACCCGCTGGACGCGGCCGACCTGATGACCGGCTTCGACGCCGTGGTCGTACGCAACAGCGGGCCCGTCCTGCACTACCAGGCCGCGTACGACGCGTTCCGCGAACGGGCGCTCGCGGAGGGTGTCCGCGTCTACAACCAGCTCTCCGGCAAGGGGGACATGGCGGGCAAGGGCTACCTGCTGGAGCTGACCGCGGCCGGGTTCCCCGTCATCCCGACCGTCGACCGCGCCGAGGACCTGCACCTGCTGCCCGAGGCCGACCTGTACGCGGTGAAGCCGAAGCAGGGGGCCGACTCCATCGGCCTGGAGTTCGTGCCGCGCGAGAAGCTCGCCGCCCTGCCGTTCGGCAGCCTCCTCGTCCAGCCGCGCGTCGAGTTCCGCTACGAGGTGTCGTTCTACTTCGTCGACCACACCCTCCAGTACGCCCTGTACGCGCCCGACCCGGAGCGGCGCTGGGCACTGGAACCCTACGAACCCACCGCCGAGGACCGGGAGTTCGCGCAGCGGTTCATCGAGTGGAACGACATCGCGTACGGCGTCCAGCGCGTCGACGCCTGCCGGGCCCCCGGCGGCGAGCTGCTCCTCGTCGAGCTGGAGGACCTCAACCCCTACCTCTCGCTGGACGTCCTCTCCCCCGAGACCCGGGACGCCTTCGTCGCGCGGATGAAGACCTCGCTGCGCGCCCTGGTCGCCGAGGAGGCGGGATGAACCGCACGGACGCCACGGCGGGGAACGCCCCGGTGACCACGGGGCCGGCCATCCGGTGGACCCACGTCTTCGTCGACCGGCCCGCGCCGGACCTCGCCCGGGCCCTCGCCTTCTGGACGGCGGTCACCGGCACGGAGCTGTCCGAACCCCGGGGTGAGCAGGGCGAGTTCGTGACGCTGCTGCCCGCCGAGGGAGACGCGTACGTGAAGGCGCAGGGCGTCCGGGAGGGGCCCGGGGGCGCGCACGTCTGCCTGTCCGTGGAGGACGTGCCGGCGCTGGTGGAGTGGTCGCTGCGGCTGGGTGCCACGGTCGTCGCGGACCACGACGGCTGGTCCGTACTGCGCTCCCCGGGAGGGCAGCCGTTCTGCGCGGTGCCGTGGAACGGCGACTCGGCGCGGCCTCCGGTGACCGAGGGGCCGGACGGGGCGACGAGCCGGCTCGACCAGGTGAGCATCGACCTGGCGCCGGGCGTGTACGAGGCCGAGACCGTCTTCTGGGGCGAGCTCACGGGGTGGGAGTCCCTGCCCGGCGCGTTCCCGGAGTTCCATGTGATCAGGCCGCCCGCCGGGCTGCCGCTGCGCATCCTGCTGCAGCGCCTCGGCACCGACCGCCCCACCTCGGCCCATCTGGACCTCGCCTGCTCGGACGTCGACGCGGTCCGGTCGCGGCACGAGGCCCTGGGGGCGACGGCGGTCGGCCGGGGTGCACGCTGGACGGTGATGCGGGACCCCGTCGGCGGCACCTACTGCCTGACCGGACGCGATCCCGCGACGGGCAGCCTGCCCTAGGGCCTGTCGGCCTGTCCGGCGGGGGGGCGGACGACGGCGGTCGCCCCCCGGGATCAGGTCAGGTCCGGGTCGCCCCGCTCGGGTCCCAGACCTCCACGTCCACGACCGCGTCCACCGCGATGGGCCCGTAGACGTGCGGGAATTCCTCCCCACCGGGGGCCATCGCCTCGAAGCGCACCGGCACCGTGAGCCGTTCGGCGTCGATCACGAGGACCACGAGGTCGTCGGGTCCGGTGTAGGAGCCGTACACCATGGCGGCCACGGCGGGGAGTTGGCGGCGCAGCGAGCAGTGGACGAAGCCCTCCTCCTGGAGGGTCCGGCCGCGGGTGGAGATCTCGAAGGTGCCCGACGCGCGGGCCGCGTCCCACAGGGAACGCTCGGTCAGATGCAGCAGGGGTTCGGACATGCGGACCACGCTACGACCGCAGCCGCGCCGCGCGCACTTCCAAATAGCGGCGCTCGGGCAGGCTGAGGGTCTTGGCCGCGGCCGCCGCGTAGGCGTCACGCGCCGCGTCGGGTTCTCCCGCCCGCTCCAGCAGATGGCCGCGGACCGCGTCCAGCCGGTGTCCGGCGGCCGGCTCGCCCTCCAGCCGGTCGAGTTCGGCGAGGGCGGCGCGCGGCCCGTGCACCATGGCCACGGCGACCGCGCGGTTGAGGTGCTCGACGGGGCCGGGGACCCGGCGGACGAGGAGGTCGTACAGGCCGAGGATCTCGGTCCAGTCCGTCGCCTCCGGGGTGGGCGCCTCGTCGTGGACCGCGGCGATCGCGGCCCGGAGCGCGTAGGGGCCGGCCGGACCCAGCGCCAGCGCCTCGGTCACCAGCGCCACGCCCTCCTCGATCGCCGCCCTGTCCCAGCGGGCGCGGTCCTGTTCGTCGAGGGGTACGAGCTCCCCGTGCGGGCCGGTCCGCGCGGCGCGCCGGGCGTCGGTGAGCAGCATCAGCGCGAGCAGTCCGGCCACTTCGCCGTCCTCGGGCAGCAGATGCCGGACGGTACGGGTCAACCGGACGGCCTCGTGGGCGAGTTCGGCACGCTGGAGGGCGGTGCCCGAGGTCGCGGTGTAGCCCTCGTTGAAGATCAGGTAGAGCGTGTGCAGGACGGCGGGGAGGCGTTCCTCCCAGTGGTCGGGGCGGGCGAGACCGACGCCACGGATGCGCTGCTTGGCCCGGCTGATCCGCTGCGCCATGGTCGCCTCGGGCACCAGGTACGCCCGCGCGATCTCGGCGGTGGTCAGGCCGCCGACCGCGCGCAGGGTGAGGGCGATCTGCGCGGCCGGGGACAGGGCGGGGTGGCAGCACAGGAAGAGGAGGGAGAGGGTGTCGTCCTGCGAGGGGGCGCGGTCCGCGCCCGGCGGCGGCGCCGTGAAGGCGTCCCGCGGTGTCAGCGCCGCGGCCTTCTCCTCCCGCAGCCGCCGTGCCTCCTCCGCGCGCAGGGCGTCGACGAGCCGCCGCGAGGCGACCTTGATCAGCCAGCCGCGCGGGTTGTCCGGCACCCCCTTTCCGGGCCACTGCCGGGCGGCCGCGAGCAGCGCCTCCTGCGTGGCGTCCTCGGCCGCGTCGAAGTGGCCGTAGCGGCGGACGAGCGCGCCGAGGACCTGCGGCGCGTGGCGGCGCAGCAGGTCCTCGACCCCGGTCGTGTCCCTCATCCCGCTCAGATGTCCCCGGCCCCGTCCTGGATGGGGCGGATGACGACGGGGCGGCCGGTCTCGCCCTCGGGGCCCGGGCACTGGGTGACCCGCTCGGCGATCTCGGTGACCCGCTCCAGGCTGGCGCAGTCGACCACCCAGTAGCCGGCCATCAGCTCCTTGGTCTCGCTGTACGGGCCGTCGGTGATCACGGCCTTGCCGTCCGGGCCCAGGGCCACCTGCCGGGCCAGCGCGGGGTCGGTCAGGCCCTGGGCGTCGACGAGCTCGCCGGATTCGGAGAGGTCGTCACTGATCGAGCCCATGTAGGCGTACATGGCCTGCAGTTCCTGTTCGGTCCAGGCCGGGGACCCTTCGGACGCCTTGCCCCGCATGGCCTCGTAGTCGGCGTGTGTGCCCTGCACCATCACCAGGTACTTCATGAGTGCGCTCCTTCGGTTCCTCGGCTCGGACCGCCCGTGGTGGGCGGCTCTCACAGGGGACGTCGGAGCCGGCCCGCGTTTCTCTACACGTCCTCCGGGCGACTTCGCACGACGTCGTGGCCGGCTGTGCGGGGCCCGGTCAGGGCTGCTCCGCCGCGGCCTCCTCCGGCAGATCGTGCGCCTGCTCCGGTGCCTGGCCCCGGCCGGGTCCCGGCTCGTCGGCGCAGGCGGCGCAGTCCGGGTTGTGGCAGGGTCCGGGACCCCATTTGGGCACCCAGGCGCCCAGGGTCTTGTACCGGTGCACGATCGTGGCGACCGGTTGCCCACATTCCGGACATACATGCTCATCCGTGCCCATGTCTTCAGGGTAGGACGGCGGCCCCCGCGCTTCCTGTCGTACGTTCCCCGGCCTGAGCGTGTCCCGTCGGGCGGGGCTCGCGCCACATCGGCCACATCCGCGGGCCGTCGGGCAGGTCGAGGGGGCGGCCCGCGAGCGCGAAGCCGAGCCGTTCGTACAGGGCGCGGCTGCGGGCGTTGCTCGCCTCCAGGTAGGCGGCCAGCCCCTCGCGGTCGCAGCGGTCGAGGACCGACTCCATCAGCGCGCCGCCGAGGCCCTCGCCCTGGCGCTCCGGCGTCACCCCGATCATCCACAGGTACGCGTGGGCCCGCCCCTCGGGGTGGATGCCGGCCGTCAGCCGGCCGATCAGCTCGACGCGCTCGTTGTCGGGGTCGACGGCCGCGCGGAGCTGCGCGGGGCCGTCGTCGTCCGCCCCGTCGCCGCTGTCGCCCTCGCCGTCGTGGCTCACGCCCGCGGGGACGGACAGCCACAGGGCGCACGCCGAACCGTCCTCGGCCAGATCGACGCGCCCCTCGGCGAGCACGACGTCGGTGAACGCCGCCATCAGCAGGGGGTGCTTCGCGCGGCGCTGTGCCGGGTCGGGGAAGACCCAGTTGCTCACCGGATCGTCCTGGAAGGCCTCGTCCAGCAGCCGGACGACCAGTTCCCGGTCCGCCTCGCCCGCCACCCGGATCGCCACACCCATGACCAGCCCCGCCCTTCGCCCCAACCCGCCTCGACCGTACGGCGGTTGAGCCTAGTACGCCCGCGCTCCGGCACACCGCCCCCGGGGTGGGCGGGGCCCGGCCGCGGGGATGCGGCTCGGGGCACGGGGCCCGCACGCCGTGGGGCCGTGCGGGGCCCGTCCTCCGGAGCCGGGCACCGCGCGGATGTCAGGTTCCGCGCGGAGCCCGGGGTTCCGGGGCCCTCGGCCGGCCTGCCTGGCCGGTCAGTTGCTGCGGCGCGTGACGAACTCCGCGAGGGCGAGAAGGCCGCCCGCCGCCTCGGGGTCGGGGACCGCGCGGGCCAGTTCGTACATCGCCCGCGACATCCGGTCGGCCGCCTGGACCTGCGCCCAGTCGCGCCCGCCCGCCCGCTCGACGGCCAGCGCCGTGCGCTCCAGCTCTCCCTCCCGGTAGGGCGCCGCGTACAGCGCGGCGAGTTCGGCGGCCGCCGGGGTGCCCGAGGTGAGCGCGGCGACCACGGGCAGCGACTTCTTGCGGACGGCGAGGTCCGCCCCGGCCGGTTTGCCGGTGCGGGCCGGGTCTCCCCAGATCCCGATCACGTCGTCGATGAGCTGGAAGGCGAGCCCCGCCTGCCGGCCGAACGCGTCGAGCGCCTCGACGTCCTCGGGGTCCGCCCCCGCGTACAGCCCTCCGATCGCGCAGGCGCTGCCGAGCAGCGCGCCCGTCTTCGCCTCGGCCATGGCGAGGCACTCGTCGAGGGTGACCTCGTCCGGGCCGAGCTTCTCCATGGCCGTGTCCGTGTGCTGTCCGGCGCACAGTTCGACGACGCAGTCCGCGAGCCGGGCGGCGGCCGCCGAGGACGCGGGGTGCGGGTCCTCGGCGAGCAGCCGCAGGGCCAGGGCCTGCAGGGCGTCACCGGCGAGGATCGCGTCGGCGTCGCCGAACACGGTCCACGCGGTGGGACGGTGTCTGCGGGTGGTGTCCCGGTCCATCACGTCGTCGTGGAGCAGGGTGAAGTTGTGGATCAGCTCCACCGCGGCGGCCGCCCGAACGGCCGCCGTGTGCGGTCCGCCGAGTGCCTGGACCGCGCTCAGCACGAGCGCGGGCCGGATGGCCTTGCCGGCGTTGCCCGCTCCGGGTGTGCCGTCCGCCTGCTCCCACCCGAAGTGGTAGAGCGCGACCCGGCGCATCGAGCCCGGCAGCGAGTCGAGCGCCCGGCGCAGTTCGGGATCGACGCAGGCC
Source organism: Streptomyces sp. NPDC028298 (assembly GCF_055565895.1). Lineage (NCBI taxonomy): Bacteria > Bacillati > Actinomycetota > Actinomycetes > Kitasatosporales > Streptomycetaceae > Streptomyces > Streptomyces sp. NPDC028298. Next base: position 247,297 of record NZ_JBVHTL010000011.1, read on the forward strand.
CGCGCCCGCTCCAGGACGGCCGCGGCCTCCGAGGCGTCGGCCGGGCCCGGCGAGCCCGGTCCTTCCGCGGGCCTCGCGCCGGGAAGGCGTCGGTCCGCGGGCCCCGGCGGACGGCGTCCGCCGGGAACCCCGGCCGGTCCCTGCCGCGTCCGGGTCGTCACCGCCATCGGCCGATCTCGACGTTCTCCAGGATGCCGAGCGCGTCCGGCACGAGCACCGCCGCCGAGTAGTACGCCGTCACCAGGTAGGAGATGACCGCCTGTTCGTTGATGCCCATGAACCGCACCGACAGGCTCGGCTCGATCTCGTCCGGGATGCCCGCCTGCTGGAGTCCGACCACGCCCTGTTCGGCCTCGCCGGTACGCATGGCGATGATCGAGGTCGTACGGGCGTCGCTGACCGGGATCTTGTTGCACGGGAAGATCGGCACCCCGCGCCAGGTCGGGATGCGGTTGCCGGCCATCTCGATGCTCTCGGGGACGAGTCCGCGCTTGTTCAGTTCGCGGCCGAACGCGGAGATCGCGCGCGGGTGGGCGAGGAACAGCTTGGTGCCGCGGCGGCGGCTGAGCAGTTCGTCCATGTCGTCCGGGCTCGGCACGCCGTCGTGCGGCTGGAGCCGCTGGTCGTACTCGCAGTTGTTGAGCAGGCCGAACTCGCGGTTGTTGATGAGCTCGTGCTCTTGGCGCTCCTTCAACGCCTCCACGGTGAGCCGCAACTGCTGCTCGGTCTGGTTCATCGGCTGGTTGTAGAGGTCGGCCACACGGGTGTGCAGCCGCAGGACGGTCTGGGCGATGCTCAGTTCGTACTCGCGCGGGGACGCCTCGTAGTCCACGAAGGTGCCCGGGATGTCCTGCTCACCGGTGTGGCCGGCCGCGAGGTCGATCTCCTTCTCGCCGTACTTGTTGGTGCGCTGCGACGGAATCGCGCGCAGCTCCCGGAGGTGTTCGCTCAGGGACTCGGAGCGCTCCGCCACCTGTTCGAGGTCGTTGCGGGGCAGCACGAGCACGGTCACCGCCGTCACCGCCCGGGCCGTGTACTCCCAGATGGCCTCCGGGTCGATGAGCGCCTGCTCGCCGAAGTAGGCGCCGTCGGCGAGGACACCGAGCACCGCGTCGCCCCCGTAGGGACCGGTGCCGATCTTCTCGACCTTTCCGTGCGCCAGGAGGAACACCTCCTCGGCCCGGCTGCCGAACGAGGCCAGCACCTCACCCGGGGCGAACTCCCGCTGCTGGCACCGCTGGGCGAGCTCGCCCAGTACGTCGTGATCCTCGTACGACCGCAGCACGGACAGTTCTCCGAGCTCCGCGGGGATGACCTGGACGCGGTCCCCGGTCTTGACGAACGTCACGCGGCCGTCGCCCACCGAGTAGCTGAGCCGCCGGTTCACGCGGTACGTGCCACCCTGCACGTTCACCCACGGAAGCATGCGCAGCAGCCACCGCGAGCTGATCTCCTGCATCTGTGGCGCGGACTTGGTGGTGGTGGCCAGGTTCCGCGCGGCTGAAGTGCCGAGACTCTGCTGCGGACGGTTCTGCTCCGCGCGGACCTCTTCGCCTACCGACATGAAAATTGCCCTCCCGGTCGTGCACTGATCTTCGCGGCCAAGCCTTTCATCACGGAGTGTGCTGATGCCATTACACGAATGAGGGGGAATGGATCACTCCGGAGGTGGGCAGGGAGGGTGATTCCGCTCCGCGCCGGGGTTGACCGGATCGGCTCGCACGCTGTGCGAACGGCTGGTTCCGGCCACCGGGCCGGATATAGAAGCTGCGGTACCAGACGGCCGCGGCAGGGCGGCCGGCGTACAGCGCGAAGGAGTCGGCCATGGCATCGCCCATGTCCGCGGGCAGGTTCCTGGACCGGATCAGGGACGAAGGCGTCCACGTCGTCGAGGTCGGCGACTGGGAGCATCACAACCGCAACCACAAGGGCCCGTGGGGCCCGGTGCACGGGGTGATGATCCACCACACGGTGACCAGAGGCGGCGCGCCCACGGTCGGGCTGTGCCGCGACGGCCGCGAGGACCTGCCGGGACCGCTGTGCCACGGGGTCATCACCAAGAACGGCGTCGTACACCTGGTCGGTTACGGCCGCGCCAACCACGCGGGGCTCGGCGACGACGACGTGCTGCGCGCGGTGATCGCCGAGAAGGCGCTGCCGCACGACAACGAGGCGAACACCGACGGCAACCGCCACTTCTACGGCTTCGAGTGCGAGAACCTCGGCGACGGCGAGGACCCCTGGCCCGAGGTGCAGCTCGACGCCATCGCCAAGGTCTCCGCCGCGATCTGCCGGTTCCACGGCTGGACGGAACGCTCGGTCATCGGCCACCTGGAATGGCAGCCGGGGAAGGTGGACCCCCGGGGCTTCACGATGAACTCCCTGCGGGCCCGCGTCCGCGAGCTGCTGAAGTGACCTGACACCCCGGGGTCCGCCACGGGCCCCGTCAGGCCGACCGTCCGTCGGCCCCCGCGTCCGGCCGTTCCCGGACAGGTGTCCGACAATGGACGGATGATCAGCCCCGACGGCCCGTCCGGCCTCGACGCCTCGTCCGGTCCCGGCGGACCGTCCGGTCCCGACGTCCCCGCCGGTCCCGGCGGACCGCCGCCGCGGCTTCCGTCGCCCGTCGTGGAGGTCGCGGACTCCCGGTTCGGCCGCCGGGGGGTCCGGCTGGTGCTGAAGCGGGACGATCTGATCCACCCGGAGCTGATCGGCAACAAGTGGCGCAAGCTGACGCCGAACCTCGAAGCGGCGGCGGGCCGCACGCTGGTCACCTTCGGCGGGGCGTACTCGAACCATCTGCGCGCCACGGCCGCCGCGGGCCGGCTCCTCGGGCAGCCCACCGTGGGCGTGGTCCGCGGCCAGGAACTGGCCGACCGCCCCCTCAACCCCTCACTGGCGCGCTGCGCCGCCGACGGCATGCGCCTCCACTTCGTCGACAGATCGACGTACCGGCACAAGACGGAACCCGGGACGCTGGCCGGGATCCTGCGCGCGACGGGCACCGAGGACGCGTACGTGGTGCCCGAGGGCGGCAGCAACGCCCTCGCCGTACGCGGCTGCCTGACCCTCGGCGAGGAGCTGCGGGACGAGGACGGCCTCGACGTGGCCGCCCTCGCCTGCGGCACCGGCGGCACCCTGGCGGGGATGGCCGCCGGTCTCGGCCCCGGCCGGCGCGCCCTGGGCGTCCCCGTCCTGCGCGGCGGCTTCCTCGACGCCGACACCGAGGCGCTCCAGCGGGACGCGTTCGGCGGCCGGCGCGGGGCCTGGTCCCTCGACGACCGCTTCCACTTCGGCGGCTACGCCCGCACCCCACCCGAACTCGACGCCTTCGCCGAGGACTTCGAGCAGCGGCACGGTCTGCCCGTCGAACGTCTCTATGTCGCCAAGATGCTCTACGGACTTGTCGTCCTCACCGGAGAAGGGGCGTTCCCGCGCGGTACGACGGTGGCGGCGGTGATCACCGGAGCGCCGTTCCCCGCCCCGGGGACCGGACCTCAGGCCGCCTCCCGGTAGGCCGCCGCCTCCTCCAGGTCCAGCCGGCGCAGCAGCGTGCGCAGCATCTCGTCGTCGATGTAGCGCAGGTCGCGCAGCTTGACGAAGACGTCGCGCTCGGCGCCGATCATCTCGCGGGAGAGACGGCGGTAGGTGTCGTCCGCGGTCTCGCCGGTGACCGGGTTGACCGCGCCGAGCCGCTCCCAGACGGCGTTGCGGCGCCGCTCCATGACCGAGCGCAGGCGCTCGGCGAGCGGCGGCGGCAGCGCGTTGCGCTCGTCGGCGAGGAGTTCGTCGAGGCGCTCCTCGGCGGCGCGGGAGGCCTGGGCCTGGGCGTTGGCCTCGGCGAGCGTCTCGGCCTGTGTGTCGCGTCCCGGCAGTTTCAGCAGCCGGATGAGCGGGGGCAGGGTGAGTCCCTGCACGACGAGGGTGCCGATGACGGTGGTGAAGGTCAGGAAGAGGATCAGGTTGCGCTCGGGGAAGGGGTCGCCGCCGTCCACGGTGAGCGGGACGGAGAAGGCGATGGCGAGCGAGACGACGCCGCGCATGCCGGCCCAGCCGATGATGAACGGCGCCTTCCAGGTGGGGTTGGCCTCGCGTTCGCGGATGCGCGCCGACAGCAGGCGGGGCAGGAAGGTGGCGGGGTACACCCACACGAAGCGGGTCGCGACGACGACGAGGAAGAGGGCGAGGGCGTACCAGGCCGCGGTGGTCCCCTCGTAGGCGCCGAGGCCCTTGAGGACGACCGGGAGCTGGAGTCCGATCAGCGCGAACACCGCGGACTCCAGGACGAACGCGACCATCTTCCACACCGCCTCCTCCTGGAGCCGGGTCGCGAAGTCCACCTCCCAGGAGCGGTGTCCGAGGTAGAGCGCGACGACGACCACGGCGAGCACTCCGGAGGCGTGGAACTGCTCGGCGACGCCGTAGGCGACGAAGGGGATCAGCAGGGAGAGGGTGTTCTGCAGGAGCGCCTCGTTCATGTGGGTGCGCAGCCAGTGGATGGGGATCATCAGCACGAGTCCGACGACGACCCCGCCGACCGCCGCGAGCAGGAACTCGCCGATGCCGCCCGCCCAGGTCGCGCCCTCGCCGACCGCCGCGGCGAGCGCCACCCGGTAGGCGGTGATCGCGGTCGCGTCGTTCACCAGGGACTCGCCCTGGAGGATCGTGGTGATCCGTGACGGCAGCCCCACCCGGCGCGCGACGGCGGTCGCGGCCACCGCGTCCGGCGGGGCGACCACGGCGCCGAGGACGAGGGCCGCGGTCAGCGGCAGGCCCGGTACGAGCAGATAGGCGGCCCAGCCGACCACGAGGGTCGCGAACAGGACGTAGCCCACCGACAGCAGCGCGACGGGCCTCAACTGGGCCCTGAGGTCGAGATAGGAGCTGTCGGTGGCCGCCGTGTACAGCAGCGGCGGCAGCACCAGCGGGAGCACGACGTCGGGGTCGAGTTCGTACGCGGGCACCCCGGGGACGTACGAGACCAGCAGCGCCACGGCGACGATCAGCAGGGGTGCCGGGACCGGGGTGCGGCGGGCGGCCCCGGCGACCGCCGCGCTCCCCGCGACCAGCAACAGCAGTGGCAACACGTCCATCGTCTTCCGCCCGCCCTCTTTTTCCGCGCGGTCTCCCGCGCGCCCGACAATTCCGCGCGGCATCCCGCACGCCCGACGTAACCTGGCAATCATGAAACAGTGCACGCACACCGACGCGCTGCCGCAGCCCGAACCCGCCCCCGGGAGCGAGACCTGCCTGGAGTGCGTGGCCGCCGGTACCCACCCGGTGCAGCTCCGGCTGTGTCTGGAGTGCGGGCATCTCGCCTGTTGTGACTCCTCGCCGCTGCGGCACGCCTCGGAGCACCACAAGGACACCGGACATCCGATCATGCGCACGTTCGAGCAGGGGGAGAACTGGCGTTGGTGTTTCGTGGACCACGTACTCGTCTGAGCCGTGGATCACGTACGCGTGAGCCGTGGATCACGTACGCGCGTGACTCACGATCCGGACGGTTCGAGCGTCTGACGTCTGGGTACGTCAACCCGGCGCGCGCTCTTCCTATTTGGGGCCGCAGACCTCTAGCCACTGTCCGTACTCATGGGCTTACTATGAGTGACAGCAAGGGGCGGGGTCCCCAGGACAGGAAAGTCGGGAGCGCGGTAGCGTCACCGCTGAACGACGTAGCGCGTTACCCCGGGGGGCGACCCTCGGCCCCCGAAAGAGCTCGAATGAGCTTGTACCACCATGGAGGTGAGGGTGTCCCAGATCGCAGGCGAGCCCGCGACGAAGGACTTCGTGGAAGTCCGGCTGCCGGCCGCGGGTGCCTACCTGTCGGTACTGCGCACGGCCACGGCCGGGCTGGCGGCCCGGTTGGACTTCACCCTCGACGAGATCGAGGATCTGCGCATCGCGGTGGACGAGGCCTGCGCGATCCTGCTGCAGCAGGCCGTCCCCGGTTCGGTGCTCAGCTGTGTCTTCCGGCTGATCGACGACTCACTGGAGGTCACGGTCTCGGCGCCGACCACCGACGGTCACGCTCCGTCACGTGACACCTTCGCGTGGACCGTCCTGTCGGCACTCGCGGGCAAGGTCGATTCCAGCGTCGCCGAGGACAAGACCGTTTCGATCAGCCTCTACAAACAACGCGGCGCGGGACCCGGGCCGGCGTGAGGAACGGGGACGGGCCGGTGCGGGACGAAGAGCGCGGCACACGGGAGCCTCCCGCGGAGCGCGCCGACGGTCCGGGCGGGCCGCGGCACACGGCGGACGGCGTCGACGGCATCCCGGAACAGGCCCGGCCGCATCCGGAGATCGGCGTCTCCTCGGCGGCAGCGGTGCCGGGAGCCTTCCCCGTCCGGGGAGGTCCCCCCGGTCCGAGCGCGGCCGAGGACACGGGGGAAGAGCCTCGAGCTCGGGAAATGGTGACGGGCGGGACTATGAGCGAGCACGAGCGAAACGCGGAGCAGAACGTGCAGGGCGCGCAGCACGAGCGGGAGCCCGAGCAGGGCGCGCAGGACGTGCAGGAGGCGCAGGAGGCCCAGCGGATCCTGCACGGGCCGAGCGAGCGGCACATCCAGCACGACCCGCAGGACCGCAGCGGGGCGCGGGCGATGTTCGTCGAGCTGCGCAAGCTGCAGGACGGCAGCGCCGAGTACGCGGAGCTGCGCAACCAGCTCGTGCGGATGCACCTGCCGCTCGTCGAGCATCTGGCCCGCCGCTTCCGCAACCGCGGGGAGCCGCTGGACGACCTGACCCAGGTCGCCACGATCGGGCTGATCAAGTCGGTCGACCGGTTCGACCCGGAGCGCGGTGTCGAGTTCTCGACGTACGCGACCCCGACGGTGGTCGGCGAGATCAAGCGGCACTTCCGCGACAAGGGCTGGGCGGTGCGTGTGCCGCGCCGTCTCCAGGAGCTGCGCCTCGCGCTGACCACGGCCACCGCGGAGCTCTCGCAGCTCCACGGCCGCTCCCCGACGGTCCACGAGCTGGCCGAGAAGCTGGCCATCTCGGAGGAGGAGGTCCTGGAGGGCCTGGAGTCCGCCAACGCGTACTCCACGCTGTCCCTGGACGTCCCCGACACGGACGACGAGTCCCCGGCGGTCGCGGACACCCTGGGCGCCGAGGACGAGGCGCTGGAGGGCGTCGAGTACCGCGAGTCGCTCAAGCCGCTCCTGGAGGACCTGCCCCCGCGGGAGAAGCGGATCCTGCTCCTGCGCTTCTTCGGCAACATGACGCAGTCGCAGATCGCGCAGGAGGTCGGCATCTCGCAGATGCACGTCTCGCGGCTGCTGGCCCGCACGCTGGCCCAGCTCCGGGAGAAGCTCCTCGTCGAGGAGTGAGCCGCGTCGCTTCCCCGCCGCGTGCCGGGAAGCGCGTTCCGCTACTTCTCTTCGTTCACGTCGCCGCCGGGCCCTCGGATTCCGAGGGCCCGCGTCGTTTCCGGGTTCGCCAGCAGGACCAGCGCGGTCACCGCGACCGCCGCGAGGGCGATGCCGGCGGGGATCGCGACGCTGTCGGCCTGGAGCAGGGTGTAGGCGACGGGCAGCGCCATGATCTGGGTGACGAGGGCCGGGCCCCGGCTCCAGGAGCGGCGCAGCAGCAGTCCGCGGGCGGCCAGCAGGGGCAGCAGCGCGAGCGCGACCAGCGTGACTCCTCCGGTGACGGCCTGCGTCCGGTTGTCGGGGTCGCCGGTGAGGCCGAGGACGAGGACGCAGACGCCGCCCGCCACGAGGGCGGCCCCCTCCAGCGCGGACAGCGCCGCGGCGGCGGTCAGCCGTCCGGGACGGGCGTCGGAGTGGGGGGCGTCGGGGGTGGGATTCTGCTCACGGCTCACCCCCGAAGAGTAGCCGCCGGCGCCGGAGACCCGGGTGCCCCGGGGCCGGGAACCGCACGGTCACGGGGGTCGTGCCGGGCCGATTCCGCACCCCGCCGCCACCTGCGGACTCTTACTGGATCCCTACCTCGGTCTGGGACGAGTACCACCCAGTAGGTACGCTGCATCGCATGCGTGCACTTCTTGTGGTCAATCCGGCGGCAACCACCACCAGTGCGCGTACGCGTGACGTCTTGATCCACGCGTTGGCCAGTGAGATGAAGCTCGAAGTGGTCATGACCGAGTACCGCGGGCACGCCCGGGACCTCGGTCGGCAGGCCGCGGACAGCGACGACATAGACCTGGTCGTGGCCCTCGGCGGGGACGGCACGGTCAACGAGGTCGTGAACGGTCTTCTGCACCGTGGCCCCGACCCCGAGCGTCTGCCCGGCCTCGCCGTGGTCCCCGGCGGCTCCACCAACGTCTTCGCCCGTGCCCTGGGCCTGCCGAACGACGCCGTGGAGGCGACCGGCGCCCTGCTGGACGCGCTGCGCGAGGAGCGTGAGCGCACGGTCGGCCTCGGGCTGGCCGCGGGCACGCCCGGCACCGAGGACGAGTCCGTCCCCTCCCGCTGGTTCACCTTCTGCGCCGGCCTCGGCTTCGACGCCGGGGTGGTGGGCCGGGTCGAACAGCAGCGCGAGCTCGGCCGGCGCTCCACTCACGCGCTGTATCTGCGCCAAGTCCTGCGGCAGTTTCTGGACGATCCGCACCGCAGGCGCGGAGTGATCACGCTGGAGCGCCCCGGCGCGGACCCGGTCACCGATCTGGTCCTGTCGATCATCTGCAACACCTCGCCGTGGACGTTTCTCGGCAATCGTCCGGTGTACGCGGCACCTAAGGCCTCGTTCGATACCGGACTCGACGTACTCGCGCTCAGCCGCATGTCGACGCCCGCGGTCGCCCGGTATGCCACCCAGTTGCTCACTTCGTCCCCCGAGCGTGGACCCCACGGCAAGCACGCCGTCACTCTGCATGACCTGGCGGACTTCACCTTGCATTCGAAGGTCCCGCTCCCCCTTCAGATGGACGGTGACCATCTGGGGCTGCGTACGAGCGTGACGTTCACAGGCGTACGCCGTGCACTGCGTGTGATTGTGTGAGTGGAAGGGGCCAAACTCCTTTCACTCGAACGTTTAGACCACGGTCCACCCCATGGAAGTACGGCTGTGACTCAGCGCATACCGAGGAATCAAAAAAAACTTTCCGGAAGGGGTTGTATCCGCCGCTGAGGTTTGCGAGTCTCTACGTGGCGCTCGGGACGGCCCGCAACATCGGCCCCACAGAGCACCGGAACCCCTCCTCAAATCTTAGGACCACACCAGTCCGTCTGGTTGTCGGCCCTTCACTTGTTGAGGGATTCGTGAAAGCGTTCACATTCACAAGCAACGTGCATGTAATACCAAGGAGAGGTAGCAGCCATGGACTGGCGTCACAACGCCGTTTGCCGCGAGGAAGACCCCGAGCTCTTCTTCCCCATCGGCAACACCGGTCCTGCGCTGCTGCAGATCGAGGAAGCCAAGGCCGTCTGCCGCCGCTGCCCCGTCATGGAGCAGTGCCTGCAGTGGGCGCTCGAGTCCGGCCAGGACTCCGGCGTCTGGGGTGGCCTCAGCGAGGACGAGCGCCGCGCAATGAAGCGCCGTGCCGCCCGCAACCGAGCTCGTCAGGCCACCGCCTGACGTTCCACCCCGCACGAGCCTGAGCTTGGCGGCGCGTACAGCGAGTACGCAACTCCCGCCCCCGAGCCGCAGCGCGCAGTACCCCGATGCGCTTGATGCAACGAGCTTTCAGCCCCGGACCACCTGGTGGTCCGGGGCTCATTGCTGTTCGCGTCCGGAACGTGTCACGCTGAGTGACGAGTGCCGGTGGGGCCGGACTCCCGCCACCCGCGGGCCTCTCGCGTGATGCCCGCGGACCCCGGACGGCGTGCGATGCGCACGCGCTCCGGGGGCGGAACGTCACTTGGGCACGACGACCGGGATGTCCAGGAGGACCTGGGTGCCGCGCTCGGGAGCGGGCACCATGTCGAAGCTGCCGCCCAACTCGCCCTCCACCAGCGTCCGCACGATCTGGAGACCGAGGTTGCCCGAGCGGTGCGGGTCGAAGCCCTCGGGCAGTCCGACCCCGTCGTCCTGCACGGTGACCAGCAGCCGGGCCTCCTTGGAGGTGCCGCCGCGCACCGCGGAGACCTCGACGGTGCCCCGGTCGCCCTCGCGGAAGCCGTGCTCCAGAGCGTTCTGCAGGACCTCGGTGAGCACCATGGACAGCGGGGTCGCGACCTCGGCGTCCAGGATGCCGAAGCGTCCGGTGCGCCGGCCCGTGACCTTGCCGGGCGAGATCTCGGCGACCATGGCGAGCACCCGGTCGGCGATCTCGTCGAACTCCACCCGCTCGTCCAGGTTCTGGGAGAGCGTCTCGTGCACGATCGCGATCGAGCCGACCCGGCGCACGGCCTCCTCCAGGGCTTCCCGGCCCCGGTCCGACTCGATGCGCCGGGCCTGGAGCCGCAGCAGGGCCGCCACCGTCTGGAGGTTGTTCTTCACCCGGTGGTGGATCTCCCGGATGGTGGCGTCCTTGGTGATCAATTCCCGCTCGCGGCGGCGCAGTTCGGTGACGTCGCGGAGCAGGACCAGGGAACCGACGCGGGTGCCCTTGGGCTTGAGCGGGATCGCCCGGAGCTGGATCACCCCGTCGGCACTCTCGATCTCGAACTCGCGCGGCGCCCAGCCGCTGGCGACCTTCGACAGCGCCTCGTCCACCGGGCCCCGGGAGGGGGCGAGTTCGGCGGTCGTGGTGCCGAGGTTGTGTCCCACGAGGTCGGAGGCCAGACCGATGCGGTGGTAGGCCGAGAGCGCGTTCGGAGAGGCGTACTGGACGATGCCGTCCGCGTCGAGGCGGATCAGTCCGTCGCCGACCCGGGGCGAGGCGTCCATGTCGACCTGCTGGTCGGGGAACGGGAAGCTCCCCGCCGCGATCATCTGCGCGAGGTCGGAGGCGCTCTGCAGATACGTCAGTTCGAGGCGGCTCGGGGTACGCACCGTGAGCAGGTTGGTGTTGCGCGCGATGACACCGAGGACGCGGCCCTCACGGCGTACCGGAATGGACTCGACCCGGACGGGCACCTCCTCGCGCCACTCGGGGTCGCCCTCGCGCACGATCCGGCCCTCGTCGAGCGCCGCGTCCAGCAGGGGGCGGCGGCCGCGCGGGACCAGATGGCCGACCATGTCGTCCTGGTACGAGGTGGGCCCGGTGTTGGGGCGCATCTGGGCGACCGAGACGTAGCGGGTGCCGTCGCGCGTGGGGACCCACAGGACGAGGTCGGCGAAGGAGAGGTCGGAGAGCAGCTGCCACTCCGAGACCAGCAGATGCAGCCACTCGAGATCGGAGTCGTCGAGGGCTGTGTGCTGGCGTACGAGGTCGTTCATGGAGGGCACGTGTGCGAGCGTACCCGGAGGATCCGACAGGTCCCGAAATCGGCCGCGCGTCCGGGGCTCCAGGGGGCGCCGCAGGGCCCCGGAGACACCCGCGGGCCGCGGCGCCTGAGAGGGACCCTCAACCCTCCCGGCACCGCAGCCCGGAGCAACATCGGCCGTGGGGTGTGCGGTCCCGGTCGGCCGAAGAGAGGAGCCGGTGCAGTCAGGGCAGAGAGCGCCGGTTCCTCGGTCCGTCTTCCTGTGCGGGGAAGACGGAGGCTTGTTCAGTTTCTCAGAGCATTGTGGACTAGACCATGGTTTCGCGTCCATGCGTAGGCGGTCGTGTCCGAACCACGTCCCCATCCCCTGGACCTACGGTTGTCGTCCACCGTCCGCTCATCCAACACCAGGAACTCTTCTCAGGCTATCCCGCTTCGGTCCTTGATACGGGCCGCTCGCCGGGGCGACGCAAGGGTGACGCTCTGCTAGATTGGTCTATACCACATGTGTCCCCCTTCGGATTCGGATGCGTTCCTGAGTCCCCTCTCCAGATCGGCAGGCCCAGCGTGGAAGTTGTCATCGTCCCGGACGCCAAGGCGGGCGGCGAGCTGATCGCCGAAGCCATGGCGGAACTGCTCCGGCGCAAGCCCGACGCGCTTCTCGGCGTGGCCACCGGCTCGACGCCGCTGCCCATCTACACGGCGCTGGCGGCCCGCGTGGGTTCCGGTGCCGTGGACGCCTCGGGCGCGCGCATCGCCCAGCTCGACGAATACGTGGGGCTGCCGGCCGAGCACCCCGAGTCCTACCGCTCCGTGCTGCGGCGCGAGGTGCTGGAGCCGCTGGGCATCGGCATGGACGCCTTCATGGGCCCCGACGGCACGGCGGCGGACGTCCAGGCGGCGTGCGAGGCCTACGACAGGGCGCTGGCGGCCGCCGGCGGCGTCGACCTGCAGTTGCTGGGCATCGGCACGGACGGGCACATCGGGTTCAACGAGCCGTGCTCCTCGCTCGCCTCGCGGACCCGCATCAAGACGCTGACCGAGCAGACCCGGGTGGACAACGCCCGGTTCTTCGACGGCGACATCGCGCAGGTGCCGCACCACGTGATCACCCAGGGCATCGGCACGATCCTGGAGGCACGGCACCTGGTGCTGCTCGCGACCGGCGAGGGCAAGGCGGACGCCGTGGCCGCGACGGTCGAGGGGCCGGTCGCGGCCGTCTGCCCGGCGTCGGCGCTGCAACTGCACCCGCACGCGACGGTGGTCGTCGACGACGCCGCCGCCTCCAAGCTGAAGCTCGGGGACTACTTCCGGCAGACGTTCGCCGCCAAGCCGGCCTGGCAGGGGATCTGACGGATCCGACGGACGGGCCCGGCGCGAGCGGGCCCACCGACGACGGACCGGTGCCGGGCACTCCCCCCGAGGGAGCGCCCGGCACCGGTGCGTGGTGGGGCCGCGAGGCGGCCCGTCGGAGACAGGCCCCGGGCGTGTCCGCGAGGTCTCGCCCGCCCTCCGGGCGGGCGACGCGACGTCGCGGACGCGCCCCGGGCGCCCTGACGCCCTAGACGCCCGCGATGACCTCCGCCGCCGCCTGGCCGCACACGCGTGCGGCGCCGTGGGTGGCGATGTGCAGGGCGCCGCGGGGCTCCGACTGGGGCACGCCCATCTCGACCACGACGGTGTCGGGGCGGGAGGCGAGCAGCGTGTCCAGGGCGGCGGCCATCCAGGGGTGCCGGTGCTCGTCCCGGACCACCGCGACCAGGGGCCGTCCGGCGGCGGCCGCGAGCGCCGAGGATCCCGCGTCCTCGCCGGCGAAGCTGCCGGTCTCGGTGCCGGGAAGCAGCCGGGCCAGCTCCGCCGCGACGCCCCAGGGGGTCTCGTCGCCGACGGCGATGTTCGCGACCGGGGTGAGCGCGGCGACGAAGGGTGCCTCGGTGAGCGGCGTGTACGTGGCGGAGCGGGTCACGGTCAGCGCGCGCCGGGCGGCGACCAGGCCCACGTCGGCCGCTCGCGCCACTGTGCCGTCGCCGGCGTCGTCCGGAGCGTCCGTGCCGTCGGAGCTGCCCGTACCGCCCGTACCGGCTGTACCGTGCGCACCATCGGTGACACCGGCACCGCCCGTCCCGTTCACGCCACCAGTGCCGCCCGCACCACCCGTACCGCCGGGGGTGTTCGAGCCGTTCGAGCCGTTCAAGCCATTCGTGGACGCGAGGACCACCGGGCCCGGGTGGGCCGGGGAGACCTTCCGGGCCGCGGAGGCCGCGGCCGTCCACTCGGCCAGGGCCCGCACCCGGTCGGCCGCGTCCGCGAGGCGTTCCTCGGGGAGCTCGCCGGCCCGGACGGCGGAGACCAGGGCGTCCCGCAGCCGGCGCACGGTGTCGTCGTCCGCGAGTCCGCCGCCGACGCAGATGGCGTCCGCTCCGGCCGCGATCGCGAGCACGCTCCCCCGCTCGATGCCGTACGTCGCCGCGATGGCCTGCATCTCCATGCCGTCGGTGACGATGAGGCCGTCGTAGCCGAGTTCCTCGCGCAGCAGGCCCGTGAGGATGCGGCGGGAGAGGGTGGCCGGGCGCTCCGGGTCCAGGGCCGGGACGAGGATGTGCGCGCTCATGACGGCCCTGCTGCCCGCGGCGATGGCGGCCCGGAAGGGGACGAGCTCGCGGGCGTGGAGGACCGACAGGTCCGCGTCGATGCGCGGCAGGGCGTGGTGGGAGTCCACCGCGGTGTCGCCGTGGCCCGGGAAGTGCTTGGTGCAGGCGGCGACGCCGGCGGCCTGGAGGCCGGTGACGTAGGCGGCCGTGTGCCGGGCCACCAGGCCGGTGTCGGCGCCGAAGGACCGTACGCCGATGACCGGGTTGGCCGGGTTGGAATTCACGTCCGCGGACGGGGCCCAGTTGAGGTTCACCCCGCACGCGGCCAGTCGGCGGCCGAGTTCGCGGGCGACCTCCTCGGTGAGGGCCACGTCGTCGACGGCGCCGAGCGCGTGGTTGCCGGGGAAGGACGAGCCGGTGCGCACCTCCAGCCGGGTGACGTCACCGCCCTCCTCGTCGATGGCGACCAGGACGTCGTCGCGTTCGGTACGCAACTGGGCCGTCAGGGCGGCCAGTTGTTCCGGCGAGGCGATGTTGCGGCCGAACAGGCCGACGGAGGCGAGACCTTCACCGAGGCGGCGGAGCAGCCAGTCCGGAGCCGTGGTCCCGGTGAACCCGGGCTGGAGCACGGTGAGGGCGTCGCGCGTCAGGGTGTCTGTACCGCTGGCGAATGTCGTCATCGGGGGCGTTATCCCTTCACGGCGCCCGCGGTCAGACCCGCGGCCATCTTGCGCTGGACGAGCAGGAACAGGACGACGATCGGCACGGCCATCATGGTGGCTCCGGCCATCATCGGGGCGTACTCGGTGCCGTGCTTGGTGGTGAAGTTGCCGAGCCAGACGGTGGCCGTCTGGTTCTGCTGGCTCAGCAGCATGAGGGCGTAGAGGTATTCGTTCCAGGCCTGGATGAAGGCGTAGACGGACGTCGCGACCATGCCGGGGGCCAGCAGCGGGAAGACCACGCGGATGAAGGCGCTCGTGCGGCTGCAGCCGTCGACCATCGCCGCCTCCTCCAGCTCCTTCGGGATGTTGACGATGAAGCCGCGCAGCGTCCACACCGTGAAGGGAAGGATGAAGGTCAGGTAGGTGATGATCAGACCGGAGAGCTTGTCGTACTGATCCAGGTCGTTCAGCAGCAGGAAGACCGGGATGATCATGGCGACGAGCGGGATCATCTGCACCGCGAGGATGCCCACGATCACGACCTTGCGGCCGCGGAAGGCGAAGCGGGAGATGGCGAGCGCGGCCAGCATCCCGACCGCGATGCCGATCACGACCACCGCGAGGGAGACGATCAGGCTGCGGCCCACCGGGCCCCAGAAGTCGGCGATGTCCAGCGCGCGGCGGAAGTTGTCGAGCGTGAACCCGGTGGGGAACAGGCTCGGATCGGGGTCGATCGCGTCCTTGGCCGGCTTGATCGCCGTGTTGAGCATCCAGTAGACGGGGAAGCCCGCGGTGAGGAAGACGAACAGGCCGAGCAGGTTCCAGCCGAGCTTGGACTTGCGGGGACCGGAGGACTTCCGCCCCGTGGCGGACGTACGCCCGGACGTGGCGACGGCACTCATTCGACCTCTCCGATCTGCAGCATCTGACGCATGTACACGGCGACCACGCCGAGGAGCAGCAGCACGGTCAGCACGGCGATCGCCGACCCCTGCGCGTAGTCGTTGACCACGAAGGCGCGGTCGTACGAGTACGTGGTGAGGAGCTGGAACTCCGCCTCCGGGTGACCGCCCCGCATGACGAAGACCTGCGGGAAGACGCCCATGTCCCAGATGACGGAGAGGGTCGTCAGCATGACGATGATCGGCTTGAGGATCGGCAGCGTGACATGGCGGAAGACGCCCCAGGAGCCCGCGCCGTCGAGTTGTGCGGCCTCCTCCAGCTCGGCGGGGACCTGGGTGAGTCCCGCGCTGAGCGTGATGACCACGAAGGGCACCGCGCCCCAGACGACCAGGAGCATGATCACGCCCAGGCCCTGCCATCCGCTGGCGAACCAGTTGTGGCCGACCATGTCGACGCCGGGCAGCTTGCTGAGCAGCGCGTTGAAGACGCCGTAGTCGGAGTCGAAGAGCCACTTGAAGACCGTGGTGGCCACGATGATGGGCATGCCCCAGCTCGCCACCAGCGCGATGTTGACCAGTGTCTTCACCCAGCCGGAGACGCGCTGCAGGAGCAGCGCGATCAGCATGCCGATGACCATCGTGAAGACGACGGCCCCGCCGGCGAAGACGACGGTGCGGACGACCACCTGCCAGAACTCGTCGTCCGAGAGCACCTTCGTGAAGTTGTCGAGGCCGACCGACTCGGCCGGCTGGAAGCCCCAGAGCTGGGACTGCCCGAACTTCTGGAAGGAGAGCGTGACCAGGCGCACCAGCGGATAGCCGAGGACGACCGCGAGGATCAGCAGGCACGGGGCGAGCAGGGCCCAGGGGGCCGCCGCCGCACCCCGGGTCCGCCGGGCGCGTGGCGCCGTCACGGCGGCCGGTGGTGGTGCCTGCCGCGGCGGCGGCACCTTGGCGGGGGTGGTCGTGTCTGCGGCACTCATCGCGCGCTCCTCAGCGGTCCCTCAGGTCGTACGAAAGCGAAGGCGAAAGCGAAGGCCCGTACGGCCGGGCGTCCGGGGCGAGCCCCGGGGCCGGGCCGTACGGGAGGCAGGGCCCCGCCCCTCCGTGAAGGAGGACCGACGGGGCCCTGCTCTCAGGTCACTTGGTGTTGATGACCTTGTCGATCGCGGCGTCCGCTTCCTTCGCGGCGTCCGCGACGGACTTCTTGCCGGTGCCGATGTTCTGCAGCATGGTCTGCAGGACCTGGGCCTTCTCGACCTGACCCCAGCCCGGCGCCATCGGGACGAACCAGCTCGACTCGGCGGCGGTGGCCGGGACGGCCGTCTTCGGGTCGCTCTGCAGGCTGACCAGGTCGGTCTTGTTGTTGGGCAGGTTGCCCTTGCCCATCAGGACCTTCTGGCCCTTGGCGCCGGTGAACGCGTTGATCCACTCGGCGGCGACCGTCTGCGCCTTCGACTTCACCGGGACGGCGAGGTCGGAGCCGCCCAGGAAGACCGGGAGGTTCTTGCCGGACGGGCCGGGCATCACGAAGTTCTCGAGGTTGCCCTTGAGCTTGCCGGTCTTGTCGCTCTTCGGGTCCTCGGCGGTCGCGCCCTCCCAGGCGGCGCCGAAGATCATGCCCGACTTGCCCTGGCCGTAGACGATGTAACGGTCGGACTCGTCCTTGGTCTTGTCGCCGTGCATGTACTTGTCGACGATGGTCTTGAACTCGTTGAGTCCCTTGACCGACTCGGGCGAGGAGAGGTTGGCCTTCCACTGGCCGCCCTCCTCCTTCGCGATGGAGCCGCCGGCGTCGTAGACGAAGGACATGGCCGCGTACCAGTCACGGGTGGGCTGGTACCAGGCGCTGAACTTGGCGCCCTGCTTCTTCTGGATCTTGTCCAGGTCGGAAGTGAGCTCCGCGTACGTCTTGGGCGTGGACTTCACGCCGGCCGAGGCGGCGACGTCCTTGCGCCAGTTGCCGACGCGGCCACCGGCGTAGTACGGCACGCCGTAGGTCTTGCCGTCGTAGGTCACGGACTCCTTGAGCCCGTCCAGCCAGGCGGCCGAGTTGTCGAACTTCGAGGCGTCGAGGGGAGCGAAGGCGCCCTTGACCATGTAGCCGAGCATCTCGGTGTTGCCCATCTCGACCACGTCCGGCGCCTTGTCGGTGGCGAGGACCGCGTCGAGCTTGGTGTTCTTGTCCGGCCAGCCGTAGTACTCGTGCTTGATCTTGATGCCGGGGTGCTTCGCCTCGATCGCCGTGTCGGCCTGCTTGACCAGCTCGGGCCAGTTGTTCTGCGCGTCGACCGTGAGCCAGACCGTCAGCTCCTTGGCGTCCGCGCCCTTGTCCGACCCCCCGGACTTGTCGTCGTTGCCGCACGCCGCGACGGAGAACATCATGCCCGCGATACCGATCGCGGCTATCAGCTTGCGCTTCACGCCACCCTCCTCAGGGATGCCACAAACCCCCCTGCTCCCCGCGGTGACATACGCCGTGTACCGCCCGTGGGGCCGGGACTGGACCAATGGTGTAGACCAGTACCGGGAGCTTGGCCTAGACCTAGGGGGGTGTCAAGGGTGTGTAAGCCCGTCCAGTCGGCCGTTATGGGACCTACATATGCAAGGACCTTTAAGTAGCCAAGCGGCACAAATTACGGACCCGTTCGCGGCCTGCGAAGGAACCACTTCCAGCCGGTCCGCACCGAGTTCGACGGCACCGTCCCCTCGCGATGGACTAGACCAACAGGTACGCCGACGGTATATAGAGGGGATCACGGAGCGTGCGGGGAACACCCGCACGACGAGCCGTGCCACGATGTGAGCCGTGGCCGACGACATGGCGGTCGCTTCGGCATCCGGAGCCGGGAAGGCAGAGCATGAGCACCGACGTCAGCAGTGCGGAGAACGAGGGTGGGGCGCCCATCCGTACCGCGCGCGTGCCCAAGTACTACCGCCTCAAGAAGCACCTGCTCGACATGACGGAGACGCTGCCGCCCGGTACGCCGGTACCGCCGGAGCGCACCCTCGCCGCCGAGTTCGACACCTCGCGCACCACGGTGCGGCAGGCCCTTCAGGAGCTGGTCGTCGAAGGGCGCCTCGAACGCATCCAGGGCAAGGGCACCTTCGTCGCCAAGCCGAAGGTCTCCCAGGCGCTCCAACTGACCTCGTACACCGAGGACATGCGCGCCCAGGGACTCGAACCGACCTCCCAGCTCCTGGACATCGGCTACATCACGGCGGACGACGCCCTGGCCGGCCTGCTCGACATCACCGCCGGCGGCCGGGTACTGCGCATCGAGCGGCTGCGCCTCGCCAGCGGCGAGCCCATGGCCATCGAGACGACCCACCTCTCCGCCAAGCGTTTCCCCGCCCTGCGCAGGTCGCTGGTCAAGTACACCTCTCTCTACACCGCCCTGGCCGAGGTGTACGACGTCCACCTCGCCGAGGCCGAGGAGACCATCGAGACCTCGCTGGCCACCCCGCGCGAGGCCGGACTGCTCGGCACCGACGTGGGCCTGCCCATGCTGATGCTCTCCCGCCACTCGCTCGACCGGCAGGGCGAGCCGGTGGAATGGGTGCGCTCGGTGTACCGGGGCGACCGGTACAAGTTCGTCGCCCGCCTCAAGCGCCCGCAGGACTGAGCGACCGGGAGCCGTCCACGGGCACGGGACACACCCCCGTGCCCGACACGAACCCTCCACACGCCGTCCGTGCTGCGGTGTTCCCTAAAGCCGGACCGTCCCCTAGATTGCCTGCGCGTTACCCAGGTGATCGATGAGGGGACGGAGTCGCCCGATGTCAGACCTGCCCGAAGTGAAACCACCCGTGGTGACACCGGTACGAGTGGTGATCGCCCTCTGTCTGCTCGCGCCCTTCGTGGCGATGCTGTGGGTCGGCTCCTACACGAAGACCGACCCGGCGTTCATCGGTGTCCCGTTCTTCTACTGGTACCAACTGCTGTGGGTACCCCTCTCCACCCTGCTGACGGTGATCGCCTACCAGTTGTGGAAGCGTGACCAGCGGGCCCGCACCTCCGTGAAGGAGGGGGTGGAAGCATGAACGACGGTGTGAACGGCGTCGCTCTCGGCGTCTTCATCTTCTTCTTCCTGGCCGTCACGGTCATGGGCTTCCTGGCGGCGCGCTGGCGCAGGGCCGCCGACGAGCACACCCTCGACGAATGGGGCCTGGGCGGACGGTCCTTCGGCACCTGGGTGACCTGGTTCCTGCTCGGCGGCGACCTCTACACGGCGTACACCTTCGTCGCGGTGCCGGCGGCGGTCTACGCGGCGGGCGCGGCCGGATTCTTCGCGGTGCCGTACACGATCCTGGTCTATCCGCTGATCTTCACCTTCCTGCCCCGCCTGTGGTCGGTCTCCCACCGCCACGGCTATGTGACGACCTCGGACTTCGTGCGCGGCCGCTTCGGCTCCAAGGGCCTGTCCCTCGCCGTGGCCGTCACCGGCATCCTCGCCACCATGCCGTACATCGCGCTCCAACTGGTCGGCATCCAGGCCGTCCTGGACGTGATGGGCGTGGGCGGCGGCGACAGCACCAACTGGTTCGTCAAGGACCTGCCGCTGCTCATCGCCTTCGGCGTGCTGGCCGCGTACACCTACTCCTCGGGGCTGCGGGCCCCCGCGCTGATCGCGTTCGTGAAGGACACCCTGATCTACATCGTGATCGCGGTGGCGATCATCTACATCCCGATCAAGCTGGGCGGCTTCGACGAGATCTTCAAGGCGGCGGGCGCCAAGTACACGGCCGCGGGCGCCGGCGGGGTCGTCCCCGCCGAGGCGGGCCAGTGGACGTACGCCACCCTCGCGCTCGGCTCGGCGCTGGCCCTGTTCATGTATCCGCACTCGGTCACCGCGACGCTGTCCGGCCGCAGCCGGGAGGTGATCCGCCGCAACACCACGATCCTGCCGCTGTACTCGCTGATGCTGGGCCTGCTCGCCCTGCTCGGGTTCATGGCGATCGCGGCGGGCGTGAAGGTCACCAACGGCCAGCTCGCCATCCCCCAGCTCTTCGAGAACATGTTCCCCGACTGGTTCGCGGGCGTCGCCTTCGCCGCCATCGGCATCGGCGCGCTCGTCCCGGCGGCCATCATGTCGATCGCTGCCGCGAATCTCTTCACCCGCAACATCTACAAGGACTTCATCAACCCGGCCGCGACCCCGCGCCAGGAGACCCGGGTCTCCAAGCTGGTCTCGCTGCTGGTGAAGGTGGGCGCGCTGGTCTTCGTCCTGACCATGGACAAGACCGTCGCGATCAACTTCCAGTTGCTGGGCGGCATCTGGATCCTGCAGACCTTCCCGTCGCTGGTCGGCGGTCTGTTCACCCGCTGGTTCCACCGCTGGGCGCTGCTGGGCGGCTGGGCGGTCGGGATGCTCTACGGCACGATCGCCGCCTACGGCGTGGCCTCCCCGACGCAGAAACACTTCGGCGGCAGCTCGAAGGAGATCCCCGGCATCGGGGAGATCGGCTACATCGGTCTGACGGCGTTCGTCCTGAACGTGGCCGTGGCCGTCGTCCTGACCTTCGTCCTCAGGGCGCTCAAGGCCCCGGAGGGCGTGGACGAGACCTCGCCCGGGGACTACACGGCCGACTCCGGCGATCCGGGCGTCGAGACGGAACTCCCGCCGGCCACGGCGGACGCGAGCCACTAGGCGAGCTCGGGGACGGCACCGGCCCACCGGCCGGTGCCGGGAGAGTCGTGAACGACGGGCCGCCGGTGAAAAACCGGCGGCCCGTCGCCGTGCCGGTCGGGCACACTCGCCCGCATGGACATCGTCATCCGCCCGGCGCGGCCCGAGGAGTACCCCGTCATCGGTGAGATCGCGGCCCGGGCCTATCTCGGGGACGGGCTGCTCGACTTCGGGGAGAGCGACGCGTACCTCACGAGGCTGCGGGACGTCGCGGGGCGCGCGGCCGTCGCCGAGGTGCTGGTGGCCGCCGAGGGGGACCGGGTGCTCGGCAGTGTGACGTTCGCGGCGGACGGCAGCCCCATGGCCGAC
This sequence comes from Streptomyces sp. NPDC028298, assembly GCF_055565895.1. Lineage (NCBI taxonomy): Bacteria > Bacillati > Actinomycetota > Actinomycetes > Kitasatosporales > Streptomycetaceae > Streptomyces > Streptomyces sp. NPDC028298. The sequence goes on from NZ_JBVHTL010000011.1 coordinate 268,727, forward strand.
TCGGCGCACGAGGGGGAGGCCGAGATCCGGATGCTGGCGGTCGCGCGGGAGGCGCGCGGCCGGGGCGCGGGCGAGGCCCTCGTGCGCGCCTGCGTGGCGCGGGCACGGGCCCTGGAGGGCTGCGCGCGCCTCGTGCTGTCCACCCAGCGCACGATGCACAGCGCCCACCGGCTCTACGAGCGCATCGGCTTCACCCGCACTCCGGAGCGCGACTGGAACCCCTTCCCGGAGCTCGACGACATCCGGCTGCTCACTTACGAGTTGACGCTCCAGCACGCTCCGTAGCGCTCTCGGACATCGAGCGGACACAACATGTGGGGGTAGTCCCGAAGCCCGGCACAAGATGTATGCTCATGGTCGCTGTCGCCGCAGGGGAATCCGGTGCGAATCCGGAACTGTCCCGCAACGGTGTACTTGTGCGTGTTCGCGTCTGCGTGTGCCCGTACTCGCGTCAGTCCGAGGACCTGCCGACAGCGCGCCCCGGCCGACCGGCCCGGGTGCCGACGACGTCCGGGCCTCGCGGAATGGGCCGGTGGACGCGGAGCGCTGCTGCCCGAAAGCGCTCCCGTGTGCCCCGTGCCCCCCGTAAGGCCCCGTGCCGAGCGAGGAGAGCCCCACGTGACCATCGCGCCAGCCGATCCGGCTTCAGTGACCGCGCAGCAGGCCCCGGTGGAGACCGACGGTCCCGGGACCGCGCTGCTGCGGACCCTGACGGATCTGACCGCCGACCTCCCCGACGCCGACCCCGGCCGGGTCGCCGCGGCGGCGCTGCGCGGCCGGTCCGCCCGCGCCGACGAGGCCGAGCTGCGCGAACTGGCCACCGAGGCGGCCGCGGGTCTCATCTCCGAGGACCCCGCCTACTCCCGGCTGGCCGCCCGGCTGCTCGCGATCACCATCGCCGCCGAGGCCGCCTCCCAGGGCGTCACCACCTTCTCCGAGTCGGTCGCCGTCGGCCACCACGAGGGCCTGATCGCCGACCGTACGGCCGCGTTCGTGCGGCTGCACACGGACCGCCTCGACGCGCTGATCGACGCCGAGGGCGACGACCGGTTCGGCTACTTCGGGCTGCGCACGCTGCACAGCCGCTATCTGCTCCGGCACCCGATCACCCGCAAGGTCGTCGAGAGGCCCCAGCACTTCATGCTGCGGGTGGCCTCCGGTCTCGCGGAGGACGACACCGTCCGCTCCGTGGAGGAGGTCGCCGCGCTCTACCGGCTCATGAGCCGCCTCGACTACCTCCCCTCCTCCCCCACGCTCTTCAACTCCGGTACGCGGCACCCCCAGATGTCGTCCTGCTACCTCCTCGACTCGCCGCTGGACGAGCTGGACTCCATCTACGACCGCTACCACCAGGTGGCGCGGCTGTCGAAGCACGCGGGCGGCATCGGACTGTCCTACTCCCGCATCCGCAGCCGCGGTTCGCTGATCCGCGGCACCAACGGGCACTCCAACGGCATCGTCCCGTTCCTGAAGACGCTCGACGCCTCGGTCGCCGCGGTGAACCAGGGCGGCCGGCGCAAGGGCGCGGCGGCGGTCTACCTGGAGACCTGGCACTCCGACATCGAGGAGTTCCTGGAGCTGCGCGACAACACCGGTGAGGACGCCCGGCGTACGCACAACCTGAACCTCGCGCACTGGATCCCGGACGAGTTCATGCGCCGGGTGAACGAGGACGGCGTCTGGTCGCTGTTCTCCCCCGCCGACGTGCCGGAACTGGTCGACCTGTGGGGCGACGAGTTCGACGCGGCCTACCGCAAGGCCGAGGAGGCCGGGCTCGCCCGGAAGACCATCCCGGCCCGCGACCTCTACGGCCGCATGATGCGCACCCTCGCGCAGACCGGCAACGGCTGGATGACCTTCAAGGACGCCGCCAACCGGACCGCCAACCAGACGGCGGAGCCGGGCCACACGGTCCACTCCTCGAACCTGTGCACCGAGATCCTGGAGGTCACGGACGACGGGGAGACGGCGGTCTGCAACCTGGGCTCGGTCAACCTCGGCGCGTTCGTGACCGGCGGGGACATCGACTGGGAGCGGCTCGACGAGACCGTGCGCACCGCGGTGACCTTCCTCGACCGCGTGGTGGACATCAACTTCTACCCCACCGAGCAGGCGGGCCGCTCCAACGCCAAGTGGCGTCCGGTCGGTCTCGGCGCGATGGGCCTGCAGGACGTCTTCTTCAAGCTGCGGATCCCGTTCGACTCGCCCGAGGCCCGCGCGCTGTCCACCCGGATCGCCGAGCGGATCATGCTCGCCTCGTACGAGGCCTCCGCGGACCTCGCCGAGCGCAACGGACCGCTCCCGGCCTGGGAGAAGACCCGTACCGCCCGCGGCGTGCTGCACCCGGACCACTTCGACGTCGAGCTGAACTGGCCGGAGCGCTGGGCGGCCCTGCGGCAGCGGATCGCGGAGGTCGGCATGCGCAACTCGCTGCTGCTCGCCATCGCTCCGACCGCCACCATCGCCTCGATCGCGGGCGTGTACGAGTGCATCGAGCCGCAGGTGTCGAACCTGTTCAAGCGCGAGACGCTCTCCGGCGAGTTCCTCCAGGTCAACTCCTATCTGGTGGACGAGCTGAAGAAGCTCGGCGTGTGGGACGCGCAGACCCGTGAGGCGCTGCGCGAGTCCAGCGGCTCGGTGCAGGGCTTCACCTGGGTCCCGCAGGACGTCCGCGACCTGTACCGCACGGCGTGGGAGATCCCGCAGCGCGGCCTGATCGACATGGCGGCGGCCCGGACCCCGTTCCTGGACCAGGCCCAGTCGCTGAACCTGTTCCTGGAGACGCCGACCATCGGCAAGCTCTCCTCGATGTACTCCTACGCCTGGAAGTCGGGCCTGAAGACGACGTACTACCTGCGGTCCCGGCCCGCGACGCGCATCGCCCGCGCGGCCCAGGCCCAGGCGCGGCCCGAGACCACGATCCCCGTCCAGCAGGCGGCCGACCCCGACGCCGTCGCCTGCTCCCTTGAGAACCCCGAGTCCTGCGAGGCCTGCCAGTAATGAGCTCAACCGAGAAGAACCTGCTCGACCCGGGCTTCGAACTCACCCTGCGTCCCATGCGCTACCCGGACTTCTACGAGCGCTACCGGGACGCGATCAAGAACACCTGGACCGTCGAGGAGGTCGACCTCCACTCGGACGTCGCCGACCTCGCGAAGCTGACGCCGGGTGAGCAGCACATGATCGGCCGGCTGGTCGCGTTCTTCGCGACGGGCGACTCGATCGTGGCGAACAACCTGGTGCTGACGCTGTACAAGCACATCAACTCCCCCGAGGCGCGGCTGTACCTGAGCCGTCAGCTCTTCGAGGAGGCCGTGCACGTCCAGTTCTATCTGACGCTGCTCGACACCTACCTGCCCGACCCCGAGGACCGCTCGGCGGCCTTCGACGCGGTCGAGAACATCCCCTCCATCCGCGAGAAGGCGCAGTTCTGCTTCAAGTGGATGGACTCGGTGGAGAAGCTGGAGCGGCTGGAGACCAAGGCGGACCGCCGGCGCTTCCTGCTGAACCTGATCTGCTTCGCCGCGTGCATCGAGGGGCTCTTCTTCTACGGGGCCTTCGCGTACGTGTACTGGTTCCGCAGCCGGGGTCTGCTGCACGGCCTGGCGACCGGCACCAACTGGGTGTTCCGCGACGAGACGATGCACATGAGCTTCGCCTTCGAGGTGGTCGACACCGTCCGCAAGGAGGAGCCGGACCTCTTCGACGACCTGCTCCAGGAGCAGGTGACGGACATGCTGCGCGAGGCCGTCGAGGCGGAGCTGCAGTTCGGCCGTGACCTGTGCGGCGAGGGCCTGCCGGGCATGAACACCGAGTCGATGCGGCAGTACCTGGAGTGCGTGGCGGACCAGCGCCTCCAGCGGCTGGGCTTCGCGCCGGTGTACGGCTCCGAGAACCCGTTCTCCTTCATGGAGCTCCAGGGTGTCCAGGAGCTGACCAACTTCTTCGAGCGCCGGCCGTCCGCGTACCAGGTCGCGGTGGAGGGCAGCGTCGACTTCGACGAGGACTTCTGATCGCCGGGGAGCTCTGATCGTCGGGACGTTCTGACCTTCGAGGAGTTCTGGCCTTCGGGGGAGTTCTGGTCTTCGGGGGAGTTCTGGCCTTCGGGGGAGTTCTGACCGTTCGTCACTGATGAGAGCCGGGCCGCCTGTTGCGGCCCGGCTTTCGTCACGTACTGCCCCCGCACCTCCAATCGCCGTGCCAATCCCCGTCCATGGAGCGGCAAAGTTCTTCCGGCACGGCTGTTCGCGCGTCTCTCCGCCCGGTTACGTTCTGGCCGTCCCGTCACGCCACGCACCGCGGCACACCGGGACGACTGATTTGGCATGCCCATGACGCACCTCTCCCTGCTCGTGCTACGCGCGTCACGGGCTGCCGTTTCAGAGCGCCGAGAACCCCACTTCCGGCCATGGCGCCACGAACGGCCCCACCCGGGCCCGAGCGGCACCGGCCTCGAACCGATGGAGGCGACACCCCCATGCGTTCCCAGCGCCCCACCCCCTCCGGCAGACCCGCCCGGAGCCTGCGAAGACTGCTCACCGCCGCCCTCCCCGCCCTGGCCCTCGGCGTCGCCGGGTTCGCCGCGGCCCCTCCCGCCGACGCCCGGCCCGCACCGGCCCCCCACGTGTCGCGCACCACCCAGAACGCCCGGGCCCTCACCGACCCCTCCCGGCAGACGGTCCACGCGACCGGCAGGGCCGGTCAGAAGGTCGCGACCGAGCACCTGTGCGCCGAGGCGTCACGGCCCGGCCGGATGTCGTGCTTCGCCCAGCGGCGCACCGACATAGCCCAGAAGCTCGCGGCCCAGGTCTCCCCCGACGCCGCCGCCGCGGTGTCCGGCCTCAGCCCGGCCAACCTGCACAGCGCCTACAACCTGCCCTCGACGGGCGGCTCCGGCATGACGGTCGCCGTGGTCGACGCGTACAACGACCCCAACGCGGCCGCCGACCTGGCCACCTACCGCTCCCAGTTCGGCCTGTCCGCCTGCACCAAGGCCAACGGCTGCTTCAAGCAGGTCGGCCAGACCGGTTCGACGACCTCACTGCCCACGAACGACACCGGCTGGGCGGGTGAGGAGGCGCTCGACATCGACATGGTCAGCGCCGTCTGCCCGAACTGCAGCATCATCCTCGTCGAGGCGAACTCCGCGAACGACTCCGACCTCGGCGCCGCGGAGAACGAGGCGGTCGCGCTCGGCGCGAAGTTCGTCTCCAACAGCTGGGGCGGCTCCGAGTCCTCCTCGCAGACGGGCGAGGACACCTCGTACTTCAAGCACCCGGGCGTCGCGATCACCGTCTCCTCCGGCGACGAGGCCTACGGCGCCGAGTACCCGGCGACCTCCCAGTACGTGACCGCCGTCGGCGGCACCGCGCTGAGCACCTCCTCCAACAGCCGCGGCTGGACCGAGTCGGTGTGGAAGACCAGCAGCACCGAGGGCACCGGCTCCGGCTGCTCCGCCTACGACGCCAAGCCGTCCTGGCAGACCGACACCGGCTGCACCAAGCGCATGGAGTCCGACGTCTCCGCCGTCGCCGACCCGGCCACGGGCGTGGCGGTCTACGACACCTACGGCGGCTCCGGCTGGGCGGTCTACGGCGGCACCAGCGCCTCCGCGCCCATCATCGCGGGCGTGTACGCACTGGCCGGCACCCCCGGCTCCGCCGACTACCCGGCGAAGTACCCCTACTCCCACACCTCGAACCTGTACGACGTGACCAGCGGCAACAACGGCTCCTGCTCCACCTCGTACTTCTGCACCGCGGGCACCGGCTACGACGGCCCGACCGGCTGGGGCACCCCCAACGGCACCGCCGCCTTCACCTCGGGCACCAGCACCGGCAACACCGTGACCGTCACCAACCCGGGCAGCCAGTCCACGGCCACGGGCAGCGCGGCGAGCCTGCAGATCTCGGCCAGTGACAGCGCGGGCGCGACCCTCACCTACAGCGCGACCGGGCTGCCGACCGGCCTGTCGATCAGCTCGACCGGTCTGATCTCCGGCACCGCGAGCACCGCGGGCACCTACGCGGTCACCGTCACGGCGAAGGACAGCACCGGCGCCTCCGGTTCGGCCTCCTTCACCTGGACCGTCAGCACCTCGGGCGGCGGCACGTGCACCTCGGCGCAGCTCCTCGGCAACCAGGGCTTCGAGTCGGGCGCCACCGTGTGGAGCGAGACCAGCGGGGTCATCACCAACGACACCGGCGAGGCCACGCACGCCGGCTCGTACGACGCCTGGCTCGACGGATACGGCTCGACCCACACCGACACGCTGTCCCAGTCGGTGACCGTCCCCTCCGGCTGCAAGGCCACGTTCACCTTCTACCTGCACGTCGACACGGCCGAGACCAGCACGAGCACGGCCTACGACAAGCTCACCGTCACCGCGGGCTCCACCACGCTGGCGACCTACTCCAACCTGAACAAGGCTTCCGGGTACACCCAGAAGAGCTTCGACCTGTCCTCCTTCGCCGGTTCGACCGTCACGCTGAAGTTCAGCGGCGTCGAGGACTCCTCGCTCCAGACCAGCTTCGTCGTGGACGACACCGCGGTCACGACCGGCTGAGCCATGCCGGGGCCCCGGTCGCCGAGGCGGCCGGGGCCCTGTCGTGCCCGGGGAGGGATCCTGATCCACCGGTGGCACGTCCAACCCCCGAGGAGGCCACCCCATGCGTCGAACGACTCACACCCGGACCATCGCCCTCGCCGCCCTGGCCCTGCTGCTGGCGGGCTGCGGCACCCAGGGCACCGGCGGCACGGGCGCCGACGGCACCGTCGCGCCGTCCCCGACCGGCGGCACCGTGTCCCCGTCCCCGTCCCCGTCCGACGGGCCCGTCTCGCCGTCACCGACCCCTTCGGGTCCGGACTGCGCCGAGGCCAAGGCACAGCTCGGCGCCGCCGACACGGGCCATACGTACTGTCTGGCCCCCGGCGACACGATCCGGGTCCTGCTGGACGGCACCACCAGCCGGCCCTGGAAGCCCGTCAAGAGCGAGGGCGGCGCCCTGACGGCCACCAACGGCGGGATCGTCCTCCAGCAGGGTGACGCGTCCGCCGCCTACCGGGCCGTCTCGGAGGGAACGGTCACGCTGGCCTCGTCCCGCCCGAGGTGCCCGAGCGATCCGGCGCGCATGTCCTGCAAGGGCCTCCAGGAATGGACGGTCACCGTCGTCGTACCGAAGGCGTGAGACCGCCGCGGGGGGGGGGGGGGGGGGGGGGGGGGGGGGGGGGGGGGGGGGGGGGGGGGGGGGGGGGGGGGGGGGGGGGGGGGGGGGGGAGGGGGGAGGGGGGGGGGGGGGGGGGGGGGGGGGGGGGGGGGGGGGGGGGGGGGGGGGGGGGGGGGGGGGGGGGGGGGGGGGGGGGGGGGGGGGGG
>NZ_JBVHTL010000012.1:0-55975 GCF_055565895.1 Streptomyces sp. NPDC028298
CCCCCCACCCCTCCCCCCCCCCCCCCCCCTCCCCCCCCCCCCCCCCCCCCAACTCCCCCCCCCCCCCCCCCCCCCCCCCCGCGGTCGGTGTGTCAGGACTCGTCGCGCAGGCGGGAGGCCAGTGTCGTCAGTGGTTCGGTCTCCTCCTTGTGGCCCAGGCGGGTCAGCAGGGACACGGCCTTGTCGAGGCGGGTGAGGGCGGGGGAGACGCGTTCCAGGTAGAGGCCCTCCACGGCACCCGCGAAGCGGACGCACTCGGCCCACTCTCCGGCCCGGTCGTCCTCCGGTCCGGGCTCGCCGAGGAGGGCGAGGGCCTTCTCCAGCGCGGCCAGGGCGTCCTCGTACTCACCCGCGTACGCGTTGACCCGACCGTGTTCGTAGGCCAGGGCCGAGTCCAGGGAACGTCCCCGGGTCTCGTACTCGGCCTCGCGGGCCTCCTCCGCGATCCGGCCGGCGTCGGCGAGGAAGACGAGGGCGTCGGTCAGGCCCTCCTCCCCGTGCTGCTGAGCCTGCTGGCGGGCGAGTTCGCGCAGACAACTGCTGAGCTGCTCGTAACGGGGTGCCCGCGCGTGAGCGGCCAGCGCCTGGTCCACGGCTTCGCGGGCCCGGCCGAACTCGCCGGACTCGCCCAGCAGTACGGCCGCCTCGGCGGCGATCATGGCGTGACTCCCCGGGTCGTCCTCCCAGTCGGCCGACTCGGCCGCGAGCGCGACGAGTTCGGCCATGGCGGCCTTGAGGTCCTCACCCGCGTGCAGGGCCCGGGCCCGGGTCAGACGGAGCTGGGCCAGCAGCCGGTCGTCCAACTCGCCCGCCTTGACGTCCGGTTCGGACAACAGGGAGTCGAGCAGGGCGATGCAGTCCTCGACACGGCCCATGTCGAGGCTGAGCTGGGCCGCGTTGCTGTAGGTGCAGAACGCCTCCGTGCGGCTGCCGTCACGGAGGTCCAGCTCCGCCGACCGCGTCAGATGGCGCAGTGCCTCGTCGGGCCGGCCCAGGTGCATGCACACCTCGGCCAGGTCACCCTGGAGGCGGCTGGTGTCGACCGCCGCGGCCGGCCAGTCGGCGGCCAGTCGCAGCCCCTCCGTCAGGCTCGCGTACGCGGCTTCCGCGTCCCGCAGGCCGAGGTGGAGCCGGGCCCGCAGGCCGAGTGCGCGGGGCAGGTGCCAGGCGGGGCCGTGGGCCTTCAGCCGGCCGAGGAGGTCGTCGACTCCGGCGGCCGCGGTGGGCAGGTCGCCGGCGAGGGCGTGCGTGCCGGCCTTCAGCAGCAGTCCGCCGGAGATCTGCCCGACGATGTCGTGCCGTGTGGCGAACGCCAGCAGCAGGTCCGCCTCGGCGAAGACCGGCGCGGCGTCCTCCGGGTTCCCCGAGGTCTGCAGGCGCAGCCCGAGCACGGTGGCCCGAAGCCGCAGCAGACGGGCCTCGTGCACCGGCTTGAGACCGCTGGTCGCCTCGTGCAGGGCGACGATGGACGCGTGGGCGGCGGTCAGCGCGGCGGCCTTCGCCTCGGCCCCGTCGTCGACACCGCCCGCCGCGGCGAGCAGGGCGCAGGCGCGGGCGAGTGCCGCTCGATCCGGCGCACCGGCGTCCTCGTACAGGCCGGTGGCCTCCTCGTACAGCGTCTGGGCGGTGGCGAAATCGTCCTTGTCGCCCGCTCGGCTCGCCTCGTCGTCCAGCAGGTCCGCGCGCAGCCGTACGAGGGAACCCACCTCCGGATCCTCGGGGTGGACGTAGTCGTGGGCGGCCGCGAGCGTGCGCAGCCGGGCCCAGACGGCGGATGAGTCCGGGTGACCCAGGTCGTCCAACTCCCGTGCCCGGATGATCAGTTCACCGACCGATTCGGGTACGGCGGCGGTCGTACGGGCCGGGGGCGCGGCGACCGGGACGGCCGTGGCCAGGTCGTCGAGGCTGCGCGGGCGCAGCGTCAGCTCCAACGCGTCCAGGAGCGGGGCGCGTTCGACGCGGACCTTACGGCGGTCGCCGTGGGCGGAGGTTCCGTTGCGGGCGTCGAATCGGGCGGCGAGGTCGTCGGCGCGGTCCGCCACTTCGGCGCGCAGGCCGGCCACCGTCCAGGCGCGGCCCGCGTATCCGGCGGCGGGCAGCTCGCCGTGGCCCAGGTGCTCGACCCGACGGAGGAGCACCTCCACGCCGGTGAGGAAGTCGAGCATGTCGCGCGGCGACTCCACCTCGTCGAAAAGGCCCCGGTTCTCGGCGAGCAGTTCCAGACCGCGCGCCTCGTTGCCGGTCAGCGCGCAGAACTCGAGGTGACGGCCGACCTCCCCGGCCATCGAGGGGTTGCGGCGGCAGGCGCGGTAGCCCGCGAGGTGCAGTTCGACGGCCCGGTCGGTGGCGCCGGTGCGCAGCAGGGGCAGCAGGGCGTGCGAGATGGAACGCGCCGGCTCCTCCTGGCAGGAGTCCTTCCCGGCCAGGACGGGCTCCCAGACGCGCAGGGCCCGCTCGTCGTCGCCCGCCGCGAGGTGGTGGAGGGCGCGTTCGCAGATCTCGCAGGCCTCGCAGTCGCTGAGCCGGGTACGGGGGCGCCCCGCCCACAGTTCGAAGGCGAGCGCGGTGTCCTCACCGGTGTGCGCCGCGAGTTGGTACGCCTGCCCGTAGTAGGGCTGGAGACCGAGGCCGGCCTTCTCGTACCTGTCGCGCATCTCCGTCTGCCACTGACGCAGGCTGGCCAGCGGTATCTCGGGCAGCGCGAGCAGCGCGTTGGCCACCCACTTGAACCGCCAGAACAGCAGGTGGCGCAGGCGCTCGTCGAAGACGTCGGGCTGCTCGTCGAACAGGGTGAGCAGGCGGGCGAAGACGACGGGCGACTTCCGGGGCTCGGAGCCGTAGGTGTACGCCTCCTGGAGTTCGAGGAGTGCGCGAATGAGCGGTACGGGCTCGGCGAACTGCTCGGCCGCCTCGACGAGTTCCTCGGCCGTGACGGTGCGGGTGCGGCCGTAGGGGCGGCGGTCGTTCTCCTGGAGCGCTTGGAGCAGCTCGTCGGTGTTCTGAGGTGTGGTCGGCATCGTCAGCTGTCCTTGCGGAGGGCGTGGGCGAGGAGGTCGAGGAAGGAACGGTTGATGAGGCTCGACTCGGCGGGCCTGAGCGGACGTCGGGACAGCATCGCGGCCTGACCGTAGAGGGCCTCGGCGCTGGTGCGGGCCAGTTCGGGCTCGGTGATCGTGACGGCCGTACGCACCAGCGGGTTGAGCTGATTGAGGATGAGCTGGGCCCGCGGAGCCTCCTGGCGCAGGGCGCCGAGGATGTCGCCCCACACGCCGCCCTCCTGTTCACGGGCGAGCTGGGAGCGGGTGCGCTCGTGCCGGGCCTCGCGGCTGTCGACGAGGAGGGCGGGGGCGGAGGCGGGCTGGAAGGCGCGCAGGGCGACGTCGCAGTCGAAGACGGCGAGGGCGTCGCGGGCCTGGGCGAGGTAGGCCGCGGCGGCCAGTTCCGTCTCCCGGTCGACGGGGTCGAGGTGCGCGGTCAGGGTTGCCGGGTCGAGGTCCGCGACACTCGCCTCGGGCCTGATCTCCGGCAGCCGGTGCACGAGTTCACGGTCGTAGGTGTAGCCGCCGTTGACGACCCCGAGCCCGGCGGCCGAGGCGATCGCGGCGACCTGCCGGAACTCCTCCACACTCGACGTCACGAGCACCGTACGGTGGGTGCGGGCGAACTCGTCGAGTGTGGCGTGCCCGTCGGTGGTCTCGAACGGCAGCCAGGGCAGCAGCATCCGCAGGATCTCGTCGTCGTGCACCGCGAGCGACTTGACGGCCAGGTGATGCACCTGGAGGAAGCGGGCGAGCAGATCCGGGTCGCTGGCGGCGGCTCGCGCGATCCAGTCCCGCAGCCGTTCGGCGAGCGCGTCGCGGACGGCGGCGAGGGTGTCGTCCTCGTACAGGGACTCGCGGGACGCCGTCGGGCGCAGGCTCTCGGCGTCCACGACACAGCGGACGAAGAACGCCCACTCGGGCAGGATCTCCTCGGCCTGCTCGGACAGCAGCATGCCCTTGACGTGCACGCGGTGGCCGTGGCGGCGCCCGGCCGGCACCGTCTCGGGCAGCACGCAGGCGATGCCCTTCAGGCCCACGGCCGGCAGGTCCAGCTCGATCGTGTCCAGCGGCTTGAAGCCGAGGACGTCCTCGCCGTACGCGGCCAGGGCACGCGAACGGGCTCCCGGCGTGGGGTACGTGACCGCCCAGGGCGCGGGGTCGGGGTTGACCGGCGCGGGTGTGCCGCCCGTCGTGTCGGTGAACGTCACCGGGTGGCGCAGCAGCGAGCCGAAGTGCCGGGCCAGCGCCTGGACCTGGAGCGGCCGGGTCCACTCGCCGGCGTCGGCACGCGGCGTGAGGGTGACGGTGGTGCCGGGCCGCGGGCGGGCGGAGGCGGGCAGCGTACGGACGGTGTAGCTGCCGTCGCCGCGGCCCCGCCACTCCACGGCGGGCGCGTCCGGGGTACGGGCGGAGCGGCTGAGAACATGGATCTCGTCCGCGACCAGGAAGCAGGACAGCAGCCCGATGCCGAACTGACCGATGAAATCACCGCGCTGCTCGGCGATCTTCTCGGCGCGCTTGCTGCTGCGGCCGATCGTGGCGAGGAAGGTGTGCACATCGGCCTCGGTCAGACCGACACCGTCGTCCTCGACACGTACGACCGAACCGTCGGCGTACAGACGGATGCCGAAGGCGTCGGTGGAGGCGCCCGGTTCGAGGGTGTGCCGGGCGGTCAGCGCGTCCACCGCGTTCTGGAGGAGTTCACGCAGATAGACGCGGGGGCTGGAGTAGAGGTGGTGGGAGAGGAGGTCGACGAGGCCCCGCAGATCCACTTGGAAGGTGCGGTCGTCGCCCGCCGGGGTCGCGGCGGTGTCGGGCAGTGTCATCGGGCAGTCCGGAGGGGGAGTAGAAACGGGGTGTCGGGACCGGCGTGCGCGCGGGTACGGCGGTGACGGCAGGCGTCGTGTGTGCTCACGCGGCGGTGATGGCGCTGGTGGTGCGGGCTCGGGCACGGCGGCGGTGACCGGCGTGCCGGGCGCTCGGGCGCGGCCGTGACGGTGGGAGCGCCGGTCGCTCAGGCGCGGCGATGGTGGCGGGCGAACTGCTTCTCGGGATCCCCGAAGTACGCCCACGGCCAGCTCGTGTAGGCGCCGTCGAGGGCCTGGAAGACGCGGCGGACCGTGTGACGCTCACCGGCCAGCGACAGGGCCATCGCGAACATGTTGAAGTCCTGCTGCCAGCCCGGGTGTCGCACGTATGCCGGGTGGAGGATGCTGTGGTCGGCCGCCTTGCGCAGCTCGGCCTGGATCGCCGCGGTTTCGAGACAGTCCGCGCGCTCCGACTCGACCCAGTCCTCGATGTGCGCCATGGCGATCACACAGCCGAGGGGGTGCCCCTGCGGTGCGCGGCCGAGCGCCTCCCGGGCGAACGCCAGGGCCTGGACCGGTTCGCCGCCCCAGCGGGGCTGCAACTGGGACACCCACTCGACGTGTGTCGCCAGATCCAGCGGGTCGCGGCGCAGAGCGGCGTCGAGCCGGGTCTCCTTCACGCTCGACGGCAAGGACATGCCGCGCGCGGAGGTGAGCAGACGGCGCCACGGGGTGATCCACTCCGGCCGCAGCTCGGCGGCCTCCAGCAGATGCTCCTCGCCGATCAGGAGCCGCTCGCGGAAGACACGCCACTGCTCCTGCGTCACGTTCACGGCGCGCGCACTCGTCCGTGCCTCCCAGCCCCAGGCTATGTGGCGCGTCCCGGATATCAGCAGGGCCGTCGCCCGGTGCTCCTTGTCCTCCTCGACGGCCCGGACGATCCAGTCCTGCACACCGTCCAGCTCGGCGAGCTCGGCGAGCACCATGTGGTCGCGGCCGGGATCGAACGGGGCCAGCGCGGCCTTGACCGCCTCCCAGTCACCCGCGTCGGCCGCCTCCACCAGCGCGAGCACCCGTACGTCCCCGAGCGCGCGCAGCGTGTACATCCCGTTCTTGCCCCTGCGCGACACCGGAAGCGCGTGCGGATCCGTCGCCGGTCTCTCCGCGTCCTTGCCGAACAGCTTGCCCCACATGCCGCACCCTCCCCTGGTCCTTCATGATCGTCCGGTGCAGCATAAGCGGACTCACTGACACCGGGGCCATAGAGTTTTCCGGGACTGAGTCGTCCGCGAGCCGTCGGCCCTCTGCGTCACCGTTCCCGGATGCGCCACCACCACCAGCGTCCGGCCGTCCACGCGCAGGCCGGGCCCGGATCCGGAACGGTGCGTCGCTCGAACTCCGCGTCGATCCGCGCCACCAGCCGGCCGAGATCGGCCCGGGCCCCCTTCGGCAGATACCGCAGGGCCACTTCCAGGTCGTCCCGGCCGTCCTCGATCTCGATGCCGGGACTCTCACCGGGTCCGGTCAGATACCGTCCCGGCTGCTTGAACGCCCGCTCGAACCGATCGAGAGCGACGGCCACGGCGTCCGGGTGCAGGTAGAGGGCCTCAACGCGTCGCACGGCGGCCCGAGTCCGAGCGGACACGCCGGGGATTCGGAGGACGGACACGTGCCGGGCCGGCCGCCACCGCTCGTCACGGACGGCCTTGGGACGCCTACGCGGCATCGCCCTTTCGGATCAGAACCATGCCGGCATTGTGCCACGGCCTCACCCCGACGAGCTTTGCGCGAGCGCGAATTCTCAGGTGGCCCAAGGCAGTCGTACGGCCTCGAGATCCGTGTCGTCGAGGAGCGCTTCGACGAGTTCCACGGGCCCGGCCACCTTGGTGGCCCACAGGTCGTAGTCCGTGCAGACGATCCAGGACCGGTCCCGGGACCAGAGATTGGACGGGCTCCAGTGATCTTCCTCGGGGTGGTCGTACAGCACTTTCGCGTCCTCGAGCGTCCCGGTGCGGATGCGCAGGTTCTCGAGGTCCTCGGCCCCGTGCAGCAGCGGGCTGTAGTAGGCGAAGCAGGGTGTGTCGGCGCCCAGCGGGCTGTGCGCGGTGAGGACATCGATCAGTCGGTTCCAGTCGGCTCGGTCCAGACAGCCTTCGGACGGCGCCTGGATCGTGACCGCCCAGCTCCCCGACTTGATGGCGGGGAAGGATGTGTGACACGGAAAGCGCCCCTCGGGCACCACCGGATCACCGATCCGCGATGCGAGTTCGTGCCATCGAAGCCTGTGCCAACGCGGTCCGGGGTGCTCACCCGCGACACCGTCGAGTACGTCGGCCGGGTCGAGGCCCGGGATGATGTCCCTCTGGCCCATCAGCGCGGCCCGGTGATACTCGGCGAACGACATGTCGACCGGCCCGAGCTCGTGCTCGTGCATCGAGTGCAGTACCCAGGCCGCGTCGGGCGACGCCGGCGGCATGAACCCGGTGAGGCCGTCGTCGGCGGTCAGCTCGCGCAGCCAATCGGCCTCTTGCGACTCGGCGAGGGGCCACCGTGCGGCCGCCCGTGCCGCGGCTGTCTCGTACATTCGTCCAGGATCGCACCCGTGCCGACAGCGGTGCGGCTTGGTCGGTTTCGCGTAGCGGTCGCGGGTCGGGCCGAGCATCGCCATCACGGCGGCCAGGTGGTCGGGCATGAGGTCCTCGCCGTGGCGCCCGTACGGTCCGCGCGCCGGACAGTGGCGCGGGGACCGCACATTACGTAGTACCCACGAAGCCCGGCGCACGCCGGGAGTCAAGACCGGTCGGCCCTGTCAGGTGCTTCAGCCGCGCCGGGCCACCTCCTCCGCGTCGCCCTCCTCGAAACCCCTCCCGGCGGTCGGTGCCGTCCGTTCCGGTTCCGGGTGGGCCCGGCGTACGCGTTGGTCGGCGATGGCCAGCAGGAGGGCGATCGCGCTCATTCCGACCGCGGTCAGCAGCCCTAGCTGAATCGCCGTCACCGAACGCCCGTGGCTGGCCTGGTGGGCGAAGTACACCGCGCCGACCACGGCGATCCCGGCCGCCGAGCCGATGCGCTGGCCCGTCTGGAGCACCCCGCCCGCCGCACCGGCGCGCTGCACGGGGACGCGGGTGAGCGTCAGCGTCGTGTTCGGGGACACCGTGAGGCCCGAGCCGATCCCGCCGACGACCATGGGCAGGGCCGTCGCCCACCCGACACTCTCCAGCGGCACCAACTGCACCGCCACGACCACCCCGAGCAGCCCCACGACCACCAGGAGCAGGCCGAAGACGACCAGCTTGCGGCCGTGCCGCATCACCAGCCGGCCCCCGATGGCCGCACCGACCGCGGACGCCGCCGCGAAGGGCAGCACCGAGACACCGGCCGCCAGCGCGCTGTACCCCGCCGTGTTCTGCAGGAACAGGGAGTAGACGAAGAAGACCGTGGTGAAGCCCGCGAAATAGGTGAGGCTGATCAGGGAACCCAGCGTGAAGGAGCGCAGGGCGAACAGGTCCAGATCGACCAGCGGCGCCCGCCCGCGCAGCTTCTGGCGCCGTTCCCACGCCCAGAACGCGATCAGCAGCAGCGCGCCCACCGGCAGCAGAGCCCACTTCAGTCGCCCGGTCCACTGCTGCTCCTGGACCAGTGGCAGCATGAGCGCGAGCACGGCCGTGCCGAGGAGCAGCACACCGAAGGGGTCGAACTCCTCCCGCCTGCCCGTCGCCGGGAACCGGGGCAGCAGCCGCAGGCCCGCGACGAACGCGGCCACTCCGATCGGCAGATTGACGAAGAACACCCAGCGCCATCCGTCGTCGGTGCCCACGGCGTCGATCAGCACACCGCCCACGAGCGGGCCGGCCGCCGTCGAGACCCCGATGACACTGCCCAGCAGGCCGAACGCCTTGGCCCGTTCCGCGCCCTGGAACATCTGCTGGATCAGCCCCGAGGTCTGGGGGGCGACCATGCCCGCCGCCGCGCCCTGGACGAGCCGGAACACCACCAGCCAGGAGGCGCTGGGAGCGAGGCCGCACGCCCACGAGGACAGCGTGAACAGGGCCAGCCCGGCCAGGAACGCCTGGCGTCGCCCCCGCATGTCGCCCAGCCGGCCCGCCGGGACGAGCACCAGCCCGAACGTCAGCGCGTAGCCGGAGACCACCCAGGACTGGGCGGCCTCCGAGGCGGCGAGCCCGTGCTCCATCGAGGGCAGCGCCACATTCACGATCGAGGTGTCGAGCAGGGAGATGAAGCCCGCCGTCAGACAGACGGCGAGCGCCTTCCACCGCCGTTGGTCGGGGGCGGGCGGGGCTTGGACAGTGGTCATGGGGTCACGCTAAGCAGCCACCCCGCCCAACTGATGGAAGGAGCCGTTCCGCGCGCGTCGGAGCCGTGCCGTGGCTGCCAGGGCGGGCTGGGCACGGTCGGGCACGGTTGGGCACGGCCGGGCACGGTTGGGTACGGCCGGGCGCGGAGGGGCCACGCTCTGCGCCGTACGCGCGGCTCCTCAGCTCAGGAACAACGCCGCCCCGTCCCGCCTGCTCCTCCGCGCCCGCAGAGCCAGTACGGTCAGCGCCGCCGCCAGCCAGCACGCGCCGATCAGTGTCTCCCAGCCGGCCAGCGCGGCGGTGTGCGCGCCGGCCTCACCGTCCAGTACCTCCCGGATCGCCAGCAAGCCGTGGGTGAGGGGGAGCACTTGGCCGAACCCGGCGAGGGCGGGCCCGACGGCGTCCGAGGGCACCTCCGGTCCGCACACGATCAGCATCACCGTGAACGCCGCGTTGGACACGACATTGCGCAGGTCGACGGCGGTCAGCACCAGGGACCCGAGGAAGAGGCCCAGGCAGTAACTCGTCACCGCGACGAGGATCAGCAGGGCGGAGAGGAGAGCCACCGATGTGACGCTCAGGCTCAGCCCCGCCACCGGACCGAGGAGAACGACGGCGCCCAGTCCGCAGGCCACCCCGTCCGGAAGCCAGAAGAGACTGCGTCCGACCAGGACGAGCGCGGGGCTGCTGGGCGAGGCGACCAGCAGCGGCAGGGTGCCGTTCTGGAGTTCCCAGGTGGTGGACGCGGTCGCGAACATGCCGTGCAGCGCGACGAGTGCCACCGCGTTGCCGACCAGGAGGTACCGGGCCTGCCCCGGTCCGAGGAGGTTGCCGATGGTGGCGAAGAACAGGACCTGGGCGAGCATCCGGACGAACCAGCCGAGCAGCCAGGTCTTCCAGGTGAACACGGTGCCGTAGTCGGCGGCACCGGCGCGCGCCGCCCAGCCCAGCACCCGTGTGCGGCGGCCCGCCAGGACGGTGTCGGCGGTGCGGCTCATCGCAGCCCCACCGTCCCGTTCTCGCGTACGAGCCGTACGACCCTGCCGAGCAGGAGCCATCCACCGGCGCCGGTGAGGAGGCCGAGGCCGAGGACGACGCCGGTGCGCCAGGCGACGGAGGTGACCGCCGCCGGGCCGAGTGCGTCGCGCAGCAGGTCGGAGCTCCAGGAGAGATAGATGAGGCGGCCGACGGGATGGGTCCACTCCGGCAGCCGGTCGAGCGGCGTGAACACGCCGCCGAGCAGCAGGACGGGGTAGCTCAGGGAGTTCTGGAAGGTGCGGGCCGTCCGGGTCGCGACGAACAGGGCGGCCATCAGGGTGGCGGTGCCCGCGGTGGCGACGGCGGTGGCCAGAAGCGCCACGGCGAACACGCCGGGATGCGGTACGTGGGGGACGGTGCCGAAGCCGAGGACCGCGACGGCCGCGACCTCCAGCACCGTCAGGAGGCTGATCGCGGTGCTCACCCAGACCCGGCTGAGGACGACCCGGGCGAAGTCGACCGGCGCGGCGATCTGGAGCTCCAGCGTGCCGAGCCAGCGGTCGTTGTCCACGACCTCCCCGGAGATCAGCATGGCCATGCTCCACACACCCATCAGCACGGGGGCGAGCAGACCGTTGGCGAGGAGGTCGGGGCGCTCGTTGTGCCGGATCAGGAGCAGGAACACGGCGGCGAGCAGCGGTGTACGCACCAGATCGATGAGGTAGTCGCGGTGGGTGAGCACCAGGCGTCCCTGGAACCGGCCTGCCGCCGCGAGCAGGCTCACCGGTTCACCACGCTGCGCGTCTCGTTGCGGTGTACGAGATGGAGGTAGACCTCCTCGAGGCCGGGCAGTTCGGTGCGGACCTCGGTCACACCCCGCTCGACGACGAAGGCGAGCACACGGCCCACGGCTTCCTTGTCCTCCACCGTGACGAGCGTGGTCCCGTCGTCGGCGGGTTCCGTGCCGAGAATCCCCGGGAGCGCGCGCACCTCGGCGACGAGGGCTTCCTCGGCCCGGATGCGTACCCGATCCTGGCGCGCGACGAGGCGGGCGAGCGTCCTCGGCGCCTCCGCGGCGACCACCCGCCCGTGGTTGATCATGGTGACGCGGTCGCAGAGCACTTCGGCCTCGGACAGGTCGTGCGTGGCGAGCAGTACGGTCCGTCCCTCGCCCGCGAGCCGCCGGACGAGTTCGCGCAACTGCCGTGCGGCCAGCGGGTCCAGGCCGTTGGTGGGCTCGTCGAGGAGCAGGACGCGGGGGTCGCCGATGATGCCGCGCGCGAGGTGGAGCCGTTGGCGCATGCCCACGGAGAAGGTCTCCACCCGGTCGTCGGCGCGCTCGGCGAGACCGAGTTCGTCGAGCAGCGCGTCGGTCCGGGCGACGCCGTCCCGGGTGGTCAGGCCGTACAGAGCGGCCCAGTAGCGCAGATTTTGACGTGCCGTCAGGCGTGGATAGAGGCCGCGTTCACCGCCGAACACGATGCCGAGCAGGGGCCGGATCCGACGGTGTTCGGTCGCCAGATCGAAACCGAGCACGCGGCCGGTGCCCGAGGTCGGCAGCAGTACCGTGGAGAGGATCTTCATCAGGGTGCTCTTGCCCGCCCCGTTGGGGCCGAGCAGACCGTGCACCTCACCCCGCTCCACGGTGACGGAGACGTCGTCGAGCGCGACGACGGCGGGGCCACGCCGTGTGCGGTACTCCCGCCGCAACCCGTACGTCTCCACAGCCGGTTCGCCGTCGCCCGGACGGGCGACGTCACCTCCGCCGTTTCCGCTGTCCGTCATCACGCTCCCGTTCTCGTGGGGGGTCGTCGGACCGGTGTCCGCCGACCGGCGCGGAAGGATCACGTGCCGGGCCCTGCCGGGGCCGAGCCGGACTCCTCGGTGGCCCTACCGCCGGCGGCCACCTCGTCCAGCCACTCCTGCCGGGCGGGTCCGGACACGAGCAGGAACGAGCCGAGCGGGGTCCGTGCGACGAGATGACGCCCGACGTCGTCCAGGCGCAGCCGGTCCGTCGGTTCGTCCTCCAGAGGTACGCCGAACAGGGGCAGCCCCGCGCCGAGCAGCCGCCTGGCACCGATGGCGCGGTGGGCGAACTCGGAGGCGAGGTACGTGAGGGGGCCGCCGTCGCCCTCGATGCTCGACTGGGCGATCAGCGCGGGCGCGCGGACCGGGCTGCTCCAGCGGGCCGTCGCGTGGACCGCCCGCCGCAGCCGGGCGCGTGCTGCGGCCCCGCGGGTGTGCGGCAGTGTCACGGCGGGCCGCCAGCCCAGCCGGGCCACGGCGCGCAGGGCTTCCCGCCACTCCGGCCACAGACCTGTTCTGGTGAGGTCGGTACGCAACTGCCGTATGCCGGTGTCGTCGAGGTGCTGGAGCAGCAGGGCCAGGTCGAGGAGGTCGCGGCTGCGGAAGGGCCGCTCCCAGCGTTCCGCCACCAGGGTGACCGCGGAGGCGGCCAGGGGGGAGGGGGAGGGGCGGGTGAGCTGCCACGCCGGGGCGCGCACCTCGGTCACGATCTCCGCGGTGAACAGCCCGACGGCGTAGGGGTCGGGAGACGGTTCGGGGGCCGGGCTGAGGAACTCGGCTCCAAGGTGCAGCGGTACGGAGTCGCCGGCCCTGGCGGGGCTCACGGTAAAGGCCCCCAGCTCCCATCCCGTCGCGGCGAGGTGGCGGGCGCAGTCCCACACTTCCGTGTGGCCGGGACAGAGGACATCGAGATCACCGGCCGCGCGGAGCACTCCCGGCGGATAGAGGGCGGCGATCGTCGTGCCCTTCAGCAGGGAGGCCCCGGGCGCCGCCGTCCGCAGGCGCGACCAGACGCCGCGGTAGTGATCGATGCGTTCCTGGTGCAGGCGCAGTTCCGCCGTCTCCGCCTCGGTGAGGGCTTCGCCGTTCTCCGCCCACAGGCTCAGCAGGGTCGCGGCGAGCTTGTGACGGCTGTCGCGCGCGGTTTCCAGCACGGAGTCGCGCTCAGCCCTGGGCCCGGCGCCGAGCAGGGCGAGGACCGTCGCGGCCGATACCTCGACGTTCGTCGCCGTTCCGGTCGGTGCGTCTGTCAACGCCGGCTCCGCCTCGGTGCACGAAGGTGGACGGGGCCCCCGAGCCGGGGTACTCCGCCGAGGTCGAGGAGGAATGCGATCAGGACCGCTGGAGGGCGAACAGGCCCGGATCCGGATCCCGATCGCATTCGACGGACGACTACTTGCCCGGCTTCGGGCGGACCTTGACCTGCTTGAAGGCGACACTCATGGGACCCTCCTTGATGTGGTCGGTCATGGAAAGTAGCCTCAGCGTATTGCTCTCGAATGGTGCATGACAATGATGCAACTTGCTTTGCATACAGCCGACTTGGCGAGCCGTACGGGTGCCGTCCCGGGCCCGGCGCACGAGCGGAATGCCGGAGGAGCATGACGGTCCACACGTGGTTGAGGGCTCCCCTCACTCATGATCCGACAAGGCGCCGCACCTATCCCGACGACGTCTATTTCCGGGAAATGGCGGCATTGCTGGACGGCTGGGAGACGCGAACGGCCGACCGGGCACTGCTGCGGTCGACCTTCGTGATGTTCAAGCCCGACGCCGTCGTCGGGCGGCGGGTCGAGCCCGCCCTGGCCTTCCTGGCGGCGCACGGCTTTGAACCCCTCGGCGCTCTCACCGTACGGGTCGACGCGCGGGTGTGCCGGGAGCTGTGGCGCTACCAGATCAACGCGGCGCCCCTGGCGGTCATCCGGGCCGTGGACATGATTCTCGAGTCGGGACCGCCCTGCCTCTTCGTCGCACTCCGCGACACCCGGGATCCCGACCGCACCGGGACGAGCGCGGCGGAACGGCTCGCCGAGCTGAAGGGATCGTCCAAGAACCGCTCGGTGGAGAGCGGTTCACTGCGCGGGGCGCTCGGATGCGAGCTGATGTGCCTGAACTTCCTGCACGCGCCCGATGATCCCGCCGACCTGATCCGCGAGGTGGGCGTCCTGCTGCCTCGCCGGCGGGAACAGGCACTCGCCCTCCTGGCCGCCGACGTGTCGCCGGTCCGGGCGGCCGAACCGGTCGCCCTGGCCGGCGAGTTGTACGCGATTCACCCGGCCCACCCCCTCACCCGGTCGGCGCCTTCCGGTACGTCCAACCGGCACGAGCCCGCAGGGGACACCTCGCGCCGCCCGGCCGACCCGGGATCGCTGCTGGCGCGGGTGGAACGGCTCGCCCAGGAAACGGACGGGCCACCGCTGTGGGACCGCATCGTGATCGCCGCGGAGCTGGTGGAGGGCCTTCCCTCCGAGGGCCGGGCGCTGATCGGGCCACCGCCCGGCACCCGCCTCGGTCATCCCCGCACCGTCCGGCCCGCCGGGCCCCCTGCCGCTGCCGCGGTGGACCACTGAGCACGCGGGCCACCGCCCGGCGGCCGAACGCAACGGTCCCGGCCCCCGGCCTGGACGCACAGCTCGCCCGACCGAGAAGCCCCCAGTCGCCAGGAGGAACGACCCCGATGACCGACGCCGACGTCGAACTGCACGGTCCCGCGACCGGGGAGGGGCCGCCTCAGAGGTACGGGCCGGCGAGCCGCGTCGCCGTGCTCTCCGATGTGCACGCCAACATCCCCGCCTTCGACGCGGTGCTCGCCGAACCGGACGTCGCCGAGGCCGACTTCGTCGTCCTGTGCGGCGATCTGACGTGGGGGCCGCAGCCGCAGGAGACGTACGAACGGATCGTCGGGCTGGGGGAACGCGCCCTGTGCCTGCGGGGGAACGCCGACCGCTACGCCGCGCAGATCGGCACGGCTGCGCGGACCGCCGACACCCCGCGTCAGTCGTGGATCGCCGCACAGCACTCGCCCGAGGCCATCGCCTTCCTCGACCGCCTCCCCTTCGGGCTCGTCGTCGAGATCGACGGGCTCGGACCGGTGCACTTCTGCCACGGTTCGCCGCGCAGTGACCACGAGCTGGTCACGCCGGGGACACCGCCGGAGCGGTTCGCCGAACTGTCGGCGGCCATCGACGCGCGGGTCCTGGTCACCGGACACTCGCATCTCCAGTTCGACCGCTCCGTGGCGGGCCTGCGCAGCGTGAACCCCGGCAGCGTCGGACTCCCGTACCACAGGGGCGAACCGGGCACCGCCTACTGGGCGTTGCTGGGTCCCGACGTCCGGCTCAGGACCACGCGCTACGACGTCGACGACGCCGTCGCGCGTGCCCACCGCGTCGCCGACCCGGACGCGGACCGCTACGCGGACACGCTGATGGCAGCGCCCGATCCGGAAAAGATCGTCGTGGAGGCGGAGAAACTGATCTTCGTCAATTGATCGGCAAGGTGTTCGTCGATTCGCAAGTCCACTGATCCATAGGGGTCTGCTCAAGGGCCTGATCCGGCGACGGAATTTCTCGTTCCGTCAAATGCGGGAAACAAAAAGCGAGTCGACGGTGGATTCCCGGCATGACGTTGACATGCGCGCTCGCGGTGTGCTGACCTGTGCATGCAAAATTGGCAAGTTGTTTGGCACGTTTCTCTGGCACCGTTCCCGGCAGGAGGAATCCATGCAAACAGCTCCACTTCCCACCGCGAAAGCCCCCACCGAGGCACCGCGGACGTCGACCCCGGCGCCCGTCATGCTGCTGCCCCGCCTGGTCGAGCGCATGATCACGGACCGGCAGGCCGCGCACATCGTCAAGTTCCGCACCACCTGCACCGACTGCGTGCCGAACTTCTGAGCACGGCGTCGCGCGTCGGCGGACAGTCGACAGCGTCCGCCGACCTGCGCGTGATCACCGAAGTCGTCGCGGGCACCCTGCGCGTCGCTCCTCGGGGGCTGTGCGTCCTGGCGGTCGACGGCCTGTCGCTCGAAGTGGCCGAGTCCGCGTTCCACCACGCGCACATCCGGCCACTGCGCTCCACCTTCCCGAGCACGTCGACGACAGCCTGGCTCACCGCGGTCACCGGCACTGATCCCGGCGTCCACGGCGCTGTCGGCATGGTCCACCGCGCACCAGGAGCCGACTGCGTCACCCACCTCGTCACCGGGGACACGTACTCCTTCGGCGCCTGTCGCACCCCCGGCAGTCCGCTGCCGCACCCGGGACCGACGCTCTTCGACCGCGCGGCCGCTTCCGGGCGGCCCGCCCTCGCGATCGGCGCTGAACTGGAGCGGCTGACCGGCCCATGGGTGGACGCGTTGCTGCACGGCGCCCGGCTCGTGCCGTCACCGGCCGCTGCCGCGACCCTCACCATCGACCCGGTGCGCGTGGCCGAGCGGACCGTGCGCGAGGTCGAGGCCGTCCTCGCGCACTCCCACGACGCCCCGCCCCTGGTGTGGGCCTACGTGAACCTCGACGACCACATCCACCGGTCCGGCTACGACTCCCGGCTGCGCGAGGCGCTGTCGCTGCTCGACACGGCCGCCGCCCGCTGGGCCGACACCGGCTGGAGCGTCCTCGCCCACGCCGACCACGGCCAGGTGGAGGTGACCCCCGACCCGGCCCTCGTCGAAGCGTGGGAACGCCTCGACGCCCCCTCCCACTGCCGCATGCCCGGTGGCGGAGCCGGTCGCGTCCGCTGGCTCCATCCGCTCCCCGGGCACGAGGACACCGTGGCCGACGCGTTGCGCGACGCGCTGGGAGACCACGCCCTCGTCCTCACCCCGGACGAGCTCGACGACCGGGGACTGCTGCCCGCGACACCCGTCGTCCGCGCCCGCATCGGAGAAGTGGTCGCCCTGGCCACCTCCCCCTCTTTCCCGGTCCCCGACCCCACGGTCGCCTGGGAGCACGGATCCGTCTCCGACGGCGAGACGCTCGTACCCCTGGCCGCCTGGAACGCCGTACAGGAACCCGCCCCCGCCCTGCCCTGACCGCCCGGAACCACACGACACGATAGGAGACCCCGTGAGCACGGTCGTGTTCCGCAACAAGACCGGTGGTTCGGAGACCCTGCACGCGACACCGGGACAGCCCCTCCTGGACGTGCTGCGCCTCCACGGAATCCCGGCGAACGCCGTGCTCGCCCATCGCGACGGGCAGGTGATCCCCGAGGCGACGGCCGTCGTCGGCACCGACGACGTCATCGAGGTCCGCCAAGTACGCCACTACGACCTCGACGTACTGCGCCGGCCCAAGGAACACGTCTACGCCGCACCGGACCCCGTCTACACCAAGTCCGTTCTCTTCGACCACGGCGGCACCCTGGAACGGCGCACCGAGCAGTTCACCGCCGAGACCTTCGTGACGTACGTCGAGGAGGCCTTCGTCCAGAGCATCGCCGCGGCCGCCACCATGCGGGCCGGGGACCGGGTCGTCATCGGGCTCTCCGGCGGCCGGGACAGCGTCGCCTACCTCAAGCTCCTCGAACGCACCCGCGGCCGCTGGCCCGAGGTCGACATGACCGCGGTGACCATCACCGGACTGCCCGACTGGGACGAACCCGCCACGTTCCGCACCGCGTTGGACGCCTGCGCGGGGCTCGGCGTGGACCATGTCATCGTCACCGCCGACGACGTGGCCGAGGTGTTCAAGCTGCGCGAGCCGTTCGTCGACGTCATGAACAAGGTCGTCGCCGGCGAGCACCGCAACATGAACATGGTCATCGGCCATCAGGTGCTGCGCCGCATGCTGGAACAGGAAGCCGAGCGCCGGGGCGCCCCGGTCGTCGCGTTCGGGTTCAACGCCGACGACCTGGTGGCCAGCATGGTCACCTGGTTCACCACCGGCTACCGGATGGGCGGCATCCCGGTCCGTGAACTCGGCTCCCTGCGCTACGTGTTCCCGCTGTACCGCATCACCAAGAAGGAACTCACCCTCTACCTGGAGCTCGTCGCGCCGGGCCTCAACCGCCAGGGAGCGCCGGGCCGGTTCACCACCGGCTCCGACGAACGCTCCCTCGCCTACGCCGTGGCCGACCACCTCTACGACCTGTGGCCGGGCATCGACTACTACCTCTTCAACGCCTTCGAGAACGTCCAGCGCACCCTGCTTCCCCTGGTCGACGACCTGTGCCGGGTCTGCGGGGGCCGGTACGTGCTCCAGGAGGGCGTGGCCAACCCCGCCGGACTGTGCGACGTGTGCGGATTCCTGCACCGCCAGGAGGCGTTGCGGGCGGACGCCGTATGAGCGATCCCCGTCGTCCGGACGATCCTCCCTGGTATCTCACCTTCTTCGGGGAGGACTTCTGGGCCGTCGCGGAGCACGAGTACACCCCCGAACGCACCGCGGCCGAGGCGGGATACCTCGCGGCCGTCCTCGACACCTCGGCCCCCGGCCGCCGCGTCCTCGACCTGGGCTGCGGCACCGGCCGCCACGCCGTCGCGCTCGCCGCACGGGGGTTCGGCGTCACCGGGGTCGACTCCGGGGCATGGGCGCTCGGGCGTGCCGAGGCCGCCGCCGAGGCGGCGGGTGTCCGGGTCGACTGGCTGCGCATCGACCTGCTGCGCGAACTGCCCTGGCCCGTCGACGAGTTCGATGCCGTCGTCTGCGTCCAGTCGTTCGGTTGGGGGAGCGATGCCCGGCAACTCCGGCTGCTCCAGGAGGTCCGCCGGGTGCTCGTCCCGGGCGGACTGCTGGTCCTCGACCACTCCAACGTGCTGGCCATCGCCGGGAACTACGTGCCGGAGGCCACATTCGAGACCGAGGGGCTGCGCGCCGACTTCCGCCGTACGTACCGGATGGCCTCCGGCCGCAGCACCGGTGAGATCGAGGTACGACGGGGCGACGCGGAGCCCGTCGTCATCCACGACGACGTACGGATGTATCAACCGGCAGAGGTGCGGGACCTGCTGACCCGCGCCGGCTTCACCGTCGAGCGCGTCGACGCGGACTTCGCCGTCGGCGGGGAGCCCACCCCGACGACGCGCTACGTCCAGTTCGTCGCCCGGAGGCGGGCGGACACCCCGGCGGCGATCACCGCATGGCAAGGGGGGCGCGACACCCGCGCCTCCACACGGGGGGACACCCGCGTCTCCACGCGGGGCAACACCCGCGTCTCCACGGGGGGCGACACCCGCGCCTCCACTCGGGGCGAGGCCCGCCCCTTCACCGAGAGCGGGACCGGCCCCTTCGCGCAGGACCGGTCCCGTGCCTCCACCCTGGACCTGCGCTGGTCGCCGGACGAGTTCGAGTTCGTACGACCG
Source organism: Streptomyces sp. NPDC028298 (assembly GCF_055565895.1). Lineage (NCBI taxonomy): Bacteria > Bacillati > Actinomycetota > Actinomycetes > Kitasatosporales > Streptomycetaceae > Streptomyces > Streptomyces sp. NPDC028298. The sequence goes on from NZ_JBVHTL010000012.1 coordinate 19,253, forward strand.
TGGGTCGACGCCGCCTTCAAGAGCGCGTACGACGACGGCGGGCTCGCCGAACTCTCGCGCGCCTACCCCCTGTCCGACCCCTACTCCGCAGAGATGGCCGCACCCGTCCTGTCCCGGCACTTCGGACTGGACCTCGGGCCCGACATGGTGACCGTCGGGGCGGGCGCCACCGGTCTGCTGCACGCGTGCGCGGCGCTGGCCGTGCCCGGACCGGTGCTGCGCCTGGCCGGTGGCCACCCGGACCTGCCCCGCTGGGCCGCACGCCTCGGCGCCGAGACGATCACCACCCGGTTCGAACACCTCGCCGCCGATCTCCACCGGCACACTCCCTCGATCCTGGTGCTGGACCGGCCCACGATCACCGGAGACCTCTTCGGGAGGGGGCGGCTGGAGGAGATCGCCGACACCGCCCGCGCCTGCGGCACGACCGTGGTCCTCGACGAGGCGTACGCCGTCTACGCGGGGCCCGGTGCGAGCTGCGTCCCGGCGGTCTCCGAACACCCGAACCTGATCGTGCTGCGCAGCATGTCGAAGGGGTACTGCTGCGGCGGCCTCCGGGTCGGATTCGCCTTCGCGGCACCTGAGTCGACGCGGCGGCTGCGCGAGGTCACGCCGCCCCTCGGGGCAGGCGGGGCGGGTCTCGACGTCGCCCTCCGCCTCCTCGCACAGGGCGACGTGTTCGGCGCGCTGCGGTCCCGGATCGCGGAGGCGAAGCCGGTCGTGGCGAGAACGCTGCGGCGGGCCGGACTGCGGGTCACCGAGGGGGCCGGCTGCCTGCCGTGGGTGACGGTGGTGGACGCGGAACGGGATGCCGCGAGCGTGGTCTTCGAGAAGCGTGGGGTGCGGGTGAAGGAGATCGGTCCGGTGGAGTTCGCCCGCGGTGCCGACGGTGCGGACGGTCCCGCCGGGGCAGCGTTCGGCGGGAGGCCGGGGGAGGATCCTGGCCCCGGTGGCCCCGGTGGCCCCGGTGGCCCCGGTGGCCCCGGTGGCCCCGGACGCTCCGGTGGCCCCGGTGGCCCCGGCCTTCGTGACGGTCTCCTGTACAAGATCGCCGTGCCGCTCTCCGAAGCCCGTCTGACCGCCTTCCTCGACGCGTTCGCCGATGCCCGGTAGCCTCGCCGACCTCGTCGCCGGGGTCCATCATGAGATCGACGCCGACGAGGCGATGTGCTGGGTCGCCCGGCTCACCGAGTGGGACCGCTACCAGGGGTCGGCGGGCATCGCCGCCGCGGCCGACTTCGTGGCGGGCGAGGCCGAGCGCGCCGGACTCGCCGGGGTGGAGGTCCTGAACTTCCCCGCCGACGACCGCACCACCTGGTGGACGTTCACCGCGCCGTCCTCCTGGACCCCACGTGCCGCGCATCTGTCGGTCCCCGGCCGGCCCGCGCTGATCGACTATCCCGCCCAGCCGTACACCCTCGCCGCCCACTCGGCCGCCGCGTACACCGAAGGTCCTCTCGTGCGCGCGGGGGACGACGGGTGGCCGCCGGGCGCGGTGGTCCTGGTCCCGTCGGCCGCGCGACTCGACGCGAGGCTCCACGCCCGGATGCGCCGCGAACGGGCGATCGGCTTCTGTGTCACCACCGACCCGTCCCGGCAGGAGGGCGCGGGCCGGGTCGAACTGCCCGGCGGCAGCGCCCTGTTCGGGTTCAGCGTGGTGCCCGGTCAGATGGACGTGCTGCACCGCGCCCATGGGCGGGGCGAGCGTGCCCGCGTGGTCGTCGACGTCGACACGAGCCCCGCCCGGATGCCGGTGGTCGTCGCCCGAACCCCGGCGCGAGACGCCTGTCTGCCGCCGCTGTCGCCCGACGCCTGCCTGATCACCGCACATCTGTGCCACCCCGCCCCCGGCGCCAACGACAACGCCTCCGGAGTCGCGGCCGCCCTCGCGGCGGGGCGCGTCCTCGCGGCACGTCCGCTGCGCCGCCCCGTGCGGTTCGTCTGGGCCCCCGAGTTCGTGGGACTCGCCGCCTACGTCCACCGGATCGTGGAGGAGGGCGGAGGGCCGCTGCCCACGATGGCCGTCGACCTCGACATGGTGGGCCAGGACCAACGGCGCTGCGGAGGCCCGCTGATCGTCGAACGCAGCCCGGAGTACCTCCCGCACTTCGCCAACGCCCTGGTCGAGGCCTGTGTGCGTGCCCTGCCGGCCGCCGCCCGCTCCTACAGCGGAGCCGTCGGCTGCGACGTGTGGGCCTGGCGTACGACTCCGTACGTCGGCGCCTCCGATCACGCGGTCCTCGCCGACCGGGCGATCGGCTGTCCCTCCGTCCAACTGGGCCACTGGCCCGACCGGTTCAACCACTCCGGCGCCGACACGCTGGACAAGGTCGACCCGCAGGAACTGCGCAGGTCCGCCGCGATCGCCGCCTCCGCCGCCGCCGTCGTCGCGACGGCGGGTGCCCCGGAGGCCGACCGGCTCGCCCAACTCGTCACCCGCTGGACGGCGCGCCGGATGACCGCCTGCCTCCCGCCCGAGGACGACCCGCTCGCCGCGACCTCGCCGGCCCGCCTCGTGCGGTACGGACGGGACGCACTGGAAACCCTGCGGCCCTTCGGTGCCGACTCCGGCGTCCTCGAACGGCAGGCGGCCCTCCTCGACGGTCTGCAGCACACCCTCGCGGCGGCCTGGGACCACGCACCCGTGAAGCGCCTCGGGGGTCCGCCCCTGCGCCGGGCCTGGCCGGGCCCCTTCAACTTCCGTGCCCTGATGGGAGCCGTGAACGAGTCCGACCGGCACTGGTTCACCCGCCGCCTCGCCGAGGACCGGGGCCGGTTCTACGCGTCCGCGATGGCCCTGGCTCAGAGCGTCGACGGAGTGTCCGGCACGGCGGACGTGGTCCGAACCGCCCAGCTCGACGCGGAAATCCGGTGGGAGCCGGGCTTCGGGGAACGGATCCTGGCCGCGATGGCCGGCGCGGGCTGGGTGAAGGAAGGGGCTGACGAGAAGAAAGGAGAGGCGGCAGGGGACCGGGCAGAGGGAGGGACGGGGAAGTGAGCACGCCGCACGTCACCGTGAGCGTCACCGACTCCATCGACGACGTGGACACCGTCCAGTGGCGGCGGATCGCCGCGGCGGACACCGCGCCCGTGCACTACACCCCCGCGTATCTGCGGGCCTATCAGACAAGCCCGTTGAGCCCGTTTCTCGCGGCCCGCTACCTCACCGTCGCCGACGGGGACCGCACTCTCGCGGTGCTGCCCTGCTACCTCCAGAAGGAGGGCGACCCGTACGGCTTCCTGCGCGCCGTCGGCATCGAGGACACCGACGGCCCGGCGCTCCTCGGGCACAACTGGTACTGCTACGACACCCGTGTACCGGTTCGGGCGACGGACCCCGCGCAACGGGCCCGTGTTCTCGGCGCGGTGCTGGACGCGCTGCGCGAACAGGCCGCCGCCGACGGTGCCTTGACCGCGGGACTCGTCAGCGTCCCCGACGGCGACCCGGTCCTCGACGTCGCCCGGGACAAGGGCTGGCGGGTGGCGCCGATCGTCACCCGCTTCCAACTCCCGCTGCACGGTGCTGACGGAGACGCCTTCGACTCGTACGACTCCTATCTCGCGACCCTCGGCGCCCGCACCCGGCGTACGATCCGCCAGTACCTGCGGCGCGCGGCGGAGGCGGGGGTCACCACCGCCGTGGAAGCACCCCGGCCCGACGTCCTCCGCACGGTCGGCGACCTCACCCGCCGTACGGCGGCCAAGTACGGCAGCGCCGGAATGTATCCCGAGAGCGCCTTCACCGACTTCGTCATGGCCCTGGGCGACCACGCCCGCGTGGTGCGCGTCGACCGTGGAGATCTGACGGTGGCCGCCGCGGTCGTCCTGCTGGACGAGGAACGCCTGCACATGTGGGCGGGCGGCACCAGCCACGCCACGCTCGACGGATTCAGCCCCAACTACCTCCTGTGGGCCACGGAGATCCGGACGGCCATCCAGTGGCGCAAGCGCTGGGTGGAGGGCGGCCGCAGCAACGAGCCCATGAAGACCCGCCACGGCATGAAGCCCCTGCGCCTGTACGCGTGCGTCGCTCCGCCCGGGACCTGAACCGTGGCCACGCCGGAGCCGGTCGCATCCGCGCGACTACGCGGTGTGCAGCGGTTCCTTGAAGGACTTGCGGAACACCGGGCCGGCGAAGGGAATGATCGAGGACTTCACCTTGGACGCGAACGAGGTGGGGTGCCGTTCCAGTCTGACGTCGACGCGGGTGCCGTCGTCCGTGGGCGTCATCTGGAACTGCCAGCCTCCCGAGCCGAAGGGCACCGAGTCCCGGGTGGTGACCGTGACCCGGTTCGCCGCCGGGTCCCATTCGTAGCGTGCACGCTCCCACGACTTGTCGTTGCCCTCGGTCACCTCCGCCCAGGTGTCGCCCCGCTCGTGGACCTGGAAGTGCTCGGCATCGATGGAGGGCCACTCCTCGACACGGGAAGGGCTGAAGTTCGTCAGCACGCCCATCACCTCCCCCGGGCTCATCGAGGAGTTCACGTGGAAGTGGAGGGACGGCATGACCTACTCCCTGTTCGAGACGACCGTCGTCCACCGGCGGTCATCGGTGGGCAAGGCGCGGGCGCCTGGCTCGCAGCGCCGACCCGGGTCGAACCCCGGCCCCGCCGAGGTCTCCCGAGGGCCCGCCGGGCAGGCGGGATCACTGACAGGAACCCGCACCTTTCAGGATGCACCCGCGCCGAGCACCGCGCACCAGCAGAATCCTTGCCTGCACGCGTGCGCCGTGGCACGACGGCGCTTCGGTCCTGGCGTGCACGCGGGGGATCGTGTCACGACGGTAGTTCGGTCCCGGCCTGCTCACTGACCATGTACTGCGCGTACCAGTCCGGCCAGTTCGGGTCCTCCGCACCGATACGTGCCTCGTGCTCCCCGTGCGCGGCCGCGGCGCGGCGCAGCGCGCCCGCCAGGTCCTGCGAGGAGGCGAACACCGTGGTCGCGGGGTCGACGCGTCCCGGGAGCCGGGTGGTGATCTCCTGCAGGAGCCAGCCGTTGCCGTCCGGGTCGCTGAAGGACAGGAACGAGCCGTAGCTCGTGCGCCGCGGGTCCGGCCCCGGCAGCCGGGCGTCCGTTCCGGCGTGGTGGAAGACGCCGCCGGCGTCGTGGAACACCTCGCTCGGCTCGGCGCCGAGTTGCTTGAGCTCGTCGTACGCGGCCTCGATGTCGTCCACGATCAGTTGGAGCCCCTGAGCCGAACCCGGGGCCTGGGACGTGACCGAGGTGCCGAAGATGACCGACGCCGGCGAGCCCGGCGGCGTCATCTGCACCACCCGGAAGGTGTCGTCCGGGGCGATGTCCGCGTCCAGCCGCCAGCCCAAGCGCGTGTAGAAGCTCTTGGCCCGGTCGACGTCGGACACCGGTACTACGACGACTTCGAGTTTCATGTCCATGACTGACACTTCCTGCGCTCGTTCACGATGCCGACATGACGGTGTGTGCGCGGCCGGCGCCGATGCCGAGCCGGCTGAGCAGCCAGAAGGCGACCGCGGTGCCGGTGCCGTAGGCGATGTGCGCGCCGAGATCCCAGCCCAGGACCTCGGCGTCGTACTGCCAGATCGGTTTGTAGAGCCCCGCCACCGGCAACGCGACGTAGTCACCGGCGAACACCGCGACACCGAACGGCACGCCGTACATGGGGGAGTGTCTGGGCAGCGATCCGGCGACGATGCCGTAGGCCGCGCCCGCCGCGGATCCGTAGGCCCAGTGGGCGACGGTGCTCGTGATCCAGGCGGCGCCGTCAGGAAGCCGGCGCTGGGTGAAGCCCTCGATCACCCGCTTCGCCACCTGCCCCGGATCAGGGGCCTTCTCCCAGCTCTCGACCGGCGCGAATTCCCAGGCGAGCGGGCTGTCCGTCCCGCCCGCGCGCCGGTATTTGAGGTAGTGGACGGCATCCAGACACGCCGTTCCCACCGCCCCCGCCAGCAGGCCGGCCGTCACCGCCTCGAGGGGAGTCAGCGGATTCCTGTGGGAGCGCATGACGCCATCTCCTCATCGGTCGGGGCATGGAAGGAAGGTCGCTGTGCTCAAAGGCCTGGGCCAGGGCGGAAGGAATCGAGCCCGCATCGAGTATCCGGCGGCGGGGGCGTGCGCGCACGGGGAGCACGTCCGCGGGCCCTGTGGCGACGCCTGCGTGTCCGAGCGCGGTCGCGTCGAGGACAGGACTCGACGCGCGCAATCGCCCCAGACCTGTTGCCCTGGAACCAGGCCCGTGCATACAGCCATCGGAGGGACCGATGAACAGCTATCGAGTCGCGCAGGTGACCGCCCCGGGCGGCGCTTTCGAGATCGCCGAGCGAGAGGTGCCGCAGCCCGGCCCCGGGCACGTCAGAATCGCCGTGGAGGCGTGCGGTGTCTGCCACAGCGACGCCAGTTTCGTCGGGGGGCAGTTGCCTGGAGTCACGTTCCCGGAGGTGCCGGGACACGAGGTCGCCGGGCGCGTCGAGGAACTGGGCGAGGGAGTGCGCGAGCGGGGGTGGCAGGAGGGCGACCGGGTGGCGGTCGGCTGGTTCGGCGGTAGCTGCGGCCACTGCGTACGCTGCCGGCAGGGCGACTTCATCGTCTGCGAGAACCTGAAAGTCCCCGGCTGGGCCTACGACGGGGGCTTCGGCGACAAGATGATCGCGCCCGCCGACGCACTCGCCGCGATCCCCGACGATCTCGCGGCGACCGACGCGGGACCCATGGCCTGTGCCGGTGTGACGACGTTCAACGGACTGCGCCGCAGTTCTGCCAGGCCCGGAGACCTCGTGGCCGTCCTCGGCCTGGGCGGCCTGGGGCACCTCGGCGTCCAGTACGCGTTCGCCCTCGGTTTCGAGACGGTGGCGATCGCCCGCGGCGCCGAGAAGGCGGAGTTCGCCGAGCGACTGGGGGCCCACCACTACATCGACAGCACCTCGGACGTCCCGGTCGCGGAGGCGCTGCAGGCCCTCGGCGGTGCCAGGACCGTGCTGGCCACCGCCGGAAACTCCCAGGCCATCAGCGCGACCGTCGAAGGCCTGACACCGCGTGGCGAGCTGGTGGTCATCGGGGCGGATCCCTCACCGATGAGCATCACCCCGACCCAACTGCTGCTCAGCGGCCGGGTCGTCCGCGGCCATCCGTCCGGCACCTCGCAGGACGTGGAGGACACCATGGCCTTCAGCGTCCTGCACGGCATCCGGCCGATGACCGAGACCGCACCGCTGGACCACGCCGGCGAGGCCTTCCAGAAGATGCTCGACGGAGCCGCCCGCTTCCGGATGGTGCTCACACCCGCCTGACCGGTCAGGCGGGTGCGGTGGCGGGCCGGTCATATCGCCACCCGGTGGAACGGCTCGCGGCCGTGCCCGTCGGACGCGCCCGAGGGGTCAACCGGCCGGGCGGTCCAGCGGGTTGGCGCGGACACGTTCGGCGAGGCCGCCCCGGACCGACACGGCCGGTGAGCTCTGCGGCTTACGGGCCGCCTGGTCGCCGAAACAGGCCAGGAACTCGTCGGCGAGTCCCGCGCGCGGGTACCGGGCCAGGACGTCCGCCTGGAAGCCGGCGGTGAAATCGTCCAGATGCCGCCCGGAGATGTCCACGCCGGTGGCCCGCTCCAGCAGATGACCCTCCGGGTCCTCCCGCACGTCCACCTTGTCCCACATGTGCCGGACGATGACCTCCGACAGACGCCGTCGACGCTCTGCCGGCCATCCGGCACCCGCCGCGAACACCCAGGCCACGTGCCCGCCGGCCACGTCGAAGTCGACCGTGTGACTGTCGAACTCCGCGACCAGGCCGATGTCGTGGAGCAGCGCGGCCACGTACAGCAACTCGGCGTCGTGCTCGATGCCACGCTGCGCGGCGTACGCGGAGGCCCATACGTAGGAGCGCACCGAGTGGTTGAGCAGCGCGGGGGAGCAGTAGGCGGTGGCGACTTCGAGCGCGGCGGCGCAAGCGGCCGTGTCGGGGGCGACGGGCACGGTCGGTTCTTCGTGCGGGCTGTGATCGGTCATGCCGCCGAGTATGCCTCGCCCTCCCACCTCGGTCGCTCCCCTTTCGCTGTCGGGACGGCGGCTCCGCGACAGGCCAGGTCCGCGAGGGGATGAGCCGTGTTTCGCGGTGCGCGTGCCTTTCGCGGCACCGCACGACAACGCAAGAATTTGCGTGACTTGCGGTCGCTTGCGGTGTCGCTTGAACGGGCGCCTCGAGCCTCATGGATTGCTCCAAATGTCGCCCTGGCGGGGGTGCCGGATCGCGCTTCGGCGGTGAGGCGCGGGTGTTGATGGTGAAACTTGTGGCGTCCTGACGGTAGACGCGCTCGCACTGCTCTGCAATATTGCGATGAAACAATGCAAGAAGCTGCGCGTGTTACTCCGTTGAGGACGTCGCACGTGCGAGCAGCCGCCTCTTGCCGTTCGTGATCACGCGCCACCGCTCTGCCCAGGAACGAGCCGACCCCGCCGCCCCTCCGGCGCGCGAACCTCCGCAGGGAGTGAACCCCGCATGACTCCACACAAGCCGAGATCCTGGAGACGCCGCGCAGCGATCGCCGCGCTGTCCTCCACCGTCATGGTTCTGGGCCTGCCCGCCGTCGGTGCCCACGCCGCCGGCGGTCCCAACGCCGCCGCGGACGCGGCCACCAAGGCCGGCAGCGCCCGTGCCGCGCACGCTGCCGTCAATGTCACCGACGGCGACGCCGACACGTACTGGCAGGCCGGAAAGAAGTCGGCCCAGTGGGTGCAGACCGACCTCGGGCGGACCAAGCGGGTCCGCCAGGTCGTGCTGCGCCTGCCCGAGCACTGGCAGACCCGCAGACAGACGCTGGCCCTCCAGGGCAGCGCCGACGGAAAGAGCTTCGCCACGCTCAAGTCGTCGGCGCAGTACGTCTTCAGCCCCGGCAACGACAACACGGTGAAGGTCTCCTTCCCCGCGACCCTCGCCCGGTACGTACGGGCCGACTTCAGCGGCAACTCCGTGGCACCCACGGCCCAGCTCGCCGAGATGCAGGTCCTCACCACCGCCGCGTCGACCCCCAACCTCGCGCAGGGCAAGCCCTTCACCGAGAGCGGCCACGCCGACGTGTACCCCGCCGCCAACGCCGGTGACGGCAACCGCAACACCTACTGGGAGAGCACCAACAACGCCTTCCCGCAGTGGCTCCAGGTCGACCTCGGCTCATCGGTCAAGGTGAACCAGGTGACGCTGCGGCTGCCCAGCGGCTGGCCGAGCCGCAGCGAGACCCTGAAGGTCCAGGGCTCCACCGACAACCAGAACTTCACCGATCTGACGGCCTCGAAGGCGTACACCTTCGACAGCTCCAACGACCAGTCGACCACCATCGCCCTCGACACGACGACCACGCGGTACGTGCGCGTGCTGGTCACCGCCAACACCGGCTGGCCCGCAGGCCAGTTGTCCGAGCTGGAGGTCTACGGACCCGCCACCGGCGACACCCAGGCGCCGACCGCTCCGTCGAACCTTGCCTTCACCGAGCCGGCCACCGGCCAGATCAAGCTGACCTGGAACGCGGCGAGCGACGACACGGCCGTCACCGGGTACGACGTCTACGCCAACGGCCAACTGCGGGCGAGCGTCGCCGGGAACGTGCTCACCTACACCGACACCCAGCCGGCCGGCACCGACATCACGTACTTCGTACGCGCCAAGGACGCCGCGGGCAACGTCTCCTCCAACAGCAACAGCGTGACCCGGCAGGGATCGAGCGGGGACACCCAGGCGCCGACGGCCCCCGGCAACCTCGCCTACACGCAGTCCGGCAGCGACGTGAAGCTCACCTGGCAGGCGTCGAGCGACAACGTCAAGGTGACCGGTTACGACGTCTACGCGAACGGCCAGCTCGCCAAGTCCGTCGCCGGCGACGTCACCACGTACACCGACACCCCCTCGGCGACGGCCACCGTCACCTACTACGTGAAGGCGAAGGACGCCGCCGGAAACGTGTCGGCGGCGAGCAACAGCGTCACCCGCACCGGCTCGACCGGCTCCGGATCCAACCTAGCCGAGGGCAAGCCCATCGAGGCCTCCTCCTCCACCTTCACCTACGTCGCCGCCAACGCCAACGACGGCCAGATCGGCACGTACTGGGAGAGCGGCGGCGGAGCCTACCCGGCCACCCTGACCACCAAGCTGGGGGCCAACGCCGACCTCGGCCAGGTCGTCGTCAAGCTCAACCCGGACGCCGCCTGGGCGACCCGCACCCAGAACATCCAGGTGCTCGGCCGCGACCAGGACGCGACGGCGTTCACCAGCCTCGTCGCGGCGAAGGACTACACCTTCAACCCGGCCGGCGGGAACACCGTGACGATCCCGGTCACCGGGGCCGCCGCCGACATCCAGCTCAAGTTCACGTCCAACTCCGGTGCCCCGGGCGCGCAGGTGGCCGAGTTCCAGGTGATCGGCACACCGGCGGCCAACCCCGACCTCAAGGTCACCGGCATCACCAACACACCCGCGGCTCCTGTCGAGTCGGACGCCATCAGCCTGACGGCGACCGTCACCAACAGCGGGACCAAGGCGGCCAAGGCCACCGACCTCAACTTCACCCTCGGCGGCACCAAGGTCGCCACGGCCGACGTCCCGGCACTCGCGGCAGGTGAGACCAAGACCGTCACCGCGAGCATCGGGGCCCGGGACGCGGGCAGCTATCCGGTCGGCGCCGAAGTGGACCCGTCCAACAAGGTGATCGAGCAGAACGAGGCCAACAACGCCTTCACCCGCTCCGACGCCCTGGTCGTCAAGCCCGTCTCCAGCTCCGACCTCCTGGCCGCACCGGTCTCCTGGACGCCCTCCAGCGCTTCGGCGGGCGACGATGTCAAGTTCACCGTCGCGATCAAGAACCAGGGCACGGTGGCGTCCGCCTCCGGCGCGCACGGGGTGACGCTGACGGTCCAGGACTCCAACGGCACCACCGTCAAGACGCTCACCGGCTCCTACACCGGCGCGATCGCCGCGGGCCAGACCACCGCGCCGGTCAGCCTCGGCTCGTGGACGGCGGCCAACGGCAAGTACACCGTCAAGACCGTCATCGCCGACGACGCCAACGAACTGCCGGTCAAGCGGACCAACAACACCACCACCCAGGCCCTGTTCGTCGGCCGCGGCGCCGACATGCCGTACGACATGTACGAGGCGGAGGACGGCACCCTCGGGGGCGGCGCCAAGGTCGTCGGGCCGAACCGGACCGTCGGCGATGTCGCCGGCGAGGCGAGCGGCCGCAAGGCGGTGACCCTCAACGGGACCGGACAGTACGTCGAATGGACCACCCGGGCGGCCACCAACACCCTGGTGACCCGCTTCTCGATCCCGGACGGCACCGACTCGACGCTCGACGTCTATGTGGACGGCCAGTTCCTCAAGGCGATCGACCTCACCTCGAAGTACGCCTGGCTGTACGGCAGTGAGACCGCGCCCGGCAACTCGCCCGGCGCCGGCGCACCGCGCCACATCTACGACGAGGCGAGCCTGCAACTCGGCAGGACCGTCGCGGCCGGCTCCAAGATCCGGCTCCAGAAGGACACGGCCAACTCCTCCACGTACGCGATCGACTTCATCAACACCGAGCAGGCGACGGCGGTCGCCAACCCGGACCCGGCCGCGTACGTCGTCCCGACCGGATTCACCCACCAGGACGTGCAGAACGCCCTGGACAAGGTCCGCATGGACACCACCGGCAAGCTCGTCGGTGTCTACCTGCCCGCCGGTGACTACGACACCTCCAGCAAGTTCCAGGTCTACGGCAAGGCGGTCAAGGTCGTCGGAGCGGGCCCCTGGTTCACCCGCTTCCACGCACCCTCCTCGCAGGAGAACACGGACGTCGGCTTCCGCGCCGACTCCACGGCCAACGGCTCGACGTTCGCCGGCTTCACCTACCTCGGCAACTACACGTCCCGCATCGACGGCCCGGGCAAGGTGTTCGACTTCGCCAACGTCGCGAACATCACCATCGACAACATCTGGGTCGAGCACATGGTGTGCATGTACTGGGGTGCCAACACCGACAGCATGACCATCAAGAACTCCCGTATCCGTGACACGTTCGCCGACGGCATCAACATGACGAACGGCTCCACGGACAACCACGTCGTCAACAACGACGCCCGTGCCACGGGCGACGACAGCTTCGCCCTCTTCTCGGCGATCGACGCCGGGGGCGCCGACGAGAAGAACAACCTCTACGAGAACCTGACGTCGACGCTCACGTGGAGGGCGGCCGGCATCGCCGTCTACGGCGGCTACAACAACACCTTCCGCAACCTCCGGGTGGCCGACACGCTGGTCTACTCCGGCATCACCATCTCCTCGCTGGACTTCGGCTACCCGATGAACGGCTTCGGGACCGATCCCACGACCATCGAGAACGTGTCCCTGGAACGGACGGGCGGCCACTTCTGGGGCTCGCAGGTCTTCCCCGCCATCTGGGCGTTCTCCGCCTCGAAGGTCTTCCAGGGCATCCGGGTCAACGACGTCGACATCGACGACTCCACCTACGGAGGCGTGATGTTCCAGACCAACTACGTCGGCGGGCAGCCCCAGTTCCCGGTCAAGGACACCATCTTCACGGACATCTCCATCACCAACTCCAAGAAGAGCGGGGACGCCTTCGACGCCAAGTCCGGATTCGGCATCTGGGCCAACGAGTTGCCCGAACCCGGTCAGGGACCCGCCGTCGGCGAAGCCACCTTCCGCAACCTGCGGATGAGCGGCAACGCCCAGGACGTCCGCAACACGACCAGCACCTTCAGGATCAACGTCGAGTAGGTGCCGGACACCACCGATCGGTGCGGGGCCGCCCTCACAGGGGGCGGCCCCGTACCCGTACCCCGTGCTTCGAACGAGTGCCGCATGTGCGGCCGTTTCGGAGCCGGACGTGCTCTTTGCCGTGGTTATGGTGGGTCAACGCCAGCTGGGCGAGGCCGAGTAGGGCTCCCCGTAGGGTACGGGCCTGCCGGTGAACGCGTCGAGGAGGATGCGCTCACCGACCGGGCGGCGCAGCTTCACCGTCACCTTCTCGGTGAGCGACTGGCTGGTGCACGGTCCGTCGGAGGTGCCACGGATCGAGGCCGAGAGCACCACGCTCTTCCCGGTCTCGAGCACGTCGACCGCCGAGCCGTCGTCGCACGCGCCGTGCTTGGCGAGCACGGTGAGCGTCCGGCCGTCCTGCGCGACGGTCTTCAGCACGGAGAGCGGTACCAGTTCGTCCGTCTCCTGCTGTACGGACCCGATCGGGGAGGGGGGCCGTTTCGAGGGGGTGACCGCGACGCGTTTGAGCGGGGTGTCGTAGCCCTTGACCGTGAAGAGCCAGGCGGGCACGGTCGCTTTTCCCCTGCTGGTCAGTACCGTCATGCTGCCGAGCCGGGCACCGGTCACGGTGAGTGCCGGGCCGGGGTTCTCGCCGCGGTCCAGCTTGTCGTAGGCCGCTCGTGCCGAGGTGAGGGGGAGGGTCAGCGAATCGCCGTCGTGCCACCGGACCTTCGGCTGCTTCTTCGGTGTGTCGGGAAGGGAGGCGCGCAGCTTGAAGTTCTGGGTGGCGTAGGCGCGTTTGTCGGCGTTGTTGTGGAAGGCTCCGTCGGGCAGTTGGACGGCGTCGCCGAGCGGGTAGTAGCCCTGGCGCCACACGCGCGCCGCCTCGGAACCCTCCCAGGCGGTGGCGACCTGGCGGGCGCGCCCGGCCGTGTCGACGTTGCGGACACGGTTGTCGGCGGGTGCCTCGTGGTCGCCGCATCCGACGGCAGCGGCGGCGATCAAGCCGAGAGTGACGAGCATTTTGACGGACCTCATGATGCCCCCGAGAAGAAGAGGTCGAATGGAGTCGATACCGACACCAGACCTGTGACGCACAGGGCGCGCCGGACGTTCGGCCCGGCAGGGGACGATACGTGCGGGAGCCGCCGGTTTCCCCGCTTCCCTCCTCAGGGTGGTAACGACTGTTACCATGCCGGTATGGCGAAGACACAGTTGGGCGCACGCGTGGACGAGGAAGTCGCGGACCTCGCGAAGAAGCGAGCCGCTGACCTGGGGCTGAGCATCGGGGACTATCTCGCCCGGCTGGTGCAGGACGACACCAGCGGCCTGCGCGCCCGGGCGGTGGACGCGGCCGCCCGCTTCCTGACCGAACACCAGAGTGTGTTCGACGAGGTCGAGCAAGCCCAGCAGACGGCTCGGGGAGCGCACGCGGCCTGATGGACCTGCACATCGACGTCCCCTGGATCCTGCAGGTCGCCGAGGCCGCCGGAGCCAACGATCCGGCGCCGGACGACTACGGCGTCCCCGCCTCGGCGGTCGCCCGTCACCGCGCCGAACTGTTCGAGCAGCCCGTCTACGAAGGCCCCTACGCCAAGGCCGCCGCCCTCGTGCACACCCTGGGCCGGTGCCGCTGGCTGGAGCGCTCCAACCTCGCCGTCGCCGCGGCCAGCGGTGTCATGTACCTCGAAGCCGCCGGGATCGGCGTCAAGCCCGTCCGCGCGGACGCCATCGCCCTCAGGGACCTGCTCCTCGATCCCGCCTGCACCGCCGGGAAGATCGCCGCACTACTCCGGACCTGGCCCACCACCACCTGACGCTCCCGTTGACTGGGACAGGGCGCCGGGCTCCCCGGTCGACGGGTCTGGCAGGGTGAGCCAAGGTCGGGGGCACGCGCGCGGCACATGGAGGACACCGGTGAACTCAGGTCGAACCAAGCACGCCCGGGGCTTGGCGCTGACCATCGCGGTCGGACTGTCCGTGACGGCGTGCACGAGTGCCGACCCCGGTGAACCCCGGCACGGTGCCACGACCAGGGCTTACGGCCCCCCGCCGGCCAGTTGGTGTGCGAGCGGCGTGCCGAGCGCCTCGTCCGGTGCCGGCAGGCCCCACCGTGGAGCACTCCACGACGACTTCAACGGAGACGGCTACTCCGATGTGGCCTTCCCCGTTCCGCGCGGCGACCTCAGCGGCGGGAGAGCCCGTCGAAAGCCCGGCTATGTGGCCGTCGTGTACGGCTCGTCCCACGGCCTGCGGATCTCGTCCAAGCAGCTCTTCGACCAGGACAAGCCCGGCATACCCGGGGTCGGCGAACCGGGTGACTACTACGGCAGTTCCGTGACCACCGCGGACCTCGACCAGGACGGGTACGCGGACCTGATCGTCGGCTCCCGCGAGAACGGTCACGACGAAGCGTACGGAAACGGCGGGTACGAGGACGGGCAACTCCGCCGGTACCACTGGCAGGGATCGCTCTCCGTCATCTGGGGAGGCCCCCACGGACTGTCCGGCTCGGTCACGCTGCCCAGCCGCGCGACCTCCCACGACGGGGTCGGTTCGCTCGTCGTCGCCGGGGACTTCGACGGGGACGGTACGCCGGATCTGGCGACCCAGGTCCGGGGCGGCGACCTGCGTGTCCTGTCCGGGCCGTTCGGACACGACGGCACACCGGCCGGCGGCGTGCACGACGTGAGGGGCCCGGGCAAAGCTGGGATGCGGGACCTGGCCACTGGGGACGTGAACGGTGACGGCATCACCGACCTGGTCTCCGTGGGGGAGGCGGAGAACGGCGGTACGGGTCGCGGCGATCTCCTGTACTGGAAGGGCACCCACGACGGCCTCACCTCCGGCGTCGCCCTGAGCGGGATCCACGGTCCCCAGGACTCCGGCAGAGCGGTGGCCGTCGGGGATGTGAACGGTGACGGGTACGCCGACATCGTCACCAACGCCTTCTTCAAGTTCGTCTCGGTCGACAGCGGCGGCAGCGGGGTGGAGGAGCGGGAGTACGCCAGGAAGTACCGCCTCCCGCACCTCAAGAGCGGGGCGGTCGTCTATCTGCCGGGCGGCAGGAGCGGCCCCGACCTCGAGAAGATGACGATGCTCAACCAGGACAGTCCTGGTGTACCCGGCGTCGCCCACGAGGACTCCGGAGCCGACGAGGAGGGCGGGACCGATGGCTTCGGCG
Source organism: Streptomyces sp. NPDC028298 (assembly GCF_055565895.1). NCBI lineage: Bacteria > Bacillati > Actinomycetota > Actinomycetes > Kitasatosporales > Streptomycetaceae > Streptomyces > Streptomyces sp. NPDC028298. The sequence goes on from NZ_JBVHTL010000012.1 coordinate 35,160, forward strand.
CCGGCGTCTCGGTCGGCGACATCGACGGCGACGGGTACGCGGACGTATCCGCCGGGATACCGCAGAAGGACGTCGGCGGCGAGGACGGCGCGGGCAGCGTCGTCACGCTGCGGGGCACCGCGCACGGGCTGACCGGCGAGAGCGCGCAACTCCTCACCCAGGACACCGAGGGCGTGCCCGGCACGGCACAGGGCGCCGACCAGTTCGGGTCCGCGACCAAGATCGTCGATGTCGACGGCGACGGCCGTGCCGACCTGCTCGCCGGGGGCGAACTCGCGCCGGACGGCACGCCCCACGGCGCTCGCGGCTCGGTCTGGGTCTTTCCGTCGACCCCGTGCGGGGTGACCCCCAAGGGCTCGTCCGTCATCGGCCCCAGCACCCTCGGTGCCCCGAAACAGTTCAACTCCGAACTGGGCGCGGACTTCAACTCCTGACCGCGATCACGAGGTGGACCCGGGAAGCCGGTGGACCCGGAAAGCCGGTGATCACGACCGGCCCACCACCCACGGCGCCCCCCGGTACGGATGCGAGGGCGCCGTGGGTTCACGGGGTGACGTCAGTGGCTGGCGCGGGAGGAGCCGGAGCCGCCGGGGGTCCGGGGCGCCCAAGTGGGCTTCTCCGTGGCCTCCTTCATGGACGGTTCGTCCATGAGGACATGCCAGCCGCTGTCACCCGCGTTCCCGTCGAGGCGCACACTGATCTCCTTCTTCTGCCCGGTGTTCTGGAAGTACAGGACGACGGTCTGCCGCTCGGAGCCCTCGTCGTAGAAGTCGGCCGCGACCTTCCCGCCCGCTCCCTTTCCGAACGCCTTGATCCAGTTCTCGGCCGTGCTGCGCGCCGCGTCTTTGTCACTGTCGTCGGTGGCGAGTTCGGCGAGCCGGCTGGGGGAGTCGTCCGCGATCCGCCAGACGAGCTGCTGCGTGACGCCGAGCGAGCCGGTCGAGGGGTAGCCGACCACATGAAGCGGCTCGTGGCCCGCGTAGTCCTCGGCGTAGCGGGTGTCGGCCGTGTCGCCCGCGGACGAGCACCCGCTCAGCGTCGCGAGCAGCACACCGGCTGCCAGCACCGCGGTCATCGGGGCGCGCGATGCGGTCCCTTCCGTCACTTGGCACTCCTGGGTCGGATGATCAGAACTCGTTGGATGGGATTGCTGGTGCCGCGGTAGCGCGCCAGCACGTCGTCGAGCGTGGTGTGGTTCTTGATGCCGTGCTGGGACAGTCCCAGATGCCCCTGCACCTTGGAGGTGACCACCGCCGCGTGGTTGTAGCGCCGTTCCTTCTTCCACTTGAAGAAGACGATGTCGCCGAGCTGCGCGTTGTACGTCTTGGAGACGCGGCTCGAGGGACGGTGACCGGAGAAGTGACGGCGCAGGTTGTCGGCACCGGACCAGGTGTAGCTCTTGTTCTTGATCGAGCCGAAGAGGTAGTACTGCTGCCACCACGCGCCGTCGGTCTTGCGGCCGCCCCATCGGAACTTCATGCCTCCGCCGTGGTACAGGGCCTTGGAGACGAAGTTGGTGCAGTCCTGGGAATACTCCCAGCCGATGCCGGTGTGGTTGTAGGCCCAGTTGGCGGTGCCGTGGCCGCTGACCGACCTGGCACCGAGAGCCGTGACCGTGGCGTTGGTCGCGGGCGGAGTCTCGTCGGGGAAGCCGTTCTCGCCCAGCTCGATCGAGCCGGGGTCGTCCGAGGCGTCGTCCGAGGCCTCCGGGTCGGTCGCGGAGGTGGTCTCCACCTGGGACTGAGCGGCAGCCGTCGCGGACAGTGTCTGCGCGGCGTCGAAGTCGTCGGCCTCGCCGTCCATGACCGCGGTGTCCCCGTTCAGGTCGAAGGTGTACCGCTTGAGGGCGCTCCCCTTCGTCGGTTCGTCGCCGCCGTCGCCGTGCAGTGTCATCGACTCCGTGACGGTGGCACGTACGACGACCTGATCCGCCGTGGCCCCCTTGCCGACCAGGACGTCCGTCATCTCCGCCGACGCGCCCGCATAGCTCTGGCCGGTGTCGGCGAGGGCCTGCCTGTTGTCGACGAGGTTCGGCTCCTGAGCGCCGAGCAGCGCGGCGAAGACCGCGCCATGCGGTGCGTCGGCGGCCGCGTCGGGCGCGGAGAGGCTGCCGCCGGTGAGGATCTTGCCCCGGGCGGCCAGGTACTCCTGGACGATGTCGCGGTACAGGGCGGTACCGCCCCGAACTGCCGCGCCCTGTGCCGGCGCCGAGCGCGACACAGGTCCGTCGCCGACGACGTTCCTCACCCGCACCGAGACGCGGTACGGGACGGTGTTGTCGAGCTTCGTGAACACGGCACGCGGTGTGACGGCCTCCTGTTCGGCCACGACGGTGCCGTCGGTCTTCTCGACCTGGACCGCGTAGCGGAGCTCACCGGCCGCGCCCGGGTCGAGCGGCGGGTTCCAGGTGGCCAGCACGCCCGAGTCACAGGGGACCGTCACGACGTCGGTGACCGCTCCGGGAACCGTGGGCGGAAGGTACCGGATCGTCAGCCGGGGCCGCGTGTCCGCGTCGGAGGCGGTGAGCGAGCGGTAGGCCGCCCCGTGCGCATCCGCCGGGACGGTCAGGGCGAACCCCTGGTTCTCTCCCCGTTCGGTCCAGGACTGCACCAGCGGGCCGAGGTCCAGGTCCGGCAGGGGTGTGCCGGACGCGTAGTCGTCGGTTCCGGCCGCGTCGAGGAGCGCTCCGCCGCTCTCGGCGGGTGTCCAGGCGGACGACAACTCGTACACGCCGGGCTGTTGTGCGGTGCAGTCGGCCGCGCAGTCGGAGCGGGTCAGCGACAGCGTGGCCGAGGTGACCCGGGCCCCCTTGGGCAGGCCGGAGAGGTCCGCCTTGAAACGGGTCGCCCACTGGTGTCCGCCGGCCGGTCCGATCCGGAGTTCCCCGTCGGGCGCGATGGGGCAGGGGGTGGTGGCACAGTCGATCGCGGTGGACACCTGGTCGAGGCTGTCGTCGGCGAGGGTGAGCGTCCTGCTGTCGGGTGCCGCGGGCAGCGGCTTCTCGCGCACGTTCATGGTCTGCTGAGCCGACCACGGTGAGCAGCCCACGCTGGTGCAGCCGCGGGCGGTCCAGCGGTACGCGGCGCCGTCGGTGAGGACCCGGTCGGGAAGCCGGAGGGCGGCTCGCCGGCCGCTGTCCGTCCACACCGGCGTGAGGTTCAGTCCGGGTACGGCGTTGCCGGCCGAGTCCTTCACCGCGAACTCGGCGCTGACGCGGCCCTGCGCCGGATCCGTGACGACGGCGGAGATGATCGGCGTCAGGGTCTGCTCGGCCCCGGCCTGAAGGTCCTGCGGTGTGTCCGGGAGCGCGGCGACGCTGAAGGTGGCCCAGGCGGACCATTCCGTGTTGTAGTGCGTGCCGTCGTACGGCGAGGTACGGAACCGGTACGTCCTGCCGTGCCGCAGCACGCCGTCGGGCACGGCGACCTCGGCGGGGGTGCCGCTCGCCGTGAACTTGGACACCAGGAGGTCACCCACCTGGGTGTTGGTCGCGGCGTCGAAGATCTGGAACGTGCCGTCGACCTGGTCGCCGTCCGGGTCGGTGAAAGTGTCGCGCAGGGTCGGCGTGGTCGTGTCGACGCGCCAGGTTCCCGTCCTGTCCTGGGTGAAGGGGGGACCGGCCTGCTGCTTCGTGCCGGTGCGCGGCCGGTAGTTGTAGGTCACGGTGAGTCTGGGCGGATTGGCCGCCGCGTTCGCGGAGTTGACCCGCTTCCACTGCGCGACGACGTTCTCGTCGGCGGCACGCAGCCCCAGCGTGCCGCGGGTGGTCTTGGCGGAGGCCCAACCCTGCACCAGCGAGGTCGCGTCGGCGTTGATCCATCCGTCGGACGCCGAGGTGCAGGCGGAGTTGCCGCGCGTCTCCGTGGAGGTGGACGTCCGGGAGTTCCAGGCCGGCTGGGACGTCCATCGGGTGCCGGTCGAGGCGGCTCCGGCGGACCACACCTCCCACGGCGCCGCCTTGCAGTCCGTGTTGCCCGAGTGGAAGTTCCAGAGGCTGAGCCGGGCGTTGCTGACGAGGGCGTTCGCGATCGGCGCGGTGTTCCAGGTGATGAAGGAACGCGCGGTGCGCGGGGTGCCGTCCGAGTTCTTCGTCCCCGGGTTGCCCAGGTCCAGTTCGGTGTCGGTGGACAGGTCCCCGGTCTCGCCCTGCTGGACGTAGGTGTCCATCACGTTCGACAGCGCGGAGGTGGAAGGGTCCACCGTCACCGGGTACGTGGTCCTCGGGTCGGCGAGGAACGCGGCGTCCGGCGTCACCACGAGGTCGACGGACGACCCGTCGTGGACGACCTTCATGGCCGCGGGCACCCTACGGGTGTGCTCACCGGAGACCGCGTCGACCGAGGCGTCCCACATCACGGGCGCCGGCATGACCGCCGTCTTCTCGCTGCGCCGGTCGGTCAGCAGCACGCTGCCGTCGGGTCGTTGGGCCACCGTGAGACCGCGCGCCTTGAGCGGCAGCGTGTAGCTGTAGGAGTCTCCCGCCGGTCGCTGCTTGATCTCCACGAACTGCTCGAAGCCGGTGCGGGTGGCCTCGACGACCACGTCGGCGCCCGGCAGCGCGTTCTCGTACTCGGCCCGGTTGCCCTTGAGCGTGGGCGCGGGCAGGGCGCCCTTCCACTGCAGGGTGATCTGCCCGTCCCCCTCGCCGAGCGTCACCAGGTCGGAGGCGCGGCCCGCGTCGGCCCGTACCGCCCGCGAGCCCGTCAGGGACGCCCGCCGGACGGTGCCGCCCGTACCGCGTCCGGCCAGTCTCAGCCCCTGCGGGTGAGCCTTGGACTCGACCGTCCCGTCGGCGCCCCGGGTCAGGTTCACGTCCACCGAGCGCCAGGCCCCGGTGTCCTGGTCGTAGAAGCGGATGGGGCCGGCGGACACCTCGGTGGTCAGCGAGCCGTCCTCGTTCACCCAGGTCGTGGAGGTCTCGCTCCGCTCGGAGAGCGCCTCCACCCTGTGGCCCGCGGCCCGCGCGGCAGCGCGCGCGGACGGGATGTCCACGGCCTCGGTCACGTCGGCGGCCGCGACCTCGGCGGCCCGTGCGGGCGTCGCCACGACCGCGTCGGCACTTCCCAGCACCGTGAGGGACAGGGCCAGAGCGGCCCCTCCCGATATCCAGCGCGCGGGTCCCCCGGACCCCCGCCATCCGCGCCGTGGCACGGACTTACGCCTCGTCATGCTTCCTCGAGCTCTGTCGAACACCGTGCGGGCACGGTGTGGGCCAAGAATTTCCGCTCTTGAGGATGTTTGGGATGGCCGCGACGTTCCGGAAATCCGGGGCAGAGCACCCTACTTGGGGGTGTTGCTGATCACATCGGTCCGAAGGTGCGCATCACTCCGGGCGGGCCGGAGGAGTTCGGGGCGTGGCGGGGGCACGCGTGGAAGGTCTGTGCGACCGGCGTCGGATCGGCGCCGGTCGCACAGGCCGTCTCGTTCCGGCGGCGCCGCTACAGCGACATCTCGTACGCGCCCGACAGTGCCTCCACGCGCTTCCAGATCTCGGCCGAACGTGCCTCGTCCACGACGGGACGGCGGATCGCGCCGAGGGCCCAGGCCTGCTGCGGCTCGGTCGCGGAGTCCTTGCCGTGCAGTTCGACGCAGTGTCCGGAGAAGTCGCGGACCAGCACGGAGAACAGTTCGTCGAGCACCGACTCGTCCAGGTCCGTCAGACGCGCCTGCTCCAGGATGAGCTGTCCGTGCACCACCAGCGCGAACAACTGCCCCACCGCGAGGAGGAAGTCGAGGTCGCGGCTCTGCGCCTCGTCGGGGGCCATGGTGGTCACGAACTCGCAGAGCGCGTCGGCCTGTTCGCGGAAGCGGGCGACGTTCGGGACCTCCGCGTAGGCGTCGTAGGCGGCGCGCCAGTCGTGGAAGCGAACGGAACCCAGGCCGCGCGCCGGTCCCTGCCGGAAGAGGAAGTCGTCGTCGGCCGCGTCGAGACGGGTCGGCACGGCGGGCACGTCGATCGGGTCCAGCAGGTGGTTGCGCATGAACTTGAGGATCAGCGCGAGGTTGACGTGGACCGTGCCCTCCAGCTTGGGCAGGCCCCTGATCTCGACGGCGGCCTGGGAGAAGTAGTTGTCCTTCTCGAAGCCCTTGGCCGCGATCACGTCCCACATGAGGTCGATGACCTTCTCGCCCTCCGTGGTCACCTTCATCTTCGTCATCGGGTTGAAGAGGAGGTAGCGGCGGTCCTCGGGGCCCGCCGTACGGAAGTAGTCGACGGCGCGGTCGCTGAACAGCTTCATGCCGACGAGCCGGACGTACGCCTCGGCCAACTCCCGGCGGACGTGAGGGAACGCGGTGACGGGGCGGCCGTAGAGGACGCGGTTCTGCGCGTGGGTGACGGCCTCGTACATCGCGTGCTCGCAGATGCCGATCGAGGCGGTGCAGAGGTTGAACTTGCCGACGTTGACGGTGTTGAGGGCGGCGTCGAAGGCGGCCCGGCCGGTGTGGAGGACGTCCTCGGGGGCGACCGGGTAGCTCTCCAGGCGGAACTCGCTGACGAACTTGGAGGAGTCGACGACGTTCTTCACCAGGTGGTACGCCGGGTGGCGGCTGTCGGCGGCGAAGAAGACGTATCCGTCCGGGCCCTCGACGTCGGTGCGGCGGCCGAACACGGAGACGAGGCCGGCCGCGTTGCCGTTGCCGATGTAGTACTTGGAGCCGGTGGCCAGGAATCCGCCGTCGGCCTGGGGCTCCAGCAGCATGTCGGTGGAGTAGATGTCGGCGCCGTGGGCCTTCTCGGACAGCCCGAAGGCGAACACCTCACCCTGGGACAGGAGATCCGCGGCACGCGTGCGGGCCGCGGTGTTCTCGCTCTGCCAGACCGGTCCGAGACCGAGGATGGTCACCTGCCAGGCGTACCAATAGTCGAGACCGTAGAAGCCGAGAATCTCGTTCAGGGCGGCGATCCGGGCGGTGTCCCAGCGCTGGTCCTCGTCCGTGGCGGCGGAGGCGGGGGTGAGGAACGTGGCGAACAGGCGCTCCTTGGCCGCGAAGGCGAGGAAGTCGCCGAGCCAGGCGCGGGTGCGGTAGTCCTCGATGATGCGGCGCTTGCCGCGCTCCTCGAACCAGTCGACGGTGGCGCGCAGCAGCCTGCGCGTCTCGGGGTCGAAGTGCGCCGGGTCGTAGGTGTGCGGGTTGAACAGCAACGGAGTGGTGGTCACAGAGGTTCGCCTTCCGAGGGGTGAGGGGGTAGGGACTGCGTGACGGGAAGAGAGGGAAGCCGGGGTGCGTCAGGCCGGCCTGCGCGCGGGGCAGCTCCGCGGGTCGGCGCCGGTGACATCGGTCGTGCCGAGGGTGCGGAGCGTGGCGAGGACGTCGTCGAGCCAGGCGATCGTCATCCGCTCGTACGCGATGCCGCCGCGCAGCACGACGTGCTGGAGCTGCTGACCGGCGTCGAGCGGCGCGGGGGCGTCAGGACCGGTGAAGTCGCGCAGTTCCCCGGCGAGATAGCGCGCGAGCCGGTCGCTGTGGATCCGGTGGTGCCGCTCGACCTCGTCGACGAGCGCCGCCGGGTCGTCGAAGGCGGCCCCGCGGATCTTCACCGCGAGTTCGTGACGGATGCTCTCCGGTTCGATCGGCTCGTGCAGCCACTGGGACAGCGCGGTACGCCCGGGGCCGGCGACGGAGTACACCTTCTTGTCCGGCCGCCCCTGCTGCGGCACCTCCCGGACGGCGAGGACACCCTCGCTCTCCATGCGCTTGAGCACGCGGTAGATCTGCTGGTGCGTGGCGGTCCAGAAGTATCCGATGGACCGCTCGAACCGCCGGGCCAGCTCATAGCCGGACCCCGGCTTTTCCAGCAGGGAGACGAGGATCGCGTGTTCGAGCGCCATGGTGCACAGCTTTCTATGCAACTCGTTGCATAGACAAGCGCCGCCGCCCTTGTGAGACACGGCTCACCCGGGCCACCGCCCGCAGCACGGTGCCCCGCGCGGCGGTGACGGCGGAGTGGCCGACCTGTCCGCGCGGGGGAGCCGGGACGACCTGCGCCCGACCCGGCGGCCGAGAACCGGTCAGAACCACGGAGTGAAAGGGCCCGTGGCTCTGATCCAGCGGCCCAGCAGCCGGACGAGCTGCAGCACGGTCAGCGGCCACAGCACCGCGAAGCACCAGAGGAGTGCGGCCTGCGACGTCGTGATACCGACCACCGCGAGGACCACCGAGCAGATCAGCATCAGGACGACCGCTATCGGCAGGCGGCGTCCACCGGACCGGCGACGCGGCGTCGGCTCGTGGTCCGGCTCGTGGTCCTGTCGAAGCCCCTCCTCGATCTCCGCCAGCGCGGCTCGTTCGCGTGCTGTGAGACGGACACCGTCCGCGTGGTCCTTCTCGTCCACGGCGACGCACCTCCTGAGCGTTCTTCCACGGTGGCCCGTGGATGCGAGCCTCCGGTGCCGGGGCGGCGGATCACGTCACGCGAGGGCCGTCCTGCGGTTCCTCTTCCGGTTCGTCCGGCAGGCGCACGTCGCCGACGGCGACGTTCACCTCCACGACCTCCAGACCGGTCATGCGCTCGACGGCGGTGATCACGGCGACGCGCATGTCCGCGACCACGTCCGTGATGGGGTAGCCGTACTCGACGACGACGTCGAGGTCCACGGCGGTCTGCCGTTCGCCGACCTCGACGCTCACGCCGCGGGTCTGGCCGGGGCGCCCGGCGGGCACCCGGTCGCGGACGGACCCGAGGGCCCGGGTCATGCCCGTGCCGAGGCCGTGGACGCCCACCACCTCGCGTGCGGACGCCGCCGCGATCTTGGCCACCACGCCGTCGGCGATCGTGGTCCGTCCCTTGCCTCCCGGATCACCGGTGCCGGAGCGCCGGATCCCCGTGGCCTCGCCCGTTTCGTTCTTGGTGCTCGCTGAGCGGGTGGTCAGGTCCGTCATCAGGACCTCCTCGGTCTTCCGTGCGGACACCTCGCGTGACACTCGAGGGGGCGGGCCCCTGCCCCTCAGCCATCGTCACACGAATGGCTCAATTCGTGCGATCCGGGGCGAATGCCGCACTGCTCAAGCCGGGGCGTCTTCACCGTGCTCGCGCCGCGTAGGCCCGTACGTCCGCGTCCGGGTCCGTCGTCGCGCCGGCCAGGGCCGCGCGGGCGTCCTCGCGGGTCCCGTGGCGGGTCAGCGCGAGTACGGCGGCCTTGCGTACGTCGGCGTTCGGGTCGGCGAGGGTCCTGGCGAGGGCGGGGACCGCCGTGCCGGGGTCCGCGGCCGACAGGGCCTTGGCGGCGCCGGCCCGGACCTGCCAGGCCGGGTCGGACAGGGCGGCCAGGGCGAGGGCGTCCAGCGGTGCCGGGCACCCGGTGGTCGCCAGCGCCTCGAAGGCGGCCGCTCGCACCAGGGCGTCCGGGTCGGCCACGAGCTCGGTCAGGACCGCACGGGCCCGGCTCGGCCCGGAAGCCTCCGGCGTCGTGGCGCCGGGCCGCCCGGCGACGGCGGTGCCCAGCGCCCTGGCGATCGTGACGCGGACCTCGCGGGACGGGTCCCCGGCCGCACGGGCGACCTCTTCGGTGGCGTCGACCGACACGAGCGCCCGTACGGCCTCGATGCGGACGGCGATGCCGGAGTCGGACAGGGACCTGCGGAACAGTTCGGCGTCACCGAGGCGAAGGGCGCGCAGGACGTCGAGCGCGGCGGCGCGGACGACGGGGTCGTCGAAGGACAGGGCGGAGGCGAGGCCCTCCCGCAGGGCTTCCTCGGGCGGCAGCGTCTCGACGAGTTCGCGCAGCGAGCCCGCGGCGGCCTCGCGCACACCCGCGTCCGTGTCGACGAGCGCGGCGGCGAGCGCCGGTCCGGTGCCGGTCGGCACGGTCTCCGTCAACACGGTGACGGCGGTCCTGCGGACGACGGGATCGGAGTCGTTCAAGTAGGGCGAGACGGCGGCGAGTTCGGGTTGCTCGTCGGCGAGCGAGAGGAGCTGGAGGAGGCGAGGTGTGGCAGGCGTCTCGGAGGCGGCACCGTGAGGGTGGGCCGGATCCCTCGGCGTGGGCTCGGACCCCCTCGCCACCGGCGCGGCTTCCCGGGTCCCGGCCGTCGCCACCTGCTGCGGGTGGACCTCGCCGAGACGGCGGGAAGGACCGCCGACCGGACGGAAGCCGTCAACCGGCACCGCGTACGGAGCCACCGGCCGGGCCGTGAACTCCATCGTCCCGGAAGGGGACTTGTACAGGTCCAGGTGGTGGAACCAGGACGCGTCGTCACGCCGGGGGTGGTCGAGGCGGTCGTGGTAGAGGCCCCAGCGGGACTCCGTACGGGCCAGCGAGGCCCGCGCCGCCATCTCCGCGCAGTCACGGATGAAGGTGACCTCGGCGCAGCGCATCAGCTCGTGCGCGGTGCGCGCGCCCATCGAGGCGATGTCGGCCCGCATCCGCTCGAACGCCTCCAGTGCGAGGGACAGCCGGGCCCCGGACTTCGGCGGCGCCACGTAGTCGTTCACGAAACGGCGCAGTTTGTACTCGACCTGGGGCTGCGGGGGGCCGTCCGGGTTGCGCAGCGGGCGGTAGATCAGTTCGTGGGCCTCGCGCAGTTGCCCGGACGGCAACTCGCCCTCGTACGGCGTGAACCGGGCGGCGTCCGCGCCCGCCAGGTCGCCGAACACGAACGCGCCGATCATGTAGTTGTGCGGTACGCAGGCCAGGTCGCCGGCGGCGTACAGGCGCGGGACCGTCGTACGGGCGTGGTCGTCCACCCGGACCCCGGAGGCCGAATGACCGCCGCACAGCCCGATTTCGGAGATGTGCATCTCGACGTCGTGCGTACGGTAGTCGTGGCCGCGCCCGGAGTGGAAGGCGCCCCGCGTCGGGCGCTCGGTCGAGTGCAGGATGGTCTCCAGGGCCGCGACCGACTCCTCCGGGAGATGGCTCAGTTTCAGGTACACCGGGCCGCGGTCGGACGCCACCTCGGCGGCGAACTCGGCCATCATCTGACCGGACCAGTAGTCGGAGTCGACGAACCGCTCTCCGTGCCGGTTGACCTGGTAGCCGCCGAAGGGGTTCGCCACGTAGGCGCAGGCCGGACCGTTGTAGTCCTTGATCAGCGGGTTGATCTGGAAGCACTCGATACCGGTGAGCTCGGCGCCCGCGTGATACGCCATCGCGTAGCCGTCGCCCGCGTTGGTCGGGTTCTCGTACGTGCCGTACAGGTACCCGGAGGCGGGCAGGCCGAGCCGGCCGCAGGCGCCGGTCGCCAGGATCACGGCGCCGGCGCGGACGGTGACGAACCGCCCCGTACGGGTGTTGAACCCGGCCGCGCCAACGGCCCTGCCGCCCGCCGTCAGCACGCGCACCGGCATCACCCGGTTCTCGATGCGGATCCGCTCCCGCATCTCCCGCCGCCGCAACTGCCGGTACAGCACCTTCTTGACGTCCTTGCCCTCGGGCATCGGCAGCACGTAGGAGCCGGACCGGTGCACCTGGCGGACCGCGTACTCGCCGTGTTCGTCCTTCTCGAACTTCACCCCGTACGACTCCAGGCGCCGCACCATCGCGAAACCGCGGGTGGCGGTCTGGCGGACGGTGGACTGGTCGACGATGCCGTCGTTGGCGCGGGTGATCTCCGCGACGTAGTCGTCGGGCTCCGCGCGCCCCGGGACGACCGCGTTGTTGACGCCGTCCATGCCCATCGCGAGCGCGCCGGAGTGGCGGACGTGGGCCTTCTCCAACAGCAGGACGTCCGCCCCGTGTTCGGCCGCCGTCAGCGCCGCCATGGTGCCGGCGGTGCCGCCTCCGATGACGAGGACGTCGCAGCTCAGCTCCTCGGCGTCGGCGAGGGCGGGGATCTCCAGGGGGGTGTGCACGGAGGTGGTCACCGAAGGGCCTTTCAGGTACCGAGCGAGGAGAGGACTTCGCGTCGCAGCGCCACGCGTGCCGGGTCGTCGTGCGCCGCGCGGTCGCGTGGACGGGGCACGTCGTGCAGCGCGACCGGCCGACCGGAGCCGAACAAGGCCACACGGTCGCCGAGGAACAGGGCCTCGTCGACGTCGTGGGTCACGAACACCACGGTCGCGCCCGTCCCGCGCAGCACCTCCACCAGCAGATCCTGCATGCCGGCGCGGGTCTGGGCGTCGAGGGCGCCGAAGGGTTCGTCCATGAGGACGGCGCGCGGCTCCGGCGCCAGCGCGCGGGCCAGTTGGGCGCGCTGCCGCTGGCCGCCGGACACGCGGTGGGGCAACTGACCGGACCGCTCGGCGAGTCCGACCCGGGCGAGCCAGGACTCGGCCCGGGTGCGGCGTTCGGTGCGCGGCAATCCCTTGATGGCGAGGGGCAGTTCGACGTTCGCGCGCAGGGACCGCCAGGGCAGCAGGGCGTCCTCCTGGAAGATCAGCGCGCGGTCGGCGGAGGGGCCCGTGAGCCGGCGTCCGTCCTGGGTGACCTCTCCGGAGAGGGGCGCCAGCAGCCCGGCGAGGGTGCGCAGCAGCGTCGACTTGCCACAGCCGGAGGGGCCGACGATGCTGAGGATCCCGCCGGGGGCGACCTGGAGGTCCACCCCGTGCAGCACGGGCGCTCCCGGCCGGCCGAGGACGGCCTCGCGCAGGGTGAGGGCAGCGCCGGTGTACGACGGTGAACGGACGTCAGACGAACTGGTCATGGGGCACGTCCTTATCGGTCCTGGGCAGGGCCCGTACGGGGACGGTGGCGCCGCGCGCCTCCCGCGGCACCCGCGCGCCGGGGACGTACGACGTACGAGGCAGCCAGTGCGTGAGGCGACGGCCCAGGAGCTCCACGGCCGTCGACGTGATCCAGCCGAGGACGCCGATCGTGACCATCCCCACGAACACGCCTGGGTAGTTGACGATCGTGTAGTCCTGCCAGGTGCGATAGCCGACGCCGTACTGGCCGGAGATCATCTCGGCGGAGATGACACAGATCCACGAGACTCCGAGGCCGACCGAGAGACCGCCGAAGACGCCGGGCAGCGCGCCCGGCAGGACGACCGAGCCGAGGACGCGCAGACGTCCGGCGCCCATCGTCCGCACCGCCTCCTCCCACACCGGTGTCAGGGCGCGCACGGCGTGCCGGGTCGAGACGAGCACCGGGAAGAAGGCGGCGGTGAAGGTGATGAAGACGATGCCCTGTTCGTTCGAGGGCAACAGGAGGATCGCCACGGGTACCAGGGCGATGGCCGGGATGGGCCGGACGACTTCGAGCAGCGGGCCGAGCAGGTCCTCGGCGAGGCGGGAGCGGGCCACGAGCACGCCCGTGGCCACGCCCAGGACGGCGGCCAGCAGGAAGCCGGTGAGGATGCGGGTGAGGCTGTCGGTGAGGTCCGTCCAGTAGTCGGGGCCGGACAGCCGGTCGGCGAAGGCGCGGGCCACGTCGGCGACCGTGGGGAACTGCGAGAAGCGCAGCCACAGGTCGACGTCAAGGCCGGTCAGCACCTGCCAGACGCCGAGGGCGCCGGCCAGTGAGCCGAACCGCAGGGCGAACCGGCCCGCCCGGCGCGGATAGCGGAGCGTGAGGCGTCCGTCTCGTCGTTCCTTCCGGGGCGTGACGGGGGCGCCCTGTACGGCGCCGCCGGGCGGGACTCGGTGCGTCCGGGGCGCGTCCCGGCTCATGACGCCCGCCGCAGCGCGTCGGCGTACGTGATGACACGGGCGCCGGTGTGCCCGGCGACGTACGCCTTCGCGGTCGCCGGTGCGACGAAGGGGAGCAGCCGGCCGCCGTCGTCCACCCAGACCGCCTTGTCGGCGAACCAGAGGGTGCCGGTGGTGGCGTCGGGCACGTACGCGGCGCGGATCGTGGCCTTGTGCCGTGCGACGTAACTCAGCAGTTGGGCCGGGGACTTGAAGGTGCGGGTCCGCTCGGCGCCCTTGAGCCACACCTCGCCGGCGGGGGCCGCGGGCCGGGTGGCCAGGTGCTCGGCGTAGCCGGCTCCGAGGGCCTTCCTGACGTACCGGTCGTCGACGAAGGCGTCGACGTCCACGTCGCCGGTGAGCTTGGCGGCCTTGAGGATCGTCACGTCCTGCTTCAGCGCGTCGACGAGCCGCGGCTTGAGCGCCGGGTCGAAGGTGGAGATGCCGTGGGCGCCGTTGTACAGGTAGACGACCTCGGCGGGCAGCCCGGTGGCCTCGGCCACCTTCTCGGCCGCGGCGACGGGGTGGGCGTCGAGATAGTCCGTGGCCTCCGCCTGGGCCCTGAGGAAGGCTTCCAGGACGGCGGGCCGCTTCTCGGCGAAGTCCTCGCGGGCGGTGACGCCGTGGAAGGTCGGCAGGTCGAGCTCGGCGCCGTCGTACAGGGCCTTCGCCTTGCCCTGGTAGGCGAGCAGGCCCGGCCAGGCGACGAACTGGGACAGCGCGTCCACGCTGCCCGCGGAGAGGGCGGACGCCCCCACCGCGGGCTGCTGGTTGAGCTTCTGGACGCCCTCGTCGGGATCGATGCCGGCGCGTCGCAGGGCCCGGATGAGGGTGCCGTCGGCGGCCGAGCCGATGCTCGTCGAGACCTTCTTGCCCTTGAGGCCCGCGAGCGAGCCGATCGTGGAGTCGGGGGCCGTGACGATGGTGTTGAGGCCGCCGCGGAGGTTGTAGCCGGTGACCGACACCAGGCGCGTGGGGCGGTTGAGCTGCTTGCCCCGGGCCGCGTTGATCAGGAGGGGGAAGTCGCCCATCGAGCCGATGTCGATCTTGCCGGCGGTCATCTGGGCGGTGATGGGGGCGCCTGTGGCGTAGTCCTGCCAGTCGACCTTGTAGGTGTGGCCGTCGTGGAGGGCGTCGAGCTCCTTCTCGAAGTCGCCGAGCGAGCGCAGGAGGGTGCCCGCCGTGACGGTGTTGATGGTCTTGGACTGGTAGCCCACCGTGACGGTGACGGTGGAGCCGTCACCTCCCGCCGCGGTTCCGCCGCACGCCGTCAGGGGGAGGAGCAGGAGGAGAGCCGCGCCGACTGCTGTGCGCTTCATGGGAGTTCGAGACCTTTCGGGACCGGTCACCGGAGCAGGTAGGGCATGTTGACCGTGACGGCTCCGGTGGGACAGCGGGCCGCGCACGGGCCGCAGTACCAGCACTCGTCGACGTGCATGTACGCCTTGCCGTTGCTCTCGTCGATGGCGAGGGAGTCCAGCGGGCACATGTCCACGCAGAGCGTGCAGCCGTCGATGCACTTCGACTGGTCGATGGTCACGGGCACGTCGGCCCGCTGGGGCGCCAAGGGCATGGCTGTCTCCCGAAAGGTCGTGCGGAGGAAGGTGGTTGTGTTCAGCGCGAGCGGTGCAGGAGGCCGCTCATGGTGATGCGGTCGCCGCGGAACCGGATGAACTCCAGGTCGACCGGGCGGCCGTCGGCGAGGTGCGTGAGCCGTTCCAGCATGAGGACGGCGGTGCCGCGCGGGGCTTCGAGCACGGCGGCGGAGTGCGCGTCCGCGGTGACCGCCTCCAGGGTGATCTCGGCGTGGCCCAGGGGCCGGCCGGTGATGGTCTCCAGGAGGCGGAAGACGTCGGTGTTCTCCAGATCGGCGCCGAGCAGGGCGGTGCCGATGTCGAGGGGGATGTAGGTGAGGTCGAGGGAGAGCGGGAGACCGGCCAGGCGGCGCAGGCGTTCGATGTAGAGGACGTCGGTGCCGGGCGGGACCTGGAGGCGTTCGGCGACCGGGGCCGGCGCCGGCGCGGGGCCCGCCGTACGGACCTCGTTGGTGACGCGGCCGTGCTCGTGGAGGGTTTCGGCGAGGCCCATCAGGCGGTCGAGGCCGTGACGGTACTTCCGGGCGACGACCACGGTGCCGACGCCCGGCTGGCGTTCGACGAGCCCTTCGGCGCGCAGCAGGTCGAGGGCCTGACGGACGGTGTTGCGGGAGGCGCGGTAGTCGCCGGCGAGGATCGACTCGTGAGGCAACGTGTCCGTGGGAAAGCCGCCAGTGAGGAGCTGGTGGCGGAGGAGATCGGCGAGCTGCCGGGCCCGGTCGGCGCGCAGCCGGCGCCGCGCACGGTGGGCGGCGACGGTGGTCGCGCCCTGGCCGGCGTGGTCTCGGATGCGGTCGGTGGGAGGCACGGATCGAACCCTACCGATCCGATGGGGAAAGCCGTGTTGCCGGAATGTTGCGCCACTTGAGGAAGCATCGGATGCCCGGCTGACCTGGTGCTTTCGACGTGTGGGGGCCAGATGTGCCAGTGACCGGGAGCCGTGGGGAAGCCCTCGCGGAGAACCGGGCCCGGCGCCGCGCCGGCGCCTGGAGCCGGTTCACGACCACTGCCCCACCCCGGCCCCGCGCTCAGTGCGCCGCGCCTGCCCGGGTGCTCAGATGTGCCAGGTCACGGTGTTGTCCGCGGCGGTGACCAAGGCCAGGACGATCAGGTCGGCGGCGCCGAGCAGTATCCCGAGGTAGGCGCGGTGACGGTGGGTCGTGCCGCGGTGCAGCGCGAGCAGCCCGAGGACGATGGCGGTCGGTCCCAGGAACAGGTTGAAGACCAGGAGTCCGATCAGTCCGAGAACGAACGACGCCGCGGCCAGGACGTACGGGTCGCGGCGTGAAGTCGTGTGGGCCGTGTCGGTCATGAGCCGGCTCACCGGGCCTCCTCGCCACGGTAGGAAGCACCCTTGCGTGCCGCGTCACCGTCGGGACGGTGTTTGCGCAGACCGTAGACGAGCAGCCAGCACCCGATGACGGCGGACGCGGCGAGGGTGACGGGCAGCGGCAGGTGCGCGGCGGCACCCACCACCACTCCGAGGAGCAGGAAAGCGGCGACGAGGAAGAGCATGTGTCTCCTTCGGGTCCGGGAGGCGCGCGGAGTCGCGGGCGAATGATCAGCGCAGCCCGGGTGCCCGGGCACTCACCCAGGAAACGTCGGCCGTTCCGCCGCCGGCGATGTCGGCCTGAACCGTGCGGCCCACCCGGCGGCTTCGGCCACGGGCGGATCCGGCCAGAGGAGGGCGCGGTCCGAATGCCTCGCGGGGGCCATGAGGGCGCGTGGCGTCAGGGGGGCCATGAGGGCGCGTGACGTCAGGGGAGTGACGCGTGCGCTCGGCGTCAGGGGTTGGTCCAGGCTGCCGGGGGCTCGGTCAACGCGCAGACTTCGGCGGGCAGTTGGGCCGACGCGACGTCGGCGAGCGAGACGCCTTCGAGGATCTCGCGCACGTTGGACCGCAGCGCGATCCACAGGGGGAGCAGCGACTGGGCGGGCCCGGTGTAGGTCAGGTCCGGAGGGCGCACCCCGCGCACCGAGACGAGAGGCCCGTCCACGGCGCGTATGACGTCGGCGATGGTGATGGACGCGGCGGGTCCGGCCAGACGATAGCCGCCGTTGCCGCCGCGCTGGCTCAGCACGAGTCCGCCCCGGCGCATGTCGTTCAGGATGCCTTCGAGGAACTTGTGCGGAATGTCCTGCGCCTCGGCGATGGCCTCCGCCTTCAACGGCAGCTCGTCCCGTGACGCTGCGAGCTGCAGCGCGGCCCGTACCGCGTAGTCCGCCCTGGCTGAAATCCGCATGTGCGCATTATCCCGTACGGCTCGGTTCGGTTTCACGCTCTCCGGTTCAGACGGGCAGGACGAACGGAGGGTGCGCGCCGTTGAGGAAGTAGTCCCCGACGTCACGGAGACGGTGACCGACCGGCTCGTACAAGGTGTGGGTGCGCGCGTTGCGCCAGAAGCGGTCGAATCCCAGCCGCGTGGACGCCGAGCGGGCGCCGATGACGTCGAGGGCCCGGGTGGTGGACTCCTGCGCGGCCCTGGACGCGGCGGCCTCGGCCATGGCCACGAGGACGGAGATCTCCGCGTACTCGTCGTAGTCGAGGTCTTCTCCTCGTGCCAGTCCGTCGTGCACGGCTTGTACCGCCTGTTCGGCGAGTGCCGCGGCGGAGCGGGTGAGGACGGTGAGTTCCCCGTGCAGGGTCAGGGTCCGCGGGTCGGGGGCGGAGCCGTCCGGCCAGGCGGGGTTCCGGAGCCGGTGGCCCGCCCTGCTGTACTCGCGTACCTCGGTGAGCACCCCCTCGGCGATGCCGAGCAGGAGCTGGACGGAGAGAAGGTGCCCGACCGGCGAGGTGAAGGCCGTCAGCGGCGACAGGACGTCCTCGTCCGCGGACAGCGATCCGAGTACGTGGGCGGCGGCGACCGGCACGGCGTGGAAGTCCACACTGCCGCCGGCCGCGAGCCGCTGCCCGAAGGCGTCCGCATCGCCCTCGATCCGTACGCCGGGATGGGCGGGATCCACGATGACGGCGAAGGGCTCACCGGTGTCGGTCCGTTCGCCCCGCACGGCAAGACGGTCGGCGACCAGGACTCCCGTGGCATAGCTCTGCCGGCCGTCCAGGACGAAGCCGCCGCCCTTCCTGGCCAGCCTCAGCGACGGTTCCTGACGTGCGAAGCCGCCACCCCAGAGATAGGGCTTCTTGGACGAGCGCTGCACGGCCTCGGTGGCGCGGGCGGAGTCGGCGAAGGACAGCGCGCTCCACGACAAGAAGTAGTGACAGCCCAGCAGTTGGCCGATCGCGCCGTCCGCGGCGGAGATCTCCCGGACGACGGCGTAGGCCGTCGTCCAGTCCGCCCCTCCTCCGCCCGCGTCGGCCGGTACCAGCAGGGTCAGAAGTCCCGCCTCGCGCAGCCGGGACACCTCGTCGAAGGGGGTCTTGCCCGCCTGCTCCCTGGCCACCGCGTCCGTGGCCAGGTCGTCGGCCGTCTCGCGGGCCGCGCGCAGCCAGTGCGCGTGGTCCGGTCCGGTCCGGTCGGATGCGGAGTCGGCTCCGGGCGGTGCGGTGGCAACGGCCATGATGATGGTGTCCTCAAATCGGCGGTCGGGCGCCTGGTCGGGAATGTCCTGCCGGGCCGCCACGCGGACGTTGCCCGTGCGCCGGACGGCGGGGATGCGGTGGCCCCCGGGTCCTGCCCGGGGTCGGGGCGGGACGGCGGGCGGGCGGCGGTGTCGCGGGATCACCGCGGGGAGCGAAGGCCCGGCGGCACCCGCGACGAGTGCGCCAGGCGTCCTACGCGGCGCGACAGACGGCGCTGGCGACGTGACCGAAGTCGACGTGCCGACGGCGAACCAGTCGCTGCTGCGTGGGGGGCATGTACATCATCCTGCGCATCCCGTGGACCTGCGGTCAATGGTTTCCTAGTAAATCGATAGGAAATCCGCGGGAGCGGTCCCACGGACGGTGGAACGGGCCCGAAAGGTACCGGCCAAGGCCGGTCGTCCGGCATGCGGGCCGCAGTTGACGGGACGCCAGATGTATTGCTCAATGAGTCGCATGAACGCGGAGCATCGCCTGGTCACCCGCGACCACATCGACTTCGGTCGGGTGTGGTCCGCCGCCTGTTGCGCCTGACGCGACAGCGGGCCGTCCCGAACGGCCCGTCCCTCCCTCGGTGACCCGTCCCGAACGGCCGTCCCTCCCTCGGTGACCCGTCCCGGGCGGAGTTCGTTCCTCGCGGTATCGCCGCGAGCCGCGAGCGCGTGCTGAGCACGCGCTGAACCCGCCCGCCGCCCTTCCTTTCGTTCCTCCTTCGTCTTCGCCTGCTTATTTGTCTTCGCCTTCGTGTACGGGCGGTCCGCGCGACCTGACACGCGCACCCGTCGCCCGACGCGCCCCGAGCCCGGATCCGGGCACACCCACAGGACCGCAGAAAGGCCATTTCCCATGCCCGTGGAGTTCCTTGGCATCGCCGCCACGCATGACGGCTCCGAGACCACCCCGCGCTCCGGCGCCGCCTTCGACAAGGAGTACACGCTCCGGCTCGCGCGGGCGCACGAGGACAACGGCTGGGACCGGGTGCTGTTCGCCTACGGTTCCGGATCGCCGGATCCCGCCCCGGCCGCCGCCTACATCGCGAGCAGGCTGGACCGGCTCCAGATCCTGCTCGCCCACCGGCCCAACGTCTCGTACCCGACCTTCGCCGCGAAGACCTTCGCCACCCTCGACCAGATCAGCGAGGGCCGGCTCACCGTGCACTTCATCACCGGCGGCAACGACCGCGAACAGGGTCGTGAGGGCGACACCCTCACCAAGGACGAACGCTACGCCCGCACACGGGAGTACATCCGGATCGTCAAGAAGATCTGGACCACCCACGAGCCCTTCGACCACGAAGGCGAGCACTACCGCTTCCACGACTTCGTGAGCGACGTGTTCCCGGTGCAACAACCGCGTCCTGGCGTGTCCTTCGGCGGCTCCTCACCCGCCGCGTACGCCGCCGGA
The DNA here is from genome assembly GCF_055565895.1 of Streptomyces sp. NPDC028298. Taxonomy (NCBI): domain Bacteria; kingdom Bacillati; phylum Actinomycetota; class Actinomycetes; order Kitasatosporales; family Streptomycetaceae; genus Streptomyces; species Streptomyces sp. NPDC028298. The sequence continues at coordinate 55,270 of NZ_JBVHTL010000012.1, forward strand.
GGCGCCGAGGCCGACATCTACTGCCTGTGGGGCGAGCCGCTGGAGAAGACCGCCGAGCAGATCGAGGCGGTGAAAGCGGCCGCGAAGGCTGCGGGCCGCGCCGAAGTCCCGCGCATCCAGGTGGCGTTCCGCCCGATCATCGCCCCGACCGAGGAACTGGCCTGGGAGAAGGCCCACCGCACGGTCGGTGCGATCAAGGCCCGGCAGGAGAACGGCGAGCCGCTCACCAGGCGGCACAGCGTCGGTGGCCGGCCCCAGAACACCGGCTCGCAACGGCTGATCGCCATCGCCGAGGCGGGGGAGCGCTACGACCGCGCCCTGTGGACCCCCACCGCCGCCGCGACCGGAGGCGCGGGCAACTCCAATGCCCTGGTCGGAACCCCGGAGACGGTCGCCCGGGCCCTGCTGGACTACTACGACCTCGGCGTCGACATCCTCTCCGCCCGCGGCTACGACCTGCTGGACGACGCGATCGACTTCGGTCGGTACGTGATCCCGATCGTCAGGGAAGAGGTCGCCAAACGCGACGCAGAGCGTGCGGCGCGCGGTACCCGGAACGCCGTGGCGGTCCACGGCTGACGCCCGTCGCACGGCGATCCTCACCCGAGGTCGCACAGCGGCCCCCGGACCCTCTCGCGTGTGGAGGTCGACGAACCCTCCCTGTTCTGGGGAGGGGGGTCGCCGGCGAGTGTCCGCAGCAGCCGAG
>NZ_JBVHTL010000012.1:55985-186676 GCF_055565895.1 Streptomyces sp. NPDC028298
GTGGGACCAGAAACGCCGGGTGGGTCAGAGGTTGACACCCTTCGAATGTATATCCCCACCCGGGTGCGCAAAACGCCCCTAAGCCTTCGCGCGAGTCGGGGGCCGCCGGCTCTTCCCGGTTCCGGGAGTGGATTCAGCCGACGGTCTGCCGCACCGTCAGGGATGCCGGGCGCCAGCCCAGTTCGGGTGCGATCAGGTGCCGGGTGTCGTGCAGGATCTGTTCGTACTCCTCCCGGTGGAACTCGTACGGCAGTTCAAGGCGCAGTTCCGACACCTGCGCGAGGACCGGGTCGGCGGTGAGCTGTTCGAGGATCTGCTCCGCGGTGCCCACCACGTCGGGCGCGAACAGCGTTCGCTTCGGGCCCTGGGGTGCCAGGGTGCGGGCGTGACGGCCGGCCGCGTAGGCGCGGTAGCGGGCCCGGCCGGCCGCGTCCGCGCTGTCGAACGGCACGATCACCCGGCCGAGCGCCACCCGCCCCGGTCGCTCCGTGGCTCGTACGGACGGCGTATCGCGATAGGCGGCCAGCAGATTGAGCTGGGCTGTCGTGAAATCGTCGGTCCCCTCACCCGAGACGATGTTGCCGGACAGCAGACCCAGGCCGTTCTCCGCGGCCCAGCGCACCGAGCGCAGGCTCCCGCCGCCGTACCAGATGCGGCGCGCCAGCCCGGGACTGTGCGGCTGCAGCCTGGGGCGCTGGGTGTTCCCCGGCGAGTGGATGACCGTGTCCGGTCCGCCGATGTGGTCGCCGCGCAGGTTGTCCAGGACGCGGGCGATCCTGCCGTACGACAGGTCGAAGGCGCGCCAGTCCCCGTCGTACACGAGGTCGCCGAGCAGGTCGGCGTGCGGCATGCCGGTGCTGAAGCCGATCTGGAGCCGGCCCCGGGACAGTACGTCGGCCAGCGCCAGGTCCTCGGCGAGGCGGAAGGGACTCTCGTAGCCGATCGGGATGACGGCGGTGCCGAGTTCGATCCGCTCGGTGCGCTGGCCGGCCGCGGCGAGGAACACGGCCGCGGAGGCGACCCCGTGTTCGAGGTGCCGCTGCCGGATCCAGGCGCCGTCGAAGTCCAACCGCTCGCCGTACTCGAAGAGTTGGAGCGTCTCCTCCAGACCGGTGTACGGGTCGTCGTCGGCGAAGTTGCCCGGGGTGAGAAAGGCCAGGGAGGTGATGGTGGGAGTGCTCATGGGACGCCGGCCCTTCAGTTGGTGATGGTCTCGGAGGCGGGGGAGGCCACCCGCCCGCCGGGGATCGCCGCGAGCAGCTCGCGGGTGTACGCGTGACGGGGCCGGGTGAAGAGGTCCTCCGGAGGGCCCGTCTCCACGACGCGGCCCGCCCGCATGACCGCGACCTGGTCCGCGATCTGCCGTACGACGGCCAGGTCATGGGAGATGAAGAGGTAGGCCACCCCTGTGCCGGCCTGCAACTCGGCCAACAGCTCCAGCACTTGGGCCTGGACCGACACGTCGAGCGCCGACACCGGCTCGTCGCACACCACCAGGTCCGGGGAGAGGGCGAGCGCCCGGGCGATCGCGACGCGCTGACGCTGGCCGCCGGACAGCTCCGCCGGGCGGCGCGCCAGCGTGGCCGAGGGCAGCGCCACGCGGTCGAGAAGCTCGCGGGCGCGGGCGAGCCGGGCGGCACGGTCGCCGACCTTGAAGGCACGCAGCGGTTCGGTGATCACCTCACCCACGGAGAAGCGCGGATCGAGGGAGGCGTACGGGTTCTGGTAGACGAACTGGGCGCGTCGGCGCAGCTCCCGGGCACGGGCACCTCGGGCGGTGGTGACGTCGGTGCCGTCGAGCAGGATCTGCCCGGAGGTGGCGTCGGCGAGCCGGAGCACCAGCCGGGCGGTGGTGGACTTGCCCGAGCCCGACTCGCCCACCAGGGCCAGGGTCTGTCCGCGGCGCAGGGTGAAGCTGACGTCGTCGACCGCGCGCAGGGTGCGAGGCCCTTCGGCGGTGCGGGGGAGCCGGAACTCCTTGACCAGGTTGCGCGCCTCCAGCAGGGGTGATGTCTCCGCCGCGGGCGCAGGCGCGGGCACGTGCGTGAGTACGGGGGCGGGTACGGGTGCGTGCGCGGGTCCGGATGCGCGCGCGGGTACGGATGCGTGCGCGGCTACGGGTGGGCGGCGCCGCGCGGTGGTCATGCTCGGCGCGCTCGCCAGCAGACGCCGCGTGTACGCGTCCTGAGGGTCGGCGAGGACGTCACGGGTGGGCCCCGCCTCCACCACACGCCCTTGTGACATGACCACCAGCCGCTGCGACCGGTCGGCGGCGACCCCGAGGTCGTGGGTCACCAGCAGGACCGCGGTGCCCGACTCCTCGGCCAGATGCTGGAGATGGTCGAGGATGACCTTCTGCACGGTGACGTCGAGCGCGCTGGTCGGCTCGTCGGCGATGATCAGCTCGGGCCGGGCGGCGATCGCGACGGCGATCAGGGCGCGTTGCCGCATACCGCCGGAGAGTTCGTGCGGATACTGCCGGGCCCGTACGGGGGCGTCGGGCAGCCCCGCGCGGTCCAGCACGGCGATGGCCTCGGCGGCGGCCGACCGGCGGGTCGCCAGACCATGGATGCGCAGCACCTCGGCGACCTGCTCACCGATCCGCTTCACCGGATTGAGCGACACGGTCGGGTCCTGGGGGACGAGCCCGATCCGTGCCCCGCGTACGGTACGCAGTTCGCCTTCCGACAGCGTGGCCAGGTCGTGCCGGCCGAAGCGGACCGTGCCGCTGTCGATGGCCGCGTTCTCCGGCAGCAGCCGCGTGATCGCGTGCGCGGTCGTGCTCTTGCCGGAGCCGGACTCACCGACCACCGCGGTCACCTCGCCCGGCCGGACGTCGAGGTCCACGCCCCGGACCGCAGCCACGGTGCCGCCGCGGGTGCGGTACGAGACGGACAGGCCCCGGATCTCCAGCAGAGGGCGGCTCTTCGGCACGGATGTGGTCACGTCTTCGCCGTTCTCTTGTGCGTCGGTCATCGCTGCCGGGTCCATTCGCCGTCCAGCGCCCTCGCGACGCGGTTGGTCGCCAGGACGGTCGCGGCGATCGCCAGACCGGGCAGCGCGGTCAGCCACCAGGCGTTGGCCAAGTAGTTGCGGCCCTCGGAGATCAACGTGCCCCATTCCGGGGCCGGCGGGGGAGCGCCGTAGCCGAGGAAGCTCAGCGCCGAGACGGCCAGGATGGAGGCGCCGAAGTCGAGGGTGGCCAGGACGATCACCGGGCCGGCGGCGTTGGGCAGCACATGCCGGCCCAGCACCGAGTACCAGCGGGCCCCGCAGGAGCGCGACGCCTCCACGAACACGGCCTGGCGCACCCGCAGCACCTCGGCGCGCGTGACCCGGGCGAAGGAGGCGACGCTGGCGATGCCCACCGCGACGGCCACCTTCACCGTCCCGTATCCCAGCGCCGTCACCAGCGCCAGCGACAGGAACAGCGCGGGGATGGACAGCAGGACGTCGACGAAGCGCATCAGGGCGTCGTCCACCCAGCGGCCCACGAACCCCGCGACCAGACCGAGCAGGCCACCCACCACGAACGCCACCAGCACCGCGATCAGGGTGGCCTTCAGGGACAACTGCGCTCCATGGACCACCCGGGCGAAGACATCGCGGCCCAGCTCGTCCGTGCCGAACCAGTGCGCGCCGCTCGGTCCGCGGAAGTTCTCCGTCGGCACCCCCTTCAGCGGGTCCCGCGAAGTGAACAGCCGGGGCTGGAAGGAGGCCAGCACCACCAGGACGAGCACGACGACCGACACCAGCAGCCCGGGCCGACGGGCCAGGAACCGCAGCACCCGCCCGACGCCGGTACGACCTCCCGGTACGGGTTCGGGCTCCGTGGCGAGAGGCCGGGCGAGGCCGAGCGCGGCCTCGGCCGGGTCGTCGACAAGGCTCTGACTCATGCGACGCCCGCCCTTCCGCCCGAGGCCACCACGATCCGCGGGTCCAGCAGCGGATACACCAGGTCGACGACCAGATTCGTCGTCACGAAGATCAGCGCGCCGAACGCCACCACCCCCTGGACCACCGGGATGTCCTGGGCCGTGACGGCCGCCGCGGTCACGCGCCCCAGGCCGTCACGCGAGAACACCGTCTCGACGACGACCGAACCGGCGATCAGTTGTCCCACCAGCAGGCCGACGACCGTCAGGGCCGGCAGGGACGCGTTGCGCAGCGCGTGTCGCAGATGGACCCGCCACCGGCCCGCGCCCTTCGCGCGGGCCGTCTCCACGTACGCCTGGTCGAGCGCGGTGAGCAGGCTCTTCGCCAGCACCTGGGCGATCTGGGCGCCGGTCGGTATCGCGAGTGTCAGCGCGGGCAGCACCAGCCCGCGCAGCCCGTCGTTGCCGAACGCGGGGAACCAGCGGAGCCGGAAGGAGAACGCCTCGACCAGCAGCAACCCCACCCAGAACGTCGGGACGGACACCCCCAGCGGCGGCAGCGACAGCAGGAGCTGCCGCAGCCACCGCCGCGTGGTGTACGTCGCCGCCACAGCGAGGCCGCCGCCGAGCACCACCGCCAACAGCAGGGCCGTCGATGTGAGTTGGAGGGTCTGGGGCAGAGCGTCGGCCAGCGTCGAGGCGACGGGACGGCCGGTGGCCACCGAGTCGCCGAAGTCCCCCTGCACCGCCCGGCCGAGGTACTCGACGTACTGCACGAGCACCGGCTTGTCGAAGCCGTACTCGTGCCGCAGAGCCGCGATCTGCCGGGGATCGACCTGCCCCGACTCCATACCGGCACCGGCCATCGCCGTGACCGGGTCGCCCGGGAGGAAGTCGAGGACCAGGAACGACACGGTGTACGCCGCCCACAGCACGCCGGCCGCCTGGGCTAGCCGCTTGATCACATAGCCGCGCACGGGTCAGCCGATCCAGGTGTCGTGCAACTGGATCCGGCTGGAGGCGTCGAAGGCGAGACCGTGCACCTTCGTGGACACGCCGAGCTGCGTCTGCAGCTCCACCACCGGCACGTTGTAGGCGTCCCGTACGATCGACCGCTGTGCCTGGGCCACCAGTCGACCGCGCTCGGTCGGGTCGGTGGTGGCGGCCTGGGCGGAGAGTGTCGTGTCCAGACCGCTCGCCGGCACACGGTAGAAGTTGGCCAGCTTCGTGGAGAAGGAACTGCGCAGGATGTCGGGGTCGGCGCGGGTGATGTTGCCCCAGATCGCTTCGTACGAGCCCGCCTGCTGGATCGGCGTGAGCTGGGGGAGCTGGAGCTGCTTGAGGGTCACCTGAACGCCGACGGACTTCAGTTGCTGTTGCACCAGCTCCAACGCGGGCTGGTTCGTCGCCGCGTTGGGAACCCAGTCGATGGTCAGGCTCAGCTTCTTGCCGTCCTTGACGCGGGTGCCGTCGGCGCCCGCCTTCCAACCGGCCTCGTCCAGCAGGGACTTCGCCTTGGCCGTGTCGAGGGTCAGGTCGGAGGCGAGGCTGGTGTAGTCCGGTGTGGTGTGCGCGAGGACACTGGTGGCCGGCCGGGTACCGGTGGGGAAGACGGTGTCGGCGATCTGCTTCCGGTCGATGGCGGCCAGGATGGCCCGGCGGACCCTGGCGTCCTTCAGGGCCGGCTGGGCGTTGTTGAAGCCGAGTCCGAAGGTGATCCCGGGATTGGCCCGCCGCTGGAAGGCGACCTGACCGCCCTTGAGTGCCGCTTCGTCGGCCCTGCCCACGCTGCCGATCGCGTCCACCTGTCCGGAGCGCAGACTGCCGGCCCGTACGCCCGCCTCCGGCACGACCTTGAACACCAGCTTGTCCAGGTAGGCCTCGCCCTTCTTGCCCCACCGGGAGGAACCCCAGGCGTAGCCGGGGCGTTTGGCCAGCGTGACCGACTGGTTCTGCACATAGCGCTTCAGCACGAAGGGCCCGGAACCGACGACCCCGTCACTGCACTTCTGCTGAGGTGACCGCTTCACGCTCGCGGACGACTCGATACCCAGCGAGTGGGTCGAAGTCGCCTGCAGGAACTGGGCGTTGGGCTGCTGGAAGGTCACCTTGACCGTGAGCGGGTCCACCACCGTGGTGCTCTTCGCGCCGCTCAGGTACCCCTCGGCGAGGGTTCCCAGGACGCCGAGTCTCGGCACCGCGTCGAAGTTGTCCTTGACCACCTGGGCGGTCAGCGGGGACCCGTCGCTGAAGGTGACACCCGAGCGCAGGTGGAAGGTGAAGGCGGTCGCGTCGGTGCTGATGTCCCAGCTCTTCGCCAGCCACGGCACGATCTTGCCGGTCTTGGGGTCCTGGTCCGTCAGGGAGTCGACGATCTGGCGCACCGAGTAGATCGTGTCGTTGCTGCCGACCTGCTGGGGATCCACGCAACCGGCGTCGGAACCCACGGCGAAGGTCAGCGTCCCGCCGGAACGCGGCTTGCCGCTCCCGGTTCCGGAGCCGTCGGTGCCGGCGCCGCAGGCGGCCAGCAGCACGCTGGTGCTGAGAAGGGCGGTGAGCCTTGCCCATCGGGGAGAACGGGTGGACCGGGGAGATCGGGGAGATGTGAATTCCGGACGTGCTCTCACGGAGGAGTCTCCTCTTGGTGTCGCCGGGCACGGGCGTCGTACGAGGCACGACCGCGCACGGGAACGCGGGCCCGTCGGCTCGATGCCGGTGACGGGCGATGACCTGCGGACAGGGGCCGGGCGGAAAGCGGAAAGCGGAAAGCGGAAAGCGGAAAGCGGAAGCGGATTGGAGAGATCAGAGAGATCGGGGGAAGGGGGCGCCGGGTGCGGACGCGTGCCGTGACGGCTGGTCACGGATGCCGGCTGTCGGCAGGCCTCATGGGCGTCGACAGCCCGCGCATCTCATCGACGTCGACGCGGGTGGGCCTCACCGAGGTGCACCGCCGAAGGGAGGCGTCGGCGCCCGGCTGCGGAAGGGGCCGTCAGGCCTGACAGAAGCAGCTCGTCGAGCGCTTCAGGTCGATGTGACGTCGGCGCGCCAGCCGGGAGAACACCACGGCGACGGCGAAGGAGGCGTCGGAGCCACCACCGTGCCGCATAAGGTTCCTCCACAGGTCCGGCCCCGGTCGTGGGGCCACGCGCTTGCGGTGATCGTCGCTGATCCCGCCGGGCTTTCACCTGGAGCACCCCACCGCGCGGGAGGGTTGCCGGTCAGCGAGCCAGGGCTTGACGCTGACACTCAATGCCGTTCGTGATCGTACGGAGCGGTTCTCTTCTACGTCAATGGCGGCACCGGACTCCGGCGGAGCGAACCGCCCGAGTCCGGTGGAGCGAGCCAGGTTCAGGCACCGCCGCGTTCGCGCGGGATCTTCTGACCCGCCTCGATGGACACCGGCAGCCGGTTCTCCGCCGGGGGCAGAGGGCAGGTGGCCAGGTCGGTGTAGGCGCACGGCAGGTTCGTGGCGCGGTTGAAGTCGAGGACGACCGTCCCCTCGGAGTCGGGTGCCTCGACGGACAGGCTCCGGTTGGCGGCGTAGGTCGTGACCCCGGAGGTCGCGTCGGTGAAGAGAACCGACAGCCCGCCCGGGACATGACCGGGGAACACCGTCAGCGACAGAGGACGTCCGTCCAACTCGAACTCGATCCTGCCCGGGGCGTCATACACGTGCTCCAAGCCCTCGACCGCGGCGCCCACGGTGGTGGGACGCGGCTCGTCGAAGGGGACGTAACGGCCCGTCACGGCCCAGCGCGGGTCGGGGGCGTAGGCGGGCGTTCCGGTGAAGGACTTGAGCAGCGGGGCGTCCGGGTGCCGGGGGCGCACGATGTCGTGGCCGCCCCGCTTGGCGACCTCGATGACGGCGTCCTTCCAGACCGCCTCGACACCACCGCGTTCGGGCAGCACGCCGAAGTGGTGCTCACCGCGTACCGGTGTCCCGTCGACGACGAGTTCCTCACCGTCGTCGAGGGTGACGACGACCCCGTCGGGGCCGGTGTGCCATGCGCCGGGCGCGTCGGGGAAGCGCTGCGGGCGGTCGTCGAGCCAGTGGAGGCCGGTGATCGCCAGGAAGCCGTGGGGGGCGGCGAGCCGGGCCTCCTGTCCGCGGTACCAGTCCAGCCACTGCTCGGTGAAGGCGTGCAGGTCTGTGGTGGTCGCCTCGCTGGTCATGAATTCTCCTTCGCTACAAGCCGCGTGAGGGTCGCCCTCTTGCGGGGGTGCGGGGTTCTTTGTCGCGGTCGCGGTCGCTGTCGGTGAGGAGGTGAGTCGGGGAATCGTCGCTTCGGTAAGCGGGTCGGCGGGTCGGTAGGTCGGCCGTTGAGGGTCGGCCAAAGGCGGGTCGGTGGAGTCGGAGGTCCGTGGACCGGTGGGTCGGTGAGGCGCTGGGCTCAGGCCGCGAGTTCGCCGAGGAGCGCCCAAGTTCGGCGCCGGTCCGCCGCTCCCGCGATCTCGGTGCCCGAGAACACGACCTCGGTGGCGCCCGCGTCGCGGTAACGCCGTACCTCGGCCTCGACCGTCTTCTCGTCGCCGATCACGGCCAGGTCCGCGGCTCGGCGACCGCCGGACAGTTCGATGACCCGGGCGTAGGACGGGATCTGTTCGTAGAACGAGAGCGTCTCGGTGGCCTTGGCCCGTACCGCGTCCACGTCGTCCGTGACCACGCCGGGCACCAGCGCCACGATCCTGGGCGCGGGCCGTCCGGCGGCCTCGGCCGCGGCGGTGAGCGCGGGCACGATGTGCTCCGCGAGGGCGCGAGGTCCTGCGAGGTAGGGCAGGATCCCGTCCGCAAGCTCACCGCTGACCCGGAGCGCCTGCGGGCCCATGGCGGCGACCAGCAGCGGAACGCCCGACTCGGCGCCCGGTACGCGAGCGGACAGGGGAGTCGTGGCGGAGAGCAGCTCACCGCGGAAGTCGGCCGTGCCGGTCTCGGTCAACTGGCGCAGCACGGTGAGGAATTCGCGCAGCCTGGCGATGGGACGCTCGAAGGGCAGGCCGAAGCCGGTCTCCGTGATCAGCTTCGTGCCCAGGGCCAGGCCGAGGTGGTAGCGGCCGTGGGTCGCGGCCTGGGCGGTCTGCGCCTGACTGGAGACGATCAGCGGATGGCGGCCGAAGACGGGGATCGCGGACGTGCCCACGTGGAGTTCCGGGACCGCCCGCCCGACGAGCGCGGCGAGTTGGGGTGAGTCCGCGCCGAAGGTCTGGCCGAACCAGACCGACCGCAGACCGGCCGCCGCCGCTTCCTCGGCCAGACGCACACTGGCGTCGACCTGGTTCTCCGCGTCGGATGCGTTGAGTGCTACTCCAACAGTCATGTCAGGTGGAACGGGCGCCCGGTGAGCGCGCATTCCGTTCGAGTGTGACGGCTGCATGTCAGTCTTGTGACGCACGGCGGCGACCGGTCCGGCCCTCGCGTTCGAGGGACGATCTCTCCCCACGTCCACGTCGGCCAACAGGCCAGGAGGCCGGATTCGCCGACACGCGTGCTCCGTTGACGCCTCCCGCCCCACGTGCTTACATCCCGCCATGCCGACACCGGAGCCTCTGACCCGCCGCCGCGCCGTGGACCTCGTCCGCGTGGCCGCCGCGCTGTGTCGGACGACCGGCTGATCACGTGCCTTCCGGCGCCTCTGCGCGTCAGTGAACTCCTGCTCCGCACAAGCCGGTTGAGAGCAACGCGGTCCATCGCTCCCGCAGAACGACACTGACTCGCGCCGAGCCTCTCGTATCTCCCGCCCCTCCCGCCCCTCCCGCCCCTCTCGCGCCGGCATGACGAGGAGCCGCCATGCCTTCACCCACGTCCGCGGGCCGACGCCACGAAACCGAATACGACCGCCGCAGACTGCGCCAGTGGCTCGCGGGTGAGGCCAGGGCCGACGGGGTCACCCGCCGTCGGCTGCTCACCCTGCTCGCCGCGACCGCCGCCGGAACCGCGCTCGGCGGCGTACGGCCCGCCCACGCCATCGACAGTCCCATCGTCAAGCCGCTGCCCGCCGAGTGGTTCATCCAGCGCGGCACCAACGCCGAAACCCGCTGGGAGGCACTGAGCGGCACCGGCCACCACACGCCCAACGAACGGTTCTTCGTACGCAACCACACCGCGACCCCCGTCCTGAACGCCGACGACTGGCGCCTGCGGCTGTGGGGGAGCGGATTACGCGGGAACCCCGGCGAGGACCGGCCGGTGGAGTTCGGGTACGACGACCTGCGCGCGCTGCCCGCCGTCACCCGCACCGCGTTCGTCGAATGCGCCGGGAACGGCCGCTCCTACTACACGACCCAACAGGGCGACACGGTCACCGGCACCGCCTGGACCCTGGGAGCCGTCGGCGTCGCGCGCTGGCGCGGGGTGCGGCTCGCGGACGTGCTGCGCAGGGCAGGTCTGTCCTCGCGGGCCGTGGACGTCCAGCCGCGCGGTCTGGACGCCGAGTACGTCAGCGGCGGGGAGAGCCTGGGACGCGTACGCCGTCCGCTGCCGCTCGCCAAGGCCCTGGACGACGTCCTGCTCGCGTACGAGATGAACGGTGAGCGCCTGCCGTACGACCACGGCCATCCGGTACGGGTGCTGGTGCCCTCCTGGGTGGGGATCGCCTCGATCAAGTGGGTCGGCGACATCGAGGTGTCCGCGCAGCCGCTCTACTCGCCCTGGAACACCACCTTCTACCGGCTGTTCGGCGCCGGCTACCCCGAGGATGGCAGCGCGCCGCTCACCCGGCAGACCACGAAGAGCGCCTTCGAGCTGGCGAGCGGTGCCTCGTTCGCAGCCGGACACCGGCACGTGCTGCACGGACGGTCGTGGTCGGGTGCGGGAGGTGTCGCCAAGGTCGACGTCAGCACGGACGGAGGGGCCAACTGGCGGCGCGCCCGGCTGCACGACCGGCCCCGCTCCGGCACCTGGACCCGATGGTCCCTTCCTTGGCAGCCCGACACACCCGGTGCCACGCACCTGCTGGCCCGTGCCACGGACACGGCCGGCCGAACCCAGCCGGACACCGCGGTGCCGAACACACAGGGGTACCTGTTCGGCGCGGTGGTGCGCCATCCGGTGAGCGTGGTGTGACGGACGGCGCCTTGGGCCGGGACGACGGAACGGATGCCAACAGGCCTGGAACGCAGGGCTGTTCGGCTCCACGGCACCGGCCCTTCGGCATCGGGCGCCGAGCTTGTTACGGGACGAAGGTGAGACGGGTCAGGCACTGACCCGACCGTCCCGAAGGGGTTCCCGCCATGGCCGTACACGAACACCAGAACCAGAACTCCGGGCTCCGTCCGGGCTCCTTGCGCGGAGCCTTCCGCGAGGCGCCACTGGTCGTCGGCGTGGACGGGTCCGAGCCGAGCCTGCGGGCCGCGGACTGGGCGGCGGACGAGGCCGCCCTGCGCGGCGTCCCCCTGCGCGTGGTGTACGCCTCCCTCTGGGAGCGCTACGAGGGCACGGCACTCGCCGCGGAGCACAAGCCCTTCGAAGAGGTCCGAGCCGAGGACATCGTGGCGGTCGGCCTCCGCCGGGCCCTGAGGCGTCACCCGGACCTCGACGTGTCGGCCGAGATCCTGGCCGAGGAGCCCGAGTACGCCTTGGTCCGGGAAGGACGAGACGCCGCCGCGCTGGTCCTCGGCACTCGCGGCCGCAGCGACTTCGTCGAGATGCTGCTCGGCTCCGTCAGCCTTGCGGTGGCCGCGTACGCCGACTGCCCGGTCATCGTGCTGCGCGGCTCCCACGACAACCAGGTCGGTGCCACACCCGCGCGCCGCGTGGTCGTGGGTGTCGGAGGGACGGGCAAGGGCTCGGCGGCGCTGCGCTTCGCCGCCGAAGAGGCGCGGCTGCGCCGGGTGCCCCTGGACGCCGTACGCGCCTGGCGTTGCCCCGCGTACGAGAGCGTGGACCACCCGCTGCTCACCGGTGAGCCCGCACGGTTGCACGAGGAGCGGGCCGTCAAGGCGCTCGGCGAGGCACTGGAGGACGTGCCGGCCGACATCGACCTGCGGCGCCGCACCGTCGAGGGACCGACGCGCCATGTCCTCCTGGACGCGTCCCACGACGCCGGCCTGCTGGTGGTCGGTGCCCGGCGCCATCCCGGCCGTCTCGGGCTCCAGCTCGGCCGTGTCGCTCACGGAGTCCTGCACCACGCCGCCTGCCCGGTCGCGGTGGTCCCCGAACCGGCGTGAGCCGGAACGGCCTGGCCGCGCGACCGCTCCTGGCCTGGTCTGGCCCGGCCCGGTCCGGTCCGATGAGCTCACCAGGGGTGGGCCGGTCGGCGGGGGCGGCGGGGCCGACCGGCCCCGGGGCGGCCCGTCCAGCCCCTGTGCACCCTCTCCGCACCGACGGACGATCGAGATACCGAAGCATGGAGGAGGCCCGCGATGACGGACGACCTGCTCGAACGGCACCCTGTCCACGCCCTGCTCGCCGACGGCACCACCGTACGCATCCGGCCGGCGCTCCCGGGCGACCACGACCGGCTGCGTGGCTTCTACGAGGAGATGTCGCCGGAGAACCTGCGCCTGAGGTTCTTCTCGCTCGGCGGGCGCTCGGCCGAACTCGCCGCCGACCGGGCCTGCCGCCCCGCCCATTCCGGCTACCGCGCCCTCGTGGCAGAGACGGACGGCCGCGTGGTCGGCCTCGCCGAGTACGACACCGGTGGGGAGGAGTGCGGGCCGACCGGGCCGGACGTGGCCGCGAAGAGCGGGGACGCGGTGGCCGAGGGGGCAGCCACAGGGCCCGACGGCGCAGCCACGGGGGCGGACCAGGCAGCCACGGGTCCGGACGGTGCAGCGCAGGGGAGGGGCGCCGAGATCTCCATCGCCGTCGCCGACGGACTGCACCACCGAGGCGTCGGCACCCTGCTCGTCGAGCATCTGGTCTCGGCCGCCCGGTCCGAGGGGATCACCACCTTCACCGCCGACGCGCTCAGCGAGAACCACGCGGTGCTGCGTCTCTTCGCCGACCTGGGGCTGCGCATGACCCGCCGTTTCGAGGGGCCGGAAGTGCGCTGCGTCATCCGCCTCGACCAGGACGACGCCTATCTGGCGGCGGTCGAGGCTCGCGGGCGGGCCGCCGACGTGGCCAGTCTGCTGCCGCTGCTGCGACCCGAGGTGGTGGCCGTCGTCGGGGCGGGACGCACGCCGGGCTCGGTGGGCCGGGCGGTGCTCAACCACCTGCGCACGGGCGGCTTCACCGGTCGTCTCTTCGCCGTGAATCCGGGTGTCGAATCGGTGCTCAGGGTGCCGTGTCATCCGTCGGTCGCGGCCCTGCCGAAGACGCCCGATCTCGTGGTCGTCGCCGTACCGGCCGCCGCGGTGCCGGCCGTCGCCGAGGAGTGCGGCGAGTCCGGGGTCCGCGCGCTCGTCGTGGTCACCGCGGGCCTCGACCACGCGCAGGCGCAGGCGCTGCTGACCGCCTGCCGCACCCACGGCATGCGGCTGGTCGGGCCCAACTGCCTCGGCGTGTCGAACACCGCCCCGGATCTCCGTCTCGACGCGACCTTCGCCGCCGATCACCCGCGTCCCGGGACCGCCGGTATCGCCGTGCAGTCCGGCGGTGTGGGCATCGCCCTGCTCGACGGACTGTCCCGGCTGGGCATCGGCGTCTCCACGTTCGCCTCGCTGGGCGACAAGTTCGACGTCAGCGGCAACGACATGCTCCAGTGGTGGGAGAGCGACGGCCGCACCGGCCTCGCCCTGCTGCACCTGGAGTCCTTCGGCAACCCGCGCGCCTTCTCCCGTACAGCCCGGCGGGTGACCCGCCGCATCCCGGTGCTGACGGTCGACGCCGGCCGTACCACCGCCGGCCGTAAGGCCGCGGCCTCCCACACGGCGGCCGCCGCCACCCGCACCATGACCCGCGAGGCCCTGTTCACCCAGGCGGGCATCACCGCGACCCGCTCGGTCGGCGAACTCCTCGAAACCGCGGCCCTGTTCCACTCCCAGCCGCTGCCGGAGGGCAGCCGCGTCGCGATCGTCACCAACGCGGGCGGCGCCGGGGTGCTCACCGCCGACGCCTGCGCGGAGGCCGGGCTCGTCCTCCCTCCGTTCACCCCCGCCGTGATCGACGAACTCCTGGCCGTGCTGCCGGACGGCGCCGCCGTCGGCAACCCCGTCGACGCCACGGCCGCCGTGTCCGAGGAACAGCTCACCGCGTGCGTGGACCGCCTCACCCGCTGCTCCGGTATCGACGCGGTCGTCGTGGCCCTGGTGCCCACGGCGGTCGCCGCGGCCACCGGCGACGACCTGGTGCGGGCCGTGACCGCGGCGCCCGGCCGAAGGGCGCGGCCGGTGATCGCGGTACGTCTGGAGCAGGACCGGTCCGTGCTGCTGCTCGCCGCCGGGGACGGCGGCACGATCCCCTCCTACGCCGAACCGCAGGCCGCGGCCCGCGCCTTGGCGCACGCGGCCCGGCGCTCCGCCTGGCTGGCCCGGCCGGAAGGGACCGTCCCCGACCCCGCCGGCGTCGAGTCCCGGCGGGCCCGCACGGTCGTCGAGGACCACCTCACCGCCCACCCCGACGGAGGCTGGCTCGACCCGCGCACCTGCGCCGAACTGCTCGCCTGCTACGGCGTCCCGCAGATCCCGTGGGCCTGGGCCGAGACCGAGGACGACGCCGTGCTCGCCGCCGACCGGCTGCGCGGCTTCGACGGCCGGGTGGTCATGAAGGCCCACTGGCCGGGCCTCCTGCACAAGACCCAGCAGCGGGCCGTCCACCTCGACCTGCGCGGGGACGCCCAGATCCGCGCCGCGTTCCGCGACCTGGAGACCCGCTTCGCCGGCCTCATGACCGGCGTGGTCCTGCAACCCCTCGCCGACCGCGGCACCGAACTCCTGGCGGGCGTCGTCCAGGACGAGGTCTTCGGACCGCTCGTCCTGTTCGGACTCGGTGGCACGGCCACCGAAGTGCTGGCCGATCACGCCGCCCGCCTGGCCCCGCTCACCGACCGGGACGTCCACGAACTGATCACCTCGCCGCGGTGCGCCCCGCTGCTGCTGGGCGCGAACGGCAACACCCCCGTCGACCTCGAAGGACTGGAGCAACTGCTCCAGCGG
Source organism: Streptomyces sp. NPDC028298 (assembly GCF_055565895.1). Taxonomy (NCBI): domain Bacteria; kingdom Bacillati; phylum Actinomycetota; class Actinomycetes; order Kitasatosporales; family Streptomycetaceae; genus Streptomyces; species Streptomyces sp. NPDC028298. Next base: position 70,895 of record NZ_JBVHTL010000012.1, read on the forward strand.
TTGTCCCGGATGGCCGCGGACCTGCCGCAGCTCGCCGAGGCCGACCTCAACCCCGTACTGGCGACGGCGGGAGGCATCACCGTGCTCGACGCACGGGTGCGTCTGCTGCCCCGTCACCCCCAGGACCCGTATCTGCGCAGGCTGCGCTGAGGAACGTCGTGACCGAGGACTGGCTGCGCCGACGTCGAGAGCCGAACGCGAACCGAGCGACGCGGACGTGAAAGGAGGCGGACCGTCATGGCCGAGACCGTGCTGGTCGCCTATGGAACGACGAACGGATCGACGGCGGAGATCGCCGAAACGGTCGCGGAAACCCTGCGCGAGGGCGGGTTGACGGCCCGGGCCCTGCCGGCCCGGTCGGTCACCAGCCTGGCGCACTACGACGCCGTCGTGGTCGGCGGGGGTCTCTACGCGGGACGTTGGCACAAGGACGCACGAGGGTTCGTCCGCCGGCATCGCGCGGACCTCGCGCACCGTCCGGTGTGGCTCTTCAGCAGCGGACCGCTCGACAGCTCCGCCGCCGACCGGGACATCCCGCCGGTGCGGGGCGTCCAGCGGACCATGAACAAGCTGGACGTCCAGGGCCACATCACCTTCGGCGGGTGCCTGAAGGAAGGAGCCAAGGGGCGTATCGCCAAGATGATCATCAGCTCCGGAAAGGGCGGAGACTTCCGGGACTTCGGGGTCATAGAGGAATGGGCGAAGGGCATCGCGGCCTCGCTCGCCCGCGTGCGGTAGCTCTCACGTCGGCTGCGACGGCTCCTCCGGTGAGCCGGTCCTGTGCCCGAGTGCGATGGGCCGGGCGGCGGGGATCGAGGGCCGGAGGGCCCAAGCGGAACGCGGCGTACCGGAACAAGCTGGACTCAAGAGATCATCTCGTACCGGACAGGGAAGGGTGAGGGCGATCATGAAGGGTTACGTCTTCCACGGCCCCGGGCAGTCCGCCTGGGAGGATGTCCCGGACCCGGCGGTCAAGGAACCCACCGACGCCATCGTGCGGGTCGGCGCCGTCACCATCTGCGGCACGGACCTGCACATTCTCAAAGGTGATGTCCCCGAAGTGCGTCCCGGAACGGTCCTCGGGCACGAGGCGGTCGGCGAGATCGTGGAGGTCGGCAGTGACGTACGGACCGTGCGTCCGGGCGACCGGGTGCTGATCTCCTGCATCAGCTCCTGCGGCCGCTGCCGCTTCTGCCGGGAGGGCATGTACGGGCAGTGCCGGGGTGGCGGAGGCTGGGTCCTCGGCCATCTGATCGACGGCACCCAGGCCGAGTACGTGCGCGTCCCCTACGCCGACCTGTCGGTGCACGCGCTGCCCGGAGCCCTGGAGAGCAAGGACGCCGTCCTGCTCGCGGACATCTTCCCGACGTCGTACGAGGTCGGTGTTCTCAACGGGCACGTGCGCCCCGGCGACACCGTCGCCGTCGTGGGAGCCGGACCCATCGGTCTCGCGGCGATCGCCACGGCGCGGCTCTACTCGCCCGAGCGGATCGTCGCCGTCGACCTGGCCGCGTCCCGGCTGGAGGCGGCCCGTCGGCTGGGCGCCGACGCGGTGGCCGACGCGGGGGAGGACCCGGAGCAGCTCATCGCCGACCTCACCGACGGTCTCGGCGCCGACGTGGTCATCGAGGCGGTCGGGGTGCCGGAGAGCTTCGAGCTGTGCACACGCATGGTGCGGCCCGGCGGCCACGTCGCCAACATCGGCGTCCACGGCAAGCCCGCGACGCTGCACCTGGAAGACCTGTGGATCAAGAACGTGACCATCACGACCGGTCTGGTGGACACCCACTCCACCCCGACCCTGCTCCGCATGGCCGCTGCCGGCCGGCTGCCCACCGCGGACCTCGTCACCCACACCTTCCCGCTGGACGACATGGAGAAGGCCTACGACGTCTTCTCCCGCGCCGCCGACACCGGCGCCCTGAAGGTGGTGCTCGGCGCACCGTCGCACGAGGACCTCGCCGTTCCCGCGGCCTGAGCCACGCCGGGCGGCCCGGTCGGTGCACGCACCGACCGGGCCGCTGTTTTTGCGGACTCACACGGTCCTGCGGATCACGAGTTCCCGCGGAACCCACCCGCCCCGCTCGCCGTCCTCACCTGCTGTCGCTCGTCCGCGTCGCGGAGAGCGCCGCACGTCCGGCCTCCAGGCGCGCCACGGGAACGCGGAACGGCGAACAGGACACGTAGTCCAGCCCGGCCGCGTGGAAGAAGTGAACGGACTCGGGGTCCCCGCCGTGCTCGCCGCAGACACCGATCTTCAGCTCGGGTCGTGTGGCGCGGCCCTCGGCCACGGCGATGCGGACCAGTCGGCCCACGCCGTCGCGGTCCAGGGTCTCGAACGGCGAGGTGGCGAAGATGCCCTTGTCGAGGTAGGCCGAGAAGAACGCGGCCTCGACGTCGTCGCGGGAGAAGCCCCAGGTTGTCTGGGTGAGGTCGTTGGTGCCGAAGGAGAAGAACTCCGCCTCCTCGGCGATGCGGCCGGCCGTGAGCGCGGCGCGCGGGAGCTCGATCATGGTGCCGACCGGGCAGTGCACGGGGATGCCCGACTCCTCGGAGACCTCGGCCAGGACCCGTTCCACCTCCGCCCGCTCGATGCGCAGTTCCTCGACGGCGCCCACCAGCGGCACCATGATCTCCGCCCGCGGCTGCCCTCCGACCCGGGTGCGCTCCACGACCGCCTCGGCGATCGCGCGGACCTGCATGGCGACCAGCCCCGGGACGACCAGTCCCAGCCGAACGCCGCGCAGCCCGAGCATCGGGTTCTCCTCGTGCATCCGGTTCACCGCGTCGAGCAGTTCGGTGTCGTGCGGGTCCGGCCGCTCGCCCCGGGCCTCGGCGGCGGCGATCCGCACGGCGAGCCCGGTGTGGTCGGGCAGGAACTCGTGCAGGGGCGGATCGATGAGCCTGATGGTGACCGGCAGCGCGTCCATCGCCTCCAGGATGCCGATGAAGTCGTCCCGCTGGAGGGGCAGTAGCGCGGCCAGGGCCCGCTCGCGCTCACGCTCGTCACGGGCCAGGATCATCGCCTCGACCAGCCTGCGGCGCTCGCCGAGGAACATGTGCTCGGTGCGGCACAGGCCGACTCCCTGGGCGCCGAACCGCCGTGCGCGGGCCGCGTCCTCGGGGGTGTCGGCGTTCGCGCGGACCTCCAGGCGCCGCATGCCGTCCGCCTGTTCCATGGCGCCGGCGACGGCCTCGACCAGCGCGTCGGACCGCTCGCCCGTCTCGAAGTACCGCATGACCGCGGAGTCGGCCAACGGGGCCGCGCCCAGGTACACGGCACCCTCGGAACCGTCGACGGAGACGACCGTGCCCTCCTCGACGACGGTGTCCCCGACCGTGAACCGGCGCGCCGCGGTGTCCACGGTGATCTCCTCGGCCCCGCACACGCAGACCTTGCCCATGCCGCGGGCGACGACGGCCGCGTGGCTGGTCTTGCCCCCGCGGCTGGTCAGTACCGCCTGTGCGGCGATCATGCCGGGCAGATCGTCCGGGGTGGTCTCCTGACGGACCAGGACGACCTTCTCGCCGGCCGCGGCCCGTCGTACCGCCTCGGCGGAGTCGAACACGGCGGCGCCCACGGCCGCGCCCGGGGAGGCCGGCAGACCGTGCGCCAGTGCCTCGCCGACGGCCGAGGTGTCGAACCGGGGGAACATCAGCCGGGCGAGACCTTCCCCGCTGACCCGGGCCAGCGCCGCGTCCGGAGTGATCAGACCCTCCTCGGCCAGCTCCTTGGCGATGGCGAACGCGGCCTCCGCGGTGCGCTTGCCGACCCGGGTCTGCAGCATCCACAGCCGGCCGCGCTCGATCGTGAACTCGATGTCGCACAGATCCCGGTAGTGCGACTCCAACGTCCGCATGTGGGAGCGGAGTTGTTCGTACGACAGCGGGTCCAGGTCCGCGAGAGCCGTCAGCGGTACGGTGTTGCGGATGCCCGCCACGACGTCCTCGCCCTGAGCGTTCGCGAGATAGTCGCCGTACAGGCCGGGCCGTCCCGTGGCCGGATCCCGCGTGAACGCGACACCGCTGCCGGAGTCGGCGCCGAGGTTGCCGAAGACCATGGTCTGCACGTTGACCGCGGTGCCCAGGTCGTCGGGGATGTGCTCACGGCGGCGGTAGATCCCGGCGCGCTCGCCGTTCCAGGACTCGAACACGGCGAGGACCGCCTGCCGGAGCTGCTCGGCGGGTGACTGCGGGAAGTACTCACCGGTCTCCTGCCGGACGAGGTTCTGGTACGACTCGACGAGCCCCGCCAGGTCCGCCGCCGTCAGGTCCACGTCGCTCGCCGCGCCCCGCGCCTTCTTGAGGTCGGCGAGGACACCCTCGAAGAGAGCGCTGTCGACACCCATGACCGTGCTGCCGAACATCTGCACGAGGCGGCGATAGGAGTCCCAGGCGAAGCGCTCGTTTCCGGAGACCTTCGCCAGACCGAGGACGGACTCGTCGTTGAGCCCGACGTCGAGGATCGTCTCCATCATCCCGGGCATGGAGAAGCGCGCCCCGGAGCGCACGGACAGCAACAGCGGATCGTCCGGCTGCCCCAGTCGCCTGCCGGCCGCCTCCTCCAGGACCGTGAGCCGGTCGGAGATCTCCCGCATCAGGCCGTCCGGCTCGCTTCCGGTGGTGAGGAAGGCCCGGCACGCGTCCGTGGTCACGGTGAAGCCCGGCGGGACGGGCAGCCCCAGCCGTGTCATCTCGGCAAGGTTGGCTCCCTTGCCGCCCAGCAGGGCGGCCTGGTCGCGGCCGCCCTCGGCGAAGTCGTACACGTAGCGGACCATGTCGCCGGTCTCCTCTGTCGGGTTGCGGGCTGGAGTGTGCGACTCCAGCCTCCGACCGGCGCGGACGGAGGGGCAGGTGCTGTCGGGCCTCTTCGCGGGGCCGGTCGGCCCACCTTCGCGAGCGTGCTACCACCACCGTGACACAGTTCCGGCGGCGGGCGGATGCCGGCCGGTGACGCGCCGTGCCGGTGGGCGGACCGGGACAGGAAAGTCGGGACCATCGGCCCCTGTCAGGGAGGTTCGGCCACTGGCCTCGAACACCGCCGTCGCGAAGGATCGTGTCCGGACCGACTCACCCGGAGCGACCGGGCGCAGGACCGACCGCCCGCTCGCCGAGGCCGTCCTGATCGCCACCTTGGAGGACTGAGGCATGCGCATCGTCATCGCTCTCGGCGGCAACGCCCTGCTGCGCCGCGGCGAACACCCCGACGCGGCGGTCCAGGTGGCCAACATCGACCGCGTCGTCGGCGCGATCGCCGCCCTCGCCCACGATCACGAGATCGTCGTCACGCACGGCAACGGCCCCCAGATCGGCCTGCTCGCCGGCGAGAGCGCAGCCGATCCGGCCCTGAGCGCCCCCTACCCGCTGGACCTGCTCGGCGCGCAGACCCAGGGCATGATCGGCTCCCTTCTGGTGCGCGGCCTGCACGACGCCCTGCCCGGACGCCGGACCGTCGCACTGGTCACCCACACCCTCGTCCGGGCCGACGACCCGGCCTTCGAGCACCCCACGAAGTTCATCGGCCAGGTGTATCCGTACGACATCGCGAGCGCCCTCGCCCGTAGGCGCGGCTGGCACATCGCCGCCGACACCACCGGCTGGCGCCGCGTCGTTCCCTCACCGGCACCCGAAGGGGTCCTGGAGACCGAGACCGTCCACGAACTTCTCGCCGGCGGGTCGATCGTCGTCTGCGCGGGCGGCGGAGGCGTCCCCGTCACCGCCGACCTCGACACCGGAGCGCTCACCGGGGTGGAGGCCGTCGTCGACAAAGACCTCACGGCGGCCCTGCTCGCCGAGGACCTGAAGGCCGACTTCCTGCTCATCCTCACCGACGTGCCCTGCGTCTACACCGACTACGGCACGGCCGGTCAGCGGCCCGTACTCGGCGCCACGCCCGCCGAACTGCGTGGCGGAGGCTTTCCCGAGGGCTCGATGGGCCCCAAGGCGGAGGCGGCGGCCCGGTTCGTCGAACGCACCGGGGGACTGGCCGCCATCGGTGCACTGGACGCCGCGTACGAGATCGTCCACGGGACCTCGGGCACGCTCGTCCGCCCCGAGCTTCCGGTGGTGTGAGCGTCCCACGGGGACAGTGCTTCCGGTGGTGTGAGCGTCCTACGAAGGCCGTGCTTCCGATGGTGTGAGCGTCCCACGGGGACCGTTCGGGCCGTCGGCGGCCCGAACGGCAGCGGCTGGGGGCCGTCGGCACAGCCCGCGGTTCAGGAACCGCTCGTCCGCGGTCCGCCGACGGCCTCCGACTCACCGGTGAGCCGGGGTTCGACGTCCACGACGCCCTCGACAGCGCGTACGAGGCGCACCGCGACGGAGATCAGCGAGGTGTCGTGGAAGTGGCCGCGCAGGGTGACGACTCCCTCGCTCACGCTCACGTGGATGGCGTGGCTGAAGCTCGGGAAGAGGCACGACACGACCGTGCGGCGGACCTCCTCGGCTATCTCGTCGTCGGACCGCAGGAACACCTTGAGCAGATCGGCGCGACTGACGATGCCGACGAGCATGCCGATCTCGTCGACCACGGGCAGCCGTTTGACGTGGCGGACGGCCATGATCCTGGCCGCCTGAGCGAGCGTGGCGTCCGCGTGGACCGTGACGGCCGGGGTACTCATGAGTTCCGCCGCCCTGGTCGCACCGGCCTTGGCCGTGTCGTGCAGGCGCTGTCGCTGCCGGGAGAGGTCCTGTTCCTCGTAGCGGAACTCCTCCTTGGGCAGCAGGTCGGCCTCGGAGACGACACCGATGACACGCCCCTCGCCCTCCAGCACGGGCATGGCGCTGACCTTCCACTGCTCCAGGGTCCGCACGATCTCCTTGAACGGAGCGTCGCGCCCCACGGCCACGACCGTATGAGTCATCACATCACTCACGATGTGCGGAGTGCCGGTCATGGAGATCAGTCCCCTTCCGGTACGACCGCCACGGGGCAGGCGGCGTGGTGAAGCAAGGTGTGGGCCACGCGTCCGAGTTGCAGTCCGAAGTGACCGGACCTGCGACGCGCCCCGACGACCACGAGGTCGGCCGCGGCCGACCGGTGGACCAGCGCCTTGCGTGCCTCGCCCTCCACGGTCGTCCGGCGCAACCGGACGTCGGGACGGGCGACGGACGCGTCGGCGACGAGGTCCTCGATGAGCTGAGCGGCCTGTCGCTCGTGCCGGTGCGCCGGATCCTCGGCCGGTCCGGCGGCGTCGGCCCCTTCGCCGGCCGGGCACCGCCAGGCGCGGACGATGTCCAGCTCACATCCACGCGCCTCGGCTTCCCGGAACGCGAAGCGGGCCGCCTCACGGCACAGGGCGGGGTCGCCGACGCCGAGCAGGATGCGGCCATGGGATCCGGCGAGAGCCGCCTTGTCGCCCCGGACCACGATGACAGGGCAGTCGGCGCGGGCCGCGACCGACAGTCCGACGGAACCGAGCAGGGCCCCCTTGAGCTCTCCGCGGCCGCGTGAACCGGTGATCAGGGCCGTGGCGTTCCGGGCTTCCGCCAGGAGCGCGGAAACGGCTTCCGCCGGTGTCACTTCCGTCGAGACGTCCAGGTCGGGGTTGTGCCGGTGGACCCGTTCCGCCGCCGAAGCGACGATGTGCTCCGCCAGCACCTGGCCGGAGGAGCGTTCGCGGCTCAGCGCCGGCAGCGCTGCCTCGTAGCGCTCCCATGCGGACGCGTGGACCACCCGCAGCGGAAGCCGACCGCGTGCGGCCAGGTCCATCGCCCAGTCGAGGGCCAGCAGGCTGCCGTCCGATCCGTCGACACCCACGACGAGGGGGAGTGTCATTGTCTCCACCGCCTTCCGTCTTGGCCGTGAACCCGCGGTTCACTCGGCCGCGAATCCGCGGTTCAAGGGTCACTTTCACGGTCGTCCCGACGGATGCGTGACGGCAGGGGCCGTTCAGCCCTCACCTGCGACATTCGGCCCTGTCGGGTCACGGACACGGCTGAGGCGGGATGCATGGACGAACACGTCTCCGCGTGCTGCGTGCTGAGCGCCGAGTTATGGGGAGGGCGCGCGAGGGTTGCGTGTACTGGAGTGGGTGGCGTCAGCGGACGTCGAGCACGTCGGTCACGGGCCGGCGTGGGCTTGCCGCGCCCTGCGGACCGTGGCCGAGCCGGATCACCATCTGGACGTTCGCCATGGCGGAGGCGGGGTCGCGGACGGCCCACCGGATGTCCGGCCACTCCGTCGGCTGGGAGGTGAGGGAGGCGACCAGTCCGTCCGCGGTGGCCTGGAGCAGGACCCGCTCCAGTGCCTGACCGGCGCACAGCCAGTCCCGGGGCTTGTCACGGGCCGTCCCGAGCAGAGCGATCTTCGGGTTCTTCTCGAAGGCCGCCCAGCCCCGCCCGGGCACTGGACGGCCGAGGGCGAAGTCCCGTACGGGGACCGACGTGCCGCGCTGCAGCGGACCGAACGCCTCGCCGGGGATACCGTCCGACGCTTTGTCGCCGGTCGACGGCTCAGGCCGCGTCCATCGAATCGTCTCCTCGTGCACTCCCGGGGCGAACGCCTCCGTGGCCTCGGCGTCCTGGACCAGTTCGAGGATCGACCGCACATGCCAAGGGTCGGGGAAGAACAGGTCCGCGCCTTCGAGACGGGCCGCCTCGGACAGCCGTTCTCGCGTGGGTACGGGGATCTCCTCGTCGCGGAAGGGGAAGCGGCTCGAGTGACGGCGCAGGATCGCCGGGGCCAGCCGGGCGAGCGCGCTGTCGGGCGGTCCCGTGCCGATCAGACCCACCTCGGCGAGGAGCCTGGGGTCGGCGGGATCGGGGAGCAGCCGGACGTCCGGCGCCCGCCCGCCCGCAGCGGCGGCCACGCGCAGGTTGAGCAACGCGGCGCCGCACCCCATGTGCAGGCCGCGGTTCTCCGGATCGGTGTGCGGAAGCGCGCGGTCCGGATCGGCGTAGAGCCGCAGGACGCCCGAGTCCCGCAGGAAGCGGAACGCCCATGGCTGCGCGTTGTGCAGCGAGGGCGCGGCGGTGGCGTCCGCCACGAGTTCCTCGATGGTGTTCGCGTCAAGAGGTGCTGCGTTCACGGTGCTCACCTTCCGCGTGACGTCCCATCCGCCCCTTCGGCCTGGGCGAGCGTGCACACGTGTCTCGCCTCCCCGCGGTGGCGGTGCAGCGGAGGAATACCCTCCGCCCCTTCCATGGAAGGCTCGCGCGGGGTCGGCCGGGCAGGGGCCATTGGTCCCTCAAGGCGGCGGTCCGGCAGGGGCCATCGGTCCCTGAAGAGGGCCCGGTCGGGCCTCATGCACCCATCGGTCAGGGCCTCTGTCGCCCCGCCCCCTCCTGCCCGACGGGTTTCCGCGCAACGAGTTCGTCGACCAGCGCGGCGACCTGCTCCACCTCGATGAGGAAGCCGTCGTGGCCGTGATCGGACGCGATCAGCCGGAGACCGTCCGCGGTGGAGATACCGGCCGCCAGCTCCGCCTGCTGCGCCGGTGGGTAGAGGCGGTCCGAGTCGACTCCGGCCACGAGCGTCGGGGCCGTCACCCGGCGCAGGGCCGCGCGCACGCCGCCGCGGCCCCGGCCGAGGTCGTGACTGTCCATGGCCTCCGAGAGCACGACATAGCTGCCCGCGTCGAAGCGTCTCACCAGCTTGGCCGCGTGATGTCCGAGGTAGGACTCGACCTGGTACCGGCCCCCGTTCCAGGGATCCTCCGTGCCCTGCGGCGTACGGCCGAAGCGGACGCGGAGCTCCGGCTCGCTGCGGTAGGTGACGTGGGCGATCCGGCGGGCCAGCCCGAGTCCGGTGTCCGGGCCCGGGCCGCTGTCGTGGTAATGGCCTCCCCGCCAGTTCGGGTCGGAACGGATGGCGCGCAGTTGGACGTCGGCCCAGGCGATCTGCTCGGCGCTCGCCGCGGCGGTCGTGGCGAGGACCAGGAGCGCACCGGTCCGCTCGGGATACGACACGGCCCATTCCAGCGCCCGCATACCACCCATCGATCCGCCGACCACCAGGGCCCAGCGTTCGATGCCGAGCGCGTCGGCCAGACCGGCCTCGGCCGCCACCTGGTCGCGCTGTGTCAGAAACGGAAAGTCCCCGCCCCAGCGTCGTCCGTCCGGTGTGAGCGAGGACGGCCCGGTGCTTCCCTGACAGCCGCCGAGGACGTTCGGGGCCACGACGAACCAGCGGTCCGGGTCCAGGGCGCGGCCCGGTCCGACGAGACCGTCCCACCAGCCGGGGGTGGGATGCCCGGGTCCGGCCGGTCCGGCCACGTGACTGTCCCCGGTGAGGGCGTGCAGCACGAGAACGGCGTTGGAGGCGTCCGGCGCGAGCCGTCCCCACGTCTCGAACGCCAGCCGCACACCCGGCAGTTCACCGCCGGCCTCTAGCGCGAGAGGTTTCTCCCGGGTGAACCACTGGCGCCGCCCCGGCGGGTCCCCCTCCCGCCAGGCACCGGTGGCCGGAGGGAGGGGCTCCTGATGGGACGTCAATACGGGTTTCAGGACGCTTCCTTGGCGGCGCGGAAGCCTGCCTCCAAGTCCGCCTTCAGGTCGGCGAGGTTCTCGATGCCGACCGACAGGCGCACGAGACCGGGCGAGGTGCCGGTGGCCGTGAGCTGCTCGTCGTCGAGCTGGCTGTGGGTGGTGGACGCCGGGTGGATGATCAGGCTCCGTACGTCGCCGATGTTGGCGAGATGGCTGAACAACTCGACCGCGTCCACGAACCGTTTGCCCGCCTCCACCCCGTCCCGCAGCTCGAAGGAGACCACGGCACCGGCACCGCGCGGCAGATACTTCTGCCCGGCGTCGTACCACCTGCTGGACTCCAGCCCCGGGTAGTGGACGGCGGCGACCTCGTCGCGGCCCTCCAGCCACTCGGCGAGAGCCTGGGCGTTGGCCGAGTGCCGTTCGATGCGCAGACTCAGCGTCTCCACACCCTGCAGCAGCAGGAAGGCGGAGTGCGGGGACAGCGCCGGGCCGAGGTCGCGCAGCAACTGCACCCGAAGCTTGACGGCGAAGGCGCCCGGGCCGAGTGCGGGCCAGTACTGGAGGCCGTGGTAGCTCGGGTCCGGCTCGGTGAAGTCCGGGAACCGGTCCGCGTGGGCGCCGAAGTCGAACGTGCCGCCGTCGACGACCACCCCCGCGATGGTGGTGCCGTGCCCTCCCAGGAACTTGGTGGCGGAATGCACGACGATGTCCGCGCCGTGCTCAAGTGGCCGCAGCAGATAGGGAGTCGGGACCGTGTTGTCCACGATCAGCGGCACGCCTCCGGCGTGGGCCACGTCGGCGACGGCCCGTACGTCCAGCACGTTGCCGCGCGGGTTGCCCAGCGTCTCGGCGAACAGCGCCTTCGTGTTCGGCCGGATCGCCGCCCGCCACGCCTCGACGTCGTCGGGGTCGTCGACGAAGGACACGTCGATGCCCAGCCGGGGGAGCGTGTGGCGGAAGAGGTTGTACGTACCGCCGTACAGCGAGGTACTGGAGACGATGTGGTCGCCCGCACGGGCGAGCGTCAGGATCGCCAGGGTCTCCGCGGCCTGTCCGGAGGACAGTGCGACGGCCGCGACACCGCCCTCCAGCGCGGCGATCCGCTGCTCGAACACGTCTTGGGTGGGGTTGTGGATGCGGGTGTAGATGTTGCCGGGTTCGGCCAGCGAGAAGAGGTCGGCCGCGTGCTGGGTGTCACGGAACACGAACGACGTCGTCTGGTAGATCGGTGTCGCCCGGGCGCCGGTCGTCGGGTCGGGCGCGGCTCCGGCGTGGATCTGCCTGGTCTCGAAGGACCATGCCGAGGTGTCAGGTCCCCCGGGAGACTCTTCGGGGGTGTGGCCGGCGGTGACGGAATCGATGGGCTGGGTCATGGTGCTGCTCCCTGTACGGAGGGTGGGAACGGGAAGGTGCGCGCGGGGGCGCACGGCGCCGTGGGGACGTGAGGAACCACGTCGCCGGGGACGTATGGATGAACCGCGTCGGCGATGACGATGGAGGAGGAGCCACGGCGCCGAGGACGGGCCAAGGACCTACGCCGTCGAGGACCGGTGAAGGACCCACGGCGTATCGACCACGGCCGGTACGTCGGCAGCGGTCAGCGCTGGGCGGTGAAGAAGGTGCTGGTCAGAGGCCTGAGCGGGATGTCAGCTCGCGGCCGGACAACCAGTGGTGGTGACACGCACGTAATCGACGTGGCGGCGGGTCACGAGCACGGTCATGAGCCCAGGTAACCACACGGCGTCGTCAGGAACCAGCCAGACGGCGGTGTTTCATGCGTTCGAGGGCGTGCCGGACCGGCTCGCTCCGGGCGTGCGAAGGCTCAGACCTGACCGGTCCGTTGTGCCAGGCGGCCTCGCACACGCCAAGTCCTGCCGTACGCGTCAAGGGCAAGCACCGCCCGGCACGACGTCGTGCCCGGACAACCGGAGAAACCCTCCGTGTCCGCCATGCAAGACCCGCCCTGATTTCCTTGACCGCCGTGGTGACCGTCTGCTGAACTCCCGTCTCATGAATCCGCGCGTGGACCTCACCCGGCGGCGCCACATCGATCTGGCGCACGTCGCCAGTACGTTCTGTTGTCGCTGACCCGGCTGATCGTCCCCGGCGGCCGTCGGCTCGCACCGACGGTGCGCGTCTGACCGAGGCGGTACCGAACCGCCTGTGCCGCGCCGCTGCCGCGCGGGATCGTCGCCTCCGACGTCTGAGCGACTGCTTCCACGACCTCACCTTGCGCTTCCCCTTCCCGGCTGCGGGCTGAGCTGTCCGCCGTGCGGGACCCGCATGAGCGGGGGAGGCCGCGCGGACGGTCGGCAGTCGTCCCAGTCTCCGGAGAGCGGGTGAGCCGTCACACCGACCACGGTCGGTGAGGAGGGCGGCCCCGGTCCGGCGAACTGACGTCAGCCCCCTCGAACGGCTCGCACGGCCGGCCTTCCCGCGTGACCAAAGGCCGTCGGCCCCTGTGTCGCCACCACGACATCTGCTCGGTCTCCGGCCGTTCGGTCCGTGAGGCGATCCGTCGCTGCCGTCTTCCATGCCCCAACACCCGGTGGCGTGCCCCATCACACCCGGCGGCGTGCCACCTCCCCGAGAAGGACCACCTCATGCCCGTGTCCATCCGTAAACTCACCGGCCGCATAGGCGCGTTGGTCGAAGGCGTCGACCTCGCCGCTCCAGCGGCCGACTCCACGCCCAAGGCACTCCGAGACGCCCTCAACGAGCACAAGGCGCTCGTCTTCGACCAGGCCGGTCTCGACAACTCCGGACAGGAGCGCGTGGCCCGCTGGTTCGGCGAACTCACCACCGCCCACCCGAACGTGGCGGCCGCCGACGGCACGACCAACGTGCTGGCCGTCGACAGCGAGACCTCCAAGGCCAACGAGTGGCACACCGACGTCACCTTCGTGGTCAACCCGCCCCAGGTCGCCACCCTGAGGTCCCTGGTGACCACGCCCTACGGGGGCGAGACACTCATCGCCAACGCCGCCGCTGCCTACCGCGATCTGCCCCGGCCGCTCCGCGACCTCGCTGACTCACTGCGCGTCGTGCACACCAACCAGTACGACTACGCGCGCCCCGCGGCCGCCACGGCGGAACAGCGGGAGTACGACAGGATCTTCGTCTCGACGCCGTACGAGGCCGAGCACCCGGTCGTACGCGTCCATCCGCTGACCGGCGAACGGGGCCTGTTCATCGGCGGGTTCGCCAAGAGGATCGTCGGTCTGCCGAACAGCGACTCGGCGGATCTGCTGCGCATCCTCCAGTCGTACGTGACGCGTCCGGAGAACATCCTGCGCTGGACCTGGTCTCCCGGGCAGCTCCTGATCTTCGACAACCGGATCACCCAGCACTACGCGGTCGACAACTACGACGACCACCCGCGACTGCTGAACCGGGTGACCGTCGCGGGAGAGGTCCCGGTCGGCGTCGACGGACGCCGCAGCGAACAACTCGTGGGCGACGCCTCGCACTACACCAGCGTCCTGGCGGTGGCGGCATGACGGAGGTCCGCATCCCGGCGCCGGCCGTTCTCAAGGGCCCGGACGCCGCGACCGACGCCGTACGGGAACGCGAGGTCTTCCTTCCCCGCGACGCGCGCCGCCGGACGGCGCTCGCGACACTTCGTGACCGGCTGCGCTGGCCGCTGGGCATCTACACGACCCCGGTCGCGATCCTCCTGCTCTGGGAACTGCTCGCCCGGGCCGGCGTGGTCACGAAGACCTACGCTCCGGCGCCGACCTCGATCGTGCGGTCCGCCGTCGACCTGTGGCAGCAGGGCGTGCTCGGCCCGGACGTGGCCGTCTCGCTCCAGCGGGCCGGTATCGGTCTCGCGATCGGCCTGTCCGTCGGCATCGTCACCGGCGTGCTCGGCGGGCTGCTGCGCAGCGGCGAGTATCTGTTCAACGGCCTCGTACAGGTCCTCAACACGATCCCCCTGCTCGCCGTACTGCCCCTGATGATCGTGTGGTTCGGCATCGACGAGCTCACGAAGGTGCTGCTGATCTCCTTCGGTGCCAGCGTGCCGATGTACCTCAACCTGTTCGCCGCGATCCGCGGCGTCGACCAGCGCCTCATCGAGATGGCCCGCACGACCGGAGCCGGCAGGTGGCGCCTGGTGACCAGGGTCCTGGTTCCTGGATCGCTGCCGGGTTTCCTGGTGGGTCTCCGCTTCTCCCTCGCGTACAGCGTCCTCGGCCTCGTCGCCGCGGAGACGGTCAACGCCGACAAGGGACTCGGATTCCTCATCACACAGGGACAGACCTATCTCCAGACCAACCAGGTCTTCGTGGGGCTGGTGATCTACTCGCTCCTCGGCCTGCTCGCCGACCAGTTCGTCCGGGTTCTCGAACGGGTGCTGCTGCGGTGGCGCCCGAGTTATGAGGCGTCATGAGCAGCACAGTCGCGACCGACCTCCGCCGCCGGACCGGCGTCGTCGTGGAACGGGTCGTCCGGCAGTTCGGCGACCGGGTCGTCCTCGACCGGCTCGATCTCACCATCGAAGACGGCGAGTTGGTGATCCTGCTCGGTCCCTCGGGCTGCGGGAAGAGCACGCTCCTGCGGCTGCTCGCCGGACTTGACCGGCCCGACGGAGGCCGCGTCGAGGTCCCCGCGAAGCGGGCCGTCGTCTTCCAGGCCGACCGGCTGCTGCCGTGGCAGCGCGTCCAGCGCAACATCACACTCGGCCTGCACGGAGCCGACGCGGACCAGCGGGCCCGTGACGTGCTCGCCGAGGTCGGGCTCGCGGGCCGCGAGAAGGCATGGCCCAAAGAGCTCTCCGGTGGAGAGGCTCAACGCGTCTCCCTGGCGCGGGCGTTGGTCTCGGAGCCCGAACTCGTGCTGCTCGACGAGCCGTTCGCCGCCCTCGACGCCATCACGCGGCTGCGCATGCACGACCTCGTACGCGCCCTGCGCACCCGACACCAGGCCGCGATGCTGCTGGTCACCCACGACATCGACGAGGCGATCGCTCTGGCGGACCGCATCCTCGTCATGAGCGACGGACGCATCGGTGCCGCACACGCGGTTCACCTCTCCGCCGCGGACCGCGAGGCGAGTGTGGCCCGCGAGGAACTCCGCGCCCGGCTCCTGGAAGACCTCGGCCTGGCCGGACAGCACTGACCCCCAGATCCCAACACCAACACCGATTCCAGTAAGTGCACGACTGCCCGTTCGAGCAAAGGCACGACCGCCAACGCTCGTACCGATCACAGAAAGCCCAGGACATCCCATGCGCAAGACAACCTCCCGACTCGTCGCCGCGGTCGCTCCCCTCACCCTCGCAAGCACCCTCGTCGCCTGCGGATCGTCCTCCGAGACCACCGCACCGCTGAGCAACGCCGGCAACGCGAGCAGCGAGAAGCACCCCGAGTGGAGCAAGTACACCTTCACGATCGGGGACAACGGCGGTGACGGCAGCGAGGCGCTGGCGAAACTGACCGGCGTCTTCGACAACGCGCCCTACAAGGTGAAGTTCGCGCGCTTCACCTACGGCCCACCACTCGTGCAAGCCGCCGCCTCGGGTGACATAGACCTGGGCAGCGTCGGCGACGTGCCCCCGATCACCGGCGCGGCGAAAGAGTACGGCTTCAAGATCGTCGCGGTGAACCGCTCGCTCACGCCCGACCAGGCGGTGGAGAACATCATCGTGCCGAAGGGCTCGAAGCTGAGGACGGCCGCCGACCTCAAGGGCAAGCGGATCGCGGTCCCGCAGGGCAGTTCCGCCCACGGACTGGCCCTGAACGCGCTGAAGAGCGTCGGTCTCGGCCCCAAGGACGCGAAGCTGGTCTTCCTCGACCCGGCAGCCGCCGCGACGGCGTTCAACACCGGCAAGGTCGACGCCTGGTCGATCTGGAACCCGCAGTCGGCGATCGCGGTCAAGAACGGCGCGCGGATCCTGGTCAAGGGCCTCCCGCCGATCGACCAGACGAGCAGCTACTACGTCGCGAGTGACACGTCGCTGAAGGACAAGACCAGGCGCGCGGCGCTCACGGACGCTCTGAAGAGGCTGTCCCGGGAGTACGCCTGGGCCATCAAGCACCCGGATCAGTACGCGAAGGCGCTTGCACAGGAACAGGGCATCTCGCTGGCCGACGCCAAGGCTTCCCTGGCCGCCTACTCCAACAGGGTGACGCCGGTCGAGAAGTCGGACATCGAACTGGAGCAGAAGCTCGCGGACGCCTTCCTGGAAGCGGGCCAGATCACCAAGAAGGTCGACCTCGACTCCATCACCGACAACCTCCTCCCGGCCGGTTACGACAGCTCCAAGCTGACCTTCAACTGACACCGCCATCCACCTCGACACACGAAGGAGACAACCCGTGACCGAGCGACAGCGTCGGCTCCACCTCAACGCCTTTCTCATGGAAGCGGGCCACCACGAGGCGGCGTGGCGGCTACCGCACAGCAACCCCCGGGCGGACTTCGACCTGCGGCACTGGATCGAGCTGGCGCAGCTCGCCGAGAGCGCCAAGTTCGACTCGCTGTTCCTGGCGGACGGCCCGGCCCTCATCGGAACGGGCGAGTTCCGGCCACCGGGCCAGCTCGAACCCCTGACCCTGCTGACCGCACTGTCCCAGGCGACGAGCCGCATCGGCCTCATCGCGACCGTCTCGTCGACGTACAACGAGCCCTACAACCTCGCCCGCCGGCTCGCCTCCGTCGACCACGTCAGCGGCGGCCGCGCCGGCTGGAACATCGTCACCTCGGCGGGGGCGGACGAGGCGGCCAACTTCGGACTCGACGACCGCCCCAGCCACGCCGAGCGCTACGCCCGCGCCGACGAGTTCCTCAAGGTCGCCAAGGCCCTGTGGGACAGTTGGGAGTCCGACGCCGTCGTCGCGGACAAGGCCACCGGACGCTACGCCGACCCCGAACGGCTGCACCGGCTCGGCCATCAGGGCAGCCACTTCAAGGTGGCCGGCCCCCTCAACGTGCAGCGCCCGCCGCAGGGTTACCCGCTTCTCGTCCAGGCCGGCTCGTCGGAGGACGGCAGGGACTTCGCGGCCCGCCACGCCGAGGCCATCTTCACCGCCCACACGACCTACGAGCGAGCTGCAGCCTTCTACTCGGACATCAAGGCACGGACCGGGGCCGCGGGCCGCGCCCCGGACGGCGTGATCGTGCTGCCCGGCATCGTCCCGTACATCGGGTCGACCGAGTCCGAAGCCCGCGCACTGGCCCGGCAGTTCGACGAGCTGCGTATCCCGGAGTACGGGCTGCGCCAGTTGGCGGCCGTGTTCGAGACCGAGCCCACGGTCTTCGAACTCGACAAGCCTCTCCCGGACTTCATCCTGGCCAGACCGAAGCTGGAGGGCGCCCAGAGCCGTTCCGACCTGATCATCGACCTCGCCGTATGCGAACGGCTCACGGTCCGCCAGATCATCTCCCGACTCGGTGGCGGACGAGGCCACTTCGAGTTCGTCGGCACACCCGAACAGGTCGCCGACACGATCATCGCCTGGTTCGAGGGCGGAGCCGCCGACGGCTTCAACATCATGGCCCCCGCCCTGCCGTCGGGCCTCGCGGCGTTCGTGGACCACGTGCTACCGATCCTGCGCGGGAAGGGCCTGTTCCGAGAGGAGTACGAAGGCACGACGCTGCGCGAGCACTACGGCCTTCCGGTCCCGGAGAACCAGTTCCGGGTCTGACGGTACGAGCCTGATCGGCGGTACGCCATGCCGGTTCCCGGGATGCGCGCACGCACGGTCCTGCCTCGTGCGGAACGTGCGTGCGCGCGGACGGGGCGACGTGACCCTCGTGTCGGTCCGGGCTTCGTGAGCGGGGGAGGGCCCGGCGATACTTTCGCCAGGACCGGCCTAGCCCCGTTCACGCCGGGCTCGGCGCCACCGTTCCACCGACCCGCTCGCCCACCCGCAGCTCGGCTGCAATCTCCTCGTTCTGCCCTGGATCCGAAGCAATCCACCGCCCGCGCCGATGCCGATCAAGGCATGCTTGAAGTCCCGGGCAGATTGGCTACGCGAAGGGAGGCGGCAGGGATGGACGTGTCGTGGACGGCAACGGACCTGGAATCGCGACGGCTGTCAGCGAACGAACAAAGCTCCGACCTTGCGGATCTGACGGACCACTTCACCGCACTGCGCTCGCGTGGTCGCGGATACCTGGAAGCCCGCCTGACGGGCAGCGAGTTTCCCCTGCTGACCATGGGCTTTCAAGATGATCAAGCGGTCATCCATCTGTTCAGCAACGCTGAGAGGTCGTCTCTCCTCGTCGGCGATGGCACGGCGGCGGCGGATGCAGTCGTGCACGTACCGATCATGGACGACCTGGCTGTCTTCAGTGGCGACTGCGTCCTCTCCGTCGATCGAGCCTGGGCCCTCGTGCGCGACTTCATCCGGACGGGGAGACCTTACGAGCTGGGGGAGTGGCGGGACCTGTAGACGCAACCCGATCACCAAGCGAGACACCGCCCAAGCAGGGCACGACCTAGGTCGAGTTGCCGGCCTTCGAGGCCCCAGTCGCCAAGGTTGCCGTCACCGTCGCGTGAAACGGTTGGCGGAGAGTGAGGCAGGCTTCGAGTGCGGCTCGCTGGTGTGGCGGCAAATGGTCACCGAGGGGGGTCTTGCGGGGACTGTGGCTGCCCTCGCAGAGCCAACTCTGTTCGTCATCGTCGAACCACCAGTGCTGGGCACCCCACATGGGATGCCCTTGGAGGAGCTGTCTGGCCAATGCCTCGCCCGCCGCAGGCGCACCCTGAGCGACCAGAGCCTCGACCGCGGCCGTCACGGCATCCTCCGGAATGGCCTTGTCGCCGAGAACCGGCAGCAGAAGGAGGAGACGGGCGTGTGGGTCGGTGACACCTGCCGTACCCGGTGGTGCCTCAAGCAGGGCGGCGAGTTCGGGCCAGCACAGCCCTGGACCGATAGGGTCCTCGTCGTCGCTGGCCAGGACGAGATCCTGACTCCACTCGGGATGCGTGAGGAAGTAGTCCGTGGACGTGAACTCCTCGCCGCTGTTGAAATGCACGACGACCGCGAAGCCGCCCGCCAGCGGCACTGTGAACGTCGGCCAGGCCGAAGGATCGTGGAGCCGGTTCAGCATGGCGGCGGCATCGCCCGCATGGGACCCGAAGCCCTCCGGTGGGCGCCCCTCGGACAAGTTCACCAGGTACGCGGGCCAGAAGCCCGGCTCGTCCAGGAGTGGATACCCGTCCACGACGGGCGACGAGGAGTACCAGTGCCGTGCCATCACCATGCCGGGATTCTCTCCGAGCCTGTTATCGAAGGACGACGCTCACGCCCCGCCCCTCGAAGATTTCCAGGAGCAGGTCGAACAACGAAACGTCCCGATCGCCCACTGGCACGCGCTCGGCCAACCGCGCCCGAGCCTGGGCTGAGGAACCCCAGAGCAGGGTGAATGGTGTGGAGGCGCCCCATCCGCCGATCAGGCAGTCATCCAGAGCGTCCAGGTTCCAGCCGAAGTATCCGCCGGGCCCATTGATGGCCTCGCCGATCGCGCAGTAGAAGCTGTCCTCGTCGACGATGAACTGGCCATCGATGGTGAACACCTGCCCTGTCGGAGCATCGGGCCTTCCCTGCTGCCGGTACCCCCGGGACCACAGCGCGACCGACAGCCACGCGCGTCTGTCCTCGGAGGCAAGATCGTGCCACGTGCCGGTGTGATCAAGCTGACCGGCGCGGATCAAGTCCCATGCCGCGTCCGCCCCGGGTAGCGCGTCCTCGCACCACAGTGTCACCGTGACGTCGATCAGGCCGGCTCCGCGAGCGGAGGGCTCGACATCGACGACGGTGACCTGGCCGACGAAGTAGGACCCCATGGTGACACCGTCGCCATCAAGGAGGTTGATCCAGGCGTTCCCCGCCAGGGCGCGACGACTGCCGACATGGCCGACACTTTTCAGTAGGCCCCCTTGTGGGAGGAGACCTGTTAGGCGCACTCGGCGTGCGCCCTTCTGGTCCGGCAGCGGCGTGAAAAGGCCCTCGGCTTCGTACGCCAGGCCCCAGAAGCCGTTGTCGTCTTCGTCCGAGGTCAGCGCGTACTTCTGCCGCTCGCCGTCCTGCCCCGCTATTCGCATTGCACCCCCCCGTGAGAGCGCTGATCTTACGATGCTCTGCGGAATTGCCTGGCGGTCACCGACGCTGAGGACCCGGACAGGTGCACTCTCGCTGGCCTTGAGGCTTCACCCGGCAACCTGCATTCCACGAGGTGTGCACGCAGGTCGGGTTGCAGGGGTGTGCGTGGTCCCTGGTACCGAGCTCGGCCTCCCTGAGTTGTACCGCAGGTTCTTTGACGCGCTCCGCGAGTTGTTCGATCCGGACGAGCCGCTCACGGGCCTTGAGGAGCTCCGCTTGGAGCATCTGGTGTGCTCTCGGCTTTGGAGCCGTGCTGGATAGCCCCGTTGACGAGAAGGTCCCCGCTCAAGACGTCCACGTGTTTCTCTGAGGTGCCTACGATGTGGGCATGCCATCGTCTGGGGTCGCTCCGGAGAGCCGTCACGGGGTAAGAGGATCGACTGGCCTGGAGCATGCACGAACGGATCGGATCATCAGCGCTTTGTCGTGGTGGTGGGCATCTGCCCCCGTCCTTCTGTTCGCCCCGGCGATCGCGTATGCGATGGGGCTACCGGACGTGCGACGAGAGATCGGCTGGATGTTCGGCCTGACGGCGCTGTTCACCGCCGCGGTCGCACCGACCGCGGGCTTCGTGGTGGCTCAGGTCAAGGACCGTCGAGAGGCACGCGGACGATTCCTGATCATGGCCACCGTGTCCAGTGTGCCGATTCTCTGCTTCTTGTTCTTCGGAGTGCTGTTCCCTGAGTGCCCGGACGGCTACCACTGCTAAGTGTCGCCTCTTCACTGCTGGTCACGCGCGAGATCTTGCCGTCTCTGGTGTGATCATGGCGTCAAAGCCGCCCGAAAGGCTCGGCCATGGAGCTTCCGCAGGTGGACCGGGTCCCACCCGTCGCGGCTTACTGGCGAACAAACTTGACGATGCGCCAGCTCGCCCCGCTCTTCGAGGTTCCAGGTCGGCAGCGGACCGCATCATCGACCGTGCGGCCGGATACCCCACAGCCATCCCTAGAGGGGCGCAGGAGGTTGTCAGTGCGGGGTGGTATCCATGCCGCATGAACATTGATCAGGCCGACCCTGCTGAGCTGGCGGCGCTGCGTGCGGCGTTCGCTGTGGACGACGGAGGCGGTTCGGCTCTTGGGTGGGAGGCAGTGCATGCCTTCGAGGCAGAGCACGGGATCGTGCTGCCCGAGCCGTATCGGACCTTTGTTGCTGAGATATCCGACGGCTCACTCTCCGGTCCGCCTGAGTACGGACTCATGCCGGTCGCGGAGCTGCCGAACGACTGGGGCGGCGAGGAACAGGAACGTGACCTGAGCAAGCCGTTCCCCCTGGCGGAGGCCTGGACGTGGGAGGACGACTCGGACCCTGACGAGGACACCGACGAGGTTCTTGAACAGGTCTTCAACCATGGCTCGATCGTGCTCGGCACCGATGGCTGTGCGTTGAATTGGCACCTCATCGTCAGCGGGCGTCACCGAGGGCACATCTGGATGATCAGCGACGTCGGCGCTCTCCCCTTCGGCGCGCAGTTCGGCTTCACCACCGCCGAGCCTGGCTTTGCAGGCTGGGTCCGACACTGGGCAGAGAACAAGCCCTGGCATGACGCTGCGTGACGCCTCGGACGATTCGACCGTTGCCGTCTGCTCTAGCTGGTCCGCTGCACAGGACGAACGTTGGTCGATCACAACATTCAGGGGGCAGCCTGCCCAGCTGAGCCTTGCCCTCGACGGGGCCGACGGTATGAGGCGCTCGAAGCACGTCCCGCCGTACCGGCCCAGCGGCGACCGGAGGGTGGGTGACACGAACGCTCACTGAAGCGGCAGTGGCGAGGTGCCCTTAGAGGGCTAGCCCTGGCGGGCGTCGCCCCACGCACCCTCCGGCCCCGTCAGCCCTCGTGGCCGGCCCCACTCTCGGCCAAGGCAACGTCGACGCGGCCCGACCGCAATGACGTTCGCCCCCGCGTCGCCTCGCCGAGAGCCTCTGTGAGGCTTTGGAGGTCGTTGTCGGACACCACCCGCAGGCCGTGCTCCGCGAGCAGAGCGGCCATCCGTTGTGGCTTCCACAGTGAGCGCCACGGTTCGCCGGAGGTGACGGAACCGCCGATCACTCGGGACAGCAGTCGGCCCACGGATGCTCTCGCGGAGGGCGTCTGGTAGTTGACGACGAGGACGCTGCCGGGGGCTGTCCGGGCGGCGAGCGCGGCCACCGTGGCGCGCACCTCGTCGCGCGTGAGGTAGGGGACGACGCCCTCCCACAGCCAAGTCGTGGGTACGGAGGGGTCGTGCCCGGCGCCGTCCAACGCCGTGCCGAGGTCGTCGACGGCGAAGTCGACCGGCGTGAACCGCACGGATCGAGCGGCCAGCGGCAGTTCGACCGCTGGGCGAGCGCTCTCCTCCGACCCCAGGACCTGTTGTGCGGCCTCGGTGAGGCGGGCTCGCTTGTCCCGCTGGGAGGCCGGATGGTCGACCTCCCACACGTCCGTCCGCGCAAGCTCGGCCAGACGCCACGCGCGCGTGTCCAGACCGGCTCCGAGGATCACGAGTTGACCGGTCGCGCGCGACCGCAGGGCCTCATCGATCGCGACCGTACGCGGCACCATCACCTCGGCGCACGCCCGGACACTCTCGTACCGTGAGCGCGCCTGCCAGCCTTCGGGCGGCACCCCCGTCCGCACCTCGTCCACGGGGACACGTTCCTCGGCGCGCAGCATCCGCACCGCCACCGGATCCGAGAACCGGCCGACGGCGACTCTCCCGTCCGCCACCGCCCGCCCCTGGCAGACCAGTACCGCCGTCCGACTCGCCGCACGTTCGATCTCGCTCACAGATCCCTATTCAACCCGATCCTGCGCGCGCGTTTGAAGGCGGTGCGCCGCCAGGAGTCGGCACGCGGTGGTCACGTCAGGAAGCCGTCCGGCGCGGCATACCGAGACTTGAGAACGCCTGGCCCTCTTGCTCTCTGGGCCGATCCCTGGCCGTCAGCGGCAGGCAGGCAGGCAGGCAGGCGGACAGACAGACAGACAGGCAGGCAGCCCCGGCGTGCCACCAGACCGGTGATCGCTTGCGGGGGTTAACCCCACCGCTCTCCCTCTCGTCAGCCGCATCACCGACACGCGGGCCAGCCGGATTCTCTGATGAATCGATTCACCGAATGATGGGTGCCACAGCCCCACCACCCATCGACGCCACCACCCATCGTCCGAAGGATCAGCATGTCCCGCTCTACGTCCAGCCGCCGGTCCCTGAACCGTGCCCTGTCGGTCCTGGCCCTGACGGCACTGACCGCCGGCGCCGTCACGGCCTGCGGCGACCACGACTCCGCTTCCCGGCGATCGGCCTCGCCGTCCACGATCTCGTCCACCTCTCCGGGGACCGGCCAGGCGGTCGCGGCGGCGGGCCTGCACATGATCGACAATGGCGGTCACCGTCTGGCCTTCCATGTGACGCGGGGCCACGGCTCCGTCATCGTCCTGGACTCGGGCGGCGGCGAGGACTCCTCCTACTGGAACGACCTCGTCCCCAGGCTGCACGCCGCCACCGGCGCCACCGTCATCACGTACGACCGGGCCGGTCTTGGCAAGAGTGACGTGGTGCCCGGTCCGTGGAGCGTCGAGAGTGCCGTCAGTGACCTTGAAACGGGGCTTCGGCAGTTGGGGGTCACCAAGAACGTGACCTTGGTGTCCCACTCCCAGGCCGGCGAGGTCGCGACCTACTTCGCCAGGAACAACCCACAGGTACTGTCCGGTGCGGTCCTGGTCGACGCCAACCTGCCGCCCCTCTTCACGGATGAGGAGATCGCACGCCTCGTGGCACTCAGCGGACCCCAGGTCAGCGCCGCGAAGAAGGCACCTGACAAGCCGCAGAACCGCCAGCTCATCTCCACTGCGGAGAGCTTCGTCGCGACGAACAAGGCGTTTCACAAGGTGACTTGGCCGGACGCGGTGCCGGCAACGGTCATCGTCTCGGAGAAGACCCCGTTCGACGGCTCCCCCGAAGACGCTCAGCGCTGGCGCGACGCCGCAGCCTCGTTCGTCCAGGACGGGCCTCACCGGACGCTCGTCACCGCGAAGGGCAGCTCCCACGACGTCCCGAAGGACCGTCCCGAGCTCGTGCTCAAGGAGATCGAACGGATGGTCGCCACACAGCACTGACCCCAGCACTCGAACAACGCCCAGCGAGCATGAGTAGGCCCCCGACCGATGGGCGCCAGCCACGAACCGTTCATCCGGTCAGTGGGACTGTGAAGGTCCCGGCGCCGCCACCGGCGGAGATCCGGAAGCGGGGCCGGGGCCGTCGTTCGGATACACCTGACGTGCGTCGGTCGGCCGGTGAACGTGGATGGCCGATCCCTGCTCCTCGGCCACTTCCGTGGTGCAGACTGCTTGTCGAGACTCAGGAGTGAAGGCGGGCGACGGTAGGGGGGGCGGTCGTGGGGGAGGACCTGACGGTCAACCTCGTGGCCTCGCTGCTCGCGTTCGCCGTCGGCTGGCTGGGACGCGCCCTGGTGCACTACTCCCGTACGCGGGCCCCGGCCGCGCGTGTGTGGCGGCTGGACCGCGGCCGACGCGTGGTGGTGGTCGTGGGGGAGTCCGGCCGGGCCTCGCCCGCCTATCCGAAGATCCATGAGGCGGATGCCCTCGCCGCCATGAATCTCCGGCAGTTCCTCTCCCAGGACCTGCGGTTGCACGAGGCCGTCACGGTCAGGGCCAAGGCCTTCGCCATGGCGTCGGACGCCGAGGAGAACCTGGTCGTGATCGGCGGGCCGGCGCACAACGGGGTCTGGCAGTTGATGGCCGACCGGCTCAACGCCCCGTACACCTTCCGCCAGTTCTCCGACGACTACCGCATCGTGGGTGTGACAGATGGCGAGGAATACGGGCGGTCGGAGAGCGGGGCGACTACATTCGTGGACCACGCGATCATCCTTCTGGCACGCAACCCCTTCGCGGCCGGAAGCCGTCTCGTCATGATCGCGGGCTGCGACACCCTGGCTACATCGGGAGCGACGCAACTCTTCGCCCGCGCCGAGATACGCAAGCTGGCGAAGGCGTACGACACGAGAGCCCCGCTCGCGCTCGTCGTGCGGGTCGAGAGCGTCGCCGGGTATGTGCGCCCACCCGAGATCGTGGCCGCCACCAACTTCTCCCAGGCGTCCGTTGTCCGGACCGACCCGGCACCGCGAGCCTGACACGTCCACCGTTCGGACCGACCCCGCCCCGCGAACCTGACGCGGCCACTGTTCGCCCCGACCGGTGACCATGACACGGCCACTGGCCTCCGTACGGAGGTCGGGCACCGCGATCACCGTGACCCAACCGGGGCGAGAAGGGCGGGCGGGCCGCCGCCGAGGACCCCGCCCTGCACCCCACCTGGACCGCGCTCCCCGACCGAACGGATCGCCGGCACCTGCTTTACTGCCTGGTCACCCAGTCGGCGTCCCAGGGGAGTCGGGCGATCCCCGACGACGTGCTGCAGGCGCTGATCGCCGGCCCGTCCGGCCCGGACGGGGGAAGTTGAGTGCCGAGACCCTCCCGTCGCCCCTGGCGTGCCCGGCCACCGCCGCGATCGCGGCGAGGCCGCACGCGGCGCACAGCAGCCAGACCGTCGTGTAGCCGCCCTCGTACGGAGTGGTCCCGCCGGACCTCGTGTGTGCCGCCAGCACCGTGGCGACGAGGCCGCCCGAGACCGCTCCTCCGACGGTCTTCACGTTGTTGTAGAGGGCCGAGGCGACACCGGTGTGTTCCGGCTCCGTGGCCTCCACGATGACGGTGGGCATGGCACCCAGCGCGGCGCCGACACCGGCGCCGCAGACCGCCACGGTGATCGCCATCTCCGCGACGGTGTCGTGCAGGAAGCCCAGGCCGAGGAAGCCGGCCGCCATCAGGCCGAAGGCGGTCATGAGCGTGGTCCGGTAGCCCAGGTGCCGGGCGATCAGGGCGGTGCAGCCGGAGGTGACCAGCGCGGCCACGGCCCCGGGCAGACCGACCAGTGAGATGTCCAGCGCGGAGAGTCCGAACCCGTAGCCGTCCGTCGCGGGATCGGCGGCCAGGAAGGTCGCGTTGGGCGACTGGCTGCCGAAGTACATGACGCCGAAGAAGAAGGAGACCAGGTAGAGCCGTGCCACGCCGCGGCCCCTCATGGCCCTGAGGTCCACCAGCGGTGCCGCGCACCGCAGTTCCGTACGCACCCACACCGAGATCAGGACGGCGAAGAGGACGAGCGGGAGGAGAACACCCGCCGACACCCAGCCGTCGTGGTCCACACGGGAGACACCGCCGAGCAGAGAGAGCAGCGAGAGGCCGAGCAGAACGGCACCCGGCCGGTCGAGCCGGCCGACGGCCCTCTGGACGCTCTCCGGTATGAACAGGAAGCTCACCGGCACACACAGCAGCGCGAAGAACGCCGGTACGAGCAGGACGAGTTGGACGCTGTGCACGGCCTTCGCCGCCGCGCCCATGACCACGGCGCCCAGCAGGCTGCCCAGCGTCAGCGCGCCCACGAGTCTCGCGATCGCCCGGCGAGCCTGCTCGACCGGGAGCCGGTCGCGGATGAGGGCGATCTCCAGCGGGAGGAGTGCCACGAGCGCGCCCTGGAAGACCCGCCCGAGCAGGAGGACGGGGAAGGCCGGGGCGAGCGCGACGAGCAGGGTGCCGGCGGCCACCGCGGCGATGGCCGCGCGCAGCATCCGGCGATGCCCGTACAGGTCGCCGAGTCGGCCGAAGACCGGCACCATCACCGCTCCGGCCAGCAACTGGACCGACACGATCCAGTTCAGCGCGGAGTCGCCGACCCCGTGGTACTCGCCCAGTTCCGGCAGGAGCGGGGTGATCCCCGTCTGGACGAACCCGCTCATCAGCTCGAACAGGACGAGCAGTCCCACGACCGCAGTGACGGAGGCGGGCGCGGCCGGGTCCGGCCCGAGGCGGGCCTCGTCCCGGGAGGCGGAGGCTTCCGTCATGCGGACCGACCCCCCGTCGCGTGGCGGCCGAGGGCGCGCACGGCGAGTGTGGCGAGGAGCAGCGCCTGGTCGGGGAGCACCCGGTCGTCGTACACCGCCTGCGGGGAGTGGTTGACGGGCGCGGTCGCGGGGTCGCGGTCGGGTGGGCACGCGCCCACCGCGAGGAAGGCGCCGGGTACCGCGTCGAGCACGAACGAGAAGTCCTCGGACCCGGAGACCGGCCGCGGCGCCTCGAACGCCCTTTGCGGGCCGAACAGTTCGAGCGCCGTGTCCAGGGCGAAGGCGGCCTGGTCGGCGGAGTTGACGGTGGCCGGGTACTGACGGGTGTAGTCGAGCCGTATGTCCACATCGTGGGCCCGCGCGATGCCCTGGAGGGTGCGCTCGACCATGCCCTGGACCTGGTCGCGGGTCCGCTCGGAGTAGGTGCGCACGGTCGCCCCGAGTTCGGCCGTGTCCGGGATCACGTTGCGGGCGGTGCCCGCGTGGAAGGTGCCGACGGTGATCACCGCCGGGTCCTGGACGTCGATCTCGCGCGCGATCCGGGTCTGCAGGGCGGTCACCATCTCGGCGGCGACGGCCACGGGATCCCGGGTCAGGTGCGGCATCGAACCGTGTCCGCCCCGGCCGATCACGGTGACGTCGAACGTGTCGCTCGCGGCCAGCATGGTGCCGGGGCGGGTGGCGACGACGCCCATGGGGACCTGGGTCGAGAAGACGTGCAGGCCGTACGCGGCCACGACCCGTTCGCCGGCCGCGTCCAGCACGCCTTCCTCGACCATGATCCGGGCGCCGCCGTCGCCCTCCTCGCCGGGCTGGAACATGAACACGACGTCCCCGGCGAGCTCCTCGCGGTGGGCGGCGAGGAGCTTCGCCGCACCCACCAGGCCCGCCGTGTGCAGATCGTGCCCGCAGGCATGCATCAGGCCGGGGTTCTCGGAGGCGTACGACAGTCCGGTGTCCTCGTGGACGGGCAGAGCGTCCATGTCGCCGCGCAGCAGTACGGCTGGACCCGGCCTGCCGCCCCGCAGCACGGCCGTGACCGAGGACAGGCCCTTGCCCAGGGTGATCTCCAGGGGGAGCCCCTGCAGAGCCGCGAGGACCTTCTCCTGGGTGCGTGGCAGGTGCAGGCCGATCTCGGGATCGCGGTGGAGCCGACGGCGGAGGTCGGTGAGGTCGTCGAGGAGGGCGGCGGCGTCTGAGTGCTGGAACATGGCCGGTATCGTGCGAGGGCGGACACGCACCGGTCCCGGAACGACGGCATCAGCCGTTCAACCATGATCATTTGCAGGAATCCGCCGTCGTACGGAAAGGACCCCGGACATGCTGGACGAGCTGGACTATCTCCTGATCACGGCCCTCCAGCACGCGCCCCGGGCCGACTGGCGGCGCATCGGCGCGGCGCTGGACGTGGACGCGACGACGGCCGCCCGTCGCTGGGCCCGGCTGACCGACTCCGGCCTCGCCTGGCTCGGCTGTCACCCCAGCCCCGCGCTCATCGGCGAACTGATCGTGGCGTTCATCGAGGTCGACTGCGTGTCGGGGAAACTCCACCAGGTGTGCGAGCGGATCCTGGACGACGCTCCGCTCTTCAACATCGAGCACACGACCGGGGCGCGGGACCTGATGCTCACCGCCGTCTTCCGCTCACAGGCCCAGCTCGCCCGCTACGTGGGCTTTCGGCTGGGCGGGCTCGACGGGATCGCCGCGACGCGCACCCAACTGGCCACGGCGCTCCACACGGAGGGCAGCCGCTGGCGACTGGACCGGCTGGCCGAGGAGCGCCGCGGCATTCTGCGAGCGGACCGCGACCGGCCGACGACGGGCGCGGTCCTGAACCAGTCCGACCTCGACCTGATCCTGCTGCTCTCCCAGGACTGCCGGCAGAGCGTCGCCCGGCTGGCCGAGCGCAGCGGACTGAGCCCGACCACGGTCCGGCGCAGGCTCGACCGGCTGGACGCGGCCAGGGCGATCTCGTACCGCTGCGAGGCCGCCCGTTCCGTGTCCGGCTGGCCGGTGAGCACCACGCTGTGGGGGATCGCTCCCGCCGCGGAGACCGCGAGGATCACGGCCCAGCTCTCGGGGATGCGGGAGACCCGCCTGTGCGCGACGCTGTCGGGCCCGCACAACCTCATGGTCACGGCGTGGCTGCGCTCCATGGGCGACGTGCAGTCGTTCGAGGCCGCGCTGGCGCAGCGGTTCCCCGAACTCACCATCGCGGACCGGGCCATGACGCTCTGGCAGCTCAAACACGCCGGAGAGGTACTGGACCCGGAGGGGCGCCGGCTGCGGACGGTGCCGTTCTCGGACCTGTGGGACGACCAGGAGGCGGGCGCCGCGGAGAGGGAACTGCTGAACCGGATGCGCAATCCCGCCACCGCCCCGGGCCCGCCGGACTGAGACGCCCGCACCACGACCCTGGCTTCGAGGCACTACCCGCCGATCGGCGGCCATTGCGTGAGGGCGTACCCCTCGTACGCGCCGTCCGTGGTGCAGTGCGCCGCCCATGGTGCCCGCCAGGCGTACAGCCCCTCGGAGGCCAGGACGCCGAAGACACACGCGTGGGTGGAGCCGACGGCGAAGACCGCCATGTCGTTCCTGATGGTGATCGATCGGTGTGTCCGGGAGGGGACGTCGGCCTCGCGCAGTGTGTCTTCGACGGCCGATCTGGCGGAGGGGGAGTTGGCCGCCGCCGAGGAGCCGTGCTCCATGATGCGCGACGCGAGCCGGTTCAAGTCGTCCCCCGAGCCGAGAGCGTCGGACGATGCCGGGAGTTCCTTCGGGCAATCAACGGCCTTGTGCTCGATCGTGTACACGTATCCCTGCCAGGAGAACTCGTAACAGACGAGGACCGTGGTCGACTCCTCGGCGTCGAAGCTGAACTTCGGGGCGGCGGTGCCCGGAACGGACATCAGGACCTCGAAGTCCCGGCGCTGGCCGCTGCTATGGGATCGAACGTCGATCAACGTGCCGCCGAAGCGGTCCGCCACGCGATCGAGGACGGGCTCACTGCTGCGGCTGAACCCCCCGAGCGGGGAGCTGAAGTTGGCGTGCAGCGCGTCCTCCACCGTCGCCGCCCTACGGCCCGCGTCGGCCCGTGCCCGTCTGGTGTTCTCGGGGTCGTGCAAGGGGCTGATCCAGTAGAGGCCGAAGGCCATGCTCGCCACCACGGCGACACACCCCACGACAACACCGCGCCGTCCATGACCCGCACCGGTTCTCGTCACCGGTTCAGTCTGGTGTCGGCGACGGCTGATGTCCTGAGTAGGAGTACTCACGTACGAGGCCGGGGCGCCGCATCGACATGGCAAGGCCTTGGCTTCGCGGGCGCCTCAGCAACTCTTTGTGGACTGGAGCTGAACGTCGGCCAGGGCCGCCGCTCCTCAGGCCCGGCTGCCCGGCTGGACCGGCAGCGCGGCCAGTCGGCGGTGCAGATAGCCGCCGCCCCAGGCCAGTTCGTCCAGCGGCACCGCCGGCTCCAGGCGACGCCAGCGGCCGAGGATCGCGGTCAGGGCCACCGTCAGCTCGAGGCGGGCCAGGGCCGATCCGGGGCAGTAGTGCGGACCCAGGCCGAAGGACAGGTGGCGTGCGGCGGTCGTGCGGTCCGGGTTCAGTGTGCCGGGGTCGGCGTGGCAGCGCGGGTCGTGATTGGCCGAGGCCACGGAGAGCAGGACACCGCTGCCCGCCGGAATGACCGTGTCGCCGAATTGGACGTCCTCCAGCGTCACCCGCTTGGTGCCGAAGGGGCCCGGGGTGTCCCAGCGCAGCAACTCGTCCACCGCACGCGGAATCCTCGACGGTTCGTCGCGCAACGAGTCCTGTACGTCTTGGTGGCCGAGCAACGCCACCAGGCTCATGCCGATCGCCTGAACGGTGCTGTCGAACCCGGCCAGGAACAGCATGGCCAGGAGGGAGGCGACCTCGTCCTCGGTCGCGCCGCCCTGCTGGTGCCAGGCGGCCAGGACGCGGGAGACGACGTCGTCACCCGGAGCGGCTTCGCGGCGGGCCATCTCGCCGCGGACGAACGCGTCGATCCGGGCCACGCTCTCCTCCACGGCTCGGGCGGAGCACCCCGCCTTGTCCGCGAGGAGCGCCACCGGCTCGTACAGCGAGGCCCGTTCCTCCTCTCGTACCTCGAAGACCTCACACAGCGACCGGAACGCGAACGGCCGCGCGAACGCGCCCATCAGCTCGACCGGTCCCCGCCCCCGCGCCGCGTCCGCCGCGTCGAGGAGTTCCAGCGCGTTGAGCTCGATGCGTTCGCGGTGGGCGGCCATGCGCGCCGGGGTGAGTGCCGGTGTCGCCAGGCGGCGGATCCGCGTGTGGTCCGGCGGGTCGTAGTTGACCAGCGTCACGTCCAGAGCGCGTCGGCGTACGTCGGGGTCGGGGACATGGCCGCCGCTCAAGGAGAGCCGGGGGTCGAGGAATCCGGCCCGTACGTCCTCCGCACGGGTCACCACCCACGCCGGCCGTCCGGCGGGCGTCCTGATCCGCGCCACGGGACACGTCTCCCGTATCTCCGCCAGCGTCTCCTCCGGACGGGCCAGGAACCCTGCCCCCAGCGGCTCCGGCAGCCGCTGCCGCCGTGCCGGTGCGGGTGCCGGCGGGGCGGACGGCGCGGCCGTGACGACGGGCTCGGTGTCCATACGGAGGCGTCCTCTCGCGGTCGCGGAGTGTGCGGCGGCCACCGTAGGAACGGCCGGTTGCCCGCCGGTTGGGAACCGGTGGGATTCCGGTATGCGGCCGCCGGCGCCCCGCCTTGCCGCCGGGCCCCGTACGACCCGGCGGCCCCGCGATGTTCGTGCGTGAGGCCCTCATGTGGTCGTGCCGGCCCGGCCAGTTGGTGAGAGACGTCCTGATGCGGAGGGACCCCCGGGTCCCCCGTCCCCACCAGGCATTTCACCACGGCCCAACCAGCCATGAACCGGTGCCGAACCCCCTCCTCCTAGCTTCCTGCCGGTCGGCGAACCGCTGCCGTCCGTCGTCCCGAACGCCCGTCGTATGGAGGACCAACATGGCCGAGAACGTCGAGCCCAACGAGGAGACCACCGAGACCCCCGCGGAGGAGACTCCCGAGGTCGTCGCGCACTCCGCGTCGAACGTCGGCTGGTGCGGGGTGCACCAGGAGTCCGCCGTCGACGAGCCCGAAGTGGTCGCGCACTCCGCGTCGAACGTCGCGTGGTGCGGCGTCCACCAGGAGTCCGCCGTGGACGAGCCCGAGGTGATCGCCCACTCCGAGGAGGACGAGGAGGACACCCCCTGGTGCGTCGTCCACCAGGAGCACAACGCCTGATCGGCTCACCACCGGCGCGGTCCTCCCGGTCGCGGTGGCGCCTGACGCCGCCGCGGCCGGGCCGCGCCCGCCCTCCAACTCCCGCCCTCGCTCCGGAGGTTGCCGTGCCCGGTACGCAGTCCGTCGCCGTCCCCGCCGCCGGGGCCCGTCTGATCCAGTCCCGCAGGGGGTGGTGGTTCCTGGGCGCCGGCGGCTACGCGCTGATGCGCCCCGGCCAGGTGGAGCCCGACGGCACCCTGCGGCCCTCCGCCGAACACTATCTCCGAGAGGCGGGACTGTACGACGTCAAGCCGTACAACTCGTACTCGCTGACCGTACTGACCAGCACGGACTGCAACCTCGGCTGCGGCTACTGCTTCCAGAACACCGCGCAGGACCCCAAGGGAGGAAGCCGTCCGCCGCGCATCCAGCACGCCCGGCTGACGCCCGAAGCCGTCGGTCAGGTACTGGACTTCACCCGCGAACGCATGGCCGCGGCCGGCATGGACAGGTTGTCGCTGCTGCTCTTCGGCGGCGAACCGCTCCTCAACCCGCGAGGCTGCCGCGACCTGCTCACCAGGGCCGCCGAACTGGGCGACCTCACCGCGTCGATGACCTCCAACGGCACCCTGCTCACACCGCTGATCGCCAAGGAACTCAACGCGGCGGGCCTCGGCTCCGTACAGGTGACCTTCGACGGCGACCGCGCCGACCACGACGCCATCCGGGTACGCCGCTCCGGAGGCGGCACCTTCGACGTCATCGTGTCCAACATCGCCCGCGCCATCGAGAAGACCTCCCTGCGCTGGATGCTGCGCGTCAACGTCTCCCACCTGAACCGCCACGGCGTCGACGACCTGGTCGAACGGCTCGGCGCCCACCTCGACCCCGCCCGCTGCGGCATCCACTTCGCCCGCGTCGGGGACGTCGGCGTCGGCTACGCCAACAACCTGATGCACGAGAACGGCCTCGTCGACGACTTCGTCCGCTGGCACGCCCGCGCGCTGGAGCTCGGATTCACGGTGGCCCGACCGCGCGCCCATGTCCCCTGCCAGGCCTGCTCCTTCACCGACGGCCGCTACGGCGCGGTCGTCAACGCCGACGGAGTACTGGCCAGTTGCTGGGAGACCGCGGGCAAGCCCGGTATGGAGGTCGGCACCATCACCGACGGCTACCTCGACGCCGAGCAGACCGAAGGCCGCTGGGTGAGCTGCCACGACCACTACCAGTACGACGAGGAGGCGGCTGTCCGCGCCGTCTTCCAGGACCGGGTCGACGCCGGAGTCCTGGACAGCCTCCACGCCGTGGGGCGGTTGCGATGAAGGGCGCCGGCATCCTGCGTGCCAACGCCGACTTCCGCCGCTACTGGCTCAGTACGACGCTGTCCACGCTCGGCTCGCAACTGTCCCTGCTCGCCTTCCCGTTGCTCGTCCTGTCCATCGGCGGCAGCGCGGCGCAGGCCGGTACGGTCGCGACCTTCTCGCTGGTGACCCGGACCCTGCTGCGCCTTCCGGCGGGCCAGCTCGCCGACCGGATCGACCGGCGGATGATCATGGTCGGGACCGACCTGATCCGGCTCGTCGCGCTGGCCAGCATTCCCCTGGCGTCGGCACTGGGAGACCTCGGTCAGGCACACCTCCTCGGCGTCGCGGTGGTCGAGGGCGCGGCCACCGCGCTCTTCGCTCCCGCCGCCACGATCGCCGTCCGCGACGTCGTCCCGGAGAAGGACCTCACCGACGCACTGAGCCGCAGTCAGGCCGCCGTCGCGACGAGCTCGCTCATCGGCCCGTTCCTCGGCGGCTGGCTCTACACGATGGACCCGATGCTGCCGTTCACCGCCGACGCCCTCTCCTACGGCGTGTCCGCCGTCCTGCTGCTGCGGATCGCCACCAAACCCCCTCACCAGGTCGCCGCCACCGACCGCGACGACCGGCTCACGGCCGGACTCCGCTGGCTGACACGTCAACGGACGCTCCTGGCAGCGCTGTTGTTCGCCGCGGGCATCAACGTCGTCTCGGCTGCGGCCCAGACGACCATGGTGGTCTCCCTGCGGCAGAGTGGCGCGGGCGGGACGGCGATCGGAGCGGTCATGGGCTGCGCGGGCATCGGGGCCATGCTGGGCGCCGCCGCGGCCCCACGACTGATCAAGAGGATCCCCGCCGCCCGTCTGTTCCTGCTGATCGGCATGGTCTGGGCGATCGGTCTCGCCGTCTTCTCCACGACCACGCATCCCTGGACGATCGGTCCCGTGCTGGTCGTGGTCGTCTTCTTCAGCCCGCCCGCCGGCATCGTCGTGGGCCGCGCCATGCTGGTGCTCGCCCCACGCGACCTGCTCGGCAGGGTCAGCACCGCGACCGGACTGGTGATGGCCGGCCTCGCCTCCCTCGGACCGCTCCTCGCGGGCTCCTTCGTGGACTCCCTCGGGGCGAGCCACACCTGGCTGGCCCTCGCCGGCACCGCGGCGGTCGTCACCCTGATTTCGTCGGTACCTCTGCTGCGCGAGACGAGCCCCGACGCCGTTACCGCCGAGGCGAAGGACACCTCCGGACCCGCCGACGCCGCCGGTCCCGCGGACCTGCCCGAGTCCGAGGACACCCACCGTCCCTCCTCCCCTCCGGACACTCCGGCCCTCGCAGGCGCAGGGGCGGGAACGGGCACGGGCACTGCCGGCCGGCCCGCCGTCGAAGCGCACGGCGAGCCGATTCCTCCCGGCGGTCCCGAGCCCGAGGACCCGTCCCCGGCGTCCCCCGCGCGACGCCCCGGCACGGGTGACGCCTGAGCCCCGCCCCCCGCACGCGACCGACGTGATCCGTCCCCCTGGAGCGCCGCGATGACCCAGTCCCCGCCCCGCGACGCCAGGCCGGCGCCCGCCCCGTACACCTACCCACCGGCCCCACGCGGCGGTCCGGTCGAGATCGTCCACGGACAGCGGGTGGCCGACCCCTACCGCTGGCTCGAGAACCCGCGGAACCCCGCCACCACCGCGTGGTGCGCCGCCCAGGACCTGCTCTACGCCGAGGAGGAGGCCCGCTGGCCGGCCCGTGACCCGTTGTTCGCGCAGATCACCGCCCTGCTCGACGGAGGCGGGAGCCGTCCGCCGGTGGCCCGCGGGGCACGGGAGTTCCACACGCTCAGGGAACCCGGGCGCGAACTCGCCGCACTGGCGGTCCGCGAAGCCGGCCGCACGCGGATCCTGTTCGACCCGCTGGTGGCCGATCCGGCCGGAACGACAGTGCTCGACACCTGGGAACCGTCCTGGGAAGGCGACCTCGTGGCCGTCCAGCTCTCCTCGGGCGGCACGGAACACTCGGTACTGCGTGTGCTCGACACGGCGACGCGCGAGACGGTTGACGGACCCGTGGACCGGGTCCGCCGTTCGCCCGTGGCCTGGCTGCCGGGCGACCGGGCCTTCTACTACGTCCGCCGACTGCCTCCCGGGGACGGGCCTGCCGGGGCCGGACCCCGTCGCCGCGTGTATCTGCACCAGGTCGGCACGCGGGCAGAGGAGGACGTGGAGGTCTTCGGGGCCGGACGATCCGACACCCAGTACTACACCGTCGCCACCACCCCCGACGGCCGGCTCCTGATCATCGGAGCCAGTGAGGGCACCTCCCCGCACACCGACCTGTGGACCGCCGACCTGACCCGGCCCGGACCCGACCGGCCCGAGCTGCGCCGCCTTCAGCACGCCGCCGACGGCCACACCGCCGTCCGTCCGAGGCCGGGTGGGGGACCGCTGATACTGAGGACGACGGCCGGTGCCCCGCGCGGCCGGATCGTCACGGTCCCTCGCGACGCCACGAACCCGCGCGAGTCCGTTCCGCGCCACTGGCGGACCCTGGTCGCCGAGCAACCCGACGCCGTACTGCAGGACTTCGCGGTCCTCGACGGCCCGGCACTGGACCGGCCGCTCCTGGCCGTCGTACGAACCCGGCACGCCGTGGCCGAGGTGACGCTGCACGACGCCCGGACCGGCGCCCGGACCGGGACCGTACCCCTGCCGGGACGGGGAACGATCACGTCACTGACCGCACGTCAAGAACCAGGCCACGAGCTGTGGTTCGCCTACACCGACCACACGACACCCGCCGTCGTCCTCCACTACGACGCCGTGACCGGACACCTGAGCCCCTGGCCCGGCGGTTCTCCCGAAGCGGCCCCCGTCGAAGGCGTGCACGTCACCCAGGAGGTCGTGCGCTCCCGCGACGGAACCGAAGTGCGCGTGTTCGTCATGTCCCCCACGGGCCGCCCCGACCGACCCCGCCCCGCCGTCCTCACCGGCTACGGCGGTTTCGGCGCCTCCATGACCCCGGGATTCACCCCCCAGGCCATTCCCTGGGTGCGCGCGGGCGGCGTGTACGCGGTGGCCTGCCTGCGCGGCGGGGGAGAAGAGGGCGAGGAGTGGCACCGCGCCGGACGCCGCGAGCACAAGCACAACACCTTCGACGACTTCGACGCGGCGGCGGACCACCTGCTCCGCGACGGATGGGCCGCGCCCGGCCGGCTCGGCGTCCTCGGCAGCTCCAACGGCGGTCTGCTGGCCGCCGCGGCGCTGACCCGCCGCCCGGAGACCTACGGCGCCGTCGTGTGCGCGGCACCCCTGCTCGACATGGTGCGCTACGAACGGTCGGGCATGGGCCCGAGTTGGCGCGACGAGTACGGAAGCGCCGCGGACCCCGCTCAGTTCGCGCACCTCCTCTCGTACTCGCCCTACCACCAGGTACGCGAGGGCGCGCCCTACCCGGCCGTCCTGCTCGCCGTGTTCGAAGGCGACACACGAGTCGACCCCGCCCACGCCCGCAAGATGTGCGCCGCACTGCAATGGGCCGCCACCGGTCACGCACCGGTCGTACTGCGCACCGAGCGCGGCGTCGGACACGGCGCCCGCGCCTCCTCGCGCAGCGCCCGCCTCTACGCGGACGTCATGGCCTTCTTCGCCCACCACCTGGGCCTTCGACTGCCGGGAGACCACTGACATGAACGTGCTCCTGTGCCCGCTCGGCGACCCGGGCTACCTGTATCCCGCACTCGCGGTGGGCCGCGAACTGCGCCGCCGCTCCCACACGGTGCACGTCCTCGCCGGGCCACGAGCCGCGCCAGTGGTGAGCGAGGCAGGCCTGGACCTGTCCGCCGCCACCGACGACGCGGCCCTGTCCGTGGCCCACTGGTCGATACGCGGCTCCGAGCAGTACACCGAGGCTTCCCGGGCGGTCCGGCGGCTGCGGCCCGATGTCCTGCTCACCTCGGTGCTCAACCACGGCGCGCTCGTGGCAGCCGAGGCCGCCGGCCTGCCGGTCGTCGTGCTCGGACTCGCCGCACACCTGTGGCCCTACCGCTCCGGAGGAGCCGGCCCGGCGGACACGCACGACCGCTCGTGGCGGCTGACGGAGACCCTGAAGCACTATCGGGCGGTACGAGAGGTGGCCGGCCTCGCGCCACGACACGACCGCCACTCCGACACCCCGCTGCTCGGCACGAGGTTCCTGCTGCGCGGCCACCCCGTCCTGGAGCCGACCGACGCCGAACTCCCCCCGGTCGTACGACATGTCGGCCCCTGCTGGTGGGAGCCGGAGCCCCCGTCCGCCGAACCGCTCCCCGAATCCAAGCCCCTGGCCTACGTCCATCTCGGCCGGACCTTCGGCGGCGGCTCCCTGTGGCCGCGACTCAACGCGGCCTTCACCAAGGGTACTTACCGGGCCGTCGTGGAACTGGGACGCTCGGGCGCCCCCGAAGCCGCCGCGGACGCCGACCTGATCGTCGGTCGCCGCCCCTGGATGGGCCGACTCGTCGAGCGGGCCGACCTCGTCCTGACGAACGCGACCTCCGCGCCCGTGCTCGCCGCCCTCCTCCACGGCAAGCCTCTGCTCGTCGCCCCCAACGGCTCGGAGCAGCAGGTCCTTGCGGCCGCCTGCCTGCGCGCCGGCGTCGCCCGAAGGCTTCCGGAGCCCGGGACCCCCGCCGCAGAGCTGCGGGCCGCCATCGAGGAGACGGCTCACGACCTTCAACTACGGGCGCGCGCCGAGGAGATCGGCGCCGCACTCACCGACGGCAAGAGCGAAACGCGTGCCGCCGACGCCGTGGAATCAGCGGCACGCTGACCGAGAGCGGGCCAGCACGCGGGTGGTGCCCCCGTCCTCCTCCTCGATGTCCCGTACATGCTCGAAACCGATCCGGCGCAGCAGGGCCAGCGAGGCCTGGTTCGGAGCGGCCACGGTGGCGTACACCTCGGCCAGTTGGAGCGTGTCGAAGCCATGGGCGACGATCGCCTCCGCCAGCTCGGTACCCAGACCGGACCCCCATGCCGCCGGCGCCAGAGCGTAGATGATCTCGTGGCCTGCGACGGTGTCGGTCGGCTTGATCTCGGCATGGCCGACGAGGAGTCCGTCGCGGCGGACGGCCCAGACGTCGAAGAGGTCCTGGGCATAGACCTTCGTGAAGATCCGCCCGAACAGGGCCCGGTCCTCGGCCTCGGAGGATTGGCCGTCCCCCATCCACCGCGACACCCTGGAGTCCTGGAACAGGGTGACGAAGTGGTCCTCGTCCTCGGGGACGTATGGCTCCAGCAGGAGCCGCTCGGTGCGCAGGGTCGGGGTCACGGTCGGTGACGCTACCCACCCGCGATCCGAGCCCGCAAACCACTTTCGCCCGCCCGGACTGCGCCCGTCCCAGCGCCATGGCGGGACGTGAGGAAGGGGCTGCCGCACGAGATGTGCGGCAGCCCCCGCCTCGCCTCACCCTTCCTGTGCCCCCTGCGGCGGCACCCCTTCCAGGAGTACGTCCCGCAGCGCGGCCACCAGCTCCAGGCCCCGCGCGCGGACCGCCGACGGAGTCTCCTCGTGGCGCCGGTCGTCGATGACCGCGAGGGCCGCCGCGGCCTGACGGGCGAAGAGCGCGAGAAGGTCGAGTTCGGAGAGGCTGGACCGGGACTGCTCGGCGGGGTCGAGCACTTCGAGCACGCCGAGCACCCGGTCGCGATGGGCGAGGGGTGCCGCCATGAGG
Source organism: Streptomyces sp. NPDC028298 (assembly GCF_055565895.1). Taxonomy (NCBI): domain Bacteria; kingdom Bacillati; phylum Actinomycetota; class Actinomycetes; order Kitasatosporales; family Streptomycetaceae; genus Streptomyces; species Streptomyces sp. NPDC028298. Next base: position 110,600 of record NZ_JBVHTL010000012.1, read on the forward strand.
GCGTCGGGCACGTACCCCGTCGACTTCGCGACGTCCTTGGCGAACATGCTCTGTTCCCGCAGGTCGTCCGCGATCATGGGTTCACCCGAGACGAGCACCCAGCCCGCCAGACCCCGGCCTGCCGGGAACCGCGAGCCCACGAGGGACTCCTCTCCCTCCCCGGCCACGGCCTGGAAGACCAGTTCGTCGGTCTCCCGGTCGTGCAGCAGGACGGAACTGGCCGCGGCACCGAAGATGGCCCGCGCGGTGTCGACGACGGACTGCAGCAGATCGTGCTCCGCGCTGCCGACGCGCGTCGCTGGGTCCACGCCGGTGGCGGGGACGAGTCCGGGGGACTGGGTCATGATTCACCTCGGGTTCCTGGTTCGCCGATGCGCACGTTCGCGGCCGAGAGGTAGAGCGCGTGCTTGATCTGGAACGGTGTCAGCTTCGGGCGGGTGCCGAGCAGGCGTGCGCACATCCCGCTGATGAAGGGGGTGGCGAAACTGTTGCCCGTGGTGCGGATGGTCTTGCCGCCCGTCCAGGCCACCTGCACGTTCTGGCCGGGGGCGAAGAACTCGACGGGTGGCGCCGGGTTGTAGAGGAAGAGCCCGGAGTCGTCCTCGCGGTGCGTGCCGACCGAGATGACGGAGGAGAACCGCCAGGGGAAGCTCTCCACCGGGGTGTTGTGGGCGGAGGCCACCAGCGTGGTCCCGGTGAAGAACGCCTGGTCGGCCAGGGCCCGTAGCGTTTCCAGGAACTTCGGACGGGTCGTGGACAGACTGAGGTTGACCACGTCGAAGCCCTGGTCGACGGCCCACCGCAACCCGGTGAGCAGGGCCTCGCCCGTGCCGGTGAAGCCCTCGCCCAGCACCCGCACGCTGTGCAGCTCGCAGGCGGGCGCCACACGCCGGACGATGCCAGCGCAGGCGGTTCCGTGCCCGCAGCCGTCGCCCGCGCCGTCGGGCAGCCGTCCGCTGTCGACGACGTGCAGGCCTCCGTCGGGGGCGGGCGCCACCTCGTAGGAGCCCTGGACGGTGCCGACCGAGGGATGGCCGCACTCGACTCCCGTATCGACCACGCACACTCGCACCCCGGCGCCGTCCGACCACTCCGAGGGGTCGGCGGGCACATCGGGCACCGTGTCGGCGAGCATCGTGAGGTCCTCGGGGGAGCGGTCACGCAGGCTCCACGTGAGCCCTGCCGCCGTTCCTGTGGTCATGCGGTCCCGCCTTCCCGTCGGGCCGGGCGTTGCGCGTCCCGGACCGTGGCCGTCATCTCGTCGGCGAGCGCGGACGCGCGGTCCGTGCCCGGCCGGTGTCCCTTGGCGGCGAAGTACTCCCGCGCCGTGTGCGCCTCCCGCGCCGCCTCGCCGGTCGGACCGAGCACGCGCACCACCTGAGCCCGGTCGAGGGCGGCCGTGCCGCGTACGAGCGGGGAGTCCGTCTCGCCGGCCGCCGCGACGGCCCGGTCCGCGCAGGCGCGCGCGAGGTCCTGTTCACCGGCGAGGGCCAGGGCGCGGGCTCGCAGTCCGTACGCGTCGGCGGACTCGGCGGGAGGCAGGCCGGACGCCTCGGGGTCAGGGAGCGCCGCCGCCTCCGCCGGTTCACCCTGGTCCAGCAGGATCCGCGCCCGCTCCCGGGCGATGCCGGGAAGAGCGCCCGTGGCGCCGAGTTCGCGGCCCGCGCGGGCCGCCTCGTCGAGCAGCGTCAGACCCCGGGCCGGTGTACCGGTCAGCGCCTCGACCTCCGCGGCGAACAGCGGGATGAACAGGGCGCTCTCCGCGTAGCCGAGGCCGCGGGCCAGGCGTGCCGCTTCGGCCAGCCGTTCGTGCGCCTCCTCGGGCCGGCCTTGCAGGGCCAGGAGTACGGCGAGCGGGCAGCCGAGCGTGGCGCGGACGGTGGGCCGGCCGGACCCGTGGGCGGTCAGCAGTTCCTCGCAGCGGGCCACGGCTCGCGCGACCGGGGTGGGTCCGCGCCACAGGGAGATGCCGACCGCGCCGAGCGCCAGCGCGCGTTCGGGCTCGGCGTCGGCGCGGTCGGCGTGGTCCAGGGCCCGGTGGAGCAGTTCCTCGGCCTCCCCGTGCAGTCCGCGCCGCTGACGGTCCTGGGCGATCCGGACACAGGCGCGGGCGATGCCCTGGTCGTCGCCCGCCCGGGTGAACAGGGGGAGCGCGGCCTCGGCCACCTCGGCCGCGGACCCGTGGCGGGGGTCGAGCGCCGTGAGGGCGAGCCGGGTGTGGGCGGCGCCGAGCGGATCACCGGCCCGGTCCGCCGCGGCGAGCGCGTCCGCCAGCAGTTCCCGGCCGCGTTCGGGCTCACCGCGGGCGACCTTCGTCTCGCCGAGTCGGCGGGCGGCCTCGCGGGCGACGGGCTCGCCCGGGGTGGCCAGGTCCGAGGCCTGGGTGAGCAGGTCTTCCGCCCAGGGGAGGTCGGAGCGGGCCAGGGCGGCGGCTCCGGCCCGGGTGAGCAGATCCGCGGCGCGAGCGCGCAGGGTGTCGGTGTCGTCGTCGTTGATGCCCAGTTCGGTGAGCAGACGGTGGGCGCGGGCCAGGTGGGAGCCGACGGCGGCGTCACCCGCGTCGTGGCGGACGAGGACGCCGGCGGCGTGTTCGTGGCGCCGGGCCCGTACCTTCTTGGCCATGCCGCGGTACGCCGTCTCCTGCACCAGGGCGCTGCCGAACCGGAGGAGGGAGCCGGCGGACCGGGAGCGGCCGCCGGACTCGATGAGGCGGCGTCGTACGAGGCCGCGCAGCAGACCGCCGGGAGGCTCCGTCGGCCCGGCGGGCTCCTCGGCGGTGGCCAGTTCGGTCAGGTCGGCGCGCTGGAACTCCCGCCCCAGGACGGCGGCCACCTGCAACAGCGTGCGCTCCTCCGGCGGCAGCGCGTCGATGCGGGCGCCGAGCAGGGCGTGCACGGTCAGCGGCAGGTCGTCGGACTCGGCGGACATGGCCGTCAGGTGTTCGAGGTAGAGCGGATTGCCCTCCGCGCGGTCGAGCGCGCCCTCCAGGACGCCCTGCCGGTGGGCCGCCACCTCGACGAGTTCGCCGACGAGAGCGGCGGCCTCCTCCCGGCTGAGCGGGGTGAGCATCAGCGACGCGGACCGCATGCGCCCGCTGCCCCAGCCGGGACGGGTCTCCAGCAGTTCCGGACGCGCGACGCACACCAGGGCCACGGGGGAGCGGTCGAGCTCGTCCAGCAGCCGGTCCGCCATGTCGAGGAGGGGTTCGGACGCCCAGTGGCAGTCGTCGAGGACGAGCACCACGGGCCGTTCACGGGACAGCACGTCCAGGAGGCAGGCCAGGGCCATGAGGGTGTCGTCCGCCGACGGGCTGGGCGTGCCGTCCGCGAACAGGCCGGTCCGCAGCAGACGCAGGGCCTCTTCGGCCTCCGTCTGCTCAGGGCGCGGGAGTTGGGCGAGGGCGGTGTCCTCGCCGACGGCCGCGAGGACCTGGCGTACGGCTTCGGCGAGCGGCGACAGGGAGCCCGTCTCGCCGTAGGGGCGGCACCGGCCCTCGCCGTACGCGGGGGAGTCCCGCAGCCATTCGCGCAGCAGGCGGGTCTTGCCGAGGCCCGCCTCGCCGTACACGGTCACCAGGTACGAACGCGGATCTGTTTCCAACTTCCGTGACAGGAGCCGGAGTTCGGCCAGCTCCTGCTCGCGCCCGATGAAGGGGGTGTCGAACCGGCGGGCCCGTTCCGGGTCGTCTTCGTGCAGGGCGACCAGGCGGTGGGCCGGGAAGGGGGCCCCGACTCCCTTGAGGGAGAGGGATCCGGCCGACTCGGTGACCGCCGTGGGACCGGCGGCACGCAGCGTGGCCGGGCCGATGAGGATGTCCCCCGCGCCCGCGTGCTGTTCGAGCCGGGCCGCGATGTTGACGACCTCGCCGGAGACCAGGGCCTGCCGGGCTGCGGGATCGGCGCTGACCACCACCTCACCGGTGTTCACGCCGATGCGGACGGCGAGGCGTACGCCGTGGGCCCGCTCCAGTTCGGCGTTGAGCCCGTCGAGGCCCCCGACCATGCCGCGCGCGGCGGCGAGTGCCCGGTGGGCGTCGTCCTCATGGCGTACGGGCACACCGAAGACCGCCATCACGGCGTCGCCGATGAACTTCTCCACCGTGCCGCCGTGTTCCTCGATCCGCGCCCGCATCAGCGCGAAGTAGCGCAGAGTGACCGTGCGCAGGGTCTCCGGGTCGAGCCGGCCGGACAGGGCGGTCGAGCCGACGAGGTCGCAGAAGAGGACGGTCACGACCCGGCGTTCCTCGGCCGCGGCGGTGTCGCCCGCGGCCACGCACGCCGTTCCGCACCGGGGGCAGAACGCCGCGCCGTCCGGCGGGGGTTCGGGACAGCGCGGGCACTTCATGCGCGTACCGCCGGTCACCGGGCCGGCGGTCGCTCCGGTCGTCGCCTCGGTCATCAGAACAGCGCTCCGCCGGCGATCTCGCTGTGCGCCTGCACCTCCGGCTCGGCCGCGTCCAGCCGCTGCTTCAGGTCCAGCAGCAGGGTCAACTCCTGCGCGCTGAGGTCCTGGAGCACCTCTCGCTGTTCGGGGGAGAGGCTGTGCAGCGGGAACCCGGCGTCCTCCAGCGCGCGGAGACGGTCGTGATCGGGTGCGGAGTCAGTCATCGGTGCTCTCCCATTCGGTTGGTGCCGCGGTGATGCGGTCGAACAGCTCGGCGAGGGAGGCGACCGTGTGCAGCGCGCTGACGGCGACCAGGGAACGCTGCGTGGCGTCCAGGGGCAGCAGCCCCAACAGCCGGTCCAGGTCCGCGCTGTGCCCGTCGTCGAGGTCCGCGTGGAGGCGTACGGTCTCGAACGCGGCGTCCGGCAGTCCGGTCTCGCGGGCCAGGCGGCCGGCCAGTCCGGGCGCGGGCGCGTTGCCCTCCAGTACCGCGATGTAGCCGAGCAGGGCGACCGGATGGCTGTGCTCGAGCCAGTAGTACTGAGCGCCGACGAGGGCGGCCACCTGGGGCGGCGGCACGGTACCGGTCAGCTGGTCCGGCGACGCCCCGGTCGCCGCCGCGTCGGCGAGCAGCCAGTCGTCGTGCCCTCGTTCCTCCTCGGCGTGCGTCCGCAGGTACGGAGCGAGGGGCCGTGCCACCGGGTCCCCGGACAGCGCCTCGCAGCGGGCGGCGGCCCGCTCCATCAGGGGAACAGAGGCGCGGATCACCTGGTGCATGGCACGCAGGTAGCGGCGGTAGCGGCCGGGGAGCCCCGGGCCGGAACGCCACATGCGGGCGGAGGCTGCCCGCAACACCGGCTCCACGAGAGAGAGTTCGAGGCGCAGACTCGCGACGGCGGACGTGCTCACGCGGACCCCTCCTCTTCCCCCGGACCGCCGAGCAGGACGAGCGGTGCGTACCGGTCGCTTCCGTACCGTCGCAGCAGTGACGCGGCTCCGGCGTCGTGCTGGAGGCGTGCGCCGAGCAGGTCCATCGCGCCCGCGGCGGGGCGCGCTCCGGACCGTTCCGCCGCCTCCAGAGCCGCCGGACGCCGGGCCAGGCTGCGGCAGTCCGCGCACGACCCGACTCCGGCGGTACGGATGGTGCGCAGCACCGGCGACTCCACGCACCGGCGCTGTATCGCGGCCCAGTCGTCCCGCGCGATGTGGCCGAGGCGCAGGTGCTCGGGTACGGGGCGGCCGTCCACCACCCGCTGGTTGCAGCAGGCCGCGACGGTGCCGTCGAAGGCCACGGTCGGCCACGCCGCCATCGCGCACGGTGCGGTCGGTGTCGCGGAGGCACCTTCGGGCCCGGTGCCCCGGAGGGGACCGGGGGGCTCGGCATCCCGGAGCGGCACGGTCCGCGCGGCCGCCCAGCCCGCCGCCCGCCCCACGGGTCGTATGTGATTCACGAGAACGGCCGCTTGGTCGTCAAATTCCGAACGAATGGACGCGGTGATGTCCGCGAGATAGGCCGCGTCCTGGTCGGTGCCCGCCACGTGGAAACTCACGGCGATTCCGCTTTCCCTGATGCGGTGCATCGCGCGAAAGACCCCGGCACGCGGAACTTCACGTTCGTGGAACACGTCGATGCTCGCCGAGAAGTGGTCGACGTTCCGAAGCGCGCCCAGGATGCGCGCGGGCACCCGGCCCTCGGCGGCGAAGAACATGCCGCTGAGGACCGACGTCCGCGTTCCGGCCGCCGCGGCGAGCGCCGCGAGGTCGGCCACGAGCGCGGGCCGCAGCAGCGGCTCGCCACCCGTGAGCATGAGGACTTCCGGACGGTCCTCGGCGGTGAAACCGCCGACGAAACGGCGCAGCGCCCGGGCCGGCGTGTCCTCGCCGCGCGGCCCCGACGAGGTGGAGCAGTGCGCGCAGCTCAGCGGGCAGCGCCTGGTGAGCGTGGCGAGGAGCCCGGCCGCCGGCAGCGGACGCAGCGCGATGATCTCGGCCAGTCGCATCTCGTCACCTCCGTAGGCCACCGGGACGTGCGGGCCCAGCGTGCGCGGCATCGGTTCGGTCGCGGTTCGCGGGCGGTTCGAGGCCGGTACGCGGAGCGGGCCCGAGCGGTCACGGCGACGGGCTGGTCACGCTCGCTGGATTCAGTGCGTTTTGTTCCCTTATTCGCCTTCCGTCCCGGCGGGTGCGTTGCTGCATGCACCTTGAGCCATCCTCGAGTCCATGGCCCCGGAACCGGCCCGTGCGCATCCTGTGAAGGCCGAAGGAATTCGAGCGAATTCCCGAAGGTTCACGGCTCCTCACGGATTCCCTCACCCCCTGCGGCTCCTCGGAGGCTTTCGTGCACAGAATTCCTTTCCTCTGTCAGAACTCCGAAGACCCCGACACCGGCTGGGGAAGGGGCTGAGAGGCCGACATGGCTGATGCCCTCACGGAAAGCCGCGGCGTGGCGTCGGATCCCGGAATTCCGCGAGAGCCGGCCGACGGCATCGGCGGGGAAGCCGCCGCCTCCCCCCTCTTACGACTGACCCTCCTCGGCCCCCTGCGGGCCACCCGCGGCGGAGTGCCGCTCGCGCTCGGGCCGCTGAAGCAGCGCCTCGTCCTGGCCGTCCTGCTCACCCGCCCCAACGCCCCGGTGTCGGTCGAGGAACTCACCGACGCCGTCTGGCCCGACGACCCGCCCCGCACGGCCCGCAAGAACCTCCAGGCGTACGTGTCGACCCTGCGCCGCGTACTCGACCCCGACGACCTCGGCCGGCTGAGCCACGGTCCCGGCGGCTACGTACTGCACCTCACCGCGCAGGAATGCGACACCCTCCGCTTCGACGAACTCGCCCGGCACGGCGACACCGAGGCGCGCGCGGGCGCCCCCAGTCACGCGGCCCGTACGTACCGCCAGGCGCTCGACCTGTGGCGCCACGACCCCTTCAGCGACCTGGCCCCCCGTGCCGACGTCCTGCGTGCCGCCGTCGAACGCCGGCATGCCCGGCGGCTGGCCGTCTACGAGGCATGGGCGGAAGCACAGCTCGAGATCGGCGACCCGGGCCCGGTCGCGGACACCGTGGACGAGATGGTGAGCCGCCACCCGCTGCGCGAACGGCTCCGCGCCGCCCAGCTCACCGCGCTGCACCACGTCGGCCGCAGAACCGAGGCACTGGCCGCCTACGACGACTGCCGTCAGCGGCTGTCCAGGGAACTGGGCCTGGAACCCGGCGCGGCGCTGCAACGCGCCTACCGCTCCCTCCTGGACGACATGGCCCCGCCCCGCCCGCGCGGCGGCACCACCGGGGCACGGCTGCTCCTCCCGCCGGACCTCGCCGACTTCACCGGGCGGACCGAGGAACTGGACGCCGTCCGAGCCCGGTTGGAGACCGAGGGCGGCCCCCCGGTCCTGATCACCGGCGCGGTCGGCGCCGGCAAGACCGCCTTCGCCGTACACGCCGCGCATCGCCTCGCCGCGCACTTCCCGGACGGAGTGGTCGCCACCCGGCTGTGCGCCGAGGACGGCTCGACGCGCCCCTGGGCGTCGGTGCTGACGGAGCTGGCCCGCGCCCTCGGCTGCGCCGAGCGGCTGCCCGCCGACCGGGAGGAGGCCGCCACCGTCTGGCGCTCATGGCTGTCCGGCCGCCGCATCCTGCTCCTCCTGGACGACGCCCCCGACGCCACCGCGCTCGGCCCACTGCTGCCGCCCGCGGGCACCGCCGCCGCACTGGTCACCTCCCGCGAACGCCTGCCCCGTCTGGAGTCCGCGCACCGGGTCGAACTGCCGCCCCTGTCGTGCGAGGAAAGCCTGGACCTGCTCGGGGCGATCGTCGGACGGACCCGGCTGACCGCCGAGCACACCGCGGCCGTACGGATCGTCGCCGCCGCGGGACACCTCCCGTTCGCCCTGCGAGCGGCCGGAAACCGCCTGTCCGTGCTGCGCCACATGCCGCTCGGACAGTACGCGGACCGCCTCGAACATCCTCAGGAGGCGCTGGACGAACTCGCGTCCGGGGGCCTCGGGGTCCGCGCCCGGCTCGCCGGCGCCTGGTCCCGACTGCCCGCCCCCGCCCGCGACTCGCTCAACGCACTGGCCGCACTGCCGGACGCGTCCTTCGCCCTCCCCGCCGCCGCCCGTGCCCTGGGCACCGACGGACGGGCCGCGCAACGCTCCCTGGAGGAACTGATCGACGTCGGCGTGCTGCCCCCGCCCTCCCTGCCCGAGGTGACCGCGCACCTGGCCGCGGCCCCGGAGGAGATGCGCTACGAACTCCCCTGGCTGACCCTGCTGTTCGCGCGAGAACAGGCGGCCACGTCAGGAGAGCGGTGCTAAGGCGTGCCGGGCGACGCAGGGAGGGCGAGACTGCGCGGCCACGCCCCAGGCCCGTACCCGCCTCCGAGTCGTCCGGCCCGCAGCCGTCCGAGGCACACACCGGCGGGGCGCTCAGGCCCCGCCCGTGGCCGCCGAGGCCGGACCGGAGGACTGCACACGGGCGAGATACCCGGCCTGGAAGCGGCTGGCCGCGCCCAACTGCTCCATGATCTCGGCGATGTGCTTGCGGCAGGTGCGCAGCGACATCCCCAGCCGCCGCGCCACCATCTCGTCCTTCATGCCCTCGGCGAGCAGCCGCACGATGGCCTGCTTCACCTCGTCCCGCGCCGAACTCTCCGTCCAGGCGGGGTGATAGGGCTCGGCCAGGGACCAGGCGTGGTCGAAGGTCGCGCAGAGATACGAGACCGTGGACGGCTCCTGGATGACGATCGCCGCGTCCAGGTCGTCCTGGTGCGGGATGAACACGGTCTCCCCGTCGAAGGCGACCATGCGGCCGAACAGTTCGCTCAGTGTCCTGATCTCGGCGCCCTCGTCCGTCATGCGCCGTGCGTATTCCTGGGTGGGCAGGTGGTATCGGGCCGTGTGCTGGTACAGCGTGCGCATGCGGATGCCCCGGCGCAGCATGTCGCGGTCCTGTATGAACGCCTGCTCCAGGAGCGCGGGGGAGCGGCCGCCGCCGGGATGGCAGGTGCGGACCTCCTTCCGGCAGCGCATGGTCGCCTCGGTGATCATTCCCACGACCGTTTTCAGGTCGGTGACCTCCGTCAGTGGTGCCCGCCCCTGCCACTGCCGCCGGCCTTCCGCATAGAACGGAGCCAGGAGGGAAAGCTCTGCCCGCAGCCGATCGATCTCGGCGAGCTGCCGGCGCAACCCCGCCTCCCTGGGCGCGACCAGCGCGGCCAGGGCCGCGTCCGGCGCCACCGCCACGAACTGGTCGGGGTTCCCGGGCAGCCGGCGCAGCAGCAGGAGTTCGGTCAGGGTCGCCACCGCCGAGGCCGCCCGGCTCTCCGGCAGCCCGAGCCCCGCGCCCAGCGTCCCGGCGTCGCACGACCCCTGGTCGCTCACCCACCGGAACACCCGGACGGCGTCCTCGGACAACTGCGTCTCGTGCGACGGCCACCCCGCCGTCGTACGAATGTCCGGAACCGCGCCGTCCTCACCGATGCCGCCCACCCGACCCCCTCATCAGCCAGAAGACCACAGCGGCTCGCTGCTGTGTCCATTGTTCAGATGTGCGACGGAGTTTCCCAGACCCACCTGGAAGGAATCACTGTGAAACCGGCCAAAGGCGCATTCGTCCTGCTCTTCGCACGCTTCACCCCGCTCGGCAACTGGGTGCGGGGCCGACAGCGCCGAGCCGGCGGCGAGGGAACCGCGGCCCGCGAGATCCTCGACGAGCCTCCGCGTCCCGTGCGCGAGGGCGACGACGGCTCACCGAGCGTGCCGACACCGCACTGGTGAGGACCCCCGTCCTCGGGAGCCGACAGGACCGGGAAGCCTGTTTCGCGTCACCGCGGCTCGGAATTCCCCTCCCGGCGTTCCGTATGCACTGGATGGCGGGTTAAAGTCAGGTTCCGCGAGGATCTTGACACGGAGGGGCCCGGGGATGGAGAACAGTGCGCCAGTACGCCGGGGACGACCCCCGGGCGTGCAAGCCGTCGAAGGTGAGCTGACCGCCCGCCAGGCGGCGATCGTCCGCTACATCACCGAGGCCGTCGCCCGGCAGGGCTACCCGCCGTCGATGCGGGAGATCGGCCAGGCCGTGGAGCTGTCCAGCACCAGCTCGGTCTCGCACCAACTGGGCGCGCTGGAGAACAAGGGAGTCCTGTACCGCGACCCCCACCGCCCGCGCGCCTACCGGGTCCGTCCTTCCTGGGCACCCGACCTCGCCACCCGCAGCTCGGAGCCGGCCCAGGTGCCGCTCGTCGGACGGATCGCCGCCGGTGCGCCGCTGCTCGCCGACGAGATGGTCGAGGACGTCTACTCCCTGCCCCGCCAGGTGGTCGGCGAGGGTGAACTGTTCGCTTTGACCGTGTCCGGCGACAGCATGATCGACGCGGCCATCTGCGACGGCGACATCGTGACCGTGCGCAAGCAGGACAGCGCCGAACACGGAGACATCGTCGCCGCACTGCTGGAGGACGAGGCCACCGTCAAGGTCCTGCACCGCCAGGACGGCCAGGTCTGGCTGATGCCGAGGAACGCGTCCTTCGCCCCGATCCCGGGCGACGGCGCCCGCATCCTCGGCAAGGTGGTCGGGGTTCTGCGTCTGCTCTAGCTGTGTCCGGTCCTGGCCATCGCCGACCGGGCGGATGCGGCAATACCGGCCCCGGCGGGGGCCGTTGGGTACCCTGGGCCGGACATCAGGGGGGCGCATGACTTCGTACGTCTGCACGGTCTGTCATGAGGAAGTGGTGGACGTGCCGGGTCGCGAGACCCAGTCCGCGAGCACGCATTCGTGCGGCCGGACATCCGGAGTGCCGTCTGGCGCGTCGGCCGCCGCCCTGGCTGATGCGCGGAGGCCGACGTCATCGGAGCGCGGTCGGTGGCTGGAAGACCGCCTGCGGCGCAGGGGCCACTCGTCGCGGCCCCGCCCGGGTGGTCGGATCCCTCGTAGCGTCATGGTCCTGGGCCTGCTCGGCCTCCTGGTGCTCTCCTTCACCTATGGGGCGCGGTTCGCGGACGGTGACGGCGACCGGGTCACGCACTGCCCGGAGAACGTCTTCCGGCACGACGTGTGCTGACGACCGGGCTTGGCCGTCGGTGTGGGCGGGGAGGCGAGTGGTGGTCGGGGGCCCGGGCAGGTGGCGGGCGACGGCCCGGAGTATCCCGATCCCAGAACGTCCCGATCCCGGAATGTCCCGACCCGGGAGTGACCCGGCCCGGATCGTTCCGTACCCGGATTCGGCGGCGGACCCGTTGCTCAGTCCGACAGTTCCCACAACAGCCGGTAGTACATGATGCGTTCCCGGTCCGGCTCGATCCCGTAGGCGTCGAGCAGCGGCTCTTCCCAGCCCGGACCGTAGTTCCACTGCGTACTCCACGTGGCGATAGCGAGGTCGGCCCAACGGTCCGCGAGACCGAGCGCGCCGAGGTCGACGTGTCCGCTGCACGTGCCGTCCGCACCGACGAGGGTGTTGGGAGCGCAGGCGTCTCCGTGGCACACCACGAGCCGGTCGACGGGCGGAATGTCGGCGAGGGCGCCGAGTGCGCGCTCGACCGTGCCGAAGCTCCGTACGTCGTCATGCCAGTCCGCCGGGTGCGTCCGGCCGGCCGCCGCTCGCGACCGCGCCCGCTCCAGCCGCAGGTCGGCGGACCAGTCGAACGGGCAGTCCGCGACGGGCAGGGCGTCGTGGAGGGCCCGCAGCCCGGAGCCGATCGCGCGTACGGCGGTGCCGGGGTCCCGCTTCCAGCGATCGTCGACCGCCATCCGCCCTGGGAGCCCCTGGGTGATGATCCAGGACCCCGAGGAGTCGTCCCCCTCACCGAGCACACGCGGCACCACGGTGAAGGGCGCCGCCCACCGCAGCCGTGCCGTCTCGTCCGCGAGATCGATTCCGCTGCCGGCCGGCGTCCACTTCACGAACTGCCGCGTATCACCCGAGCCGACCTGGAACGTCAGCCCACCGAGCTCGTTCCGCCACACGGCCCTTGTGGGCCGTCCCTTTGCGAACTCGGTGACGATGCGTGGAGCCTCGACATGTCCTGTGGGCGCGCTGGCTGTCATCAGCACAGTCTCGCCAGAAGGGCCGGAGGGAGGCGAACGGTTTACGCGTGCGCGTGTGCGACCGCCGAAGGCTGCCGTGACACGTGACAGGCTCGTCACTGCGGAACCCTGGGGTGCCGGCCATATTGCAGGGGCACCTACACCCCTCGTTGAGGCACCATGCGCAGATGTCGTCGACCGAACCAGCCGCCCGCGAGCTTCAGGATCGTGCCGTTCTCTGGAGCATGGGCGAGATCCGCGCAGCCGATGTCGTCGCCGCCGCCTGTGAAGCGCTCGTCGTCGGCCTCGACACTCCCGCCCTGCGGATCTTGGCCGCGTGCACGCGCATGGAGGCGGACTACGACGTCCCCGATCTCCTGCCCCCGGCACTCGATGAACTGGGGCTCACGTTCTACTCGGCGGGCAGTGTCGCCGGACGGGAGGCCGCAGGACGGGCCCTCGCCGCCCGGATGCTGGCCGGGGAGATGACTCCGCGCGAGCTGGCGTTCCGGATCCACTCGCGCTTCGGACACGGGCTGCCCCTTGTCGAGACGCTCGCCGGACTGGACGACGACTACGACACCCTCGAGTACGGCGACCGCACCCAGGCGCAGATCGACGCCGACGTCACAGCCGAGGCGCTGCGGCTGGTCCGGCGTCCAGCGGCCCCGACCGGACCCACGGATACACCGACCTGAACGTGCCCATCGGCACGCGGAAGGCCCCGCCGGAGCGGGGCCTTCGCTGGTGCGGTTCGGCGTGGTGACCGTGGTACGGGCTCTCAGGTCACGTCGACGAAGTCGCCGGAGGAGTTGCTGGCACCGGTGGTGGTGTTGCCGCCGTAGCTCCAGCGCCAGGTGCCGTCCTGGGAGGCCGTCACGGTGGTCTTCAGGTGACCGGCGCTGTCGGCGGTGACCGTCTTGACCGTCGAGTAGGCGCTGGAACCGGCGGGCTTGAACTGCAGCTTCACCAGTCGGCCGCCGTAGTTGTCGTAGCGGTGCTGACTCCAGTTGGCGTGCTGCACGGTGCCGGTGACGGTGATCGCCTTGCCCTTGGCGACGGGTTCCGGGGACGCGTTCGTGCTCTGGATGCGCGAGGCACGCTGGAGGCGGACCGTCGCGGACAGGAGATCGGTGTCGTAACCACCGTTCTTCTTGATGCCCGTGCCGAGGGTCTTCCACACGGCGGCGTCGCTGTTGACGAGGTGGCCGCCGTTGCCGCCCGGCATGCCGTCCGGGTCGATCGTCATCGTCTCGTCGCAGTCGCGGTAGGTGTAGCCGCCCGCGGAGGATGTCCTGCAGCTCCACTGGGTCGTGGAGATGGCGAGCAGGTACTTGGTGGACCCGTTGCTGCGGTACGCCTCGACCCACCAGTCGTCGAGCGCCACGTTGCTCTTCACCGTGTACGTCAACGGGACCTCGACCTCGGCACTGGTACCGACGACGATGGGCTTGCCGTTGTTGATGACGACGTTCGAGAACGAGATGTCGCCTTCGGCCGCGTGCGCGGCAGGCGCCGTGAGACCCATGCCCACGAGCGCCATGCCCCCGGACACCGCCACGGCGGCCACGCGCCGAACGGTCGCCGGTCTCTTCCGCTGCACAGCAGCAGACTTTGCAGTGATCAATCCCCACCCCTGAAATCGAATACCTGAGCGGCGGGCCTGCTGCCCGCCGCCGAAACTCTAGATCATCCAGAGGTCGCCAGCGGGCGCCGCTCCGCCCCCGGTGACCAGGCGCGATGTTCCCGGGTGACCAGGATGTGGCTGACAGGTCCCGGGTCCTGGGTCACGTGCATGGTTGCCTAGGCTGTGAGGCGTGCAGAACGAGCTCACCCACGAGGACAGTACCTTCATCAACTTTCGTCACTACAAGTTCGCGGACTCGGGGTCCCATGCCTTCAGGTGGGTCGATATCAAGCGTCTGCGGCTTCCTGCGGAGTCCGTCGAGGACCGGGCGCTCCTTGCCGCACTCATCGCGCATGAACAGTTTCGGGACGACTACGCCGGCGGTGGAGTGCAGCCGGAGGGGCTCCGGCACGGCCCGTACTGGCTGAGCGCGATGGCCCCCGAGGTGTACGAATCCGTCGGCCGTGAGACGAGTGACCGCATCCTGCGGGAGTGGGCGAACCAGTTCGGGGACGCTCCCGCTGCCCTGGCGGCGGATCTGGAGCGCGCGGTATTCGAGCGACTGGCGGCAGCCGAGCGCATTTACCATCTGCGTGGGCTCGGTGAAGAGTCGTTCCACGACTGGGGCGGTGTGCACACCGAGTTTCACGAGTTTGTGCTCATCGACCGTTCGGCCGGGCAGATCACGCTCCTCGTCGCGGCCGACGACTGAAACGCGGCCGACGGGCCGAACGAAAGGGCAGATCTTGCCAGTTCGATGGTCCAAAGTGCTGGGCAGCGGGTTCCTTCGCAGGGAAAAATGGTCGTCATGACGAGCGAAGGCACCTCGATCGACGCGACCAAGCCCAGCATCGCGCGTGTTTACGACTATCTGCTGGGCGGCAAGGACAACTACGCCGTGGACCGGGAGATCGGCGACGTGTTCAAACGCGACCTCCCCGGCTCCGTGGCGATCGCCTTCGCGAACCGGTCCGCGTTGACCCGGGCGGTCGCGGAGATCGCCACGACCACCGAGGTGACCCAGTTCATCGACCTGGGCAGCGGTCTGCCGACCGCCGACAACGTGCACCAGGTCGCGCAGCGTCATACGCCCGAGTCCCGCGTGGTGTACGTCGACATAGACCCCCAAGTGCTCGTCCACGGACGCGCCTTGCTGGAGGAGAACGACCGGACCCGGGTCATCGAAGCGGACGTCCGTGACCCCGAAGCCGTCTACAACCACCCCGAGACCCGGGAGATGATCGACTTCGACCGCCCGGTGGCCGTCGTGTTCAGCGCCATCCTCCATCACGTCAACGACGAGGAGGACCCCGCCGCGATCGTCCGCTTCTGGCGCGACCGCGTCCCCTCCGGAAGCTACTTCTTCGTCAGCCACTTCCGTTCCGGCAACAACCCGGAGACGGCCGAGGCGGAGAAGGTCCTCCAGCAGACCTTCGGCCGTGGCCGCTGGCGCACCGACGAGGAGATCGCGTCCCTCCTGGACGGCCTGGAGATCCTCGACCCCGGAGTCGTGGCCGCCTCGCTGTGGCGGCCCACGGCGGTGGACAACCCGTGGAGCGACGGCGGGGAAAGGGAACTCACCGTCTGGGAGCACCTCATCGCCGCGGGAATGGCCCGCAAGGCCTGACGGCAAGAGGCATTGGTAGGAGACAGCAGACGACAACAGGGTGTCCGGGCGCCAGGTGGCGCCTGTCCCGGGATGTCTCCAGCCACGGCACCACCGAGGGCTCCGACTTCCTCCCCGCGGGTCAAGAGCGGGGCCGCGTCCGGACGCGGCCCCGCCGACTGAGGCTGAGGGGAATCAGCGGTCCTGGGCGAGCGCGTACAGCTCGCCCAACAGGCTTCCCTCGGTGGCGACGAGGGTGTCGAACGTGCCCTCCTCACGGATGCGTCCTCGGTCGAGGACGATGATGCGGTCGGCCATCCTCACGTTGTCCAGACGGTGGGTGACGACCACCGTGATCCGGTCCGGGGCCATCGCGCGGAGCTCGCGGAAGATCAGGTGCTCACCGCGGGCGTCCATCTCGCTGGTCGGCTCGTCCAGGACGAGCACGGCCGGCTCGCGGTACATCGCCCGCGCGCAGGCCAGACGTTGCCACTGCCCGCCGGACAGTTCGTGTCCGCCCCATACCGAGCGGGCCAGCAGGGTGTCGAGCTGATCCGGGAGCCCTTGCAGGGCCTTGGCCATCCCCACGCGTTCGGCGGCGTCCCAGACGCGTTCGTCGCCGTGCTCACGGGGCTGGCCCAGAGTGATGTTCTCCCGGGCACGCAGCGGCCAGTGCCCGTTCTTCTGCGGGACGAGGCCGACGTGCCGCCAGACGGACTCGGCGTCGGCGGTGGCGAGATCGGTGTCGTCCCACCGGACGCTTCCGCCCGTCGGCACGGTCAGTCCGGTGAGCAGGCGGATCAATGTCGACTTGCCGGCGCCGTTCTCGCCGACCAGCGCGACGACCTCGCCTCGGTTGAGGGTGAGGGTGACCGGGTGCAGGGCGGACTCCTCCTTGTTGGGATAGGTGAACTCCGCCTCGCGCAGACGGATCTGCCGCGGCGCCTTCGCCTGGGCGCTGCCGCGGGCGGTGGTCATGGAGCGGACTTCGTCGACGAAGGTGTAGTAGTCGCTGAGGTAGAGGCCGTGGTGGAACATCACCGCGCCGTAGCGCACGATCGAGTTGAGGGCGCGGCCCGCCGTCTGGGAGGCGACGACGGCGGTGCCGGCGATCGCCGTCGACATGGCTCCCGAGATGGCGAGCGCCGCCAAGGAGGCCCACATGCCGAGCGTGAACAGACCCGCCAAGGAGGCCGCGAGGAGCGTTACCAGCAAGTACGGGCGGGCTCCCTGGAGTTCGCGTCCCTCGACCCGGTCGCACATCGCCCGGTACCAGGAGTGCAGGTAGGGGCGCATCGTGTTGGCGCGCAGTTCGTCGGCGAGCTCGGAGGTGGTGAGCCACCAGCGCATCATGCCGCGCACGTTGCGGGCGGAGAGGGTGCGGTCGTGGACGCGGTAGTCGATGCGCGCGGCGATGACTCCGCCCAGGCCCCTCGGGACGACCGACAGCAGCAACACGCCCAGAAGCAACGGGTGGAGGGACGTGAGGACGGTCGCGGCGGACACCAGTTGGACGAAGCCGTTGGTGAGCGTCTTGGCGTCGTCGGCGAGGTCGACCGCGCGCAACGCGCCGATCTCCGCGGCTTGGCTGCGGTCGGTGAACCCTTCGGTGTCGTACGCCGAGAGCTCGGCCCTCATGTGGAGGTCGACGAGGGTGAGATCGGCGGCCGAGGCGATCTTCGGATTGAGACGGCGGGTCGCCCAGTCCGCGAGGATCCACATCCCCGCGCCGGCGGCCATCGCGACGACCGCGACGGTCAGGGCCGGCCAGGCCTGCCGGAGCCCGGTGCGAGGGTCGGCGCCGGCGAGGTGGGGCAGCGCCCTGGAGACCGCGGTGAGCATGACCGCTGTGCCGAGGCCGGACAACACCTGGCACACGAGGATCGTGATCGTCATGCGTCGGTCGACGGACCAGGCCAGCCGGGCCGACTGGGCGAGGGCCATCGGGATGCGGCGGGCCATCTCCCACAAGGTGGCGTCGTCCATGGCCCGGCGGTGCTTGCGCCCGTTGTAGTCCAGCTCGGGAGGAGCCGAGGGCTGAGGAGCCGCCGAACGGGCGCCGGGAACGGCCGCCGCCCCGTTCCCTGAGGCGGACAGGGCCTGCGGCTCGGTGGCCGTGGGCTGTCGGTCGGTGCCGCGGAGCCGCTTCACGCGAACACTCCCGTCATGAGTCGGTGAAGGGTGCGACGCCCGCGTGCGGCGAGGCATGGATCGTCGTGCTTCCGGCTCCGGTCCAGGGCGCTCACCGCGTCCACGGCGGCCAGGAACTTCAGCACATGGAGCTCCTGCGGTGTCAGCTCACGTCCGTACCCGCTCAGGCAGGCGGTGCGCAGCCTGGGTCTGTCGGCCCACACCCCGCAGGCCGGCGCGACGAACTCCTGGACGACGGGCGCGAATCGGGACCGGTCGAAGTCGACCCAGGCCACCCGCCCCGACCAGACCAGATTCGTGGGCCAGGCGTCACCGTGGATGAAGCCGAGCGGCAACGGCTCCACCCAGCGGAGCTGTTCGGTCAGGCTGCGTACGAGAGTGCACTCCGACTCCGTCAGTCGATCGCCGGCATCCTCCAGGCGTCGCTCCACGCCCTGCGCCGCCGAACGCAATGCTCCTTCGGCCTCGGCACGCCAGCGGCCGGTCAGTTCACCGGCCGCGTGCAGCCGGGCCAGGAGCAGACCGGCCTGCCGGTGCGCCTCGTACTCCTCGGTCGCCGTGAGCGCGAGTTCGTGCACCGGGCGGCCGGGTACGGCGGTCGTCAGCAGCGCCAAGTGCTCGGCGCTGGACGCCCGGAGCTGAGGCGCTCGTCCGGCCCCCAGCGCGGGCACCGCGTGCCGCAGGGCGAACGTCTCCCTCTCGTACGTCCGCGCCGTGCGGGAGAGCTTCAGGTAGAACCGGCAGCCGTCGCGGCGTACGAGTTCCCACACGCGGGATGACCGGCGCGGGTGGGAAGCGTCCCGGGCCTCGGCGACGGCCCCGATCTCGCGCTCGGCCCAGCCGCGCAGAGCCGTGGGAAGTGCCTTCGCGTCGCTCATGCCCCCCACCTCGGTGACGGTCGTGATGCCGATGCGAACGGGGCGCGGCGCGCGTCCGCCGGGCGCTGGTGCACTACGGGCTTGACGCAGACGGCGGGAGGATTTTCGAACGCGGGGTGGGCGGCGGGAAGGGAGCGTACGGGATTCACGGATTTCTCCTCGGTAGGGATCGGGTGGAGCACCCCGGACAACGCGGCTGGTCACGGGGTCGATACGGGGCGGACCGGGCGATGGTCCGAGCGCAGGTTCGATATTCGGCGCCGCGGGCAAGTGGGCGCTGCGCTGACGCCCGTTCGATTCACTCGGCCAGGGGACAGCGGCGAAGGCGTGACCCGAACGGGGGATTGCGGGAGGGCGTCGAAAGCACCGGTCTCCTCGGTGGGACGTGGATGGGCCGAGGAACGGAACCCTGGGTCACGCCACTGACAACCGGGCGGATGCGATGCCGGGATCCGGACAATCCGAGCGGCCGATCCGGCGTCGGGCACCGGTCCTCGAGACGGCCGAATGGCCTGGGAGGGAATCAGGAGAAAGGATTCTCGAACCGGTCGGCCCGACCCCGGAGTTGAGCGGTCGGCGAGATGGCTTGAACTGCCCGGACCGTGCGGGCGACGTGGTCGGATTCCGGAGTGGCGGACCGCCGACCGCCCCAACGGGGGCTAACGTCAGCCCCTTGGCCCTGGCCCCGGCCCCGGTGCGGACCGGACGGTGACGCGTGCGCCCCGGCGCCGGTCCCGTCGCGTCCGTGCTCGGCGAGGAGGTCGAACTCGTGGGTTCGTGCTGCCGTGCTGCCGTGCTTTCGTGCTGCCGTGTTTTCGTGCTTCGCGAAGAGTCCGGCTTCGTCGTCTCCGTGCCCCGCGGAGGGACCGAGTCGCGGCGCGGAGCCCGATCGCGTCGTCACCGTGCTTCGCGAAGAGACCGGCCTCGGGTTATCCCCACCCCCGATCTGCCGGTAGCCGCCATGGTCCGCGGTGACCGCGATCCGTAGCGTCGAGGTATCGCTACGACAAGATCGTGAGAGGGCGGAACATTGAGGCTGCGCGGGAACAAGCGGCGGACGACGGATGGCCCGACAGGGGTCCAGGGCGGTACCTCCGCCTTCGCCGTCGAACTGCGCGGCGTACGACGGCAGTACGGCCGCGGCAACGGCGCTGTGCACGCCCTCGCCGGCATCGACCTGGCCCTCTCCCGAGGCACCTTCACGGCCGTCATGGGCCCGTCCGGCTCCGGCAAGTCCACCTTCCTGCAGTGCGCGGCAGGGCTCGACCGGCCCTCGGCAGGCTTCGTGCGGCTCGGTGGTACGGAGATCACGGGAATGCGGGAGAACCAGCTCACCGAGCTGCGCCGCAGTCGCCTCGGCTTCGTCTTCCAGGCCTTCAACCTGCTGCCGTCCCTCACCGTCGAGCAGAACGTGCTGCTCCCGATGCGGCTGGCCGGACAGCGCCGGGACCGCCGCCGCGCCGCCGAAGTGCTGACGCGGGTCGGACTCGCCGACAAGGCCGGACGTCACCCCGGTGAGCTCTCCGGCGGCCAGCAACAGCGTGTCGCCATCGCCCGGGCACTGGTCACCAGCCCGGACGTCATTTTCGCCGACGAGCCCACGGGCGCTCTCGACACCACCACCGCGGCCGATATCCTCGGTCTGCTGCGGCACGCGGTGGACTCCCTCGGCGCCACGGTCGTCATGGTCACCCACGACCCGGCTGCCGCCACCTGGGCCGACCGAGTGCTGTTCCTCGCGGAGGGTGTCTTCGCCGGCGGTCTCGACCGCGGCTCGCCGGAACAGATCGCGGCGCGGATGGCCGCCCTCACCTCCGGAGCGGGCGCGACGGCGAGGGTCGCGGCGTGAGCAGGCTCGCACCCAACGGCCTCGCCCGGGCGGCCGTGCGCTGCAAACCCGCTTCGTTCGCGGGCACGTTCGTGGCGTTGATGATGTCGGCGCTGATCGTCTCCGCCTGCGGCATCCTCCTGGAGACGGGTGCGCGGGCCTCGGTACCGGCGGAGCGGTATGGGAGGGCCGCGGTCGTCGTGGCCGCCGACCAGTACGCCCATCTCGTCACGGGCAGCGGCGACGGCCGGTCGGACTCCCCGGGCCTGCTGCCGGACATCGCGCGCGTGGATGCCGTACTGGCGCACAGAGCGGCCCGCGTACCCCAAGTGAATTCGGCGGTACCGGACTTCACGTTCCCCGTGCGTCGGGATGGCCGAGCGCTGACCGGCCACGGCTGGGGTTCGCACGCCTTCACCGGTGCCGTGCTCGTCTCCGGGACCGCGCCCCGTACCGGCGAGGTCGTACTCGAGGCGACCGCCGCGAAAGCCGCCGTCGGCGACACCATCGCCCTCGAAACCGCCACCGGGCGTGCGGAGTTCCGTGTCTCCGGGCTGGCGAAGGCCGGAACCGGTGACGTGCCCAGGGGCGCGACGGGCTGGTTCTCCGACGCCCAGGCGCCCGTGGTCGCCGGGCACCCGGGGAAGGCCGACGCGATCGCCGTACTCGCGAGGACCGGTGCGGACACCGACGACGTCGCCGACGCAGTGGAGAAGGCGCTCACCGGCACCCGGGCCCACGTGTATACGGGCGACGATCGAGGAGCCGTCGAGGAGCACGGGCTCGGGTACGCCAAGGAGACGCTCACCGGCATCGGAGGGTCCTTCGGCGGGATCGCCACCGTGGTCGCCGTCTTCACGGCGGCCGGCACGGTCGCCCTGTCCGTGGCCCAGCGCGCCCGGGAATTCGCGCTGCTGCGCGCCATCGGAGCCACCCCGCGGCAGATCCGCCGCGCGGTCGCTGCGGAGGCACTGCTCGTCGCACCCCTCGCCGGGTTGGCCGGCTGCCTGCCCGGGATCGGCCTCGCACAGTGGTGGTTCGGGCAGTTGAAGGACCGCGGAGCCATTCCGGAAGCCGTCGACCTGCACGTGTCCTTCATCCCGCTCGTCGTCGCCGTCGCCCTGGGACTGCTGACCGCGCTCGCAGCCGGGTGGGCGGCCGGCCGAAGGCCCGCGAGGACCAAGCCGGGCCAGGCCCTCACCGATGCGTCGGTGGAGCGGCTGCGGCCGGGCGTGATCCGTACCGGACTGGGCATCGGAGCCGTCGTCGGCGGAGGGTTCCTCACCGGCCTGGCTGCCCGCTCGGCCGGGGACGACGCCGCCAACGCCGCGCTCGGCGTCGTGATGCTCTTCATGCTCGCCGTCGCGCTCCTCGGCCCCCTGGTGGCGCGGCTGTGCGCCACGCTGTTCGGGCTGGCGCTGCGCGACGGCAGCGCCGCGGTGTCACTGGCGGCCGCCAACTCCCGTACGAACGCACGACGGATGGCGTCCGCGATCACCCCGATCGTGCTGGCCATGGCGTTCGCCTCGACGCTCGTCTTCCTGCACACGAGCGAAACTCACGTAGCCGCGCGGCAGTTGCGCGCGGGCGTCATCGCGGACCACGTCGTCACGGATCCGGCGGGACTGCCTGCCGACATGGTCGCCCGGGCCGCTCGCCTTCCGGGAGTCGACGCGGCCGTCGGCCTCCTCGAGACGCAGGTACTGGTGCCCGTCGGCTCCGGCGGAGACCGATGGCTCCAAGGCGCCGCGACCCAGGGCATCTCCGGCTCCGGCGCGCGGCTCGCGAAGGTGCAGGACCTCGACGTACGGGGTGGCAGCCTCGACCGGGTCGGCCGGGGCCGTATCGCCATCGACGAGACGCTCGCCACCTCGGCGCACGTCGGGATCGGCGACAGGCTGCCGCTCTACCTCCCCGATGGCACCAAGGCCAGGCCCGAGGTCGTCGCCGTGTACGGGCGCGGCCTCGGCCTCCCGGCGGTGACCATGGACCGGTCCTCGCTGGCCACCCACGTCACGTCGGGCTTCGACAGCACGCTGCTGGTACGGGGCGGCGACGCCGGGGCCCTGGCACTCCTGGGCAAGGTCACCGACGCCTCCGGCTACGCCGCCGCGCGCAACACGGACAACGAACTCAACGCCTGGGCGAACTACACGATGGCCGCGGTCCTCGGCGGCTTCGCGGCCGTCGCCGCCGCCAACACCCTCGTGATGACCGTCCTCGACCGACGCCGTGAACTCGGCATGCTCCGCCTGGTCGGCGCCACCCGGCTCCAGGTGATGCGGATGCTCCGTTGGGAGGGCCTGCTGGTGGCGACGACGGGCGTGCTCCTGGGCACGACCATCGCGGTGACCACTCTGATCCCGATGACGCGCGGCCTGACGGGGGAGTCCCCGTACATACCCCCGCTGCTGTACGGGGCTTTCGCCACGACGGCGATCGGCCTCGGCCTCCTTGCCGTCACCCTCCCGGCGCGAGCCGTACTGCGTGACGGACGGGCATGAGATTTCGGGTCTGAGATCTCGGATCTGAGATCTCGAACCGGCCGGGCGAGAGGTGCCCGCTCGCTCGGAGTGATCCCACGGACGGTGATGTCTGCCGATCCCGGTGATCCCGTGGTGTGTAATGACGCACGCACGGTGATCCAGGGGAGTCAGGGGGAACCCGATGGAGGGGCTGAAGCCGACCGACCCGCGGCAGGTGGGCCGGTACCGCATCGCGGGGTTGCTCGGGGCGGGTGGGATGGGCCGCGTGTACATGGGGCGTTCGCCCAGCGGGCGGCTGGTCGCGGTCAAGGTGGTGCGGCCGGAGTTCGCCGACGATCCCGGGTTCCGGCGCAGGTTCGCCCGGGAGGTGGCGGCCGCCCGGAAGGTCACCGGGTTCTTCACAGCCGCCCTGGTGGACGCCGATCCCGACGGGTCGCCCCCGTGGCTGGCCACCGCCTACGTGCCGGGGATGGCACTGGACCAGGCGGTCGCGGCGCACGGCCCGTGGCCCGTGGCCTCGGTACGTGCGCTCGGAGCGGGACTGGCCGAAGCGCTCGAGGCCATCCACGCGGCCGGTCTGATCCACCGCGATCTCAAACCGTCGAACGTGCTCATCGCTTCCGACGGACCCCGGGTCGTCGATTTCGGGATCTCGGTGGCGGCCGAGGCCACGGTGCTGACGCGCACCGGCACCGCTGTGGGCACGCCCGGATTCATGTCGCCCGAGCAACTCACCGGGGATCCGGTGACGCCCGCCACCGACGTGTTCGCCCTCGGCGCCGTCCTGACCTACGCCTCAACCGGCGTCGGCCCGTTCGGCACGGGGTCCGCGCAGTCGCTCAACTTCCGTATCGCGTACGAGGAACCGCGGCTGGACGGGCTGCCCGAGGGCCTGGAGATCGTGGCCCGCTGTCTGGCGAAGGATCCGGAGCAGCGGCCGGACGTGGCCAGGCTCATCGGGGAACTCGCCGACATGGCGGGTGAATTGGGCTACACGCCCACCGAGATTGTCAGCGACGCCGTGGTGTGGTTGCCGGAGCAGGTGGCGGCGGCTGTTGCGGCCACGGTCACCGGGGCTGCCGTGCCGGCGGTGGCCGCATCGACGCCGCTGACGTCAAAGCCGGCTGTTCCGGGAGAGGTTGCGCGTAGGAAGCCCAAAAAGGCGGCGGCATCCGCGTCCCGTAGCAAGCCGGCTGGCAACACGCACACCCGCAAGAAGCCGGCGCGCCCGAAGCCGTCGCCCGCTGCTCCGGGGCCCGCACCCTCCACGGGCTCCTCCGAGCCACCGCGCAGCGCCGCGGCGGCAGCATCGCCGACCCGGCCGCCGAGGGCGACGAAGGCGCCCGGCGCCCGTCCCGCGTCCGGCAGTGCGGTCGAGGCCTCGGCGACGTCCGTCACACCATTCCGCGCGCCCCACCCCTGGGCAGTGCGCCGCGCCCTCTTCCTGTCGGTCGCCTGTATGGCGTTCGGGCTGGCGCTATACCTGCCGTTCGGCGGCCATGCGTCCGTATTCGCATATCTCTTCAGCGACTGGTGGTTGTGGTGGCCCGGTTGGCCGTTCGGCGGCACGTGGCCCTTTGTGCCCGCGGCCGGCCTCGCGATCACCAGTTGCGTCGCCGTGTTGGCCCAGCTTCGTCGCTTCCCGACGGGCCCGGTACCTCGTACTGTCCGGCGCTTGCACTACCTGACCGCCACGTTCGTGGGAGGACTCCTCGCCCTCTACATCACACTGGGCATCGTATGGGAGCGGGGTCTGGGCTTCCTCCAGTCCGGCTCGTGGTTCTTCGTCCTGGGCTGTGCGGCGTTGGTGGCGAGTACATTCCGGCTGTCGGGTCCGAAATCCGCGCCCACGCCCGCTCCTTGACCAACGAGGGCCGGTGCGTGCTCCGCACCGGCCCGTGAGCCTCGTACAGCCTGGTGAGTTCCGAGACGAAGGGGCCGAACTCGCAGGCCTTCAGGCGGCTTCCGCTACTCGTCGATCGCCGATCCGAAGCGTGCGTTGGCCGTCGGCGCCCCGAGACGAGCCCCGTCGTACGTCCAGGAATCCTTGGCGGTGAGGCCCGATGACGACGCGGGGATCACCCATACGAAGCCGTCGTCGGTGTTCTCGCCCGGTGCCGCGGCCAGCAGGCCGAAGCGGCCGTCGTGGTTGGCGTCGATCAGCCGCACCTGGCCGCCCCAGCGGTCCGAGGCTTCCGCCGTGCCGGGAACACCAGAGGAGCTCTGGTCGAAGCTGCGCACGCCGGATGTCGTCAGCCCCCCCGGCGCGCCACGCAGCGTCCAGACCGCACCCGCGTCGGCCACGGAACCCACGTCCTCCCCTGGCGCCCCGATGGCGAGGTCCGGGCGGCCGTCGCCGTCGGTGTCACCTGAGGACAGTTCGGCACCCCACCGGTCGCCGGGCTCGGCCGTGCCGGGGACGCCGGGGGAGTCCTGCGTCCATGTCTGCGCCGGGGTCGGGTCGAGGCCGGAGAGGTCGCCCTTGCCCAGGTACACGGAGACGGATCCGCCGACGGCCGATCCGACGCCTGTGTCACCGATGGCCAGGTCGTCCTGCCCGTCGTGGTTGAAGTCGCTGGAGACGATCGCGGGGCCGCCTTCGAACGCGCCGCCGTCGCCGAGCGCGTCGACGCCGGGCGCGCCGTGGAGCACCTGGGTGGCGCCGACGCCGGGCTGGTCGCCGGTGGTGACACCGGAGATCGCCAGGTCGGCCCAGGAGTCCTCGTTGTAGTTGCCGTGGCTGAGGCTGCGGAACGCGAAGCCGGTGTCCGACGGGCTCAGGTCCCGAGCGTGCACCCGTGTTTCCACGGTCTTCAGTTGCCGTGCCGCCGTGGTCGGCGCGGAGGTGAAGAACAGCAGCGTGTCGTTCTCCAGGACGGCGATGCTGTCGCGCGGGTTGGCGTCCGGGTTCGCCGGGTCCGGGGCGAAGTACCGGGCGGCTTCGATGGCCAGACCGAAGTTCGCGCCGGCCCGTAGGTTGTCGGTGTCCTCCAGCCAGCTGCTGTCGGACCCGTGCAGGCCGCTCCGCGAACCCCAGAAGACGACGGCACCGCCCGCGTCGGACAGCCCGGCGAGGTCTTCGCCTGGGATGCCGACGATCGCGTCGTCGTAACCGTCGTTGTTCAGGTCGCCGGAGGCCACGGCGCCGCCGAACCCGTCACCGGCCTCGGCGGCGCCCGGAACGCCCGAGGTGTTCTGATGCAGGATGGTCTTCTTGGTGGTGCTGAGACCGCTCGACGAGCTGTACTGCACGGTGACGTAACCGGCGGACTTGGCGCCGTTCACCGTGGCACCCGGGGCGCCCATGAGCACGTCGTCGAATCCGTTGCCGTCGAAGTCGCAGTTGTGCTGCTGCCAGCCGATGGACGGGAAGGGCGTCGCGGCTTGTGCCGCGGGGGCCGCGATCACCGCTCCGCCCCCGAGGGCGAACAGCGCCACGGCCGTCAGGACCGCACTGTTGATGTGACGCACAGGAGCGAACCTCCTTGGGTTCCTGAACTGCCTGCGGCGTCCGGCTCGGTCGAGACGGACGGGGTGGACGGTGCCCATGGGGTGGACAGCGCTGATGGGGCCGGGGGACCGGCATGACTCCAGGCTCGCCGGACGGCGGCTGCGGTCATGCAAGTCCCCCCGTCGGAGGCCGTGTTGAGACCGACGCCTTCATCCGCTCACCCAGAAGACACCCGAGGTTCGACCAGGGTTGTAGTCGGTGCGAGGGAGGTGGGTCGCGGGCCCTTTCTGGGCGGGGCGGCGCAGAGCGTGGGTGTGGTGCGTGTGAGGTGGAGCGGGGCCGGGGGACACAGCGCGGGAGCAAGAAGCGGATCGGTGTCGGCGAACCCGCGGCTGCCAAGCGCTGCGCGCTGGCGTTCCGGCGCACGAAAACCTGTTGGCCGGGGCACGAAAGCCCGTTGGCGGGGAACGAAAGCCTGCTGGCCGGTCCGCGAAAACCCGTTGGCTGGTCCGCTGCTCGGCTGCGACGATGCCCGCTGATTCTCTAGCGGAGGACATTTGTTCGTTTTCGTGTGTGCGGGGTGTGGCGCCAGTCTGACCGTCCCGCTGTCCCAGGTCGCACTGCCGACCCACGCCCGTCAGAAGTACGGGAACGGAATTCAGCTCCCGGTGCTCATGGAGTCGGGCACTTTCGCCGTGGACCCGGAGCCCTGGGGGCCGCCGTGGCGAAGCTGGGAGAACATCGATCCGGACGAGGCGGCGGACCGCGGCGTCTACGCACCGGTCCACGCCCTGTCCGAAGGCGCGCCCGGCGCGATCGTCATCGCACCTGGGGAGGTTCGAGGCACAGTACTCGTCCCGGAGAACGCGGGCGGCTACTGCTGCGGCCTCGACTGGGGAGACAGCCCCAACATGGCCTGCGAGGCGTGCGGCCTGCCGGTGGCGAACCGAATCGACGACTGCTCACTCTGGCAGGCGGTCTGGCTCGTGCCGGACGCCGTGCGCCGTGTCCACGTCGGCGACGCCGAAACAGCGCCGCTCTCCTGGGCGGAAGCGCTGGCGAAGGAGAAGGGCACGCCCCCGGTCGCACCGCTCGCCCGATGGGGTTCGCTGCATGAGCTGAACCATTGGTGGTCATGGAACCCGCAGTGGGAGGCGGCGGCCGGCCGGGCCCTCGCACACCTGCTGGCGGCCTCGGACAGTCGGCCCGTGACGGTCCCGCAGGGACTGATCGCGGAAGTCTTCCAACGTGCCCTCGACGTCCTGCTGCCTGCGGGCCCGCAGGCACGACGTGCCGTCCTCGCCGGACCAGGACTGCCCGCCCCCGACACCGACGCCGACATACTCCTCCTGCCCACCCACCCGCAGACAGGAGAGCTCTGGAGCCCGATGGGCCCGGCCGCGTCGGCCTACCCCGTGCCGCTGCCGTTCGGGGTGTGGAAGTGGCTGGCATCCCCCGATCCGCACCTCCCACTCCCCGCCGCGGGCACCATGCCGGACGGCGTTCTGCGCGACGATCCGCCCGCGCCGCGCCCTCATCGCCTGTTCCGCTTCGACCCGAGCATCTTCGAGCACACCCTGGTCCGGCTGCCGGCCGTCCGCAGCCGATGGCTGCGCGAGATCCTTGACGATCGCACGCAGCACATGCGCGCGGGGATCTACTAAGGGCTCGTTGCAGAATGCAAGGCCTGATGGACGTGGGCGGGGTAGGGCGGTGACTTATGGGCGACGGAGTACCTCAGCCTGGACACCGCCGCCATCTGCCCAGGTCCGCAGCCACTGTCTGAGTGACGCGGTTGTGTGGCAGAGACCGTCATGGGGGTTTTGGCCTTCGTCTGGGTCCCACCCATCCGCGTCGAAGAAGAGCACGGGGTTGTCGGCTGCGAGCAACGAGACGTACCACTCCATCGAGCAGCCGCCTGGCGCAAGAAACAGCCAGGAAGTCGGCATGCCGAAGGTGCGGCCGCGCTCGTGCTCGCGGACTGAGGAGGGCCAGTCGGTCATGTGCCCCGGGGCGCGCTGGCCTGGGGTCAGCGATGCGATGCCGGCTTCGGGTCCGAAGCCACCGTTGCCGACCTCCGTGTAGATCCGGCGGAGCAGTTCCGGCAAGGGGTACCCGATGGCGCTTTCCGCAGCCTCGACCTCCTGCTGCGTGATCGGCGGGAACAGTGGCCCGCGCGGGGCATCTGCAAAGTAGCCTGCTACTTCCGGGGCCTGCGCGTCGAGTGTGACCGTCCTGGGACTGCGCGGACCCCTGAGGTGCTCAAACTCTTCTCCACCAAAGTGCTTTCTGATCCAGGCGAGTGGGACCTCGGCGGTGTCGAACCGCAGGCCTGGATCCCAGGCTCGGACACGCAGCTTCTCGATCAGCGCGTCGTCGGGCCCATGATGCTCGTCCGGATCGGCATGATCTGTTGCGGTCTGGAGGGAGGAACCGGTTCGCCCAGCGGAGGTCATGCCCCAGGAGCCTACTGCCGGGGTGGGACAGCCTTGCGAAGACGCCGCAGGCAGATGATTGAGCCGGCCAGTTCGAGCAGGCTTTGATGAAGGTCGGCGCGGCGCTCGTAGCGGACGCGGAGACGTTTGAATTGGTGCAGCAAGGCGAACGCGCGCTCGACGACCCAGCGCACCTTGCCCAGCCCAGATCCGTGGGCGATGCCACGCCTGGCGATCGTCGGCTTGATACCGTGCTTCCACAGCCAGGCGGCGGTATTTGTCGAAGTCGTAGCCACGGTCGGCGTGCACGCGGCGAGCCTTGCGGCGGGGCCGTCCACGCAGACCTCGGATTGGCGGGACGGCGTCCAGCAGGGGCAGTAGCTGGGTGGCGTCGTGACGGTTGCCGCTGGTGAGCGTGACGGCGATCGGGGTTTCGTGACAATCGACGATCAGATGGTGCTTGGAGCCTGGACGAGCACGGTCGACGGGCGAGGGGCCGACGTGATCCCCCTGTGAGAGCCCGGACGTGCGAGCCGTCCACGGCGCAGTTGTCCAGTTCCAGCGCGTTCGCGTGGCGGAGTTCGGTCAGCAGGGTGGAATGCAGGCGCGGTCAGATGCCGGCCGCCGTCCAGTCCCGCAGTCGACGCCAAGCCGTAACTCCGGAGCGGCCTACGGTCTCGACCGGGACGTCGCGCCAGGCAAAGCCGGTCCGAAGCACGTACAGAATGCCAGCGAGGGCGGCCCTGTCCGGAACGCGAAGTCGCCGGGGGTAGCAGCGGCGTCGTTCGGGGGCGGGTGGCTGCAGCGGAGCCACTCGCTCCTACAAGTCGTCAGGAACAAGATCAGCGCGCACCCGCCCACCCTGCCGATCAAGATCGCCGAGTGCAGGAATCGAGCTCAACTCATTCTGCAACGATCAGTACCTGCTCGTTGCAGAATGAGGCGCTTGTGACCGGCCGGGTTTCCGGATCCGTCCCTCCCTTCCAGGTACGGCAACCTCCCCATCGCCGACCGTCAGCCGCTTGGATAGGCTCCGCGGGAACCCTTCAGGAGGTGTCATGTCGAAGGTCACCATCAGCCTGGACAGCGATTTGGCCATCGAGGTCATGCTGCTGGCCGGCACCAGGAGCCCGCAGGACGCTGTCGAGTTGATCGTCCGGGACTACCTGGCACGGGGTCACCGCACCGAGGCTCGTGCCGGTGTCGCCCCCGACCAGGAGCGCCTCGCCGACCGGCGGTCAGCGCCGGAAGAGGGCCGATGAGCACCTCAGGTGAGAGCGGCGTATCGGCTGGTGGTTGAAGGCCCCTCTGGGCAGGGTCCGGCAGGGGTCAATCGATCTTGTCTCCGACGACCTGTGGGAGCGAATCGCTCCACTGCTGCCAGAGCGGCCGCCTCGACGTCACCGCCAGCCCGGACAGATGCCGGTGCCGGACCGGGCTGCACCGGTGGGCATCGGAACTGGGCAGCCGACCCAAGCGGCTCTTCGTCGACCGAGGGTACGACTACGACAAGTACCGCCACCCGCTACTGCCCGCCGCTCCGGCCTCGGCCGCACCCGCTGTGTCGCCGAGCGGGCCTCCGCCTGGCTCCATCAGTTCAAACGACTCGGTGCCCGCCGTGAGCAACGAGCCGACGTCCACCAGGGACTTCTCGAACTCGCCCACACCATCATCTGCCTTCGGCAACCCCGCATACGGTTTCTGAAATGATCAGCTAGTAACGCCAATGGGTCAGGCGTCGGCGCACTCGTCGACGACGGCACAGGCGCGGCGGATACCACCCACGTAGTCGGAGATGTCGGCATCGCCGCGCACGTGGGGCGCGTCCTGGAACCACTGGCTCCACAGGCCGCCTTCTTGGAGGAGGCGGACGGCCCGGTCGCCTTGCAGGACGGAGTCGGTGTACGCCAGGGCGCCCATGGCCGTCGGCTGGTCGTAGGCGAGGTCGGGCCGACGCAGGTACCGATCCAGGTATGCGGCGAGCAGGTCGGCGTCGCGCGCGGTGCCGAAACTCGCCAGCGCAACGCAGTAGGCCCCACCCGCGCAACAGAGCTCGCTCTCCAGCAGCAGCGCTCCCAGACGCTCGCGGAAGTGGTCACGGCGCGAGACGGCGGCGAGCCATGCCGCGGTGCGCCGCTCCCGCCAACTGCCTTCGAGGAGAATGGTGAGCTCGGCGTCGGAAACAGCCTTCGCATCAGCGGCCAGGGCATGAACGAACGGCCCGTACTTCTCGGGCGGCATACGAAGGACCGCTCCGCCGAGCTTCATATAGCGTCGCTCGGGGGCGCAATAGCGCTGGAACAGGTCCCGTATCTCAGGGTCGTGGCGGATCACGACTCCATCCTCTCGCGACGACTACGCAGTTGAGAGCAGGGGACGGAATACAAGTCCACCCCTAGGGCGCCACCTCGGTGGCTGATATCAGGAGCGGGCCGGACACGCGCGTAGGACTCGCTCCCACGCGTCGTACGCGGACACCTCCGATGCCGGTCGGCCGTCTTGGACCGTCTGCCGATTCCCTTGGGTAGTGGTGGTTGTGGAGGGCCGGGCACTCCCACTGACTGGGAACAGAGAGAGGCTGTTGGTGAGTGACCCGGAGCAACGGATTTAAGCCCAGAGCTACTACTTTGGGGACCACTATCTCCGGCTCCGCGAACCAGCCCGATGATCACCTATCATCTCCCGGCGGCCGTTGTTCGACCTGCTCGACTGCCCGGCGAACGGCAGTGCGCAGTTCCTCGTCAGGCTCGTACCGCCTGAGTACGGACTTGAGAGAAACATGCGCTGCCGCCCGCACATCGGGATCCGGGTCACGGAGCGCGGCCGCGATGATCGGCGCGTGCGCCACGACGTCGGGGCCGAAGATGCCGAGACCCTCGATCCCTGCGCGCCGCACGAGCGCATCTTGTGCCGCCGTAGCCGCGACGAGGAGTTCCAGGGCCTCAACAGGTGCCTCCGCGCACACCAGCGCAAGGCCGAACAGAGCCTGCTCGAACTCTGCGGTGTCGTGACGGGTTGCTGCGGCGAGCCGCATGAGCGCCTCGCTCACCGCCGGCGAACTGGCGGCACGAAGGCTGACCTCGTCGACACGGGTGGGGGCGGTGTCGTCGTCCATCCGGCCATCCTGCCAGCAGCCGAAACCGATTCCCCCAGCTGGGGAGCAGCGGGTCCGGCCGCCGCGAACGACCTGCTGGGCTGCATTGCCCGCACCCCGCTCGCCACCTGCTGCCTCGGCTCCGTGCCAGGGGTCAGTACGGTTCTTCCCGCCACTCGAGGCACGTGGGCCGTTGACCGCCGGACAGGACGAACTCCTTCACGGCCCGGCGCACGACGTCGACAGGGACTTCCGTCGGCTCCAGGAACTCTCGGGGGTAGGTGTTGAACATGTAGGTCGCGACGGGCACGGTGGCCTTGCCGGCGGGGATCAACGCGCCCTCCTCACCCGTGCTGTAGGACAGGATGCCGAAACGCCCATCGGCGCTGACCCCGACCAGGAAGATGTGGTCCGGCAGGCCCGACGACAGCATTTGGCGGTCCAGGGACTCCAATTGGGCCGCCTTGTGGAGTGGGTCGGCGACGATCAACGCGTCCACCATCGCGTCGATCGCGTGCTCCGAATCGAGCAGCAACGGTGCATCCCGGTGCTCCTCCTTGAAGACTGCCACCGCGCCCCGCAACATCCCGCGCCCCCGTCGTTCTGGTGATCCCCGTGCCATGCCGGGGCGACGCACACTACTGTCCCGGCCGGGAACCTTGGTCGCGGCGACCTGCTCTGTTAATTGATCTTGTGGCAGGTCGAGTCGATTCGACGGACACGCCGTGGGAGCGCAGCGCAAAGAGCCCCTGCTGCCGCCCCCAGGCTGTTCAGGACAGCGCGGACCCGTGCCCCGCTGTCGGCCGAGGATGCGCGGCGCCGCGTTGCCGTGGAGACTCGGGGTACCGGCGCGAGAAGGAACACCACTCGACGGGAGACGGCCGCGCATGGCGACACTCATCGCGGTGAACGTGGGGCTTCCCCAGGATGTGCCCTGGAAGGGCCGCACCACCCGCACGGGCATCTGGAAGCGACCGGTCGAAGGACCGCGCATGGTCCGGCGGCTCAACATCGACGGCGACGGGCAGGGTGACCTGGGCGGTCACGGCGGCCCCTTCCGTGCCGTCCTGGTCTACCAACTGGACTCCTACCGGTACTGGCAGGAGCATCTGGGGCGGGACGACTTCGTCCACGGTCAGTTCGGGGAGAACTTCACGGTCGACGGCCTGCCGGACGACGAGGTCTGCATCGGGGACCGGTACCGCATCGGGGACGCGCTGTTCGAGGTCACACAGCCCCGTGTGACGTGCTACCGCGTGGGCCTACGCATGAACGAACCCCGGATGCCCGCTCTGCTCGTGGCCCACGGCCGGCCCGGCTTCTATCTGAAGGTGCTGGCCGAAGGACTCGTGCGGGCGGGCGACGACATCGTCAAGATCGCCGACGGTCCGGAGGGCATGACCGTGGCGGACATCGATGCCCTCCTGTACAAGGCCGACCACCCCCAGGAGCATCTCGAACGGGCCCT
The DNA here is from genome assembly GCF_055565895.1 of Streptomyces sp. NPDC028298. Taxonomy (NCBI): domain Bacteria; kingdom Bacillati; phylum Actinomycetota; class Actinomycetes; order Kitasatosporales; family Streptomycetaceae; genus Streptomyces; species Streptomyces sp. NPDC028298. The sequence continues at coordinate 144,025 of NZ_JBVHTL010000012.1, forward strand.
GCGCATCCCCGCGTTGAGCCCCGGCTGGCGGGCCTCCATGCAGTCGCTCCTCGACGAGGCGCACGGCACCGGGGCGTCCACCGGCAACGCCGGGCTGACCGGCGCGGCGGCGGTTCCACCACCCGCCTGGCAGGGATTCAGGCCTCTCACGGTCACCGCGATCGTCCCGGAGAGCTCCGACGTCTTCTCGCTCCTCCTCGGTGCCCCGGACGGTGAACCGCTCCCCGCCGCCCTGCCCGGCCAGTTCGTCACGGTCCGCATGCGGCCGGACCCGCAGGGGCCTTCCGTCATCCGTAGCTACTCCCTGTCGGGGGAGCCCGGTGACCCGTCGTACCGGATCAGCGTCAAGCAGGAACCGCACGGCGTCGGCAGCGTCTACCTGCGGCGGCACGTCGCCGTCCACGACACCCTGGACGTGGCGGCGCCCCGAGGGACCTTCGTCCTCGGTGAGACCTCGGCGCCGGTGGTGCTGATCTCGGCGGGGGTAGGGGCCACTCCCGTCCTGGCCATGCTGCACAGCCTGGCCGCCATGAAGCACCCTCGCCAGGTGTGGTGGATCCACGGCGCCCGCGACGGGGTCGAACATGCGTTTGCTCCGGAGGTCGGCGCCTTGCTGTCGCGTCTGCCCGCCGGCCATCGCCACGTCGCCTACAGCCGTCCACGTGACGACGACCGCCTCGGCGAGGACTACGACGGTGTCGGCAGGCTGTCCGGCGCGGTCCTGACCAGCCTGGACCTGCCGCCGGAGGCGCGCGCGTACGTCTGTGGGCCGACCGCGTTCATGGACGACATGACCGCGGCCTTGGCGGGCTGCGGGCTGGAGCCGTCGCGGATCCATACCGAGATGTTCGGGACGGTCTCCGCGATCACGCCCGGCGTGCTGCCCACCGGCGCCCGCGCACCCCACGCGCCCGCCTCCCCGCCCGGGCCGGGCACCGGGCCCTCCGTCTCGTTCGCCCGCAGCGGCCTCACCGTGCCCTGGGACGCCGGCTACGGCACCCTCCTCGATCTGGCCGAAGCCTGCGACGTTCCCGTCCGGTGGTCCTGCCGCAGCGGGGTCTGCCACACCTGTGAGACCGCGATCGTCTCCGGCCGGGTCGACTATTCACCCGACCCCATCGACGCCCCGGCCGACGGCAACGTTCTCATCTGCTGCTCGCGGCCCCACCAGGACGTGATCCTCGATCTCTGACCAGGGGTGGCCACGTGAACCCCATTCGTCGGGTCGTCCACGCGTACGTGCTCGACACCGCGAACCGGGGTCGTTCGGGACCTCACAGCGAATGAGCGGAGGCGAACCCATAGGCTCTCCGGTCATGAGTCACAGCGGTTCGCAAGCGGCGGCATTCTTCCGAGACGTCAGCCGAAGCGGGGTGGTCTGGTTCGTCCGGGACGACGACGGAATGCCGACTCACCTCGCCGCGGACGGCACACGCAGTCTTCCCTTCTGGTCGACCTCGGCCCGCGCCGAGGGGCAGCGAAGATCTGGGGGAACGGCCTACGCGTCGAATCCCTGCCGCTGGACACCTGGCGCGATCGCGAAATGCCCGATTGCGCCAGGGACGGCCTCAAGATCAGCATCAACTGGACCGGGCCACGCCTGACCGGCTGGGACTTCACCCCGCAGGAGGTCCTCAACCGACTGGCGGCGGCCGGCTAGAACGCGAACCGACCCACTCAACCCAGCCCGACCCGCTCGGCGGCGAAGCGCGCGCCCTGCTCGACGCTGCCGTTGAGGTGGTACGTCAGATGCGCGGCGCTGTTGCGGCCGTTGCCGCAGACCGGGTCGCCGGTGTTGCAGAACTCCTTGGCCTTGGCGCCGAACACGTCGCTGGCCGAGGCGATGGTGCGGCCCGAGAGACGCAGGGGGTTGCCGAAGACGACGACCGCCTTGACGCGACCGGCGAGTCCCGCGGGAATGGCGCGGCCGCTGCCCAGCCGTGTGGAGATTCCCAGGGCGATGTCGGTGACGCTGGCGCCCTGGGAGTAACCGCCCAGCACGAACGACGTGTTGGGGCAGTTGGCCGCCGTGGCCTTGACCCGGTTCGTCATGTCGGTGGCGCCGGGCCCCGCACTCGTCTGGGAGAAGTTCGCCGCGTAGTCGACGGCGTACGACGACACGGTCCGGCCCGGCAGGGCGTTCTTGATGTTCCTCACCAGGGGGGTTCCGGTGATGCCGAGCCCGGGGGCTTCTCCGGTGCCCCGGGCGAAGACGACCTCGACGTCGGAGCACGGGGCGGCGGACGCCATGGAGGGCAGCAGGGTGAGGCCGGCCGCGCTGAGAGCACCGACGCCGGCGAGGGACACGAGAGTGAGACGACGCCGTGACGCATGACGGGACATGGGGTTCCTCTTTCTCGAGCGGTGGTACGAGTGCTCGAGACATGGGTCGTTCTCCGAGCACACAAGCACCGTAGGAAGCGCCACGCCTCGTACGTATCGGTGGAATCACCAGTCGACCACCGGTGCACCCCTGTCGGGTGGACGGTCCGCAATGCCGGGGAACCGGGCCCGCGGCTGTCGGCGGCTCGTTACCATTGGGCACAGCAAGACCGCAGAGAACGGTGGTGCGCGTGGGCCATGAGACGACTGGCACGGATCCCGACCGACCGGACGCTCATCCTGCGCGAGCCGAGCAACTGCCGTCCGAACACGCGGAGATGACACTCGGTCTTCGTCTCCTGCGCGACGGTCCCGTCTCCGACGCACACAACCTTCTGCTCCTGGCTGCCAGAACCCTGCGAACGACCGACGCGGCCCGCTCACGCGAGGCGGGTGTCCAGGCCTCTCTGGCAGCCTGGTCCGCTGGCGATCGCGACGGATACCTCGCGGCGCTCGATGAGCTGTGCCCTCCGGCCGGCCCTCCAGCCGTGCTTCCCGACGGGGAACCCCTCCCCGAGACTGCCGGCTGCGATCCGGTCGAGGTCTTCTGGCGTGCGTACCGCGACGGCATGCACCGTGCCCTCCACGGCGACTTCGAAGGCGCCCACGCGCTGCTCGGCCCCGTATTGAACGTACTGAAGGCACAACAGGAGGCTTCTCGGCTCCTCTCCGCGGGCACGATCGCGCTCATGCTGGGTGACCTCGCGACGGCGCGACAGGTCCTCGGCCTCGCACTGGCCACCGCCCGCTCCGAGACGACGCCGACGTTCCTTCCCCGCATCCTGGAGCACCTCGCCTACGCCGAACTGCGTGAGGGCAGACACCACCAGGCCCGGGTACACGCGGAGGCCGGGCTGGAGGCCGCTGCCGAGCACCCGCAGAGCAATGTGACGGCGGGGCTCTCCGCGGTTCTGGCCCTGGCCGCCTCCATCGCGGGCGACCCGGCCGTGGTCGCCGCGCACGCGCAGTCGGCTCTGCACATCGCCCACGCCCACGGGCTCGGTCAGACCAGGACGCTCGCCGAGTGGGCCCGGGCCCGCGCGGACCTGGGCCACGGCAACGCCGAACACGCCGCCGCGCGACTGGCGCCGCTCGTTCACGCGGGACCGCGCCAGGGGCATTTCGGTCTGTGGATGATGGCGGTCCCCTGCTACGTCGAGTCCGCGGTCCTCGCAGGCCACGACATGGACGCGGACGTGGAGCGCCTGATCGACCAGTACGCCCAGTGGGCCGCGCGGGGAGCGGACCCGCAGGCCCCGGCGGTGGTGCTGCGCTGCCGGGCGCTGGTGGCCGACGACGAGCGGATCGAAGACCTCTTCATCGCGGCCCTGGCCCGACACGGGACGGTCGACAGCCCCTACGAGCACGCCCGGACGCACCTCGCGTACGGGATGTGGCTGCGACGACGACGCCGTCCGGTGGAGGCACGTACCCAACTACGCAGCGCCGTCATGGGGTTCGACCAGTGCGGTGCCGCTGTATGGACCGAGCAGGCCGACGCCGAGCTCAGGGCGGCCGGCGAGACGCCCACCGCCGTGACCTCGCCCCGATCCGAGACGGGCCCGCTGACCGAGCTCACCCCGCAGCAGCGGCGCATCGCCCGGTCGGTGGCCCAGGGCGCCACCAACCGCGAGGTGGCACGCCAGTTGTCGATCAGCACCCGCACGGTCGAGTACCACCTGCGCAACATCTTCACCCAGCTCGGAGTCCGCTCCAGGACGGCCCTGGCCCGACACCTCGACCTGGATCGCGTCGATGGACCCCACGAGCGTGCGCGGTCTGCCGGGCCCACGACTCATGAGGACGAGCGGACCGCGTCCTCCCAGGCGTAGGGACTGCGGTAGTGGTTCTTGTGTCCCGCGGCGAGTACGTGGCGCAGCTCGGCCAGGTGTCGGGTGTTCGAGGGGAGATCCAGTTGGTCGAGCAGGTCCAGCGCGGCGGCCGGTTCCAGGTCGCCGTAGACGTCGTGGAAGCTCGCCCGAAGACCGAGAAAGACGGCTGAGTGCAGGGTGGGAAGCCTCAGGGCGGTGCTGTACGTCGATTCCTTCGCCGTCCAGGGCACAGGGCCCGAGCACTCCAGCACCCGACGGGCCCGGCGAAGCAGGGCTTCCGATCGCTCGGCCACCACGCGGTCGATGTCGTCGCCGAGGACCTCGGCGAACGCCGTCGCGGACGTGGTGTGGTCCTCGAACCAGTCCACCCACAGCGAGTAGGTGACGGCCTCGGCGTCCCTGTCAGCCTCCAAACGCCGTCGGTAGCCGTCCCACAGGACGTCGGCCGGCAGGGGACCCTCCGCACTGTCGTTCGCGAAGCGGATTTCGCACGTCACCCAGTAGTCGTCGAGGAGGTCCAGCAGTCCCAAGGCCAGCCGCACCTGGTCGCCCGCAGTCAGGTCTTCGGAGAACACGTCGGCAGCCCAGGAATGCGCCACCTGGTTGGCTGTGAGCAGCACGTCAGGCTCCTCGTCGCTCACCCACCCGTCGCGCACTTCGCTGACGCCCTGATCAGCCAGCCAACGCCGCGCAGCCTCCACGGCTTGCATTTTCATCGGGGAAGTATGGCAAGCCTCGCAAGTTCCGCGTGAGGCGGTTCGAGCGCGGCGCTGGTCGGTGCTGCCGCGACGCGGGCCCTGGTGCATCCGCCCGGTGTCCTTTGCCACTGCCTCAAGACGGTGTTGAAAGACGCGTCAAGATTCAGGGCGCCGTGGTGGCCCGGGAGGGGCGGGGATCGAGGTCGAGGTGTCCATCCTGTGGATGGCCGGTGAACTTCCGGTGACGCAAAATCGCCCCTCGGCGCTGAGTGGAGGGGGCACAGCTCGTGCCCCCTCCGAACCATGTCCCAGGGAATTCTCTTGATCACGAAACGGTCCGGCGGTAGTCACCGTCGTCGGATACGCCTTGCCCTGCCCGTCGCCGCCGTAGGCGTCGCCACGGCACTCGCCGCCGCGGTGATGACCTCGTCCGCCGGCGCGGCCACCGCCCTGCCCACCCCGACGGTCGCGCCGGCCATCGGTTCGACCTCGCACTCCACCTTGGAGAAGCGCGTCGCGGGCGCCATGGCCGACGACGGCGCCAAGGACCGTGCGACCGCGAAGTCGTCGCTGAGCGGCGGCACTGTCACCTCGGGCGTCGACCCCAAGGTCATCGGCGGAACCACGACGACCATCACCACCGCTCCTTGGATGGCGCAGCTCTGGTACCACGACGACCGGGGCACCACCGACACCAGTGCCGACGACGTGAGCTTCTTCTGCGGTGGCAGCGTGGTGGCACCGACGAAGATCCTGACGGCAGCCCACTGCCTCATGAACGAAGACAACCAGATGTACGACTGGCCGGCCCACGGTGCCGTCGTCACCGGTACCGACCAACTGCCGACCACCTCCGCCGGCACCACGGACCTGCACGGTGGCCAGGTCACGGCCGTGCTGCGCCAGTGGAAGCACTCCGAGTACGCCCCCATGGACAAGGAGGTGGCGGAGAACGCCGGTGACCTCGGTGTGCTCACTCTTGACGCGCCGGTCAAGGCCACACCGATCCGCATGGTCGAGGCCGGCGACACCGCCTCGTACGCCGTCGGCACGAAGGCCAAGGTCTACGGGTGGGGCCGTACCAGCTCCACCATCCAGGACCTCTCCCAGACCCTGCGGACGGCTTCGCTGACCCTCCACGCCGACAGCACCTGCTCAGGCCTTTACGACACGTTGTTCGCCCCGAAGCAGATGGTCTGCGCCGGCACACAGAGCGGCAGCGACACCGGTACCACCGCGGCGTGCAACGGTGACTCGGGTGGCCCGCTCGTGGTGGGCGGCCGACTCGCCGGAATCGTCTCCTGGGGTGTCAAGGACTGCGTGACGAAGGGCTACTCCAGCGTCTTCACGAAGCTCGCTGACTATTACGTCGGTTCCGCCTACGCCCATGTCGACGACGTGAGCCTGAGCATCTTCAACAAGAAGCCCGACGGCAAGGCCGACCTCTTCGTCCGCGAAGCCTCCACGAAGACGGGCTACGAGAAGGACTCCAACGGCACCGGTACCGGCTTCGGCGCCCGCGCCTCCTGGGGCAACTGGGGCGGCGTCAACATGGTCGCCCAGACGGACCTGAACCGGGACGGCTTCCAGGACCTGATCTACCGGGTCAGCTCCAGCGGTGACGTGTACTGGGAGCACTTCGTGCTCAACAGCGCTCGTACGAACGGCTCCTGGACCGACACGAAGATCGCCACCAACTGGAAGACCCGCACCCGGATCATCACGCCGGGCGACGTCAACGGCGACTACCTGCCCGACCTCCTGTCCGTCGACTCCGGCGGCACCATGTGGGTCTACCCGGGCAAGGGCAACGGCACCTTCGGCACCCGCTACTCGGTCCGCACCGGCTGGAACCAGTACAACTCGGTACGCGGTCACGGTGACTTCACCGGCGACGGCAAGGCCGACCTGCTCGCCCGCCAGTCGGGCAGCGACGACCTGTACCTGTACAAGGGCACCGGCAAGACCGGCTCCGAGGCGTTCTCCTCCCGGATCAAGGTGCGCAGCGCCTGGACCGGCTACAACGCCTTCGACGCGGTCGGTGACATCACCGGCGACGGCATCGCCGACTTCCTGGCCCGTACCCCCGGCGGCACGCTCTACCTCTACAAGGGCACCGCGAGGGCCACCAGCGAGATCTTCGCCACCCGGGTCTCGGTCGGCAACGGCTTCCAGTGGTACGACGTCTGGGGCTGAGGTCCGCAGGCAGGAATCGGTTCCGGAACGGGGCGGTGAGGGTCGTGCGTGCGACTCGCCCGAACGTGAGTGGATCTTTTGAGGTGCACAGCGCGTTCACGGCGGCCCTCGCCGCCGCCTTTCCACTGTTCGGCACGGTCACCCGGCTGCCGGGCAGCCTTCTCCGGCGGACTGCGGGAGCCGCCTACGCCGTGGCCCGCTGCACGCGGTAGCTCCAGTGTGCGAGTGACCGGATGACGGTTTCGGCCCCGATGGGGTTGGCGCTGTGGACGAAGATCGTTCCGATCGCGAAGGGCCGTCCGTTGAAGGCGGCTTCTTCCAGGAGGGTGACCACCGGCATGATGGTGTCGTCGCCGCCCAGATCGTGGTCGAGCCACAGCTCGTCGACGTAGCTGTCGCGATGCTCTTCCAGAAGCCGGACGCCTTCACCGCTGGTGCGGGCGATCCTCGTGCACCGGGGGAGCGGTCGTAGGTCGTCTATCCCGAGGACTACGGGTGTCGACACGGTGGGGGCTTCGCTCATCGGGCCATTGTCCCAGCAGGTGAGTGGGGCACGCGCGCGGCATTGAAGTCCACGAGCCGTCCGGATTCCTTTCCCCATCACGGCGGACCGGATGCGACCAACAACGCGGACCGGGTGCGACCAACAACGCGGACCGGAAAGCGGCCACCAAAGCGGACCGGAACTGACCATCAACGCGAACCGGAAGCGAGGAGCCTCCGCCCTTCACGTCACCGGCCGGGCTTCGGCACCGTCCATTCCGCCGGTGTCTCCGGGGTCTGCGAGGTGTACAGCACCCGTAGCGGCCGTCGTTTCGCCGGCACCGCGAACACCGTCGTCCCGCGAACGCACGTGCCGGCCTTCACGGTCGCCATGCGGGGATACTCCGGCTTCGGGAAGTCGTCGTACGTCACGCCGACCGGCTTGATGCGCGCTCCGTCCGCGTACGCGAGCACCCATGAGTTGCGGGTGACCACGGCGAAGCCGTTCTTCAGGCACGCTTTGATCTCGACGGCGGCCCATGTGTATCCGGTCGCTCCGGACTCCTCGTCGGCGGACCTTCGGAAGTCGAACTTCCCCTGCTCGTAACGGAGTACGGTCATCGCCATCGTCGCTCCGCCCGACGTGTAGGTGAAGGCGCGGCCGAACGCGCGAGGCCCCTTCGCGTCCGGTTCCCGGTCCGGGCTGGGCGTCGTCGGCGTGCTCCTCTCGGCAGCCCGTGGCGTGCCGGATCTCGTCGTCGGCTTCGCGGTCTCACCGCCTCCGGCGCATCCCGTGGCCGCGGTCAGCAGTAGTGCGACGGCGACAGCGGCGGTACGGGTGCTCGTGCGCATGGTCCCCCCTGGTCGTGCGAGCCGAGGGAGGCATCATCGTGGGTGCTTCGCCCGCCTCGGATCACAGTGTTCAATCTGTGACCCGCCCGCCGGCGTTGTGGCCTTGGGGCGGGGTGGCAAAGGTTCGCCGCCGCGCCACATGTCCGTGGCCACTCATTTCCGGTGTCGTCATCCTGCCCACATGATCTTTCCCCTTGGCGCCCGTGCGGCCGTGGCGCGAGCACCGGACCCCCCCCGCTCGCCAACTTGGCGCGGTGTCCCGCGAGCAAGCGGCCGGCGAGCGGTCAGTCGACGGACACAGAGAGGGTGCCTGATGTCATGCCCCTGAAGAAACCGAGGAATCTGTTCATGGCCGCCGCCATGGCGATGTGCGTACTCGCCGCGACGGTGGTGTGGACGCTCGTGTTCTCCACGCCCGCGAGCGCGGAGGACGACTGGCGGAACCTCGACAACCTCAACTCCGGCCGCTGCCTCGCCGTACCGGGCTCCAGCACGGCCAACGGCACGGGTCTGATCCAGTGGACCTGCAGCGACAACGCGGACCAGGACTGGACGCTGGTCAAGATGGCGGGCGGCAACGGAGACCGCTACCAGATCCGCAACCGCCACAGCCTGTTGTGCCTCGCCATGCCTAGTGCCAGCGTGGCCAACGGCACCCAGGCCGTTCAGTGGCCCTGCGGCACCGGCGACGAACAGGTCTGGATCTACGACAGTTGGAACCGCCTGCGCAACCTGCACAGTGACAGGTGTCTTGGGATCCCCGGCTCCAGTACCGACAACGGCGCCGAAGCCGTCCAATGGACCTGCTCGGACAGCTTCGACCAGCGGTGGACCTGGTACGACCACGAGGCAGTCTCCGCCCGCCTCTACAACATGGCCACCGGCTTCTGCCTCGCCGACGCCAACGCGGACACGGCCAACGGCGCCGCGATGATCCAGTGGTCGTGCAGCAACAGCGACAGCAACTACTGGACCCTGCAGGCCGTGACCGGCGGTTACCGGGTGATCAACAAGGCGAGCGGCAAATGTCTCACCCCCGCGACCGGTACGCCCCTCGGCGCGAAGGCACTCCAGCAGCCGTGCGGCGACGGCGGCGACCAGGTCTGGATCCACGACAGTTGGGACCGGCTGCGGAACGTGCAGAGCGACTACTGCCTCGCCATCCCCAGCAGCAGCCCGAACACCGGTACGGAGGCGATCCAGTGGACCTGCACGGACAATCCGAACGAGCAGTGGCTGTGGTGACGCACCGACGGGCATGGCCCGTTCTGCTGACCGCGGTGGTCCTGGCCGTACTGACCGGCCTGCTCATGCCCCGCCCCGCCTCCGCCACGGGCACCTCGGGCGAGTCGATCGTCTACACGAACCTCGCGAGCAAGGGCGACGGCACCCGTACGCCCGACATCGTCAGCACCAGCGCGAACAACGCGGTAGTGGTGTGGCGGGAGGGACTCCGGCCCGGCAATGTGGACATGGGCTACATGCGGTACGCGTACACGACCGACGGCGGAACCACCTGGAGCCGCCCGCAGACACTGGCCCAGGAGACCGACCGATACGCCTGGCACTACGTCATCCTCTACCGGGCCGGCAGCACCCTCTACGCCTACCTCGGGCGCACGACCATCGCGGACTCGACCGAGGCCGACGGCGACGGGATCAACAACAACGGCCTCCCGATCGACGGCACTTTCCTCAAGCGCAGCACCGACCAGGGCCACACCTGGCAGGACGCCCCCCTCACCGTGCCGGACAAGGCCAACCTCGTCCTGTCCGGTCACCCGCTCCAGCGCGACGACGGCGCGTACGTCATGCCGTACTGGTCGTCCGGGCGGGAGAACGGCACGCTGATCTCCCGCGACCTGCAGACCTGGACGCTGGGCGGCCACATCGACGGAAGCGCGCTGACGGCGGGGGAGAACCAGATCGCCTACGCGCAGGTGCCCGCGGACCAGGCCCACCCGAAGAACTCGCTGTTCATGGTCGCCCGCGACAAGTCGGCCGGCGCGGCCACGTCCATGAGCACCGACGGCGGCGAGACCTGGACGGCCTTCGAGACGGACACCAGTCTGCCGAGCTACAACATCGCCCGGGCTTTCTTCACCTCGGACAGCACCGGCCAGTACCTGTACGTCTACAACGCCGGTACGGACGCGAGCAATCGCGACATCCTCAACTACAGAACGAGGCGTCCCGGAGGGTCCTGGAGCACCCCCAAGCTCTTCGCCAACGGCCCGGCGAGCGACAACACCGACCAGCCGGACGGCAAGGGCTGGGACAACTACCCGATGGCCGACGAGTACGCCCCGGGCAAGTTCTGGGTCGTCTGGGAATTCGACACCACCCGCATCAAGACGAACAGACTCGACATCTCCGACACGCCCTGATCTCTGACGCGTCCCGACACGCCTGCGTCCACACCCACGCCCCGATCCCGCCGGAGTGCGCCGACGGGATCGGGTCGTGCTGGGGTACGTGCACCCGCGACCACCCGGGCCGACCCGAGGCCGGCGCCGCGAAGGACCCTCGAACGGCGGCGGGGAGGGCGCCATTCCGGGTGGAATCGGGGCGGCCTCGCCCATACGAACGCCGAGGTGAAGCCGCCTGTTGAGATGGTCCCTGTGCTCAACCCGTGCAGAATTGACGGGAGTTGTGAAAGGCGACAAGAATACGGCTCGCTTCGCCGTGTCCCACGAGAGCGAAGCGACGCGAGTGACGCAGGCGGCCATGTCTTTCGTCGGCCATGTCTCATGGCACCCGCCCGAGTCGACCCCTCGCACCCCGCCACCTCCCACACCCTGACCTTCACAGAGGCTCATCTTGTCGCGTTCGCAACAAACAAGAATGCTCACGGCCCTCGCCGCGACCGCCTTCGCCGCTGCCGTGGTTCCGCTCGTCGGCGCGGGAACCGCGAGCGCCGCCACGTCCGGCGACTGCCAGTCCGCCACGGTCCAGTACCGCATCGTCGACGCGGACGGAAAGCCCGTGGGCGCGGACTGGTCGTCCCAGGGCGGGTTCCACCAGTGGGACAGCGTTCCCGGAACCGTTGAGGTCCGGCTGGCCCCGGGCCAGAGCGTCGGCGACGGCTGCAAGTACCCCGTCTCCCTCGCCGAATACGCCACCGAGGGACCGAACTGGTTCACCTCCGGCCATCAGAGCCTGGTCGACAAGGCCACCGTCTACCTCACCTCCGCGGACGTCGCCGACTCGGCCGACGCGAAGCAGACCTGGCAGAAGCTCGAGGTGCGTACGCCCGACTGCTTCGGCCAGATCGATCTGTACGGCGACGACGTCTCGTACGACGGCAAGACCGGCGAGGGCCACGGCCCCCTGCCCTACCAGCCCGACAACGTCGCGACCCCGTTCCACCTCATAGCCGCCTGGAACGGCGGCGACAAGGCGTGCACCCCCGCGACGCCGGACTCGCCCAGCCCGTCGCCGTCCACGCCGGCCACGCCCGCGACCCCCTCGTCCAGTGAGCCGCCCGCCGACGAGACGACGGAGCCCGCGACCACCCCCAAGCCGTCCAGCACGCCCTCCACCACGCCGGACGTGCCGCCGCTGACGTCGACGCCGCCGGCCACCCCGGCTCCCTCGCCCAGTGACAGCACGCCGCCGCTGGCCGAGACCGGTGCGAGCGGTCCGATCGGCCCGATCGCGGGAGGTGCGGCCCTGGTGATCGTCGCCGGAGCCGGTGCCGTGGTCATGTCCCGCCGCGGACGTCGCTCCTGACGCAGGTGTCCCGGGTGACTTGCGCACCCTAGGGCACTCTGACGGCTCCGCCCGTACGGCGTCGACGCTCACCGGCGTCGGCCCACGGGCGGAGCCGTTCCGTTTTCGTCGACTCCTTCAACCGGCCTTTTCGTCAGCCCTTCGTGTCAGCCGAGGCCGATTCCGAGGAGCAGCGTGCCGATGGACGCCAGCGTCAGGCCGAGCGGGATCAGGCTGACCCCGATGCCCACGCCGACGCTCTTCCGCTTCGCGAGGTACCAGGGCACGCCCAAGGAGAGCAGCGCCAGCAGGAGCAGCACCGCCGTCGCGCCGATCGCGGCCTCCGTGCGTCCGCAGGGGTTGGCGGCCGTGCACGAGTCCAAGGCCATCGGCGACATGAGCAGCAGGAACGCGGCGACGAGCTGGAGTGGCAGTGCCACCAGCGCGCCGGTCAGCGGGGCGATCCACCACTTCCCCCGGGGCTTCGCCGGTTCGGCGGGGAGGGATGCGGTCGCGTACGGCGACGGTGGGGTGGACGGCTGCGTGGAGACCTGCGGTCTGGCTGGTGTGCTCATGGGCAGAGTATGACGCCCTGGTGAAGGTACGGTGAATGCCGGTCCGTTCGGGTGGGGTATCGGTGTGTAGACGGGTGATTTGCGCGCCGGTTTCGATGGCGCGGGTGAATCGAGGCGGTCGTGCGCCGACGAGCTCGACGCCGTCGCAGATTCCCGCGACGGCCATGAAAATGTGGCAGCGGGCTCTCCTGCTGATCCGTAGAGCCGTTGAGGCCCCCGAACGGTGAGGCCCCCGAACGTTGTTCGGAGCGCGTGATGCGGCACACATGGTCCGGCGGCGCATCCCGCGTACCAGCCACTTCGCTCGGTTCATGTCCGGTGACCGACCGTCAGATCGTGCAATTGCGTAATTAGTACCGGGAGTTACATCTGGGGGGCCGGTCGAGCTTGCTAGGGTGTTACTCGTTGGTAGCAATCCGTAGGGGGCTTCGGGGAATCGGCGCGTTTCGCCGGCTTTTCCCGGGCGGATTCGGCCGAGACGGACGTTCTGGCAAGGGGGCCAGGCGGACGCGGCATCTGCGCGTAGGTATCACGCGGCCTTCGAACTCCAGTCTTCTCGCTCACTCATCCGAACAGGTGAGACTCCTCTTATGGCTCGTTCCCTGGTCGATCTGTTAACCCTGCACGCTTCCCGCCAACCCGACCGGACCGCGTACCGCTTCCTCGTCACGGGCGACTGCGACGGAGAGATCCAGGACATCTCCTACGGGCGGCTCGCCGAACGGTCCCGCGCCATCGGCGCCTGGCTCCAGGAGCGCGGCCTCGCCGGTTCCCGCGCCATGCTGCTGTATCCGCCCGGCATCGAGTTCATCTCCGGCTATCTCGGCTGCCTTTCGGCCGGGGTCGTCGCGGTACCCGGCCTGCCGCCGCACGGGCGCTCGCAGAACCACCGCGCCCTGCTCCGGATGAAGCGCCTGATCGCCGACGCGGACGCCAAGGTGATCCTGGGCGGCCGCGAAGTCATCGCGGCCCTCGCCACCATGGCGGAACACCTGCCCGAACTCGCCGAGATCACCTGCGTCGCCACCGAGGACATCCCCGACGAGGCCGCCGGCTCCTGGCGTGAACCCGACCTCACCGCCGATTCGGTCGCCTTTCTCCAGTACACCTCCGGATCCACCTCCGCCCCGCGCGGGGTGATGGTGACCCACGGGAATCTCCTCGACAACGAGCGCGTCATCACCGAGCGCATGGGCCACACTCCCGACGTGATCGAGGAGTACGACCATGAACTCTTCGTGAGCTGGCTGCCCGTTTACCACGACATGGGCCTCATCGGCCCGGTCCTGAACGCGGCCTACCTCGGCGTGACCGCCACACTGTTCTCCCCGCTGCACTTCCTGCAGCGGCCCGAGCGCTGGCTGACCGCCGTCAGCCGGTACCGTCCGCACACCAGCGGCGGCCCCAACTTCGCCTACGAGCTGTGCCTGAAGCACGCCACGCCGGATCTGGTCGAGGGCCTCGACCTGAGCCGGTGGAGGGTCGCGTTCAACGGTGCGGAACCGGTGCGGGCCGCGACCCTGCGACGGTTCACCGAGACCTTCGGCGCCGCGGGCTTCCGCCGTGAGGCCCTGTACCCGTGCTACGGCCTTGCCGAGGCCACGCTCATCGTCACCGGCAGCTCGGTGCAGGCGCCTCCCACCCTCGCCACCGCCACCGCCATCGACGAGTCCGGGCCAGGCGGCACAGCCCCGGAATCCAGGTCGACGGACGCGGCCGCGGTCGGCTCGGGCCGTCCCGGGCCCGGCATCACCCTGGTGATCGCCGACCCCGAACGGCAGGAGGAACTGCCCGAGGGCGAGGTCGGCGAGATCTGGGTGTCGGGCGCGAGTGTCGCCAAGGGCTACTGGCGCAACGCGCTCGCGACCCGGCAGACCTTCCGGGCCACGCTCGAAGGCCGGGAAGGCCGGTTCCTGCGCACCGGCGACCTCGGATTCCTGCGCGACGGCGAACTCTTCGTCACCGGTCGGCTCAAGGATCTGATCGTCGTCGAGGGACGCAACCACTACCCGCAGGACCTGGAACTCTCCGCCGAGATGTCCCACTGGGGGCTCCGGCCCGGCTGTACCGCCGCCTTCTCCGTCGACAGCGGGGGAGAAGGAGAGCGGCCGGTCGTGGTCGCCGAGACGGCGCCGGAGGCGGTGGGCGAGTCCGAGAAGATCATCGATCTGATCCGCGGCGCGATCAGCGAGGCACACGGCCTGCCGGTGCACGACGTCGTACTCGTCCACCCCGGCACCATCCCCAAGACGTCGAGCGGGAAGATCCAGCGCCACGCCTCCCGGGCGGCGTATCTCGACGGCACGCTCTCCCTGGTCGGCGAGCCCGCGGCGAGCTGACCTCCCCCTCCGGCGGCGTGCCCGCACGCCGCCGGAGGCCCGAGGAGCGATCGGCCGGTCAGTTCCCCGGACATCCGTCATCCGCCGTCCGCTCGATGCCCCCCCCCGCGCCTGCCGTCCGCCCACGTCTCCGCCGTACGCCGCGTGCCGTGCGTCGGCGCCATCAGTCGTACGTGGCTGTCCGCGCCCGCCGTTTCAGCCGTACCGAATCCACCTGTGCCCAAGTTCACGAGGACACCAGCCCAGATGCCTGCGAACGAGTCCCCGAACCGCCACCCCGAGATGTCCCTGACGACCTCCGAGGACGTGCGAGCCTGGTTGACGTCCGCTGTCGCGGAGGCGGCCGGGCTCGCCCCGGCGACCGTCGCACCGGAGCGCCCGATCGCCGAATTCGGTCTGGGGTCCGTCCAGTTGGTGAGGCTGGTCGCCGGTCTGTCCGAGTGGACCGGGCGGCCCCTCGATCCGTCGGTCGTCTTCAACCACCCGACGATCGCGGGGATCGCCGAGGCCGTCCTCGACGAACGGCCACCGGGTACGGCCGAGCCGGGTCCGGCGTCGGCCTCCGGGTCGCCGGTGTCGGCCGAGCCGTCCGTGCGGAGCGGCGACGACATCGCGATCATCTCCATGGCCTGCCGGTTCCCCGGCGGAGCCGACGACCCGGAGGCCCTGTGGCGGCTCCTCGAGGCGGGCGAGGACACCATCGAGGAGGTGCCCGCCGGCCGTTGGGACACCCATGGGCTCCACGACCCCGACCCGGACGCCGCCGGCAAGGCGTACACCCTGCGCGGCGGCTTCCTGACCGGCATCGACCGTTTCGACGCGGCCTTCTTCGGGATCTCGCCGCGCGAGGCCGCGGCCATGGACCCGCAGCAACGACTGCTGCTGCAGACCGGCTGGGAGGCGATCGAGCGCGCCGGAATCGTCCCGGAGACACTGAACGGCAGCCGCACGGGCGTCTACGTCGGCCTGTACGACAGCGGATACCTCGCCTCGGCCCCGCTGGACCGCCTCGACGGGCACGTCGGCACGGGCTCGGCGGCCAGCGTGGCGTCCGGGCGCATCGCGTACAGTCTCGGACTCCAGGGTCCGGCCGTCACGGTCGACACCGCCTGCTCCTCCTCTCTCGTGTCCCTTCACCTTGCGGCCCGTGCGCTGGCCCGCGGCGAGTGCGACCTCGCGCTGGCCGGCGGCGCGACGCTTCTCGTGACACCGCGTGGGCACGTCGAGTTCAGCAGGCTGCGCGGGCTGTCGCCGTCCGGGACGTGCAGCCCCTTCTCCGCCGACGCGGACGGTGTGGTGTGGGCCGAAGGCTGCGGGCTGGTGCTCCTGAAGCGCCTCGCGGACGCGCGCCGGGACGGCGACCGGGTCCTCGCGGTCGTCAAGGGCTCGGCGATCAACCAGGACGGCCGCAGCCAGGGACTGAGCGCGCCCAGCGGTCCCGCGCAGGAACGGGTGCTGCGCGCCGCCCTCGACGACGCCGGGCTTCGGCCGGAGGACCTGGACTACGTCGAGGCGCACGGCACGGGCACGCGACTCGGCGACCCCATCGAAGGACAGGCGCTGGCAGCGGTCTTCGGACCGGGACGCGCTGCCGACCGGCCGCTGACGGTCGGCTCCCTGAAGTCCAACATCGGTCACACTCAGGCAGCCGCGGGTATCGGCGGCGTCATCAAGACGGTCCTGGCCCTCGGCCACGACCGCATACCGGCGTCACTGAACGCGGAGACCCCGACCGAGTACGTCGACTGGGCGGGCAGCGGGCTGCGTGTGCACAGTCGTGCCGAGGCATGGCCGCGGCGCACCGACCGTGTACGGCGGGCCGGGGTGAGCGCGTTCGGGATCAGCGGCACCAACGCCCATGTGGTGCTGGAGGAATCCCCGGAGGACCTGACCCGACCGACTCCGCAGCCGACCTCGGCCACCGGCCCGACGCCGGCCGTGGAGCCGACGCCGACCGCCCCTGAGGCCCCGGTGCCGAGCGTCACTCCGGCATCGACGCCGGCCATGAAGCCGACTCCGACGGTCACACAGGCATCGACGCCCGCCGTCACAAAGGCACCGACGCCGACCGTAGAGCCGACGCCCACCGTCGCTCAGGCCCCAACGTCGACCAACACCCAGGCCCCGGCCGTAGACCCCACCCTCTTCCCTCTGTCCGCCCGCACCCTTCCGGCCCTCCGGGGTCAGGCGGCCCGCCTGCTCGACGCGCTCGCCGCGCAAGCGCGGCCCGCGCTGTCCGACGTGGCCGCAACGCTCACCCACCATCGCACCCACTTCGAGCACCGTGCCGTCGTCCGGGCCGGCGACCACGACGAACTGCGCACGGCGCTTCGGGGCCTCGCCGAGGGGACTCCGGACCCCGAGCTCGTCGTCGGCCCGCAAGAGACCCTGCCACCGGGCAAGCTGGCGTTCGTCTTCCCGGGCCAAGGTGCCCAATGGCCTGGCATGGCCCGCGAACTCCTCGACCGCTCACCGGTGTTCGCCGACGAACTCGACCGCTGCGACGCCGCACTGCGCCCGTTCACCACCTGGTCGGCGGCCGCCGTCCTGCGCGGCGACGCGGGCGCTCCCTCCCTGGAACGCGTGGACGTCGTCCAGCCCGTCCTCTTCGCGGTGATGGTCTCCCTGGCCGCGGTGTGGCGGGCCCGCGGCGTCCGCCCGGACGCGGTGATCGGACACAGCCAGGGCGAGGTCGCCGCGGCCTGCGTCGCCGGGGCGCTGAGCCTCAACGACGCTGCCGCGGTGGTCGCCTTGCGCAGCCAAGCACTGCGGGAGGTGTCCGGCACCGGCACCATGGCCGTCGTCGCCCTGCCGCACGGCGAGGTCGAGGCCCGCCTCGCCGAGCTCGGTGGCCGGGTCACCGTGGCCGCCGTGAACAGCGGCCGCTCGACGGTGATCGCCGGTGACGTGGAACCCCTCGACGTCCTGCTCGCCGACCTCGACCGGGAGCAGGTGTTCGTCCGCCGCCTCGACGTCGACTACGCCTCCCACAGCCCGCGGGTCGAGCCGCTGCGCGCGACGATCCTCGACGAACTCGACGGGGTGACCACCTCCCCGACCACCGTCGCCTGGTATTCCACGGTCACCGGCGAGCCGGTCACCCAGGAGCTGGAGGCCGACTACTGGTTCACGAACCTGCGGGAACCCGTGCGCTTCGCGCCCACCGTGGAACGCATGGCGGCCGACGGCTACCGCCACTTCGTCGAACTCAGCCCCCACCCCGCCCTCGTCACCGCCGTACGCACGGTCGCCGAGGAACACGGCCACGAGGACCTGGTCGTCGTCGGCTCACTGCGCCGTGACGAGGACGGGCCCGCCTGCCTGGACCGGGCCGCCGCCGAACTCCACGTCCACGGACGGCACATCGACTGGCGCCGGGTCACCCCCGACGCCAACCTGGTCGAACTGCCCACGTACGCCTGGGATCTCCAGTCGTATTGGAGCGAGTCCGTACCCGGGTCCGGCGCCGCGTCCTCCGGCCTCTTCGACCGGGCCGCGCACCCGTTGCTGGGCGTCCACCTCCAGTCGGCGGACGAGACCCGCTGGACCTTCCGCAACGAATGGTCCCCGGCCACGGCCGACTGGCTGCCCGACCACATCGTCTTCGGCCGGACCGTGGTGTCGGGCACGACCATGATGGAACTGTGCCGCGCCGCGCTCGCCGTGGCCCGCCCCGACGAGCCCGGCGACGTCACGGATCTGCTCCTGCTCGCGCCGCTCGTACTGCCCCGGACCGGCACGGTCGAGGTCTCCGTCGAAGTCGTCACCGCGGGCACCGCGGGCGCCGCACCGGAGGTCACCGTGTACAGCCGCCCGCGCGGCGGGGACGCCTCGGGCTGGACTCTGCACGCCACCGCCTCGGCCTCCGCCCCCGCGCCGGTGACGGAGGAGGGGCCACCGGTGTGGCCGGAGGACGCCGAGTCCGTCTGGAGCGAGGGGACGTACGACCGGCTGGCCGCACTCGGTCTCGCTTACGGCCCCTCCTTCCAGGGCGTGCGGTCGGCGGTCACGACCACCGCCGACGGCGAAGTGCTGGCCCGGCTGTCGCTGCCCGCCGTGGCCCGTGGGAGTTCCGATCCCTACCCCGTCCACCCGGCGCTGCTCGATGCCGCACTGCACGTGGCCGCCGCGCTGGACGCGTCCGACGAGCGGGTGCTGCTGCCGGTCGCGGTGGGCCGCTGCGTCCTGCCGCCCGGCGGCGCGGGCGACCTCACGGCGCTCGTACGGCGGAGGGGTGGCTCGGCGACGGACCGCACCCTCGACGTGACCCTGTGGGACGCCGACGGCCTTCCGGCCGGCCGCCTGGAGGACGTACGACTGCGAGCCGCCGACCGGGCGGACCTCGACGGCGCCTCCGAGAACGGCCGTCACCTGTACGAAGTGGCGTGGACGGCCCCCACTGAACCGTCCCGGACGGAAGAGAGCACGGCCTGGTCCGTCCAGGGCGACCCCTCGGACCCGGACGTCGAGGCCACCCTGAGGCGCCTGGCGGCGGCAGGCGCCCAGGTGCGCGAAACGGGCGCGGACATCGTCGTACGATTCTGGCCGCGCCCGGGGGAGGGAGCCGAACCGGCGCTCGCCGCGCACGAGTTGGCGGCCCTCGCGTTGGCCGAACTGCGTGACCTGATCGCTCTCCCGGAGGACCGGCTGCCCGCCCGGACCTTCTGGGTGACCCGGGGCGCGGTCGCGGCCGGTGCGGGGGACACCGTGCCGGGACTGGCCCAGTCGGTGCTGTGGGGCCTCGCCCGCAGCGCCCGCGCCGAACACCCCCACCTCGGGCTGACCCTCCTCGATCTGGACCCCGGCCTCGGCGACGCCGACGCCGCGGATGCCGTGACGGCAGCCGTCAGCCACATCGGCGAGCCTGAACTCGCCTTCAGGGAAGGCTCCTTGCTCGCCCCGAGGCTCGTGCGGGCACGCCCGTCCGTCGCCCCGCGGAGAGGCGCCCACGACGGCCGGGACGTCCTGACGCCCACCGACGGCACCGTGCTGATCACCGGCGGACTGGGGGCCGTCGGCCTGCACATCGCCCGGCTCCTCGCCGAACGAGGCGTCCCCAGGCTGGTCCTGACCTCCCGTCGAGGGCCGTCGGACCCCCGCGCCGCCGAGATCACCGCCGAACTGGCCTCGCTCGGAGCCGACGTCGAGATCGAGGAGTGCGACGTCGCGGACGCGGACGCCCTGGCCGGGGTACTCGCCCGGATCGGTGACGCGTCGGCGCTGCGCGGTGTCGTGCACTGCGCCGGAATCCTCGACGACGGAGTGATCGCCGACCTGACACCCGAACGCCTCGCACGAGTACTCAGCCCCAAGGTGGGCGGCGCCGCCCACCTCCACCGGCTCACCGCGGACACCCCGCTCGACCTGTTCCTGCTGATCTCCTCCGCCGCCGGCGTACTCGGCAACCCGGGCCAGGGGAACTACGCGGCCGCCAACGTCTTCCTCGACCAACTGGCACACCACCGGCGAGGGTTGGGACTCCCCGCCGTCTCGGTCTCCTTCGGCGCCTGGGCCGGCGAAGGCCTCGCCGCGGAGAACGCCGACCTCGACCGCATGGCCCGGCTGGGCCACCGCGCCCTCACCCCCGACCAGGGCCGCGAACTCGTCGAACTCGCGCTGCGCCGGGGCGCACCGCATCTCATCGCCTCGGCCCTGGATCTGCCCCGCCTGCGCACGACCACCGCCGCCATGGACGAGTCTTCGGCGGCTCTCTGGCGCTCCCTGCTGCCCGCGCGCCGCACCGGTCAGGAGGGAGGCATCGGTCTGGCGGAACGCCTCTCCCGCCTCCCGGAGGCCGACCGCGCCGCACGCGTCCTGGCCCTCGTCCGTGAGGAGGCGTCCCGGGCGCTCGGCCTGCCCTCGCCGGAGTCCGTCCGCCCCGATCAGCCCCTGCGCGAACTCGGCATGGACTCGGTGACGGCGGTCGAGCTCCGCAACCGCATCGGCACCAGGATCGGTGCCCGGCTCCCCGCGACCCTCCTCTTCGACCACCCGACCGCGGCCCGCCTCTCCGCCCACCTGCTGACCACCGCACTCCACACGGACGGCGGCACCACGCGACCCGGGGCCACCGAGCCGCGGTCCCACCGCACCACGTCGGCGACGTCGGACGAGCCGCTGGCCCTGGTGGCCATGGCCTGCCGTCTGCCCGGCGGCGTGAACGACCCCGAGGGACTCTGGAGCCTCGTCGCCGAGGGCCGCGACGCGGTGGGTCCGTTCCCGGCGGACCGCTGGGACACGCAGTCGTTGTACGACCCCGACCCGGACGCCCTGGGCACGTCCTACGCTCGGGAGGGCGGCTTCCTCGACGACCTGGAGTCCTTCGACGCGGGATTCTTCGGCATCACACCGAAGGAGGCGGCGGCGATGGACCCGCAGCAGCGCATGCTGCTGGAGACCGCGTGGGAGGCACTGGAGCGCGCCGGAATCGTCCCGGCCGAGCTCGCCGGCACCAGCACCGGTGTGTACGTGGGCATGTTCGGCAGCGACTACCTCGCGGGCACCCGGCTCGACGAACTCGACGGCTACGTCGGCACGGGGTCGGCGGCGAGCGTGGCCTCGGGCAGGCTCGCGTACACGCTGGGCCTGAACGGACCGGCGCTCACGGTGGACACCGCGTGCTCGTCCTCCTTGGTCGCCGTCCATCTCGCCGCGCAGGCGCTGCGGTCGGGCGAATGCGACCTGGCGCTCGCCGGCGGGGTGACGCTGATGGTGACGCCGGGGACCTTCGTCGAGTTCAGCCGGCTGCGGGGGCTGTCCCCGACCGGGCGGTGCCGCTCCTTCTCCGACGACGCCGACGGTGCCATCTGGGCCGAGGGCGCCGGCATCGTCGTACTCAAACGCCTCTCCGACGCCCGGCGCGACGGCGACGAGGTCCTGGCCGTGCTGCGCGGTACGGCCGTGAACCAGGACGGCCGCAGCCAGGGCCTCTCGGCGCCGAACGGCCCGGCCCAGGAACAGGTGATCCGCCGGGCCCTGGAGCTGTCCGGTCTCGACCCCGCCGACATCGACTACGTCGAGGCGCACGGGACCGGCACCACCCTCGGCGACCCGATCGAGGCGAACGCCCTCGCCGAGGTCTTCGGCGCGACCCGCCCCGACGGGCGCCCGCTCCATCTCGGCTCGCTCAAGTCCAACATCGGCCACGCGCAGGCCGCCTCGGGTGTGGCCGGTCTCATCAAGGTCGTGCAATCCCTGCGCCACGAGTCCCTGCCGCGCACCTTGCACGCCGGCACGCCCAGTCGCCATGTCGACTGGGACGACAGCGGGTTGCACCTGCTGCGGGAGACGGTCACCTGGCCCGCATCGGACGGACACGTGCGGCGGGCGGGCGTGAGCGCCTTCGGGATCAGCGGAACCAACGCGCACCTGATCGTGGAGGAGGCCGGGCCCGCCGTCGTACGGGCGGAGAGGGAAAACGCCCCGGGTCCACGGCTGTTCGTCCTGTCCGGGCGCGGCGAGGCCGCCGTGCGAGGACAGGCCGCACGACTCGCCCGGCACCTGGACGAGCCCGTCGACCTGACCGACATCGCCCACACCCTGGCCCGACACCGCAGTCACTTCGAAGACCGGGCGGCGATCGTGGCCGGAGACCAGGACGAACTGCGCGCCCGGCTCGACGCGTTGGCGACAGGTCGGACACCGCTGGCCCCGCCCCGCCCGGAGCAGTCGGGCAAGGTCGCCTTCGTCTACGCCGGACATGGTGGGCAACGGCCCGGCATGGGAATGGAGTTGGCCGCCGAATCACCGGCGTTCCGCGAGGAGCTGGCCCGGATCGACGACGCGGTGCGCCGTCAGGTCGGCTGGTCGGTCCTCGACGTGCTGCGCGCTCCGGAGGAGTTCGCCCCTCTGGACCGCACCGAGTACCTGCAACCCGTCCTGTTCGCGGTCAACGCGGCCCTGTCCGCCGCCTGGCGTGCGCTCGGCGTCCGCCCGGACGCCGTGACCGGGCACAGCCTCGGCGAGATCGCCGCCGCGTACAGCGCGGGCTCCCTGAGCCTCGACGACGCCGTGTCCGTGGTGACCGGGCGGGCCCGAGCGGTCGCCCCACTCGTCGGACAGGGCGGCATGCTGTCCCTCGAACTGCCGTGCGCGGACGTCAAGAAGGTGCTCGCGCCCTACTCCGGCCGACTGTTCGTGGCGGCGGTCAACAGCGCCCGTTCCACGGCCGTCTCCGGCGACGCGGAGGCACTGGCCGAACTGCGCGCGCACCTCGAAGCGCGGAACATCTCCGTACGACGGCTGTCGACCCCGTTCGCCTCCCACACCCCCTTGATGGAACCGGCGCGCGCGGAACTGCTCGACCACCTGGCCGGGATCCGGGGGACAGCGGCGCCGACCCCGCTCTACTCGACGGTGACGGCCGAACCGGTTTCCGGCGACCGGCTGGACGCCGACCACTGGTACGCGAACCTGGCACGGCCGGTCCGTTTCGCCGACACGATCCGGCGGATGCTGGACGACGGCTTCCGCTCCTTCGTCGAGCTCAGCCCGCACCCCTCGCTCACCGCGTCGATCGAGGCGGTGGCGGCCGAGGCGGGGATCGACGCGGTCACGGTCGGCTCCCTGAGCCGTGAGCGGGAGGGACGAGGCGTACTGCTGGGCCGACTGGGCGAGTTGTACGAGGCAGGGCACAGCCCCGACTGGCCGGCGCTGTTCCCCCAGGGGCGCCGGGTCGACCTGCCCACGTACGCCTTCACCCGCGAACGGCACTGGCGCGCACCTGTCCTGGCCTCCCGGACGACTGTTGGATCACCGCTCCTCGGCACGCACGTCGAGGCCAGCGACACACCCGGCCGGCACATCTTCCAGAGCGACGTCGACCTGCGCGACAGCCGCTTCGCCTACCTCACCGATCACCGGGTCACCGGCGAGGTCTGGATGCCCGGCGCAGCCTTCCTCGACCTGGCGCTCGAGGCCGCGACCGAACTGGGCGACGGTGGACCGATCCGACTGGCCGACGTGAGGTTCGTACGGCCGCTGGCACTCGACGCGCAGCAGCCCGTACGGCTGCAACTGGTCCTGCGGCCCGCCCGGGACGACGGCTCGCGGGAGTTCACCATCTCCTCCACGGCCACCGGTCGGCCGCGCGCGACCTGGGAGCGGCACGTCACCGGCCGAGTCGTCGACGACGGCGCCGAGCCGACGGCCACCGCGCTCGACTCCGACGAGGATCTGGCGGTGCTGCGCGACCGGTGTGCGGAGGAAGCCGACCTGCCCGCCGTCTACGCGGGCCTCGCGGGCCTCGGCATCGAGTACGGCCCCGCGTTCCGGCTCCTGGAGGAGGGGCGGCGCACGGACACCGCGGCGGTCGGCCGACTCACCCGGCAGCCCGCCGGCGGTCATCTGCTGCACCCCGCCGTCCTCGACGCCGCCTTCCACGTCGCCGCCCTGCCGGCCGACGCGCCCGCCGGCCGTGCCTT
The DNA here is from genome assembly GCF_055565895.1 of Streptomyces sp. NPDC028298. Lineage (NCBI taxonomy): Bacteria > Bacillati > Actinomycetota > Actinomycetes > Kitasatosporales > Streptomycetaceae > Streptomyces > Streptomyces sp. NPDC028298. The sequence goes on from NZ_JBVHTL010000012.1 coordinate 168,515, forward strand.
CGTGCCCGCCGGGGTCGGACGGCTGCGCCACACCGGTCTGCGTTCCGCGCCCGCGTGGGCGACCTGCCGACTGCGATCCGTGGACGGCGACACCGCGCTCCTGGACATCCGGCTCTGGGACGAGAGGGAGCAACTGGTCCTGGAGGCGACGGAGTTCGAACTCTCCGCGCTCTCACCACTGGACGGCGCGCTCTTCGAGACGCGCTGGCAGCCGCGCCCGGTGGCACGGGAACGGCCCGCCGACGGCCGCTGGCTCGTCCTCGCCGACGGGACCGGAGTGGCCGACGGGCTCGCGGAGCGGCTCGCCGCAGCCGACGTGCCCCATGTGATCGCGCGCCCAGGAGCGGTGTTCGCAGCCGAGAGCCCCGATCGCTATGTCCTCGATCTCGCGGATCCCGAGCAGTTGACCCGTCTGTTCGACGAGGCGTTCCCGGACGGGCCGCCGACGCGGGTGGTCCAGCTCTCGGCACTCGACGCGCCGGCCGTCGCGGACGCCGCCACGGCCGAGGAGGCCGCGCGGTGCTGCACCTTGAGCACCCTGCACCTGGTACGGGCGCTCGCCGACCGGCCGCGCAGCCGCGCCCCACGCCTGTTCGTGGTCGTGCGGGGCACCCAGGCAGCCGGTGACAGCACGCAGGTGACCCACCCTCAGCAAGCCCTCGCCTGGGGCTTCGGACTCTCGGTGGCCCAGGAATACCCGGAACTGTCGACCACGCTGGTCGACCTGCCCACCACGGACGGCGACGACGCTCTGTGGACGCAGCTCCGGCACGCGGACGACGAACGCCTCGTCGCACTGCGGGAATCGGGCCGACTGGTGCCGCGACTGGCCCGCACCCGCCCGGACGACGGCGGTCACGACGGCGTGAGCGCCGACGGCACCCATGGGGGTGCGAGCGCCGACGGGGGTGCGAGCGCCGACGGTCCGCACGCCGAGGCAGGCGCCGGCGGCGCGCACGGCGGGATCGGCGCCGACGGCGTGCACCTGATCACGGGCGGGCTGGGCGGCCTCGGCCGCGTGGTGGCCGAGCGGCTGGTCCGCAGGGGTGCCCGCCGGCTCGCCCTGCTGAGCCGGGGCGGACCCGACGCGGCCACGCGGAGCTGGATCGAAGGGCTTCAGGCGCGTGGCGTCGCCGTCCACCTCCCCCGGGCCGACGTCTCCGACCGCGCCGCGCTGAGCGCCGCCCTGGACGCCGTGCGACGCGAGGGCGGACCGATCGCCACCGTCGTCCACGCGGCGGGCGTCCTCGACGACGCCACGGTGGCGAACCTGACCGACGAACGCGTCCTGCGCGTGCTCGCCCCCAAGGTCCTGGGCACCGCCCTGCTCACCGAACTGGCGCCGGAGGCCGAGCGGTTCGTGCTCTTCGCCTCGGCGGCCGGTGTCCTCGGCTCGGCCGGCCAGAGCCCGTACGCGGCGGCCAACGCCTACCTCGACGCCTGGGCGCATCACCTCTCCCGCACTGGACGTCGTGCGTTGAGCCTGGACTGGGGCGCCTGGGCGGAGGTCGGCATGGTCGCCGGCTCCGGCACCCGGGCCGCCGAGACCAGCCGTTCCGGCCTGCTCGCCTTCACCGCGGCGGAAGGCGGCGACCTGTTCGAGCGGGTGCTCGCCACCTCCCGCCGCCAGCTCGCCCCCCTCGCCCTGGACCTTGCGGCGCTGGAGCTCGACCCGGACGCGGCCCGCGCCCGCCCGATCCTGGCCGACCTGATCACCGTCGCCACGGGCCCCGCGTCCACGGACGACCTCGTCACCCGGGTGTTCGCGGCGACGACGGACCAGGACCGAGCCGCACGGCTCGAAGCGTATGTTCGGGCCAAGGTCGGCCAGGTCTCCGGCGGTGTCGCGGAGCTCTCCGCGACCACGGCCCTCAAGGAACTGGGCCTGGACTCCCTCATGCTGGTCCGGCTGCGCAACGCCTTCACCCGGGAGCTGGGCGCCGAACTCCCGGCCGCCGCCGTCTTCTCGGCCTCCGACATCCGGGGCCTCGCGCGGGCCCTGGCGGAGGTGCTGCCCGAACGCGACTCCGCTCCCCGAGGGGAGGAGCCGGAGCCCGACGTCGCCTCCGAGGTGCCCGAGAGCGAGCTGCGGCCCGCGACCCGCGACGTCGTACGGCTGCTGCGCAGCGCCCAGCCCGGCATGCCGGACGCGGCACACGCCGTCGGCCTGGCCGTCCGGCTCACCGCACCCACCACCCGCGAGACCCTCACCGACATCATCACCCGGCTTGCCGGGCGTCACGCGGCCCTGCGCACCGCGATCGACGGGGGTGACGGACGGAACCGACAGCTCCGCGTGGAACGGGAGCCGGCCGAGGCGTTGCTGCGCTGGACGGACGTGCCCGCCGACGCCGATCCGGACGCCGCCGCCCGGCTGTCCCGGCTGCTGGAGACACCGTTCGACCTGGCGAGCGCGTCCTTGTGGCGGTTCGAACTGCTCGACGCCGGCCCGCGAGGACAGACCCTGGTGTTCGGCGCGCACCACGCGGTGAGCGATCTGCAGTCGTTGCTGCTCGTGGCGGGAGAGATCGACGCCGAACTCTCCGGCACGTCTCTCGGGGACACGGTCACCAACCGTGACATCGACCTGCTCGTCGAGGCCCAGCAGAGCGGTGGGGGCTCCGGCGGCGCCGGCACCGAGTGGCGCGAGGCCTTCCACGGCAGCGAGCGTCTCGACCTGACGCTCGCCCGGCCCCGCCCCGCGAGTCGTTCGTACCGGGCCGGGAGCGTGACCGTAGCGATCCCCGACGCACTGATGGCACGGGTGTCCGCGGCCGCGAGCGCCCTCGCCGTCACACCCGCCGCGTTCTGCCTCGGCACCCTGACCGTCCTGCTGGCCCGGATGCGGGAACGGGAGCGCTTCGTGCTCGCCGTGCCCGTCGACACGCGCATCCACGCCGACGCGTACGACGCGGTGGGCTTCTTCGGCGTACCGGTGCCGTTCCCGGCGCAGGCGGGCGCGGGGGAGCGGATCGAGGACGTGCTGCGGCGCACGGACGCGCGCCTGGACCGGGTTCTGGCGAAGGGCGCCATGTTCACGGACGTGCTGGCGACCCTGGCCCGACAGGGCCTGCACCGCGCGAACGCCCCCCTCGTGGAGGTCTACTTCAACTACGTACGTTCCTCGGCGGCCCGTCTCGACCGGCTGGAGGTGCTGCCGGCCGGCACGGGATACTCCGACCTCGACCTCATGATCACCATGACCCCGGACGCGGCCCGCATTCGCCTCGACCACAACCTCGACATCCTGGACACGGCGACCACCACCGGGTTGGCGCAGGAGTTCCTGCGACTGCTGGCGACGACGGCCGACGATCCGACGGCGGCGGTCCGGGCGACGGCAACCGCGGCCGAGCCGGACACCAAGGCTCGCCCGCACCGCTCGCTCGCCCTCGCCGCCACCTTCGCGCTCGGCCATCTCCCGGGGCTCTGCCAGGCGGCGATGGAGGAGGACACCCGCGGGAGGGCGGGGGAGCGGGGCCGGAACGAGGGCCCGACGGTTGCGGAAGCGCCGTATCACCAGGTGCTCGCCGCCCTGCGTGACCCTTCGAGTGTCTTCGCCGATCCGGCGACGGCGGCGGGCGTGGTGCTGCTGCGGGCCGTGGACCTGGAACGGTTCGGCCCGGTCACCGACGCTGTCCTGACCGAACTTCTCGCCGCCTACCCGGCCGCGCTGCGGGCTCTGTCCGAGCGGACCCGCCGGCCACTGGTCGTCGGCATCCTGCCCTCGGCGCGGCACGACGACCGCCTCACGCGCTGGGAGTACGACCTCGCCGCCGAGCTGGCCGAAGCGCCTGGCATCGCGGTGCTCGGCCCGGACGACTGGACACGCCACCACACCGTCGCCCAGCCCTTCGACGAGCGGACCGAGCGGCTGGCTCATCTCCCCTTCACCCCGCAGTTCCAGGCGGCGGTGGCCCTGCGACTGGCCCAGGTGCTACGAGCGGTCCTGCGTCCGGCGCCCAAGGTCATCGCGGTGGACGGGGACGAGACCCTGTGGGGCGGCGTCGCCGGGGAGATCGGCCCCGACGCGGTGGAACTCTCGGGCCCGCGCGCCCAGTTGGCTCGGACGCTGCTGCGATGGCGTTCCGCGGGCGCGCTGCTGGCCCTCGTCAGCAACAACGACGAGGACACCGTACGAGCCGTCCTGGACCGTCCGGACAGCACGCTCAAGGCGGAACACTTCAGTGTCCTGTCCGCCGGGTGGGGCCCCAAGCCCGACCGGCTCACGGAGGCCGCGCGCACCCTCAACCTGGGACTCGACAGCTTCCTGTTCCTCGACGACAACCCGGTCGAGATCGAGGGAGTGCGGTCGGTGCTGCCCGAGGTGCTGTCGGTGACCTGCCCTCCGGTGGCCGAACTGGACGACTTCCTGCGCCGGTTGTGGCCGCTCGTCCCGGCCGCGGCGACGGCCGAGGACGAACTGCGGGCCGGTTTCTACGCACAGGAACGGGAGCGGGACGCGATACGCGAGCAGGCCGGATTCGAGGAGTTCCTCGCCCGGTTGGAGCTGGAGGTCGACATCCGGGACCTGTCCGACGCCGACGTCGAGCGGGCCGAACAACTCGTCCGGCGCACCAATCAGTTCACCCTCCGGCCCCGGTCCGCCGACGGTGGCGATCTGGCGCGGTGGCGGGAGCGGGGCGAGGTCTGGACGGCCGCGGCACGGGACCGCTTCGGCGACTACGGCCAGATCGGCCTGATCGCCGTGCGCGCGGACGGCGATCAACTCGACGTCCTCGCCTGGAATCTGAGCTGCCGCGCACTCGGCCGGGGCATTGAGGAACGGCTGTTGTGCCGGCTGGCGGACCACGCCGACCGGCTGGGCTGCGTGAAGGTCCGGCTCACGGCCGAGCGAACCGACCGCAACGTACCGGCCCGGCGCCTGCTGGCCGCGCTCGGCGGCGGCGACCAGGACGACCGGCACCTGGAGGCCGTGGTGACGCCGGAACAACTGCGGGCCTTCCGCTCGTGGCGCCGGCGGTGAGCGGGCGGGCGCTCCGGCGAGCGGAGGCAGTGCGGACATGGACAGTGCACACGGGGAAGGCCACTCATGAGTGAAGTGAACGAGGACGCGTCGTCGTCCGCCGGACAGCGGGCGACCGCCGACGCGATCGAGCGGGGTGACGGAGGGCTGAGCGTGGAGGCCCTGCTGGCCAGGATCGCGCAGCCGGCCCCCGCGCCGACGGCTACGGGGCCGGGCACGGAATCGGAGGCGGGGACCGACGCGGACAGCCTGGCCCTCGTCGTGGCCGCGGCGGCCGCTCGGTTCGTCCCCGGCGGGGAGCTGTCACCCGACACCGACTTCTTCGACGCCGGTGGCACCTCCGTGGGCGCCGTGGAGCTCGCGGCGGCGCTGGAGGAAGAGCTGGGCATGGTGATCGACCTCGACGAGGTGTTCGCCGACGCCCGGCCGTACAGTCTCGCCCGGCGCTGGCTCGCCGCCACAGGTGCCACGACGGCCGACGCGGGCCCGAACATGCCCGCGCCACCGGTGACCCCGGCGGGCGCACGAACCCTGGTTCCGGCACCCGATGCGATCGCGCGAGCCGCGGCCCCGGCGGTCGCACGCATCCCGGCCTCGGCGACCCCGGCGGCCCCACGGATCGCGGACCGGGCTGCGGCGGGCGCACGGATCGCGGACCGAGCTTCGGCGGGCGCACGAATTCCGGCTCCGGCGACCCTGGCGGGCACACGAACCCCGGTCCCGGCCCCGCCGGGCAGCGCGGTCGGCGTCGCGCCCAGGGCCACGGTCACGACTCGGACCATCGGCGGCGACACCACGTACGCCAAGGCCCGGCCCGAAGACCTCGACCAAATCCTGGCCGACCTCTCCCTGGCCGACCGTCTCCCCTGGACCGGCTCGCCCGAGCCCGCGCCGCCCCGCCGGATCCTGCTCACCGGTGCCACCGGCTTCCTCGGCAGTCATCTGCTGCTCGACCTGCTCCGGCACAGTGACGCCCACGTCCACTGCCTCGTGCGCGCGGCCGACGAGGAGAGCGCCACGGCCCGCCTCGCCGCGGCGCTGAAGAGCCACCGGCTGCCCTGGTCGGCGGAGATCCGCCGCCGGGTGACCGTGCTTCCCGGCGACATCAGGCGCCCGCGCCTCGGCCTGCCCGACGACGTCTGGGACTGGCTCGCCCACGAACTGGACAGCGTCGTGGGTGTGGCGGCGGCCGTGGACTTCCTGCGCGGCTACCAGTCGCTGCGGCAGAGCAACGTCGTCGGCGCGCTGACCCTCGCGGAACTGGCGGCGACCGGCCCGCCCAAACCGCTGCACCACATCTCCTCGATCGCGGTCTTCAACGAGGTCGGCATCACCTCCATGGGCGAGGACGATCCGCTCGCCCACGCCGACCGCCTCGTCGCGGGCTACGACCAGACGAAGTGGGCCGCCGAGGTCGCGCTGCGCCGGGCCCGCGACCACGGCCTGATCGTCACCGCGATGCGCCCGGGAGGCATCGGAGGCCACACCCGGACGGGCGCCCACAACCCGCAGGACCTCAGCAGCGGTCTCATCGCGGCCTTCGGACGCTTCCGCACCGTGCCCGCCTTCCACCGCCTGAACGCGGCCCCGGTGGACTGGGTGAGCCGGGTCGCGGCCGCCGTCGTCTGCGAACCCGACGCCTGGGGGTTCGACTACAACCTCACCGGCGTGCCCAACACCCTCGACGACGTCGTACGGGACATGGCGTTCGGCGGGATGCATGTGCGCGTACAGGACTGGGACGAGTGGCGCACCGACGTGCTGGCCCGCCTGGAGGCCGACCCGGTTCCCGAACTCGACTTCCTCACCCGCGTGTTGCGAAGCCCCACCGCCCTCAAGCTGTGCGAGGCGACCCTGAAGGGACCGGCGGCGACGGGCGAACGCACCGACGCGCTCGTCGAGGCGCTGGGGCTGAGCCCCGCCGCCCGCTACGACGCCCAGGCTCAACTCAGGACGTTCGAACAGCTCGCCCAGGACGGTCTGGCCCGGCTTCCCCACAAGGACGACCAGCCCTACCTGTGGTTCTCCGAGACGACCGAGGGTGCCGTGGGCCCGGTCGGCGCCGCCACCGACACCCCCTGCTCGATGGCGCTCACCCTCTCCATCGCGAGCATGTACCAACTGGTCAAGGAACGCAGGGTGGACGTGAGCGGCGAGCTGGTGTGCCCCGCGGTCCATCCCGCGCCGCTGCTCGTGGAACGCGGCGACGTCTGGGTCCGCCCCGAGGAGGGCATTCCGCAGCGACACGGGATGCGCCACCAACTCCTGCGCTACCGAATGACGTTGAGCGACGCCGACGGAGGCCGTTGGTGGCTCGAGGGACACAAGCACGCCCGCGCCCGCCGTGACGTCTGGCGGCAGACCCGCGCGCTGAGCGTCGAGATCGGCCGCGAGGGCGAACCGGCGTGCCTCGCGGGCGAACTCGTCGTACCCGCGGACACCTATGTGCGTGACCAGATCGACGGCATCAAGGTCGACCCGCGGCTGACCGGGCGGGAGAAGCGTGCCGCCAAGCTGACCTGGCTGGCCTGGTTCGGCATGGAGATGGGCCGCGGCCTGCTCGGCCCCTTCGCCCGCGCCACCGCCGACCTCCTCGACCTGCGCCGCACCCCGACCCCCTCGGAGCGCCACCGATGATCCTCAGAAGCGCCAACTCCCGCACCAGGCCCGCGATGCGCAAGGTCAGGACCGGCACGGCCCTGCGTCCGCTGCGCCACCGCCTCGATCCGTCACGCGTCGAGGAGATCCCCTTCCGCGCCGGGGACGGCGTACGTCTCGGTCTCACCCGCGTCGACAGCGGGGAGCGGGACCGGCCCGCCGTGCTGCTCCTGCACGGCCACACCGCGTCCGCCGACATGTTCCTGCTCCCCGAGACCCGCAACCTGGTCGACGTCCTGCTCGACGACGGCTACGAGCCCTGGCTGCTGGACTGGCGGGGCAGTTGCCGGCTGCCCTACAACGAGACCGGCCAGAGGTACACCTACGACGACGTCGCCCTCCACGACATCCCGGACGCCGTCGCCCGTATCCGCGAACGCATCGGAGACCGGCCGCTGTTCGTGGTCGCCCACTGCATCGCCTCCCTCGCCCTGTCCCTGAGCATGACGGCGGGGCTGGTGCCGGGGCTCGCGGGGGTCGTCTCCCAGGGCGTGTTCCTGACGCCCAAGCTCGCGGGACGCACCTCGCTGCGGATGACGCTCGCGGGGGAGCTGCTGAAGAGCCGGATCGACCACATCCCGGTCGACTTCCGCCGGGTGGGCCTCCGTTCGCGGTACACGCCGCTGTTCGCGCTGGCCTCCCGCGGCGCGGCCTGCCCTGATCCGACCTGTCAGATCCTCCACAACTCGGCCTGGGGTTCGGGCGCTTCGCTGTTCCTGCACGAGAACCTGTCCGAGGCGACCCACGACCGGCTGGCCGAACTCCTCGGTCCCGCGCCGCTGTGGATCCTGCCGCATCTGCGCCGGATCGAACTGGCCCGCAGCGTCGTCCGCTGGCACGACACCGACCACCGCTACCGGGCACTGCCGCCCAACGCCCTGGACGCGGCCGCACGCATCGACACCCCCGTCCTGCTGCTCGCGGGAAGCGAGAACGGACTGTGGCTGGACTCGCAGCGGCTCTGCCAGGAGGTACTGGCACACCGACAGCCCCAGCTCGACGTGTCGTACACCGAGATCCCCGGCTACGGCCACCTCGACACGTTCCTCGGCCGGGGAGCCGCCCTCGATGTCTTCGGCCACATCCTCGAATTCCTCGGCGAACGACGGTGACGGCGGGCCCCGCCGCCCGTTACCGTACCGACCAGTAACCAGACCGCACCCAGGAGGCCCCATGCCGCAGCTCGAAGTCGACGGCGCCGCGCTGACGTACGACGACGAGGGCCCCCGCGACGGCGACGGCGTGCCCTTGGTGTTCATCCACGGCTGGACGGCCAACCGGCACCGCTGGGACCACCAGGTGGACCACTTCGCGCAGAAGCGGCGGGTCGTACGACTGGATCTGCGCGGGCACGGGGAGAGCGAGGGGTCGGGGCGGCGGACCGTGGCGGAGCTGGCCGGCGACGTGCTCGCCGTCCTCGACCACCTGGAGCTCGACCGGTTCGTCCTCGTCGGCCACTCGATGGGCGGGATGATCGCGCAGACCCTGACGCTCGCCCACCCCGAGCGGGTCGAGCGGCTGGTGCTGGTGAACTCGATCAGCAGGATGACGTACAGCCGGGGGAGGGGACTGCTGATGGCGGTCTCCACCAAGGTGCCGTTCAAGCTGTTCGTGGCCGCCAACATCCAGCGCGCCTTCGCGCCCGGCTACCCGCGCGAGAAGATCCGCGAGTACATCGACGCCTCTGCGGGCACACCCCGCGAGGTCGTCATGACCTGCTACGGCGCGATGCGCTCCTTCGACGTCCTCGACCGGCTCGGCGAGATCCGCACCCCCACCCTCCTGATCCACGGCTACCACGACATCCAACTGCCCGTCTCCCAGATGCTCCGCATGGCCAAGGCCTACCCGGACGCGGTGGTACGGATCGTCGACGCCGGCCACGAGCTCCCGGTGGAGAAGCCGGCCGAACTCACGGCGGCGCTGGACAGCTTCGTGGCGGAGAAGGTGTAGCCGGGTGGCCTCGGACCCCGTCGGCGAACCGTGGCCGACGGGGCTTGCGGGGGCGTCACTTCGGCGTGGCGCTCTCGCAACTCTCCGACACCTGCATCACTTCGAAGACCACCGGGAAATCGGTGATCTGCTGGTTCGGACCCGGCTGGGAGCCACAGATCTTCCACTCGGCCGGGTCGTCCACCGGACGCCCCTGCCCGCTGGCGTCCTTGAACACCATGTCGAGCTTGGAGTTCATCTGCTCATACGCGCGCCCGGCATTGCCGCCCATGAGGTCGGGCATGACAGCGCCGACGGGCTGGGGGCGTGCCGACGGGCGTGCGGCCGGCGCCGAGGTGGTCGCGCCGCTCCCCGATGCGTCCGGCACGGCCGACGCACCGCAGGCGGTGACCGAGGCCAGCAGGCCGGCGGCGAGAAGAGCTCTGGGAAGGGTGATGGCGGGCATGGCATGTTCCCCCGGGTGGACGACAGTTCCGCACCATACTGTGGTGTCCCTGCCAAGGTGAGACCGGCTGGCCCGGTCCGTGTTCCGAGCTCCTTGTCGGCTCGGAATGTGACTGGGCCGTCCGATCGCCGAGTTGGGCCAACTGGGTGGCGAACACCGGTACGGCAGTGGTTATGATCACCCGTGGCAAGGCTGTAGCGCAGAGGTCGTCGCGCCCAAGCATCGAGCTGGAGGACGTCGGTTCGAATCCGGCCGGTCTTGCCACCCTTTTCGTGGAGGAATGTCGATTGGCGTCGGTTCACCCCCGGAGGGCGGAGGGCCGTGCCGTCCTCCGCGCGCCGGGCACCGGCGATGAACCGGTGGAGTGGTGATGACGCAGCCGACGCCCGTACGCTGCCCCGCGATCGAGCACCCCGACATCCCGATCAGCGCACCCGCCGCCCTGGAACCGCTGCTCGCCCGACTGCGGTCCGACCGGCCGGTCGAAGCCGACGAGACGTTCCCGCTCGGCACCGTACGCGCGGACGGCCGGGTCGACCTGTGCAAGCAGGGACTCGGCGCGGCCGGAGCCGCCCGGCTGATGCCCGTGGCGGCCGCCTCCCCGCACGCCGCGCACGTCCTGCTCGGCACCAACGCCATCGGCGACGAGGGAGCCCGCACGGTCGCCGACGCGCTCGCGGGCGACCACGGCCTGCACACCCTCTACCTCGGCTGCAACCGCATCGGTACCGAAGGCGTCGACGCACTCGCCGACGCGCTGACGACGGACGCCACCGTCCACGCCCTGTGGCTCAAGCGCAACCCGGTGGGCGACCACGGCGCCCGCGCACTCGCCGCCATGCTCCGCCGCAACACCACGCTGCGCACCCTCGACCTGGTCAACACCGGACTGACCACCGACGGTCTGCGCGCCCTGTACGAGACCCTCGCCGACCGGCCCAGCCCCGTCGAACGCCTCTTCCTCGGCGGCAACGGCCTGACCGCCGAAGCCGCCCCGCTCCTGGCCGCGTTGATCCGCGAGGCGGGCGTGCGCGAGCTGTACCTCCCCGCCAACCACCTCGGAGACGAGGGCGCCGCGATCCTGGCAGCCGCTGCCGACTCCAGCCGTCCCGTCCGCCTCGGTCTCGGCGGCAACGGCATCGGCCCCGCCGGTGCCCGCGCCCTCGCCGACTCCCTCGGCGGCATCGAGGCGCTCGACCTCGGCCGGCCCCTGTCGGAGCGCAGCCTCGGCGCCCCCGCCAACACCACCGGCGACGAAGGCGCCCACGCGCTGGCCGCCGCCCTGCCCGGAAGCCCGCTGCGCCGCCTCGAGCTGTGCCACACCGGCCTGACCGGACGCGGAGCCAAGACCCTGCTGGCCGCCGTACCTGACGCATCGCCCCTCGAATACGTCGGCCTGGGCCCCGGACTGCCCCGCAAGGTGAAGCGGTCCTTCACCCTGCGCCTGCGGCCCGTGGGCAGGGCGCACCCCGACCTGCGCGCGATAGGGAGCGTCTACCGTTGAGCCCCCGTGGCGAACTCCGCTGCTTCCCCGCGGACGAGGCGTCGAGCCGGCGCCGCATCCGCCGGTACGCGGTACCCCGCTGGATGATCGAACGCGCCGCCGCGGCCCGACTGGCCGGTGACTGGCGGGCAGCCTGCGCTGCCGCGAACGTCGACGTCGCCTTCACCCTGTCCGAAGTGGCCGACCAGTGCGGACACGACGTCGCCACGGCCCTGGAACACGACCTCCGTCACCTCGCCCCCGACCTGCTGCGCTGGCATCTGCCGCGCATCCTCGGCGGGCGGACCACCCTCGCCACGGACAAGACGGTCGTCCTGGCCCGCTACCGTCCGAAGGCGGCGGACGAGGACCGGCTGACCGCACCGTACTTGCACATCACCACGCCCGCGATGGTCGAGGGACCGCAGCGCGTCGCCCTGCGGTTCGGCACGGTCGAGGACGAGAAGGACGGAGGAGTGTTCGGCCCGGGAACCGAGGACTGGCGCCACGTGCGGCACCTGTGGGACGCGCGGCACACCGCCGAACTGCTCGAACGCTGCGGCGGCGGCACGGACCGGCCACCGTTCTTCCACGCCGACGCCACCCCGCTCAACACCCACGAACTGCCGAGCGCCGATCCCGGCACGGGCGATCCGGCGTCCCGGGCCGAGTGGACCGCGCTGCTGCACGAGAAGGGCGAGACGCGGGCCGCCCTCGCCGCCGCAGGTATCGAGGCGGACCTGACACCCGTCGAGAACTCGCGCTGGTACCGGGTCGACCTGGAGGAACTCCTCGGCGGGATCGCGCTCGACCACACCCGCCTGGAGCCGGAGATCCGCCGGCAGATCGCCGCGGGCGTCGGCGACCGATTCGTCATCGCCGCGCACTGGCGGACGTACATCCTGCTGGAGCCCGCGGCCGGCGGCGGCCTGCTGATGCGAGCCGTCGACCGGGAGGAGGCCAAGGGCGTTCCGCTGCTCGCCGAGGCCCTGTGGCGCAGACTTCCCGACCTCGACCTCCTGCGCGCCGGGGGCATCACGGCGGAGCGTCTTCACCCGCTCGTCCGTGAGGCCTTGTTCCCCGCCCTCCCCGTCCCCGCGACGCCGGCCGGCCCACCGGAGCCGACACTCCCCGAACCGGTGCGCGTCCGATGCCGCGGGGAGTGGCACGAGGTGGCCTTCCGCCCCGGGGGCCTGCTGGCCATGCCGCACACCGACGAGGAACAGCAGCGCGAACGCGCCCTGCGCGCCTTCGGTGGGACCGTCGCGGGATGCTTCGCCCTGGAACAGACCTGGACCTCCGGAGACGGCCGCCTGCCGAAGGCACTGCGGATCCAGCGCAACGAACTCTTCCTGCGCGCGCAGCACGGAGACACCCCCGGTGTGCTCGCACTCCTCGACGCCGGTGTCGACGCGCGCGTGCGGGACCCCAAGGGCCGTACCCTGCTGCACCTGTTGAACCTCCTCGACCACGAGCCGCTGCTGCCGCGTCTGCTGGCGGCCGGACTCGACATCGAGGCACGCGACCAGCGGGAACGCACACCGCTGTACGTGGCCGCCAACGACCTCGGCTCCAAGGCGCTGGTCAAGGCGCTCGTCGCCGCCGGGGCACGGCTCGACGTGGTCGACGAGTCCGAGCTCTCGCTCGCCCAGATCGTCCGCCGTTACAAGCGGCGCGACCTGGCCTTCCTCCAGAAGCGTGTCCAGACGGAGCACCCCGGCATCGGCGCCGACTGGTGGGACGAATGGATGGAGGAGGAGGCGGAGAACTACGCCGACGAGCCCGACGAGCCCGAGGACGAGTTCGAACTCGACGGCCCTGACGACGAGTTCACCGCCGACGAGCCGCGGCACGAGGGCGAGCCCACGCACGAGGACGAGCCCGCCGACGCGTTCGAGCCCACGGACGAGTTCGAGCCCGACGACGAGGAGAGGCTGCCCCTTTGAGCACCGACGTGACCGCCCCCGCCACGCCGTCCGGCCCGCTGGCGGCCGCGGACGACCTCAACCGCCGTCTGCGGACGCACCGCACCGAACCCGCCACGAACCCCCAACTGGAAGCCCTGGCACTGGCCGTGACGGCCAATCAGCCCGTGCTGCTGTGGGGAGAGCCGGGAATCGGCAAGTCGGCCGCACTGGAACAGCTCGCCGGTGGGCTCGGTCTGCCGCTGGAGACGGTCATCGCCAGCGTGCACGAACCCTCCGACTTCGCCGGCCTGCCCATCGTCGGTGACGACCCGGCCACGACCGGCGTCCCCATGGCCCCGCCGGACTGGGCGGTCCGCCTCGCCAAGGCCGGTCAGGGCCTCCTCTTCTTCGACGAGCTCTCCTCCGCGCCGCCCGCCGTACAGGCGGCCCTGCTGCGCGTCGTGCTCGAACGGCGGGTGGGCAGCCTCGTCCTGCCGGAGGCCGTACGGATCGTCGCCGCCGCCAACCCGCCGTCCAGCGCGGCCGACGGCTGGCACCTCAGCCCCCCGCTCGCCAACCGGTTCGTCCACCTCGAATGGACCCACGACCCCCGGACCGTCGCCCGCGGCATGGCCGGCACCTGGCCCGAGGTCACCGTGCCCGTCGTCGGCGCCACCAAGGTGCCGGGCGCGGTCGCACGGGCCCGCGGCGCGATCTCCGGCTTCCTCACGGCCCGGCCCGGTCTCGTGCACCACATCCCCGGCGACGCCGAGAGCCGCGGCCGGTCGTGGCCCTCTCCCCGCACCTGGGAGATGGCACTCAAGCTGCTCGCCACCGGATACGCGGCCGGAGCCGGTCGCGAGGCGCTGGCCGCCGCGCTCACCGGTGCCGTGGGGGACGGCGCGGGCCTCGAGCTGCTGTCCTACCTCGAACACCTCGACCTGCCCGACCCCGACCGGGTCCTGGCCGACCCCGAGGCCTTCGCCCTGCCCGACCGCGGAGACCGCCAACTGGCGTTCCTCATCGCGGTGGTCGCCGCCATCCAGAGCGACCTCACCCGGCCCCGCTGGGAGGCGGGCTGGGTGGTCCTGGCGAAGGCCGTGGACGCGGGCGTCCCGGACGTGGCCGCCCGGGCCGCCACCGACCTCGCGATGATGCGCCATCTCGACTGGCCCGTACCGCCCGGCATCGACGGGTTCCTCGACCTGCTCCAGATGTCGGGGGCGCTGCCCGGCGGCGGCCGGTGACGCCTGCCGGGACCACGGGGGACGCCCGCGGCGCCCTGGACATGACCAAACTGCTCGCCGCCCGCTACCGGGCGGCGAGCGACCGGCCGTACCTGGCGGCCGCGTTGTACTCGCTGACGGTCGTGCCGAGCACACAGGTGCCCACGATGGGAGTGGACCGGCACTGGCGCTGCTATGTGTCCCCCGCCTTCGTCGACGCGACCCCGGTGCCCGAGCTCGCGGGCGTGTGGGTGCACGAGGTGGCCCATCTGCTGCGCGACCACCATGGCAGAGCGGACCGGCTCGCCGCCGCGGCCCAGCGCGACGGGCACCGCGTCAACGTCGCCCAGGACTGCGAGATCAACGACGATCTGCTCTCGGACGGTCTGCGCCTGCCCGAAGGCCGTATGGAACCCCGGCTGTTCGGCCTGCCCGAGGGCCAACTGTTCGAGGTGTATCTGGACCAACTCCCGCCGCACGTCCGTACGCCGGACTGCGGATCGGGCGCCCACGGCCGGTCCGCGCCCTGGGAACTGCCGGGAGGGGCCGGGACCGCGGGGATCGGGGAGATCGAGGCGCAGGCACTGCGCCGCCAGACCGCCGACGCGATGCGCGCCCACCAGCGCGGCCGGGGCAGTCTGCCCGGGGGCTGGCAACGCTGGGCCGAGGAACTCCTCGAACCCACGGTGGACTGGCGGCAGGCCCTGTCGGGCGCCGTCCGCGAAGCCGCGGCGTGGGCGGGCGGAGCCGTCGACTACACCTATCGACGCCCGTCGCGCCGCACCCCGGCGCTGCGCGGTGTCGTCATGCCGAGCCTGCGCCGGCCCCTGCCGAGAGTGGCCGTGGTCATCGACACCTCCGGTTCGATGGGCGACGCCGAACTGGCCGCCGCCCTCGCGGAGGTGACGGGCGTCCTGCGTGAGGTGGGGGTGCGGGGCAATCGCGTGACCGTCCTGGCATGCGACGCCGATGTGCAGGCCGTGTCCCGGGTGGTGGCCACCGAACAGATCACCCTGGGCGGCGGTGGCGGCACCGACATGCGCGTCGGCATCGAGGCCGCGCTCGCGACACCGGACCGCCCGAACATCGTCGTGGTCCTCACCGACGGTCTCACTCCCTGGCCCGGCGAGAACCCGCCCTGCCGCATCATCGCGGCCCTGATCGGCTCCGCCACACAGGAGCCCCCGAGCTGGGTGGAGACGGTACGCATCCCCGCCACCTGAGACGTTCGGTCGGCCTAAGTCGGGGATCGGTTGCCGGCCGACGGGTGTGAACGCTCTGGGCTGCGGGCTTCGCTCCGCGGTCCTCGGTCCGACCGAAATCGGACCGACAGTATTTCCTTCGCGATCCCGACGGCATTTCCTGGACGATGTGGGTTCGACGGCGTGGGTTCGGCTGCGTGGTTTCGACAGCTTGGTGTGACGGTTGGGGAGAGCGGGATGCTGACGGGGATCGTGATCGACGCACTGGACGTCGCACGCATGGAGCGCTTCTGGTGGGACGCGACAAACGGCCGCACGGGCGGTCTGGAACTGCGCTTCGTGCCCACCGCGAAGCCCAAGCCGCCGTCGCACAAGAACCGGCTCCACCTCGATCTGGCCGGAGGCCCCGACTGGAAGGCCGAGGTGGAACGCCTGGTCGCACTCGGCGCCCAGCGGATCGACATCGGGCAGGGAGACGTCCCCTGGGACGTGCTCGCCGACCCGGAGGGCAACGAGTTCTGCGTCCTGCGTCCGGGGCACCCCGGTGTCCTCGCCGACTCCGGCCTCGTCGGGATCTGCCTCGACGTCGCCGCGAAGGACCGCTACGCGCAGTCGGCCTTCTGGCAGTCCGAGGCGGGCTGGCACTCCGTCGAATACCAGGAGTGGGGCGTCCGGCTGCGCCGGAGACCCTCCAGCACCGTCTCGCTGGTGATGGGACCGCCGGCGGCGCCGAAGTCCGGGCGGAACAGGCTGCGCCTGGAAGTCACCCAAAACGACTGGGAATCGGGCGAGTTCCTCGACGCGGGCGGGAACGAGTTCCACGTGACGCACTGACTCCGACCGCCCGTCCCGCCGCCCTGACTACCCGCCGCCCTGACCAGGCGCCGCCCTGACTACCCTCCGCGCGAGACCCGTGAACGGGCCCTTCTCGCGCCTGTCCGTGCGAACGCCGCCGACCGCCACGCCGGTCTGAGCCCGGCCGTCCCGGTTCCCGACAGGCGGGGATGATCGACTTCCGCCTCGCGATCGCCGTACAGCATGGTCACGTTGATGCGGAGGTTCTCGTAGCCGGGGCGGAAACGGACGGCGTCCGAGGCGTGGAACAGGTCGGAGTTGAAGATCACGGCCCGGTTCCGGCGGTAGGGGATGGTCATGCTGCGGGCCCGTCGGCCGCGCAGGAACGGGCCGATCACGTCCTGGCGGCCGTTGTACGTGTCGAAGCCCCAGGACATGGGTGCGTCGACGTCGTGCACGACCAGGCCGCCGGAGCTGTCGTCGGCGTTGGCCTCGTCGGGGGTGACCCAGAAGTTGACGTTGACCGCGGCGAAGTCCGCGTGCGTGGTGACATCGGCGGGCACCTCGGGGCCGCACTTGAAGCCCCACATCTGGCGCAGCGGGTACCGGTCACCGATGAGCCGGGGCAGGGCCGCCCGCAGTTCCTCGGCGATCTGCATCAGCAGGGGGGACATGAACCCGTCCTGCATGAGCGCGCCCAGCCGGCCGTGCGCGTAGCGGTTGCCGAACCACACCGTCGACTCCAGACAGAACCGGTACAGCTCGTCCAGCGCCTCCTCGGTCAGGAAGTCGTCCACGTACACCACGCCGGGCGCGTTCGCGAGGTACCTCTCCTCCACACACGCGGGATCCCAGCGCCGGGACAGGGCGCGCTCCACGCGTGGCGAGTCGCGCACGTGCAGCAGACGGTTGTAGGTGTCGGTGATGCACCGGTTGGCATCGGAGTCCAGAGGCTCCCGGGCGTCGGGGCCCTGGGCCGCCAGCCGGTCGCGCACCGCCTGGTAGCTGTCGATGACCGGGCCGTACTCCGGGCCCAGCAGCCCGAGGCGTCGGAGGTGGTGCATCTGGTCGATGTCGTGCCGCAACTTGGGGACGCTCAGGGGAATGGTCGAGCGCGCGGCCGGGTCGGAGCCGGCGCCCCAGCGCAGATGGGCGAAGAGCGACGCGCACGCTTCGGCGAGCGGGAAGTCGCCGTGTTCCAGAGCCGCCTTGAGCACGTCCGGCGCCCACGCCAACTCGCGGTCACCCTGGCGCAGTTCGTCGCGCAGCAACGTCAGGGCCTCGTCGTGGCGTCCCGAGGCGACCAGCAGCAGAGCCAACTCGCGTCGGGCCGGGTGGTTCTGCGGGTCGCCCAGGAGAGCGTCGCCGAGAACGCGCGCCGTCTCGTCCGTACGGCCGGCTTCGGGGGGGGGGCCCCCGCACGGGAAACCACCAAACACACTCCCCCCAAAAGGCCCCCCCTTTCCCCCCCCCCCAAAAAACCCCCCCCCCCTCCGTCCCCCCCCC
>NZ_JBVHTL010000012.1:186686-233017 GCF_055565895.1 Streptomyces sp. NPDC028298
TGGTTCTTTGATTGGATTGCCATCACTGTTTGGGTGGGGGGGGGGGGGTTGGGGGTCGGAAGAGGGGGTTTCAAAAAGGAAGCCTTTTCTCTTTTTTCTGTCTGGCTGTTTTTTGTTCCTCCCGCCCCCGCCCCCCCCCCCAAACCCGCGTCCCACGGAGCGTCCACGCGGTTCACCCGAGCCGGAAGACGTCGCGCGCCTGGAGCTCCACCGCGTAGCGCGCCAGACCGTTGAGGGTCACCGCGGCGTACGAGGGCACGAACCGCGCGCTGAACGCCTGGGCGCTGTCCTCCTGCTGGACGTGGACGTACGTGGTCCAGGTGATGTTCGTGACGAACGGGGTGGTGCTCCGGGCCTGGATGCCGACGTTCTCCTGGTCCGCCGCCGGTTCCTCGTCCTGTCGGCCGTCCCGTTCCTCGGCGATGGTCTGCGCGACATGGAGGTTGACGAAGTAGTGCAGCAGGTCCTCGGTGAGCCCGTAGATCCCGGCCTCCGCCGAGCAGCCGTGCAGCAGGGTGGCCACGACGTCCCGGGAACCGCTGCTGACGGTCGCCTCGCAGAAGTCGGCGAGGAACTGCCCGCCGGTGGGCACCTCGTCCCGGTGGCGGTGCACGTACTCCTCGAACCACTGGAGCAGCTTCGGGCTGGCGAACACCGAGTAGATGAGCCGGTCGGTGAGGGCCGCCTCCTCCTCCGGGACGGTGGGGCCCGCGAGGTAGTCCGTGAGGATCTGGGACGGACCGGTGATGAACTGCTCTCGCAGGAGGAAGTCGGTCTCCATGGCGCGGAACAGTGCGTCGATACGGCGCACGGTCGCGGCGCGGGAGATCACGGCGGATGGTGGGGTGCCCAAGGTCTGCTCCTCCGGTCGCGTCGATCGGGCGGCCCGTCGGCAGGTGCCGAGCCGCGAGACGGCTTCCAGCTAAGGGGGAAGCCGCTGCGGGGCGCTCCGCGGCACGCCGCAGCTCCCGGCGCACGGTCCAGGTTCACACGGATGGCTCGGCGCCTCGCGGGCCCCGGGAAACCCTGCTCCGTGCCGGTCCGGAGCGATGGGCGAGGATGGAGGCGTGGCAGGGGACGCGAGCGAGATCGCACTGAGCAAGCAGGAACTGCGTGAGGTCACCGGGTTCGCGGCCGCGTGCGCGGACGTGGTGCTGGAGGTGTTCGAGACCGATCGTCCGGACGACGCGCGGCCTCGAGACGCCATCGGTGCAGCGTGGGACTTCGCCCGGGGAGGCGAGCGGGGGAAACGGCTGCGCGACACGGCGTGGGCGGCCCTCAAGGCCGCGGGCTGCGCGGGCTCCCCGGCCGCGTGCGAAGCCGCGCGGGCGGCGATGGCCGCAGCGGGCGCCGCCTATCTGCATCCGCTGGCCGAGGCGACCCAGGTCAAGCACATTCTCGGAGCGGCCGCGCACGCCGCCAGGGCGGCCGAACTCGACGCCGGCGACGAGCCGGGCACGGGTGCCGAAAGCGTCAGGCAGGCGCTGCGTCGTGCGACGCCGGTCGTCGTGGAGGTGCTCGAACGCTTCCCTGCGGCACCGGAGCGCGGTGGACGGGTCGGTGAACTGACGCGCATGCTGGACGCCGGCCTTCGTTCCCTCACCCGCACCGAGGGCCGCCTGCCGATCCGGCGTGAGGGCGCCTAAGATCGCGTGCATGGCCCTGAGCATGAGTGACGTGGACCGGTTCGAGGCAGCCAGGCCCCGGCTGGAGGCCATCGCCTACCGGTTGCTCGGTTCGGCGGGCGAGGCGGAGGACGCCGTGCAGGAGACGTTCCTGCGCTGGCAGGCGGCCGACATCGACCGCATCGAGGTGCCCGAGGCCTGGCTGACCAAGGTCCTCACCAACTACTGCCTCAACCAGCTCACTTCGGCCCGCGCGCGCCGCGAGACGTACGTGGGGCGGTGGCTCCCCGAGCCGCTGCTCGCCGGCGACGCGATGCTCGGCCCGGCCGACACCGCCGAGCAGCGCGAGTCCGTCTCGTACGCCGTCCTCGTCCTGCTGGAGCGCCTGTCGCCCAAGGAGCGGGCGGTGTACGTGCTGCGGGAAGCCTTCGACTACCCGCACCGGGAGATCGCCGAGATCCTGGACATCACCGAGGCGGCCGGCCAGCAGATCTACCACCGGGCCAAGAAGCACGTCGCCGAGGGCAGGTCGCGCACCGAGGTCGACGAGGCAGCCGCCCGGCGGATCGTGGAGGAATTCCTGGCCGCGGCGACCAGCGGCCGCACCGAACCCCTCGTCCGCCTGCTCACCCAGGACGCCGTGTCGGTCGGCGACGGCGGCGGCAAGATCCCGGCCCGCGCGAAGGCGTTCGAGGGCGCGCAAGCCGTCGCCACCTTCCTGCGCGGCCTGTTCAAGCCCAGCGACGCCAAGCGGAAGTACATCGGCGGTGCACCGGACATGTACGCCGCGACCGCCAACGGCGGGCCCGCGGTCGTCGCCGTCGTGGAGGGCAAGGTCGTCGGGATCAGCTGCCTGGAGGTCACCGCGGACGGCATCGTGGCCGTCCGGAGCCAGGTCAACCCCGACAAACTCGTCCGCGCGACCAGGCAGTGGGCGGCCATGGACCACGGGGAGGGGCCGCTCCACACCCTCTGAGGTGATGTGGCGCAGGTCACATTCGGATCCTGTCAGGAAACGCCGGGCTACCCGGTTCAAGGGGCGAGACCACGCCGGACAACGGCGCACCCGCCCAGACAGGAGCACGGACATGCTGCACCGCATCGTCGTCCTCGGAGCCGGATACACCGGAGCGATCGCCGCCGGCCGCCTCGCCAAGAGGCTGCGCCGCGAGGACGTCACCATCACCCTCGTCAACCCCGAGCCCGACTTCGTCGAGCGCGTCCGGATGCACCAGCTCGCCACGGGCCAGGACCTCAAGCCCCGCCCGTTCGGCGCGATGTTCGCCGGTACGGGTGTGGAGCTGAGGCTCGCGAGCGTGACCGCCGTGGACGTGGACCGCAGGACGGTCTCCCTCACCGGCGCCGACGGCCCGGCCGAGCTCTCGTACGACACCCTCGTCTACGCGCTCGGCAGCGGCTGGAACGACGGCGGCGTCCCCGGTGTCGCCGAACACGCCGACCAGGTGGCGAGCCGACCGGGCGCCCACCGTCTCCGCGAACGCCTCGCCGCCCTCGACGCGGGCGAGCCCGTGGTCGTCGTCGGCGGCGGCCTCACCGGCATCGAGGCCGCGACCGAGATCGCCGAGGCCCGCCCGGACCTCAGCGTCTCCCTGGTCGCCAGTGGCGCTCTCGGCGACTGGCTCTCCACGAAGGGCCGAACCCACCTGCGCAAGGTGACCGAACGGCTCGGCATCGAAGTCCACGAACATGCGGCGGTCACGTCCGTGAGCGCGGACGACGTGACGACCGCCGACGGCCGGACCGTCCCCGCCGCGATCACCGTCTGGACCACCGGCTTCGCCGTCCACCCGATCGCCCGGGCCACCACCCTGGAGGTCACCGAGCGCGGCCGGATCGTGGTCGACAGCACCATGCGCTCGGTCTCCCACCCGGACGTCTACGCCGTCGGCGACGCCGCGATCGCCATCGGCCCCCAGGACAAGCCCCTCCGCATGTCCTGCGCCTCGGGCGTCCCCATGGCCTGGCAGGCCGCCGACGCCATCGCCGCCCGGCTCGCCGGCACCAAGATCCCCCATGTCTCGATCCGCTACTTCCAGCAGTGCATCTCCCTCGGCCGCAAGGAAGGCCTCATCCAGTTCGTCACCGCGGACGATCAGGCGGTCGACCGCGCCCTGACCGGCCGCACGGCCGCCCGCTACAAGGAACTGATCTGCAAGGGCGCGGCCTGGGGCGTCGCCAACCCGACGGTGGGCCTGCCGTCCCGACGCCGGCGCGTCGTACGACAGGAGACCCAGGACCCGGCCCGCGCGGAGGCGACCGCCTGACCGCACCCGGGGCCGAACCGACCGAAGCCCCAGGCCACGGACCTGGGGCCCGGACGGTCCGGGCCCCTCCGCAAGGGTATGGAGCCTGCTCAGTGCTTTCGGGCGGTCACGAGGGCGAACGAAAGCAACTCCCCGCCGTCCGCGATCAGCATGTCGATGACGGGCTGGTTCGCGCTCCGGCCGTCCTGATGGTGCTCGGCCCCCGCCCGCGCCCACAACAGCCAGTCCCGCCAGGCGTCTTGCTGGAGCAGCGCGGACGTCACCTCCACCAGTTCGGTGATCTCCCACTGGAAGCGCCACCAGTCCGCGGTGTGCCAGGCGATCGCCTCCCAGCCGACCACTTCCTTGATGTGGGGCGGGATCGCGCCGAGTTCACGGACCTCCCGTGTCAAGGCGGGCGTCGCCATGGCCAGTTGACCGCCGGGCCGCAGGAATCGCACCAGGTAGGGCAGATAGCTGTCCGCGGTGCCGAAGTACTCGAACGCGTCCACGCTCACGACGGCGTCGAAGCTCGCCTCCTCGAACGGCAGGGCGTGCGCCTCGGCCCGTACGGCCGTCACCCGGTCGCCGACACCCGCTTCCGTGAAGACGGCCGCCGCGTCCTCGGGAGCGATCCACCAGTCGGCCGCGACGACCTGGACCCCGTACTCGCGGGCCAGGAACACCGACGTGGCGCCCTTCCCGGAGCCGAGGTCGAGAACCCGCATCCCGGGGCGCAGGTCGAGGTTCTCGGCCAGGTTCTCCAGCAGCCACAAGGGATGGGGCCCCATGTCGAGGTCGAGCAGCCAGCCGGGGTCGTAGCGGGAGGAGCGCGGATAGCGGTCGGGGCGTACGAGAGCACTGAGGGCGGTCACGGGCACGAACCCAAGCCGATCGGCGCGCCGCGACGCAACCGGGTTTTCAGGGGCCGGACACCCCTCCGCCGTTATTGCGAGAGAGTTGCAACAGCAAGAGTTATGCAGCAACATGGTCCGTGGCGGGGTCGGCCCGTCAGTCTTCGGAATCCGAGCGTCGTTCCGTCCGTCCGGCGCGTCCTTCCCGAGGAGTGATCGTCTTCTCACCCGGCGTCCGCCGGTCCCGGCCGGCCCCGCCCACGCACGCGACGACCCCACGCGCCGAGGTCACGGCATCGCCGCCGTGTGCCACCTCGGAGGGCTCGGGGGAGTGGGGATCCTTCCGTCCGGTGTCAGCCTCGACGGACGGCCGGATGCGCCGTTCAATCCTTTTCCGGAACCCCAAGGATCGTGCACACGGTCCGCGCTATGTGGAGCGGGGTCGCCCCCGGGTCCTGGGCGGGCAGGAGCATGTGACTGACGGTGAGGCGCACGGCCAGATCGGCGGCGGCCTCACGACGGTCCTCGGCGGCTTGCGGGACCGCGTCGCCCAGCCATGCGCTGAGCAGTCGTCGCGTGCCGGAGAAGACGGGCTCGGGCCTGCTGGTCAGGAAGGGCAGCAGGGCGTCGGTGCCGCCGCGCGTGGCGGTCAGTACGGCGCCGACGAACGGGTTGACCGCCGCCTGTTCCAGGGCGTGGGCCACGGCGGCTTCGAGCGCCGGGGTGGGGCGACCGCGGTGGCCGTCCAGGACGGCGGCGAGGCCGACGAGGAACGCGTCCGTCTCGCGCTCCACCAGGGCGCGGCCGATTCCCGCCCGGTCCCCGAACTCCTTGTAGATCGAGGGGCGCGACACGTCGGCCCGCAGGGCGAGGTCGGCGACCCGGACACGGTCCCAGCCGTTCTCGGCCGCGAGCGCCCTGGCCTCGGTGATCACACGCTCGCGCATGTCCTTGCGCCAGGCCACACGGGGCGGATCCGGCCGGAACCGTGGCGGGGCGGAGGCGTGGCCGTCAGACATGGCCGCAGTGTGCCACGAGGGGCACGCTTCCGCTGGTCCCGCCCGGGAGTCAGCGGAAGCGCGCTTGGTGACGAGCGTGCCACCCTCGGTGCCCCTTCGACAAAGGGGACTCCGTGTAAACGTTCTGATGGATCATCAGGTGGCAGCACGTCAGTTGTCCCGGCCCGCTTGGCCGGTGTGCGCAGGGCGACGGGCCGTCGTGGGACTCGTGAACGGCCAGATGTGGTCAGGGCTGGTCGTACCAGGCGACCGCGGTGATCCGCCAGCCCTGCGAGGTGCGCACGAACTGGATGGTCTTGGTGCCTTCTCCCTCGAACCGCCGGCCGTCCAGGATCCCGGACTTGCGGTAGGTGCTGAACCGGGAAGCGATGTCTCCCGCGATCTCCGTCCGTTCGGAGGTCTCCCACTCGGAGAACTCGACCAGGCGGCCGTCGGCCAGCAGCTCCCGACGGGGCTCGATGAACTCCTCCACCGTGTAGGCGGTGAATTCGGGGCCGGTCTTGACGATCACCCCGCCCGGGAGAACGAGCCGCCTGATCCGGGCCACGTCGGCGGCCTTGCCGCCCCGGTTGTCGAAGGCGCCGAAGAACTCGGTGGTCAGTGCGTCTATCTCGCTCTTGGACATGGCGCGACGGTAACAGCCGGGAGGGGGCGGCTCAGGGGTAGTACGGGGTGTACGTGATCGCGGAGACCTTGAGGTAGCGGGCACCGTCCGCGGTGGCCCAGGTCGAGGAGTCCGGGTTGCCCGGCCAGTCGCCGCCCACCGCGGTGTTGACGATGAAGTGCATGCCGACGCCCGGAGCGGTGGTGTACCACTTGGTCCCCTGGAAGGCGCCGTCCACCCAGAAGTCGATGTGGTCGGGCCACCAGCTGAACGCGTAGACGTGGAAGCTGTTGGTCCAGCCACCCGAGTTGTTCACGGCCCACTGGGTCTGCGCGTTGCTGGTGTCGTGGAAGGTCTGGTAGACGGTGTTGGGGTTGGACCCGACGATCTCGGCCGCGTCGATCTCGGGGAGCCAGGGGTTGAGATAGGCCGCCCAGACCGCGGGAAGCAGTCCCCGTCCGCTGGGCATGTTCGCGGTGAAGCTGTACGTGCCGTACCCGTAGAGGGCCTTCGACTCCACACGGCCGGAGCGGTAGACCCCGCCACCGGCGTTGTACGTCTTGATCATCAGGGTGCCGCCGTCGTACCAGACACAGTCCGGCGTGTACGTCTCCAACTCGTTGTTGGCGGTCCACCTGCCGCTGATGACGTTCCAGGAGTTGACGGTCTGCGCCGTGCCCCAGGTGCCGGCGTGCGCGGGCTGCTGCGTCGCGATGAGCATCACGCAGGCGGCGAACACGGCGCCTACGAACCACTTGGGCCGTACGAGGCCCGCGAACCACCTGGGCCTTACGAAGGTTGTCGTCATCGGAGCTCCGTTGCTCGATGGGTGAGACGGCGCGTGGGAGCGGTCCCACGCACCCATTCGGAACGTAGGAGCTTGTTCAGAACCTGACAAGACTTGCGGCACGAGTTGCTTTATTCGTTCCGGACATGAACGAACAGCCGCGGTCTCACCGTCGTCGCGGGGGCGCAGGAGTATCCGAGCGGTCCCCGGACGCGGTGAGTTCCGCGGGGTGTTATCGGACGGCCGTGGCCCGTCGATCGACCTCACAGTGATCGATCAGCTCCACGCCGGCCCCGGCGCCGGCCGCGGGGACCCGGTAGGTCGTCTTGCCCTTCGCGGGCACCGACACCTGATCGCCGCTGTCCATGATGGCGGAGCCGTTCCGGTCCTTGAAGCTGATCTTCAGGGCGAAGACGCCGTCGCGTCCGTTCGGATTCCTGATCTCGACGGTCGCGTAGGGGTCGTCCGCGCTCGCGCAGTGGATGAGCACGGCGGTGCCGTCCTTCAGAGGCTCGGCGGCACGGCTGGGGGAGGGCGCGGCGGTGGTCGAACGGTGGGTGGGGCGGGAGCGGTACGTGGCTCCGCCGCTGTCACCCGTACTCGTACCGGAGTCGTCGCCGCTGCCGGACGAACCGCCGCTGGACGAGCCGCCGCCCGACGTGGACGAACTGTCGTGGTCCTGGCTGGAACTGCTGCAGCCGCCCCCGCTGTGATGGCTGCGGCTCCCGTGACGACCCGACGAGAACCCGGTCAAGGCCAGCACGACCAGTGCCGACACCGCGGTGAATCTGAGCCTGCGCCCCCATATGTGCATGTCACCACCCTACGCAGGGCCGCGTCGCCCACTCGCGCAAGGGTCGGCCGACCGTCTCGGCGCACGACGCGGGAGGGCTTGTGTCCGCGGGACTCGCCGACCGTCCGCCCGGAGGTCGAGGGGACGCACCGGGGTGGTCACACGGTTTTGACGAGGGTGCCGCCGCTTTCGAGCGCGGCCAACTCCTCGGCGGGTGCGGTCGTGTCGGTCACGAGGGTGTGGATCAGGGTCGAGGGGCCGACGTAGGCATAGGCGGTGCGGCCGAACTTGCTGCCGTCCGTGGCGAGGACCACGCGACGCGACGAGGCGACGCCCGCCTTCTTCACCGCGGCCTCGTCGAGGTCGTACGCGGTCAGGCCGTCGGCCGCACTCAGCCCGCAGCAGCCCATGATGGCGGTGTCGAACCGCAGGGCCGCCAGGGAGGCCAGGGTGAGCGGGCCGATGAGGGCCCCCTCGGCGGCGCGGGGCTGTCCGCCGGGCACCACCAGCGTCGCCGGGCCGGGCGACTCGCCGAGCAGATGGATGGCTTGCAGGGACAGCGGCATCACGGTGACGGGGCGCTCGCGCAGGAGGCGCGCGACCTCCAGGCAGGTCGTGCCGCTGTCCAGCAGGACGCTCTCGCCGTCGGCGATGAGCGCGGCGACCTCGGCGGCGATCCGGCGCTTGGCGTCGACCGACTCGGTGGTGCGCAGCGCGAACGGGGGCTCCTCGCCCCTGAGCAGCAGGGTGCGCGCGCCGCCGCGGACGCGTTCGAGGACACCCTGGCCGGCCAGGGCGTCGAGGTCGCGCCGGATGGTCATCTCCGAGGCGCCGGTCAGCTCCGCGAGCTCCTGGACCGTGGCGCCGCCGGAGTCCCTGACGGCCTTCGCGATCAGCCCGTGCCGCTCTGCGTTGCTCATACCGGGATTGAACACCACGCCACAATGAACATGCAACGTGTTCGAGAACCGGGCTTTCGAACATTGAAATCGTTCGTTACGGTGAGCGGCATGCAACCTTCGCTTCGAGCCGCCCGCGTGGCGACCTACGTCTACTTCGTCCTCTGCGGCACCCTCATGGGCGCCTGGGTGGTGCACATCCCCGCCGCGGAGGAGCGCGTGGGCGTCAGCCACGCGACACTGGGCGGCCTGCTGGTCCTGCTCGGGCTCGGGGCCTTCGCCGGGATGCAGGTGGCCGGCCCCCTGACCGACCGCCTCGGCGCACGCGTCGTGGTCCCGGCCGGCGGAGTTCTGTGCGGCGCGGCCCTGGTGCTGCCCGGTCTCGCCCAGTCCCCGTGGACACTGGCGGGAGCGCTGCTGGTCTTCGGTTTCTGCAACGGCGCCCTGGACGTGAGCATGAACGCCCACGCCGTCCACGTGGAGAAGGCGTACGGCCGCCCCGTCATGTCGGGCTTCCACGCCACGTTCTCCGTCGGCGGTGTCATCGCCGCCCTCGTCGCGGCCGGGGCCGCGAGCGCCGGCCTGGACCCGGTCCCGAGCATGGCCGCGCTGGGAGCGGTGGCCATCGTGATCGCCCTCGCGTCGGCGCGCGCCCTGCTGCCTACGGCTCCCGCCGCTGTTGCCGTGGCTTCCGACCGTGACCCCGGCCTTGGCGCGGAGGCAGGGTCCGGGTCCCGGGCCGGGTCTGAGTCCGTATCCGGGTCCGGGGCTGATTCCCGCTCCGGTTCCCGCTCCGGCTCCGCCTTGGCGGAAGAGGCCGATGCATCCCCGGCCGAGACATCACCGGCCGTACCGCCCCGTGGCGGGAAGGGGCGCGTCTGGCTCCTCGCCGTCCTGGCGCTGATGGTCATGCTGTGCGAGGGTGCCGCCAACGACTGGAGCGCCCTGCACCTCAAGGACGTCCTCGGCGCGCCTGCCGCCACGGCCGCGTTCGCCTACGGCACGTTCGCCGCGGCCATGACCATCGGCCGGCTGCTCGCCGACCGTCTCGTGGCCCGCTTCGGCTCCATGGCGATCCTGCGCCACGGCGCGGCCATGGCGGCCGTCGGCATCACGCTCGTGGCACTCGGTCCGTGGATGTGGACCGCGTTCGCGGGCTGGGCACTGTTCGGCCTGGGACTGTCGGGCACCGTCCCGCAACTGTTCAGCGCGGCCGGGCACGCCGACCCCGCGGCCGCCGGCGCCAACGTCTCCCGCGTCGCCGGCCTCGGCTACGTCGGCATGCTCGCCGGCCCCGCCGTCATCGGCTGGCTGACCCACCTCGTCGCCCTGAACCACGCCTTCGTGCTGCTGACCCTGCTGTGTGTGACCACCGCCGCGGCCGCCGGGATCCTGCGCACGGGGTCCGACAGCACGCCCCGGAAGGATCTGGCGCCGGTCGGTCACTGACCCGTGTTCAAGGCGGGCCCGGGCCACCCGGGAGCCGACTTGCGCTGGAGTGCGCTCCAGGTCGTAGCGTCGCAGACACCATGGCGCACGGAACCTGTGGCCCCGGCCCCTCAGCGGATGCCCGGCCGCGGAAATCGTCGCTAGATGGATGAAGGGCTTCGCGGCCCGACGAACGACATGACGCGTGTGCAGAGAAAACTGGGAGACGGCATGCAGAAGCGCAGCCTGCGGGACCTTCAGGTATCAGCCATCGGTTTGGGATGCATGGGCATGTCCGCCTTCTACGGATCCACGGACCAGGACGAGGGGATCGCGACCATCCGGCGTGCCCTCGACATCGGGGTGAACTTCCTCGACACCGCGCAGATGTACGGGCCGCTCACCAACGAGTCGCTCGTCGGCGAAGCGATCCGGGGGCGCCGCGAGGAGTACGTGATCGCGACGAAGTTCAACTACCGGATGGACGACGCCGTACCCGGCGACATCAGCACGGTCGGCCCGCAGGACGGCTCGGCCGAGCACGTCCGCAGCTCGGTCCACGGCTCCTTGCAGCGTCTGGGCACCGACTACATCGACCTGTACTACCAGCACCGGGTCGACCCGAACGTTCCCATCGAGGAGACGGTCGGCGCGCTGGGCGAGCTCGTCGCCGAGGGCAAGGTGCGGGCCATCGGCCTGAGCGAGGCGAGCGCGGAGACCATCCGGCGCGCCGACGCCGTGCACCCGATCACCGCGGTGCAGAGCGAGTACTCGCTGTGGTCCCGGGACGTGGAGGCCGAGGTACTGCCCGCCTGCCGTGAGCTGGGAATCGGCTTCGTGCCGTACTCGCCGCTCGGCCGCGGCTTCCTCGCCGGCCGGTTCAGCTCGCCGGACGAGCTGGACGCGAACGACTGGCGCCGCCAGAACCCGCGCTTCCAGGACGCCAACATCGAGGCGAACATGCGGCTCGCCGCGAAGGTCAAGGAGATCGCCGCCGAGAAGGACGTGCCCCCGGCTCAGCTCGCCATCGCCTGGGTACTGGCCCAGGGCGAGCACCTGGTGCCGATCCCCGGCACCAAGCGCCGCACCTACCTGGAGCAGAACGCCGCCGCGGTCGACATCGAGCTGACCAAGGACGACCTGGCCCGAATCGACGCGGAGCTGCCCGAGGCTTCGGGAGAGCGCTACGACGAGGCCGGCATGCGATCCGTGAACCGCTAGCACGGCCGTCGGCAGCGGCTGCCGGGCCCGATCCTGCCGTCACCGGAACCGCCGCCTTCGCCGCGGCCGAGGGTGTCCCGCCCCCGGCCGCGGCGCCAGGACGCTCGGGCGCCGGTGGCGGCGCGGACGAGAAACGACTCGGACGAACGGCCGATCGCCCTAGTCGATCGCCTTGTAGCCGGGGAGCGAGGGCCAGCGGACTGTGAGAACCACGGACTCCTCCTCCGCGAACCAGGAGTGATCGACGCCCCGCCCCCACACGACGTAGTCGCCCTGCTCGGCCAACAGCACGCTGCGCCCGGGCAGTTCCACCCGGAAACGCCCACGGATGAGGACCAGCAGCGCGGTCCGCTCCTCACCCGTCACCCACTGCCCCCGCTCATCGCCCCGCGGGTGGACACCCCATTTGATCTCCACGTCCTCGCTGTGCCGAGGATCGGAGACATCCTTGAAATGCCCCAGCAGCCACCCCTGGTCCAGTGCGGCGTCCTTGCCCGCGTTGCCCACATACACGCTGTCGGTCATGGCTCGGAAGGTAGCAGTCGGCGCCAGCAGCCATTCGCAACAGGCTGGAAGGCGCGGAGGCGTGGGCGGGGCGTCGAGGATCAGACCGTGAGCATCGGCTGAACGGCCGGCCGTGCGGCTGGGGTCGTGCCGATACGGGTGAAGTATTCGGTGGACAGCATCCGGACGCGGCTCGGCTCCTGGATGCGGGACAGCAGTGCGGGGAGCGGTCGCTCGCCCTGAAGCTGGCTCTGGTGCGAGCAGATGGCGGACCACTTCTGTGGCACCCATGGCGTCACGTCCACGACGGCGGCCACGTCCTCGTCCGGCACGCTGAGCAGCGTCTTTCCGACACTTCGCAACAGCGACCCGAGGCCGGCGACACCGGAGTCCGGGTGCGTGGCCGCGTAGAGCGCACCCGTTCGCCACGGCTCACCCGCCTCGGGGTGAAGCCGGCCGAATCCCGCGGCCTCCACGGCGAGCAGAGCCACTTGGTGGGTGCGACGGTGGTCCGGGTGGCCGGTGAGCTGACCGAGCGCATCATGGGTCACCACGACATCAGGGCGGAACTCCCTGATGTGCAAAACGATTTGGGCGACGGCGTCGTCCAGGTTCACGTCGCACCATCGGGTTCGACCGGGCGCCGACGACGGGTTGCGGGCGTCGCCGTACCCGAGCATGCGCGGTGTGCCTGCCCCCAGAGCGGTCAGGGCTCCGGCGAGTTCGTCGGCCCGCCCGGTGTCCCGGCCCCAGGTGGCGGTGACTACGGACGTGCGGGCGCCGGCGGCTGCATGTTGGGCGAGCACGCCACCGGCAAGCAGACTCTCGTCATCGGGGTGGGCGAAGATTCCGAGCACCGAGGGGAAACCAGAACCTGTCGCGGACGTGGGCGTCGCCATGAGATGCATCCTCATTTCTCATGATGGGCTGAACTCGAGCTGGCTGCAGGCGACAGGTTCACTCCTGGACGCAGTCTTGAACGACCCTTCGAGCCAGCAGGCGCTTCTGTTCGTGGAGTTCGGCCTCTATGGCGTCGGCCCGGGCCGTGTCGAGCGTGACGGTGGCCGCGTGGGTCGTCCCCATGGACAACCGCGTCACGCGCTCGCCACTGGCCGGAGAACCGGAACCCTCGTCCTGCCCGCTCGGCGGGGCGGAATCCGCAGGGGCCCCGTTGCCCGGGATGACGCCATCGGTCGTGCTCCGCGCGCTGGCGCGCAGTGATGCGGCGTGTGTGCCGACCTTCGTCCAGAAGTCCTGGTCCACGTTCTGGGCACTGCCGGTCCAGCCGAACGTCTGCGCTGTGACGGCCAGTCGGTGCATCTCTAAGGTGACGCCGTCGGCCAGTCGTCGGTCATGCAGAGCTGAGACGGCCGCCTGGGTGGAAGCGACACGAGCAGCCGCAGCGTCCGCTTCGAACTCTGCGCGTCGGGCGCTTGGCCTTGTCAGTCTCGCCAGCAGCCGAGCGGCACCCTTCATCAGCAGGCCTGGGATCCACAGGGCCCAGTCCGCAGTGCGGCCATGGGCCTTGAACCGGACGGCCGCGACGGCCATCTCGTCGGCGTACCGGGAGAGCGGGGACGTGTCGAAGGCAGCGTCCGCCGTGATGGCCCGATGCTCCATCTGTTCCGCTCCGCCGGCCAGTGCGGCGAGCGCGCTCCCGACCAGTGCCCCGCGTCGGACATCGCGAGATGCGAAGTGCCCCAGTTCATGTGCGAGAGCGGCGACTTTCTGCTGAGGCGGAAAGGCCAGCCAAAGGGGATAGCCGAGCACCAGCAGCCGTCGGCGTCGTGTGCCGTAGGAGGTGGCTCGTACGGCGAAATCCGTGCTGAGTTGTACGACGTCGAGGCGTCGTACGCCCAGCGCATCACCTATCTCGTCCAATAGGTCGTACAGGGTGGGCGCTTCTTGCCGCGACAGCGTGGGCAGATCCGGGTCGAGTCTGTCGGCACGGGGCCGCAGGAGGACGGCGCACAGCACCAGCACCAGTCCGATCAGCGGCTGGACCACCGTCGTGAGCCGAAGAACGATCAGCGACAGACCGCCTAACAGCAAACTCGCGGTCAGGATGTGCAGCAGAGAGGCGACGCCATAGGCGGCAGCCGTGGATAAGCGCTCCCGGAACGGTATGTCAGGCTCGTCCTCGACCTCAGCAGCCACCCCTCGACCCCGCATGCCGCTCCCCCCGACGGTCACCGAAGGCGGCATCCTCCTCCCCTCGCGCAGCGTTGCCAAGGCGTCATCACGCCTATGAGCTGGCTCCTTCTGGGAAAATCCCGACGTGTTCAACTTCGGGATCGAAAGCTACCGACCGCACTGGCTGAACGGCCGATCGGCGGTCGCGGCAAGCCACGGGCGACAACTGCGGGCACTCATCGGCCGCTCGTTGTCCCATGTCTGGTTGGTCTGGGACATGCAGGCCAACGCGTGGTTCTCCGATGGTCCGGTCCTGTTTGACTTCAGCGGAGAG
Organism: Streptomyces sp. NPDC028298; assembly: GCF_055565895.1. Taxonomy (NCBI): domain Bacteria; kingdom Bacillati; phylum Actinomycetota; class Actinomycetes; order Kitasatosporales; family Streptomycetaceae; genus Streptomyces; species Streptomyces sp. NPDC028298. Next base: position 201,152 of record NZ_JBVHTL010000012.1, read on the forward strand.
CAGGTCGAGATCAACCATCAGAAGTTCGACGACCTCTCGATCACCTGGAACACGATCGACCCACGTCGGCCCGTCGTGTGGGCCGATTTCGATCTCGAGTGGCGCCAGGGGATGTACTCCGAACTGCAGGAATTCGAGGGCCAAGCCCTTCAGGACGTTGAGCTCCTCGAGTGGATCGGGAGTGACATGGCGCAAGGAACAGTCGCAGTTGGCTTCCACTTCCCCCGCGGCCAACTCACCGTCTACAACGCCCTCGATGAAAACGGGCTGGAATTCGAGCCGCCCGATGAGCGCTACCAGCGTCACTCGTTGAGATGAGGTGGCTTGTTCATCCAGATGGCCCTCACGTGTAGGGGCGTTGGCTGGGAGATGATCGCTCCTGTGCCTGCCGAAGGCATGAACAGAGACTACGACTTAGTGCGTTGAGCGGGCTCAGACTGGATGCATTTGAGGAGGGTGGACGTGACACCGAGACCGTCGATGGACGAGGTCCTGGAGGCGCTTGAGGGCGAGCTGGGGACCGCGGCGCTTGTCGGTCCCGTCACTGAAGACGTCTGGCTCGCCTTCCTTCGCTTCGGGCGGCGGTCGTTCCACCTCTCGGAGGGACCTGATGCCGACGGCCTCTTGTTTCAGTACGGGACGTACGCGTTCGACGGCCCTCCGACGTTCACGCTCGACCTCGTCCGCCAATTCGAGGTCACCGACGACAGTGGTGATCACGACCACTACGTTCAGGTCCACTGCGAGCTTCGCTACGGACTCGCACCCGCTCTGGAGGCCCTGGGAAGCTTCAACTCGTGGTTCTTTCACAGGGCCGGAGGCGACGACCTCGAACAGTGGGACCACGGGTTGACCCAGCGGCCGGCGTGGACCGTGATCCGCAGACTCGAACCTGTCGAGATCAGGGTGTACCAGGAACAGGTGTAGGCCCTCGGGCCGCCGTCGCGGAGAGATCTCCCCGGCGTACGGCGATCCCCGCACCCCGTATCCCCTTCAACTGTCAGAAGTTGAAAGGCATTCGCACACATCCCGGGATGCGGAAGCGCAACCGAAGAGGGACCATGGAGAAGCCGGGAGTCCCTGCTTGGAGCGCCTGCGCGGTCGTCGGGGGACGGCGCGGGCCGCAAGGTCCCGCACTGGGCGACGCTCGTCCCTCAGCAGCCGGGTTCGTTCCCGAACAGGCCGTCCCGCTATGACAGTTCCTCTGGGCGCGTGCCGACTCCGGATCCGGATCGACCTCGCGGAGGCATTGAGATGACCGTCCTCTTCTTCGACATAGGGGCGACCTTGGCGGATGTCCGCGTGGAGGCGGACGGTTCGCTGACGTTGGTGCCCCGGCCGCGCGTCCTCGCCGTACTCGATGAGTTCCGCGACACACGCAAGGGCGTCATCTCCAACCCCGGTCCCGGTGAAGGTGCCGCCGAGCGCGCCTTCTCCGCCCTGCAGATGACGTTCCCCGGTCGCTTCACGGACGACGCGCTCGTGCACTGGGGCTCCAAGGGCAGCCGGGAGATCTTCGACGAGGCAGTCGCCGGCACGGCGGGGGAGGAGTCACCGGGGTCACCGCCCTCGGCGGCCGGCGAGTGCGTCTTCGTCGGCGAGGATCCTCAGGAGCGAGCGTTCGCGAGGGAAGCCGGGCTGCGTACCGCGCCTCACCCCGTGTTCACCCGAGCCGCCGTGGAGAACCGCCCCGTGTTCTGGGCGCGGATCGAGCTGTCCGAGGGCCAAGGGCTGACCGATCTGGAGGCCGCCGCGAACCGGACCGAGGTCGTGCCCCTGCACATAGCCTCTGCCCGACTCGTGCCGGCGATGGCGAGCACGGCCGGAGCCACGGCACTCGAACAGGCCGGTTTCACGGTCGACTTGCGGCATTCCGTGGAGGAAGCGGACACCCTTCCCGTCCCCGACGATCGCCCCGTCGCCCCCGCCGGGGCACACGAAGCGGCTGTCGGCGGACTCGACACCTCCGGCCCCTCCTGGGCGTCAGCGGGTTGAACGCGCCTGCCCCACCACTTCAGCCCTCTGGACCTGAGCAGGTCCACGCAGAGCCACGGCGTGATCGTGACCACCGGCTCTCCGCGCGAAATCAGCGGGCGCACACGGAAGTTGTTGCCTGAGGAAAGCTGTCGGCCCGGTCCGTGACAGGCAGGGAAAAGCGCCTCGCCCGGGGTGCGCGTCGATGGCGCCGAGCGGATACTCGAAGTAGACACGGTTCTCACCTCTTCGGTCCTGCGCACGAAGCGGAGACAGTGAGACCGCTCGCTACACGGCTGAGCCGGCATCCCGGAGTTCACCTCGCCGTACCGAGGTGCGGAGCAGGTGGGGCCCGGCGCGTCAGACGCGATTGCCCGGTCACAGCACAACCGTCCGCCTGGCGATCGACACCGTCGATGCTCCGCCTCCGGCGCAGACGATCGACGAGGGCGAGCTCCAGTCGGGATCGGCGTGATTGTTCCGATCAGTGATCGTTCCGAACGGTCCGAAGAGTGATCGTTCCGGACGTTCCGAAACAGTGATCGTTCCGGACGCGGAGAACAACCACGCGACCACATCCGATGAGTGAGGTTTCCCCGCCTCTCCTCATGTACGCGAGGTGTCCCCATGACCAGGACCTCCCACCTCCACTGCATCATCCCCCCGCACCTGCTCGAGAAGCTCCTGAGCAGCGACGACAGCGAAGTGCGCCAGGTGGCGCTGAACACCATGCTGACCACCGCTCGGTTGCGGGGCGAGCGAGGGATCCGGGCATCCTTCGCAGGCGCCGCCGCCACCCCCGGCAACGGCCGGCGGACCGCCTTCGACTGCCAGAACGGCACCTTCCTCCCCTCGGCGGTGCTCGCCCGGTCGGAGGACGGCCCGGAGTCCCCGGACGTGTCCGTCAACCGGGCCTTCGACGGACTCGGAACGACACGTGATTTCTACAAGGCGGTGTTCAACCGCAATTCCATCGACGGCCAGGGGATGCGTCTGGACGCCTTCGCCCACTTCGGTGAAAGGTTCAACAACGCATTCTGGGACGGTCAGCAGATGGTCTTCGGTGACGGGGACGGAAGGATGTTCTCCGACTTCACCGGGTCCGTCGACGTGATCGGCCATGAGCTGACCCACGGAGTCACCGAACTCACCGCGGGACTCAAGTATCACAACCAGTCCGGAGCCCTGAACGAATCCATGTCGGACGTCTTCGGATCGCTGGTCAAGCAGTGGTCGCTGAAGCAGTCGGCCGACGAGGCGGACTGGCTGATCGGGCCGGACATCTTCACCCCGGGCGTCGACGCCGACGCACTGCGGTCGATGAAGGCCCCGGGGCACGCGTACGACAACGCCCTGTTCGGCAGGGACCCCCAGCCCGACCACATGGAGGACTTCGTCAGACTGCCGGACACCGAGAAGGGCGACCTCGGCGGAGTGCACATCAACTCCGGCATCCCGAACAAGGCGTTCTTCCTGACGGCGTCGCGTGTCGGCGGATTCGCCTGGGAGGCTCCCGGCCTCATCTGGTACGAATCGCTCAAGGCGTCCGACGTCGAGACGCAGTTCCAGGAGTTCGCGAACACCACGTACCGGAAGGCCGCGGAGTTGTTCGGCGAAGACAGCGCCGAACAACTGGCCGTGCTGGCCGCCTGGCAGGATGTCGGCATCCAGATCAGCGGGATCCTGCCAGGCATCGCCCGGGCACGAAATCTCGCCGCCGACCGCAACGGTGGCACGGGCGGGGACAAGGGAATGGCCACCGTGAGCCGGCAGATCGGCGCACTGGCCGCCCAGGTGACGGGTCTGGCCAGGGATGTGACCGCGCTGAAGGGCAAGTGACCGACGACGGTCGACGCGGGCGCCTCCTGACGGCGACGGGTGCCCGCCGGCCGGAAGGGCGTGCTCGATGAAGGTGACCTGGGAAGCACATGGAGGTCAGGCGGCCGCGATCCGCCTGGGCCTTCCACCCAAGGAACTGGAATCCGATGCCCTGCCCGAAGCCGCTGCCGGAGAGCTGGCGCGACTGGTGGCCGCAGCCGCCTTCGAAACCGGCCACGAACTACCGAGCCGAGCCAGGGACGCGATGAGCCACACGATCACGGTGGAGGACAAGGGCCGCTCGACCGTCCTGACCCGGTCCGACGCCGCCATGTCCCCGGCGTTCGCGGCCCTGCTCGGCTGGCTCGAACAACACATCGCGGAGCAGTGACTCTCACGCGCACGCTGCCCCGTCAGGCCAAGGAGACGCCATGGCCGACCACATGCACGCCCACACCCCTGACGAGGTCCTGGCAGGCCGGGGCCAACCACCACGCGAACCGGTCACGGATCCCACGCTCGGCATCGCGATCGCTCACCCGGAGCCGGGACAGGAGCCACGCCACCGGCTCGTCACGATCGGGGACTCGCTCACGCACGGGTTCCAGAGCGGGGCGGTCTTCAACACCGACCTGTCGTACCCGGCGATCATCGCTCACGAACTGGGATCCGGCTCCGACTTCCGCTTCCCGGTGTACCCGGGGTACGGAGGGCTGCCCCTGAACATCGAACTCCTGCTGAGGGAGCTCCAGGAGCGCTTCGGCACGGATCTGGACTGGTGGGAGGTCCCGCTGGCCCTGTTCCACGCCCGCAAGTTCCTGGACGAGGTCGAGGACTACTGGGAGCGCGGGCCGGGATCCGTCGTCCCGCAGCTCAACGCCATCAACCACAACCTCTCCGTGTACGGCTGGGACCTGCGCGACGTCCTCGAGAAGAGCGCCAAGATCTGCCAGGACGCCATCGCGACGCCCACCGACAACCTGCTGCGGCAGACCGTGGAGAACAACGGTGACCGCGCGGCACTGCGCGTCCTGCCCTCCAGCAGCGTCGACCGGGGCGGAACCATGACGCTGCTGTCGGCGGCGCGCCGCCTCGGCGAGGACCGCTCCGACGGGTCGGGCCACGGAATCGAGACCCTGATCGTCTTCCTCGGGGCCAACAACGCCTTGCAGACAGTGACCCAGCTCAGGGTGGAGTGGAGCGACGAAGGGTACGACGACCTGGAGCGCAAGAAGGCGTACACGGTCTGGAATCCCGTCCACTTCAAGGACGAGCTGAGGCAAGTCGCCGCGCAAGTACGGCAGATCGCGGCTCGCCATGTCATCTGGTGCACCGTCCCGCACGTCACCATTCCCCCGATCGCCCGGGGGATCGGTGGCAAGACCGCTCCAGGGTCCAGATACTTCCCGTACTACACCCGCCCCTGGATCGACGACGACACCTTCGACCACGTCATCCACCCGCACATCACGGGACAACAGGCGGAAGACGTCGACCGGGCCATCGACCTCTACAACGACGCCATCACCGACCACGTGAGAGCAGCACGGACGGCGGGGGCGGACTGGTTCCTCATGGACACGGCCGGCCTGCTCGACCGGCTCGCGTCACGCCGGTACATGAAGGACATGACGGCCCGACCGCCCTGGTGGCGGCCCTACCAACTGCCCCCGCAACTGCAGGCCCTTGCTCCGGAGCCGACTTCCCGCTTCATCACCAGCGACGGCACGCGACGTACCGGCGGTGGCCTGTTCTCGCTGGACGGCGTGCACCCCACCACCATCGCCTACGGGATCGTCGCCCAGGAACTGATCAACGTCATGCTCACGGCCGGTGTACGGTTCCGCCACTCCGACGGCAGCGCACGGACGGCCCCCGTCATGGTCGACTTCGAACGGCTCATCCGTCGCGACACCCTCGTCAACCAGCCACCGGCCAACCTGGATGCCACCTTGGACATCCTGGCCTGGGCGCAGTCGGCACTCGGTCTCCTGAAACGAACCCTCTACTTCCGTGTCTGACACGGCGGACACGTCCGACACGTCGCCCGGCTCCGGTCCCGGCCTAGAAGCCGAACTAGGAGCGGGCCCGGACCCGGAAGCGCCGGCGTTCCGCGAAGCGCCTACGGATCCGTCGAGAGCACCCGACACCTCACTCTCCGGCCGTTCCCAAGATCGCGCCCGCCGTCGCGAAGCGGTGGACTCCAGGCTTCGCCATTTCACGGAGGCTGCCGAAGTACTCCGTTGCCGCGGTCCCGCCGAGCACCGCCGACAAGAAGGCGAGGCAGCCCATGTCGTGCCGCTCCCACAGCGGGCCGCGCCCCTCGTTGTAGAGCAGGGTCCATTCGTCGGGGTGCTGACCGGGCCGCGCCAGCCAGTACAGGAACGCCCCGCTGCCCTCCTCGAACGCCCACGGCAGGACCCGCGCCCCCGCCTCCCGCAGCCCGGCGGGCTTCTCCTCGAACTCCCAAAGGTCCGCCAGGATTTCGTCGCGCTCCGCCGTCTGCGCGTGCAGGTCGCACTCGTCGTGGGCGGAGGCGGGGACGAGCAGCCAGATGGTCTCGTCGAAGATCCCGGCGCCGTACGTCTCGACGAGCACCTTGTAGTCCGCCGGCAGAGCCGCACCCAGGGCATGCTCGGCTCGCGCCCAGTTCACCTCGGGTGGCGGATCGGCGGGCGGCGGGCAGAGCCGGACGAGCGCGTCGAGTTCGATCACGGAGCGGACGCTACAGGGCGACCGGCCGCCACCTGGGGGCGGGTTACGGGCCCGCCACGAGGGCGGAAGCGCGGGTCAGCACATCAGCTCTCGCGAGGCGCGGGAGCGCCATGGTCGCCGATCCTAGAGGCTCTCATTCGGAGCGCCGATGCGGCGCAACAGCCCGAGCAGCGTGGCGCGTTCGGTCTCGTCCAACGGGTCGAAGGACGCGGCGAGGACCTCGCGCGTGACCGTGCGCCCCGCCGCCAGGACGCGCTCGCCGGTCTCCGTCAGGTGGTGCTCGATCCGCCGACCGCGACCGGGACGGCGCTCGATGAGGTGCTGGGACGCCAGGCGGGAAGCCAGGGTGCCGAAGGACTGGTCGCCCTGGAAGGTGGCGACCGCCAGTTCATGTGCGGATGCTCCGGGCGTACGGGCGATGGCCCGCAGCGCGTCCCACTGCGCCAGGGTCGTGCCGACCGCCGAGAGACGGGTGTCGAGCGCGCGGTGGTGCCGGTACTGCGCCTCCTTCACGGCGCGCCCCAGCTCTTCGATATCCACGGGGGCGGCGGACGAGCCCGGGTCCAGGGAGGCCGGAGCGGCGAGATCGGACGCGGAGCCGGTGCCGGTGGCGTCGGGCGTCCTGGTGGCGGCCGTGCCGGCTGCGCTTCGGGCCCTGGGTTCCTCATGGTTCGCGGTCATGGCCGCATCCTAGTCCAGAATCTAAGCTTGCGTATATACGTATACGTAGATACCGTGGAGTGCATGACCTCCACCGAGATGCGAACCCGTACCGTCCACTCACGCCCCGACCTCCCGCTCACCCTCACCGAGACCGGCCCCGCCGACGGCCGCCTCGCGCTCGTCCTGCACGGTGGCGGCGGACCCGCCACCGTCCAGGGCATAGCCGCACATCTGGCCGAACGGCACGGCATGCGATCCGTCGTGCCCACCCACCCGGGCTGGAACGGCACCGAGCGCCCTGGCTGGTTCACCGGCGTCGACGACCTGGCGATCGCCTATCTGCACTGGCTCAGGGACGAGTGTCACCGCGACGTCCTCGTCGTCGGCTCGTCGCTCGGCGGCTGGACCGCGGCGGAGATGGCCTTCCGCGACGACGGCGCGGTGATCAGCTCGCTGGTCCTGGTCAACGCCGCGGGTGTGGCCGTCCCGGGAGAGCCCGTCCGCGAGATCTTCGGGCTCCGGCCGGACGAGATCGCCGCGTACTCGTTCCATGATCCGGCCCGCTTCGCGGTGGACCCGGCCACTCTCACCGAGGAGCGGATCGCGGTCCAGCAGGCCAACATGGCCACGCTCCACCTCCTGGCCGGCGACCCGTACATGCACGACCCGAAGCTCCTGAACCGGCTCGCACGGGTGCGGATCCCGGCGCTCCTGGTCTGGGGTGAGAGCGACCGCATCGTCACACCCGCGTACGGGCAGGCCTACGCGCGGGCGTTCGCCCGAGGGCGCTTCGAGCCGATCGCCGAGGCCGGCCATCTGCCGCACATCGAGCGTCCCGAAGCGACGTTCGCGGCGCTGGACGCGCACATCGACAAGTACGCCGGTGACCTGGGCGCTCCCACCGTGCCGAGGTAGGGGTGTCCTTCAGAGCCACGGACAGCGATCCGTTGGCGCAGGTCACGGTGTGTCCTGGTGGCTCGGCGCGAAGGCGTGCCGTCGCGCGAGGGAGATCACGGCCAGGCTGAGGGCTCCGAGCACCGCCGCGGCGGTCGCGTCCGCGGTGACGTCGACACGCTGCAGGAGGAGGCCGCCGATGATGCCGCCGAGCGCCATGGCCGCGTTCCACAAGGTCACGAGGATGGCCTGCGCGGTGTCGGCGACCGCTGGACTCCGGCGTGTCCCGGCATGACCGGCCGCGGTCTGGAGGAGCGTGGGCGCGGCACCCCACCCCAGACCCCACACGACGGCCGCCACCCAGACGACGCCCTGTGCCGTGGTGACGGCGAAGGCGGCCGTGGCGAGCGTGAACAGGGTCGCCGCGGTCAGCGCGAGCTCGCGCGGACGGCCGTCGATGCGACGGCCGGTGTACCAGATGCTGACCAGGCACGCGATGCCGAAGGCCAGCAGGATCGCGTCCGCCGCGGAGCCGAGGCCGGCATGCCCCAGGTACGGCGCGATGTACGCGTAGATGACGGTGTGGCCGAGGACGAAGGTCACGACGACGACCATGACGGGCGTGACGCCGGGGACCCGTAGCGTCTCCAATGTGGTCGGCTTCCGCTTCTCGGAGGTTGCCGTCGGCCGGCTGACGGCGGGAACCCCGAACGTGATCCACCCGAGGACGCCGAGAGTGACCACCGAGACGGTGGCGAAGGACACGCGCCACCCGATCTGCTCCCCGATCAGCGTCCCGGCGGGAACGCCCAGCGACAGCGCGAGGGGGATCCCGGTCATCGCGATCGCGATGGCACGGCCTTCCTGACCGGCGGGCGCGATGCGCCGCGCGTATCCGGCGAGGATCGCCCACGCGAGTCCGGCGGCGACCCCGGCGAGGAACCGTGCGGCGAGCAGGACCGCGTACGTGGGCGCGGCGGCGGTGAGGGTGTTCGCGACCAGGAAGACGGCCATGGCGCCCAGCAGCAACGGCTTGCGCCGGATTCGCGCCGTGGCGGCGGCCAGCGGAATGGCGGTGAGCGCCGTACCGGTGGCGTACACGGTGACCGCCTGGCCCGCCGCGCCGGAGCTGACGCCGAGAGAGGAGGACATCTGGGGGAGTACGCCCGCCGGGAGGGTTTCCGTCAGGCTGGTGATGAAGACCGCGGTGCCCAGTGCCAGCAGCGCGGACCACGGCAGGACAACACGTCGTGTCGGAGAGGCTGTTGTCGTCGTCATGCACTGATCGTGAAACCCTCACATACATGTGATGGTCAAGCCCGGGCCGGGCGGCTAACCTCGAGCGGATGCGAATCGGTGAACTGTCCCGCGTTTCGGGAGTGTCCAGGCGCCTGCTGCGCTACTACGAGGAGCAGGGCCTGATCGTGCCGGATCGGTCGGCGAACGGATACCGCGACTACGACGAGCGGAACGCGGACCGGGTGAAGCAGATACGTGGCCTGCTGGCCGCTGGGCTGCCCACCCGGCTCATCAAGCAGATCCTGCCGTGTCTGGACAAGCCCAGGTCCATTCACTTCCCGGACGCCACCCCGGAGATGCTGGCATTGCTGACCTCGGAGCGGGACAAGCTCACCGACCGGATCGAGACGCTCACCCGGAATCGCGACGCGATGACCGAGTACCTGGCCGAGGTGGAGCAGCACCGGGCCCCGGTCGCACCCGGTAGGCCGGTCGTCTGATCAACGGCGCGGCACCTGAGGCCAGTTCCTCACCTCACAAGCTCACGGACGATTCTGTCGCCGTCCTCCGCGAGCACCGCGGGGCGCAGCCGAACCCCGCGCAGCCCGAACCGCTCGCGCCAGTCGGCCAGTTCCCGGGCGAGGCGCTCCGTGGTGCCGACGAACACGTACGTGTCCTGTGCCCAGACAAGGCCGGCGGCCTCGTTCAGCCGGGCCAGCCTGGCCTCGGCGTGCTCCTCGGTGTCGCCCAGCACCACCGCGACGTCCGCGTACACCTCGGTCTCGACCGCGTCCGGTGTCAGTCGCTCGACCTCACGAAACGCCTGCAGGAGCGAGGGAATCGGATGCTCCTCGGACGGGGTGACGAAGACCCGGTCCGCGACGGCGGCCGCCAATCGGTAGGGCTCCAAGGCGTGATGGGCGAGCACCGCGACCCTCGGGACGCTCAGCACCGGCACGGTCAGCGGGCCGGCCGCCGGATACCTTTCCGTCCCGGTGACTTCGCGCGGAGCGACCATGTCCCGGCGCAGGAACGTGTCCCCGGAGCCCAGGCTCTCGCCGGGAAACGTGTGCCACAGCTCGCGCACCGTCCGTACGTAGTCCTCGGCGTCACGGAAGAGATCCCGCAGCCGTCGCGCGATGCGGGTCGGGACGTACACGTCCTCGGGCTGCAACCCTGGCGTGGCCCGGCCACCGACCACCACGGCGTCGCGCGCGTCGGCGGAGACCTGTGGCCGCCACACCACCCGGCCCGGCCCGATCGCCGCCAAGGACGCCATCTGCGCGGCCACATGGAACGGATCGGTGTGCGTGACGTTGCGTGAGACCACCACCTCGCCGATGTCCGTCGTCGCCAGCAGGACCGCCGCGGTGACCACGGGATCAAGCCTGCCGCGCACCCGGTCACGGGCGTGGTCGGCGGTGGCGAAACGGTCGGTCTGCAGGCTCAGGCCGTCCTCGAGCGTGACGAAGTCGACGCCGCCGGCGGCTGCCGCGCGGCCCCAACTCATCCAATAGCCGCTTCCGAAGATCTCTTCGGCATCCGTCACCGGCGACACCAGCCACGACGCGGGGTGCCAGCCCGTGCCCTCCAACGCCAGGCCGAACCGAAACGAGTCGCTGTCCATCAAGTCCCTGTCCATGACTCGATTGCACAACCATCACACCGATGGGAAGGTCAATGCGTCACCAGACTGAAGGCGACGGTCCGCGCCGACGAGCCGGGCTTCAGACCGCCGGTGGTGCCTGCGTGCGATCCCGCACGATGATCTTGCCGGTGTTCTCGCCCCGCAGCATTCCCAGGAACGCGTCCACGATGTGCTCGAAACCGTCGACCACCGTCTCGTCGAGGGCGAGCCGGCCGCTCTGGAGATGCGGTACCGCGAACTCGTACAACTCTTCTTGCAGGTCGATGTAGTTGCTGACCAGGAAGCCCTCCATGCGAAGGCTCTTCTCCACGATGTCCGCGTGGTCGAAGCGAGGCGACGACGTGCCGGCGGTGTTGTACTGGCTGATCGTGCCGACGCGCACGATGCGTCCGAACACACGCAACGCTCCCACGGCGGCGGTCAGTTGCTCACCACCGACGTTGTCGACGAACACGTCGATCCCGCCCGGCGCCGCCTTCGCGAGCAGATCGGCGGTGGGTCCGTCGTGGTAGTCGAAGACGGCGTCGTAGCCCACCTCCCGTGTGAGGTGACCGGCCTTCGCCGTCGAACCGGCGCTGCCCACGAGCCGTCCCGCACCAAGCAGTCGGGCGAAGCGCGCGGTCGCCGTGCCGACCCCGCCCGCCGCGGCCGACACGAAGAGATCCTCGCCCTCCTGGAGCCGGGCGATCCGGGTGAGGCCGACGTAGGCGGTCAGGCCGGTGCCGCCGAGCGTGCTCAAGTACGCCGTCAGGGGCACCTTGTCGAAGCGGGGCAGCCTGCGGATCTCCTCGGGCGTGACGACCGCGTGAGTGCGCCAGCCCTTCCGGTGGAACACGATCTCGCCCTCGTCGAGCCCAGGCGTGCGCGAGGCGATGATCCGTCCGATGGCGCGGCCCTCCAGCGGGGTGTCGAGCGCGAAACCGCCGGGCATGTCGTCCATCATCTCGCGGTGATACGGATCGACGGACCAGTAGAGGTTCTCCACGAGCGCGCTGCCGACGGCCGGCTCGGGAAGCGGGGATTCGACGAAGGCGAAGTGCCCGGAGGCCGGAAAGCCGGAGGGGCGGGCGGTCTGCTGCACGGTGAGCGCGGTCTCGGTCATGCCCCGGACCGTAGGACGGGAATGCGGCACCTGGTCAGACGGTTGGCCTCATGCGACACACCCTTCCATGAGCAGTTCTCATACCGTGAGGTGAGCGCCCCGTGGCCCGCACGACCGACTCCGATCTCACCCCGCAGGAACTGCGGACGCTGGTGGCGGTCGCGGACGCCGGAGCTTTCTCGGCCGCCGCCGAGGCACTCGGTGTGAGCCAGTCGGCGGTCTCCCACTCGGTACGCGGCAGCGAGCGCACGATCGGAGCCGTGCTCTTCGACCGCGGCCGCACCGGAGCCCGGCCCACACCTGCCGGGGAGAAGGCCGTCGCGCACGCCCGCCGTATTCTGCGCCTGCTGGACGTCCTGGCCACCGAGGCACGAGGTGCGGCCCGGTCCGAGACCGTGGAGGGACCGCTGCGCATCGCGGCCTTCCGCAGCGCGGCCCTCCACCTGCTACCGCCCGTCCTCCAGCGGCTGCGTGCCCGCTGTCCCGGCATCGAACCCCGGGTGCGGATCGTCCGCGAGGTGGGGAGGGGCACGGCGGGCGAAGTGGCCGACGGGAAAGCCGACGTGGCCATCGCCACCCTGGGCGGCTCCGTGCCGCTTCCACCGGGCCTGGTCGCGCGCCGGCTCCTCGAAGAGCCGTACGCCCTGGTGCACCCGACGGGCCACACCGCTCCGCGCTCGCTGCCGCTGGTCGACTGGGCCGAGAACTGCGGCTCCTACACCCGCGACTGGTGGGCGGGACAGGACTGGATCCCGAAGGCGACCGTCGAGGCCGAGGACGACGGAGCGGTGCTCTCCCTGGTGAGCACCGGTCACGGCATGGCGATCATGCCGGCGCTCTCCCTGACCGGAGCCGCGGACACGGTGGGGATCACCGACCTCGGCCTCGAACGCCCGACACGCCAGATCGGGTACGTCACCACCTCCGAACTGGCCGCAACGGCCGTCGTCCGCGCACTGGTGAGGGAACTGCGGACGACGGTCCCGCAAGCGGTGGGCCTTCTCGGCGGCGACGCCTGATCCGGTCAGGTGCCGCGCTCCTCGGTCGGGTGCCGCGCTCCTCGGTCAGGTGTCGGAGTCCTCGGTCAGGGTCAGGTTGGCCCCGGAGGACGGGTCGAAGACGTGCATCTTGGCCGTGTCCACCCAGAGTTCGGCCCGGCCGCCCTCGCGGACCCGCGTGGAGGCGTCGAGACGGGTGACGATCTGATGCCCACCCGCCCCGGTGTCGGTCGTCCCCGAGTCGGCCGCCAGCTCGGCGAGCTCGGACGTGGCGGTCGGCTGCCACTCGTCCTCGGTGAAGTACGCGTACACGTCCGATCCGAGGGATTCGACCACGTCGATGTCCACGCTGAACGTCGTACCCGATTCCGACCTGCTCTGGTCCACGAGGGCGGCGTCCTCGAAGGCCTCCGGTCGCAGCCCCACGATCAAGTCCCTGGGGGCGTTGTGCTGTTCGAGCGTGCGGCGCAGCCGGTCGCTGAGGTCGAGGTCGCCCACCGACGTGTGCAGGCGGCCGCCCTCCGCGGTGGCGTGCAGGAAGTTCATCGCGGGCGACCCGATGAAACCGGCGACGAAGAGGTTCTTCGGCTGCTCGTAGAGCCGTTGCGGGGTTCCGATCTGCTGCACGACCCCACCGCGCATCACCACCACCCGGTCGCCGAGTGTCATGGCTTCGGTCTGGTCGTGGGTGACGTAGACCGTGGTGCTGCCCAGGCGCTGCTGGAGGCGGGAGATCTGGGTGCGCATCTGGACGCGGAGCTTGGCGTCCAGGTTGGAGAGCGGCTCGTCCATCAAGAACGCCTTCGGGTCGCGCACGATGGCCCGTCCCATGGCGACGCGTTGGCGCTGACCGCCGGAGAGGTTGGCGGGCTTGCGGTCCAGATGGTCCGTCAGATCCAGGATGCGCGCGGCCTCTTCGACCTTCTCGCGGATGGTCGCCTTGTCCACCTTGGCCAGCCGGAGCGCGAAGCCCATGTTGTCGCGCACACTCATGTGCGGGTAGAGGGCGTAGCTCTGGAAGACCATGGCGATGTCACGGTCCTTGGGAGTCCTGTCGTTGACGACCTCGCCGTCGATCAGGAGCCGTCCCTCCGTGATGTCCTCCAGCCCGGCGATCATGTTGAGGGTGGTGGACTTACCGCAGCCGGAGGGACCGACGAGGATGACGAACTCGCCGTCCCCGACACTGAGGTTGACGTCCTTCACCGCCACCGCACCATCGGGGTAGCGCTTGGTGATGCCTTCGAGAACGATCTCTGCCACGGTCGGTCCTTCTTGTCCTGACGAACGGCTGCCGCCGGTCAGCCCTTGACGGCTCCGGAGGTGAGCCCGGCCACGATGCGCCGCTGGAAGAGCAGCACGAAGACGATGATGGGGATGGTGATCACCACCGCGGCGGCGGCGATCGAACCGGTGGGCTGGGCGAACTGACTGCTCCCGGTGAAGAAGGCGATGGCCGCCGGCACGGTCCGCGCCGCCGAGGTCGAGGTCAGCGAGATCGCGAAGAGGAAGTCGTTCCAGCAGAAGATGAACACCAGGATCGCCGTCGTGAACACGCCCGGCGCCGCGAGCGGAGCGATCACCAGCCGGAACGCCTGCGCCGGGGTGGCCCCGTCCACCTTGGCCGCCTTCTCCAGGTCCCAGGGGATCTCCCGGAAGAACGCCGACAGCGTGTAGATGGCCAGCGGCAGCGAGAAGGTCATGTACGGGATGATCAAGCCGGTCCAGGTGTCGAAGATGCCGATGATCCGCTCGATGTTGAACAAGGGCGAGACCAGCGAGATGGGCGGGAACATCGCGATGAGCAGCGACATCCCGATCAGCAGGCTCTTGCCGGGAAACCGGAGCCGGGCGACGGCGTATGCCGCCATGGTGCCCAGCACGACCGCGATCACCGTGGAGATGAGGGCGATGCCGATGGAATTGATCAGAGCCCGGGTGAACTCGGAGGTCTGGAAGATCCCGCGGTAGTTCTCCCACGTCCACTTCGTCGGGATGAAGCTCCCGTCGGTGAGGGTGCTGGGGTCCTTGAAGGACAGCGCGATGATCCACCAGACCGGGAAGAGCGCGTAGGCGATCACGAGGATGTTGACGACGGCCCACCCCGACTTCCGTCGTCGTCCGGCGGCGGACATCAGCGTCCCCCTTCCTGGGCGCCGGGGGCGGCTGCCCCGAACAGCTTGATGAAGGCGAAGGCGATCAGCCCCACGCACAGGAAGATCAGTACGGAGATGGCCGACCCGATGCCGAGGTTGAGCGCGGTGAAGAGGTTGTCGTAGCCCAGGATGGACACCGAGCCGGTGTTGTGGGCGCCGGACGTGAGGATGTAGATGTTGTCGAAGATCCGGAAGGCGTCCAGGGTCCGGAAGAGCAGCGCGACCAGGATGGCCGGCTTCATCAGGGGCACGGTCACCAGGAAGAAGCGCTGCCAGGCACCGGCGCCGTCCACCTGGGCCGCGCGCAGCGTCTCCTCCGGCACGAGGGCGAGACCGGCGAGCAGCAGCAGGGCCATGAAGGGGGTGGTCTTCCACACCTCCGCCAGGATGATCAGACCGATGGCCGGCCACTGTTCGGTCAGCGGCGCGTCACCCGAGGGCAGCAGGTCGGCCAGATAGCCGGTCTCCGGGGTCCAGGCGTACTGCCAGGAGTAGGCGGCGACCACGGTGACGATGCCGTACGGGATCAGGATCGCGGTACGAACCGTGCCGCGCCCGAAGATGGTGCGGTGCATGACCAGCGCCAGGGCGAATCCGAGGACGAGCTCCACGGCCACGGACACCACGGTGATGAACACCGTCACCCACAGCGCCTGCCACCAGAACTCGGAGGACAGCACGGCACCGTAGTTGCTGAAGCCGACGAAGTGCGCCTGTTGCGGGAAGCGCAGATCGTACCGCTGGAGCGAGAGATAGATCGCGTAGACGATGGGGTAGGCGGTCACGGCGAGCATGACGATCACGGCCGGCGCGCACAGCAGCCAGCCCAACCGGCGTTCCTGCCGGGCCCCTTCGGACAGAGCGTGGCCTTCCTTGGGCACCGGTGCGTGCTCAGGGGCGGTCGGAGCCGACTGGGTCACGGGATCAGCCCCTTCGAGTCGAGGGCGTCCTTGATCTGGCCACTGATCTTCTGCACGTCCGGTCTCGGCTGGATCCCGTTCGGCGGCGACAGGGTGTGCGAGATCGCGATGGACACGTTCTGGTAGGCGGGGGTCTTGGGCCGGATGCTGGCGTTCTCCAGGGCCGCCAGGACCGTGGATGCGAAGGGGTAGTTCTTGACGAGAGCGGGATCCGAGTAGAGCGGGCGGAGCGTGGGCGGCAGGCCGCCCTCGAGTGCCGCGGTCAACTGGTTCTGCCGGTTCCGCAGGCACAGCGCCGCGTCGAAGGCGAACTCGGAGTGACGGGTGTAGGCGCCGATGGCCAGGTCGATGCCACCGATGGTGGGCTTGGCGGGCCTGCCCTTCTCGACCGCGGGATAGGGCGCCCAGCGGAACTGCTTGAAGAGCTTGGGGTTGTTGGCCTTCATCGATGGATACACGAAGGGGTAGTTGATCTCGAACGCCGCGCTGCCGGACTCCATGGCCAGCCGGTTCTGGTCCTCCATCTGATTGGACAGGGACGGGTCGGCCGCGGCCGAGGTGGCCAGGGTCTTCATGATGGAGGCCGCGCGCACGGCGGGCGGGCCCAACCTGGGAGCCGTGGCGGTCGCGTTGAGGATGGAGCCGCCGGCACTCTCCACCAGCGAGTTGAACCACACGGTGAGTCCCTCGTACTGCGCGCCCTGGATCTCCACGTAGTGGGGCTTGCCCTGCTTCGCCAGGCGGCCGGCCATCAGCAGCATCTCTGCCCAGGTCTCGGGCGGCGTGGGGACCAGGTCCTTGCGATACCAGAGCAGTTGGGTGTTCGTGTTGTACGGGACGGCGTACAACCGCCCCTTCCATGTGGCCGTCCGCAGCGGGACCTCCAGGGTGTCCCGGATGGCCGCCGCGCGGTTGGCCCCGGTCCACGGCAGGATCCACTTGGCTTCCGCGAACTCGGCGGGCCACGTGACGTCCAGTCCGATGATGTCGACCGTGTTGTCCTTCGCGGCCAGTCGGCGCACCAACTGCTGACGCTGCCCGTCCGCGGTGCGGGGCAATTTGTTGTAACTGATGCTGTAGCGCCCGCCGGACCGTTTGGAACAGGCCTTGGCCGCACTCGCCAGCGCACCCGAATCATCGGGGAAGTTGTACCAGTTGAGCGTCACCGGCCCGCCACTCTCGCTGCCGCAGCCGGCCAGCAGAGCTGACGACAGGCACAGTGCGAGCAGAACCCGCAGGAGGCCACGGTTGCCGGACGAAGGCGCCACCCCACACTCCTTCCTGACCAGTGCCATGGACCCGGACAGAACGGAGGAAAGCCCGGACGCGGAGAGGCTAGGCCCGCACCCGACAGCACCGTGCACGCCACACCGACCGGTCATCCGATCGGACGCGGCGAGCCAGACCCCGGCATCGGGCCTGGAACCTGCTGTGCCATCGACGACCCGGGCCCGGCCGACCGAGCAGGATGCCGTCGGTTCCACGGGCGATTCGAGCGCGGCGACGTGACCTGCGACATGTCTACGCCGGGAAACCGGCCTCGGCCCTCAGGTACCGCCCCCAGATCTGGGCCTTGCGATAGGGACCGTCCCCGTCGCTGTCGTACTGCGGCGTGTCGAAGGCGACCCAGTACAGCAACTCGCCACTGAACGACTGGACATGGTCGCCGTGCTCGGGCGCACCCATGGCATCGATCGTTCCGGAAAACTCGACCTGCCAAGGACCGTCCCAGTCCGAGGCGCGGACGACCCGGACGCGGCTGCCGGGTGCCAGCGCACCCGTCGGCCATGTCCGACTCAACGGACGGCCGAGGAGGCGCTCGATCGCCTGACGGTCGCCCATATCCGTGGAAGCAGCGTCGGAAGTGTCTGTCATGCCACGCACCCTGCCCGCACTGCCCCAGTGGCGCCAGAGGATAAAGACAGCTCAGCGCCGCTCAGGGCGTGAACACCATACGATCAACGCCGTGAGCGGCTCCCCGCACGGCCGGACAGGCCGCCGGACGGAAGGTGACAGGTTCGTGAAGCCCCTGCGACTGCTGACCATGAACACCCTCTTCACCGGAGACGTCCCGGCTCGGCTGCGTGCCCTGGGGGCGGCGCTCCAGGAGTCCGACTACGACATCGTGTGTCTGCAGGAGGTCATGTTCCGCCGCAACGCCCGGCTGATCCGCTGTGCCGCTCCCGCGTACGGGCACTTCGCCTGCTCGGGCACGGTCCTGCTCAAGGGCGGCCTGGTCCTGCTCTCCCGGTGGCCCATCAAGGAGCGGCGGTTCGTGCGGTACCCGATGACGAGCCCGGTGCGCGGCGAGTTCTTCATGCGCAAGGGCGCCCAGGTGGCGTCCATAGCCACACCGGACGGCGAGCTGGTGATCGTGAACACCCACCTGTCGGCCAACCGCGACGACGACTGGTCCCCGGCGAACCGGTACACGCGGATCGCCGAAGCTGAACTCGCTCTGGTGGCCGGGTTGATCGAGGGCGTCGGCCCGTCCGTGCCCGTCGTCGTGGTGGGCGACCTGAACGTCCCGCGGGACTCGGCCGTGCTCGCCGACTTCGCCGCAGCGGCAGGGCTACGGGACGTCCTCGCCGGCGACACGCGTCCGACCTACCGGCCCACCCCGCAATGGCCCACGCCGCCGGCGCTGGACCATGTCCTGGTCCGAGCGGCGGCGGGGGAGACCCTGACCGGCGGCGCCGACTTCGTGTTCCAGGACGAGGTGACACTGGACGACGGCCGCCGTGCCTACCTCTCCGACCACTACGGCGTACAGGCGCGACTGATCCGGTCGAAGTGACACGGAGACCTGCCCGCCGGGTCGAGGCATCCCCCGAGGGATGCTCCCGCGCCGCAGGAAAGGCCGGGCTTCGAGGGTTGACTGTTGCGGGGCGGCAACCGGCAGGATGATGCGCTGAACCGAAGATCCCGCACGCACGTAAGAGGAATGGGGACGGGGTCTCTCAAAACGCCCGTTCCCTCACGGCACCCGGGTACGCACCCGACCGACCCAAGGAGTACGCACCCATGAGCACCGCACCCCTGAGCGACCGGCTGTCGAGCCACCAGCCCCTCGTCCTCGGCCTGTTCCGCATCGTCCTCGGCCTGCTCTTCGCCAGCGAGGGCGCCGCCACGCTCTTCGGGATACTGGGGCGGCAGAGCAGCCCCGTGGGGGACTGGCCGTTCTGGTACGCGGGTGTCATCGAGCTGGTCTGCGGTGTCCTCGTACTCCTCGGTGCCGCGACGCGCGGCGCCGCGTTCCTCAGCTCCGGTGCCATGGCCTTCGCCTACTTCACCGAGCACCAGAAGAACGGCCTCTTCCCCTTGCAGAACGGCGGCCTGTCGCCCGCGCTGTTCTGCTGGGCGTTCCTGCTCCTGGTCTTCTTCGGACCCGGCGCCCTGTCCCTGTCCAGCCTGGTCCAGGGCAGGGGCACCGCACGGCAGACAGCCGGACTCGACGCGGTCTGAGCGGTCGGCCAGGCCCCATCGGCGGCTCGGAGGCGCCGGACGCGGCCGAACACGTCCGCTTCATCGACGAGTTCGGCCGGCCGGCGACCTCCCGAGCGAGCCGGGTCTTCGGCGGTGACGTCTGCGGTCGCGCGTCACGCAGACCGTGAAGGTCGCTCCGGACGTCCTCGGTCAGGAAGGCCGCCCGCCGAACTGCCAGTTGTGCACCTCGATGTCGGCGTACCGGTCCGCGGTGAGCACGGCGCGCGCCGTTTCCGGGTCCGTGGCCCGGAGCAGCACCGCCGTGCCCAGCCAGGTGGTGCCGTCGTCGGACAGCAGAGGCCCGTAGGCGATCAGGTCGTCCGTGTCGTGCGGTAGAGCGAGGTCGGCGGCCCGCCCTTGGCCGAGACCGATCACCAGATACCGGTTGCCGCCGGTCCGGCCGCCGGGGAAGTCCCACATGGTGCGTCCCAGCACGTTGCGCCAGCGTCGTAGCAGCACGTCCCGGTAGACGCCTGCCTGGTAGTTGGGCTCGTCGAAGACGAACGCGCGGGCGGTGACGTGATCGGGCAGATCGAGGATGTGCACGCTGCCGGTGGCCGTGTCACCGTCGTCGGTGAGGGTCGGGCCCCGGGCGATCATCTCCTTCGCGTACTGGTCCATGTAGGACCAATGCTTCTCCAGCAGTTCGTCGCGCAGTGGCCCGGAGCCGGGCCGGTCGCGGTGGTAGCAGAGGAACTCCATGCCTCCAGGGTCCCCGCGCGGACATGACAGAGCGAGCGATTTTCACGGTGCCGGTCGAGCGTCGACCGGTTTGGCACCCGAACGCTGGGACATGGTGGCCGACGGGCCGGTCGCGATGGCTTCGCGGGCGGCGACGTGCGGCGTCTCGGTCGTGCCGCGGCGAGCGACGAGCCCCGGAATGCGTGAGCGAGGAGATTCGGCACGGCAGGGGAGAGGAGGCGCGGCACGGCGTGGGTGAGGCGTTCCGGCGTTGACATCTCCCCGGGCAGTCGCTTTACTCCCCGACAACACCGGAGCCGTGCTCCGTGTGCAGAGACACGCCCAGCCGGTATGCAGGCTTCGCGCCACGAGCCCGGCCCAAGTCGCCAGGACGTTCTGACCCGTCCGAGGCGGGGACGTGCCCTCTCCCCCCATGGGAGCTCATCCACATGAGCCAATTCAGCCGAACCTCCCGCACCCTCACGGGCGCCGTCATCGGCGCGGCAGCGCTGGTCGGCGCCCTGGTCGCCCCGGCGACCTCGGCGCAGGCGGCCTCCGTGCCCCTGCCGCCCACCCACGTCGGCTTCGACTATCAGATCGGCGGTGCCTACACCCCGCCGGCCGGAGTCAAGGTCGTCACCCGGGACAACGCCGCCTCCCCGGCGGCAGGCCTGTACAACATCTGCTACGTCAACGCCTTCCAGGCACAGCCGGGTGCCGAGGGCGAGTGGGACTCCGACCTGCTGCTGCGCGACGCCTCCGGCAAGGTCGTCTACGACGAGGACTGGGGCGAGGCCTTCCTCGACATCGGCACCGACGGCAAGCGCCAGCGGATCGCGGCCAAGATCGGAAGTCTGATCGACCGCTGCAAGTCCAAGGGCTTCCAGGCGATCGAGCCCGACAACTACGACAGCTACACCCGCTCCGGGAACCGCCTGACGGCCGGCAACGCGCAGGCGTACATCAAGCTGCTCTCCGCCCGCGCCCACACGGACGGCTTGGCCATCGCCCAGAAGAACACGCCCGAGCTGGCGGGCAACCACACCGCCAACGGGCTGGACTTCGCCGTGGCCGAGGAGTGCGGCCAGTACGACGAGTGCGGCGACTACACCAGCGCCTTCGGAAACAACGTCATAGTTATCGAGTACACCAACTCCGGCAGGTCCAAGGCCTGCAACGGGTGGGGCGGCACGCTGAGCATCGTCCAGCGCGACGTGGACGTCAAACCGGCGGGCAGCAGCGGCTACGTACGCAAGACCTGCTAGACGACGGCGCCGACTCCGGTCGGGCGACGGCCTGCGACGGCTCTTTGCCGCCGCAGGCCGTCGCGCGCCTGTCGTTCTCGTGCCGAGCCGTGGGCTTTCAAGCCTGCGCTTGTCGGCGTCAAGCCTGAGGTGATGAGCGTCAGTCGGCGCCGCGCTCCTGAAACGTCGTCGTCAAAGCCCGCAGCAGCCGCTCCACGTACTCCCGCTCGGCATCCCCGAACTGCGGGTACTCGGTGACGAAGTGGTTCCATTCCACATACCCGACGGCCTCGACCACGTCCTCGTACAGGATCTTCTCGCGCTGCGGATACGGCCATTCGCCCGACAGCCGAAACACCTCGTGCAGCAGCTCGTAGCGGAGCGGATGCCGCTCGGCCAGCAACACGGCGTCGTACAAGTCCTTGCCCTGTCCGTGTATGTCATTGATCAGCCACATCAGCTTCCAGGCGAGCGACAGCTCAGGTGTGGCCGCCTGTACGACGGTGCCGCCCGGCAGTTCGGTTCGACGGGGCGCCTCGGCCAGTTGCTCGTTGAAGACGAAGTCGAGCTGGACGTGGCCGCCCGGCAGCCCCGGCGACGACCACGGCAGCACCATGCGGCGGCCTGGTACCCGGTCATAGGTCCAGATGTCCTCGACCACCGCACCTCGCGCCGAGATGTCCACTCCCTCTCCGCGCGCCGCGGCCAGCGCCTGCGCCGCCGAAGCGATCCCGTGCAGCATCGGGTCCGTACGGCCGTCGTCGATTCCCCAGGTGTCGGGGACGACGACGAAGTCCAGGTCCCCGGGCTCGCGGGCGAAGTCAGGGAACCACACGGACATCAGCACACTGCCGCGCAGCACCAGGGCGTCCACCCACTGCGACGTGGCGATCGCGTCCAGGACCAGATGCAGGGCCCGGCGCCGGGCCGTCCGCCATGCCGTGCCCCGCGCCGGATCCCCGAACCGCGGGTCGGTCGCGCGGTACGCGTTCTGATGGTGCTTCAGCGACGGGTCGAAGACGGGTCGCTGCACCACGTCGTCACCCGGCACCCACGCCAGCGTCTTCGGCAGGTCCTCGGCCTCGCGCGTCGCCTCGTCCAACGGCTCTCGGGGCAAGTCCGTGTCCCGCCGGCCCAATCCCTTCCACGCCTTCCCGCTCACGTCCGTACCCCCACAGGCTCCTCGATCCAACCGTCGTCCACGGACAGGTCACTGTCATGGAGTACGAACTCGCGCTCCACGCTCACCACTTCGCATCCGCTGAGCTCCCTGAGCAACCGCTCCAAGGCCAACCCCGCCTCATCGGAACCGACTTCGCGGCAACGCTGCGTCACGAACCGCTCGTGCCGCGCGCCGGCCCGTACACGCGAGGCGTTCCACGACAGATGGGCGCCGTGCGGCATCACGCGGGCCGCGAGCGCGGTCAGATCCGTGCCCGCGTCGAGCAGCAGCTTCACATGGTGCTCGAAGTACCGCTCGTCGTCCCTTCCGAGACGATCCGGTACCTCCGCCGCCCACGGCGTGCACTCGGTCTTCACCCGCACCGGATCGAAGCCGGCCGCGCGGAGCCGCGCCACCACGTCCCGCACCCGCTCGGCCTCCTGCCTGTACGACGGGGAGCCGGACAGGGTGAGCATGGGCTGTTCGGGCATCCTGCCGCGCGCCAGCACGATGTGCGTCACCTTGAGCCCGCCCAAGGCCGCCCACCGCCGCAGGCGAACCCACTCGTCGGAGTCGGCACAGCGGACGGTCACATGAGATTCGTACAGGGAAACGGACACTCACGGATCGTGCCAGACCACGGCCGTTCAGGCCCATTCGATTTCCGGTGACCGTCCCTACTAGGACATGCCGCAGTACAGGCGTCGTTCCGGCGCGGCGTCGCGCGCGAGTTCGCCGAGGCGCCCCAGGAAG
Organism: Streptomyces sp. NPDC028298; assembly: GCF_055565895.1. NCBI lineage: Bacteria > Bacillati > Actinomycetota > Actinomycetes > Kitasatosporales > Streptomycetaceae > Streptomyces > Streptomyces sp. NPDC028298. The sequence goes on from NZ_JBVHTL010000012.1 coordinate 224,605, forward strand.
TCGGCCATCAGCTCAGGGTCCACCCCGCGACCGTCTTCGGTGCGGGTCCATGCGGCGGCGGCCGCGAGCAGGTGCTCCGGGGTGGCCTCGGCGAGGGCGTCACGGAGGGAGTCCGTGAGCGAGACGAGCCAAGGCCCTTCGTCCGCAGGGTCGTTGAGCAGTTCACAGAAGCGCGGGTCGGCTTCCACCCGCTCCTCGGACAGTCCGGTCAGGTGGGCCTCGACCGTTCCGAGGAGCATGTAGGGATCGGCCCCTTTGAGGCCGAGCGTGCCGAACGGGTCGGCCATGCCGTGGCCTTGGAACAGTGCGAGGGCCTGCGTGTCGTCGGTGGCCGCGTAGTAGTCGTAGATGTTTCCCATGGCCGCATCGTGCCACCGTGCCTCGAGGAGGTCTCCAACCGCCGCTTCACCGGCTCCGCTTCGCGGAGAAGACCAGCCCGCTTCGGCCATAGGGGCTTTCGGCCACGAGGAAGCCGTGGACCGTGCCGAGGAGTTCCGCTTCCGACTGATGCGTCAGGCGGGCCACCTGCTTGCCGCTCCTGGCGTCGAGGGCCACCAGGCTGAGCGTGCCATCCGCCTTGCTGCCGGTGAGCAAGTAGACGGTTCGGCCGTCGCTGAAGCCACGCTGCCCGTCCTCGACCGTGAGCCCGGTGACTTCCCAGCGCTTGTCGCCGCTCTGGTCGTAGGCGGTCACACCCCGTTCGGAGGCCACCACGACGATGCTGTCGTCCTCCGCCCGGACCTCGCCACGCACCTTGGCGACTCGTCTGCCGGTGGCACTGTTGAGGAACAGCACGGTTCCGTCCCCCTCGCGCCCCTTCCGGGAGACCACTATGTGATGGCGAACGTTGTAGACGGTCGTGCCGTACGCCTTGCCCAACGCGGCCGTCCACCGGACGGTGCCTTTGCGGGGATCGACGCGGATGAGGCGCCCCGCGTCCGTGTACGAGTCAGACTGCTGGTAGAGAAGGGCGTAGTTGCCGCCGATGTCGCCGGAGCCGAAGTTGTCGGCCATTCCGTCATAGCTGTTCCGCGACCACCGCATCTTGCCCGACTCCAGGTCCAGAGCGCACACCCAGCCGTACGACGAAGCCCCGGAGACCAGGACCGCATCCGCCCTCGGGCGGAACCGGATGTCTTCACCCCGGCTGACCACATCGGTGATCCTGGTGGCCCAGACAGGTTTTCCGGTTCGTCCGTCGAGGCGGGCCACGAAACTGCCGACGACGCTCCGGTCGCTTCCCTTGGGTGTCACGTTGGCCCAGTTGACGATGAAGTCACCGTCGACGGGCCAGACCTGCTCGCCATACGAGAACTGTGCGGACGACTTCCACCGCTGAGCGCCGGTGGCCGGATCGGAGGCGACAAGTGCCGTTCTGTCGTCCGGCAGCGTCAGCACGACACCGGCTCCGACCGCTACCGGCTTGTCGTCGAGTTCACGGGGCTTGGACGCGAGGGTCCGGGGGCCGAACGGACCCGGCTCGGACGGTACGACGGCCGGAGCGGCAGCAGCACGACGCGGGGCGGAGTCGGTGGCGCAGGCGGCGAGGGCGGGAACGGCGACGGCTGCCAGCAGGAAGCCGACGGCCACGCGGGGACGGAAGGAGGAGGGCATGGCGGATTCCCGAGGGGCGAAGGACGGAGGGGGAACGGCTGAGGGGCGAACGGCTGAGGAGTGAACGACTTCCTGGCGGGGAGACGTTCGGGAGCGGGGCGGTGAGACAGACGGTGTGGGCTGGGCGTCGGTGACCCGTCAGACACGTGTGATCGCCGGTGCGTGAATTCCGGGGACCTACACGAGTAACCGCCGAGCTGTGCGATCTTCATATCAGCTCCTGAAGGGGCCTGTCACCCCACGCTGACCAGGCAATATCGCGCAAGAGGAATCGTCCAGGGGAATGGTCCTCCGCCAAGGGAATGGTCCTCTGCTGCCGTGGAGCGCCCGGACCCGGGAACGTGCCGCGGAGTGTGGCCGGTCGGGCCCGGCCTCTGATGGCTCGCGGCGGTCAGGGCACCGGTCGGATGCCGGTTCGGATGCCGGTGCGGGTGCCGGCCCGGATGCTGGTCCGGGCGCCGGAGAGCTCGTTGCAGGTAGGCAATCGCGTTGGGTAGAGCGGTCGGGAAGATGAGTACGACAGCTCATGCCATGGCCGGGACGGGCCTCGACGATGGAGTTCATCAATCGCCGAGTGGCCGGGAGCCCGTTCATGCTCAGCCGTACCGCCAGCACTCTGGTATCCGCCGTCGGACGGCTGTCCGTGACGTGTGACCCCGGTGCGAGCTTCGCGCCGGGGAGCATCGTCGTCGCGAACCACACGTCCCTGGCCGACCCCGCCGTCGTGATCGCCGCTCTGTACCGCCTGGACGTCACGCCGGTCATCATGGCCACCGCCGGGCTGTGGCACATCCCGCTGCTGGGCCGATCTCTCACCCGCGAAGGTCATATCCCTGTCCACCGGCGTGACCGGCGAGCCGCCGGAGCGCTCGACCTGGCGGCACGGGCCCTCGAGGAAGGCCGACTGGTTCTCATCTACGCCGAGGGCGGCCTGCCCCGCCGCAGGGATGCCGCCGAGGCGGCCCCTGGTGACTTCCGCACCGGTCTGGCGCGCCTCGTCGAGCGCACCGGCGCCTCTGTCGTGCCGGTCGGCCAGGCCGGCGCCCGCCGTGTCACCTCGGGCAGCAAGATCAAGCAGGTCGCGGGCCTCGTCACAGCGCCGTTGCGCCGGCCCGATCTGCACGTCCACGTCGGTGCCCCGATCGTGCTGACCGGTGACAACGCCGCTCGCACGGCACGGGCTCGTACGGCGGTGACCACGGCGTGGAGGACGGCGGCCGCCCGCCTCGGTGAGCCTGCCGCGCTCGCGGCATAGCGCGGGGAGCCGGCCGCCACGTACCCGGTCCGTCGTCTTGAACCTCGGGCCCGTCGCACGTCAGGTCTCAGCGCCCGCACGTTCGGGCTGGGGCCATCCGAGTGTGCTGAAGCCGTGTCAGGCCACCGGCCGAAAGCCGATTGGCCATGCTGGGCGGGAATCAACACGCTTTCCAGCGACGAGGAGTACGGCATGCCGATGGACTCGGTGGCTAGATTTCTGGCGGCTCTGAACCCGGAGGACCGGCAGGCTGTCGACGCGGAACCGAGCGAAGAGCAGGAGCGCCTCGCTGCGGCCTGGGAAAGCGAGTTGGAGTCCGACGACGAACTCGACACGCTCGACGAGTTGTCGCCGCCCGCGGCAGAGGCGGAGGCGGCCCGTCGTGTGCTGGGCCGACGAGACGGCTGATCGCCTGTGGTACCCGTGCCCGTCTCGATGCTTCTGTTCATGTTGACGGGCCTCTGGAGCCGAAGCCGGACGCAGGCGCGCGTCGCCCTGTCAGGCGCCCCGCGTGTCAGGCGCCCGGCGTGTCAGGGGTACCCGGGCTTGCGCAGGACGAGGATGACCATGTCGTCGTGGTTGACGCCGGGGCACGGCGGGCCGATGTCCTGGCTCGTGTCCTCGATGGTCAGTCCCGCGACTGGTCGACGCCGCAAGGCGTGAACGGTAGCGACAAGTGGGGAGTCGCCGACCGCCGGAGCCATCCAGCAGTCACGTTCACGCTCTTCGAAGCTCGAAGGGGTCACGCACGAACGCTGTCCTCGACCTCTCGGAGGCAACGGTTCAGGCCGTACAGCCCGCGACGGGTGTGGCTCTTGACCGTTCCCAGCGGCAAGCCGGTGACCTGGGCGATCTGGGTCTGCGTGAGATCGTCGTAGTAGGCGAGGCTGAGCACGCGCCGCTGCGCCGCCGGGAGCTTCGACAGCTCGTGACGGATGAGGACGCGGTCCAGCACCGCGTCGGGCTCACTGGGGCGTACCCGCGTGCTCACGATGGCCCCCGCTGCCGCCACCAGGTCGGCCCTGCGTGTCCTGGCGTGCAACGCGTCGGCGATCTTGCGCCGGGTGATTCCGACGATCCACGCTGCCAGGGCGCCACGTTCGGGTGTGAAGCCGGCTCGCCCCCGCCACGCGGCGAGGAACACCACCTGCGTGACGTCCTCCGCCTCGGCCGCGTCCCCGAGAGAGCGCCAGGCCAGGGTGTACACCAGGCGACCCCATCGGTGGTACGCCCCGGACAGGGCCTGCTCGTCGCCGCGGGCGAACGCTGAGGCGAGTTCCGCATCAGGGACAGCCCCCTGAAGGGGAGCCGCGAGCGGAGCACTCTCAAGGGGCTGCTCTGTCATCTGCTGTGAGGTCATGGCGACTGCTCCTCGAACAGGGCGGATCACGCCATCTCTCCGACAGAGGCGACCGCTGCAAGGTCTCACCGTCTGTTGTGGTGTCTGGCGCATCGATTCGCGCGGGGCGATTCCCGCTCTGCCACCATCCGAAATATCGATGCAGCGGGCAACATGCATCGACTGTGCATCGGATTGGACCCATGCCGTGGGCGGCTCGCAGCCGGTCACGGCGGCGGGCACGGACACGGGCATGCGCGGCTAGACCCGCTTGTCCGCCCGCAGGGGGCGGCACGGACAGGGGGTGCGCCACCCGCGCGTGTCTCGGGCGTGAGCGCGGGCCCCGATGGGGAACCGCGCGCCTGCTAGCGGTGGTGCGGGAGCGGGCGCCAGTACGGCACGCGTGACGGCCCGGTCGCAGACGCGTCAGGTGCTGGGCAGTGATACCGGTGTTCCGAACCGCACCGGCACGCCAGGCGCGTACAACACGCTGACCGGCGCCGCCTCCGGCCGGGACAGACCTGCGGCCGCGATGAGAGAGTCGTCCCAGCCGAGCAGGGAGCAGCGGCGGAAGGACCACTCGGGGTGGGTGTTGGGGAGGTAGTAGGAGCGCCCGAACGCGTGTCCGTGGAGTCCCCAGCGGTTCGTGAGGAACTCCTCGACGGGGTCTGCGGCCATGGGGACGCTGTCCACCTCGAGCCACACGCGAGCCTCGGCGTTCGATGCCCCTCGGCGGCTGGTCCGGTACAGCAGGCGGTTGTCGAACCACCGGCTGTGGATACGGGACCACCGGTACGGGAGCCGGAAGGACGCGTCGGCGGCCAGGACGGGCACCAGGCGGTCGCATTCCAGCGAGCGGAACACCACTCCGCGGCGCCCCATCGCGTCACGGCTGTAGAGACGGACGTTGACCTCGTCGAAGGACCCGAAATACGGGATCGCCGGGGCGCCACCGAAGGAGAGATCGCGCATACGGAAGAAGACCAGGCCCACGTACGCCCGGCCGTTGTGAAGGTCGGGGACGGTGCCGGGCGGCAGAAGACCGGCCACCTGGAACGGGTCGGCGGGCCAGTGCAAGAACACCAGGTCGCGCCACTCCTGCCGGAACAACGTATGCCGCAACTCCCGTGGCGCGCGGGGGGTCACCGGCTCCACGGGGTGCATGGTCCGGTGATACCGCCGGGTCGATCCACTGTCGGGCACGGTTGCTCCTGGGCCGCCCGCCCTATCGCTCGACGTCGAGCGGGGCGTCATGGCCCGGCTTGACCACACGGGCGCCCGCCGAGAGTGCGGCGACGATCGCGTCCACCGCGTCGGCGACGGGTACTCCCGCCGGCAGCACGGGGGGTGTTCCGAGAACGGCTCGGTCGCCGAATCCTGTCTCCACGTGGGGCAGACGGATCTCCAGCGCCGTGACCCCGGACGCGCGCTGCTCGCGCCGGACCGCCCGGAGCCACGCGGCCAGTCCCGCCTTCGAAGCGGAGTAGTCGGCCATGCCGGCCAGGGGTGAGTCGGCCACGACACCCGTGATCGCCGCGATCACGCCGCCCGGTTCGAGGAGGGGCAGGGCGGCTCGCAGAAACGCCATGGGGGCCAGCGCGTTGACGGTGAACAGGTGCTCGGCGACGGCGTCGCTCACCGACTCGGCCGCTCCGAAGGCGGCGCAGCCGACGCAGACGACGACACCGTCCAGCCCACCGAGTCGGTCGGCGGCCCAGGCCACCGTGCGTGCGCACTGTTCGAGGTCGTAGGCGTCGAAAGCGCGGGCAGGGGCGTTGCCGCAGGCCTGGGAGACGCGGGCGAGACGTTTCTGGTCGCGGCCTGCGACGGCCACGGCGGCTCCCTGCTCGTGCAGCCGCAGAGCCAGAGCGGTGCCGAGGACTCCCGTGGCGCCGGGAACCAGGATCCCGGCATGGCTGATGACCATGCCACACCTCCCTCGCCCCGGTTGGACGCGGGGCAGTTGGACGACTCACCTCCCCTTTCGGCGGGCGATCGATCCGTGGATGCGGCAGCGGACCGGCCGCAGGCCACTCACGCCCACCCCCGTTCCCGGCCCACCAGCGCGCGGCCTCGTGAACTGTGTGCCCGCTCGCTCCTTGCGGGATGGGCCCGAGCTCCGTCGCGGAGAGGCTCGCGTGCGGATCACCCTCGCATCTGCGGACAGCATGAAACAGGAATGAGGTGACAAAGCAGACCAAAATAGGTCGCTCGTTCATGGCGAGAGGAAAGCTAATGATCGTGAAGAAGCTGCACGATGCCGGCGTCCAGAGCGAACACGCCTACGCCGCGGCCTTCGGCTCCATCGGCCTTTCACTCGTCTCCTGGCTGGCCTCCAACAAGCAGGAGAACCTGGAACGGGCAGACCGCTGGGGCATCTTCGTGGGGGAGTGGGCGCCCACCTTCTTCGCCCTGGGGCTGGCGCTGGCCAACTACGAGATGAGCGAATCCGTGGAGGTCGACCGCTGATCGACGGGGCCGCGTCGGTCATGACGTTGGAGCGGAGGAAGTCCGACTTCCCCGCTCCTCGCACCGAGCTGCTCCAGCGGGGACGTGAGGACGACGGCCCTCTATGGGCAGCCGCGGCGGCAGGCCGTCGAACGGGCCCGGGAAGAAGCTCCGTTCGGCACGGAGCCGCACCGCGACCGCCTGTGAACCTGGACTCACCTCGGCCGAAGCCGGCGAGCCGGCCGCGTGTTCCGCAGCCGTCCCGCTTCGTCGCGGGCGAGCCGCGGGCTGCTGCTTGTGCGGGCGGCCTCCATGACCGGCATGGTCCGGTCTCGGACGCCGCCCTCACGCACCGCGCATCCATCCGGGCACTTCGGTGCGAAATGTGACCCATAGCGTTCGGCCTGCGTTCGCAACCCGCGGCCGTCCGCCTTCCGGACGCGAGAAGACGCTGATGCGAGACATGGTGACGATGGAGACGAGTTCGGTGACGGAGCTGCTCTGCAGCGGGATCGAGGAGGTCTCCGCCGAGCGCCACAGCGGACCGGACATGCTGCCCACATGGCGCGAGCTGGGGCTGGAGTCGATGTCGGCGATGCTGGTCGTATCGGTGAGTCAACGCGGAAGCCGCTACTTCGAAGCGCTGTGCCAATGGCCTCGATGGCATGCTCTGAACGAGCGCGCGCTCGCGGTGACGCATCACCCCCTGCTCATGGCCGAGTCGGCCCGCCAACTCGCCGCTGCCCTGGAGCCGCGGTATCTCAAGGGACCAGATGCCGGCCGACTCCAGCCCGTCTCGGTGAGCCTGGGAGTGGACTCGAGAGTGCGACCGGTAGAGCGCGGCGCCGCCTCGAGCGTGCTGATGCACGTCACGATCAGCGATCTCGTCGTACGCGTCGGTTCTGTCGCCGCGTACCGGCTGACGGCCGAGTTCTTTCACGCCGGCACCCACTTCGGTACCTGCGCCATGACGCTGGCCCGCCCTTCACATCTTGGACCGGAGGCGGCCTCGGCCTCCACTTCGGATCCGGGCCTGCTGCGTCCTGCCCCGGCGGCCGTCGGAACGTCGGCCGAACCGGACGTGCTGCTCGCGCGTGGAACACAAGGCCGGCTTGTGATCGTCCCCTGCGACCCTGGGCACCCGGTGCTTCTTCCGGGCCGGCCCGCCCTGCTGCCGGCACTCGCAGTCCTGGAAGCAGGAAGACAGGCGACGCTGCTTTACCGGGGAGCCCTGCCGTCCGCTGTGGTCGGCATGGCCGTGCGACTTGACGCGCCGGTGCCAAGCCGAGGGGCGGTCGTAGAGGTTGTGGCCGAGGGTGGCGCCTCGCGCTTCGTCGTGAAGTCCGGCGAACGGATCGCGGCCGTGGGAACGGTGTCCCTGTTGCAAGCCTGAAGGCAGCCTCTGGGCTGCGGCCGTTGGCGCTCGTGTGGCGCCGGGCTGGGCCGAACGGGCACCTGCGGGTGTGTGCGTGTGTGCCTGCTTGTTCGAGGGGCGCCGCACAGCCGTCTTGGTCGGACGTAGCTCGTGGACCTCGACCTCACGTTCTGGCGGTCGGGGACCGCGTCGACGTATTCGACTTCGACGAACAACCTCGCTTCAGGGCTGGTGGGTTGGTGCTCGGTGGTCAGGCGGTGGTCGGGTCGGTCGGGTTGGTTGTGGTTGGTGGGGTGGGTGGTGTGGTGGGTCCGGTTGTGGTGGTGGTGAAGGTGGTTTGGTTGTTTTGGGTGCCGGTGATTTCGATGGTGGTTGTGGTGTT
>NZ_JBVHTL010000013.1:0-86619 GCF_055565895.1 Streptomyces sp. NPDC028298
GTCTTGCGTTTCCGACTCTATCAGACCGTTTCCGTATCCGATTTCCTCGGTGCTTTCCAGGTTCTCGCTTTCGCGTTTCCCTTTCCGGCGAGTCCAAACTCTATCAGTCCTTTTCCGTCTCACTGACCACCATCCCGCAGACATGCGGAACAGGACCCCGAGATAGGATCTGACAAGTTGGGTGCTGCCGGGCAACGACGCCTTGGTCACGCCGCTCAGCCTCAGGCAGGAGTACGACTCTACATGGGGTGCGGGAGCGGGCGCAAATCGTTTGCCCTGTCCTCTACGGCGCCAACCGGGATCTCTCGCGCGGAACCGGCACTTCATATGACATACCCTGCTCAACAGTGCGCTGTCCGGGACAGGCAGTGACGGCCCGTATAGATCTCCACCCCCCTCGGAGGCTTTCCATGACCACCGTGACGTCCCCTCTTGCAGGACGCGCCATCGGACTCGCCGCGGTACCGGACCCCGTCTTCTCCGGAGCGATGGTCGGCCCCGGTACGGCGATCGATCCCGTGCGCGAACCCTCGGAGGCTGTCTCTCCCGTGGATGGCGTGATCGTCTCCCTTCACCCGCACGCGTTCGTCGTCGTCGACGGTGAGGGCCACGGCGTGCTGACGCACCTGGGCATCGACACCGTGCAGCTCAACGGCGAAGGCTTCGAGCTGCTCGTCAACAAGGGGGACACCGTGACGCGCGGCCAGAGTGTCGTGCGCTGGAACCCCGCGGCCGTCGAGGAGGCCGGAAAGTCCCCGGTGTGCCCGGTCGTGGCCCTCGAAGCCACCGCGGACTCCCTCTCGGACGTCCGTGAGGACGGCGACGTGAAGGCCGGCGACGCGCTGTTCGGCTGGCAGTGACTTCGACGCTGTCCTGGACGGCGCGTTCGACAAACATCACGGCGGCGGTGACGCCGCACTATGCGGAGACGGGTGAGATGGAGACAACGCTGCGAGGCGTCGGCGTGAGCCACGGTGTGGCCATCGGCGAAGTTCGGCACATGGGAACGGCGGTCCTCGAACCGCCTGCCAAGCAGATTCCCCCGGAGGACGCGGCACGCGAGCAGGCACGCGCGCGCAAGGCCGTGGTGGACGTGGCGGCCGACCTCATCGCGCGCGGCAATCTGGCGGGTGGCGAGGCCCAGGCGGTGCTCGAGGCCCAGGCCATGATGGCCCAGGACCCCGAGCTCACGGCTGACGTCAACCGGCGGATCGCCGTGGGCAGCACAGCCGAGCGTGCGGTCTACGACGCGCTCGCCGCCTACCGGGCGCTGCTCGCCGGCGCCGGTGAGTACCTCGCCGGACGTGTGGCCGACCTGGACGACGTGCGGAACCGTATCGTCGCCCGGCTGCTCGGTGTGCCCATGCCGGGTGTCCCGGACAGCGACGAGCCGTACGTCCTCATCGCGCGTGACCTCGCGCCCGCCGACACGGCGCTGCTGGACCCGACCCTGGTCCTCGGTTTCGTGACGGAGGAGGGCGGGCCGACGAGCCACAGCGCGATCCTGGCCCGTGCGCTGGGCGTACCGGCCGTCGTGGCGCTCCCCGGCGCCGGTGAGCTCGCCGAGGGCACCGTGATCGCGGTCGACGGCAGCACGGGCGAGATCTTCGTGGAGCCGAGCGCGGAGAAGAAGGCGCAGCTCGAGGCGGCGGCTGCCGCGCGCAGGGCGGCGCTCTCCGCCTCGACGGGTCCGGGTGCCACCTCCGACGGGCACAAGGTGCCGCTGCTGGCCAACGTCGGCGGTCCGGCGGACGTGCCGGCGGCCGTGGAGGCCGGTGCCGAGGGTGTCGGTCTGTTCCGTACCGAGTTCCTGTTCCTCGACGACAGCAAGCAGGCGCCGTCCGAGGAGAAGCAGGTCGAGGCCTACCGTCAGGTGCTCGAGGCCTTCCCCGAGGGCCGTGTCGTGGTGCGGGTGCTGGACGCGGGTGCGGACAAGCCCCTGGACTTCCTGACGCCGGCCGACGAGCCCAACCCGGCGCTCGGTGTCCGGGGTCTGCGTTCGCTGCTGGACCACCCCGATGTCCTGCGGACGCAGCTCACCGCGCTCGCGAAGGCCGCCGAGGGGCTGCCGGTCTACCTCGAGGTGATGGCTCCGATGGTCGCCGACCGCACGGACGCCAAGGCGTTCGCGGACGCGTGCCGTGAGGCCGGGCTGCGGGCCAAGTTCGGCGCGATGGTGGAGATCCCGTCGGCCGCGCTGCGGGCGCGGTCGATTCTGCAGGAGGTCGAGTTCCTCTCCCTGGGGACCAACGACCTCGCGCAGTACACGTTCGCCGCGGACCGGCAGGTGGGCGCGGTGTCCCGGCTGCAGGACCCGTGGCAGCCGGCGCTGCTCGACCTGGTCGCGCTGTCCGCCGAGGCGGCGAAGGCCGAGGGCAAGAGCTGCGGTGTCTGCGGCGAGGCGGCGTCGGACCCGCTGCTGGCCTGTGTGCTGACCGGTCTGGGTGTCACCTCCCTGTCGATGGGTGCCGCGTCGATTCCCTACGTCCGGGCGACGCTGGCGAAGTACACGCTGGCCCAGTGCGAGCGGGCGGCCTCGGCCGCGCGTGCCGCGGACACGGCGGAAGAGGCGCGCACCGCGGCGCAGGCGGTGCTGTCGGGCGAGTAGCCGGACGGCGCCGTCAGCAGGCGGCGGTTCTCGGTTCGGAGGGGCGCTCCATCTTCGGATGGGGCGCCCCTTTCGCGTTCAGTGCGTGTGGCCGGTCCCCGTTCCCTCGTCTCCGAGATCGGGCGGTACGCAATAGTCGACGCCGGATTCCGGGGAGACCAGATCGCCGGAATCGAGGTCGGTGCAGTAGGCGTCGAACACCTCGCCCGCGGTGAGGGGTTCCAGGTGTTCGCCGCGCAGGCGCCATCCGTAGACACGGTCGGTGGAGTCGGGTGCGGTGGTGCGCATGACGAGTCCGCAGGCGCTCCGGGTGGCGATGCCGAGGGCCAGGACGGTGGTGAATTCGAGGGCTTCGGACTCGTCGAGGCCTGCGGTGAGCTCGGTGCGTCCCTCTGTCCGGAGTACGGCGACGAGTGTGTCGGGAGCCGAGGAGACGCTGCACACGAGGTGGAGGTCTCCGGTGCTCGCGGTGTCGACGATGCGGGCGAGGAGGTGGGCGGCGCGGATGAAGGCGGCGCGGCCGATGTCCTCGCCGCAGGTCGCGCAGGTGCCGGTGCGGGCCAGGAGCGTGGTGGCGTACTCCCAGGTGGCGCGGCGGACGGCTTCGTCGACGAGGTCCGGGACCAGTTCGTCCAGGGGTTGTCCGTCGTAGGGGATGGTGGGGCCGGTCGCCGCCAGTTGGGCGGTGAAGCGGGTACGGCTGACCGGGGTGTCGGGTTCCAGGCCGCTTTCGGCGCAGAACTCGGCGTATTCCTCGGGGTCGAAGAGTGCCACTGTCGTGTGGCTGCCCTGGGCGGCGAGGGTCTTGAGCAGGCCCTCGACCTGCTGGAGATAGGTCCTATGGTCGTCGAAGGCGAAAGTGCGGTAGCGCAGCATCGCCCGGAAGTCCTGTTCGTCGGTCAGCAGGCCGATGGTGCCGGCGATTTCGCGGCGCAGGACGCGTCGCATGGTGTGGTGCTGGGTGTGCGCCATGTTTCCCCCTGTGCGCAGTCGATCAATGCTCACTCACAGTAACCGGCGGCACTGACAACGCGTGGTGGGTGAGTCGTTCGCGCACGAGGCGGTGCTGGAACATGCAGGTCGTGGCCATGGTCGCGCCGAAGAGAGTCCACCCGAGGGGGCCGGCCGCGATGGCCGCCGTGACAGCGAGTGGTCCGACGCTGCGCTGGACCGCCTGAGCAAGGCCGTGGACGCCGAGGTATCCGCCCTGGGCGGTGTCCGGGGCGAGGGCCACGGAGAGTTCCCACGAGACGGTGGCGTGGACCATCTCCGTCACCGTGAAGGCGACGGCCGCGGCGGTCAGGAACAGGGTCACGGCCGTGGCTCCGCCTGTCGCCGAGAGCGCCAGGAGGACTCCTCCGAGCGCGGAGAACACGGAGAGCGGGACGAGGAGGGCGCGGGCCGCGGCGGTCGTGGCGCCGAGGCGGGCCAGCGGGACTTGGAGGGTCACGACCATCACGTTGTTCAGGACCATCAGCAGAGGCGCGAGGCCGTGGGGAGCCTGCTCGGAGTGCACGACGCACAGGGGCAGTCCGACCTTGAACACCGCATCGTCGAGGAAGAGGACGGTCTCGGTGGCGACGTAGGCGAGGTAGGTGCGGTCGCGCCAGGGGCCGGCGGGGCGTGTCGCGGGGGCCGGGTCCGTCGACGTGGCGATCGTGCGGGCGGCCGAGGGCGGTTCGCCGCAGCGGGCGGTCGCGAGGGCGACGGCCACGAAGGAGAGGGCGTCGCCCGTGAGCAGCCACTGGTAGGCGGCGGTGGTGCCGATGGTCAGGGCGCCCGCCGCGGCGAGACCTCCGAGAGCCCAACCGGCGTTGGCGACGGTGCGGTTGAGGGCTTGGTAGCGGACGCGGTCGGGTCCCGATACACGGGTGGCGTACAGCTTGGTGAGGACGTTCGCGGCCCGGTCGCCGAAGCTGCCGGCCGCGGAGAAGGCCACGAGGAGGGCGTAGTTGTCCGTGGTCAGCAGGGCGAAGGCGGCGAGGGCGCGCAGGAGTTGGAGCCCGATCAGTACGCGGGTCAGGGGCAGTCGGTCGGCCATGCGTCCGCCCAGGGGCGCGCCGGCGATGCCGACCGCTCCGGCCACGGCGACGAGGGTGCCGATCTGCGCGACCGAGAGGCCGGCGACGTAGGTGAAGTACAGGACGGAGACGGCTGCCCACAGGCCGCTGCCGGTGCGGTCGACCAGGGCGATCCAGAGCATTCTCCGGCCGTCGGGCCCTCCCGGAATGCGTGGCGGCCATGCGGCTGCGCGGCGCGTCGGGCTCACGGTTCCCCCTTGCCTCACATTATGTATTGATACATACTCAGCAACGTGGCAACACAATATTCGATCAGTGGTACGACAGCCAAGGGAATTGCCGCGTCCGTGGAACGGGGCGTGGCCGAGGGCGCCCTGGAGCCGGGCACGGCGCTGCCTCCCGTGCGCGCTCTGGCGGAGCGGCTCGGCGTCAGTCCGGGGACGGTCGCGACGGCGTACAAGGAACTGCGGCGACGCGCGATCGTGGTGACCCGCGGACGCGGCGGGACCGTCGTCGCCGCCGCGCCCTCGGTGGCGTCACGGCGCCCGCCCCGCGTGCCCGAGGGACTGCGCGACCTGGCGGGCGGGCATCCCGACCCCGCGCTGCTGCCCCTGCTGGTGCCGCCCTCGCAGCTCTCCATCGGCGCGCGCTCCCATCGCGGTTCACCGCGTCTGGCACGACTGGAGGAGGCCGTACGCGACTGGCTGGATCCCGACGGAGTGCCGGCGGAGCATGTGACGTTCGCCCACGGCGCGCTCGACCTGATCGGGCGGCTGCTCTCCGTGGAACTCCGTCCGGGGGACGCGGTCGCGATGGAGGACCCCGGCTACCACCATCTGCTGGACCTGGTCACGGCGCTGGGACTGCGCACGGTTCCGGTCGCGGTCGACGACCAGGGCATCCGCCCTGACGCCCTGCGGACGGCTCTGCGAGCGGGGGTGCGCGCGGTCGTGTTCAGTCCACGGGCGCAGAATCCCTGGGGCGGCAGCCTCTCCGCGGAACGGCGGGACGCTCTCCTCGCGGTGCTCCAGGAGGCGCCCGACGTGCTGGTCGTGGAGAACGACCACGCGTCGTCCGTCGCCGGCGCTCCGCTGCGCACCGTGACGGCGGGCGGCCTGAACCGCTGGGTCCATGTGCGCACGGTCAGCAAGTTCCTGGGAACCGACCTGAGGTGGGCGGCCGCCGCGTGCGATCCGACGACACTGGCCCGGCACGACGGACGCCTGCTGCTGACCTCAGGCTGGGTCAGTCATCTGCTCCAGGAGACGGTGCTCCGGCTGATGACGGACGACGCCACGCGCGCGTTGACGGCGCGTGCCCAGGAGACGTACACGCTGCGCCGGAACGCGCTGCTGCGTGAACTGGCGGACCGGGGCGTCCGGGCTCACGGCGTGAGCGGGCTGAACGTCTGGGTGCCCGTTCGGGACGAGTCGGCCGTGGTGAACGGTCTTCGTTCGTACGGATGGTGGGTCGCGGCGGGCGCGCGTTTCCGGACCTCGGCCGCACCCGGTGTGCGCATCTCGGTCGCGGAGCTCGTGCCCGCCGACGCCGTGCGCCTGGCCTCCGACTTCACCGCGGTGCTCGGCGAGTCGGAGGCCACCTACGGGGGCTGACGCCCGGGGAGGCCGGTCAGCCGCGCTCGCGGGCCAGCTTCTCGTAGAAGCGCAGGAGCTCGACGTCGTCCACGGATCCGACGTTGACCGCCTTCTCCATCGACGCACCCTGGAGCAGGCGCTTCACGGGTACCTCGATGCGCTTGCCGGTCAGGGTGTGGGGCACTCCGGGTACTTCGATGACCTCGTCGGGAACGTGGCGCGGGGAGAGCTGTTCGCGGATGGTCCCCTTGATGCGGTTCAGGAGGTCCTCGTCCAGGACGGCTCCGGGCGCGAGGTGGACGAACAGCGGCATCCAGTAGCCGCCATCGGGCTGTTCGACGCCGATGACGAGCGATTCCCTGATCTCGGGAAGGCGCTCGACGGCCTCGTAGATGTCGGCCGAGCCCATGCGCACGCCCTGCCGGTTGAGCGTGGAGTCGGAGCGGCCGTGGATGACGACCGAGCCCCTGGAGGTGACGGTGATCCAGTCGCCGTGCCGCCACACTCCGGGATAGGTGTCGAAGTAGCTGTCGTGGTAGCGGCTGCCGTCGGGGTCGTTCCAGAAGCGGATGGGCATCGACGGCATCGGGTTGGTGACGACCAGTTCGCCGACCTCGTCGACGAGGGGCTTGCCGCCGGCGTCCCAGGACTGGAGGTCGGTGCCGAGACCGGCCGCCTGGAGCTCGCCGATGTACACGGGGAGCGTCGGTACCGCTCCGGCGAAGCAGGAGCACACGTCGGTGCCGCCGCTGACGGAGGCGATCCACAGGTCCTCGCGGACCTCGTCGTGCAGCCAGCGGAATCCGTCGGGGGGCAGCGGCGAGCCGGTCGTCGCGACACACCGCACCCGGCTGAGGTCGAAGTCGCGCGAGGGGTGGACCCCCGCCTTGCGGCAGGCCATGACGTAGGCGGCGGACGTACCGAAGAGGGTGGCTCCCGTGCGCTCCGCGACACCCCACTGGGCGCCCGTGTCCGGATACCCGGGGCTGCCGTCGTACAGCACGATCGTGGTGCCCGTGAGCAGGCCGGAGACGAGGAAGTTCCACATCATCCAGCCGGTGGAGGTGTACCAGAAGAAGCGGTCCTCGGGGCCCAGGTCGCAGTGCAGACCGAGCTGCTTGAGGTGCTCGACGAGGATGCCGCCCTGGGACTGGACGATGGCCTTGGGAAGGCCGGTCGTACCTGAGGAGTAGAGCACCCACAGGGGATGGCCGAAGGGAACCTGCTCGAAGACGGGCTCCACGTCGGCGGAGGTCAGCGCCGACCACTCCAGCGCGCCCTCGGGTGCCTCGGTCCCCAGCAGCGGGATGTGCACGACGGCGCGCAGGGTGGGCAGCTCGCGGCGCAGTTCCGCGACCGTGTCGCGGCGGTCGTGCTCCTTGCCTCCGTAGCGGTAGCCGTCGACGGCGAACAGGACCACGGGTTCGACCTGCTGGAAGCGGTCGAGGACGCTGCGCGCGCCGAAATCGGGGGCGCAAGAAGTCCAGACCCCGCCCACGGCGGCCGTGGCGAGCAGGGCGACCACGGCCTGGGGGATGTTCGGGAGATAGCCGCTGACCCGGTCTCCGGGCCGTACACCGAGGGCCCGCAGCTCCGCGGCGAGGGAGCCGACCTGACGGCGCAGCTCGGACCACGTCACGGGGACGGACTCGTGGCTCTCGTCGACATACAGGAGGGCCGGTTCGTCCGCGCGGGTCTCCGCGGCGCGCAGGGCGTGCTCCGCGTAGTTGAGGGTCCCTCCGGGGAACCAGTCGGCTCCGGGCATGGCACGGTCGCCGAGCACGCGCGCGTACGGGGCGGAAAACCGTACGTCGAAGAACTCGGTGACGGCCTTCCAGAACGTCTCCAGCTCGTCGACCGACCAACGGTGCAGGGCCGCGTAGCCTCCCTCGGCCGGCGCTCCGTGCCGTTCGGCCGCCCAGGCCTGGAACTTCGTGACCCGCGCCTGGGCGATGCCCTCGGCGGTGGGCTGCCAGAGCGGTGAGGGGTTCGTGGTGGACATGGGGCGGCTCCCGGGCTGTGCGCGTCGTGGGCGTCGGTCGCGCACGAGCGGGGGTGTGCGCGTCACGCGGCTGACACGGACGATGCCATGTGATCGACTTCTTTACCAGGGCACGCCCCACATAGTCGGCTACATGAAGATGTGGCCGCGCACCAGGTGAACGGCAGTTGAACGGCTCACTCAACGGGCGCCGGTAGTGGCAGGGTGAGCAGCATGGACGGTCGTGACCTGGTGCGTTCGGTGAAAGCGGTCGGCTCGGGGGGTACCACTCAGGGGTTGCTCACCGTACGAGCCGCGTGGCGCAGGAGGCGTGCCGACGCCTCCGGGCTGCCCCGGCGGGGCGCCGAGCGGGCGCGGGTACCGGGGCCGGTGCTCGGTGTGGAGCCGGGCCCCGGCGGCGGAGTCGTCCGCTTCACCCGCTCGGAGCTGCGGATCACGGTCACGGTGGGCGGGGCGGTCTTCTGGGGCTGGGACGCGGTCGCGCCGGAGCCGTCGTACGCCTTGGCGGGCCGGTCCCCCGAACCCGATCCACGGGCCGTCCTGGAGCCGGACAAGGACGGCGGCTGGCGGGTCGTGGCCGAGCGGGTCACGGTCACGGTGTCACGGCACGGCGCGGTCAAGGTCCTGACGCCCGGCGGGGTGGTCCTGCGCCGGGATCTGCCGCCCCGGTGGTGGGAACCCGTCGACGGCGGCACCGCCCGCTGGATGCAGCGTTCCGAAGTGGCGGCCGACGCCCGGTTCTTCGGTCTGGGTGGCCGGGCGGCCGGGCTGCGGCTGCGCGAGGGGACGTACCGGCTGTGGAACACGGACCAAGGACAGGCCTTCGGGCCGGGCGACGATCCGCTGTACCTCACGATGCCGGTGCAGATGGTCGTCGCCGACGCGGGTACGCATCTCGTGTTCCACGACACGACGTGGGACGGCACCGTGGTCCTGCGGGAGGGCGAGGAGGGCGCCGGCTCCGGGCACGACCGGGCCGGGTCGAGCGAACTGCGCATGGACGGCGGGCCGCTGCGCTGCTGGGTGATGGTGGGCACCCCCGCGCGCGTGCTGCACTCCTGGGCGTCCCTGACCGGTGCCGCGGCGCTTCCGCCCGCGTGGGCGCTGGGGCACCAGCACGCGCGGTGGGGCTTCGGCAGCGAGCAGGAGGTGCGCAGGATCGTCGCGGGCTACCAGGAGCGTGGCCTGCCGCTGGACGCCGTCCATCTGGACATCGACCACTACGACGACCACCAGGTGTTCACCGTCGATCGCGACAGGTTCCCGAAGCTGCCTCAGCTCGCCGAGGAGTTGCGGCGCGACGGGATCCGGCTGGTGTCGATCGTCGACCCGGCGGTCAAGGCGGAGCCGGGCAACGAGGTGTACGACGGCGGTCTGGCCGAGGATGCCTTCGTGCGGGACGCCTCGGGACGGCTCGTACGAGGTGTCGTGTGGCCCGGGGAGGCCGTGTTCCCGGACTTCACGGACGCGCGGGCGCGCGCGTGGTGGGGCGGGCTGTACGAGGAGCGGCTCGCGCAGGGGTTCGCCGGGTTCTGGCACGACATGAACGAACCGACGTCGTTCACGGCCTTCGGGGAGCCGACGCTGCCGCGTTCGGCCAGGCACTCCCTGGAGGGCCGCGGCGGTGACCACCGCGAGGCGCACAACGTGTACGCGCTGGGCATGGCCCGGGCCGCCTACGAGGGGCTGCGTGAACTGGCGCCGCGGGAGCGGCCGTTCCTGTTCTCGCGTTCCGGGTGGGCGGGTCTGCAGCGCTACGCGGGGACGTGGTCCGGGGACGTGGCCACGGGCTGGCCGGGGCTGCGGGCGTCGTTGTCCCTGGTGCTGGGGCTCGGGCTGTGCGGGGTGCCCTACTCGGGACCCGATGTGGGCGGCTTCGACGGCAGCCCGTCGCCCGAGCTGTATCTGCGGTGGTTCCAGCTCGGCGCGTACCTCCCGCTGTTCCGCACGCACGCCAGTCTGCGGGCCGGGCGCAGGGAGCCCTGGGAGTTCGGTGACGAGGTCCTGGAGCACGCGCGCGTGGCTCTCCTCGAACGGCGGCGGCTGCTTCCGTACTTCATGACGCTGGCGCATCTGGCGCGCCGCACGGGCGCTCCCTACGTCCGGCCCGTGTGGTGGGGCAGTCCCGAGGACCGGGCGCTGCGCGACTGCGAGGACGCGTTCCTGCTCGGCGACAGCCTCCTGGTGGCTCCCGTGCTCGACCCTGGTGCGCTCCGGCGGACGGTGCACCTGCCGCGGGGGCGTTGGTACGACACGGTCACCGAGGAGGCGTACGAGGGGCCGGCGCAGGTGGTGGTCGACGCGCCCTTGTCGCGGATTCCGGTGCTCGCGCGGGCCGGTGCCGTCGTGCCCGTGCGCGGTGCCGACGGCGGGTTGGAGCTGGAGGCGTGGGCGCCCGCGCGGGGAAGCGGCGGTGTCGGGCTCGTCGTGGCGGACACGGGCGACGGTTGGGAGGAACCGGAGGCCGAGCGCCATGTGTCCCGCTGGGAGGAGGACGAGGTGGTGGTGCGAAGGGCGAGCGGCACGGGGGGCCTGAGCGAGCCGTCGTATCCCGTACGGGTGCGGGGACTGGGCAGACCCCGTCGCTGACCCTCAGATGTACCGCCCCTCGAACCATGCGCGCGCGGCCAGGGTGTGCAGTGGGAAGGCGAGTTCGGCCGGCCGGCGCAGCAGGTGCCAGCCTTCGGTCTCGTCGGTGGCGGCGGACTTCGGCAGTTCGGCGGCCGGGCGTTCCGGAAGGAGCCCGAAGAGCAGCAGATGGCCCGCCGGGGAGCTCATCGCGTCGGCGAGCCGCACTTCCCTGCTCGCGGCGTCGATGCCCGTCTCCTCCTTGAGCTCGCGCACGACGGCCTGCCGCCAGTCCTCCCGGTGGTCGATGAATCCCCCGGGCAGGGCGACTCCCCCGCGCGCGGGAGCGATGGTCCGGGTGATGACCACGAGGGCAGCGCCCCGGTCGTCGTAGACGGGCTGCAGGGCCACCGCGACCGGAAGCGGATTGCGGTAGGCGACCGTGCCGCAGGCGGCGCAGGTGCGGGGCCAGCCGGAGATGCCCTCTCCGTAGGGGGCGCCGCAGCTCGAACAGTGCGAGTCGGGTGCGAAGTCGGCGGGCGGGTGCGGGTTTTCGGGCACGCCGCGGACTGTAGTCCATCACCGAACGGGCGTCTTCGGGTTGGACGGGATGACACGGCCGGGGCGGAAGTTCCCGGTCGGGACGGATGGGGCGGTCGGGGCGCTCCCTGCATACCCTCACCGGCGGCCGGGACTCCGGCCGCCGGTGGCGCCCGTCGGTCCGCGCGGACGCCCTGCCCAATTTTCCCCGCCCGTGGCACACTTCTGACGTTCCGTCAGATCGAGCGCCGTGGAGGGACCGTGTCGCGTACACGCACACCTGTCGTCGCCGGGTGGTTCACCGGGGAAGGGGAGGACTTCCGTCTGCTCGGCACGCGCTGCTCGGCGTGCGCCTCGGTGTTCTTCCCCCGGGAGGACGCCTTCTGCCGCAATCCGGGATGCGCGGGCGGCGAACTGACGGAGGCGCCGCTGTCTCCCCGGGGCCGCGTGTGGTCGTACACGGACAGCCGCTACCGGCCACCGTCACCCTATGTGACCGATCCGGAACTCTCCTGGGAGCCCTACGCGTTGATCGCTGTGGAACTGGAATCAGAATGCCTCGTGGTGCTCGGCCAGGCGGTTCCCGGAATCACCGTCTCCGACCTGGCGGTGGGCATGGAGGTGGAGGTCGTCCCCGGTGTGCTGCACGAGGACGAGGAGACCACCTGGACGACATGGCACTGGCGGCCGACAGGGGTGACGGCATGAGAGGCGCGGGGCTGACGGAGGTGAGGGCGTGACCGGTGACGTGGCGGTGCTGGGCGTGGGGATGCACCCGTGGGGCAAGTGGGGACACCGCTTCGTCGAGTACGGGGTCGCCGCGGCGCGTGCCGCGCTGGCCGACGCGGGGATCGGCTGGGGGGACGTCGACTCGGTCGTGGGCGCGTCCACCGTCCGCGGCGGCTACCCGGGACATGTGGCGGGGGCGACGTTCGCGAAGGCGCTGGGGTGGCAGGGAGCACGCGTGACGAGTGTGTACGCGGCCTGCGCCTCCGGGGCACAGGCGCTCGGCACAGCACGGGCTCAGATCCTCTCCGGCCTCGCCGAGGTGGTCCTCGTGGTGGGCGCGGACGCGGCACCCAAGGGGTTCTTCCGCCCTGCCGGCGGGGACCGGCCGGACGATCCGGACTGGCTGCGCTTCCGCGTCCTCGGGGCGACGAACCCGACGTACTTCGGGCTGTACGCGCGCCGCCGGATGGCCCTGTACGGCGACACTCCGGAGGACTTCGCCCAGGTGAAGGTGAAGAACGCGGCCCTGGGGGCGCTCAATCCCAACGCCCGCTACCGCAAGCGGGTCACGGCCGAGGAGGTCGCCGCGTCGGCCGTGGTCGCCGACCCCCTGCGGCTGCTCGACATCTGCGCGACCTCGGACGGCGGCGCGGCCGTGGTGCTGACGGGCGTGGACTTCGCGCGCCGGCACGGGATCGCGGAGCCGGTACGGATCCGCGCGGTGTCGACGGTGTCGCCGCGCTATCCGAACACCGTGCTGGATCTGCCGGACATCGCCACCGACTCGGCGGCCGCCGTGGAACCCGCGTCCGAGACCTTCCGGGCGTCCATCGCCCGAACGGCCTACGAGGAGGCGGGTGTCGGCCCGGAGGATCTCTCGTTCGCGGAGGTCTACGACCTGTCGACCGCGCTGGAACTGCAGTGGTACGAGGATCTCGGGCTCTGCGGCGAGGGCGAGGGCGCCAAGCTCCTGCGGGAAGGCGCCACAGCGCTCGGCGGACGCATACCGGTGAACGTCAGCGGCGGGCTCGCCTCCTTCGGAGAGGCAGTTCCGGCGCAGGCCATCGCCCAGGTGTGCGAACTGACCTGGCAGTTGCGCGAGGACGCCGGTGACCGGCAGGTCACCGGGGCACGGGTGGGGATCACCGCGAACCAGGGGCTGTTCGGGCACGGCTCCTCGGTCGTGGCGGTTCGCTAGGCGCGTGGTGGGCTGCGTCGGCCCCTCCTTCCGCACCGGCTGTGACGACCCCGGAATCCTGCGTGAACAGCTCGTGAATCGCACACCGGCGTACGCCGACAGCGGGACCATGCTGTTGTGCCCTCCTGGACGGATATGGTCCGTTTCGCCTTCCAGCCGGTCGTCAACCTGACGACCGGAGGGGTCGCGGCGCTGGAGACGCTCGCCCGCCCGGAGTCCGGCGACATCCTGGCGCGAGCCCGCCGTGATCCCGAACTGGACGGCCGGCTCGCCGCGCTGGCCATCCGGGCCGCCGCACGCAGGGAGACGCTGCTCCCCCTGCACGTCAACGTGTTCGCCGGAACGCTGGCCGACCTCGGCCGGCTCTCCGCGCTGCGCAACGAGGTGCGGCAAGCCGGACGGCTTCCCTGGGAGGTCACCGTCGACGTCGTCCCGCCGTACACGCACGTGCCGCAGCACGCCCTGCTGGAGGCGGTGGCCACGGTGCGCGGCGAGGGCTTCCGGATCTGCGCGGACGGCATCGGCGACGGCGACGTACCGCTGCGGCTGCTCACGGACCTCGCCCCGGAGCTGATGAAGCTCGACGTGTCCCTGCTGTCGCGGCCCGCCGCGGTACGCGCGATGCGGACGCTGTGCGAACAGCTCGGCGCGCTGCTGTCCATCGAGGGCGTCGAGACGGAACTGCAGTGCGCCGCCGCGGTGTCGGCGGGTGCGCAGCTCGCGCAGGGCGATCTGTTCGCCCCGCCGGCCCGGCGGCCCTCGGCGGATGTATACGTTCCGGCGCTGTCACCGGGTGCCCGCAGCGCGCCCCGGTCGGGGCCGTCCGTGGGCCAGTTCGTCCGCCCGGCCGCGCTGCTGCCGGCTTCAGCGTCGGCCGGAGAGGTCAGGTCCCTGCTCACCGGGTCGCCCGAGGTGTCCGGCGTGCTCCTCGTGGACCCGTTCGGGATACCGGTCCGCTCGGTGCACCGGTCACGGTTCCTGCTGTCGATGTCCGGCCGCTACGGGCACGCCCTGTACGCCGACCGGCCGGCCGCCAAGCTGGGTGACGCGCCGCGTACGGTCGGCCTCGACGCGACCGCCTGGGAAGTGCTCGACGTGGTCGCGGACGGGGACCGGGACCGTACGTCCGACGATGTCGCGGTCGTCGACCGGTACGGACGGTGCGTGGGCGTCGTACGCCTCGCGGATCTCGTTCGGGCGCTGTCGGAGAGCCGGGTCGAGGAGGCGGCGGGGCTCAACCCGCTGACCCGGCTGCCCGGTTCGGACACGATCACCGGCGAGGTGGACCGACGGATCGCGGACGGCCGGATGTTCGCGCTGAGCTGGCTGGACATCGACCACTTCAAGCAGGTCAACGACGGAGCGGGCTTCGCGGCCGGCGACGAGCTGATCAAGGCGGTGGGGCGGATGCTGCAGCACGCGGCGTCCGAGGCCACGATGGTCGGGCACATCGGCGGCGACGACTTCCTGGTCCTCGCCGACCCCGACACGCTCGACCCGCTGGCCGCGTCGGTGCTGGACACGCCCTGGGCCGCGGGCGGGCGCGCCGTCACCCTGTCGCTGGCCACGGTGCTGTGCGCGCCCGGCAGCGTGCTCGACCACCGGCAGGCGGCCACCTCGCTGGCACCGCTCAAGCAGGCCGCCAAGGCCCTGGACGGGGCGAGTTGGGTGCTGGGGCGCGCGGGACTGCCCGGTCATGAGGTCCGGCGCGGTGTGGGGACCGGTCCGATGGAGCCGTACGGGCAGACGCTCACCGGTTGATCCGGTCGACCGCCCGCACCTCGATCGCACGCACCCCCATCGCCTGCACCTCGATCGCCTTGACCCCGATCATCTGACCACCCGATCGCACGACCACTCGACCGACTGGCCGGTTCCGTCCGTACGGTGCCGGCGGACCTTCGTGACGCGTCCACGTGGCGCCCCGCAACCGGTGCGGTCCACGACCTTGACGCCCCCTGGGCACCGGTGAACACTTCCGGGACGCCGGGCGGGGTGCGGGACCTCCCCGCCTCCGGCGGAAACAGCCATGGGAACGCCCTCGCACGTCGGCCCGGAGCTGATCGTTCCGGGCGAGAGCCCAGGAGCCGCCATGAGCAACGGAGACATCTTCGTAGGCGAGTTGATCGGCACAGCGATTCTCATTCTCTTCGGCGCGGGTGTGTGCGCCGCTGTCACCCTGAACAGATCGAAGGCCCAGGGAGCGGGCTGGATCGTCATCACCTTCGGCTGGGGCTTCGGTGTCCTGGCCGGTGCCTACACCTCGGCGCCGCTGTCGGGAGGGCAGATCAACCCGGCGGTGACCATCGGGTTCGCGATCGAGGGTTCCACCAAGTGGTCGGACGTGCCCTTCTACCTCGCCGGCCAGTTCGCCGGCGCCGTCCTCGGCGCGGTCCTGTGCTGGCTGCTCTACCTCGGGCAGTTCAACCTCAACGCCGAGGAGGACAAGGCCATCGAGACCCTGGGGATCTTCTCCACGCGTCCCGAGATCGACAACCCGGTACAGAACCTGATCACAGAGACCATCGCCACCGCCGCTCTGATGCTTCCCATCCTCGCGATGGTCGGCGGCGACAAGCATGTCGCCGGCATCGGCGACGCGGGGCTGCCGGTCCTGCTCATCTCCTTCCTCGTCGTCGGCATCGGTCTCTCCCTGGGCGGCCCCACGGGGTACGCCATCAACCCGGCCCGCGACCTGGGGCCGCGCCTCGCGCACGCGCTGCTGCCGATCCCCAACAAGGGCACGTCGGAGTGGAGATACTCCTGGATCCCGGTGGTCGGCCCCATCGCCGGCGCCGCGATCGGTGCCGGGATCTACAACGTGGCCTTCTGACGCATTGCCGCCGCCTCGAAGTGCGGACTCCTGACGAGACATCAGCCTCCTGACGAAGAACACGTAAGGGGACGACATGACGGACAACGCCGAGAAGTACGTCGCCGCAATCGACCAGGGCACCACCTCAAGCCGCTGCATCATCTTCGACCAGGGCGGCGCGATCGTCGCCGTCGACCAGCGCGAACACCGGCAGATCTTCCCCAAACCGGGCTGGGTGGAGCACGACGCCACCGAGATCTGGTCCAAGGTGCAGGCCGTGGTCGCGGGAGCGCTCGCCAAGGCCGGACTGCGCGCCGACCAGCTCAGCGCGCTCGGCATCACCAATCAGCGCGAGACGACCGTTCTGTGGGACCGCGCCACCGGCAAGCCCGTCCACAACGCGATCGTGTGGCAGGACACCCGCACGTCGGCGCTCTGCAACGAACTGGGCGGCCCGGACGGCCAGGACCGCTTCCGCGAGCAGACCGGACTGCCCCTGGCCAGCTACTTCTCCGGGCCGAAGGCCGCCTGGCTGCTCGACAACGTCCCGGGCCTGCGCGCTCGCGCCGAACGCGGTGAGATCGCCTTCGGCACCATCGACTCCTGGCTCATCTGGAACCTGACCGGCGGCACCGACGGCGGACGGCACGTCACCGACGTGACCAACGCCGGGCGCACCATGCTGATGAACCTGGACACCCTCCAGTGGGACCCTTCCATCCTCTCCGCGATGGACATCCCCGAGGCGGTGCTGCCCGAGATCAGGTCCTCCGCCGAGGTGTACGGCACCGCCGTGGGCCAGCTCGCCGGTGTGCCGGTCGCGTCGGCGCTCGGCGACCAGCAGGCGGCGGTGTTCGGCCAGGCCTGCTACGACGTCGGCACGGCCAAGAACACCTACGGCACCGGCAGCTTCCTGCTGCTGAACACCGGCAACAGGCCCGTTCCGTCGAAGAACGGGCTGCTGACCACCATGGGATACAAGATCGGCGACGAGGCTCCGGTCTACTGCCTGGAAGGGTCCATCGCGATCACGGGCGCCCTGGTCCAGTGGTTCCGGGACCAACTGGGCATCATCCGTTCCGCCGACGAGATCGAGACGCTGGCGGCGAGCGTCGACGACAACGGCGGCGCGTACATCGTGCCCGCCTTCTCGGGCCTGTTCGCCCCCTACTGGCGCTCGGACGCGCGCGGTGTCATCACCGGTCTCACGCGGTACGTCACGAAGGCGCACCTCGCGCGCGCGGTCCTGGAGGCCACGAGCTGGCAGACCCGTGAGGTCGTGGACGCGATGTACCAGGACTCCGGGGTGCAGATCACCACCTTGAAGGTGGACGGCGGCATGACCAAGAACAACCTGCTGATGCAGCACCAGGCGGACGTCCTCGGCGTGCCGGTGATCCGTCCGAAGGTCTCCGAGA
Organism: Streptomyces sp. NPDC028298; assembly: GCF_055565895.1. Classification (NCBI taxonomy): domain Bacteria; kingdom Bacillati; phylum Actinomycetota; class Actinomycetes; order Kitasatosporales; family Streptomycetaceae; genus Streptomyces; species Streptomyces sp. NPDC028298. The sequence goes on from NZ_JBVHTL010000013.1 coordinate 17,495, forward strand.
CGACCTGTCTGGGCGCCGCGTACGCGGCGGGGCTGGCGACCGGGGTGTGGAACGGCCTCGACGAGCTGAAGGGGCACTGGCAGAAGGACGTCGAATGGACGCCGTCCATGGAGGCGTCGGTGCGCGACAGCGAGTACGACAACTGGCGCAGGGCGGTGGAGAAGAGCTTCGGCTGGCACGACGACACCGTCGAGTGACTCCCGCGCGCGTGGGAGGCGGGTGAACCACGCGCGCGTGGGCGTGACCGCGGCCCGTACCCCGGTCGGCGGGGGTACGGGCCGCACCCGCGCGTCGTGACGGCGCCGGGCCGGCGTCAGGTCGAGACGGCCTCACGAGCGGCCGCCGCTTGTGCCATCGCGTGCTGGACGACGCGGATGAGAACTTCCTTGACCGATTCGCGGTCGCGCGCGTCGCAGAGGACGACGGGCACGTCCGGATCGAGGTCGAGGGCCTGGCGGACGGCCTCCGCGGGGTAACGGGCGGCCTCCTCGAAGCAGTTGACTCCCACCACGAAGGGTATGGAGCGCCGTTCGAAGTAGTCGACTGCGGCGAAGCAGTCCTCCAGACGGCGGGTGTCGGCCAGCACGACGGCACCCAGGGCACCTGTGGCGAGCTCGTCCCAGAGGAACCAGAAACGATCCTGCCCGGGGGTCCCGAACAGATAGAGCACCAGGTCCTCGCGCAGCGTGATCCTGCCGAAGTCCATGGCGACGGTCGTGGTGTGCTTGCCCTCCACACCACTGATGTCGTCGATGGGCCGGCCCGCCTCGGTGAGGACTTCCTCGGTGCGCAGCGGCCTGATCTCGCTGACCGCGCCGACGAGGGTCGTCTTGCCCACGCCGAAGCCGCCCGCTACCAGGATCTTGAGCGTGACGGGCTCGACCGGAGGCTTCCCGCGCTCAGAACGCCCGAAGATCATCGATCTCTTCTCCTGCTTGATGGGGGTCGTGCGGCGGTGGGCCGTAGCCTCCGCCGCCGGGGGTTTCGATGACGAGTACGTCGCCGGGTCCGACGTCCGCCGCGTCGCTTCCGCCGAGTTCCGTGACCGTGCCGTCGGCGCGCTCGACCCGGTTGACGCCGAGAGCACCGGGCTCGCCGCCCGCCATGCCGTACGGCGGCACCTTGCGGTGCTGCGACAGTGTCGAGACGGTCATCGTCTCCAGGAATCGAATGCGCCGTACGGCTCCGTCGCCGCCCGGCCAGTGTCCGGGGCCGCCGCTGCCGTGTCGAATCGCGAACTCCTCCAGCCTGACGGGCAGTCGCCACTCCAGGACCTCGGGGTCGGTGAGCCGCGAGTTGGTCATATGGGTCTGTACTACGGGGGCGCCCGGGAAGCCGTCGCCGGCGCCCGAACCGGAGCCCACGGTTTCGTAGTACTGGTGGCGCTCGTTGCCGAACGTCACGTTGTTCATGGTGCCGGAGCCTTCCGCCTGGACGCCCAGGGCCGCGTACAGGGCGCCGGTGATCGCCTGGGAGGTCTCCACGTTGCCCGCGACGACGGCGGCCGGGGGCTCCGGGGCGAGCATCGACCCCGGCGGCACCACGATGCGCAGAGGGCGCAGGCAGCCGTCGTTGAGTGGGATGTCGTCGTCCACCAGGGTGCGGAAGACATACAGGACAGCGGCGTTGACGACGGCGAAGGGGGCGTTGAAGTTGGTGCCGAGCTGCGCTGACGTGCCCGTGAAGTCGACGGTGGCCGAGCGTGCTTCGCGGTCGACGAAGACGCGGACCCGGATGACCGCCCCCGAGTCCGTCTCGTAGGCGCACTCGCCGTCTTCGAGCGTGTCGATGACGCGGCGCACGGCCTCCTCCGCGTTGTCCTGGACGTGCCTCATGTACGCCTGGACGACGTCGAGCCCGAAGTCCTCGATCATCCGGCCCACTTCGTCGACGCCTTTGCGGTTGGCGGCGATCTGGGCGCGCAGGTCGGCGAGGTTCGTCCCCGGGTTGCGCGACGGGTACGGGGGCGCCGTGAGCAGGGCCTGTGTCTCCGCCTCCCTGAACCGTCCGTTCTCGGCGAGCAGCCAGTTGTCGAAGAGGACGCCCTCCTCGTCGATGGTGCGGCTGTTCGCGGGCATGGAGCCCGGGGCGATGCCGCCGATCTCCGCGTGGTGGCCGCGCGAGGCGACGTAGAACAGGATCCGCTCACTCTCCGTGTCGAAGACAGGGGTGATCACGGTGACGTCGGGGAGGTGGGTGCCGCCGTGGTACGGGTCGTTGACCGCGTAGGTGTCACCGGGCCGCATACGGTCGCCGCGCCGCCGGACGACCTCCTGCACGCTCGTGCCCATCGAGCCCAGGTGGACCGGGATGTGAGGGGCGTTGGCCACCAGGTTTCCGTCGGGGTCGAACAGGGCGCAGGAGAAGTCGAGGCGCTCCTTGATGTTGACGGACTGGGCGGTCGATTCCAGTCGGGCGCCCATCTGTTCGGCGATGGACATGAAGAGGTTGTTGAAGACCTCGAGCAGAACGGGGTCCGCCTGAGTGCCGAGATCGGAACTCTCCGTGACCGCCGCGCGTTCCATGACCAGATGCCCGTCGTCCGTCGTCGCGGCCCGCCAGCCGTCGTCGACGACGGTTGTCGCGCCTGCCTCGGCGATGATCGCGGGTCCGTCGACGGTCCGGCCGGGCGGGAGTTGCCGGCGTTGGTGCAGGGGCACGTCGCGCCAGGCGCCGTCCGTGTGCAGTCGGACGGTCGTGGCGGTGGGGCGGGAGACGGGTGCGGCCTCGTCGGGGGCGAGGGCGGAGAGATCGGGGGGTTCGGTGAGACCGGTGGCTTCCACGGAGAGGGCTTCGACGACGACCGGACGGTCGAGGGTGAAGGAGTAGGTGGCGCGATGACGTTCTTCGAAGGCGTGGGTCATGGTGTCGGGCTCGGTGAGCTCGACGGTCAGTGCCGTGTCCGTGCCGTCATAGCGGAGCTGGGCCCGGCGGGTGATCCGGATGCGGTGCTCGGGGACGTCCTCGGCGAGGAGTTCGGCGCGGGTGGCGCTCTCCAGGTCGTCGGCGGTCTTGAGGATGCCGGGCATGGAGGCCGGTTCGAGGCGTGTCTCGACGGACTGTTCGCGCATGGCCGTCGTGTCGGCGAGTCCGATGCCGAGGGCGGACAGGACGCCTGCCATGGGCGGGACCAGGACGGTGCGGATGCCGAGCGAGTCGGCGACCATGCACGCGTGCTGGCCTCCGGCGCCACCGAACGTGGTGAGCGCGTAGCGCGTGACGTCGTGGCCCTTCTGTACGGAGATCCGTTTGACGGCGTTGGCGATGTTGGCCACGGCGATCTGCAGGTAGCCCTCGGCCACCTGCTCGGGGGTGCGGGCGTCGCCGGTCCGCTCGTGGATCTCCTGCGCGAGGGCGGTGAAGCGGTCCCGGACGAGAGCGGCGTCGAGGGGCTGGTCGCCTCCGGGGCCGAACACCTCGGGGAAGTGCGCGGGCTGGACGCGCCCGAGCGCGACGTTGGCGTCGGTGACCGTCAGGGGACCGCCGTTGCGGTAGCAGGCGGGTCCGGGGGAGGCTCCGGCCGAGTCGGGGCCCACGCGGTAGCGGGAACCGTCGAAGTGGAGCACCGATCCACCGCCCGCGGCGACGGTGTGGATGTCCAGCATGGGGGCACGCAGGCGGACTCCGGCGATCTGTGTGGTGAAGGTCCGTTCGTATTCTCCGGCGAAGTGGGAGACGTCCGTGGACGTTCCGCCCATGTCGAATCCGATGACACGGTCGTAGCCGGCGAGTTGCGACATCCGGGCCATGCCGACGATGCCGCCGGCGGGGCCCGAGAGGATGGCGTCCTTGCCGCGGAACTGCCCGGCCTCGGCGAGGCCTCCGTTGGACTGCATGAACATCAGCCGCACGCCCTGGAGTTCGGCGGCGACCTGCTGGACGTAGCGGCGCAGCACGGGCGACAGGTAGGCGTCGACGACGGCCGTGTCCCCGCGTGGCACCAGCTTCATCAGCGGGCTGACCTCGCTGGAGAGCGAGACCTGCGGGAAGCCGACACGTGTCGCCAGCGCGCCCACGGCCTGTTCGTGGGCGGGGTGGAGATGGCTGTGCATGCAGACGACGGCGACGGCACGGATCCCTTCGTCGTAGGCCTCCTGGAGGGACGCGGCGAGAGCGTCCAGGTCGGGGGCGCGCAGGACGGTGCCGTCCGCGGCGATCCGTTCGTCGACCTCGACCACGCGCTCGTAGAGGAGTTCGGGGAGTTCGATCGCGCGGGCGAAGATGGCCGGGCGGTTCTGGTAGGCGATGCGCAGGGCGTCACGGAAGCCCCGGGTGGTGACGAGGAGGGTGCGCTCGCCCTTGCGTTCCAGGAGGGCGTTGGTCGCGACGGTCGTGCCCATGCGCACGGCGTCGACCGGGGCGTCCGTGTCTCCTTCGTGGCCGAGGAGTTCACGGACGCCGGCGACGGCCGCGTCGGCGTAGCGGGCCGGATTGTCGGACAGCAGTTTGTGCGTGAGCAGCCCCCCGTCGGGGCGCCGCGCGACGATGTCCGTGAAGGTCCCGCCCCGGTCGACCCAGAACTGCCAGCCTGTCACGTCTGTTCCCCGTTTCCGCCCAGCTCAGAGCGCCCGGAGGCCGCTGATCACGTCGCGCAGAATACTCTCGTCCGGCAGTTCGGCAGGGGGAACGGGACGTGTCACATGGACCATTTCGTCATCCACCAGATCCCCGATCAGGACCCGCACCACTCCGATGGGCAGATCGAGCTCCGCCGCGAGTTCGGCGACGGACTGGGGGACGTCACGGCAGAGTTCGACGATGTCCACGTGTTCCGGGGACAGCGAATGGTCCGCCTCGGGGTCCTCGGCGTGCTGTTCCGTGAACACGAGCGCGATCAGATCGAGGCGGTGCTGGCCCGCGCTGGTGGTGCGTCCGCGGGTCATCGCGTACGGGCGGACCACCGGGCCCGCCTCGTCGTCGAACCAGTGGCGTCTTCCCTGACCGTCTCCGCTCATGTCATCCCACTACCCGCCCGCGGGCAGATCGGTGCGCGGGCTGGAGGCCAGATGCACACCGACCCGCTTGACGAGGAGCGTCATCTCGTAGGCGACCTGGCCGACGTCGGAGTCGGCGTCCGAGAGGACGGCGAGGCAGCTTCCGTCACCGGCGGCCGTGACGAACAGGAAGGCTTCGTCGAGTTCGACGACGGTCTGGCGGACGCTGCCCGCCTCGAAGTGCCGGCCGACGCCCTTGGCGAGGCTGTGGAAGCCGGAGGCGACGGCGGCCAGGTGTTCGCTGTCCTCCCGGGTGAGGTCCTTCGAGGCCCCCGTCGGAAGGCCGTCGCCGGAGAGCACGATCGCCTTGTTGATACTGGCGACGCGGTCCACCAGTTCGTCGAGAAGCCAGTTCAGTTCGCCGGACACACTCGTCGCGGCGGGCCCTGCGGCCTTCGGTGCGGTCATCGACCGTCCCCCTCTGTCGTTCCTCGTACTGAGCCGTTCTGGGCCTGGTCGCCCTCGGCGTTCTCTTCGCGGCCGCGCTGCCAGCCACGCTGGAGCGAGGCCATACGACTGCGTACTTCGTCGGCGTCCCGTTCGACGGGGTCCGGCCCCGTGCCGTCGCGGCCCTGGCCGCGCTCGGCGAGCCGCGCCGGTCCGTCCTTCAGCTGGGGGGCCAGATTCGCCTGCCGGACACGCCGCGGCAGCGGGGCCGTACCACCGGCTTCCGCCTGCCCGGTCGCGGTGTCGCGGCGAGGAGTCGCTTCGTCGCCGGGGCTCGCCGGGGACGCCGTGGTGCGGGTGCGCCGGGGCAGAGCGGGGGCGTCGTGGTGGCCCGACGCGTCCGGGCGGCCGCTGTCCTCACGGGGACCGGGTGCCCCGTGGAGGGCGGGTCTGCCCGGTGTGCCGAAGGCTCCCCTCGCACCGGGGACGCCGGAGCGATCACCGGCGCGCCGGGCCGGGACGGCGGGCCGCTCGCCGTGCCGCCTGGGCAGTGGCTTCGCGCCTTCGAGTTCGGGCACGCGGCGGTCGCGGCGGTCCTCGTTCTCCCCCGGCCCGGCATCTCGCACCGACTCGAGGTCCTGGGCCGTCGCCTCGTCCGTCCGGCCCCGCCACGACCTGGTCCCCGTGACGGGACGGCCGTGGGAGCTGACGAGCTTGGGTGTCCGGTGGCGTGGCAGCGAGCCCGGAGTCGCGTCCGGGCGGTCCTCGTCCTCGGGCCGGGCGGCCTCGTCGCCGTCTCCGGCCTGCTCGTGGAGCCCTGCGGGCACCCCGGCGATGGAGCGCCGCGGACGGAACAGTCCCCCGCGTTCGCTGTCGTCGTCGCCGAGCGCGCCGGGGAATCCGGTGAGCGTGTCCAGATCGACGGGCGCGTCCAGCTCGACGGGGCCGTCGAGGACCGAGGCGGGCAGACCGGGCAGCCGCGCCGACGACTCGGTGAGGGTGGCTCCGGGGCGTTCCTCGGTCTTGCGCCCCTTGGCGGGCAGGGCGCGGTCGAGGCGGAACCCGATGCCGTTGGTGTCCGGGACGTCGTCGGTGAGCAGCGCGTCCGGCATGAAGACGACCGCGGTGGTGCCGCCGTACGGGGAGGGCTGGAGCGAGACCCTGACGTTCTGCCGCTGGGCGAGCCGGCTGACGACGAAGAGGCCGAGCCGGTCGGTGTCGGAGAGTTCGAACTCGGGGGTCTCGGCGAGCCGAAGGTTGGCGTCGAGCAGTGCCTCGGCGGTCATCCCGAGGCCGCGGTCGTGGATCTCCAGGGTGAAACCGTTGGCGACGCGTTCACCGACGACGTGGACGGCCGTGTGCGGCGGCGAGAACACCGTCGCGTTCTCCAGGAGCTCGGCCACGAGATGGGTGACGTCGGCGACGGCGGGGCCCGTGACGGCGACGCGCGGCAGCCGGCGCACCTCGACGCGTTCGTAGTCCTCGACCTCGGCGACGGCGGCGCGGACGATGTCCATGAGCTGCACCGGCTTGCGCCACTGCCGGGACGGCGCCGCGCCGGACAGGATGACGAGGCCCTCGGCGTGGCGGCGCATGCGGGTGGTCAGGTGGTCCAGGCGGAACAGGTCGGCCAGTTCGTCCGTGTCCTCGGTCCTGCGTTCCATGGTGTCGAGGAGGGTGAGCTGCTTGTGGAGCAGGACCTGACTGCGGCGGGCGAGGTTGACGAAGACCTCGGAGACGCCCTCGCGCAGTTCGGACTGCTTGACGGCCGCCTCGACGGCGGCGCGCTGAAGGGTGTTGAGGGCCTGGCCGACCTCGCCTATCTCGTTCCTGTCGTATTCGAGGCGCGGGACCTCGGTCTCGACGTCGACCTGTTCACCCGCGGAGAGCCGCCGCATGACGCTGGGCAGCCGTACGCCGGACGCCTCGTGGGCCTCCATGCGCAGGCGCCGCAGGTCGCGGATGAGGCTCCGGCCGATGCGTACGGACATGAAGAGCGAGGTCAGCAGGGCGATGAGGCCGACCACGCCCGCGGCGACCGCCTGGAGGATGACGCTCATGGCCACGGGCCTGACGCGGTCCCGGTAGTGGTCGCCCGCCAGGTCCTCGAGTTCGCCGAGTTCGGTGAGCACATGCCCGGCCGCGCCGTCCCAGCTCCTCGCGGTGACGCCGCTGGGCGAGCCGTCCGTAGAGGCGGCGACCGCCCGTTCGGCCGCGCGCAGCGGCCCGGTGCCGGCGTTGCCCCAGTAGCGCTCGAAACGGGCGCGGTCCGAGGAGGGAAGGAGCGGAAGACTGACGTCGTACAGCAGCGTGCGCTGGGCGACGAGGTCGGAGATCTGGCGGAGTTCGTCGCGGGTGAGGTGTCCGGCGACCAGCGCCGAGCCCAGAAGGGCGTCCTCACGGGAGAGCAGCTCGCGGGCGCGGGACACGTTGACGAGGGCGCGGCTCTCCTTGTCCAGTTCCACGTCGTCGACCACGTGCAGGTTGGCCAGCAGGACGTAGCAGGGGTCGACGAGCCGGTCGTAGAGGCCGAGGGCCTGGACGCGGTCGAAGGTGCCGTCCTCGACGCCGCTGCGCAGCGAGGAGATCCCGTCGACGGCGTCGAGGAGCGAGGTGAGGCGCTCCGCGGTGCCCGCGCCGAGTTCCTTGCGCACACCCTTGTCGGCGGCGTTCCTGCGGACCTTGGCCAGGACGCGGTCCGTGGCGGCGCGGCTGCGCCTGAGCGCGGCGAGTCCGTCGGAGGCGCGAGGATCGGCCAGGTAGACGAGTGTCTGCCGGCGTTCCCTTTGGAGAACCCTGACGGTGTCCTCGGTCGGGTAGCCGATCTTCTGCACGACCTCGGAGACGCTGAAGAGCCGGCTCGCCTCACGGCCCGTCAGCACGGTGGCGAAAGCCCAGATGGCGGTCAGCGACACCAGGGGCACGAGGAGCAGCGCCACAATCTTCCGGCGGATGGACTTCCCGCGAAAGCGCATGGCCTCCCCCAGCTCGACCCCCTCGGTCCGGGGGCACACATGTGCGTCAACAAACGGCGTGAGCCTACTACTGACACAGAGACAACTCGAAGACCGTCCGGAGGGTGGATCCGGCCCGACAGGGAACGAGACATGGGGAGTTGTCCGTTCATTGGGGGAGATTGCGCCCCCTGATCCGGCAGTTGGGGCCTGATCTCGTCGAAGCGGGGAACTTCGTCACTTGGCCGAAATTCTTCGCTCGGCGGGAATCTTCGGGGCAGGTCGTTCGTCTGTCAGTACGGGAATTGAGGGCGGAATCGGCCACAGGTGCCGCATGCCGCGTTCAGTCGGCGTAAAAGAACGCAAGCCGGGCAGCCACTGGGGGGCGGGGGTCGCGAGACACCCGTGCGAGAGGACTGCTGGGCGGTGGGGAGTGACAAGTTGATGGGCACGGCGGAACGGAGCGGGGCACCCGCTGCTGAGGTTGCGACAGGAAAGGCGGCACAACTGGCCACCCGGGTAACGGACGACGGGGTTCCGGCAACGGGACACGGCCGTCCGGGCGCCCGATCGGCGAAGGACCCGGCCGGTGCGGCGGACCTCCGGGAGACCGGCGCTCGCGGGGGCGGCCGAGCCGAGGAGAAGCGCGCCGGCACGTACGGATACGAGGAGCCCGAAGAGCGGGCGTACTACCGGCCTTTGTGGATCGAGGAACCCGCGCGCAGGCGCCGGCTGCCCGATCCGGTGCGCACGTCCGCGGTGCGCGCGGTGCTCGTCATCTCGGTCACGCTGATCCAGGCCGTGGTGGCGTTCCTGTGCACGGTGACGGCGTCCTGGCTGGCCTTCCCGATGGTCATCAGCAGTGTGGCCAGTACGGTCCTCGCCACGTGGGCCGCCCTGGACGTGTGGGTGACACGGCAGGTGTGGAACCAGCGGAACGGCGTGGTGTCGGTGCCGAGCAGCACGGCGCGGGCGCTCCGGCGCGAGCGCCGCAAGGCCCGGCGCCAGGCACGGATCGCGGCGCGGGCCCAGGAGCGGATACGCAGGCGGGGCGGGGCCGGGCAGTTGTCGCACTCGTAGGGAAGCGGCAGCCGCTCCGGGCCTCGGTCCGACCGCGGAGCGGCTGCCCCTCCGGCCTCGGCCGGCGGACGAGCCGACAGCCTGCTCACCCCGGCCGGTCGGCCGACGGACCGGGGTGAGCTGCCGGGCCGGGGTGGGCTGCCGGCCTTCGGCTCTGGCACTACGAGGTCGGGACCGGACTACGGGCCTTCGCGGCCCTGTCGCTACGGGGTCGCCGGCGCCGGGCGCTTGAACATCCGTGTCGCCGTGATCTCGGTGTGCACGGCCTCCCCTGCGGCGGCCTCGCGCGGCAGACCCGGCCGCAGGTGCTCCTCGACGCTGATGTACTTCAGCCCGGCGCGAAGGTCGGCGTCATTGCGCAGCCGGATGACGAGCGGGAACTCGGCGAGCGCGGTCGTGTCGAACAGGCCCGTGGTGTAGAGGAGTTGGACGCCGAGCGCGTCGGAGACGGCCCGCTGGAGCTCCAGCAGATACGTCGCGTTGGCGCGCCCGATGGGGTTGTCGAGGAACAGGGTGCCGGCATGACGGTGCTTGTCACGGCCACGGTCGTTGCTGCGCAGCGCTGCCATCGTGCAGTACAGGGCGATGGCGGCGGTGAGGAGCTGACCGCCGGAGAACACGTCGCCCATCTGTCCGACGGGCACGCGTTCGGCTCGCAGGACGGCGTCCGGCTTGAGGATCTCGACGGCGACGCCCTTGGGCTGGAGCGCGGCGCTGACGCCGCGCAAGAGCAGCGACATGCCGTCGCGCCGCATGTCGGAGTTCTTCTTGACCGCCGCGCGGGTGGCTTCGTCCACCACCTCGCCGAGCCGCTCGGTGAGGGTGGCCTGGTCGGGTTCCTCGAAGCGGATGCGGAGGAATTCCTGTCCGGACCACTCCCCCAGTCCCTCCGGCAGCCTGGACAGCCGCTGGGCGGAACGCAGTGTGGCGAGGGAGGACTCGACGAGTCCGCGCAGCCGGTCCACGATCGAGTCCCGGTTGCGCTCCAACTGCGCCAGTTCGTCGGTCAGCACACGCAGCCGGGGCGCGAACGCGTCCGCCCACTTCTGCGCGTGCTCGGGCAGGGAGGAGGCGGGCAGCTCACGGATCTGCTGCCGGGCGGGGGTGCGCACCTGCTCGTAGCGCGTGGAGTTCGCGTGGCGCACGAGGATGTCGCTCGCCTCGCGGACGGTGGCCTCGGCCGTGGTCAGGTCGGCGGCGCAGCCGCGCAGTGAACGGCGGCTCTCGGCGGCGGAGTTCCGCGCCTCTTCGAGGGTGCCCGGGTAGGGCTCGGGCTCGTCCTGGTCCTCGTCGACGTGCTCGCGCAGGAGGTCGCGGAGGAGCGCGGCGGTCTCGTCGAAGCCGCCTGCCGCGTCCTCGGCGGACCGGTGGGCGTCGAGGAACTCCGCGTGTGCCTCGCGGGCGCGGTTCAACGCCTCGGTGCGGGAGGCGAGTTCGGTCGTGGCGGTGCGGAGCAGGGCCTGGGCCTGCTCGGCGTCGACCGGAACCAGCTCCTCCGCCAGCTCGGTGTGCGTCTCGCCCTCCTCGGGCGCGTGCCGCTCCGCCTCGCCGCGCAGCCGCCCGAGCTGTTCGCTCGCGGTCGACATCCGGGTCTCCAGGAGCTGCACCAGTTCCTCGGCCCGTGCCGCGGCGGCCTGCCGGGAGGGGCCGTCCGAGCCGTCCGGCGACTCCAGGAGCTGGGCGGCGCGCGTGCGGACCTTGTTGCTGAGCCGGTCCAGCTCGGCGAGGGCCGCGCTCTCGTCGCTCTCGGCCCGTGCCTGCTCGGCGCGCAGGTCGGCGCCGACGCCGACCTTCTCGTAGAGCTGCGACGCGGCCCGGTAGGCCTCGCGCAGCGCGGGCAGCGAGTCCTTGGCGGCCGCCGACCCGTCGTGGGTCACGTCGTCGGGGGCGCCGGCGATCTCCGCGCGTTCGGCGCGCAGCGCGCGGGCCGTGCGGCGGGCGTCGTCGGCGGCACGCTGGGCGGCGCGGCGGTCCTCGTCGGCGGCGCGGGCGCGCTCCAGGCACACCTGGGCGCGGGCTTCCGACTCGGCCGCCTCGTCGGCGAGTTCGCGGAGGTTGACCTGCCATCCGGCGCGTTCGCGCAGCCGGAAGGCGAGTCCGGCGAGCGCGTCGGCGGCACGCCGGGCCTTCTGGGCGGCCTCCTGCCGCTCGTCGCGGACGTGCGCCGCCTCGGCCGCCGTCTCGTCGGCCTCCGCGCGGACGGCGCGGGTCTCGGCGAGCTCGGCCTCTGCCTCCTCGGCGAACGCGCGCGCCTCGTGGGCGGCCGTGGCCAGCTCGGTGAGCCGTCCGGCCGGGCAGCCGGTGCGCCAGGAGGCGAGGCGCGCGGCCAGCTCCCGGTCCTTGCCGAGACGGGCGGCGAGGGCGCGGATCTCCTCGTCCCGCTGACCGGTCCGGGCGCGCAGTGCCTGGCGCTCCTCGTCGGCGGCGTGCTCGTCGTGCATGGCCGGGTTCGGGGGGACGAGGAAGACCCCGCCGTCGTCCGTGCCGGCGGCCGGGGTGGGGGCGAGCAGGGCGGCGGCGGTGCCGACGGCCACCGTGGAGCGGGGCAGCAGAGCCGCCTCGCCGAGGACCTCACGGGCCCGTGCGTGGGTGTCCGGGTCGGTGATGATCACACCGTCGACGAGTTCGGGCCGGGCGGCCAGGACGCGGGCGTGGTCGACGGGGTCGACGGCCTGGGCGAGGTAGCGCCATCCGGGGAGCGCGGGGATGCCGTGCTCACCGAGGTATTCGACAGCGGCCAGCACGTCCGGTCCGGGCGGCAGGAGGCCGCCGTCGCCGAGCGCCCCGAGGATGCGGGCGTCGTCGGCGGCCGCGGTACGCAGGTCGAAGAGCTGTCGCTCGGCGGAGGCGACGGTGTCGTCGAGAAGTCCGCGGAGGTCGTCCGCGTACCGGTCGAGCTCTTCCGGGGCGAGCGGTGCGCCGGACGGCGCGTCGGCCGGGACGTCGGCGTCCTCGTCGCGGCGCGGCTGGGGAACGCCTCGGCGGGTGTCGGAGCCCGGCAGGCTGAGCAGCTCCGCGAGCCGTTCCTCCCGCGCGAGGGCATCGGCCGTGCGCCGCTCGCCTTCGTACGACCGCTCGGCGGCCGTGGCCGCGTCCGCCGCGCGGGCGGCCGTCAGCTCGGCCCTGGACTCGGCGGAAGCGGCTTCCCGCGCCTGGTCGGCGGCGCGCCGTGAGGCCTCGCGCGCGGTGTCCCAGGCGGCGACGGCCGTCTTCTCCGCGTCGCTGGCGGCGAGGGCGGCGCGGGCCGGGTCGGCGTCGGGGGCGCTGTCGTCGAGCCAGCCGGCCCGGACCGCCTCGGCGGTCTCCTGTTCGACCTCGGCCAGCCGCTGACGCAGATGTCCGATCTCGCTGCGGGCGCGCTGCGCGGCGGTGGCGGCGGCCGTCGAGTCGGCGTGCGCGGTCTCCCCGGCCTCCTGGAGACCCGCGGACCGCTCCTCCTCCTCGTTGGCCAGCGACTCGGCGCGCTCGGCGGCCCGGTGCAGTGCGCGGACGAGGTCGACGGCGGCGGTGGCGCGGGCCGCGAGCGCGGGCGCGGCGTCCCGTTCGGCCTCGCGGATGGCGTCGGCGACGCGGGTGGAGCGGTCGGCCGCGGCGCGGTGGCGCAGTACGGCCTCGGCGACCTGCCAGGCGGCGTGCAGGGTGCGGGCCTCGGCGAGCTCGCGCTTCTGCGCGGCGGCCGACTTCTCGGCCCCGGCGAGGGCCAGTGAGGCGTGGCGGTAGGCGAGTTCGGCGGCGATCAGGGCGCTGCGCTCGCGGGCGCCCTCGGCGTGCGTGACGGCGTAGGCGGCGGCGGTCACGCGCTGGGCGAGCTCACCGGCGCGCACCCGTTCCCGTACGGCCCGGGCGGACAGCCGGCGGGCCAGGGTCCGCGTCCGCCGCTCGGCGCCCGTGTGGATGTCGCGCGCGCGGGCCCGTGCCCCGGCGGCCTCGACGATCCGGCCGAGCAGGTCCACGGAACCGGCGGTGAAGTCGCGTTCGGCGATGAGTTCGGCGCGTCGTCCCAGCTTGTTGCCGAAGCCCCCGACGAGGTCCGCGAGCCCGTCGGTGTCGCGGGTGTCGGTGACCGCGCGCAGCAGCAGATCGGTGAAGTCGGAGTCCTTCTTGACCGCGAAGAGGCCGGCGGCCTCACCCTCGTCGGCGTTCATCTCCCGCTGGTAGCGGAAGAGTTCGGGGTCGAGGCCCAGGTCGCCGAGGTGTTCGTTCCAGCGGTCGTGGATCTCCTCCCAGTGCACCTCCAGGTGCGGGTAGGCCTTGCCGGCCTCGGTGATCGCGTCGCGGAAGCCCTTCATGGTGCGCCGCCGCCCCTGCGCCCCGGAGACGCCCTCGACGGGCGGCCGTACCGAAGTGGCCTCGGCGACGGGCAGGTTGTCCAGGCTGAGCCCGGGTCCCGGCCGGAACGAGTACCAGGCCTCGGCGAACTTGCGGGGGTCGTTGGAGACCTGCCGCCCGCGCCACTCGCTCGCCTTGCCGACCACCACGCACTCGCCGGTCAGCGTGTGCTGCCACTCCAGCGCGACGTGTCCGCAGTCGTCGGCGAGCAGGAACTTGCGCAGCACGCCGGAGCTGGCGCCGCCCAGGGTGTTGCGGTGTCCGGGCAGCATGACCGAGAAGATCAGCTTGAGCAGTACCGACTTGCCGCCGCCGTTCTCCAGGAAGAGCACTCCGGCGGGCGCGGGCCGGCGCGGCGGGCCGACCGGCTCCTCCTCGAAGAACTCCGCCTGGGTGGGCGCCGGGTCGGGCACGGGCTCGCCGACCCCGCGCAGGTCCAGCACGGTGTCGGCGTAGCGCGCACCAGCGGGCCCGATGGAGTAGAGGCGGACCCGGGACAGCTCGTACATGGCGGCGGACTCTCGTAGTCGAAAGGGGGTGAGGTCGTGAGGGGGAGCCGGGGAGGGCGGGCGGACGTCAGGAGTGGAACGGAAGTCCGGCTCCGGCCACGAGCTCCAGGTCGTCGGTGTCCTCGGCGGGCAGCAGGCTCGCGGTGCCGTCCGTCACCGGGACGATGCCCAGCTCCAGCAGTTCGGCCATGGCGGCGCTGCCCGCCATGTCGCGGACCTGGAGCTGATAGCGGGCCGTCGTCCGGTACGTCCCGCCGGCGTCGTCCCCCGTGCGCTGGAGGAACCCGGAGTCGGTGAGGAAGGCGACGGCCTTGGCGATGATGCCCGTCGTCGAGCCGGCCAGTCTTCGCGCGTCCTTGGTGGCCCCGGTGGAGCTGCGCCGTGCCCAGATCCGCCAGGCCGCCTCCAGCCCGGGGGCGTCGGTCGCCGGGTCGGTGTTCTCGCCGGTCTCCTCGGCCCGCTCCTCCAGGCGGCGGCAGGCCTGTCGTACGAACGCGTCGACGCCGTTGACCGAGACCCGCCCGATGTAGCCGTCGTCGGCGAGGTCCTCGGGGCGCGGGAAGGCCAGCGCGGCCACGGCGAGGTGGGCGAGTCCGTGCAGGAACCGGTCCCCGGAGTCGGTCGAGGCGCGGCGGGCGTAGTCGCCCATGCGGACGGCGAAGACCGAGTCCTCGGCGGCGGTCACCGCCATCCCCGCGCGCGGGGACACCTCGAGGACGATGAGGCCGAGGCCGGCGGCCACCGCGTCGGCGAGCCGCGCGAAGGGCGGGTCCTCGCGGTAGCGGCGCAGCAGCTCGGTGTACTCCTGGTCACGCGCGGGCTGCAGTTTGGGCTGCAGTCCGAAGGCGACGAGCCGCGCCGCGTCGGCGGCGTCGGCAGGGGTGACGGGGGCGTTCGCCGGTGCGGCGGTGGCCTCCGGTTCACTCCACTCGACGTGCTCGGTCACGGCTGGGACTCCTTGTTCGAAAAGACGAGGGTACGTGCGGGGAGGCGGACGGGCGTCCCGCGGTGCGGACGCTCTCGCGGCGGACGGTTCATGCCCGGTCCGCCTTCATCCCGGCCGCGTCGAGCAGGGCCATGCCGACGATCAGATCGGCACCGCCGAATTCCGGGTCGTCCAGCTCGGTCCCGTCGTCCACGGCGAACAGGAGGCGCTCCTCGCCCTGGCGGTAGGCGGTGCCGACCGGCGGACTCGCGGCGTGCACGGCCAGGAGGGCAACCAGGTAAGGCAGCTCGGGATCGCTGCGGCGGGCCTCCGCGAGCAGCCCGGACAGTCTGCGCGGCGCGTCCGGCGGCAGGTTCAGCAGTTCCTTGGCGGAGGCGAGCTGCTCCTCGCTGAAACGGCTGTCGTCCGGTGTGGCGATCAGGTCCGGCTCGGGCATCTCCGCGCCGAGGTGCTCGCGCTCCAGCGGCGGCGTCAACAGGATGTCGACGAGGTCCGCGACCCGGACGGCGACGGGGGTCCGCAGGCCCGTCCCGCGCTTGAAGAAGGCGTCGGTGACGCGCAGCGCCCGCTCCACGGGCAGCGGCAGCACCGGCGCGACGAGGTGGCCGTACAGGTCGATCCCCGAGGTCGTCATGGGGGTGCCGAAGGCCTGCCGGTCCTGCTCGGCGCGGAACAGCGGGCCGGCTTCGAGGAGGCGGGACTGGAGCTGGGTGTGCCGGCGGATGCAGTCCTTGACTATGTCGACCAGCTCGGCCGCGCGCCGCTTCTGCTCGGGGTCCTCGGACTCGTCGCGGGCCTTGCGGATGTTGGTGAGGATCGCGTTCTCGTGGCGGTACCGGTCGGCCACGTGGTCCAGGGCCTCGGCGATCATGTCGGGCACGGCCTGGAGCCAGTCGACGGCCCGGACGTTGCGCCGGGTGGCGTCGAGTGCCTTGCGCAGCGTTTCCGCGTACTGCACGGTGCGGTAGCGGGCCTGCTCGGCGGCGAGCTGCGCGTCGGCCAGCCGGCCGCGGCTGATCAGCACCTCCAGCTTGACCTCGGCGGCGATCTGCGCGCTGGTGACATCCGTGTCGAGGGCGCCGACGAGGACGTTGACCGCTTCGTCGGTCGTACGGAGGTAGACGCCTCCCCCGTAGCCAGGCACTTCCTCGATCAGCTTGAAGTCGTAGTCGCGGCGGACATAGCTGCCGTCGGGTGCGAAGGTGCCGTACACGGCCCGGAAGCCCCGGTCGACGCTGCCGACGTTGATCAGGTTCTCCAGGACCCAGCGGGCCACGCGCTCGTGCTCGGCGACCGGCCGGCCGGGGGCCTGGGCGGCGATGCGCGGGATGAGCCGGGCCACTATCTGGTCGTGGTCGGCGCCCGTGTCGAAGTCCATGTTCAGTGTGACGAGATCGATGGCCGCGAGGGCGACCTCGGCCATGCCGTACACCGTGTACTCACCCGCGAGGTTCGCCTTGCGCACGTCCAGGTCGTGCAGCGGTGCCGTGCACGCGAGCGCGCGCAGCCGCCGCGCCAGGCCCTCGTCGGCGGCCGGGCCCGGCGCCGGGCGCGGCCCCGCGCTGAACTGGGGCGGAACGCTGTCCGTCGATGCAGGCGAAGTCACGGTGCACAGACTAGGTCCTCGGTCCGACAACGGTCGAAACGGCGCAGAAGCGACCGCGACCCCCGCCGGACCACGAACGGCCGCCCCGGTCGCGGTGGGCACGGCCGGACACGCGGACAGTCACAACGCGCCTCACCTCCAACCCGCCAGGGGCACGACCGGAGGCTCATCCCGCCGGCCCGCCGACGCCACGACCGGACACAGCCCCGCGCGGGGACGCCGCCGTCCATGTCCGAGCCCCTGGCACCGGCCCGGCCCCACGTGGCCGACGCCACACGCCGGCCCGCCCGGCACACGCGCCGCGCGAGGGCGTCAGCCCGTGCCCTCTCCCCCGTCGGCCACCCGGCGCGCGTACACCTCGACGAGGCCGCTGAGCGAGTCGTCGAGGTAGACCGCGAGGAGCCGCTCCGCGGCGTCCCGGTCGCCCGCCCGCAGGGTGCGCAGGATCTCGTGGTTGCGCGCGAGGTAGGGCTCGTGGAGCCGCTGGGGGTCGTCCACGACGTGGAACGCCAGACGCAGCTCCGCGAAGACGCTGCGCATCACCTCGTCCGTACGGGCGCTGCCGGCGAGCGCGACCAGTTCGCGGTGGAAGTGGATGTTGGCGGTCGACACTCCTTTCCAGTCACCTTCGCGCGCCGCCCGCTGCCCGTCGGAGACGGCCCTGGCGATCCCCTCCACGGCGTAGGGCGGACTGCCGAGCCCGCGGACCACGGCGCACTCGACGAGGGACCGGGTGCGGTAGATGTCCTCGACGTCGTCGACGGTGAGCACCCGGACGAAGACCCCCCGGTTGAGTTCGTGCACCAGCAGCCGCTCGTGCGTGAGCAGCCGGAACGCCTCGCGCAGCGTGTTGCGGGAGACCCCGAGGGCGCCGCCGATGCTGTCCTCCGACAGTCGCGTCCCGGGCGGGAAGAAGCCCTCGGCGATCCGGCTCCTGAGGATGTCCGAGACTCGCTCGGCGGTGCTGGTGCGGCCCAAGAGGGCGCGATCGTCGGCCAGTTCCGTCAGCTCTGCCATGCCCGGAATTCAACCGCAGACCGAAGAACGAGACAACACGGGTATTGAGGGATCGTTCAACGATCCTCTACCTTGTCGGGCAGGCGCTCTCCGCGTCACCGCGAACTGCCCAGCGCCCGAAGGCTTCCGCACGGCCCGGCTCAGTCCTCATGCACTCTCCGTCCCTCATTGCGAGGTGCCCATGAGCACGACCCCTCCACCCCAGGCCCTGAACCCCGAAGCGTCATCCGTCACGGGTGAACCCGGCTCCGAGGAAGGCGCGTTCGGCTGGCTGCGCGCCCTCGGCCCGCGGGGCCGGCGCGCGTTCGGCGGCGCGTTCGGCGGCTACGGCCTCGACTCGTACGACTACTTCACCCTGCCGCTGAGCATGGTCGCGCTGGCGGCCTACTTCGGTCTCGACAGCGGCCAGACCGGGCTGTTCACCACGGTCACGCTGGTCGTGTCCGCGGTCGGCGGCGCGGTCGCGGGCGTCGTCGCCGACCGGATCGGACGCGTCAAGGCGCTGATGATCACGGTGATCACCTATGCGGTGTTCACCGTGGCCTGCGGTTTCGCGCCCAACTACGAGACGCTGCTGGTGTTCCGCGCCCTCCAGGGCCTCGGTTTCGGCGGCGAGTGGGCGGTCGGCGCCGTCCTGGTCGCCGAGTACGCGAGCCCCCGGCACCGGGGGCGCACGCTCGGCGCGGTCCAGAGCGCCTGGGCCGTCGGCTGGGGCCTGGCGGTGCTCGTCTACACGCTGGTCTTCCAGTACCTCGACGACGACCTCGCCTGGCGCGTGATGTTCTGGACCGGCGCACTGCCCGCGCTGCTCGTGGTCTGGGTCAGGCGCCAGGTACGGGACGCCCCCGAGGCCGCCGCGGCCCGCGAGAAGAGCACGGACAGGGGATCGTTCACGGCGATCTTCCGGCCGGGCACGGCCGAGACCCCGGGGCTGCTGCGCACCACCTTCTTCGCGGTCCTGCTCTCCACCGGTGTCCAGGGCGGCTACTACACGCTGGCCACCTGGGTGCCCACGTATCTCAAGACGGAGCGCGGGCTGTCCGTCGTCGGCACCGGCGGGTATCTGACGCTCCTGATCACCGGGGCCTTCCTCGGCTACCTCACCGGCGGTCTCCTCACCGACAGACTGGGCCGCAAGCGCAACATCCTGCTCTTCGCGGTCCTCTCCGCGGCCTGCATCCTCGCCTACGCGAACATCCCGAGCGGCGCCAACACCCTTCTCCTGGTGCTCGGTTTCCCGCTCGGCTTCTGCATGTCGGCGATCTTCAGCGGCTTCGGCTCGTTCCTCAGCGAGCTGTACCCGGTGGCGGTGCGCGGCACGGGACAGGGCTTCGCGTACAACACCGGGCGTGCCGTCGGGGCGGCCTTCCCCACCACGGTCGGCTTCCTGGCCGACAGTTGGGGCGTGGGCGGAGCGCTGGTCTTCGGCGCGATCGGCTACGCCCTCGCCGCCCTCGCCCTGACCGGACTCCCCGAGACGCGCGGCAAGGAGCTCCTGTGAACGACACCGTCGAGGTCCTGCCGGCCGCCCCTCCGGGCGACGGCTCACCGAGCCCGCTGAAGACCTCGGGCCACACGCGCGCGTGGACCCCCGAAAGGGCCCGTCGGCGGTTCCGTTCGGGACTGTCGGTCCCCACGGCCGGGATCGCCGCGGGCCACGCCCAGGCCAACCTCGTGTCGGTGCCCGCCGACTGGGCCTACGAGATGCTGCTGTTCTGCCAGCGCAACCCGAAGCCGTGCCCGGTCCTCGACGTCACCGACGCCGGTTCCTGGACCACGGTGCTGGCCGCGGGCGCGGACCTGCGTACCGATCTGCCCGGCTACCGGGTGTGGGAACACGGCGAGTTGGTGGCCGAACCCACCGACGTCGTGGACCACTGGCGGCCCGACCTGGTGTCGTTCCTGATCGGTTGCAGCTTCACCTTCGAGTGGGCGCTGAGCTCCGCGGGCGTCCCGCTGCGCCACATCGAGCAGGGCCGCAACGTCTCCATGTACGTGACGGCGCGTCAGTGCCGTCCGGCGGGCCGGCTGCGCGGACCCATGGTCGTGTCGATGCGTCCCGTGCCTCCCGAGCACCTGAGCACGGCGATCCGGGAGAGCAGTCTGCTGCCGGCCGTGCACGGCAGTCCGGTGCACTGCGGCGATCCGTCGGGGCTCGGCATCGAGGACCTCTCGCGTCCGGACTTCGGCGATCCGGTGATCGCGGCCCCGGACGACATCCCGGTGTTCTGGGCCTGCGGAGTGACGCCCCAGGCGGCCGTGATGGCGTCCCGTCCGCCGTTCGCGATCACCCACGCGCCCGGCCGGATGTTCATCACCGACACCCGTGACGAGCAGTACCGAGTGGCCTGAACGGGCCGGAGGAGGAGGAACGGCAGCCCATGAACCCGATCGATCTCAACGCCGATCTCGGCGAGGGCTTCGGCCGCTGGCGGCTGACCGACGACGAACGGCTGCTGTCCGTCGTGACCAGCGCCAACGTGGCCTGCGGCTTCCACGCCGGGGACGCGGTCACCATGCGGCGGGTGTGCGAGCTGGCGGCCGAGCGGGGCGTACGGATCGGTGCTCAGGTCTCCTACCGCGACCTGGCGGGGTTCGGGCGGCGGTCGATGGACGTGCCGCCCGACGAGCTGGCTGCCGAAGTGGCCTATCAGATCGGCGCCCTGGAGGTCTTCGCGCGCGCGGCGGGCTCACGGGTGGCGTACGTGAAGCCGCACGGCGCGCTCTACAACCGGGTCGTGCACGACGAGGAGCAGGCGGCGGCGGTCGTCGACGGTGTCCTGCTCGCGGGCGCGGGTCTGCCGGTGCTGGGCCTGCCGTCCTCGCGCTTCCTGAAGATCGCCGAGGGGGCCGGACTGCCCGTCGTCCCCGAGGCGTTCGCGGACCGCGCGTACACCGAGGAGGGCACCCTGGTGCCGCGTACCGAGGAGGGCGCGGTGATCACGGAGGCCGAGGCCGTGGTCGAACGCTCCCTCGGCCTGGCGCTCTCCGCGACGGTCGCCACCCGGTCCGGGGAGCGCGTTCCGGTCCGGGCGCGCTCCCTGTGCCTGCACGGGGACACGCCGGGGGCGGTCGACCTGGCCCGCCGGGTACGGGCGCGGCTGGAGTCCTCCGGCGTGCGCGTGGAGGCGTTCGCGTGAGCGGCCCGGCCGCGGGCGGCGGCACGGCCCCGGTGCCGGCCGGCGACGACGGGGAAGGGAGCGGTGTGAAGGTCCTGTCCGTCGGCGAGCGGGCGCTGCTGGTGGAGGTCTCCTCGGGGGAGGCCGCCCAGGCGCTGCACGCCGAGCTGGTGCGGCGCCGGGCCGAGGGCTCGCTGTCCGCGCGGGAGATCGTCCCGGCGGCCCGCACGGTGCTCCTGGACGGCCTGGACGACCCCGGCCGGCTCGCGGACCTGCTGCCCGGCTGGGAGATCCCCCCGCTGACCACGCGCGCGGACGACACCGTCGAGATCCCCGTACGGTACGACGGTCCCGACCTGGCGGACGTGGCGGCCCACTGGGGGGTGGGGGTCCGCGAGGTGCCGCAGATCCACGCCGCGGCCGAGTTCCGGGTCGCCTTCTGCGGGTTCGCGCCCGGCTTCGGCTACCTCACGGGACTGCCGGGGCGGTACGACGTGCCGCGCCGGGCGACCCCGCGCACGGCGGTGCCCGCGGGCTCGGTGGCGCTGGCGGGCCCGTACACCGGCGTGTACCCGCGCAGTTCGCCGGGCGGCTGGCAGTTGATCGGCACGACGGACGCGACGCTGTGGGACCACGCGCGCGTGCCGGCCGCGCTGCTGGCACCCGGCGCGCGGGTGCGCTTCGTACCGGAGAGGTGTTCATGAGCGACCGGGCCCTCGCGGTGGTGCGGGCAGGTGCCCTGACCACCGTCCAGGACCAGGGGCGGCCCGGGCACGCCCATCTCGGCGTTCCGCGCTCGGGAGCGCTCGACGCGCCCGCGGCGGCGCTGGCCAACCGGCTCGTCGCCAACCCCGCAGGGGCGGCCGTGCTGGAGACAACGGTCGACGGCTGTGCCCTGCGCCCCCGTTCGACGGTCACGGTGGCCGTGACGGGAGCGCCCTGCGCGGTGCGGGTGGACGGCCGTCCGGCCGCCTGGGGGGCTCCGGTCCGGGTGCCCGCGGGGGCTCTCCTGGACATCGGTTCCGCGCGCGCGGGGCTACGGAGCTATGTGGCCGTGTCCGGCGGAGTGGCGGTCGATCCGGTGCTCGGCAGCCGCTCGACCGACCTCCTCTCGGGGCTCGGCCCGCCACGGCTGACGGACGGCACGGTGCTTCCCCTGGGGAGTCCGGGCCCTCTCCACGCGCGGGTGGACGTCGTCCCGCACCGCGCCCCGCCCGCCGAGCTGGTGCTGGGCGTGACCCTCGGCCCACGCGACGACTGGTTCACCGCGGCGGCCCTGCGGACGCTCACGACGCGCCTCTACCGGGTCTCCTCGGCGAGCAACCGCATCGGTCTGCGCACGGAAGGGCCCTCACTGGAGAGGGCCGTCCCCGGCGAACTCCCCAGTGAGGGCATGGTGCTGGGTGCCGTGCAGGTGCCGCCCGACGGCCGTCCGGTCGTCTTCCTCGCCGACCATCCGACCACCGGGGGGTACCCGGTGATCGCGGTCGTCCGTCCCGCCGACCTTCCGGCGGCGGCCCAGGCGGTACCGGGAACCCCGGTGCGTTTCCTGGCCGTACGCCGCAGATGAGGGCCGCGGACGAGGGATCGACGCCGAGGGCGACGCGGGACCCGCCCGTCAGGCCACGTCCGGCTGTTCCGCGACCGACAGGGCCGCCAGGGCCGAGGCGACGGCGTGCGCGGCGCTCAGGTCGAGCCGCGCGCTGGTGCCCCGGGCCCGGTGGCGCACCTCGGACGCGGCGAGGGTGAGCAACTGGGGCAGCAGGTCCGTGCAGCGCCTGGCCACCCAGCCCGTGCCGGCCGTGGCCAGCCACAGAAGGCTCGCGGTGCGGGTCGGCGCGGGGAACTCGGCCTCGGCCGACGGGGTGGTCCCGTCGGCGACGCCTTGCTCGGCGAGCAGCGCGTGGAAGCGCAGGGCCAGTTGACGGTGTCCCAGTTCCCCCGGGTGCAGCCGGTCGGCGCTCCACACGGCGCGGTCCTCGAGCCAGTCCTCCTCGGCCGCGTGCAGATGCGTCGCCCCGTGCCGCTCGGAGAGCGCGTGCACCACGGCGTTGACCGCGCGCTGACGCCGGGCCAGCGGGCGGGCCAGCGCTCCCGGCAGCCCCAGCATCGAGCCGGGGTCCGGGAGGCAGGCCGTCAGCACGACGGCGTCCCGCGCGCGGAACGCGGCGTACACGGTGTCGAGCCGTTCGGCCACCGAGCGGATGTCGAACGTGTACCGCAGGGTGTCGTTGACGCCGATCACGACGGAGACGATGTCGGGCTCCAGGGCGAGCGCCGCCGGGGTCTGCCGTTCGAGGACGTCGCGTGTCTGCGCGCCGCTGACCGCGAGGTTGGTGAACCGCACGGGCGCGTCCGCGGGCGCGAGCCCCGGCGCGAGCAGCTCGGCCCATCCGCGCCAGCGGTCCCCGACGGGGTCGCCCACCCCTTCCGTGAGGGAGTCCCCGAGGGCGACGAACCGCACCGGTCTCATGCCACGCCCTCCTGGAGACGCGGCCGGTTCACGGCCACGGTGTCGTGCGCGGCGAGGAATCCCGTCACGGCGGCGTCCCAGCCGAAGCACTCGGCACGCGCGCGTGCCGCCTGCCTGCGCTCGTCCTCGGCGCGGCCGAGCAGCAGCCCGACGGCGTCCGCGAAGGAGTCCCCGCTGTCGGCGGCGGTGGCCCCGGCGGAGCCGACGATCTCCGGCAGCGCGGAGAGCGCGCTGGCGACGACGGGGGTGCCGCAGGCCATGGCCTCCAGGGCGGCGAGCCCGAAGGTCTCCGCCGGCCCCGGCGCCAGGCACACGTCGGCCGAGGCCTGGAGCGAACCGAGCAGGGCGCGGTCGGCGACGTGCCCGAGGAAGGTGACCGGCAACCTCCGCTCCCGGGCGCGCTGCTCGAGCCGGGCCCTGAGCGGCCCGTCCCCGGCGACGACGAGGACGGCCCGCTCGCCGCGCCGCAGCAGCGCCTCCAGCGCGTCGAGCGCCGTGCCGGGGCGCTTCTCGACGGACAGGCGGGAGCACATGACGAGCAGCACCTGGTCGGTGCGCGCGTGACGGGCGCGCAGGGCCGGGTCGCGCAGGGCGGGATGCCGGTCCACCAGGTCGACGCCCAGGGGGGCTCGTACGACGTTGCGGGCGCCGATCCGCACGAACTCGCGCTCGGCGAACTCGGTGGTGCACACCACGCGCGCGTAGGAGTGCGCCGTACGGACGTTGAGGGCGTCGGCGGTGCGCCGGGCCATCGCCTCGGACAGTCCCCAGGTGCGCAGGACGCCGTCGGCGGTCTCGTGGGAGACCATCACGGCGGGCACCCGGGCCCGTCGTGCCCAGACCCCGGTCCAGCGCAGGGTGGTGCGGTCCGAGACCTCCAGGCGGTCCGGGGCGAGCGTCTCCAGGAGCCGGGCGAGGCGCCGCTTGTCGGTGAGGACGCGGTAGCCGCCGGTGCCGGGCAGCAGCGGGCCGGGCAGGGTGATCACCCGTCCCTGCTCGGTGTCGCGGTCGCTCGCGCGTTCACCGGGTATGACGAGGACCGGTTCGTGGCCGACCGCCCGGTAGCCGGCGCCCAGCTCCCGCAGGGCGGTGCGCAGCCCGCCGGAGGAGGGGGCGACGAAGTTCGCGAGCCGTACGATGCGCAGACTCATGCCGCCACCAGCTTCCGCGCGGAGAGCACGTCCTCGTAGTGGCCGATGAGCTGGTCGCCGACCGCGGCCCAGGTGCGGCCCTCGACCATGGCGTGGCCGGCGGCGCCGTAGGCCGCCCGCAGCGCGGGGTCGGCGGCCAGGGTGCGCACCGCGTCCCGTACGGCGTCGGCGTCGCGGGGCGGCACCAGCAGTCCGGTGCGTCCGTGGTCGACCAGGTCGAGCGGTCCGCCCGCGGCGGGCGCCACGACGGGCACGCCGCTGGCCATGGCCTCCTGCACGGTCTGGCAGAAGGTCTCGAAGGGGCCGGTGTGCGCGAAGACGTCCAGCGAGGCGAAGATCCGGGCGAGTTCGTCGCCGGTGCGCCGGCCGAGGAAGACGGCGCCGGGGAGCGCGCCGCGCAGCGTGGTCTCGCTGGGTCCGTCGCCCACCACGACGACGCGTACGCCGTCGAGGCCGCAGACGCCGGAGAGCAGTTCGATCTGCTTCTCGGGGGCGAGGCGGCCGACATAGCCGACGATCACCTCGCCGTTCGGCGCGAGCTCGCGGCGGAGCGCCTCGTCCCGGTGACCGGGGCGGAAGCGGACCGTGTCGACGCCGCGCGCCCAGAGCCGCACCCGGGGCACACCGTGCGCCTCCAGGTCGTGCAGGGCCGCGCTGGAGGGAGCGAGGGTGCGGTCGGCCGCGGCGTGCACGGAGCGGATGCGCCGCCACGCGGTGGCCTCACCCGCGCTGATGTACGTGCGGGCGTATCCGGCGAGGTCGGTCTGGTAGACGGCCACGGCGGGGATGCCGAGCCGGGAGGCGGCCGCCATGCCGCGGACGCCGAGGATGAAGGGGCTGGCCAGGTGGACGATGTCGGCGCGGTGCTCGGTGATGGCCGCGGCGACGCGTCGGCTGGGGAGGGCGACGCGGACCTGGGGATAGCCCGGGAGCGGGATGGAGGGGACGCGGACGACCGGGCACGGCGCGAGGGCGTCGGGCCCGTTCCCGGTGGGGGCGCCTCCCTGGTCGGGGGAGGCCGAGAACTTGGGGGAGGTGGCGGGAGCGACGACGAGGGGAGCGTGACCGCGATCGACGAGGTGCCGGGCGGTCTGGAGCGCGCAGTGGGCCACGCCGTTCACATCGGGGGGAAAGGATTCGGTCACGATGACGACACGCATACGGGTGTTCTCGCCCCGCTGGACGTGGCCGCGTCAACGTGGATCTATGCGAACGATGAACGTCCCGTGAGCGTTGCGCTCCGCACCCGGGCAGGTCAGCCCTCGTCCACACGCTCCTGACTCCCGGGTCACCGAACGTTCATACGGCCGGCATGTCGGGCCCGATCCTGCTCCGTACGGCTGTCTGGACTTCGGCCTCCTCGGCCGGATCCGCCGCCAGTCGGCGGAGCTGGTCGACCACGCGCGCGTCGCCGGTCTCGGCGTGCCGTGCGGCGGTCTCCCGGGTGGTCTCCTCGCAGTCCCAGAGGCACTCGACGGCGAAGCCCGCGGGGAACGAGGGATCGGTGACGGCCAGGGCGCGGGCGGCGCGCTGGCGCAGATGCGACGACGTGGTCTCCCGGTAGATGTGCCGCAGGACGGGGGCGGCGCAGGCGATGCCGAGCCGTCCGGTGCCGTCGACGAGGGTCCACAGGGTCGGCGCGTCGGGGCCCTCGCCCCGTACCGCCTCGCGCAGGGCGGCCAGGACGAGATCGCGGTCCTGCGCTCCGCCCCGGCAGGCGAGCACGCGGCCGGCGGCGGCGCCGAGGGCGTCGGGCCGGTGCGCCCAGCCGCGGGCCCGGTCGACGGCGGCGACGCTCTGCATGCGTTCGAAGGCGTCCACGGCGGCCTCGGCGACGGCCGTGGAACCGTCCGACACGGCCGCCTCGATCAGGTCGAGGGCGTCCGGATCATTGCCGTCGGCGAGATAGCGCAGGGCTGTGCAGCGCGCTCCCTCGGCCCCGTGGCGAGCGGCCGCGACGATCTCGGGGCGGTCCTCGGGTCCGGCGACGGCGGTCAGGCAGCGGGCGGCGGGGACGTGCAGCGCGGCTCCGCGTTCGACGCCCTGCTGGGCCCATTCGAAGACGGCGCCGACACTCCAGCCGGGGCGGGGTCCGGTCGGCCGCATCTGGCGCTGCCAGCGGTCGAAGGACCCGGCCTCCTGGGCGGCGCGCACCCGCGTGGCGATGGACGTACGGGAGTCCTCGGCCCACAGCCGCCAGGGGCGTGGCTCGAAGGAGTCGCGGACGACGGCGGCGAGGGCGGCCTCGCCCTCCGGATCGGCCGGGAACCGGGCGAGCACGGGGGCGGCGAGGGCGCGCAGGCCCGCGTCGTCGTCGCGCAGGGCCAGTTCGTCCAGGGCCCAGTTCCAGTTGGAGCCGACCGCGGCGTACCTGCGCAGCAGGGCGAGCGCGTCGCGCCTGCCGTACGAGGCGAGGTGGCCGAGGACCGCGAGGGCGAGCCCCGTGCGTGACTCGCAGTCGTCCAGGACGTCCTCGGCGTCGAACAGGTGCCGCTCGATCTCGTCGAGTTCACCGTTCAGGTCGAGGTAGAGACGGGCGTAGTACAGGGAGCGGTTCTCCACCTGCCAGTCGTGGCGGGGGTCCCGGAGAACGCAATGGTTCAGTGCCGCGAGCGCCTCGGCGCGCGGTGCGGTGAGCGCGTGCAGCGTGCCGTCGCCGCGGCCCCTCTGAAGCAGGCCGAGCAGGGTTCCGCTGGGCGCTATGACCGGATCGAACATGGGAAACAGCCTCACATCAAGCGTCGACGCAACCGGGATCCTGCATTACCTGGCCGCGTGACAACACGTCGGGGCGCCCGCCGTCTCTTGCTTGCTGTAGACCATCTTCCTCTGCCTCTCGTCGGTGGCCCATGCGGGCCGAGTCACGGCCCGCGCGGTGCGGCAACTCCTGCCCAGCCATCGCGTCCGTGAATCACGTCGCCATGATGACCCGGCCGTTCTTCCTGCCGCGACCGTATTTCCGGCGGCCCCGTTCCGCCTCCCTTTTTTCCTGC
The DNA here is from genome assembly GCF_055565895.1 of Streptomyces sp. NPDC028298. Taxonomy (NCBI): domain Bacteria; kingdom Bacillati; phylum Actinomycetota; class Actinomycetes; order Kitasatosporales; family Streptomycetaceae; genus Streptomyces; species Streptomyces sp. NPDC028298. Next base: position 45,053 of record NZ_JBVHTL010000013.1, read on the forward strand.
GTTTCGCCTGGTCAGAGCGTTCGATTCATGGCGTGCCGAACAATTCGAGCAGGTCCGTCTTGGCGAACATGCGCGCCGTGTCGACGGCCGACGGGGTACCCGCGGCCGGATCGGCGCCGGCGGCCAGGAGGACCCTGATGACGGCCTCCTCGCCCTTGAAGACGGCGCCGGCGAGAGGGGTCTGGCCCCGGTCGTTCACCCGGTCGGCCTCGGCGCCCCGCTCCAGGAGGGCGCGGACCGCGTCGGCGTGACCGTGGTAGGCGGCGAGCATCACGAGCGAGTCGCCGCGGTCGTTGGTGAGGTCGGCCGGGACGCCCGCGTCGACATACGCCACGAGCGTCTCCGTCTCGCCGCGTCGCGCAAGATCGAAGATCTTGGTCGCGAGCTCCACGACCTCGGGGTCGGGGGCTTCGCTCATCGGCCGGACCGCCTCTCCATGCAACCGTTCGGGTGAATCGACAGGGTACTGGCTCCGAGGGCACATGAGAGGCATCCTCCGCGGCAAAGATCACAAAGTACGCATCGGGCGCAACAGGGCAGCTCAGGCGGCGCAAGTCGGCTCCGTCACGTGGGTGAAATCAGCCAGTTTTCACCCTGTTGCACCTTTTATCGTATGGATACATGCTGTGATCCTGGGACAACTCATGGTGACCGTCCCCACGATCCAGGAGAGCTCAAATGATTCTGTCCATGTCAGGCGTCGTCCTTCTCGGCATCATCGTCTTCCTCTTCTTCAAGAAGGACGGGCTGAAGGCGTCGCACGCCCTGGTGGCCGCACTCTTCGGCTTCTACCTCGCCAGCACGGCCATCGCGCCGAGCATCAAGGCCGGCGGGGAGAGCCTGGCCGGCCTCCTCGGCGGGATCAAGTTCTGACGACGTCCCCCCACCTCGTACGCACCTCCAGGAGACAGCAGTGGCTCGGCGCCCTCTCCCCCGCATCCTCAGCAACGGCACCGCACAGATCGCCAAGAGCCGGGAGCTGGCCCGGACGGCAGCCGACAGCGCCACCGATGTCCTCCATCCACTGATCACGGTCACCCGTGGACTGCGCCGGCTGGCAGCCGCCGGACGGCGCAAGTGGGCCGCCACCCCCAAGGACCGGCGCGGACCGCTGCTGTTCCTGGTGGCCTCGGTGGTCCTGATCGTGGCCCTGGTGCCGTACGGACCGCTGCTCGCCGTCATCACCCTGATGGCGGCGGCAGCCTGGACCGGTCGCGAGCGCACCCCACCGCCCGCGACCGGCCCGGACGAGGCACAGCTCGGACGCCTCCAGTCCCTCTATGAGGCGCTCGTCCCGTACTTCTCCGCCGCAGACGACCCCGCTCCCCTGTACGCCCACGGAGGCGACTGGGAGAAGGCCTTCGCCTCGTACGACTTCGACGACGACGGACGGATCTCCCGTCTGCTCGTCCACTACCCCGCGTACTTCACGGACGGCGAGGCCGACTCCCGCGCCCGCATCGAGCAGCTCCTGCACGCCAAGTCGGGCCGCGGCCGCGAGTACCACTTCGACTGGGACGAGGAGGGCAACGAACTCACCGTCACGGTCCTCGCGCCCCTGCCCACCGACATCGCCGCCCAGCGCTTCGTCACCGCGCCGGGCGAGACCGTCCTCGGCTTCACGGATCCGGCCGACGTCCAGCGCACGCTCCCCCTCACCCACGGCGAGGAGCGGCGCGACGTCCCGCCGGTCGTCTGGCGTACGGGCGCCCGCTCCACCGAGCCGCACCTGCTGATCACGGGCGAACCGGGTGCCGGCACGACCACCCTCCTGCGCTCCATCGCGCTGCAGGCCCTCCAGCACGGCGATGTCGTCGTCGTCGACGGTGGCGGCACCGGCGAGTACGCGTGCCTGACCGGGCGCGAGGGCGTCCTGGCCGTCGAGTGCTCGACGGGCGGGGCGCTCGCCAGCCTCGAATGGGCGGCGCACGAGACCGAGCGGCGGCTCATCGCCGCGAACCGCGCCCGCCAGGCGGGGCATCCCGCCCCCGACGACATCAGGAACCCGCTGTGGATCCTGCTGGACCGGCCCAGCGCGCTCGGCCATCTGGCCGCGGCCGACGGACGCGAGGATCCCCAGTCGCTGCTCCAGACCCCGCTGCGGCACGGCCGCGCCGCGGGCGTCACGGTCGTGATCGCCGAGCACTTCGAGAACCTCGACTTCATCGGTGACGCGGTCCGGCAGCACACCCGCGCGCGCGTGGTGCTCGGCAGCGCCTCGGCGGCCGAGCTGGAAGCGGTCCTGGGGGCGCCCCCGCACACCACCCCGACCCGGGACGTCCCGCCCGGCCGCGGCTACGCGCGCCTGGGCACCGGCCCCGTCCTGCGTCTCCAGGTCCCGGCCACACCGGACCCCTACGACGACGCCACGAGCGAGGCGCAGCGGCAGGCGGTGCTCGACCTGCTGCCGGAGCGGACGACACCCGCGGACGCCGCGGAACAACTGCCCTCCGGGGTCGCGGGAGTCGCGGTGGCCGAGGGCTGACCGCACCGCCACGAGGCCCGAGCAGTCACCTGACGGGCCGGAGACCCAGGCTGGGTCTCCGGCCCGTCAGGCGTTGAACGACCGTCGCCCGGGACCGTCCGCCGCACACGCCCGGACCTCCAGGCCCGTGCGGCATGCTGCCGCGAACCCTGGGCGGCCGTCCGGGCAGCGGGCAGCGGGCAGCGGGCAGCGGGCAGCGGGCAGCGGGCAGCGGGCAGCGGGCAGCAGGCAGCAGGCAGCAGGCAGCAGGCAGCAGGCAGCAGGCAGCAGGCAGCAGGCAGCAGGCAGCAGGCAGCGGGCAGCGGGCAGCGGAGCGAACGCGCTGGGCCGGCGCGCGTCACGCGTGCGGGGCCGACCCGCGCGTCCCGGCCCGGGGCCCGGACCTGTTCGGCGTACGACCGAAGAGCCCGGACCGGGCCGGTGTCACGCGACGAACGTGCGGGGCCCGTCCTCTCCCCCGGTCGCGCCGGTCTCCACCAGGCGCGCGGCCGCGGCCAGTCGCGCCGCCGCCTCGTCGGCGACCGCGCCGCCCACGGTGAACGGGAGCCGTACGTATCCCTCGAAGGCGCCGTCGACACCGAACCGGGGCCCCGAGGGCACCCGCACGCCCACGCGCTCGCCGACCTCGGCGAGCCGCGAGCCGGACAGCCCGCCCGTACGCACCCAGAGCGTGAGGCCCCCGCGCGGCACGGAGAACTCCCAGCCGGGCAGTTCCCTGCGGACGGCCGCCACGAGGGCGTCGCGGTTGTCGCGGCCCTGCGCGCGCCGGATGCCGACGGCCTCCTCCCAGCCCCCCGTGCTCAGCAGCCAGTTGACGGCGAGCTGTTCCAGCACGGGCGTGCCGAGGTCGGCGTAGGCGCGCGCGGCGACCAGGCTGCGGATGACGTCGGGCGCGGCCCGCACCCAGCCGATCCGCATGCCCGCCCAGAAGGCCTTGCTCGCCGAACCGACGGTGATCACGGTCGAGCCGGCCGGGTCGAAGCCGCACACGGGACGCGGCATCTCCAGCCCCTCGTCCAGATGCAGCTCGCTCATCGTCTCGTCGACGACGAGGACGGTGCCGGCCGAGCGCGCCGCGTCCACGAGCCCGCGCCGCTGGGCCTCGTCGGCGAGCGCGCCGGTGGGGTTGTGGAAGTCGGCGACGACGTAGGCGAGCCGGGGCGCCGCGTCCCGCAGGACCTGGCGCCAGCGGTCCATGTCCCAGCCGGCCAGTCCCTCGGCCATCGCGACGGGCACCAGCCGGGCGCCGGCCTCCCGCATCAACTGGAGGATGTTGGCGTAGGAGGGGGACTCGACGGCGATCCGTTCACCGCGCCCCGCGAAGAGATGACAGATCGCGTCGATCGCGCCCATCGCCCCGGTGGTCACCATGATCTGCTCGGGCATGGTCGGGATGCCGCGCGCCGTGTAGCGCTCGGCGAGCATGGCACGCAGCGCGGGGAGGCCCGCGGGATAGTCGCCGTGCGTGTGCGCGTACGGGGGCAGCTCCTCCAGGGCGCCCTGGACGGCGCGGGTCAGCCACGGCTCCGGGGCGGGCAGGGCCGCGCAGCCGAGGTCGATCATCGAGCCGAGGGCCTCGGGAGGCAGCGGTTCCAGCCCCCGCGCGGGCAGCGGGTTCCCGGCGGGCACCGCGGTCCAGCTCCCGGCTCCGCGGCGCGACTCCAGGAAGCCCTCGGCGCGCAGCGCCTCGTAGGCCGCGGCGACGGTCGTACGGCTGACGGACAGGGCGAGCGCCAGTTCGCGTTCGGCGGGCAGCCGCGCGGCGACCGGCACCCGCCCTTCGAGCACGAGCAGCCGTACACCGTCGGCGAGGGCGCGATACGCGGGCGGACGCCGGGTCCCGGGGCCGGCGGGCCGCTCCTGCTGGGAGTTGAGGAGCCGGGCGAGCTGCGCGGCCCCCACCGCCGAAGTCCACTGCGCCATGATTCCAGTCCACCTTCCCCGAATTGGCCATGGTTGAAGCCACTTCTCAAGCCACAGAGTGTCATGCGCCAGGCCACTACCACCACCGGGGGGCATCCCTTGTCCACACGCACCGAGTCCGCACCCGCCGAGGCTCCCGGGTCCGGGCGGCTCCCCCGCCGTCTCGTCCAGCTCTACGCCGGGCTCGCCCTGTACGGCGCGAGCTCGGCGCTCCTCGTGGAGGCGGGTCTCGGCCTGGAGCCGTGGGGCGTGCTGCACCAGGGCCTCGCCGAGCTGACCGGTCTGACGATCGGTGTCGTGTCCATCATCGTGGGGGCCGCGGTGCTGCTCCTGTGGATCCCGCTGCGCCAGCGGCCCGGCCTCGGCACCGTCTCCAACGTCTTCGTGGTCGGCCTGGCCATGGACGGCACCCTGGCGCTGATCCCGGACGCCCACTCCCTGGCCCTGCGGATTCCGCTGCTGGTGGCGGGCGTCGCGCTGAACGGCGTGGCCACGGGCCTGTACATCTCGGCCAGCTTCGGCCCGGGCCCCCGCGACGGCCTGATGACGGGACTGCACCGGCGTACGGGCCGCTCGGTCCGGCTGGTGCGCACGGTCCTCGAAGTGGCCGTCGTCGCGACCGGCTTCGCGCTGGGCGGCACGGTCGGGGCCGGCACGGTGCTGTACGCCGTCGCCATCGGACCCCTGGCCCAGCTCTTCCTGAGGGTGTTCGCCGCCCGGCCGGCACCACTCGGCAGTGCCGTTGTCGCCCCAGGTCAACCAGAGCGCGCCATACTGCCCGGGTGAGCACGCGCACTCTTCATCCCTACCTCGACCACCCCGGCCCGATCCCCTTCGCCCACCGCGGCGGATCCGCGGACGGCCTGGAGAACACGCTGACGCAGTTCCGGCGGGCGGTGAGCGCCGGATACCGCTACATCGAGACCGATGTGCACGCCACGGCGGACGGCAGGCTGGTCGCCTTCCACGACACGACCCTCGACCGGGTGACGGACGGCGCGGGCCGGATCGCCGACCTGCCCTGGGCGGACGTGAGCCAGGCACGCGTGGCGGGCAAGGAGCCGGTCCCCCTCTTCGAGGAGCTGCTCGAGGAGTTCCCCGAGACCCGCTGGAACGTCGACGTCAAGGCCGAACCGGCGCTCGCCCCGCTGCTCGACCTGATCGGCCGTACCGACGCCTGGGACCGCGTCTGCGTCGGTTCGTTCTCCGAGGCCCGGGTGACCCGTGCCCAGCATCTCGCCGGGCCGCGCCTGGCCACCTCGTTCGGCACCCGGGGGGTGCTCAACCTGCGGCTGCGCTCCTGGGGCGTGCCCGCGGCGGTGCGGCGCTCCGCGGTCGCGGCCCAGGTCCCCGAGACACAGTCGGGTGTGCCGGTGGTCGACCGCCGCTTCGTCCGGGCCGCCCACGCGCGCGGGCTCCAGGTGCACGTGTGGACCGTAAACGAATCGGAACGCATGCACCGGCTCCTGGACCTGGGAGTCGATGGCATCATGACCGATCACATCGACACGCTGCGCAAGGTCCTGGAAGACCGGGGCACCTGGTTCTGAGCCTCCTCGCGCGGTCCGTTCACGGGGAAGCGAGGCACGGGTGAGCACGGACACCGTGCGGGCGGGGGCGGCCGACGAGGCCGCGGAGCGCCGGCGAGAACAGCGCGGCTGGTACTTCTACGACTGGGCCTGCTCCGTCTATTCGACGAGCGTGCTCACCGTGTTCCTCGGCCCCTATCTGACGGCGGTGGCCAAGCACGCGGCGGACGCGGACGGATTCGTCCACCCGCTCGGGGTACCGGTCCGCGCCGGTTCCTTCTTCGCGTACGCGGTCTCCGCCTCGGTCATCCTGTCGATCGTCGTGATGCCGATGGCGGGAGCCGCCGCCGACCGGACGGGCCGCAAGAAGCCGCTGCTCGCGGCGGCGGCCTATCTGGGCGCCGCGGCCACCACGGGCATGTTCTTCCTGGACGGCGACCGCTATCTGCTGGGCGGGCTGCTGCTGATCGTCGCGAACGCCTCGCTGGCCGTGTCGATGGTCCTCTACAACTCCTACCTCCCGCAGATCGCCCCGCCCGAGGAGCGCGACGCCGTCTCCTCCCGCGGCTGGGCCTTCGGGTACGCGGCGGGCTCCGTCGTGCTGGTGGCGAACCTGGTCCTCTTCACGGCCCACGACAGTTTCGGCGTCTCCGAGTCGACGGCCGTACGCATCTGCCTGGCCTCGGCCGGCGTCTGGTGGGGCGCCTTCACCCTGATCCCGCTGAAGCGACTGCGCGACCGCCACGCCCCCTCGGCCGGCCGGGCGTCGGCGCACGGATGGCGGCAGCTCGCCGCCACGGTGCGCGACATGCGCCGCCAGCCCCTGACGCTCTCCTTCCTTCTCGCCTACCTCATCTACAACGACGGCATCCAGACCGTCATCTCGCAGGCCTCCGTCTACGGCTCCGAGGAACTGGGCCTCAGCCAGTCGACCCTGATCACGGCCGTACTCCTGGTCCAGGTGCTCGCGGTCGGGGGCGCACTGGGCATGGGCCGGCTGGCCCGTACGTACGGAGCCAAACGCACCATCCTCGGCTCACTCGTCGCCTGGACGCTCACTCTCGCCGCCGGATACTTCCTGCCCGCGGGGGCACCCGTGTGGTTCTTCGTCCTCGCGTCCGGCATCGGACTGGTCCTGGGCGGCAGCCAGGCGCTGTCGCGCTCCCTGTTCTCGCACCTCGTGCCGAGCGGGAAGGAGGCCGAGTACTTCTCGGCGTACGAGATGAGCGACCGCGGGATGAGCTGGCTCGGCCCGCTGCTCTTCGGGCTGACCTACCAGCTCACGGGAAGTTACCGGGACGCGATCATCTCGCTCGTGGCCTTCTTCGCCCTCGGGTTCGTCCTGCTGGCGCGGGTCCCGGTGCGTCAGGCGATCCGGGACGCGGGCAATCCCGTACCCGAGATGATTTAGCGTCCGGGGCCAAAGAGCGGTAGTGTACGCGTTTGGCCTGCCTGGCGTACCGTTACTGCGCGTCAATGATACTGAAGCGTTGGGTGACATCTGATGCCAGATGTGACAAACCGGGCGACGGTGGGTACAACAAGGGGCGGCTACGACGGCGACGCATGACCCACAACGGGAATCTTTACCGCCGACCGGACGTTGACCGGATGACGACGACAGCGACACCTGTCCTGTGGGCGACAAGCCCGGGAGGCACGATTCATGAGTGAGCGAGCTCTTCGCGGCACACGCCTCGTAGTGACCAGCTATGAGACGGACCGCGGCATCGACCTGGCCCCGCGCCAGGCCGTGGAGTACGCATGCGAGAAGGGGCACCGGTTTGAGATGCCCTTCTCGGTGGAGGCCGAAATTCCGCCGGAGTGGGAGTGCAAGGTCTGCGGGGCCCAGGCACTTCTCGTCGACGGCGACGGCCCTGAGGAAAAGAAGGCGAAGCCCGCGCGCACGCACTGGGACATGCTGATGGAGCGGCGCACTCGCGAGGAACTCGAAGAGGTCCTCGAGGAGCGTCTGGCCGTTCTTCGCTCCGGCGCGATGAACATCGCGGTGCATCCGCGGGACAGCCGAAAGTCCGCCTGACCCCTCCGAGGGTCGAGCGGCATACACCGCACGCCGAGACCGCGGGCACCGTACGTCAGGTACGGGGCCCGCGGTCTCGTGCGTTTCGGTGAACCCCGGGGCACCCCGATCAACACCCCGGCGAACCCCGGTCAGCTCCGGTGACGCCTTCCGCCGAGCCCCGTGCTGTCGGGCGATCCCCCGGACCGGTTCGGGGCGATTCCTCGGATCGATTCGCAGCCGCCTGGGCCCGGATCGCGGTGAACGCGAAACCGCCGGGCCCCGGACCGTGACACGGTCCGGGGCCCGGCGGAATGGTGGGCCTCGGAGCGGCCCGGCGGTTCAGGGGTGACGGCTTCGGTGCGGCCCCGCGATTCAGGGGGGACCACCGTGCCCGCCCTGACTCAGGGCGGACCCGCGTGCCCGCCCTGGCTCAGCGGTTCAGGGGCGGGTAGGTGCCGCCGGGCTCGCGCGGCGGGGCGTCGTCCCTGATGACCTCGCCCTGGACGACCTTGCCGTCCGGGCGGTGGATACGGGCCTGCTGGAAGGCGTCGCCGACCGACCCGGGGGTGGCCAGCCGCACCTTGCGCTCGAAGGCCCCCTGTGCCGAGCGGCTGACGAGCTTCTGGACCGGCGGAATCAGCAGGAGCAGGCCGATCGCGTCGGAGATCAGGCCCGGGATCATCAGGAGCAGGCCGCCGAGCATCGTCAGGCCGTTCCCCCGGCTGCTGTCGCCACCCGTGGGCATCACGCCGCCCTGTGCCTGCTGCAGTGTCTGGGAGAGATTCCGGAAGGCGCGGCGGCCGGCCCGCTTGATGACCACGAAGCCGAGGACGAACCCGGCGACCAGCAGCAGGAACACCACGAAACCGCTCGTGGCGCGGGCGACGAGCGTCAGCAGCCAGATCTCCAGCACCAGCCACACCGCGACGCCGAGCGGCAGGAAGGTGCGCAGCCGCGAGCGCTGCGGGCGGGTGGGGTTCGAAACGCCTGTCGTCATGTTCCCAGTGTGCCTGGGCGCGCCTCAAATCGGGATAAGCGGACGCTCAACCCGGCCCTCCCGGCCTGAAGGCGGCTCCCGGCCCTGTCCCAGGCCCACGTCCCGCCTCCGGCGTCCCCGGAGCCTCGCCCCCGGTACCACGCCTCAACCCGGCGTTCCCGGGCCTCGCCCGGCCCTCCGGACCCGAATCCGCGACCCGGCACCTCAGGCCGACACCACGGTCCGCACCAGCCCCGAGCCCTCGCCCCGGCAGCATGTCCCGACCCGGTACGACGGGCCCCGGCATGGATCACCGGCCCGCCGTCGTTCCGGGGCGGGCCGGTGACCGTGTCTGGTCTGGTGTCGGTGACCGTGTCGCGTGTGGTGTCAGGGTGGGGTCAGGGCTTCTTGCGGCCGGTGATCCGGCCGACCCGCTCGCCCACACCCCAGGTGGTGACGCGCCAGAGCGCCTCCACGAGGATGTCGCGGCTCATCTTGGAGTCGCCGAGCTCGCGCTCGACGAAGGTGATCGGGACCTCGACGACGTGGTAGCCGGCCTTCACCGCGCGGCGGGCCAGGTCGACCTGGAAGCAGTAGCCCTGCGAGGCGACCTCGCCGAGGCCGAGACCTTCGAGGGTCTCCCGGCGGAAGGCGCGGTAGCCGCCCGTCACGTCCCGGATCGGCACGTCGAGCAGGACGCGGGAGTACAGGCTGCCGCCGCGCGAGATGAACTCGCGGGACTTGGGCCAGTTCACCACGCGGCCGCCCGGCACCCAGCGCGAGCCGAGGACGAGGTCGGCGCCCTTGAGCGCGGTCAGCAGGCGGGGAAGCTCCTCCGGCTGGTGCGAGCCGTCGGCGTCCATCTCGATGAGTACGCCGTAGCCGTGCTCCAGACCCCAGCGGAACCCCGCGAGGTAGGCGGCACCGAGCCCCTCCTTGCCCTTGCGGTGGAGGACCTGGACGTTCTCGTCGTCGGCCGCCAGCTCGTCGGCCAGCTTGCCCGTGCCGTCGGGGCTGTTGTCGTCCGCCACCAGGACGTGCGCCTCGGGCACGGCGGATCGCACCCGGCCGACGATCTTCTTGATGTTCTCCGCCTCGTTATAGGTCGGAATGATCACCAAGGCCGTGCCGAGCGGGCCGAACCGCCTCCCCTGGGCTTCCGCCGCGAGGGTCCCGTCGCCGTCGTTCACTGCTGCCCCTTCGTATCCGTACGCAGGGCTCCACCATAGTGCGCCCAGCCTGCGCCGCTGCGTCGCGGCGGCCCTACGGGGGTGTCGATTCGCCAAGAGGCGGGTAAGAGCGGACGCGCCGAAGCGGCATCGCGTCCTTCGGATCGGGGCCCGGCGCCCTTCGGGCCGACCTGGGACCCGCTGGCTGCGGGTCGACCGAAAGCCGTTGTCTACTGAACTCCGGGCCCCACCCGGGTCACACCTGCCGACTTGTCGGAACGTTCCCTCGCCTCGTGGCGCCGGTGCTGGGCCTGGCTCCCAGTGGCGGTACGCCGGTGCGGCGCACCACCCCTGACCCAGCGGCGCTGCGAGGCCGTGCGGAGTTCCCCCGTCGGCCGTCCGGTGGTGGACCCGGCAGAACCTACCCGCCCCCTGCGGCAGGCTGTCAACACTGGCTTGATCTGCGCCTTTTCCGACAAAGCCCTGGTCAGCGCCGAGGAAGCGCAGGTCGAACCTCGGGGTGCCGGGCGCTGGAGGAGCACCCGGCCCCACGGGACATCACTCGTTAGGCCGTACGAATACCGTCCGTCCGCCGACCACGGTGCGCAGGCAGACGGGCAGCTCGCCGCCGGGGGTCAGATCAGGGAGCCCCGGAGTGCCGGAGCGGGGGTCGGTGGACCAGCGCGCGACCCGGTCGTCGGGGGCCTGGACCACGAGGTGACCCGTGCGCCACACGGCGTAGTCCGCGGGCGCGCCCGGCACCAGGACGCCCGCGTCGTCCCGTCCCACGGCCCGCCAGCCGCCCCGCGTGTGGGCCGTGAAGGCGGCCCGCACCGACACCCGGTGCTCGGGCGTGCGGTGGAAGGCCGCCGCGCGCACGGTGCCCCAGGGGTCGAGCGGGGTGACGGGGCTGTCGGATCCGAGGGCCAGCGGCACACCGGCGCGCAGCAGGGCCGCGAAGGGGTTGAGGGACCTGGCCCGGTCGGCGCCGAGCCGCTGGGCGTACATGCCGTCCTCGCCGCCCCACAGCGCGTCGAAGGCGGGCTGCACGGAGGCGGTGAGGCCGAGTTCGGCGAAGCCCGCGACGGTGTCCGGGGTGAGCATCTCGGCGTGCTCGACGCGGTGCCGGGCGGCGCGCACACGGGCCAGGCCGACCTTCTCCGCGGCGGCGCGGACGCCGTCGACCACGGAGGCGACCGCGGCGTCCCCGATGGCGTGGAAGCCCGCCTGGAGGCCCGCCTCGGTGCAGGCGACCACGTGCGCCGCGACGGCGTCGGCGTCGAGGTGGACGAGGCCCGTGTGGTCCGCGTCGGCGTAGGGCTCGTGCAGGCAGGCGGTGTGCGAGCCGAGGGAGCCGTCGACGAACAGGTCGCCGGCCGCGCCGACGGCGCCGAGGGCGCGCGCCTTCTCGACGTCACGGTCGGCCCAGTAGCCGACGACCCGCGGTCCGGGCTCCTCGGCGGCGAGCCGCAGCAGTCCGGTGAAGTCGTCCTCGGAGGAGATCTCGGGGCCGCCGCACTCGTGCACGGAGCCGATGCCGAGCGAGGCGGCGTGGGCGAGCGCGGCCCGCTGGGCCCCGGTGCGCTGCGTGTCGCCGATCGCGCCGAGCGCGGCGGCCCGCACGGCGTGGTGGGCGTCGCGGGTCAGGGGGCCGTCGGGCGCGTACCCGGCGAGCGCGGTGACGCCCGGGACCAGGTCCAGGAGCGCGGTGGTGGCCACCGCGGAGTGCACGTCGATCCGGGAGAGGTAGAGCGGGCGGCCGCCGGTCGCGGCGTCGAGTTCGGTGCGGGCCGGCGGGCGGCCGCCGGGCCAGCGGGCCGCGTCCCAGCCGTGGCCGAGCAGCACCCGGTCGCCCGGACGGGCGGCGGCGAAGTCGCGGACGAGGGCGAGCGCCGCGTCCAGGGACGGCGCGTCGGACAGGTCGAGGCCGGTGAGGGCGAGTCCGGTGGCGGTGGTGTGCACGTGTGCGTCGGTGAACGCCGGGGTGACCAGGGCGCCTTCGAGGTCGACGACCTCGTCGACCCCCTCGGCGAAGGCGTCGGCGGCTCCTTCCGAGCCGACCCAGGCGACATGGCCCCGTTCCACGACCATGGCGGTCGCGAAGGGGTCGGCGGGGCTGTGGACTTCTCCACCGCGCAGCAGCACGGTGTCCGACGGGGCGGTGCTCTCACTCATGGGAACAGTCTCGCGCCTGTGGGCGGCCGGCCGTCGCCCGGGTGGGGGCGACACGGCGGGCCGGCCGGGTCGGCCGGTGGTCCGGGCGGGTCCGCGGGGTCCCGCGAACGTGCCCCGGGGCCCTCAGATGCGGGGCGGGCGGGATTCGTACGGTGTCGACAGGACGACCGTGGTGCGCGTCGACACGCCCGCCAGCGCCCTCAGCCGCCCGAGGAGTTCCTCGAGTTCGTGCGGGGTCGAGACGCGCACCTTGAGGATGTAGTTCTCGTCGCCCGCGACGCTGTGGCAGGCCTCGATCTCCGGGACGCCCGCGAGGCGTTCGGCGATGTCGTCGGGGGCGCTGGGGTCGAACGGCTTCACCGAGATGAAGGCGGTCAGGGGCAGCCCGACGGCCTCCGGGTCCACGACCGCGGCATAGCCCCGGATGACGCCCCGCTGTTCGAGACGGCGTACCCGCTGATGCACGGCGGACGTGGACAGGCCCGTGGCCTTGCCCAGGTCGGTGTAACTCATCCGCCCGTCTGCGACGAGCAGCTGCACGATCTGTCGGTCCAGCTCCTCCATGGCGCAAGAACCTACAGGGCCGCCGATCCCCCGGGATACTCAGCGGCGCAGGTCATACCCGCTTTGTGATGTGGCGGGCGTCGTTCGCGCGTCATCGGGCCGACGCGTTCCGCCGAGCGCCCGGCACCTGCGGACGGCATGTGACGAAGGCCACATGAATGTGACCGGGTCGGGGATGTTCGCGTGATTACCTCGGAGACCGGACGGGAAGTGCTTGCTGTGGTCGAGGTCGCAGTGCCTTGTCGGCCCACCCGAGGGGGAGAATCCCATGCAGAGTCTTAAGCGCCCTGGTCGTACCGCACCCAAGCGGCAGCAGGCCGTTCTCGAACCCGAGCCGGAGGGCGTCGAATCCGACGCCCTGGACGGTGACGAGTTCGACGCGTACGACACATTCGAGATGTACCGGGTGATCTGCCCGGCCTGCGCGCAGCCCATCGCGCTGCTCGCGGACGAGGAGGTCCTGCCGGAGCACGCCCTGTGCGCCTCCCCGTGGAACCCGTTCGGGCTCACCGTCTGTTCGGGCACGGGCCGCGCGGCCGCCGAGGCGCGCTCCGCGGACGACTCCGCGGAACTCCAGGAGCAGGACACCGCCCTCCTGTTGACGCTCCCTCAGGGACTGGACTGGCGGACGCAGCCGTTCTCCCACGTGGGCGGACCGGGCTCGGTCCCCATGCGGGTCTCCGAGATGCGGCGAGCGGCCTGACCGCTCGGCACGTTCAGCGGGTGTCACCCGCTTCGTCCCAGTAGCTGCCCTGCACCATGGCCCGCAGGCTGTCGTGGTGCAGGATCAGTGTGTCCGGGTCCGGGGGGACGCTCACCTCGCCGAAGTACGCCTGGCGGTAGGCGATGCGCAGCATCACGATCGCGTGCCGCAGGGCGGCGTACAGCGTGTAGAAGTCCATGTCCCGGGGCGTGTGGCCGGTGAGGCGCGCGTAGCGTGCCTCGACGCGGTCGCGGCGCAGGAAGCCGGGCAGTCCGGGCTGCCCGAACCCGGCGGTCAGGTCCTGGAAGAAGCGGTGCAGGTAGACGGTCCAGCCCAGGTCGACCTCGCGCGGGGCCGGTGCCGCCATCTCCCAGTCGAGTACGGCGACGGGGTCGAAGCCGTCGTAGACGACGTTCCCGATGCGCGCGTCACCCCAGTTGAGCACCGCCTCGCCCTCGTCGCGCGGCCACAGCTCCTCCAGCCGGGCGAAGGCGCTCTCGATGAGCGGGGACCGCGACAGGCCCTCGACCACCCAGGCGTAGTAGGCGTGTTGGGCCGCGACATGGCGGCGCAGCGGGCTGCCGTCACCGGGCAGCGCGAGGAAGTCCGCTTCCCTCGGCGGGACTTGGTCGTGGAGCCGGGCGAGCAGGGCGATCGAGGCGGCCTCCAGGTGCTCGCGTTCGGCGTCGGTCGCGGCGTGCAGCCAATTGCCCTCGTACGTGTAGGGCATGACGTCGGGCGGTACGCGTCCGGTGACGCGTTCCATCACGAAGAACGGCGCCCCGAGCGGCCCGGGGTCCTCCTCCAGCCAGCGCACGCGGGGCACCGGCAGGTCGCTGCGCTCGCGGACGAGACGCATCGTGCGGTACTGGCGGACCATGTCGTAGACCGGGAAGACGGTGTACGCCCCCGGATCCGCCGCCAGCCTCAACGCGCAGGCGCGCAAGGGCGGTTCGGGATGGTCGATGTCGAAGAGCAGGGTCTCGCTGGACAGGCCGTTGGACTCGGGGACGCCCACGTTCACCGCGCGGGCGCCCGGCAGGCGGGCGTCCAGCCATGCGGTCAGCCTGTGCGCGAGCTCCTCGGGGTCACGGGTGGTCGTCCGCGGTCGGGGTGCCGTGGCCATGTCGCCACTCCTCTCAGGGCGCGACGGAGTCGAACCCGGTGAAGCCGCTCGGATCGTGGCGGCCGAACGAGCCGTGCTCGAAGATCCCGTACCCGACCTGCCCGTCGAGGGTGAAGCGGGCCGCGTGGTCGGTCACCCCGAAGCGGGCGAGGGGATACGCGGCCGGGTCCGAGAGGTCGTGGACGCGGTGGTCGGTCCAGCCGCGGCCGCGCCAGGTGCCGTGCTGCCAGTCGTCGGCGGGCGGATATCCGGCGCCGACCGCGAGCGGGGACGAGGCCAGCACCTGGACCCCCAGCTCCAGCGGCTTGCGGTCCACGGGGCGGGTCAGGTGGATGACGGCGGACGTGGGGTGCCGGGTACCGGAGCGGTAGGTGATGTCGGCCTGGGGCCAGCCGAGTTGGAGGTCGCGTTCACCGTCGCGGACGAGGGTCGCGTCGCCCAGGGTGCGGTAGCCGTCGGCGTCCTCCTGGACCACGACCATGAGGAAGCGGTCCTCGAAGCGCACCGGGCACCAGATCCAGTGGAATCCCTCCGTCGGGTTCTCCGCGGCGAGCCGGCCGCCCTCCTCGCCCGGGATGGGGCGCACTCCCCAACTGCGGTCGCGGGTGCCGGTCCACTCCCCCGGGCCGACGGGTATCTCCTCGCCCCCGACGCGGATGACACCCTCGGCACCGCCCGCCTGGACGAAGCGGCGGCCCTCCAGGGTGAGCCGGCCGCCGCGGCGCTGGACGTGGTGCGGCTCCCAGAGGGCCGGGAAGTCGGCGGTCCAGGTGATGTCGTACGCCAGTGAGCTGTCGTCCGAGCGCAGCCGCAGTCGGCGCAGCGGCTCCTCCACGGTGATCCGCAGGGGTCCCACGGCCAGGTTCATCCGGTCGTCGCCGAGCGCGTCGGACGCTCGGACGGCATGCAGCGCGTCGCCGAGGCGCAGCGTGGCGTAGGCGTCGATCACCCCGACGTTCGGATAGACGCCGAGGCCGAGGATCAGCAGGGCCCGGCCCCGGTGGTCGAGGATGTGGAAGATGCAGCGGTCGTAGGCGTTGCGGTCGCCGCTCGCCACGTGCTTCATCGACAGCGGGACCTGGTGCACGGGGTACTCGTCGAGGGGGACGGGGCGGTCGTCGTTCACGTCAAGCCTCCCGGAGACCGTGGCAGTCGACGTCGCCCGGAGGGGCGCGGGCGTGCCGTGCGTCGCCGGGCGTGCGGGACCTCGCGGACACGCCCATGGCCCCGGCGGCGGAATTGACGGTACGTCAGATGGCCGGTGAGGGCCAGACGGCGGGCGTCCACGGAGCCTCACGGGGGTCCCATGGTGAACACACACCCGATTCCACGGGTGGGTGACCTGTCCGCCCGCCCGCACGTTGCCCCGGCATGAGCCCCACACCTTCCGCGACCGGGCACCGGCGCCGGATCCTCGTCCCGGCTCCGACGGAATCGGTTCACTGGGTACCGCCGCCACCGCCTCCCCCGCCGCCTCAGGATCCGCCCATCTACCGCGCCCTGATGCGCACCTGGGCGGACCGCGGCCGCACGCTGCCGGGCCGGCACGACCCCGAGTGGGTACGCCTGGCGGCGCCGTCGGTGATGTACGGGTACGGGCAGTTCGGCGCGCTCGCCGAAACGCGGCCGGAGGAGCGCTTCACCCCGGGCCGGGCCCCGCACGGCGACGGCCATTTCGGCGCGTCGCGGGATCCGCGGAACGAGTTCGGCATGGGCGGCACGGACCCGCGGGGGTGACCTCGGCGCGTCGCCACCGGCTCCGACCGGAGCCGGCGCACGGCCACCGCCCGGCCCTTGCCGGGCCCCGGTGAATGCGGCGATCGGCCGCCGGACGTGCGCCCGGGGCCGCGCCGCGAAGACCCGGCCGACCCGGCCCGACGCCCCCGGCCCGGGTCGGCCGCGGAAGCCGGCGGACGGCGGACGGCGGACGGCGGACGGCGGACGGCGGACCAGGCTCCCGCTTCCGCGGCTTCGGGAGTGCACGGGAGTACACCCGAACGGAGGAACGCCGCGCGGGAACACCCCGTCAACCCCCGCCCCAGGCGCACCGCGTCAGGTGCCCGGCCGTCCGACGGCGGACGGCAGCCGAGGCGGCCGCCAAGACCGCCACCGAGACCGCTGCCGAATTGGTCCGGACCATTGACAGAGTGGTCTAGTCCTCATAGTGTTCCGTCAGTCGCCCGTCCCGCCGGGCGTCGGGCGGGGCCGCGTACGAGGGATCGAGTTCCTCGACCGCGCGCATGGTGCCCCCCAGCATCTTGACCAGCAGTTCGCGCATGGTCTCGCGCGGCAGCACCGGATGGCCGATCCAGTCGAGGGTGGCCCCCTCCACGCTGTGCAGCCAGCCGAGCAGGGCGATGCGCGGAAGCGGTCCGACCCTCCCCCTGCCGTACGCCCCTTCGGCGATCGTCGCGACGATCGCCTCGCGCACACCGTCGCGTATCGCCTGCACCTCGGTGTCGAAGCCCACGCCGCCCGCGATGATCGTGCGATAGGCGGCCTGGTTGTGCTCGGCATAGCGGAGGTAGCCGTCGATCGTGCGCTGGACCCGCTCCACCGGAGGGAGTTCCAGACCGTCGGCGGCCCGTGAGACCAGTTCCGCGACCGACTCCTCGACGATGGCGAGGTAGTAGCCGCGCTTGGACTTGAAGTAGTAGTAGATGAGCCCCTTGGCGACGTGCGCCTGCCGTGCGATGTCGTCCATCGACAGGGCGTCGTACGACGTGTCGGCGAACAACTTCCGCCCGATGGCGATGAGTTCGGCGCGGCGCGCCAGCGAGCGGTCGGTGCCCCGCGCCCGGGGGCGGTCGACCTCGCGTTGTTGACTATTATTCAATTCCGGCCCTGGTCTCCAACTGCCGACGGAACATGCGCAGTATGGCAGAACCGTGCCGACCGTCATCCGGGGGCGATCGGCGTCCCGCCCGCCCGGTACGGGAGCGGGCCTCGGGGCCTCCGGCGGCGGCGCCGTCTCAGATCAGGCCGAGTTGCGTCACGAGCATCGCCACGACCACGACGAAGATCCAGCCCACGACGTGTTCGAGGATCTTCGGGCCGTCGTCCTTCGGGCCTCCGGTACGGGTGCCGAGACGAGGGGCGGTGGCGGAACTCGCGGTCATGGCATCTCGCTGACGTAGTGGTGCGGTGACGTCCCCCGCCTGCCGTCGGCTCCCCACCGACCCGACCACCTTGCCACCGGAGCCGCGGTCACCGGTAGAGACCCAGGTCACGTCCGCGGTGCGGAGGCACCGGATCCCGCTGGATTCCGCCCGGATGCCACCGTCTGTGCGTCTGGTCACACGGCCCCGGCCGGGCCGGAACCGCCCCCGCGGGGACGGCGCTCCGGCCGGCCCGGCGACCCCCGGCCGGCGGGGGCCGCCGGTCGCGTCAGCGGATGCCCACCGCCGCGAGCGCCTTGCGCTGGCGCGCCGAGGGATGCGCCGGGAAGTACAGGTAACAGACCCCGCCGGTGCCGGAGACGACCTTCCCGGAGGCGTTGTAGCGCTTGGTCCGCAGCCAGATCGTCTCGAACTCGGAGCGCTTGTAGACCCGCCGTACCGCGTCGTCGCCGGGCGAGGCCGGGTCGTTGGCGATCACGTCGCCGTCCGCGGTGAACCCTATGACCGTCATGAGGTGGCCCGAGGTGCCGTAGCCCGCACCCGTCAGCTCGGTCTTCAGGAACGACTGGGACGTTATGGCCGGGATGCCGGCCGCGATCAGCGTCTCCAGGTCGGTGAGCGAGCCGAGCCTGGTCACCACGCCCTGAAGGTCCTTGTACGTGGCGGCGTAGGCGGCGTTGAAGGGCCAGTTGCCGCATCCGGCGTACTGGTAGTCGTACGTCGAGCGGGCCGCGAGGCACACCTGAGGGTCGGCGTAGGCCGGGTCGACCCAGGCGAGCTGCTCGGCGGTGGGCCTGCGCCCCCAGTACTCGATGATCATCTGCGAGGAGGTGGGGCTGCACCAGGCCTCGCCGCCGTTGTCGTACTCGGGGTACTGGCCGGCGTGGATCTCCTGCGAGTACCGCGGAACGTTCAGCTCCTGGGCGAGGCCCGGGGCCGAGGCGGGGACGGTGAAGCGGTCGGGGACGTCGGAGCCCATCGCGCCCAGCCGCCACACGAGCGGCGTGGTCTTGGAGCCCGGGGTGCGGTAGAGGGTCAGGCGCAGCCGGTACGAGGCGAGGCGCAGTCCGGAGGCGGCGTCGTCGATGGAGAACGTGTCCGTCCAGATCGTGCTGCGTCCGTCGGTCTGGTCGTCCACGGAGGTGCGCCTGATGTCCTGGTCACCGGAGGCCCAGCGGCCCATCACGTACCAGGGCGTGTCCGTGCCGTCGGAGTAGGTGCCGGTCAGCTCGACCTGGATCCACGTGCCGGCCGGGGTGTGCGCGTTCCAGGAGGCGATGACCTCCGTGGCGGGGACGGCGAGCCGGTGGACCGGGGAGGTCCAGGTCGCGTACTCCCAGGTGGCGGTCCTGCCGGTGTGCGGGTCGGTGTAGTCGGTCGTGCCGGCCGGGGCGCCGATCACGAGCCCGGGGCGGACGCCCGGCACGGCGCGCGCGCCTCGCGCGCTGCCCGAACGCCAGTCGCTGTACGAGGTCCAGGCACGGTTGTCGACGAGTCCCCCGGGCGCCCTGGTCCGGCGGCCCGGTGCGGCGGCGGCCGGCGGCCCCGCGGCCCCCACCGCCGCCGCGGCCACCGCGGCGGCAAGGACGATTCTGCGGGACGGCTGTTCGGCTCTGCTCATGGGTGGAGAACCCCCAGGTGTCCGGAACGGGCGGGCCCAATGCTCTGTCGTGTGACAAAGAATGCTCTGTTGTGCGCCAACTATGGACGCCGGAGGGCGACTTCTGCCAGCACTTCGGCCCGTGCCACGCCCACCAATATTGGTCGGGACCACTGGCATGACCTGGGAAGCCCGGGGACACCTCCGTGAACGTCGCCCTTGCACGGCGGGCGGAGGGCACGACGTTCTCGGACACGCCCTCGGCCCCGGCGGGCGCCGGGGCCGAGGGGGCCGGTGGTCAGACGAGGTCCATGGCGGCGACCTCGTCGGGGCGGCCGTAGCTGACGGGGCCCTGGAAACGGCGGCGCGCCGTGGCGAACCACCACACCGTCGCGACGATCAGCACCACGGCGAGCGCGATCGAGGCGTAGTTGAAGTTG
This sequence comes from Streptomyces sp. NPDC028298, assembly GCF_055565895.1. Taxonomy (NCBI): domain Bacteria; kingdom Bacillati; phylum Actinomycetota; class Actinomycetes; order Kitasatosporales; family Streptomycetaceae; genus Streptomyces; species Streptomyces sp. NPDC028298. The sequence goes on from NZ_JBVHTL010000013.1 coordinate 64,885, forward strand.
TCCCCGGTGATCGGCGAGACCTGGGGGAGCATGAAGAGCACGCTGCTGGCGAGGATCCAGGTCACGGCCACCCAGCCGACGGGCTTGCTCCAGCGGCCCAGGTTCCAGGGGCCGGGCTGGAACTCGTCGCCGAGCCGCAGCCGCAGGAAGACCGGCACGGCGTAGGCGAGGAAGAGCCCCACGACGTTGACGCTGACGATGGCCGTGAAGGCCGTGTGCGACCACCAGCCGGGCAGGACGAGGGCCAGCGAGCAGGCGACGGCGAGCCAGACGGCCTTGACCGGCGTACGGGTGCGCGGCGAGACAGAGTGCCACCAGCGCGAGCCTGGCATGGCGCCGTCCCGGGAGAAGGCGAAGATCTGCCGGGTGTTGCTCGTGAGGTTGGCCAGCCCGCAGAAGAGCATGGACCCGATGACGACCAGCAGGATGAACTTAGCCATGCCCATGCCAAGTCCGTCGATGAGAATCTGGACGGGCGGCGCCGAGGACGAGGCGACCCGGTCATAATCGTGAATGCTGTACACGAGGGCAAGCATCAGGATCAGCCCGGTGATCGCCGAATAGCCGATCGAACGGGTGATCCCCTTCGGTGCGTTGACCGTGGCCCGCACCGTTTCCTCGGACATGTGGAAGCTGCCGTCGAAGCCGGTGAAGGTCCAGCTCGTGACCAGCAGCCCGAGCATCCCCCCGTAAATCCCGTTCGTGAAACCGGTGTTGTTCGCGAAATGCGTGACGAACGAGGCCGACTGGTGGTCGTCGGGCATCACGACGAGCGTGCTCACGATCATGACGAGCCCGACCAGCAGCCACCACACGGAGATCCGGTTGAGCAGGGCGACGAGCTGCACGGTGTAGGTATTGGCCAAACCCTGGAGCACGATGATCAGCGCCGTGATCAGGACCGTCTGCTCGGCGGTCGGCTCGTACGAGTGCCACTGCAGGGCGACGAAGGCCTGGATGAAGGTGGCGGCCGCGTATCCGGTGGCGGCCGTGCCTCCGACCTGACCCACGAAATTGAGCCACCCGGTGTACCAGGACCAGGCGCCCTTGTGCCGCTTGGCGAGCTTGCCGGCGGAGAAATAGAGCGCCCCGCTCGTCGGATAGGCGGAGGCGACCTCCGCCATCGCGGCGCCGATGAAGAGCACCATCACGGAGACGCCGATCCAGCCGAACACGAGAATGCGTGGGCCGCCGGCGTTCATTCCGAACCCGAAGGACGAGAAAATACCGGAAATAATGTTGATGATGGTGAAGGAGATGGCGAAATTGTCGAACGCCTGGAATCGACGGGTGAGTTTTCTCGGATATCCCATCGCATGAAGCGTCGCGTCGTCGTCGAAGGCGACGGAACTCTCTCCCGCTCCCGCTCTCCGGCTCGGGACCGATATTCGCTCTGACACGGCTGACCTTTCTCTCGGGGGTGGTGCGGGACATCGGGAGGGCGGCCGGCGCTCAGCCGGCCCCCGGCACGGGCAGGCCGCAGGCGCGGCGGGCACGGGAGAGCTGCTCCTCGGGTTCACCGAACACGCTCCACGGCATACGGCAGGCGTAGGGCCCCATGGCCATGAGCACGGCGCGCGCCTCGAACTCGCGCTGCGCCATGAACAGCGCGTGCGCCAGATACGCCAGGTCGAGCACCGGGGTGAAGCGGTATCCGGACACCTCCGGCAGCCAGTTCTGGTAGATCGCGAGCGCCGTGGAACGCCACTGGGGCTGCTCCCAGGTGCGGTCGACCAGCAGTTGCGTGGGGTTGTAGCTCTCCACCAGGGCCACCAGCGGCAGCAGCCGCAGCGGCGAGGAGGCGGGGGCGCGCTGGCTCAGGAAGGCGGCGACGTCCCAGGCGGCGTTGACGGAACCGCCGTAGCGCGTGAAGAAGAAGGCCAGGAACCGGTGGTGGCCCTCACGGTTCCAGGGGTCGAGGCGCAGGACGTGCGAGAACAGGCGCCAGGGGCCGGGAGGCTGCGTCAGCAGCCCCTGCGGGGCGGGGTCGCGCAGATCATGCAGCCGGGCCATGGACAGCCGGGCGACCCAGGGCGTGGGATCCGCCCGGTCCATCAGCGCGGCCCGGTCGCAGGCCGTCAGCGCTATGCGTTCCAGGGCCTCGGCCCGGTCGTCCTTGGCGTCGGCCGCGCGCAGTGCCCGCAGGACGGCCACGCGGGCCCACATCAGGGCGGCCTCGGGGGTCTGCTCCTCCGCCAGCCAGCGTTCGGCGAGATCGGAGTCGGCGGCCTCGGAGGCGACGACCAGGGATCGATGCGCCCGTAATCCGTAGTCGGAGCGGGTCTCTCGCAGAGCTTCGTGGGCACTCAGATAGCGGCCGGCTCTGATGTCCGTGCAGACACTCGCGAGTCTGCGGTCGTCGGCCGCCGGATGCCACACATACTGCCCCTCGAATAAGCCCGCGGCCATCTTCCCCTGTCTTCCACGTACGACGCTCGCGTTCCGCAACAGGAACCCTACTCAGCATCTCCGAGTACCGGAACGCCCCATCCGAAATAGCCGGTTCCATGCGGCCGGGACTTTTCGGAGGCGGCCGCCGAAGTTCTTGAGGAATGTTCAATCAATAGTTCAATGCGACACCATCCTGAACCCGTGGATCCGCTGTGCACGCCGTCTCGATAGAATGTTCCCCAGGGCCGCGTCGACACCGCGCCCCGTCCTCGCACCTCACCCCCGGGAAACCCCATTCACGACCTCGCCTCGCGGCTGCGCCGGCTGCCGCCCTCCTGCGGGCCCGTCCGCCTGATCGGCGTGGACGGTCACGCCGGCTCCGGCAAGACCACGTTCACCGCGGGACTGGCGACGGCCTTGGGCGGCGCGCCCGTGCTCCACCTCGACGACATCGCCACCCACGAGGAACTGTTCGACTGGACCGGGCGGCTGCTGAGCGGGGTGATCGAGCCGTTCGGGCGCGGCGAGACGGCGCGCTACGCCGCCTACGACTGGACCGCCCGGGAGTTCGGACCCGTGCGCGAACTGCCGGCCGCGCCCGTGGTGCTCCTCGAAGGCGTCGGCGCGGGGCGCCGGGCGCTGCGGCCGTGGCTCGCGCGGCTCCTGTGGATGGAGTTGCCCCACGAGGAGGCCTGGGCGCGGGGGCGGCGACGGGACGGACAGGCGCAGAGCGCCTTCTGGGACGGGTGGGTCCGCGCCGAGCGTCTGCACTTCGCCGAGGACCCCACACGGCCCTTCGCGGACCATGTGGTGCGGCAGTGTCCGGAGGGATACGAGGTGCTGCCGGGGCCTGCTGGGACGTCTGGACCGGACCAGTTCATCACGCACCGTGATGGACCATCCGCAGCGTGCTGACGTTGTGAAGACCCACTCCGCAGAAGTTGCCTGAGTACCCCAACTCTGCTTGACCAGGGGGCCGTACAGGTCTTACGTTCTGAAGCAGCGGCCCTTCGGGCGCCGCCCGCAGTCGCGAAGCCCCCGGTTGTTCCCCCGTGATCGGGGGCTTCGTTCTGCCCACACCCTCTCTTTCCGGACGCCCCACGGCGTGATTCGCTCACCCTGGGTCACCGTTCGCAGTGCGCCCCATCTGCTCCCACCTCGTGGAACGGGCTGTGCCGCACCCTTCGGCAGGCCCGTCGACCGCAGGTACCATGCCTTTCGGTGCGACCTTCGGACGGCTGCTCTGCCGCACCGCTTCAACTCCCGTCCGTGGCACAGTCGTTCGACCAGAGCTGCCGACGGGCACCGGCCCGGCGGCGAGGGGATGGCCTGATCCGCGAGGCACTCCCCGACCATCGGGGGCACGGTTTGTGGGGGACGTGATGGACTTCGGCACGCAGGGCCCCGAGGCCCCGGCCGACCTGGCCTGGCTGCGAGGTGTGGACGCCTACACGATGGGCGCCTACCCGCAGGCCGAGGAGGAGTTCCGCGCCGCGGTCCGGATGGACCCCGGTATGGCGGACGGCTGGCTCGGACTGCACGCGCTACGGGTGGACACGACGACCGCGCTGCTGCGGATGTTCCGGCACCGCGACCGCTTCGGCGAACAGCGTTCGCGTCACCGACGCACCCTCAACTCCTGGTACTGGCTGGGCTGGTGGGTGCAGCCGGTGCTGGAGAGCCCGCGCGACCTGCTGCTCGCGCACGCCTCGCACTGGCTCGACGGACGCCATGTCCCCGAACTGGACCGCGCGTTGGCCGGACTGCCGCCGGTCGACGCGGACCACCAGGTGCGGTTCCTGCACGCGTGCCGCGCCTATCTGGTCAAGGACTGGGAGCAGTTGGTGCGGCACACCGATCCGCTGATCAACGATCCCATGCTGGGCATCGAGGCCGGACTGTTCGGCGGCATGGCGAGGGTCCGGCTCGAGATGTACGGACAGGCCGAGCCGCTGCTGTCGTCCGCGCTGATGCGCTGTCGCAGCGAGCAGCCGCAGCGCAAGGAGCTGCGGTACTGGCTGGCCCGCGCCCACGAGGGCACCGGACGGTCCGCCGCGGCCCTGCCCCTGTACCGGGCGGTGCACCGGGTCGACCCCTCGTTCATGGACACCTCGGCCCGGCTCGCCGCCATCGCCGAGGGGGACGGGTACGACGACGCGGCCGCCGACCTCGCGGCGATCACGCTGGCCGGGATCGGGCAGGACGTGCTGGAGGGCCCGGACGGCATGGACGCGCTGTTCGGCACCGAGGGGCGCGACCTGCGGCTCCCGGACGCCGATCCTTCGCCGCCCGGCGGACTGCCGCCCCAGCCGGACGGCTTCCGGGAGAAGGCCGTGATCCCGGTGCAGCCGATGCCGGCGGGACCGACCGACCCCGCCCTGCTCGACGAGGCGCTCGCCGAGCTGGAGCGCATGGTCGGCCTGGAGCCGGTGAAGCGGCAGGTCAAGGCGTTGTCGGCGCAGTTGAACATGGCGAGGCTGCGCACCGGGCAGGGGCTGCCGGTGCAGCCGCCGAAACGGCACTTCGTCTTCTCCGGCCCCTCGGGCACCGGCAAGACCACGGTGGCGCGCATTCTCGGCCGGGTCTTCTACGCGCTCGGGCTGCTCGGCGGGGACCATCTGGTCGAGGCCCAGCGGGCCGACCTGGTCGGCGAGTACCTCGGCCAGACCGCGGTGAAGGCCAACGAGCTGATCGACTCGGCGATCGGCGGCGTGCTGTTCGTGGACGAGGCGTACTCCCTGTCCAACTCCGGCTACGGCAAGGGCGACGCGTACGGCGACGAGGCCCTTCAGGTGCTGCTGAAGCGGGCCGAGGACAACCGCGACCACCTGGTCGTCATCCTCGCCGGCTACCCCGAGGGCATGGACCGGCTGCTCGCCGCCAACCCCGGCCTGTCCTCGCGCTTCACCAGCCGCGTGGACTTCCCCTCCTACCGCCCGCTCGAACTGACCTCCATCGGCGAGGTGCTGGCCGCCGAGAACGGTGACATCTGGGACGAGGAGGCGCTGGACGAACTGCGATCGATCGCCGGGCACGTCGTCGACCAGGGCTGGATCGACGAGCTCGGCAACGGGCGGTTCCTGCGCACCCTGTACGAGAAGAGCTGCGCGTACCGCGATCTGCGGCTGTCGGGATACCCCGGCACACCCTCGCGCGACGACCTGTCGACCCTGCGGCTGCCCGACCTCATGCAGGCCTACGGGGAGGTCCTGTCGGGCCGGGGCCCCCAGGATCCCTCGGCGATGTGAGAGGGCCCCGGTCCCGCGGGGGCCGTACGACCGTCACGGGTCGCACGGCGCCGGGAACCGGGGCCCACGCTCACGGTCAGCTCGCCAGCGCCTCCTCGGCCCGGCCGACGCGCGGCTCGGCGACCCGGACCGGCGTGACATCGCGGTGCGCCGGGTCCCGTACCTCGCCGACCAGCAGCTCCAGGACGTCCTCCAGGGCCACGAGGCCGAGGACCTTCCCCGAGGCGTCGGCGACCTGGGCCAGATGCGTCGCGGCACGGCGCATCACGGTGAGGGCGTCGTCCAGGGGGAGTTCGCAGCGCAGGGTCGTCATCGGCCGCCACATCTGCTGCGGGACCGCGCGCTCGGACTCCTCCAGGTCGAGGACGTCCTTCACATGGAGGTAGCAGCCCATGAAGGCGCCGTTCTCCGCGACCACCGGGAAGCGGGAGTAGCCGGTGCGCGCGGTGAGCGCGACGACCTGGCCCGGGGTGACCGAGGGATCGACGGTGACCAGCGAGGCGCCGTCCAGCAGGACGTCGGTGACGGGGCGGGAGCCGAGTTCCAGGGCGTCCTCCAGACGCTCCTGCTCCTCGGGTTCGAGCAGTCCCGCCTGTCCGGAGTCCTCGACCAGCCGGTTGAGCTGCTCGCTGGTGAAGACCGCCTCGACCTCGTCCTTGGGCTCGACCCGGAACAGCTTGAGGATGACCTGGGCGCAGGCGCCGAGGCCCACCGTGACCGGGCGGCACACCCGGGCGAAGGCGACGAGTCCGGGGCTGAGCCACAGGGCCGTCTTCTCGGGCGCGGCCATCGCCAGGTTCTTCGGCACCATCTCGCCGATGACGAGGTGGAAGAAGACGACCAGGGCCAGCGCGATCACGTACCCGAGGGGGTGGATCACCCCGTCCGGCAGGTGGACCGCCGCGAACAGCGGCTCCAGCAGATGGGCGACCGTGGGCTCGGCGACCGCGCCGAGGGTCAGCGAGCACAGGGTGATGCCGAACTGGGCCGCCGCCATCATCTGCGGCAGCCGCTCCAGGCCGTAGAGGACCTGTCGGGAGCGGGCGGTGCCCAGCGGTTCGATCTGGCTGCGCCGTACGGACACGAGCGCGAACTCGGCTCCGACGAAGAAGCCGTTGGCGAGTACCAGAAGGCCCGCGAACAGCAGTTGGAGCATGCTCATCGGACGGCCTCCGGGGCGAGCGCGGTCCGCACGAGGCGGACGCGTTCGGCACGGTAGTGCCCGACCTGCCGCACCACCAGGCGCCAGCCCGGCAGCTCGGCCTTGTCACCGGGGGCCGGGATCCTGCCGAGCAGGTCGGCGACGAGGCCGGCGACGGTCTCGTACGGCCCCTCGGGCACGTCGAGGCCTATGCGCCGCAGGATGTCGACCCGGCAGCTTCCGTCGGCGTCCCAGGCGGGCCTGCCGTCCTCGGGCGGAGCGGCCGCGAGCTCGGGCTGTTCGCCCTGCACGTCGTCGTGCTCGTCGTGGACCTCGCCGACGAGTTCCTCGACGATGTCCTCCAGGGTCACCACGCCGGCCGTGCCGCCGTACTCGTCGACGACGACGGCGATGGGCTGTTCGCTGCGCAGCCGCTCCAGGAGGGGCTGCACGGGCAGGGTCTCCGGGACGAGCAGCGGGGCCTGGGCGATCCGGCCGACGGGGGTCCGCAGCCGGTCGTGCGAGGGGATCGCGAGGGCGTCCTTGAGATGGACCATGCCGACGATCTCGTCGATGCGCTCCCGGTAGACGGGGAAGCGGGACAGACCGGTGGCGCGGGTGAGGTTGACCACGTCCTCGGCGGTGGCCGACGACTGGAGGGCGCTGACCTTCACCCGCGGCGTCATGACGTGCTGCGCGGTGAGGTCGGCCAGGGACATCGTGCGGACGAAGAGGTCCGCGGTGTCCTGCTCCAGGGCGCCGGCGCGGGCCGAGTGACGGGCCAGGGAGATCAGTTCGCCGGGGGTGCGGGCGGAGGCCAGCTCCTCGGCGGGTTCCACGCCCAGGGCACGGACGAGGCGGTTGGCGACCGTGTTCAGCGCCGCGATGACCGGCCGGAAGAGGCGGGAGAAGACGTGCTGCGGGCCGGCGACGAAGCGGGCCACCTGGAGCGGCTTGGAGACCGCCCAGTTCTTGGGCACGAGTTCACCGACGACCATCTGCACGGCCGAGGCCAGCAGCATGCCGGTCACCACGGCGAAGCCGGGCACCGCGCCCTCGGGCAGTCCGAGGGCCTCGAACGGGCCGTCCAGGAGCTGGGCCAGGGCCGGTTCGGCGAGCATGCCGACGACCAGCGAGGTGATGGTGATGCCGAGCTGGGTGCCGGAGAGCTGGAAGGACAGCTCCTTGAGCGACTCGACGACCGTGCCGGCGCGTTCGTCGCCTTCGGCAGCGGCCTTCTCGGCCTCGGGGCGCTCGACGGTGACGAGTCCGAACTCCGCGGCCACGAAGAAGCCGTTGGCGAGAATCAGCAGGAATGCCGCGCCAAGGAGCAACAGGGGGATGGTCATGCCGCCGCCTCGCTATGTCGGAAGGGGGCGGCGCAGGTACTACAGGACGATCCGTCCATCGCTGGAGGGAGTCACTCCTCGGGTAGCAGGGGGCCTCTGAGGGCGGGAGCACATCGGAGGCGGAGGCGCGATGAAAAACGCCTCCGCCGACAGATTAATCAAGACATGGGCTCTCAGGGCAGGGTGGAGGGCCGAGAGTCAGCCCCGATGTTCGCCGCGGTGGCCGTCGGGCTCCTGGATTCCGCGGGCCGAGACGAGCGCGCGCAGGGCGCGGGCGTCCTCGATGGCGCGCTGCCTGGCGATGCCCGGCTGGATGCCGAGCGCCGGGAGGCTGGTGCCGTCGGTGAGGTCGAGGAACACCCAGGGGTCGCCCGTACGCAGGTTGACCTGCACGATCTCCGCCCAGTCCAGGTGCCGGCGGCTCGCGATGTTGACGACCGTGACGCCGTTCTCGTCGGCGACGACCTTGGGCCGCGACAGCAGCAGGAGCACTCCGAAGAGCAGTGCCGCGGTGAAGATGAAGCTGAGCCGCTCCCCCGGGCCGAGTTGCTCCAGAAGCATGGCGACCGTGGTGATGACCACAAGGATCGAGGCGCCCGCGGTGAGCAGCACCGCCCGGGTACGGGAGGGGCGGAAGGTTATGGGAAGGGTGGGAAGGTCCGACATGTCCGTTGATCCTGTCAGAGCCGGCAGGCGTGGATGGCCGTGGTCAGGATGGCCCGCGCGCCGAGCTCGTACAGGTCGTCCATGATCCGCTGGGCCTCCTTGGAGGGGACCATGGCGCGGACGGCGACCCAGCCCTCGTTGTGCAGCGGCGAGATGGTCGGCGACTCCAGGCCGGGAGTGAGCGCGACGGCCTTCTCCAGGTGCTCGGCGCGGCAGTCGTAGTCCATCATCACGTAGGTCCGCGCGACCAGCACGCCCTGGAGGCGGCGCAGGAACTGCTGCACCTTGGGCTCGGCGTCCTCGGTGGGGCCGGCTCCGACCCGGCGGATGACCACGGCCTCCGACTTCATGATCGGCTCGCCGAAGATCTCCAGGCCGGCGTTGCGCAGCGAGGTGCCCGTCTCGACGACGTCCGCGATGACCTCGGCGACACCGAGTTCGATGGCGGTCTCGACGGCTCCGTCGAGGTGCACGACGGAGGCGTCGATGCCGTGGTCGGCGAGGTGTCCGGCGACGATGCCCTCGTAGGAGGTGGCGACCGTGCGGCCCTTCAGGTCCGCGATGCCGTTCGCGGTGCCCGGCTTGGCGGCGAAGCGGAAGGTGGAGCGGGCGAAGCCGAGCGGGAGGATCTCCTCGGCGTTCGCTCCGGAGTCGACCAGCAGGTCCCGGCCGGTGATGCCGATGTCGAGCCGGCCGGAGGAGACGTAGATCGCGATGTCCCGGGGGCGGAGGTAGAAGAACTCGACCTCGTTGTTCGGGTCGACGATCCGCAGTTCCTTGGACTCCCGGCGCTGCTGGTAGCCGGCCTCATGCAGCATGTCCGCCGCAGGTCCTGAGAGGGAACCCTTGTTGGGGACGGCGATGCGCAGCATGAGGTCGGCTTCCTTTGCTCGATGGTGTTCGGGGTGGGTGGGACGGGCGGACGTGCCGTGCCGTGGGGCTGTGGAGAGAGCCCCTACAGATGCGCGTACACGTCGTCGAGGGAGATCCCGCGCGCGACCATCATCACCTGGACGTGGTAGAGGAGCTGCGAGATCTCCTCGGCGGCGGCGTCCTTGCCCTCGTACTCGGCGGCCATCCAGACCTCTGCGGCCTCTTCGACGACCTTCTTGCCGATGGCATGAACGCCCTTGCCGACGAGCTCGGCGGTGCGCGAGGTGGCGGGATCGCCCGTGGTGGCCTTGTGCTGGAGCTCGGTGAAGAGCTCCTCGAACGTCTTCTTGGACATGGTGGTCCTCACCCTACGCGCTCGGGGCCCCGCCTCAGTGCCAGGGTTCGGATACTGAGCGGAGGGTGGCCGCGGTCGCCACGGCGGCCGTCACCGCCTCGTGGCCCTTGTCCTCGTTGGAGCCCTCGATGCCCGCGCGGTCCAGGGCCTGCTCCTCGGTGTCACAGGTGAGCACTCCGAAGCCGATGGGGACACCGGTGTCGATGGAGACCTGGGTGAGTCCCTGGGTGACCCCCTGGCACACGTACTCGAAGTGGGGGGTTCCGCCGCGGATGACGACGCCGAGCGCGACGATCGCGTCGTAGCCGCGGCCCGCCAGGACCTTGGCGGCGACCGGCAGTTCGAAGCTGCCGGGGACCCGCAACAGGGTCGGCTCGTCGATTCCCAGCTCGCGCAGGGCGCGCAGCGCGCCGTCCACGAGACCGTCCATCACCTTGTCGTGCCACTGTGCCGCGATGACCGCGACCCGCAGGTCGCCGCAGTTGCGTACGGACAGTTCAGGTGCACCCTTGCCGCTCACGTCTCTCCTTCAGTCCCGCTGTGCCGTGTTGCCGATAGTGCCGTGTTGCCGATGGTTGGTGCTGTGTCGTGCCGTGGTGCCGGTCGTACGGGTCACTGGCTCCCGCAGGCCGACACGGTGGTCGCGTCGAGCCAGGGCAGGTCGTGCCCCATCCGGTCCCGCTTGGTCAGCAGATAGCCGAGGTTGTGCTCGCCCGCCTGGACGGGCATGGGCTCCCTGCCGGTGACACGCAGTCCGTAGCGGACGAGCGCGTCGGTCTTGTCGGGGTTGTTGGTCATCAGACGCAGGCTGCGGACGCCGAGGTCCTCCAGGATCCGCGCGCTCGCGCCGTAGTCCCGGGCGTCGGCGGGCAGGCCGAGTTCCAGGTTGGCGTCCAGGGTGTCCCGGCCGCGCTCCTGGAGCTCGTACGCGCGGAGCTTGGAGAGCAGGCCGATACCGCGCCCCTCGTGGCCGCGGAGGTAGACCACGATGCCCCGGCCCTCGGCCTGGATACGCTCCATGGACGTCTGGAGCTGGGGTCCGCAGTCGCAGCGGTGCGAGTGGAAGACGTCGCCGGTCAGGCACTCGGAGTGGACGCGGACCAGGACGTCCTCGCCGTCGCCGATCTCACCGTGCACGAGGGCGACGTGCTCGACGCCGTCGGCGGTGGAGCGGTAGCCGTACGCGGTGAACTCGCCGAAGGCGGTGGGGAGCCGGACCTCGGCCTCGCGCCGGACGGTGGGCGCGGCGGGGGCCGCGGCCGTCTCGGCCGCAAGCGCGCGTTCCGCGGTGCGACGGTAGGCGATCAGGTCCTCGATGGAGATGATCGTCAGCCCGTGCTTGCGGGCGAAGGGGATGAGCTCGGGCAGCCGGAGCATCCGGCCGTCCTCGCCGGCGATCTCGACGATCGCCCCGGCCGGACGCAGTCCCGCCAGCCGGGCGAGGTCGACGGCGGCCTCGGTGTGGCCGTTGCGGGCCAGCACGCCTCCGGGCCGGGCGCGCAGCGGGAAGATGTGGCCCGGGCGTACGAAGTCGTCGGCTTCCGAGACACCGTCCGCGAGGAGCCGCAGGGTGGCGGCGCGGTCGGCCGCCGAGATGCCGGTGGTGACCCCGTGGGCGGCGGAGGCGTCCACCGACACGGTGAACGCGGTCTTCATCGACTCGGTGTTGTCGTCGACCATCTGCGGCAGCCGCAGCCGGTCGAGTTCGTCGCCCTCCATGGGCGCGCAGATCAGTCCGCGGCACTCGCTCATCATGAAGGCGACGATCTCGGGGGTCGCCATCTCGGCGGCGACGACGAGGTCGCCCTCGTTCTCGCGGTCCTCGTCGTCGACGACCACGATGGGGCGGCCGGCCGCGATGTCGGCGATGGCCTGCTCGACGGGGTCGAGCGCGAAGTCCGAGGCATCCTGATCGTGCCCGGTGCTGTACCAAACCGGCGCCGTTGTCATGCCGGGGCTCCTTCCATGACGGGCTGCCCGGCCTCACGGGAGCGCAGCCACCAGTCGCGCATGCCCCACAGGACGAGCGCGCCGTACAGGACGTAGACGAAACCGGAGAAGGCGTAGCCGTTGGCGAAGTTGAGCGGGACGCCCACCACGTCGACGAGCAGCCAGGCGAACCAGAACTCGACCATGCCGCGGGCCTGCGCGTACATGGCGACGATCGTGCCGACGAAGATGTAGGCGTCGGGCCAGGGGTCCCAGGACAGCGTCGGGTACGCGTGGAACAGGCCGCTGACGGCGAGGGTGCCGACGGCCGCGGCGCCCGCCATGTACGCGCGTTCGCGCCAGGTGGCGAACCGCACGGAGACGCGGCCGTCCTTGCCCTCGCCGCGGTTCCACTGCCACCAGCCCCACAGGGCGACGGCGATGACCACGACCTGCTTGCCGGCGCTGCCGGTGAGGTGGCCGTAGAAGGCGGCGAAGAGGACCAGTCCGGACAGGAGCTGGACGGGCCAGCTCCACACGGACCGGCGCCAGCCGAGCGCGAGGGCGATCAGGCCGATCACGTTGCCGATCATGTCCGACCAGAGGATGTGCTGGTCGAGCAGGACGAACGCCTCGGAGTTGAGCCAGTTCACCGGCCGGCCCCCTCGCCACCGGGCAGACCGCCGGACTGCGCGCCGCGCGGGCCGAGCAGACGCTCGACGTACTTGGCGATGACGTCGACCTCGAGGTTGACCGGGTCGCCGGGCTGCTTGTGGCCCAGGGTGGTCAGGTCGAGGGTGGTGGGGATGAGGCTGACGGTGAAGAAGTCGGGGCCCGCGTCGACCACGGTCAGGCTGATGCCGTCGACGGTGATGGAGCCCTTCTCGACGACATAGCGCGAAAGGTCGGCGGGCAGCGAGATCTTGACGATCTCCCAGTTCTCGGACGGCTTGCGCTCGATGACCGAGCCGGTGCCGTCGACGTGTCCCTGCACGATGTGGCCGCCGAGGCGGTCGCCCACGGCCATCGGCCGTTCCAGGTTGACGCGGGAGCCGACGGTGAGGGCCCCGAGGCTGGAGCGGTTCAGGGTCTCGGCCATGACGTCGGCGGTGAACTCGTCGCCCTCGTGCTCGACCACGGTGAGACAGACTCCGTTGACGGCGATGGAGTCGCCGTGCTGCGCGCCCTGCGTGACGACGGGGCCACGCAGCCGGAAACGCGAGGCGTCGTCGAGCATCTCGACGGCGGTGACCTCACCCAGCTCTTCGACGATTCCGGTGAACACTTCCCGGGTCCTCCTGCCTCATGGGGCACGGACTCCGGGGCTGTCGATGACGACAGAATGAGCGGACAGCGGCACACCGGGAGCGACGCCGAAAGGACACCCGTCCCGCAGGACGAGCAGCAACAAACGGCAGCGCGCACGAAATGCCCGCCCGCCGCGCACTGCCTCCCATCCGGACTTTAACCGTCGGTCCAGGAATTTCACCTGGTCAACCGGCCGCTGGAAGCGACCGGGTCGCGGACTGTAACCGCCGGTTCGGAATTACACCGACCCCGGAGTGCGCTGCTTCTGGTACATGGCCAGTGTGCCACGCCCGATCGTCGGCCATACGGCCGCATGCCTGTGGGGTGGCTCACAGCCGGTCGGCATGGACTTCCGCGGAGCGGTCGCGCGGCCAACCCCCTTGGCCCCGGGCGGCCTTGCGGCACGACCCGGGTTCGCGCAACTGGTCCATACCTATTGACGCTCTGGTCTAGTCCTCTTAATGTCCTCGATCAAGACTGCGTGATCATTCATTGCCGGTCCCCCCACGATCGACCCGGCGGCGGTGACGAAGGCCCTTGCCCCGCCGCCGGGTCTCCAGCCGGACCCATGCCGGGCATGCCCGGCATGCCGGGACCGCAGCAGCAGGACCGTTGCCCACGGGGACCACGACGGCGGAGCGACCGCGCCTACCGGGACGACGGCGGTGCGAACAGTTCGTCCTGGGCGCCGTCGCGCGCGGTCAGCAGGGCGCCGCGCAGCACCGCGCCGCCGCCCAGCGTGCTCGCGCGCACCTCGGTGGGGAGCGGCGACATACCGGCGAGCCGCCGCGCGACCCGCGCCGCGAGCCCTTCGCCGCCCGCCCGGCCCACCTCGCCGCCCAGGACGACACATCCGGGGTCGAGTACGGCGCTGACGGAGGCCGCCCCGATGGCGAGGCGGTCGGCGAGGACGCCGAGGAAGCCGACGGCCGCCGCGGAGCCGGGCGCCGCCAGGGCCTCCCGCACCAGCGCGGCGGCATGCGGTTCGTGGCCCTCGGGCCGCGCCGTCAGGCCGTACTCCGCCGCCAGCTCCGCGATCGCCGCGGACCCGACCAGCGAGTGGAAGCCGCCCCCGCAGTCGGTGGCCGAGGGCAGGCTCGTGGTGCCCGGCACGGGCAGGAAGCCGATCTCCCCGGTCCCCCCGGAGGCGCCGCGGCGCAGGGCGCCGTCGAGGACGACGGCGGCGCCGGTGCCGTGTCCGAGCCACAGCAGCACGAAGGTGTCGCGGTCGCGGGCGACGCCGTCCCGCTGTTCGGCGATGGCCGCGAGGTTGGTCTCGTTCTCGACGAGGACGCGGGCCTCGGGAAGCCGTTCCTGGAGGGCCGCGACCAGGCGCCGGTGCCACTCGGGCAGGCCGGTGGAGTTGCGGAGCTCACCGCTGACGGGATCGATCAGACCGGGTGCCCCGATGCCGACGGTGTGCAGCCTGCCCCACCCCCGGTCGCGTTCGCGCGGGCGCGGCGCCCCGGGGGTGCCGGCCTCCTTCGCCACCCGCTCGACCAGCGCGACCGCCCGCTCCACCGCGGGTCCGGTCCCGGTGTCCTCCCCGATGGGCGCGGACGCCTCGGCCAGGACGCGGCCGACCAGATCGGAGACGACGACGGAGACCCCCTCCGTACGGACGTCCAGCGCCGCCAGGTGGGCGCGGTCCGCGACGATCCCGTAGACCCGCGCGTTCGGGCCGCGCCGCTGCTCCCCCGATTCCCCGACGACGGTGACGAGGCCGGAGGCGGTGAGGCGTTCGACGAGGTCGGCGACGGTCGGCCGGGACAGTCCGGTGAGCTGCTTCAACCGCGTGGCCGTCAAAGGGCCTTCCTGCTGCAGCAGCCGCAGGGCGAGCCGGTCGTTGATGGCCCGTGCGGTGCTCGGGGATGCGGGCATGGCGGGAATCCTCCCAGATCGCCGGGGCCGCCGGACGACCGGGCGGCGAGCACTCATCTATTTATCAGGCAGGGTTCCTGATAGTTTACGGCGGCACACCGTGGAACCATCACCTGGGGAGGGGCCCGAGCATGAGTGAAGTCGTCCACGACCAACGCGAGGTCAGGCGCGCCCGGTACGCCGTGGCGGCCGTGTTCGCCGTGCACGGAGCCGTCACCGGGTCCTTCGCGACCCGGGTGCCGTGGATCCAGGACCACGCCTCGGTCAGCGCGGGCCAGCTCGGATTCGCCCTCGCCTTCACCGCGCTCGGCGCGTCCTGCTCGATGCCGCTGGCCGGCCGCATCACCCATCACTTCGGCAGCCGCACGGCGCTGCGCGGGCTCATCGCCCTGTGGACGCTGGCCCTGGTCCTGCCGTCCCTGGCGCCGAACCTGGTGACACTGTGCCTCGCCATGTTCGTGTACGGCGCCACGGCGGGGATGGCGGACGTCGCCATGAACGCGCTGGGGGTCGAGGTCGAGAACCGTCTCGACAAGTCGATCATGTCCGGGCTGCACGGCATGTGGAGCGGCGGCGCGCTGATCGGCGCGGCGGCCGGCACACTCGCGGCGCATCTGGGCGCCGACGCGCGCCTGCACCACGCCCTGGCCGCGGCGACCCTCACGCTCCTCGGTCTGGCCGCCTGCCGCTGGGTGCTCGACCTCCAGCCCGCCGAGGACGAGGAGCCGCCGCCGCGGTTCGCGCTGCCGCCCCGCTCGGCGCTGCTCATCGGCGCGGTCGGATTCTGCGCGGTCTTCGCGGAGGGCGCGAGCCTGGACTGGTCGGCGGTCTATCTGCGCGACCGGCTGGACAGCTCGGCCGCTCTCGCCGCGGCCTGCACGACCGGCTTCATGCTCACCATGGCCGTGGCACGGCTGGTCGGGGACACGGTGGTGAACCGCTTCGGCGCCGTGCGCACCGTGCGGGCGGGCGGCGTGCTGGCCGTGGCCGGCGGTGCGCTGATCGTCGTCGCGGAGCATCCGGCGCTGGCGATGAGCGGCTTCGCGATGCTCGGCCTCGGGATCGCGGTCGTCGTGCCGCTCTGCTTCGCGGCGGCCGGACGCAGCGGCCCCAACCCCAGCCAGGCCATCGCCGGCGTCGCCACCATCACGTACACCTCGGGGCTGATCGCGCCGAGTCTGATCGGGTCCGTGGCGCAGGCGACGAACCTGATGGTGTCGTTCGTGCTGGTGACGATCCTGGCGCTCGGGCTGGTCGCGCTGGCGGGTGTGCTGCGCGCCGGGGATCGCGTCAGCCCGAAGGTCAGCCCTCCGAGCGCAGCAGTTCCCGGCCCACGGCCCTGAACCGCTCGCTCCACGGCGTCGGGCGCAGCGTCCCGGCGTCGAGCCGGACGAGCACCCGGGTCCCGTGCGCGTAGGTGACCGCGCCGTCGGGCGAGCAGAACCGGAAGCCGTAGGTCAGGCCGGTGTTCCCGAGCCGGTCCAGCCAGAGGTGGACGGCGTACGGGCCGGGCCGGCTGACCGGGGCCTCGTAGCTGATCCGCAGTTCCTTGACCGCGTTGCACGAGTCCCCGGCCGCCTCCCAGTCGCCGTCGAAGCCGAAGCCGCGCTCGTTCCAGAGCGCGGCCCAGGCGCGCTCGACCATGACCGGGTAGCGGGCGTTGTGCAGCAGCCCGAGCGCGTCGAGGTCGTCGAAGTGGACGGTGACGGGCAGAAGCCGTCCGTACGGGAGGGCGGGGGCGACGGGTGCTTCGGCGGTCACGGGCGGGGCTCCTGGAGCGTGCTGCGGCGCGCTCACGGGGCGGGCCTGGCTGAATGGACTCCCCCATCCTAAGCAAACGCTCAGGAACCCCGTCCGGGCGGGATCAGCCCGCGATCGAGTCGAGCTGCTCGGCGGCCGGCCGCAGCTCCCACAGATCACCGCCGGGCGGCGCTTCGAGCCGCGGCACGGCGGCCCGGGCGGCCCGGTCCCCCGCGTCGGCCGCGGCGTGCACGACATCGCTCGCCGCGAAGCGGTGGAACTCCAGCTCGGGATGGTTCCACGGCTCGGCGGCGGTCGCGGCGGGCAGCAGGTAGTCGACGGCCCTGGTCAGGCTCTGCCCGTCCTGCCCCCGGTATGCCCACAGGTCCACGCCGACCTTGCGGCCGATGGCCGCGAGCCGGGTGTACGCGACCAGGTCGAAGGTCGAGTAGTGCCAGCTCCGGGTCCGGGCGAGCTCCTGGGGCTGGCCGCCGTCGGGGGCGATCTGCGGGTCGACGCGCAGGGGGCCCGCGGCGAGCACGGTGCGCCGGGCGAGGTCCTTGTCGCCGGTCGCGCAGGCGAGGGCGGCGAGCTGCATGTCGTAGAAGGTGCCGTGGTTGTTGCGCGCCGCGCCCTCCTCCTTGCCGAAGGCACCGTCCTTCAGCCAGTCGCGGTAGCCGGTGTTCCAGGCGAGCATCGCGGCCCGGTCGCGCCGGGACCAGCCGGGGGCGCCGGTGTCCAGGAGGGTGATCGCGTCGAGGACGCTCGTGTAGGACTGCGAGAAGTCGATGATGCCGATGGCACGGCCGTCGTACTTGCAGGGGATGAACTGGCCGTGGTCCAGGTTCGGGTTCATCCGGGTGGCCGGGTCCAGGAACCAGGTGCGCAGGACCTGGCCGGCCTTCACGGCGTACCGCTTCTCGCCGGTGTAGTACCAGGCGAGCGCGAGGTCGTACGTCGAGTCGAACACCTTCTCCACGTCCTGGCGGTCGGTGCCGGTGTCGACCTCGGGATTGCGCTGCCCGTCCCGCTGGACGTAGGGGCACCCCCAGGGGTTGTCGGCGGTGGGCGTCTGCGAGGGCCACCAGTAGGGGGCCTGGCTGAGGTAGTCGTGGACGTCGCCGCCGGGCGCGGGTCTCGGTTTGTCGACGACCGTCCAGGGGCCCTGGTCCAGCCAGTTGTCGGCGCGGGCCGTCAACTCCCGCAGCGCCCGGGCGAGTCGGTGGTCGCCCTTCGCCAGCCGGGCCCGGGTGCGGAGCAGCCGGCCGCCGTCGAGGACCACGGTCTCCGGCGGTTCGGACCCGGCCCGGCCCGATGCCGCGGGGACGGCCGCGGACGCGGAGCGGGCCGGCACCTCGGGTGCGGGCGGGGACGTCGTACGGGCGGACGCCGAGGGGGCGGCCAGGAGGGCGAGGGTGACCAGGGCCGCCGCGATCGTCAGGCCCCGTCCGGATCGTGCGCTCACAGAACACTCCGATCATACATATGAACGATGTTCATGAGATGGACCGGTTGAGCGTAGAGGGCCTGGTTGGACGTGACAATGGTCCGGACACATTCACGTACAGAGAAAGCGAACCCGCACCATGGACCTAGGCGTCCGCTGGAAACTGCACGGCGACGGGCGGACCCCCGCCCCGGGAGCGGTCGTCCGCCCCGACGAACGCCTCTCCTGGCCCCGGACCTTCGGGCTCGGCGCCCAGCACGTGGTGGCCATGTTCGGGGCGTCCTTCGTGGCACCCGTCCTGATGGGGCTCGATCCCAACCTCGCGATCATGATGTCCGGCGTCGCGACGGTCATCTTCCTGCTCTCCACCCGCGGCCGGGTGCCCAGCTACCTGGGCTGTTCGCTCTCCTTCGTCGGTGTCGCCGCCGTGATCCGCGCGCAGGGCGGCACCAGCGCCACGGTGACCGGCGCCTGCTTCGTGGTCGGCGTCGCCCTGTTCCTGGTGGGTCTGGCCGTCCAGCGGTTCGGGGCGAGGGTCATCCACGCGGCGATGCCGCCGATCGTGACCGGCGCGGTCGTCATGCTGATCGGGTTCAACCTGGCGCCGGTGACCGCCTCCACGTACTGGCCGCAGGACCAGTGGACCGCGCTGCTCACCATGCTGGTGACCGGCGCGGCCGTGGTGTGCCTGCGCGGATTCTGGTCCCGCATCGCGATCTTCCTGGGCCTGGTCTTCGGCTACGCGATCTCCTGGACCTTCGACCGGATCTTCGGCCGGATCCACGCGGCGGACGCGAGCGGCAAGGTCACCGACCACTGGCGTCTGGACCTCTCCGGGGTCGAGCGGGCCGACTGGATCGGCCTGCCGTCGTTCCACGGACCGACGTTCCAGTGGTCCGCGATCCTCGTCGCGCTGCCGGTGGTCATCGCGCTGGTCGCGGAGAACGCCGGGCACGTCAAGGCCGTCGGCGAGATGACCGGCGATCCGCTGGACGACGAACTGGGCACCGCGATCTCCGCGGACGGCGCCGCCTCCATGCTCTCCACCGCGGTCGGCGGCCCGCCCAACACCACGTACTCCGAGAACATCGGCGTCATGGCCGCCACCCGGGTCTACTCCACGGCCGCCTACTGGGCCGCCGCCGGTTTCGCCCTGCTCTTCGGACTGTGCCCCAAGTTCGGCGCGGTGGTCGCGGCGATCCCGGGCGGTGTCCTCGGCGGCATCACCGTCATCCTCTACGGCATGATCGGGCTGCTGGGCGCGCAGATCTGGCTCAACGCCCGGGTGGACCTGCGCAATCCGCTGAACCTGGTCCCCGCCGCCGCGGGCATCATCATCGGCATCGGCGGCGTCACCCTGAAGTTCACGGACAACTTCTCGCTGAACGGCATCGCGCTGGGCACCATCGTCGTGATCACCGGCTATCACGCGCTGCGGGCGATGGCCCCGCCCCACCTGCGGTCCGAACCGCTGCTCGACGCGGGGACGTCGGCGTACGACGATCCCGGGGATCAGCGCGCGGGCGCCTAGACGGACTCCGCCGCGGAAGTCCCCGGGCCGCCCGGCCGTTCCCCCGTTCTGGGGAAGTCGTCGGCCCGGCGGCACCCGGGGCGCCCCAGGACTGGGACGCTGCCCCCATGGCCCATCCGGCGCAGTTCACCACCCCCGTCGACACGGTCGTCGCCCGTATGCGCGTCCTGGACGCGACGCTTCCCGGGCGCGACGGTCTCGCGGTCTTCAACCGTGTCTACCTCAGGGTCACCGAGGAGTTCGACCGTCGGCTGGATGCCGGGGTGTTCCCCGACCGGCAGGCCGCGGAGACGCTGGACGTACGGTTCGCGGAGCGCTATCTGGCGGTGGCCGAGGAGGGCCGGGCACCCGCCTGCTGGCGGCCGCTGCTGCGCTTCCGCCGCCATCCGGGAGTTCGGCCCCTCCAGTTCGCGCTCGCCGGCATCAACGCCCACATCGGCCACGATCTCGCGCTCGCCGTCGTCGACGCCTGCCGTGCGCTCGGCTGCGAACCGGCCGACCTGGAGGACGAGTTCGAGCGCGTGGGCGATCTCCTCGTCTCGCTGGAGGAACGCATCCGCGAGGAGCTGATGCCCGGACCGGACGTGCTCCAGATCGCCGATCCGCTCACCCATCTGCTCGGCTCCTGGAGTCTGGAGCGGGCCCGCGAGGCCACCTGGGCCGCGGCGCGGGCCCTGTGGGCGCTGCGCGGACTGCCCGACCTGGCCGAGGAGTTCGGCGACCGCCTCGACGCGGCGGTGGGCCTGGCCGGCCGGATGCTGCTCACTCCCCTGCCGGACTGATCCGGCCACGCGACCCGGTCCGCGCCGGAACAACCGGACGCTCACTGTACGTTGACTTGCCGGCACACCCGGATGCGAAGGAGTACTCCCGTATGACGACGCGACTCGGCCTCACCCTCCCGCAGATGAAGCACTTCGACCTCGGCCGGGACGTGCCCGGCGTGGCACGCGCCGCGGAGGCGATCGGGTTCGACAGCCTGTGGGTCTTCGAGCGGGCCCTGTTCCCGGACCCCCCGACCCAGGGGCTGTACGGCGTCGAGGGCCTGCCCTGGCCGGACTCCTACCGCGGTGTCGCCGACCCCCTGGTGACCCTGGCCCTCGCGGCCGCGGTCACCGAGCGCGTCGAGCTGGGCACCAGCGTCCTGGTCGCGCCGCTGCACACCCCCTTCCAGCTCGCCAAGGCCCTCGCCACCCTCGACGCGGCCAGCGGCGGCCGGGTGGTGGCGGGTCTCGGCACGGGCTGGTCCCTCGACGAGTACGCGGCCGCCTCCGCGCGTCCCTTCGAGGAGCGCGGCGACGCCCTGGACGAGGTGATCGAGGTGTGCCGCGCGGTGTGGGGCCCCGACCCCGTGGTGTACGACGGCACCCTCACCCGGATCGCCTCGGCCGTGGTCGGCCCCAAGCCGGCCCGGCCGATCCCGATCCTGCTCGCCGCCAACACGGGCAAGGCCAGGCGCCGGCTCGTCGACGACGCGGACGGGTGGATGCCGATCGGCATGGGCGTCGAGCAACTGGCCGCGCAGTGGAGCCGGTTGCGGGACCTGGCCGCCGAGCGCGGGCGCACCCGGCCGCTGCGGACCGTGCTGCGCACCAACCCCCGCTACACGCCCAAGCCGTACGCGGGCGAGGACCGGCAGCCCTTCCAGGGTGACGTCGGACAGATCGTGGCGGACCTGGTCGCCCACGCCGAGATCGGCCTGGACGAGATCTTCCTCGACCTGCAGAGCGAGGTCCGGGACGCCGAGGAGCTGAAGGACGTGGCGGCCGAGGTGTACGAAGCGGGGGGGGGGGGGGGGGGGGGGGGGGGGGGGGGGGGGGGGGGGGGGGGGGGGGGGGGGGGGGGGGGGGGGGGGGGGGGGGGGGGGGGGGGGGGG
>NZ_JBVHTL010000014.1:0-5838 GCF_055565895.1 Streptomyces sp. NPDC028298
GGGGGGACCCTGTGGGAGAGTAGGACGCCGCCGAACAAATTGTGAGAAGACCCCCGGACCGGGGATACCGGTCCGGGGGTTTTCTGCGTTCAAGACCAATTTCCCGGCCTCGAAATGTCGAGATCGCCGGCCGTCATGAGCTGACCTGAAACGGCAAGCAGGGCACCGGCGGCTTGCTGCGGGCGCCTCATCCCTCACGGGGGCTCGTACGGCGGGGCGGTTGATCCCATATGGCGTCGAGCCGGCCGACGAGCTGGCGGAGTTCGCGGGCGCTTCGAGGCGACACGGCCTGCATCACGGTGTCGAGAAGAGCGCGTGCTTGCAAGGGGTTGCCGCAGCAGTACCAGTGCACGTTGCCCCACTGGTAGTCGTGCCACAGCAGGTGCTCGGGGCGGTGGACATAGTCCTTCCAGAGGCGCACGGCTGTGCTGATGTCCCCTGGCTGCAGGTAGTTGCGAGTGCGTTCGAGGCGGACGACCTCTGACAGCGCGCTCGACGACAAGCCGTCGATGGACTGCTCTGTTCGTGTCGTCCGGTGGCGGGGAAGGCCGGCCCGGACTCGTCCTGGCCGTCTACGCGGCATGGACCTTTCGGATCGTGGTCATGCCGCACATCGTGCCAGCTCTCGAACGGCGGGAGCTGTCCATGAACCGTGAACGGCGGAACTGGTGAGCGGCTGGTGCCGGACGAGTCAGCGGGAGACTCCGACACTGCTGACCCAGACAGCGAAGGGCGTGTCCTCCGGTCCGGTCTCGATCTGCTCCGAGAGGTTCTGTGCGTCGTCCAGGTCCGGCCATGCGATGAAGCCGGGCTCGCTGTCGGCCAGAAATCCCTCGATGACCGGACCGAGGTCGCCGGAGGGCGCGTAGCTACCGCCGAACGGCAGCGCATCCGGGGGCACGGAACCGGTCGAGCACCGGAGCTGGCCCGCCTGTTCGTCGTGCCACACGTAGAACGTCGCCACCCCAGAGAAGCCGAGAACCCGAATGCGTTCCCGGATGGCAGCAGCGGTCCGCTCGAAGGCAGCCACCACCTGGGCGACGGACAACGAACTCCTGTCCTCGTCAGCCGCACTCAGCGACCAGGTGTTGGTCTCCCACTCCACCCGCCGGTCGGCCGGCTCCAGCACCAGAGGCTCGTCCGCCACCTCGGCGATCCACGTCAACAGCACCACTGCAGTATTCCTGTACAGCTCGCCCCGAGGAGCCCCAGAGAAGCGGCCTTTTATAGCGGCTACCGCAATGAGGTGGCTCGGTCCTGGCGGCCTTTTCCAGGGCGGTAGTTGAGCGTTCGGTCGGTTCGGTGTGGGGATCACGCTGACATGGGAGTGCAGGACTGCCGGTCACTCCAGGATGTCCGTGGAGCGTGCCACGATCTGGCTTCATGAGTGACCGTTCGCTTTCACCCGCCTGGCTGGTCTCATGGACCGACAGAGTCTCCGGGCCCCTCGCGGCCCTGGCAGGCGAGTTCGAGCGTCGGCACGGCCTTCCCCCCCCGGCACCAACGAGGTCCGGCCGGCCGGCCGCGACGATCAAACCGCGGCTCGCGCGCTTGCCCAAGCCGGCGTCATCCCGGCTGACCCGGTCACTTTCTACGACAGCATCGGCGATGTCACCTGGGCGGACGTCGGCAACGGCTACTTCCTCGACCCGGCAAGTGACGTCCTTCTGCGGCTCCAGGAGCACGGCGCTGTCGATGCCGGCGCGGATCAGAAGGTGGTCATCGGCTCGAACGGCGGCGGCCTGTCCTACGTCGCGGGCCCTGATGGGTCGGTTCATCGGACGCGGACGGCATCACTAGACGAACCGGAGCTCGACAAGGTGGGCAAACGCGGCCGACCTCGGTGCCGCCCCGACGCCGTTCTCGGTGACCGCGGCTACGACCACGACAAGTACCGCCGCCTCGTCCGCGCGCTGGGAGTGAAGCGGCTGATCGCGCGACGTGGCACCGAATACGGCTCCGGTCTCGGCACTCAACGCTGGGTTGTCGAGAGGACTTTCGCCCACCTGCGCTGGCTCCGCGCCTGCGGATCCGCTGGGAGATTCGCGATGACATCCACGAAGGGATGCGCGCTCCCCTGCTGGCGACGTCTGTCACAGCAGGCCGGAACCCTCGCCCTCCCGCAGTAGCCATTCCCTGACGGAAGGAGCTCGATCAAGGAGCTGGCGGACCTGCATCCCCTCTTCGCGTGAGATCACCCTCGGCAGCGGGGCGAAGTCGCAGGGAAGCACATCCAGCAGGCTCAGCGCGCGGTCTCCCGCGCGCAGAGTGATCAACAGCTCGCAGCGCAGCTGGCGTGGAACCTCCGGGCGATGGGACAGGCTGTGCCACAGGGCCGGCCACAGGTAGTGGGTGCTGTCGGGCGCTGTATTCGCTCGCACCCACGACGGGTCCAACCGCTGGCTCAGGTCGAGGTCACCCGCCTGCTCCTCCAGCCTGAATAGCGAGGCCGAATCAATGACCTTCACCTCGCGAGGCAGCGGCTGTTCAGAGTCCATCGCCCCATGCTGGCCGACAGCACCCTACGCCGGGCGGCCGACCCCAAAGAGCCATTCTTATTGGAGTTCTTAGTGGGGCGGTCGTGCGCTCGAAGGTGGAGGGGGCGTTGCGGTGGGAGGGGTGGCGCGGCAGGGTGCGATGTGCGAGGTCTCTGGCGGGGCGGGATCGATGGGGAGTGTCTTCGGTGACGGTCGTGTCCACGTGGTGCTCGACGGGGCGGTCGAGCATGACTGTCATCAGGAACGAGGACCTGTGAACGCCGGTGCTGATCACGAGAGCCTGAGTAGCGGCCTCAGCACCTGGACGATCGAGCGGCTTCGGTTGTTCGCCGAGGGAGCCCAGGGAGGGGAACTCGAGGCGGTGCGTGTCGTCGCGCAGGGGCATGCCTATGGCGCCGACGAAACCCGCGAAGTCCGCAAGCAGTGGGCCAAGTTGTCCTTGCAAGTCAACCGGCGTCTGCGTGGGGACGGTCCCTGGCAGCACGCGCGAGCGGCGCAGCACGACTTCATGCTCCGGGCGTGGGTGATCGACCAGCTCGGCCTCGATGACGGGGATCACGACTGGAGCCCCGAGGCGTTGGCGTCGGACACCGTCGCGGCGTTGGCTCTTACCCCGGCCGAGGCTCGTGCTCTCGGTGACCACTGGCGCGACCTTGAGGTGGAGCAGATGGGCGAGCTGCGGCGGCACAAGAACTTGACAGCCCATCTCGACGGACTCGTCGACCACCTGGAGCCCGGGCCGGTACGGGATCAGCTCCTCGCCTGGACCGAGACGCGCCGACACCTGCCCTGACGCCACTCAGTCATAGTCGGACGCCGGCTGGTCGACCAGGCCGCCCCTGTGCGGTGTGGGGATGTAGTCCTGGGCGCCGGCAGGCAGCGCGGCGACACACGCCGGTGAGCAGGCGTTGACCAGCAGGGGCAGTACGTCAGTGGCGACGCGCAACGAGATCCACGCCTGGTGCGGCCCGTCCTGCTCGATCACGCGGTCGCAGACGCTGCACCTGTGGGCGTCGGGCGTGCCCCAGCGCCAGGGGTCCCGGTTGCTCGGATCGCGTTCCGCGGCAGAGTCCGGTGAGGGGCGAAGCCGCGGGAAGGGCGGTCGCACCTTGTAGTTGCCGTAGAGGGCGCGTGTGCTCACCGTGCTGCGGGTCAGCTTCCGGCAGCGGGTGATCTCGTAGGGGAACCAGTGCAGCCGGTAGGAGGTGTAGGGGGTGAACTCCTCCAGGCTGGTCATGCCTCCGATGGCGGGTGGGATCCGGACCAGGTTGCTGCCGTAGAGCACGAGGTGCTTGACCGCGGTCAGCCTGGCGATGCCGGCCGGCAGCGTGATGACCTGCCGGCGCTCTTCCGGGGTCAGCTCGGCCAGGGGACGGAACTCCTCGCGTCCGTCGGCGACGGCCTCGTCGACCAGCTCCAGCAGGTGCCGCCAACCCGGGGCCGAAGTGTCCTGCTGCTCGGTGTGGAACCCGACGCGAGCACGCGGGCGGGGTCGGGTCTGGTCGAAGCACGAGCAGTCTCTGGGGGAGGCTCGTCGGCCCGGGGCACGATCCGACGCGTCGTCCCGGTGATTCCCACGGATCATCGGTTCTTCTTCGCCTTCCATGGCGCCAAGATACGGAGGTCGCCGCGGGCCTTCGCCGTGAACCCCACGCCCGAGAGGGCGGGGCTCCTCTGCCCTTGGTCCAGGGAAACAGGAGTGCGGTGGGCCTGAGAGGCGGGGCAGCATGGTGCGGTGGCCGACCTGCTGTGGGATGACGTGCGCTGCTTCTTCGACCCGGCCTTGACGGGGTCGCTGCCGGACGTGCGCATTCCGAACGCATCGGTGGAGGACTGGCAGGCGGTGCTCGATCTTGTCGCGGAGAGGCGTTGGAAGTGCCAGTACTCCGAGGGGGAGACGGTGCTTCCGGTACCCCGGGCGGAGGTCGCGCTGTCCCGCCCTGCCGATGCCGAGTGCCCGGGCCTGAGAGTCTGGCCGTCCGCTGATGTGTTGGCGATCTTCCGCTTCCATGCCGTCGACGAAATCGACTTCGACGTCGACCTGCGGGAGTTACAGGGCCAGGAGCGTCTGGATGTGTTCTGCGGCTTTCTTCGGGAGCTCGGGCGACGGTTGGGCAAGCCGGTGGTGATGGATCCGGAGGGGGATTGCCTCCAGCCGGTGCTCGGGTTCGACGTCGAGGCTGATCGAGTTGTTCTCCTAGGCCCGTAGGCCTGTATAGGCGGTAGAGGGCAGGGACTCCTGCCTTCGGGACTGTCCTGGTAGCCGTCGACCGGTCGAGCTGGAAGGCAGGCGACGGCCGACGCCTGGCCGTCGAGCAGCTCGGCCTTGGCCACGCCTCCGATGACGTCCATGACGGTGACCGTCGGCAGGGCGCGCTGCGGAAACTGCGGAGCTGCCGAGTTCGCGGGGCCGGTATCGTCCGGGTTCCCGGCTCGCCGTACCGGCGGCCTACGTTCAGAGAGCGATGCGGATGACCAGCCGGCGAGCAACGACGACCCTGTGGCGCCCCACCGGCCCCAAGGAGCTGGATCTGGTGCGGGAGCTGGACTGGCGTGCCTGGCCGCCCCGGCTGCCCGAGCAGCCGATCTTCTACCCGGTCCTCAACGAGGACTACGCGGTCAGGATCGCGCGGGACTGGAACGTGAAGCACGACGGCGCCGGCTTCGTCACCCGCTTCGAGGTCGAGTCGGAGTTCCTGGGCCGGTATCCCGTCCAGCAGGCCGGCGGGCGGACGATCCTCGAGCTCTGGGTCCCGGCCGAGGAGCTGGACGACTTCAACGCCCACATCGTCGGCGAGATCCAGGTGGTCCACGAGTTCCGCTGAGGTGAGGTCTTGTGGGCGGGGCGCCTCGGCCCGGTGCGATGATCCCGGCGTCGGAGCCGTCCTGGTAGCCCCATCCTGGCGATCGACGACGACCACACTCGTCCCTCCGGTCGCTCACGAGGGCCAGGCCGGGGAGCCGACAAAAGATCTTGACAGGTGGGTGTTGACACTGCCCTGCCGGATGCGTAAAGTTCTTCGAGTTGTCACGGAGCCGGTCTGGTTCCGCGACGGCACCTCCGCCGCTGATGCGGCACTCAAATCTTCAGCTCGATCCCAGCCGGGGTGAATTCGGTGTGCCCGAATTCAATTCGATTGGGGCCCGGTGGCCCGATTAGGAACTGCCGGGAAGATCCGCTAAAGTTTGAGACGTCGGAACGGCCCAACGGCCGGGAAGGCAAGCCCCGCTGACTGGGAGTCAGGCCCGAAAGAGTCTGATAGAGTCGGAAACGCAAGACCGAAGGGAAGCGCCCGGAGGAAAGCCCGAGAGGGTGAGTACAAAGGAAGCGTCCGTTCCT
>NZ_JBVHTL010000015.1:0-3191 GCF_055565895.1 Streptomyces sp. NPDC028298
TCGATGTTTGACGCTTCACAGCGGGTACCGGAATATCAACCGGTTATCCATCGACTACGCCTGTCGGCCTCGCCTTAGGTCCCGACTTACCCTGGGCAGATCAGCTTGACCCAGGAACCCTTAGTCAATCGGCGCACACGTTTCTCACGTGTGTATCGCTACTCATGCCTGCATTCTCACTCGTGAACCGTCCACCACTGCCTTCCGGCGCGGCTTCACCCGGCACACGACGCTCCCCTACCCATCACAGCGGGCGTTGGCCCTATTGCTGCAATGACACGACTTCGGCGGTACGCTTGAGCCCCGCTACATTGTCGGCGCGGAATCACTAGACCAGTGAGCTATTACGCACTCTTTCAAGGGTGGCTGCTTCTAAGCCAACCTCCTGGTTGTCTCTGCGACTCCACATCCTTTCCCACTTAGCGTACGCTTAGGGGCCTTAGTCGATGCTCTGGGCTGTTTCCCTCTCGACCATGGAGCTTATCCCCCACAGTCTCACTGCCGCGCTCTCACTTACCGGCATTCGGAGTTTGGCTAAGGTCAGTAACCCGGTAGGGCCCATCGCCTATCCAGTGCTCTACCTCCGGCAAGAAACACACGACGCTGCACCTAAATGCATTTCGGGGAGAACCAGCTATCACGGAGTTTGATTGGCCTTTCACCCCTAACCACAGGTCATCCCCCAGGTTTTCAACCCTGGTGGGTTCGGTCCTCCACGACCTCTTACAGCCGCTTCAACCTGCCCATGGCTAGATCACTCCGCTTCGGGTCTTGAGCGCGCTACTGAATCGCCCTATTCGGACTCGCTTTCGCTACGGCTTCCCCACACGGGTTAACCTCGCAACGCACCGCAAACTCGCAGGCTCATTCTTCAAAAGGCACGCAGTCACGAGGCAAGCACAAGTGCTTGCCCGACGCTCCCACGGCTTGTAGGCACACGGTTTCAGGTACTATTTCACTCCGCTCCCGCGGTACTTTTCACCATTCCCTCACGGTACTATCCGCTATCGGTCACCAGGGAATATTTAGGCTTAGCGGGTGGTCCCGCCAGATTCACACGGGATTTCTCGGGCCCCGTGCTACTTGGGTGTCTCTCAAACGAGCCGTTGATGTTTCGACTACGGGGGTCTTACCCTCTACGCCGGACCTTTCGCATGTCCTTCGCCTACATCAACGGTTTCTGACTCGCCTCACAGCCGGCAGACTGTGAAAGAGAGATCCCACAACCCCCTGCATGCAACCCCTGCCGGGTCTCACACATACAAGGTTTGGCCTCATCCGGTTTCGCTCGCCACTACTCCCGGAATCACGGTTGTTTTCTCTTCCTGCGGGTACTGAGATGTTTCACTTCCCCGCGTTCCCTCCACATACCCTATGTGTTCAGGTATGGGTGACAGCCCATGACGACTGCCGGGTTTCCCCATTCGGAAACCCCCGGATCAAAGCCTGGTTGACGGCTCCCCGGGGACTATCGTGGCCTCCCACGTCCTTCATCGGTTCCTGGTGCCAAGGCATCCACCGTGCGCCCTTAAAAACTTGGCCACAGATGCTCGCGTCCACTGTGCAGTTCTCAAACAACGACCAACCACCCATCACCCCGAACCAGAGTTCGAGTGCACTGGGGCCGGCACTGAAGGCAGCCATATCGGCCGTACCCTCAGACACCCAACAACGTGCCCGGCACTCTCGCCACTCGTGATCAGCTTTCCACGCTCCGAAGAGCAGTACTGGCAGCCCGAGATGACTGAAAGTGCCGAATAATCAACGTTCCACCCATGAGCAACCACCGTCGAACGTTTGCCGACGTAATGGCCCTGGACCACCAAGCAAGCTTGGCGGCCTAGATGCTCCTTAGAAAGGAGGTGATCCAGCCGCACCTTCCGGTACGGCTACCTTGTTACGACTTCGTCCCAATCGCCAGTCCCACCTTCGACAGCTCCCTCCCACAAGGGGTTGGGCCACCGGCTTCGGGTGTTACCGACTTTCGTGACGTGACGGGCGGTGTGTACAAGGCCCGGGAACGTATTCACCGCAGCAATGCTGATCTGCGATTACTAGCAACTCCGACTTCATGGGGTCGAGTTGCAGACCCCAATCCGAACTGAGACAGGCTTTTTGAGATTCGCTCCGCCTCACGGCTTCGCAGCTCTTTGTACCTGCCATTGTAGCACGTGTGCAGCCCAAGACATAAGGGGCATGATGACTTGACGTCGTCCCCACCTTCCTCCGAGTTGACCCCGGCAGTCTCCTGTGAGTCCCCATCACCCCGAAGGGCATGCTGGCAACACAGAACAAGGGTTGCGCTCGTTGCGGGACTTAACCCAACATCTCACGACACGAGCTGACGACAGCCATGCACCACCTGTACACCGACCACAAGGGGGGCACTATCTCTAATGCTTTCCGGTGTATGTCAAGCCTTGGTAAGGTTCTTCGCGTTGCGTCGAATTAAGCCACATGCTCCGCTGCTTGTGCGGGCCCCCGTCAATTCCTTTGAGTTTTAGCCTTGCGGCCGTACTCCCCAGGCGGGGAACTTAATGCGTTAGCTGCGGCACCGACGACGTGGAATGTCGCCAACACCTAGTTCCCACCGTTTACGGCGTGGACTACCAGGGTATCTAATCCTGTTCGCTCCCCACGCTTTCGCTCCTCAGCGTCAGTAATGGCCCAGAGATCCGCCTTCGCCACCGGTGTTCCTCCTGATATCTGCGCATTTCACCGCTACACCAGGAATTCCGATCTCCCCTACCACACTCTAGCTAGCCCGTATCGAATGCAGACCCGGGGTTAAGCCCCGGGCTTTCACACCCGACGTGACAAGCCGCCTACGAGCTCTTTACGCCCAATAATTCCGGACAACGCTTGCGCCCTACGTATTACCGCGGCTGCTGGCACGTAGTTAGCCGGCGCTTCTTCTGCAGGTACCGTCACTTTCGCTTCTTCCCTGCTGAAAGAGGTTTACAACCCGAAGGCCGTCATCCCTCACGCGGCGTCGCTGCATCAGGCTTTCGCCCATTGTGCAATATTCCCCACTGCTGCCTCCCGTAGGAGTCTGGGCCGTGTCTCAGTCCCAGTGTGGCCGGTCGCCCTCTCAGGCCGGCTACCCGTCGTCGCCTTGGTGAGCCACTACCTCACCAACAAGCTGATAGGCCGCGGGCTCATCCTTCACCGCCGGAGCTTTTAACCCCCAC
>NZ_JBVHTL010000016.1:0-1034 GCF_055565895.1 Streptomyces sp. NPDC028298
GTCAATGAGCCCGTCCCTGACACCTTCGAGGACACCCCGGCCAAGGACCGCGATCCCGAATGGTTCAAACGCGCCGTCTTCTACGAGGTCCTGGTCCGCTCGTTCCAGGACAGCAACGGCGACGGCGTCGGCGACCTCAAGGGCCTGACCGCGAAACTCGACTACCTGCAATGGCTCGGAGTCGACTGCCTCTGGCTGCCGCCCTTCTTCAAGTCCCCGCTGCGCGACGGCGGCTACGACGTCTCCGACTACACCGCGGTGCTGCCCGAGTTCGGCGACCTCGCCGACTTCGTCGAGTTCGTCGACGCCGCCCACCAGCGCGGCATGCGCGTCATCATCGACTTCGTCATGAACCACACCAGCGACCAGCACCCGTGGTTCCAGGAGTCCCGCGCCAACCCCGACGGACCCTACGGCGACTACTACGTCTGGGCCGACGACGACAAGCAGTACCAGGACGCCCGCATCATCTTCGTCGACACCGAAGCCTCCAACTGGACCTTCGACCCCGTCCGCAAGCAGTACTACTGGCACCGCTTCTTCTCCCACCAGCCCGACCTCAACTACGAGAACCCGGCCGTCCAGGAGGAGATCATCTCCGCGCTGCGGTTCTGGCTGGACCTGGGGATCGACGGGTTCCGGCTGGACGCGGTGCCGTATCTGTACCAGGTCGAGGGAACGAACTGCGAAAACCTTCCTGCGACCCACGAGTTCCTCAAGCGGGTGCGCAAGGAGATCGACACGCACTATCCGGACACGGTGCTGCTGGCCGAGGCGAACCAGTGGCCCGAGGACGTCGTCGACTACTTCGGCGACTTCCCCTCCGGCGGCGACGAATGCCACATGGCGTTCCACTTCCCCGTCATGCCGCGCATCTTCATGGCCGTCCGCCGCGAGTCCCGCTACCCCGTCTCCGAAATCCTCGCCAAGACCCCCGCCATCCCCGGCAACTGCCAATGGGGCATCTTCCTGCGCAACCACGACGAGCTCACCCTCGAAATGGTCACCGACGAAGAACGCGACTACATGTACGC